>JAKQKX010000049.1 GCA_029560465.1 Candidatus Omnitrophota bacterium
CCGGAATTTAAAAATATTATTTTTCCCGGCCAATCGCAAACGCTTTTCCCAGACACTGCCGGACAGCATAATACCGCCGGTCCCCCGGAGAAAACATGAAAGGCGCCACCTTTTCCACATCCGGAACCCCGGCCGGGTCCAGGCACGACTCTTCCACTTTAACGTCTTTGATCTCCCCGATAAACTGGGTATGCCCGCCGATCCGGACGGTCTGAATCAACTGACACTCTAAAATGACCGGAAACTCTTTGATATACGGCGCATCAACAACATCGCTGTTAACCACCGTCAGAGATACGGCCCCGCATTTATCTTCATCCCGCCCGGAGACCATCCCCATATAATCCGCTTCCTTCACATATTTTTGTGACGGGATATTGACCGTAAAGGCCTGTTTTAACATTAAATTCCCGTAAGTATACGTCGCCTCCCGCAAAGAAACCGCGATACAGGGCGGGGCAGAACAGCATATCCCTCCCCAGGCGGCCGTCATCATGTTGGGGGACCTCTCGCCGTCATACGTCCCAACGACTAAAACGGGAGCGGGGTAAACCAAAGTCTTGGGGCCGAGAGATTTTTTCATATACTATGCGTCATTATATCAAAACTCGTTTGATATAGCATTCTGTTCCTGTATTTTTTTCGGCAGCGCCTTCATCCCCGAAGCAACGCTCCGAAAAAGCCTTTATTTCTTTTGAGCTTTTTCAATCTTGGCCCAGGAATCCCGCAGCGTGACCGTACGGTTGAAAACAGGATGTCCGTCAGCCGCATCAACGGAATCGACACAAAAATAGCCCAGGCGTTCGAACTGGTAAGAAACGCCCGTCCGGGCCTGGCGTAACGACTCTTCCAGTTTACAATTCCGTAAAATTTCCAAAGAATTCGGGTTAAGGTTCTCTTTATAATCCTGCCCGCCTTCCGTTTCAGCTGGATCGGGTTTTGAAAAAAGATAATCGTAAAGCCGGACCTCCGCGTCAAAAGCGTGCTCGGCCGAAACCCAGTGCAGCGTCGCCTTCACTTTACGGCCGTCCGGAGAATCTCCGCCTTTAGAGGCCGGGT
>JAKQKX010000062.1 GCA_029560465.1 Candidatus Omnitrophota bacterium
AAAGACGAAGGAAGGCAAGGCATGTTTCAGCTGTGTTGAGAAGCCGGAAGACTGTATAGATTTGGGGTTAATGTCGCAGGAAGAATGCGGGATTTGCCAGGAGGATCCGAAGAAAGAGTGCAAACCTGCGCAAAAGACTAAGGAAGGCAAGGCATGTTTCAGCTGTGTTGAGAAGCCGGAAGACTGTATAGATTTGGGGTTAATGTCGCAGGAAGAATGCGCGTTGTGCCAGGACGACCCGAAGAACGAATGTCAGGAAGATAAGGTCACTAAAGAAGGACAACAGTGCTATAGTTGCGTGGAGAAAAAACAGACGTGTGTGGATCTTAAATTGTTATCTGAGGAAGAATGCTTAAAATGCAAATCTGATCCCAAAAAAGAATGTGAAGAAGTCCAGAAGACTAAGCAGGGCGAGTCATGCTATGCCTGTCAAGCGAAGAAAGAAACTTGTAGTTCCCAGGGATATCTTTCACAGGAAGAATGTAAAAAATGCCCCAACTGTACTTTTGCCAGCACATTGAAATCGGGTGAGTCGTGTTATGAATGTCGTTTTGAAAAAGGGGATAAACGTTGCTTGAATGAAGATTTATATACTGATTGTTCTGCTTGCGGGGAATCCGAACAATGTGTAAAGACGAGCATTATAATGTTTTCTCACTCTGATCAAGAGAATAAGCCGGTTATTCAGTGTTATGACTGTGTTTCAGAGTAAGATCCGCCAGAAAGTCCTGTTTTTGTACATATGAACATATTAAATTGTAGAAGTTAGAGACAAAAAAAGAGACCCGATCGGGCCTCTTTTTTTATGTGTTTTTTAGATAAAATTAGCTTCTTTTCTTTTTTAATCCGGCTAAGCCAAGTAACCCAAGGCTTAACAAAGACATGGAAGCCGGTTCAGGAACGGCATTGTGCTCGGTAATTTCTTGAACTTTGTACTGAATAAATGTGTTGAAGAAATTTTCAGGATCATTACGAAAATCATAAATGTCAAAAGCGTAGCCGCCATGGTTGCTGGCAAGAACGCCATAGCGTGAATTTGTGTTGCCCGTGCCTGGAACGCCGATAAAGTTGAAAAGTGCTTTTTTTGCTGTTAACGCCGCTTCTGCGGAGTTGAAATCGGTAAGACTGCTGTCATCGTCTTCATCCGTGATTAAAATGACATTGATAACAGAGCCAGACCGGAATGTCGCGCTATTGAGGCCCACGAGTGTGGCATAGCTTCCTTCTTCTGTCCCTCCGCCGGAAGCAGATGTTTTGCTGAAGGCCCCGCCATCAGCGATAAAAGTCGCGTAATCAGTAATGTCCTGATATAAAGTAGCGGTTCCGCTGTTGTATCCATTCCCTGACTGTCCGCCAAATTCAACGAGGCCGTAATTGGCGTCAATGCCGGCATTGATCATGGCCGTGTTGAAATCTTGAATGCGGGCTTTAACTTCGGCGATATCGCCTCCCATGCTCCCGGATGTGTCAATGACCCAAAGAATATCAGCAGGGATAAATGCTGCTGAAGCAGGGCTGTTGGTAAAGGCCAGCATACCAACAATTGCTAAGATGATAATGCTGATTTTGTGTAATGACGCTTTCATGAATTCTCCTCCAGTTTTGAAATAAAAATTATTTTATCTATTTATAATTAAGCAATAATTATGCCAGGTCGGGTTTAAAGTGAGGATTTTAAGTTAAATTTTAAAATTTATTAATTTTCTTAAAAATGTATTATTTTTGTTGTGGGTTTGTCTGTGCCTGTCAGTGACAGATATAGACAAATAGTTGTTGATAAAAATTTATATTGCCATTTAATTAAACATTATTCCTAATTTCAAAAATTAAATATAATATTTTTTTGTTTAAGAGAATTTTTTCATATATAATCATTTATAATTTTTTAAAATGCAGGGATAAAGAATGAACTCATGTCATATAAAAGATTCAATTTGTCATTTCACGAAATTGGGCTTTTTCTTTATTTTTGGGATTCTTTTTGTCGTCTTTTCCCCTTTTTTCTGGCAGCCCGCATCTTTAATGGTGCGCTTTATTGATACGTTTTCCAGAATCAGTCCCAATCATTGCCAGTACGGCCAAATATACGGGGTCAATATCTTGGGATATGTTTATGGGGGCATCTTTGTCTTCTCTTTCTCGGTGGCGTTTTGGAAGTCTAGGCGGGGTGGGATGTTCAAGAAAAGCGTGGGGGGGATGCTTCATGTTATGACATTGGGAATGGTTTTGGTGATATGTTTTTTTCAAGTTAAATTTCAGATTAGACAATTCGCCTATGAATACAAATATTTTAAGGGATCGGATGTGATGGGGAAATATCAAGAGATTTACAAAGATTCCTTCGGATTCGCCAGGTATTGCCAAGCGAATATCTTGGGGCATAAAAAGGCTCTGATAAAGAGTGACCTTGACCTGGAAAAAGGGGAGGGTTTCTTTAGGAAGACGGAATTGGCCTATTTCCTTTATCCTATCGATATCCTTGGAAAATATTATGATGATCCTGAGGTCATTATTGTATATAGGAAGAAGAATCCCTGGCGCGCATTGCCTGCCGGGTTTGTCGCTTTCCCCCCGTATGATAGGGAGAGCCTTGTTGCTGTTCGTGAGGAGGCCCCGTGAGTTCTGGATTGAACATTGTTTTGGCGATTTTTATCCCATGGGCGATGGGCTTTGTTGCGCTTTCTTTTCTTTTTCCAAGGGATGAATTGACGATAGCGGCCAGATTTGCGTTGGCATTTGTCGTCGGAACCGGCCTATTAACGTTCCTGATGCTTATTTGGAGTTTAGCCGGAGGCAGCTTTTCCGGGATAGGGTTGGGGGTATTCATATCCAGTATCACGGTTATCTGTGCCGCAAGCGTATTACGTTATCAACATACGCTTTTTAAGACGACGCCTCCTTTAATTCATGATGCCCAAGCCTCGCATCCCGGGGTTGCCACGCGGACAGAATTTCTATGGGAGTTGCTGGATATTTTTATTGTTATTTTTTTGATTTTCCATTGTGTTTACATTTTTTGGAGGGCTTTTCATATTCCTGTCTACGGTTTTGATCCTTTGAAAATTAATGCTTTAAACGCGAAAATATTTTTTTTCAAAAAGAACATAGTCCTTCCGTTAGACCCTGTTTATCGGGGGTATCCTTTACATGTGTCTCTGTTGCAAACATGGCTGGCGATCAACATCGGCCAATGGCATGACCAAGTGGTAAAATTTTTCGCACCGCTTTATTTCGCGGCGTATCTGGTTATTCAGTATGAATTTGTGAAATTTTTTATGAATATACGAAAGGCCCTTTGGAGTTTGGGGCTTCTTTTGGCGTCCAATTTATTTGCCCTGCATGCTTCTTTGGCCTATATGGACTTCCCGTTAATGGTATACAACTGCGTCACAATAATGATCTTGTTGTTATGGCAGTCGGAACGAGAAGACCGCTTTTTATATCTGGCTGCGATTCTGGCGGGCATGGGGACGTTTGTTAAGCGAGAAGGAACCGCCTATTTATTTATTTACGGGATCCTTTTTGTGTTGATGCTCTTGAAAGACAAAAACAGAAATTACAGCCGTTTAAGGGCGGGGATGAAATTTTTCTTGCCATGTATCATCCTTGCCTTGATTTTTCCGGTTTTTCAGTGGGTTCACCACACGGATTCTGAGGGGGTATTATTAGATTTTAGCTGGCAGAACCTTCACCGGGGCCCAATCATCTTAAAGCAGTTTTTTATGGATTTTTTCTTGAGTGGAAACTGGAATCTGGTCTGGCCGGTATTGATTTTAAGGTTATTTTTCACCCCCGCCAGCGAGTCGCACCCTCTTTTTAAATGGCTCATTATGGCCGTCGGCCTGTTCGCCGGGTTGCTTTTTCTCCTTTTTTTGCTGAGTAACGCTTTCTTTTGGATTGCCGAAAGGGACACCACCTTGTCTCGTTTGATTTTGCACTTTTTCCCGCTGGCGACCATTGCCATTGTTTTATCCCCGGGGCCTCAATCCGGCACGGGCAAAGCCGAGTAAAGGAGTGGGGTGCGGTGGGTGTGTTGCCAAGGATAAGAATTTGTGGTATATTTATAACAACTACGGTCGTATAAGGTTTTAACCTACCTGTTTCTACCTTTATACGCATCGTCCAGTTAAAAAAACCAGTTACTCATCACGAAGCCGGAGAACCCTGTTCTCCGGCTTTTTTTGTAATCCAGTTAATCCCAGACAGTATTGTCCTTTGTTCAGAAAACAGTCCCGGCATCATTGGGTGTCTCAGGGCGGGGGAGAGGACGGGAAGCGTCCGGATATTTTGGATAAATATGGGCAGGCCTGCGGAGTTGGTGTGAGGCTTGGCAGTGAGGCTGATATCGCTTGCAAATATCGTGGCTTAGTAGTAAAATAAAAACAACTATTACAAGGGGGTAATAGCGATATGATTGTCAAGCTAAGAAATATTTCGAAATAAAAAGGCAACCCGGGATCGGGTTGCCTTTTTTCTTTTGGGGCAGTTTGTTCTTGGAACAAAGGAGGTATGATGAAAAGAGTAATTGATGTTCATCGAGGGGAGATTATGGTCGGGCAGGGGGAAGTGGTTTTGGAGTCGGATACAAACGGGGCTTGCCTGGTGATCCTGGCTTATGACGCGAGCCACAAGATAGGGGGCCTGGCGCACGCATTATATTTTTCCGGCCGTATTGATAGACAATGGCATTCTTCCACCCTGCGCAATGCGTCGGATGCGATCGAGGCGATGATAGAAGATATGGTCATGATCGGAGCAGACATAGATAATATTGAGGTGGCTTTGGTGTCGGGCGAAAATGTCTTCCACGATGAAAAAGATCCTGAATATTTAAAAAACCTGAATTCAACGATCGAAATTTTGAAAGAAAAGAATATCAGGTTGCGGAAAGATTCATGCCAGGACATCGGTCCGCACCATGTTGCCCTTGATGTCGAATCAGGAGAGGTCGTCTACAAATAATTCTCCATAGCTTTTTGGGCTTCGACGTCCGGACATCTTTTTGCCGTTTGCGTAAGAGAAAAGAAATTTTTTATTCATATTTATCAATAAGAAAACAGGGAAAGCCATATGGAAGCTAAATTAAAACGCAATCTTACCTTGGTGGGGCATGCGCAAAGTGGAAAAACGACTTTAGCGGAAAGTATCCTTTTCTTTTGTAAAGCCACGACGAGAAAAGGAGATGTCATGCAGGGCAGCACGGTCAGTGATTATAACGAGGACGAACAGGACCGTAAAATTTCGATTAACGCGAGTTTCCTGAAGGCGGACCACAAAGGTCATCAGATCCAGATGATTGATACCCCGGGATATATGGATTTTGTTGGAGAAACCGTAGCGGCTTTGCGGGCTACGGATGCCGCCATATTAGTGGTGGACGCGGTTAACGGGGTTGAGGTTGGCACAGAGGATGTTTGGGACCGGCTTAATGAGATGGGGCTCCCGAGGATTATATTTATTAATAAAATTGATAAAGGCGAAGCCAAGAGTGATACAGTGATCGCGGCGATTCAGGAGCAGTTGTCCAATAAGGCGGTGAAGGTTGACCTGGAATCATCAGATTTTATTGAGGCGATTGCGGAGAGCGACGATAAACTCCTGGAAAAGTATCTTGAGACAGGGGCGTTATCCCCTGAGGATATTAAAAGGGTTTTACGGCAGGCGGTCGTCCAAGCGAAGATTTTTCCAATCATTTGTGGCAGCGCTTTGAATGATACCGGCGTTGAGGCATTGCTGGACGCGGTTGTTGCGTATCTCCCGTCCCCGTTGGAACGGCCGGCTTTAAAAGCCAAGATGGCGGATTCTGAAGAAGAAAAAGAGCTTGTCCCCGAGGAAGAGGGCACTTTCTCCGGGTTTGTTTTCAAATCTTTGTTTGATCCGCATCTCGGGCAATTGTCGCTGATGCGGGTCGTCAGCGGAACATTGCTGGCAAACACGGATTATTATAATAGTAACAGAAAAAGCAAGGAGCATATCAGCACGATCAGCCTTTTGCAGGGCAAGGAGCAGATTAAAATCCCTCAGGCGAATTGCGGTGATATTGTGGCTTTGCCGAAATTAAAAAACAGCCATGTCTCGGACAGCTTGAGTTCTTCGAATGCCCACGTTGTCTTCCACCCGATCACGTTTCCAGCCCCCTCATTGTCGGCGTCCATTAAGCCGAAGACGAGGGCGGACGAGGAAAAGATTTCCACGTGTTTAACCCGCATGTGCGAGGAAGATCATACGCTTCAGGTTGAGCGCGATACTGAGACAAAAGAAATGCTTATTTCCGGGATGGGCGACCTTCACCTGAAGATTATTTTGGACCGGATGAAGAGCCGGTATAATCTCGAGGTGGATTTGGGAACGCCGAAAATCCGTTATCGGGAAACCATCACTAAAACCGCCAGATACCGGTACAAATATAAAAAGCAATCCGGTGGCCGGGGGCAGTATGGAGACGTAGACCTGGAAGTGGCGCCTCTTCCCCGTGACGGGGAGGAGTATGAATTCGTCAATAAAATATTTGGCGGAGCCATACCGAAAAATTATATCCCATCGGTTGAGAAAGGCGTCAAGCAGACCATAGAAGAAGGGGCCCTGTCTAAATCCCCGATTATCAATATCCAGGTCAGCCTGATGGACGGGTCTTTTCACGCGGTCGATTCTTCTGATATGGCTTTTCAGATTGCCGGAGCCATGGCCTTGAAGGAAGCCGTCAAACAGGCCGGGCCCATTCTGCTTGAACCTATCATGGAAGTCACGATTGTTATTCCAAGCGATTTTATCGGCCAGATTTCTGGTGATATCAGTTCCCGGCGGGGGCGGATCCTCGGCGAAGAGCCTAAGGGGAAGCATGAGGCGATCATCGCCCATATTCCGCAATCGGAAATGTTTAAATATGCGACGGACTTGCGCTCCATGACTGGCGGCCGGGGCACGTACGCGATGACTTTTTCGCATTATGAGCAGGCGCCGGCTAAAATTACAGACCGGGTTGTGGAGGAACGGAATAAGCAGGACGAGAAAGAATAAGATGTGGTTGCTTTTTTCAGGAAGCAAAGAGCCCCCCGCTCTTTGCTTCTTTTTATTGGGAATTTTTTCGTGAATACCCTTGCGTCAGGGATTCTTGGTGTTTAATATGAAGTTTATACGATCGTTTTATGCGGATAGATGAAGGGGGGAGGGAGATGGAAGAAAATATGAAGAGCCGGATCAAAACGGCGGAGATTATTTCCTTGTCTTTTTTAGCTTTTTTCATTCTACTGTGTCTTCTGGAATTGTTTGTGTACCAAGTCATGCATATCGCTTTTATTTTATGTACAGGGGTGTTGTTCTTCAGCAGTGCGGCTGTATTTGGAATCGATGAAAGAAATTTAAAATGGCAGGTCAGTGTCTGGTCCGGGACCATGAAGATTTTTATGCTGTTATTTTTTGTGTTTGTGACGATCATTTCGGCGGACCTTTTGAATGTCGCGCAGGAAACCCAATCGGGGCGTCTGAACATAAAAGCGATTCACGCCTCTTGGAGGGCGCGCCGTTGAAGGCGCGGGGTTAGAGTTCCCGTTCCAGGAATTTGATCATGCGGTAAACGACGGCATTGACGGGAACGGGGATGTTATGCCGGCGGGCGAGCTGGATCACAATCCCGTTCAGCGCGTCGATTTCGGTCTTTTTCCCAGACTTGAGGTCCTGCCATGTGGATGAGTGGTGGCTGGCGGTGAGAGGGAGGAGCGTCGCGTAAAAGATGTCCCGGTAGTCCTCGCTTGTCCGCCAGTGGGTTTCATGTCCGGTGGCGACCATGACCTGGAACACTTCAGTGATAATGGCGTCGCATAATTCTCGGGACAGGGAGGATTGTCCCAATTCTCCGTAAGTCACATTTAGGATCGCCCCCAGGGGATTCAAGGCGCAATTATAGAGCATTTTTGCCCAGAGGTCTTTGGCTATGGCATCGGTCGTTTGGGCCGGGATGCCTCCTTCGGAGATTTTTCGGCACAAGGGCTCGATGGATAGCGTGTCCCCTCCCGCCAGGCACCCGATATGAATAGCGTCGGCATGTACGGTGATATCCACGACGTTGGGTTGCTGCCGTACAAAACCGGTGATAACGCGTGCGTTGAAAATCCGGGCGGCGTTGAAATAGGCGGTGAAGTGTTCGGTGTTCCCCCAGCCGTTTTGAAACAGGACAATGGCCGTCCCGGGGTGAAAAAGTTCCGGATGATTATGCAAGTCCCGGGCCGCCTCGGCGGAATCAAAGGACTTGGTCGATACTAGGATGACGTCGTAAGCTCCCGGAGGGAGGCCGTCCAGGGATGGGTACGCCCGGAACCGTTCGGGAGACCACTGGACGGAGCCCAAAATACCTTTTCTTTTTAGCCCGGCCGCTGTTAATGCTTTGACTGTTTCTGGCCGGGCCAGGATGTCGAGGTGACAGCCCGTCTTTATCAGGCAGGAATCTATCCCAAGCCCGACGGCCCCTGCGCCGTAATTCAGAATGCGCATAGTCACTCCTTTGGGGTGGCTGTGTTTTTTTGTGTTTTGGAATAACAGAAATTTTATTATAACCGATGATCAGGGCTGTGGCAATGAATGGGGTGATTGCGTTGTGGCGTGAGGTGGAAGGCCGCTTCGGCCTAAACGTCATGATAACCTTGCTGCGATAAAGGGCTTCGCCTTGGGCCCAGGGGGAACAAGAGCGCGGTGCGTTTGAAAAGGAATTACACTTTGAAGCTTGACCGCCTCTTGCTCCTATGGAACAATAGGCCCTATAGAAGCGGAGCCGGACAATATCAATAAAAACAGCGTGTTTATTATTTCAGGGCCTTGAATTCAATGGAAATGGTTTGTTTTGTTTCATTATTATTTTTGTTCCTGTTGCGCGCGGTCGGGTACGGCATTAATAGGAATAAACTGTTCCGCAGGATCTTTTTGCCGTCGTCCATTACCAGCGGGTTGCTGGGGCTTGTCATTATCCAGGCGTTCGGCCGGTTTATCCCGCCGGTGTGCACTCGGGGTTGGGACATTTATCCGATGGTGCTGATCAATGTCGTTTTTGCGGCTTTGTTTATGAGTTTTACGCTGCCGTCATTGTCTCCCGGCAATATTTGGAAGTATTGCGGCCCGCAGTTGCTTTATGGACAGGTCGTGGCCTGGGGCCAATATGTTGTGGGGCTGGGGCTTTCATGGTTTGTGCTGGCCCCGGTGTTTTCGACTCCGCCTTATCTTGGCATCATCATCCCGTTGGGTTTTGAAGGGGGACACGGGACGACTGCGGCGTTGCACTCTACATTTAATGCCCTTCATTGGGAGCAGGGCGCGGATTACAGTTTCGCGGCAGCCACGGTTGGGATTATATCAGCGCTGCTCATCGGCATGGCCCTTATCAATTGGGCGGTTGCCCATGGCCACACGAAAATATTGAAGCATAGGGAGGACGTGCTTTTCGCAAAGGATCAGTTGACGGGGGGAGACGAGGAAGGTGCGGCGGCCCAGCCGTTTTCTTTCCAGTCCGTGCGTTCTTTCGTCATGCAGCTGTTTTTAGTCGGGTTGGCGATCCTGGCGGGCTTTTTCCTGAAGAAGGGGTTCCTGTGGCTCGTGTCAGGGATCCCTTTCCCGGAGAAGAAAAGTTTCTTCCCTATCCTTCCTTTGGCGCCGTTCAGCATTCTAGGATCTATTTTATTTTCTTATGTGTTAAAATTTTATATGCCAAGTTTCCAGGTTCAGCCGCGGACCATGCAGCGTATCTCCGGGATGGCTTTGGATTATCTCATCATTTCCGCCGTGACCATGTTGAACCTTAAGTCCCTTGTGACGGACTTTGTGCCTTTTTTCATTCTCGTGGCGGCGGTGGCGGTTTGGAATATTTTCTGCGTCGTGTGGCTGGCCCGGCGGCTTTTACCTGACGCGTGGTTTGAACGGGCCACGGTCCAGATGGGGCAGTCCATGGGTGTCACCGCGACAGGACTGCTTCTTTTAAGGGTGGTCGATCCCCGCATGGAAACCAAAGCCCTGTCCGCTTTTGGATATAAACAATTGATTCATGAACCATTGATGGGAGGCGGCCTTTGGCCGTTTATTGCTGTGCCATTGGCGGTGGTGTACGGCCCCGCGGTCGTGTTTTTTATCAGCGTCGGTGTTATGTTGGTCTGGCTCCTGGTGTGGAGGGTCGCTTTTAGGGGCCGGGTGGTTTGATTGCTGGGATAAGGAAAATGGAAAAAAGTGTTCCATTCAATGGGAAATTATAAGACAATATTAAGCAAATTATAAAAATTTTTGGACACGGCTTACTGGGGGAAGGAGACGTTGATGTCTAAAAAGATTTTAGTTGTCGAAGATGAAGAAGATATGCTTTCGGTCATGGACTTGCGTCTGACGTCGACGGGGTACGAAGTTATTCTGGCGGAAAACTGCCAGGAGGCCTTGGAGCGCTTCCGGGAGGCGGTCCCGGATCTGGTCATGTTGGATATCATGCTTCCGGACGGCAATGGGTTTGATTTATGCAAGAAGATGAAACAGGAAAGTTCTCAACGGGCCAAGATTATCATGTTTACGAATAAAGTCGAAGCCATTGACGTGACCCGGGCCCGCCAGTCCGGAGCTGATGATTTCATCGTTAAGACTTCGGATTTGGTTTATATCCTGGACGCCATAAAAAAAGTTTTGAAAGATTGATTCTTTGATTCCCCGGCAAGTGTATGTCCGCGCGTGGTTAAAACGATGAACCGCACTGCAGGAAAGCGTTGCCATCCAAACCCTGACGGATCATTCCCGCGAATTTATTTGGCGTTAAATTGACAGTTAGCTTTTGATGCCGGATCAGCCGGTTGTTCGCAGTGCATCAGAGGTCTTGAATACCCTTCATAATAGACGTCGGCGAGGATGACGGGGGCTTTGGTTTGCCATTCGGCTGCCAGTTTAACGAGCTGGTCCTCCGCCAGGGGCTGCAC
The DNA here is from genome assembly GCA_029560465.1 of Candidatus Omnitrophota bacterium. Lineage (GTDB taxonomy): Bacteria > Omnitrophota > Gorgyraeia > Zapsychrales > JANLHA01 > JAGOJP01. Next base: position 10,932 of record JAKQKX010000062.1, read on the forward strand.
GGCTTTGATAGAGATGTTTGAAGGAACGGTAAATTTGTAAGAAACAAATTTATCTCTTTTATATTGAAGGCGCTCCGCGATCATTTTCGTCCCGGCGTCTTTTTCGTTGCCTAATGTGAAGTTGTATTCCCATTTTCCATATTTTTCCCAGTTCCAGCGCAAGGTCGCGATAGGGTTGTGTACTTCCGGGTCCTGTTTTTCAGAATAGAAGAAGAAGCGGGCTTCTTCCAAGAAAGCGTTTGCGGCTTTTTGTTCATCATAGGCCTGCTGGGCAGCTATCTTGATGATTTTACTGGTGGATCCTTCGGGGACCTGGAGGGTAATATCTTTGCGTTTGAAGCTTTTGGGTTCAACGGATTGTACTTTTAAGATTTTATACGGGACGCGTTTCACCGGCCGGGTTGCGGAAGTTTTTATCCAGACAAAAAAAGAAACCGAAAGGATAAACAGTCCAACGATAACCCAATGCACCAATAGCCGGGTTGGGCAGGATTCCCGCTGGCGGCAGGATGATGGTTCTTCCTCGCCCCTCGCTCCGCCGGCGGGCTGCTTAAGCCCCCGAGATGCGGAGGGTTGCGGCCCCCCGGGCTTGGTCAGGGAAATGACAACCAGCCCTCGTGATTCCAGCTCGTCCAGAGCTTTATTCTGGTTCACGGCCTCTATTTCGCCGTCTTCATATTCTCCAGAGATTTTTTTGGCATGAAACTGGAAGCGTTCCATAATAGACTCGATACGTTATATCCCGGCCGGTGCCTGGGAGCATGATGGCGGGGCTTTAAAGTTGTAGAATGATTTAAATATTTTTTAGCACTTTTTTCGCCTGTATGCAAACGTGTTTTAAGTTAAAATAGGGTGTTTCCCGGCACGCTGTTTCTCCCGGCGTTGAAACATTCTTGAAGTAGAAACATGGTTGTTTAGAAAGAGCGCAGAAAGGAGCGCTGCTTGCTGATGGGTAAGTCTTTCCCGCCGTTATTCGTAGACCGGCTTCGCTTGATTTTGCCTTCGGGGGAACACGCGGACGTGTTATCGCATTTTTCCTCGCCTTCCGCTTTGAGCGCGCGCATTAACACCCTGAAGATAGGCCGGGACGCGTGTTGGGCTGCCCTGAAAGAGCGCGGTATCCGTTTTCAGGAGGTCCTCTGGTGGCCATTGGCGTTGATCCTTGATCCGGCGTCCTTTGAACTTGTAAGGGCGTCAGGATATTTTGAACGCGGCTGGCTGTACAGGCAAAATTTGTCCAGCATGCTTCCCGCGCTCGCGTTAAATCCTCAATCAGGAGAGCGGATCCTGGATATGTGCGCCGCGCCGGGCAGCAAGACGACCCAGATAGCGGCTCTCATGGAGGGGCGCGGCACCATTGTTGCCGTGGAAGCGGTGCGTTCCCGGTTTTATAAATTGAAGACAGTGGCCGACGGACTTGGAGCTGGGAATATCACGTACTGCTGTTTGGATGCCAGGCGGTTTCGCAGCAAGGACGCCCTTTTTGATAAAATTTTGGTAGACGTCCCGTGCAGCTGTGAGGCCCGTTTTAGATTTTCGGATCCTAAAACGTACGCGTTCTGGAGCCCGCGTAAAATTAAAGAGATGGTTCGAAAGCAGCGCGGGATTATATTGGCGGCTAGCCGCCTTTTAACCCCGGGTGGGGTCCTTGTGTACGCCACCTGCACGTTTGCTCCGGAAGAAAACGAGGGCGTCGTGGACTGGTTTTTGCGAAAGGCTGAGGGCGGGTGGGACGTGGCCCCCTTGGAATTTCCGGGTGTTGAAACGACTCCGGCCTTGATGCGCTGGGAGGGCCGGGACTTTGACCCCCGGGTCGCGCGTTGTTGCCGGATCCTTCCGACGCCAACGATGGAGGGGTTTTTTATGGCGAAAATAACCCGGCTCGGATAGCCCGTTTGAGAGAGGAACAATGAAGAGAAACGCTGTTTGTATTTGCTGATAAAGGATTGCCGGGGTTACAATAGGGGCGTTGTCTTGAGGCGGCGGGCCTGTGGTTGTTTTTCAGCGTGGTGCTGGATTTAGAATTTTTCTTATACCGCCGGACAGGAGAAGCGGAATAATGGTTATTTCTGATCAACCGCGGGGGGATGTCGTTAAGGCCGTCGGACTTGTGTCCGGTGGGCTGGACAGCGCGCTAGCGGTTAAAATTTTAACGGATATCGGGGTTGACGTCACCGTCGTGACGTTTGTCATGCCTTGGGGTGATCGCGAGCCCCTCCAGGTCCAGGCTTTGGCCCGGCAGCTGGGGGTCCCTTTAAAAGTTTTTGCGTTGGGGGAAGATTATCTTGAGATGTTGCAGCACCCCTGTTACGGGTATGGGGCGGCGTTTAACCCTTGCATGGACTGTCATTTATTCATGATGAAAAAGGCGGCTCAGTATATGAGGGAGGTCGGAGCCGAATTCCTTTTTACGGGGGAGGTTCTCGGCCAACGGTCCATGTCGCAGAGACGGGCGTGTTTGAATGTCCTGGAAAAAGCTGCGGGGCTGGAAGGCCGTTTGTTAAGGCCCTTGTCGGCCGGCTTGTTGGCGCCCACGATCCCGGAACAGGACGGGCGTGTTGACCGCGGCCGCCTCTTGGGCCTTTCAGGGAAGGGACGGCAGGCGCAGTTCGCTTTGGCTAAACAATGGGGGATTACCGCGTTTTCTCCTCCCGGAGGGGGCTGCCTGCTGACGGAAGGCCCTTTCGGCCGGAAAATGAAAGATTTCTTGCGATTTGGTTTCCGGGATTACCGGGAGACCGTTCTTCTAAGATGGGGGCGGTATTTCCGTTTGTCATCGGATTTCGTGGCGGTCCTGGGACGGGATGAACATGAAAATGAGCAGCTTCTGACGTCGGGCCATCCGGATGACCTGATGATGACATTATCTGGGGACAAGCCAGGGCCTTTGCTTATCTTGAAAGGGGCTTCCCCGCCCCAGGTCATTCTTTCGATGGCGGCGGGGCTTGTTCAGCATTATTCAAAATATAAGGGGGAGGCGCCGCAACCGGTTGATTACGCGTGCTTGCGCCGCCTTTCAGACAGGTCTTCCGTGATGGCCACCCGGCTGGAGGAACAGCAAATTTGGCAATGGCGGGTTGGATAGGAATTTTTCATGCTCAAGGGAAAAAATATTTTTGTAAGACCCGCCACACCGCTTTATCAAAAATTATTGCTGGTGACCGGCGGCGTGGTTTTGTCTTTGTCCATCGTGGAAGGGCTTTTGCGGGGAGGAGGACTGCTTTTTTCTTTCTTCCAGGATGTTTCCAACCGGGTCACGTTTGAGGGCCAGGAGTACCGGATCCTCTGTATCGGGGAGTCGACAACCGCCTTGGGTGGGGAAAATTCTTATCCGTCCCAACTCGGGCAGATTTTAAAGCAACGGCGCCCGGATTTTTCTTTTCAGATTATCAATAAAGGTTTGGTCTCGAAAACATCAGCCGATATCCTGCTTCAGCTGCCCGGGTATCTTCAGGCGTACCGGCCGCACGCCGTTGTCGCGATGATAGGGATCAATGACGCCGGGACCTTGGGCGAAACCAGGCAAGCTGCCCAAGGGGGCCGGCCTGTTTTCGCGCGGTTGCGGCTGTACAAGCTGTTTCGTTATATCCATCTCCATGTGACCGCGAAGCTGCGGGAACGGCGGGGGAACGGCCTTCGCCCGCAAGCCACTGGCGACGGGCAGAAAGAGGCCGGGGAGGAAAGCCCTGTCACGGACGCCCGAACTTCGGAGATCGTGCGGGACCGCGTCCGGAGGCTTGAAGAATTGAGAGCCGCGGCCGGGGCGCAGCTGGCGCGGAACCGCTCGCCGGAAGAACGGTCCGTGATTTTGCGGCGGATGAGCCAGTTGAAGGTTACGGAGAGTTACCTGCGCCTGCATCTGGGGTGGTATCACCGCATGCATCAGAATTACGGCGAGGCCGAGGAGCACCTGCGGGCGGCGGTTCAACTGGACCGAAATAATTACGGGGCTTTTGTGGAGCTGGCCCGTTGTTACTCCGAACAGGACCGGTGCGGGGACGCCCTCCCTTTGCTGCACCGGGCCGTGCTTTTGAGCGCGGATTCAGTGCTGGCGATGATGGAGTTGGCCAAATGCTATGAGGCCGTCGGCCGCAGTGACGTGGCGAAAGATTTTTACTGGAAAGTGTTTCTAAAAGATTCTCAGCTTTTTAAGCTCGATGGAACCATCGGGCGGTGGTTGATGGAACACGGGTTTTATCAGGAAGCGGAAATCGTGTTGAAGGAAACGATTGAGGAGTATCCGGAGGATTTCTTTTTTTATGAACAACTAGCGCAGCTTTATGCTGCGATCGGGGAGGAGGAAAAAGCCCGGAGCATCTTCGCGCGGGGCAATGCCGTTCGGGAGCAGCAGGAGAGGTATTTGCCCGAGACCGTGGATAATTACCGGACAATAGCGTCCCTGATTTTAAAGCGCGGGATCCGGTTGGTTTGCATGCAGTACCCGCTTCGGGATATCGGGCCTTTAAAGGATATTTTCCCGGGGCGCCCGGAGATCCTTTTTGTGGAGAACAAAAGAAATTTTGCCGAGGCTTTACGCGAGGGGGATTATAACGAGTATTTTTCGGATTCGTTTGCCGGGAATTTCGGGCACTGCACGCCGAAAGGGAACCGTCTCATTGCGGAGCAATTGGCGGACATCATCTTATCTGAAGCCGGGCGGGGCTCAGAAAAGAAGGTCGGGGATGAACGATAAGGAACGTTTGGATAAGGAGCGGGATTTCCGGCGCCTTTACGATTTTGTCGCCCAGCAGGTTCTTGCCGGGCTGTATAAATCGGATATTATTGATAAACTTATTGATCTGGGGGTGGACAGGGTCACGGCGGCTGACCTTGTCGGGGAGATGGAGCGCCGGATGAAAAATATGATGGCGCGGACCGTGCTGTGTCTGTTGCGCCGCGATCCCTGGAGGCAGCGGTTATGCGAAGAATTAAGATATTTGGGCTTTCAGCCCTTTATAACCGAAGATGAGGAAGAGGCGGCCGTCCAGGTCCGAAAGATTGTTCCCAACCTGATTTTTTTAGACAATCAGGTCCTCGCTTCGGATGGCTTGAATTTTATAAAGGCGCTGCGCCAGTCTCCTATCGGCAGGAAAATTCCGGTTTTTCTGCTGTCGGACCGGCCTCTTCAAAAGGACACGTTCTTAGCGTTCAAATTTGTCGAGTTTATTGAGAAGCCGGTGAGCCCGTCGGATATTTGTTCCCGCATTAAAAGGCTCTTCCTGTTCCCGGGGGAGGATCAATGCGGGGGAATTCCCGATGACAGATAAGCAGGCCCTGCTTTCCCCTGGGCCATTCCCTTGCCTGGCGTTGGGTTTAGGAGTAGAATAATTACTCATATTTGAAAATGGTATAAAAGGCGGGTCGCATGGATTGGGTTTACCTTCAATTGTTGGGCCGGATGGTCCTCATCAATATTGTGCCGTTTTTTCTGGTCTTTCATTTGGTGATGAAAAGGCGGGATCAATTCCGGGGAAAGGGGCACAGTGAATTAAAATTGATCGCCAAGGAGATTCAGATTGTCGGCTTGCTGGGATATTACGTGATTTTATCGATTTTCTTTTTCTCGATCCCGGTGCTGCAGTATCTCAACACCAAGCCGGGGTACAATATCGTCCTTGTTCAGCCGGATGACTATACGGTCTTCCTTATTTCATTCATTTCTTTTTCCCTTGTTGTGTGTTCCGTGTATTTGAAATGGAAACGGGTTTGGGCGTACCGGCTGTCTTTGTTTATCATAACCGGATTATTGATTTACGCTTTCTTTTCTATCCTGGAGTGGGGGTTGATTTCTTTCGTCCCGGTCACCGTGTTCGCATATTTGACGTACCGGCTGAAGCGCCCGTCTCTCCATCGGGAACTGCGGATAAAAGAGCGGTGATGAAAAGGCGCGTTTTGGTTTTATTCCTGTGTTGTGTTTCCGGGTGGGGTTGGCCGGCGGCGCTCCCGGCGGTTGAGGAACACCCTGCGATCACCCGGCTGACAACCCGGATTCAGGATGAGTTCGGCATCAGGATCATTTACCGCGAAGTGCCGGAAGAAATTCATCCTGCCATAGTTTTTTCCCCCCCGGAGCCTCAAGATGATGGTGCCCTGGTTAAATATTTGATATTGTTGCAGGAGGAGCTTCGCCGCTATCCGGAATGTTTTTATCAAAAAATCCGGCTCGAGGCTATCGTGCTGGTGAAACGGCAATTTTACGATTCCCGGCCTTTGGAGGGGCTGTATCAGCGCAATACCCGTATTATTGTTTTTGATTTTTTGAGAAATCAGGAACATGTCATTAAGCAACGCCTTAATGTCCACCATGAGCTTTATCACATGTTTGAAAGTCAAAACGGGCTGGCATGGCGGTTTCGTGATTGGGAAAGCATGAACGTGCCGGGCTTTGCCTATCATGTCCCGGAAACCTTGCAGCCGGGCGGGAATCCGGTGAATTATTTCGCTCCGCCGGTTCAGGGATTTGTGACGTATTATGCCATGAAGAATCAGGCCGAAGACCGGGCGGAAATATTCGCGGCCCTGATGATAGCCAGCCAGCGGCGGGTCGTGCTCCGATGGATCAAGAATGACCCGGTCCTTCGGGAAAAAGTCAACATTCTCCGGGCGGAGGTGATCGGGTTATGCCCGGACATGGAAGGAAGGCTTTGATCCCGCTTTTTCAGCCGGAGGAGCGGAAGTCAACGGAAACAGGGGAGAAGTGGAATAAACTTAATTGCTAAAAAATTTTTATCCTTTATAATAGAAATAAAGAAAGGAAATATATAAAATGAAAAAGACTATAAATATTATTTTAATAATTATAAATATTATAGGGTTCACGCCATGGGTTGCTGCTGGAGAATCCCGGGGGGATTATGTAAAAAAGGAATATTATGATAATGGGAACCTGAAGCTTTATTTGAAATTTAAAAACGAGCGGATCGTTCGTAAAAAAGCTTTCTACCGCAACGGCCGCGTTAGGGAGGATTGGGTTTACCGTGACGGGGAGCTGCTGCGCATTGCCCACTATTATGAGAGCGGGCGTTTATATAGTGTGTGGACGAAGAAATCGGGGGTGACGAAGTATTATGATTCGAATGGCCGGTTACGGACCGCAGTTGACCTGCGTCCTGAAAATTTGAATTCGGGTCTTCCTTCCACGTTTATTTTTTCCGGCCCTTGAGGAGTGGCGTTTGCTGTCTTCCTGAGGTGAAGGTTTGATAAATCAGGTGATTATGAAGGGATCGGGAGATGTCTTTTGGGCTTCTAGGGGTGGTGTTTTCGTTTATTTTTTTTGATGCCGTTTTTATTAAGAAACAGGACCCGGTGCTTTATCAAAAATGTGTCCGGTCAGGTTTTTGGCCGGTCGCAGCCTATGGTGTCCTGGTGCTGATGCTTTTTGTGTTATCCAAGCGATGGGAGGACCTCCCGGTTTACGGGTTTCTTTTTGTCCTTCCGGTTTACTTGTTCAAGCGTTACGGGTTTCTTAGGAGATTAAACCCGGCCCGCAGGGACCCGCAGGTCTTGGGCCTCGGGCTTTCCCTCACCCTGGATGCGTTCAACATGGCGCTGATTTGGGCTGCGGTCATGTCTCTTTTGACCATGGGATTAGAGTTTTTTTCGAGCCTTTACCCTCAAATGCAATCTGATCTCGGGGAGGTTGTATTCATTTCTGGGCTGTCGCCACTTTTTCTTTTATGGTTTATTAACAAAAGCATCCGGAAGTACCGGGATATTTCTTTTAGAGAAATCCTTGGCCTGCAGCGCCAGGGCCTTCCCTTGTGGAGGCTGATCGGCGTCCCGTTCCTGGCCGGCATCGGAATGGCGGCGGTTTCCAGTATGATGATCCATTCCCGGGAGGCTCAGCCGGCGACTCCGTTGACCCGGATGGTGGAATCGACGACATCACCGTGGATATTTTTGTCATTACTTGTGGTTGCGGTGTTTATGGCGCCTTTTTTGGAGGAAATTATTTTCCGTGGATACCTTTATTATCTTGTCGAGAAGATAAAAGGGAAAAAAACGGCGGTCATCCTTATCGCGTTCCTTTTTGGCCTCCTGCATGTCGAACAGTACTGGGGCGATTGGACCGCGATCACGATGGTGGCTATCCTGGGCGTTTTGCTGACCTTACAACGGATGTGGACGCGTTCCTCTATCCCTGGGGTTATTACGCATTACGTTTATAATGGGGCCATGACGGTCTTGTCCGTCCTGGTTTTTATGACCAGTTATCCGAGTTATTATGAATTCCAGACAAAGTTTCCCGAGTTGACTTTTCAGGAGAAAGAAACGCTGCTTAAAAAGAGCATGGAGCAGTCCCCGGGATTAGCCGGTCCTTATAACGATTTGGCCTGGATTTACGCCGAGCAAAATATACATCTGTCCCGGGCCTTGGAGTTGGCGGACCGGGCTTTGGCCCTGGATCCGGATAATTACGCGTTTTTGGACACGAAAGCGGAGGTCCTGTATAGATTAGGACGGGTTGATGAAGCTGTGGCTATTGCCGAGACGCTGGTACGGGAATATTCTGCCAATGCGTATTCTCAGCAGCAATTGGATAAATTTAAGTCGGGGTTGAAAGAAGAGGAATAACATGCTGAAAATTTTTTTAAGGACGGGACTTATGGTATGCATTTTTGTAACGGGAGTCTGGGCGGAAGAACCTGGTGGCCCTATTGCCGGGCCTCCTTCGGAGGGGACGGCGGCCGCGGCGCTGGACGCGCGCCCGGCAGAACCCGCCGGAGAAAGAGAGCCGGGATTATCCTTAGAGTCCACGCGGGAATCCTTTGTGATTGAAATCCGAATCCCAGAAAGCCCTCTGGACCCCGATGCTGTCCCGGTCGTTCCGAGGGTAGCCTCCCCGACCCAGAAGATCCTTCCGGAAGTGGATTTTCATCAGAGCCCTTTTCCAGACGCTTTGCGGGTTATCTCTGAAGGAAGTGGGGTGCCGATTGAGGGCGCGGACGCTTTATCGGGAACGGTCACCCTGTGTTTGCGGGAGATATCTTTTGAGCAGCTGTTATTTTTACTTATGAAAATGAGTAAGGGGGCTTTTGTGTTTGAAGGCCAGAATGTCCGTGTTATGACTTCCGACGCGTATGAAATTAAGTACGGGCAGCCTTTTGCGCCGGAAATAGATGTTGCTGTCATGCCCTTGCGTCACCGGACGGTTAAAGACATAAAAGAGAATTTGGAGCAGTTGGAAAGCCTGAAAGGCCATTTGTTCATGGACGAGAAGAATCAACAGTTGATCGTTTTGGACCGGCAGGACCCTATGGAACAGATGATGGCGCTGCTGAGGTCTTGGGATATGCCTCCTTTGACGACGAAAACGTTTCCTTTGCAGAACCTTAAACCGGAGACTGCGGCGGAAAGGCTGTCGGTTGTGTTAACGGAAAATGTCGGGACGGTGACTGTGAATTCGGAAACCCGGCAAGTGACCGTGAGGGATGCGACGGCGAATTTTCAGAAGATTGAGACATTCCTTCAAGCGCTGTCCCAAGCTCCCGAAATCGTGTGGCGGCTTCAGATGTCGAGGATTCAACTGAACGAAGAGCATCAAGACGGGATTGATTGGGAGGCGATTGTCTCAGAATACCAGAAGGCTGGCATTTTGGGGTACAAAGTGGGCCTGCCTCCTGAACAGAACCATTTGAGCGTCGGGACGATCACCCAAGAAGATCTGCCGGTGCTCAAAGACGCTTTGGACGCGGCGGGACAACTGATCGATCTTTACGACATGACAGAAGGGGCTGATTTTAACAATGAGATAACTTTTGTTTTGGATACGATGCAGAACCCGAAAAAATTCCGGGACCCTGAGGGGCTCGCCTTGACGCTCAAGGTGCGTTTGAAAAAGGCCGACAGGGAAAAGTATGTGGTCCAGGTGAACCCGGATTTGACCTGGTTAGCCGACAATGCGCCGGCAGTCCAGCCGTCCTCGGTGGAGACTTTTACCCCTCAGGATTCGATAGCGGTCCTGTTAAGAAAACATGACGTTATCGTCCTGGGTGGGCTATTGAGGGAAAAAGAATTGGAACGGACATCTAAAATTCCGTTGCTCGGGGATTTGCCTTTCCTGGGTTTCATTTTCCGTTCCGAGAACCGGCTGATTTTACGTACGGAATACATTATTTTCTTGATCCCTGATTTTCCGGAATTGCCTTGAAGGGGCGTTACCGGCCGTATGCTTTTTCCCTGGACCTGATCCTGTCAACACGGATAGCTATGAGAAACGTTTTAGAAATTATAATACGCGTTTCCTCTCAACGGCAGGGATTCGTTCTCCTTGTCCTGGCCTTCGCGTTCACGGCGGTTATTTACAGGCCGGTGATGCCGGGCGAGTTCGTGTGGGATGACCAGGGGCATTTTGAGTCCAATCCGTTGATCCGCCGGTTGACGGTCTCCCGGGTGGGGGAGATCCTTTCATCAACAGTTTATGATATATACATTCCGTTGACCATGCTTTCGTTCGCGCTGGAGTATCCTTTCTCTCGCGGGTCTCCGGCGGTTTCCCGCATTAATAATTTATTCCTTCATGGGGGTGTCCTTGTCCTGGTTTATTGTTTGGCCCTTCAGGCTGGTGTTACGGAACGGGCCGCGGGCATGGCGGCGTTTATTTTTGGGATCCATCCGATGCATGTCGAAGCGGTGGCCTGGATCAGCGCCCGGAAAGATGTTTTGAGCACGTTTTTTTATTTCTGGGCGCTTCTTCAATACATGAGGTATCTCCGGACCCGTGAACGGGGCCGGTACCTTTTGACGTTGTTTTTCGGGCTGTTAAGCATGCTGGCAAAACCGATGGCGGCTAGCCTGCCGGTCGCCTTGTTCGTCTGTGACAGCTTCACTGGCCGGCGGCTGACCCGGCTGTCTGTCCTGGAGAAGCTCCCTTTGGCCTTGATGCTGTTCCCCCTGGCGTGGTTCACCCTTTCCCGAAACTTAGGGCAGGGCACGGCTCCTTTGCCGGTTTCGATTTTGACCTGGTTTTGGACGTTCATGTTTTATCTGCGGAAATTTTTTATCCCTTTTAACCTGTGCCCGCTTTATGATTGGCCGGGGCCCGTTTCTTGGCCGCAGGAGGCATACAGGAACGCCCTGTTGGCCGGCATGGCGTTAGGGGGGAGTGGGTATCTTTTAAGAAAAAGAAAGTGGTTTTATTTTCCCGTGATGTTTTACGTGGCGACGATCTTTCTCGTCCTGAGGACCAGCCCTCATGGCGTGGGGCTGACCCCTGTCGCCGACCGGTATATGTATTTACCCAGCTTGGGATTCTGTTTGGCTCTGGGCGCGGCATATGACCGCCTGTCGCGCGCCGTTGAGAATAAAGGGCGTGGATATTTTTTGGGAACGCAGGCTGTCGTCGGCGCAATTGCGGGCCTCCTGGTGTTCTCGGCTTTTCACCAGGCCTTGATCTGGAAGGACGGCTATTCCTTGTGGGGGTATGTGCTGAGACGCGACCCAGGGAATCCCGTCGCCCATGGCAATCTGGGCTTGGCGTTTCTTCGCGATGGGGACAAAGAATCGGCCCGAAAGCATTTTTTGTCTGCCGTCCGGCTTCATTCCATGGACGCCCAGAATTATAATAATCTCGGGAACCTGTTTTATGAAGAAGGCCGGCGGCAGGAAGCCAAGCAGTGTTTTGAGATGGCGTTGCGCCTGAATCCGGCTCACGCGCAGGCACACAGTAATTACGGGGTCGTGCTCATGGAGGGAGGGGACTATGCCCGCGCGCAAAGATTTTTGGCGCGCGCTGCGGCCCTGTCCCCCGGGCAGCCGGATATATTTAAAAATTTGGGGAATGTTTATCTGCTTCAAAATAAAGATGTTTTGGCGGAACACGCGTATTTGCAGGCGCTCGCTTTAAACCCGTCTCTTTTGTATGTGCACAGTGTTTTGGCGGACATGTACCTAAAGAAAGGGGATTTGGATAAAGCCGCCGTTCATTTTTCTGAAATTCTGATCTATGAGCCGGACAATGCCCGCGTGCATAATAGCCTCGGCGCTATTTATATAAAGAAATTTGATCCCCGGCGAGCGGTGTACCATTTCCGTGAGGCTTTGCGGATCGACCCGCATTACGGGAACGCCCGGAACAATTTGAATATCCTCCTCGCGCAGACCGCCCTTCCCCCAGAAGAGGGGAACGCGGGCTGGACGATGGGGAAGCCCTGGGAATAACGCCGGGGTTGTTTATAAGGACAGGAACGCACATGAATGGGAGTTATCGGAAATCATTTGGCCAGCTGTTAGTCGAGAAGGGCGTGATCAGCCAGGCCCAGTTACAGGAAGCCCTGGACAAGCAGATCCCACGGGAAGAATTGTTCCTCGGGACGTTGTTGCGCCTTGGGTTTATCTCCGATGAAAGGAGGGTTTATCCTCTTTTGGCGGACCATCTGAAGGTGGAATACCTGGACTTGAAATCCTCGCCGATTGACCGGGACGTCCTTCCTCGGGTTCCGGTCATGATGGCCACCCATTATAAGGTGTTCCCGGTCCGTTACGACGCGGGGGCGGGCGTGTTAACGGTCGCGACGGCTTATCCGCAAAATATTTTTATCCTGGACGGGCTGCAGATGGCCCATCCGGGGAGGATCAAGGCGGTCCTTTCCCGGGAGGCGGATATCCTGGAGGCGATACGGGAATACTACGGAGTCGGGGCTGAGACGATCGCCCAGATGAAGGGCGTGTTGCCCGGCGAAGGGACTCCGGAGGGGAACGTTGAAGACATCGAGCAGATCGATTCCGATGCTTCGATCGGGAAGTTTATCAATCAGATCCTTTTGGAAGCGTATCGGACCCGGGCCACGGATATTCATATTGAGCCGTATGAGCGGGATTTAAAAATCCGTTGCCGTATCGATGGCGTCCTTTATGATACCAAAGTCCCGATGAATATTTGGAATTTTAAGGAAGCGATTAATTCCCGGATTAAGATCATGTCCAACCTCAATATCGCGGAAAAACGTCTTCCTCAGGACGGGCGATTCAAGGTGAAAGTGGGGGGCGTGAGCCTGGATTTGAGGGTGTCTTTCCTGCCGACGCAGTATGGCGAAAGCGTGGTCATCCGGATTTTGAGCTCCAACCGGCTATATAATATGGATGAACTCGGGCTGAACGCCCGGGAACAGGAACTCCTGGAGCGGCTTATCCGCAAACCCCACGGCATCGTATTTGTGACCGGCCCGACGGGCAGCGGGAAGACGACGACGCTGTATTCTTGCCTGGCCCATGTCAACACGGCGGACAAGAAAATCATCACCATCGAAGACCCAGTGGAGTACCAGCTCAACGGCATCACTCAAATTCAAATTAACCCGGCGATCCACTTGACGTTCAGCCAGGGGTTAAGGTCGATGCTGCGCCATGATCCTGACATCATGATGGTGGGAGAAGTCCGCGACCGGGAGACCGCGGAGATCGCGATTCAAATCGCCTTAACCGGGCATTTGGTTTTTTCAACCCTGCACACCAATGACGCCGCCAGCGGCATCACCCGGCTTGTTGATATGGGCGTGGAGCCGTATTTGATTTGCAGTTCGGTGGAATGCTTTATCGCGCAAAGGCTGGTGCGGCTTTTGTGCCCTTTGTGTAAAAAGGCTATCCCGGTCACGGAAGATATCCTTCGGGTTTTGAGGGAGGATGTTCCGGAGGCGCGGCCGCAGACGTTGTTCGAAGCCCAAGGCTGCGAGGCCTGTCATGGGACCGGGTACCACGGCCGGGAAGGGATTTACGAATTTTTGTCACTCAACGACGCAATCCGGGAGATGGTCCTGGCCCGGGCGACGTCCGCTCAAATAACCAGAAAGGCCGTTGAGCAGGGGATGAAGACGCTCCTCAAACACGGATGGGAAAAGGTTTTAGCCGGGAAAACCACTCCAAGCGAGATTATGCGGGTCACGAAGGATGATATGAACTCCTGACGGCCAGGCCGGCTTGAGATACGGTATGGGACAATTTTTTTATAAAGCCAAGCAGGGCCCTTCCAAAATCATTGAAGGGGTCATTGAAGCGGATCATGAAGCGATGGCGGTCAGCCGCATCCTTCGGATGGGGTACACGCCTTTGAATGTGCGGGCGGCGCCAGCGGCGGGCAAGAAAATCAAGGGCGCTGGCCTGCCGATGTCGGCGGGCATCAGGGGTCGGCCCCAGGATGTCATGATCTTCACCCGGCAGATGAGCGACCTTGTGAGCGCCGGGGTGCCGGTTTTAAGGGCGTTATCTCTTGTGGATAAGCAGCTTAAGAACAAAAGGCTCAAAGATGCCGTCGGGCAAATGATCGCCGTGGTTGAAGACGGGGGCCCGTTATCCTCGGCCTTGGCCAAGTTCCCGGGGATTTTTTCCCCGTTATATATCAATATCGTCCGTTCGGGCGAAGTCGGCGGCAACCTGGAGGTTGTCCTGGCCAGGTTATCGGATTTTATAGAAAAGGATTATGATATCCAGGCGCAGGTCAAGACCAGTTTGATGTATCCGGGGCTGATCCTTTTTGTCGGAGGGGCCACAATATTTGTCATTTTGACGTGGGTCATCCCGAAGATCTCAACGATCTTCATTGACATGAACGAATCCCTGCCTCTGGTCACAACGGCGCTTTTGGCGGTCAGCCGTTTCCTGGCCCGGTTCTGGTGGGCGCTGGGGGCTGTCTTCCTTCTGGCCGTGGTTCAGTTGAGGAGGGCCTACGCGACCCCTGAAGGGAAACTGTGGCTCGACAGCTTGAAGCTGAAGATCCCGGTCGTCGGGCCGTTTATCCAGGACGTGGAAGTCGGACGCTTCGCCCGGACGCTTGGCACGTTGCTCGCCAACGGTGTCACGGTTGTCACGGCTATTGACACGGTTTGCCAGGCCGTTGATAATGAAATTTTTAAACAGGACGTCCTTCGGATGAATCGTCTGCTGACCGGGGGGGGGAGTTTAACGCAGGTGATGCAGTCTTGCGCGTTCTTCCCGGAAACGGCTGTGAATATGGTCGCCATCGGGGAAGAAACCGGTCAGCTGCATCAGGGGTTGCTGAAACTGGCGGCTTATTATGAACACCAGTCAGAGCGGACCATGAAACGGGTGACCAGCCTTATAGAGCCCGTGCTGATTCTGGTGATGGGGGTTTTTATCGGGTTTATAGTCTTGGGGATGCTGATGCCGATTTTTAGAATGAATCTTATAATCCGATAAGACACACGGGATTGCCCAGAAGAGGGGGATGGAGTCATGACGCAGAAAAGATGTGGCGGGGCCAGGGGGTTTACCCTTGTGGAGATTCTCCTGGTGGTTGTTATCATCGGGGTTTTGGCGGCCATGGTGGTGCCGAATTTTTCCGGGAAAAAATCAAAGGCCCAGCAGGCCGCGGCGGTGGCGGACATCGAGGCCAATCTGGCCGTCGCGCTGGACATGTATGAGCTGGATGTCGGGCGGTTCCCCACCACGGAACAGGGCCTGAAAGCTTTAATTGAAACCCCGTCTACGCCTCCGGTCCCGGAGACCTGGGGCGGCCCGTATCTTAAGAAGAAAACGATTCCGCTCGACCCTTGGGGGCAGGAATATAATTACAGGTCCCCGGGGACGCAGAATCAGGAAAGTTATGACCTCTTTTCTTACGGCGCCGACGGTGTGGAAAGCAATGATGATATTGCCAATTGGCAAAAGGAATAGGGGCGGGCCTTGTCTGGGGCATGGGAATGGCCGTGCTTTCACGCTGATCGAGATGGTGTTGGCCGTTTCCATTATTGCGGTTCTGGCCGGCGTGGCGCTTCCTCATTTCGGCCGGTCTTGGTCGCGGATTAAACTTCGGAATGCCGCTGATGAGTTATCGTATATGATGCGTTTCGCTCAGAGCCAGGCCATCCGTAAGGGGGCGCATGTCAGGTTGACGTTTGCGCGGGACGCGCATACCTATTATTTGCAACAGGGGGCCCTGGAGACCGGAGAAATCGTGTCCTACGAGTCTTTGTCGGGGCGGTGGGGCCGGAATGTTCCCGTTCCACAGGATATCGAGGTGGCGGTGAGCGCCGATGGAGTGGTTTTCGCGCCGGATGGCCGTATTGCCCCTTTCCAATGCCAGTTTTGCCGGCGGGTGGATTGTTATCTTGTGTCAACGGCGGGCTCCCGGGGGATGGTTGATGTCTGGTTTTTTCAGCGGTCCCTTGGCCCAGCGGGGCAGGAGTATCGATGAAGGACAAAAGAGTTATGACGCGCGCTTCTGGTCGCCGAGGAGTGTTGTCTCCATCGGGGGTCGTCCTCCTGGAGGTGCTGTTGGCCATGGCGGTCTTTTCCATAAGCATTGTGTTCCTGATCAATTCCCTGGCACAGAGTTTCCGGGCCACGGTCTACAGCCGGGATTACACAGAGGCCCTTTTTGAGGCGGATAACCTTATGGCCCATATCTGGGCCAGGGGCATGATGGAGCGACAGAATCAGGAAGAAGGTGCGCTCCCGGCGAGGCCGGGGGACTTTAAGTACCGGATTCGGGCGTCCCAGAGCGCGGATAAGAATGTGGGTGAATGGTTGAATGAATTTTTTGTGGAAGTGTCGTGGATATTGGGAGGCAAGAAACGTGCGTTTTCTTGGCGCGGCTTTATTTTTGACGCGTCATAAAGACGTTTTTATTATGGTAGCGGGTTCCGCGCTCCCGGCCCGGGAGGGCCGGTTCCCGCGGGCGCGAGGCTTTACGTTCATTGAAATACTCTTGGCTTTAATGCTGGTGTCTGTTTTAGCCGGGAGCCTGTATGCCACATACGCCGCGGGGATACAGATTCATAAACGCGCTCAGAAACTAGAACAGTGGTCCCGTTCGGCGTCCTGGTCTTTTGACGCGATGGCCTTAGATTTGGAAAATATGTTGCCGTATCACACTCCGGAGGGATCGGCCGCGGCCCCTGATGATTTTTTTGAAGGGACGTCAACCGGGTTGAAACTGCTGTGTGCCGGGGAAGGGGGGTTAAAAGAGGTCAGGTATTTTCTGAAAGACGCCGATTACGGGACCGTGCACACCGTGATCGTGGGGGCCCGGTCCCGCGCGGTTAATGGGCCTGTCACGGTCGAGACGAGCGAACAGGGCCGGGTACAATTTCTTGTCCGGGAAGAAAGGGTGTTTCCGTCCGTGGAAGGGGCGGCCGAAATGCCTCCGGGGGGGGAAGCGGAAATCCTTAACCGCTATGTTTTGAAAGACAGCCTGAAATTTTTCTTCGCGGGAACCTCCCGGGCCGCGGCCCGGGAGGATATCCCGTGGGAAACAACGTGGAAAAAGCCGGCTTTCCCGTCTTTGGTGCGCGTTGAGATGACGCTGGTCAACCCCCAAGAGCCGGAAGAAACGGTTCGCCTGCAAAAGGATGTTTTTGTCCCTTCCGGCGCGTGGAAATAATCCGGCGTGGCCGGGGGTGTTTTTGGGAAGGGCAAGGGGGATTGTTATGAAAGAAAAAGGCGTCCGCCCGCATATTAAGGAATGGGAGAAGGGGCGCCCCTGGAAAAATCTGCAGGGGCCGGGGGCGGGATTTTTGAAGGATCAGTCCGGCGTTATATTGATTGTCGTCCTTTGGATCGTCGCGATCCTTTCTGTTTTTATCCTGGGATTGGGCCGCCGGGCCAGTGTTGACCTGGCGCTGACCCAATATCAGAGGGAAAAGTTTAAAGCCGGGCACACGGCCATCGCCGGGATTGTTTATGCCATGGCGTGTATCCGGAAAGACAGCCTTGCCCCGGAAACCCGCATCTTTGATACGCTTTATCAGCGGGGCGTGAAATTGGATGAAAATCAGGCCGTGGAAGACCTTTTCAGCCAGGTCTCTTCCGGCGACGGATATTTTGAAATCCGGCATTGGGAAGGGGGCGAGGACGGGGCCGCAGAGAGGGTGTTCGGGTTTGAAGACGAAGAGAGCAAAATTAACGTGAACTTGCTTTCTCCTCAGAATTATAAAGTGCTCAGCGCGTTGATCACTTATTTCGGTTTTGAGGAGGATGCCGCCGACGTCATCGCGTCCGCGGTTATAGACTGGAAAGACAGTGACGACAACACCTTTAACGCGCCATACGGGGCGGAGAGGGATTTTTACCAGCATCTGGGGCCTCCCAGGGACTGCAAGAATTATCCTTTTGAAAGCGTCGAGGAAATGCGTTTGGTGCGGGGGATGACGGACGAGATTTTTAAGAAGATCAAGCCTTATATCACGGTTTATCCGTCATCCGGCCGTTTCCAGGTGAACCTGGAGACAGCGCCCCGTCCGGTCCTGACCGCTTTGGCCCGGGCCGTGGCCGGCAACCAGACCAACACGGAAAAGGAGGATGCCGACGGGGTGGTGGAGAAGATCCTGCAAAACCGGCTGGGAGAGGACGGGCGCGCTGCGACGGCGGATGACAGGATTTTTGATATCAATCAGCTTTCCCTTAACACCGAAGAACGGATTGTCGCTTTGATGATGTATCAGAACATGGCCAGGACCTCTGATTATTTTCGTGTTTCGGTGAACGGGTTCTCCGGCCCTGGCGGGGCGCTGTCCAAGATTGAAGCGGTGGTTTCCAGGTCCAACCTGTCGATCCTGTACTGGAAAAGGCACGAACCTTTTGCACGAGCGGAAGAATGAGTAATAAATATAAGACTGTTTTATTGATAACGGATACAGACATAAAAATTCTGCAGGCCAAAGCGCAGCGGGGGGGCGCGGAGCCTTTTTATTCTTTTGTTAAAGCGCGGGCGCACCCGTCGCCCGAGTTTTTACAATCAGCCCTTCGTGAAGGGCTCCCCGCTTCTTTAAAGCGGATAGGGCAGGTTGTGTTGCTTATTTCCCGGCGGCAGGTTTTGATGTTGCCGGCACGCTTCCCTTCCCATTCCGGGGCGGAAATCCAGCGCATGGTCGATTTGCAGGTCAGCCATCTGACTCCCTTTGCCCGGGAGGAGATCGTAATCTGTCACTCGGTGGTTGACCGGGAACCCGATGGATATGCGCGGGTGCTGATCCAGGCGGCCCCTCAAGATCTTGTTTTGAGCTATCTTCGCCTCCTTGCCGGCAGGAACGTGCCGTGTCATCAAGTGATCCTGAGCTCGGTCGGGGTTGGGGCATGGTACAGGAAAAATGTGTTGGCCCCGGGAGAGGACGCCGGCCGGGTCGTGGCGATCTTGGATGTGGACCGCCGGGGATCAGAGCTTTGTTTCCTGCGGGACGACACGCTTTTGTTTTCCAGGTATTTGCCGTTCGGGCATGAGGAAGAAAGCCCGGAGGCGATGTCCTCCTTGGCGGAGCAGGTCCTTTTAACAGTCGAAGCCTATCGTCGCGAATGTATGGGCGGCCCGATATCCCGCTGCATTATCATGTCAGATGCGGATTTGAGCCGGGTGAAAGATCTTATCAACGGCCTTGATATCGCGCCGGCGGTAGACCTTGTGTCTGTGCGCCAGCGGACTTTGGGCAAGATGCGGAAGCCCCCGGCCGGCCTTCTTGCTGAGCCCGTGTCCTGGACCGCCCTCCTGGGAGCGCTTTCCGACGGGCTACCTAAAGAGGCGAACCTGCTCCCGGGGGAGATCATCCGGATTAAGTCGTCGACGCTTAAACGCCGGGCAAGGATCCGCTTTGTTGCCGTTCTGCTGGGCACGTTGGGGGTGCTGTGGGGAGCCCTCAATCTGGATAATTTCCAGAAAGAGCGGAAGCTGGCCCATCTGAAAGATGCCCTTCAGGCGCAACAGGTGAGCGTCAGGAAAGCGCAGGAGAATATCGAGGCGATCGAAGCGTTACAGGTTAAGTTGCGCAGCCGGGTTGTTTTGGTAGACATCCTCCGGGGGCTTTACGAAAAAGTGCCGGAACCTATTTCTTTGCGTTCGTTGCAGCTTGACCATAAAGGGACGGTCATCCTGCAGGGGTTTGGGGAATCACGAAGCGCGGTGAACCAATTTCACAATAATTTGGTCAGCTCCGCGATGTTTCAGAATGTCGCTTTGGAATATGCCACGGAACGGAAACAATATAAAGAAGAATATGTCGAATTCAAGATTTTATGCCAGTTATCCCGGGACGAGAAGAAGAGGGCCGAGCCATGATGCATTTTCAGTTTAGCGCGAGGGAAAAGAAAGTCCTTATCGTTTCTCTGGCGTTGCTCTCAGTCTATTTGGTTAAAACATGGGTTGTGGAGCCCGTTCAAACCCGGGCTGAGTGGCTTGACCGGCAAATCCGGAATACGGAACAGAAACTGTTAACCGCGTCCCGCACGATCCGCAAGAGCCAGGTTGTCCAGCGCCGGTATAAGGTCTTGCTGGACAATTACCGGCAGAATCGGTCCAACGAAGAGGTGATGTCTGGAATTTTGACTGAAATTGAAGCCATCGCCGCGGGTAACAGTTTAAGCATTTCTGATCTTAAGCCGAATAAACCCAAAATAATTAATTATTATAAAGAGTTTTCTGTGAGCCTGGTTCTGGAGGGGGACTTCACCCAGGTGATGGAATTTATTTTTAAATTGCAAAAAGAGCCCTATGATTATTTTGTGGATGAAGCCGAAATCAGTAAACATTCTCCGCGGACCAGCGGGCTGCGGTGCCGTTTTGTCTTAAGCAAAGTCTTAATTCCTTGACATAATTTCATATATGCTTGACACCTTGTGACACTTATGACAGAGTACTCATAGAATTGGCCGGAGGAGCAAAAAAGATAAAAATGGCTGAAATTGTTAATTCCGGGTGCGACGCTGGCGGCGCAGGGGAAGTGCAGGGGCGGGATGCTTAAGAAGATAACACAGGTTCTGCAGGTTGTGGCTATCATGGTGCTCGCGTACTGTGCCGCGCGCTGGTATGCGTTTACAGAACCGGAGCCCCTTCCGGTTTTGGACGGCGGTCGTTTTGAGCAGAAAACAGGTGTCCGGGACGACGTTGCCCTGAACTCCCGGGCGTCCTTCGCAGAGTACCGCCAGGTTTTTTCTCAAAGAGAGATTTTTGTGATGCCTTACGCGAAAGAGGCTCCGGCCCCGAAGGCCCAAGCCGTTGAATCCCCGGTCGCGCAAAAAGCCCATTTGGTCGATTTCCGGCTGCGGGGGGTTGTGCTGGATCAGCAGCCGCAGGCTATTGTAGAAGACTTGAGCAACAAACAGACATTGTTCCTGTCCCCGGGAGATTTGCTCGGGCAGGGCACTTTAAAGGAAGTCCGGGAAGACCGTATTATTGTGGTGGTTCATGATGCGTCGTTGGAACTGCTTATGGAAGATTGAGGGGGCTGGCCGGCGCGCCGACAAGAACTGAGGGGAGCCTGAAGGGTTATGATAAATCTTGATGGATATAAGCATATCGCGTTGATGGGCGGGGTTTTTTTCTGCTTGCTCATTCCCGCCGGGATAGCGGCCGAACGCCAGGACATTGTTCATCAAGCGTTGAATGATTATGAATCTCTCCCTGTTGCCCCCGGACCTGTGACGGCGGGCTTAAATTCGGGTCCCCATGCCTCGGGGCAACCGGACCGTTCTGGGCCCATGAAGAACGACGTGCTCCGCCGGCAGCTGGTCAAGATAGTCCATGGCCTGAACCCCCAGGATTTTTCAGAAGACGAAACGTACGCCGAGGTGATCGAAATCCGGCGTCCTGGGAACGAGGCCGTCCCGGAGCCTCCGGAGGAGGATGTTCCGGACGGGGGCAGGATTGATGTCCTCCAGATGAAAAATGTCGACATTATGGATATTTTGAAGCTGATCTCCCAGAAGAGCGGGGTGAACATCATCACCGGCAAGGGCGTCAGCGGGAATGTTTCGATTTATCTGAAAGATGTGCGCTGGAAGGATGCCTTGCGGATTATCCTCGATTCGAACGGGCTTGCCTATAAAGACGAGGCAGGGATTTTGCATGTGATGCCGGCCGCTGAATTCGAAAAACGTTACGGATACCGCTTCGGCGGGGATTTGAAAACCAGAATTATTCATCTGGATTATGCGGATGTCCAGGATATGGTGACGTTGTTAACGCAGATGAAGAGTTATCTGGGCAAGATCATCGCTGACGCGAAGTCTAATACCCTTGTTTTGACGGACTCGGGGGATGTTATTGCCGAGATGGAGCGGTTGATTAAGCAGATTGATGTGCCGGTTATGACAAAAGTCTATGAGCTGAATTATGCCCAGGCGGAGGACCTGTCTCAGAAAGTCGCGGAGGTCTTGACGAAGAATGTCGGCCGCGTGAAGCACGACGTGCGGTCCAACAAACTTATTGTCCGGGACACCCCCGTGTCTTTGGCGGAGATAGACAAACTTGTCCATTCATTTGACGTGCGGGAACAGCAGGTCCTGATAGAAGCCAAAATTTTGCAGGTCGTTTTGAGCGACCAGCATAAATTCGGGGTGGACTGGGAAGCGGTGGTCACGAAATATCACAATCTTAATTTTAAGAATGATTTCAGTATTTTAAGCAGCAATGAAAAAAGCGGCACGGTGACGATTGGGACGCTGGCGAGCGATGATTACACGGCGCTGTTGGAGGCGCTGAAAACTGCCGGGGAGACTAATATCCTTTCTTCGCCCCGGATCACGGCCTTGAACAAGCAGGAGGCCAGGATTTTGGTTGGCTCCCAGGAACCTTACGTGACAACGACAACAACGACCCCGGCCAGCGGGCCGACGACAACGGCGGAAAGCATCAGTTTTATTGACGTGGGGATTAAGCTGTATGTGACCCCAACGATCCACCGGGATGATTTTATCACGATGAAGATCCGGCCGGAAGTCAGTTCCGTGACCCGGACGCTTACGACCAGTAATAATAACACCATTCCGGTCGTTGAAACTTCGGAAGCGGAAACCACGGTGATGATTAAAGATGGGG
Organism: Candidatus Omnitrophota bacterium; assembly: GCA_029560465.1. Classification (GTDB taxonomy): domain Bacteria; phylum Omnitrophota; class Gorgyraeia; order Zapsychrales; family JANLHA01; genus JAGOJP01. The sequence continues at coordinate 33,688 of JAKQKX010000062.1, forward strand.
TGACGGTCATTATCGGGGGGCTTATCAAAGAGGAGACCATCAATTCCGAGAATAAAGTTCCGCTTCTGGGAGACATCCCCTTCCTGGGGCTTGCTTTTCGCAACGAAGACCATTTGACTCGAAAAACAGAAATCGTAATTTTCTTGACCCCCCGGATTATGAGTGGGGATGTGTCCACGGCTCTGTCCCCGGAAGATTTTTCTTCCAGAGCGCCGGCGTCTTTTTAATCCCTCATTTTTAAGAGGTGTGTCGGGCCCGGGAAAGCGGGTTTTCTCCCCTTTTCGCTGATTTTTCTTGTTTGTCTTTATGTGCAAACGTATAATGGATGCAATCATGACCAGACGCATGGATCAGATCACCGCCTTAATACCTTTGAAACGCCCGTTAACTCTGCTGTGTCTTGCGGCTGCGCTTTTTTCCCTGTCCGGGTGCGTGACCGTTAGGACGCGGCCGGAACAGGCCGCATCCCTTCAGACCGTCTGTGAACAGAACGGAGTGAACTGGTATTGGGACAGCGTGTCCCAAGCGGTCACGATGAGCCGAGGGGCGTTGTCAGCCAGGGGGATGGTCGGCAGCGAAATCGTCGTTATTGACCAGCAGAAGATTTTCTTGAGTGAGCCCCTCAAGCGGCAGCGAGGGAGAATCCAAGTCCCTGCGGATTTTTACCGTAAAGTTATTTTGAACCTGTTAGGATCGGAAGGGACCGTATCCCTGCGGCCTTGCCGCATTATTCTTGACCCCGGGCACGGGGGCAAAGATCCCGGGGCTATTGGATCGGCGGGGACTTATGAAAAGGATATCGTTTTGGATATCGCCAAGCGGTTAAAGACGATTTTGGAGGGTTACCAGTACGACGTGAAGATGACGCGGGCTGATGACACGTTCATCCCGCTGGAGCAGCGCACCGAGATCGCCAGCCAGTTTGTCGCTGATCTTTTTATCAGCATTCACGCCAACGCGAGCACGACCAACAGGGCGTCCGGATTGGAAGTGTACGCGCTTAAGCAGCTGGATCGGCAGGAGCAGAAAGACCCGCAGCGGATTAAAAACCTGGACATCCTTTTCCGTAAACTAGCCATGCAGAGGCAGGATAAGTCCGTGGAGAATATTGTCACAGACATGCTGTACAGTTATAAATCTTCGGAATCCTTTGCGTTGGCGCAGGCGATATCGGAAGAGGTGGAGCAGGACACGCGCGCCCGCAATCGGGGCGTGTACAAGGCCGGTTTTTTTGTGTTAAGGAACACATTGATGCCCGCTGTTCTGGTTGAAGTGGGATTCCTTTCCAACGCCCGGGAAGAACGCCAGCTGAATTCTAACCAGTATCGGCAAAAGATCGCGGAAGGCATTGCCCGAAGTTTAAGGGAATACATCACCCGCTTGAGTTATTAAAAAGTATAGCCCCCTGGGCCCCTGAAACAAAGCGAGAAGCCATGAAAAGAGACAAACCCATAGGAGTGTTCGATTCCGGGCTGGGCGGCCTGACGGTCATGAAAGCCGTGATACGCCAGCTGCCTTTTGAGGATATTGTGTATTTAGGAGACACGGCCCGGGTGCCCTATGGGACCAAGTCTAAAGAAGCGATCATAAGGTTCTCGCTTGAGAATGCGTCTGTGTTGATGAAGCATCATGTTAAAATGATCGTGGTCGCCTGCAATTCTTCTTCGAGCTATGCTTTGGAGTCGCTCCGGGAAAAGTTTCCGGTTCCGGTGGTCGGCGTCATTGAATCGGGGGTGACCCGGGCCGTGGGCATGACCCGGAATAATCGGATCGGGGTTATCGCGACCCAGGCCACCATCAGCAGCGGCTCTTACGCGCGGCTCATTTCCCGGGTGAGCCCCGGCGTGAAAGTGGTTAGTCAGGCGTGCCCGCTTTTCGTCCCGCTGGTGGAAGAAGGGTGGGTTAAGAGGGCGGTGACCCGTCAGGTGGCGCAGGAATATTTGAAAAAGATAAAATGCGGCCGGGTGGACACGCTTATTCTGGGATGCACGCATTATCCTTTGCTGAAGGCTGTTATTACGGGCATCCTGGGGCGGGGGGTTTCCATCGTGGATTCTGCTTTGGAAGTCAGCAAGCTGGTTAAGGCGCTTTTGGATGAGCGGAGCGCGGGCCGGGATACCCGGCGGGCACCGCGATATCAATTCCTGGTCAGCGATCAGCCGGAGCATTTTCAGAAGCTGGCAAGAAGGTTTTTGGGGTACGATATTCAAGAGGTGAGAAGAATTGAATTATCATAATGAGGTGTGGGCATGTACGAATTAACCATTGGCGGTGATTTTGCTGCGGCGCATTTCTTAGCGGGGTATGACGGCTCCTGCAAAGAGCTGCACGGTCATACTTGGAAATTAGAAGTGACGATTCAGGCTGAAGACCTGAACAGCATCGGGTTGGTTATGGATTTTCAGGATTTGAAAAAGAGACTCAATGCTTTTTTAAAGCAGCTGGATCACGGCTGCCTCAATCATCTGCCGGCTTTTCAGGAACAAAATCCAACGACGGAAAATTTGGCCCGGTTTGTTTATCAGGGTTTTGCCCGGGAATGCGCGCCTTTTCGGATCAAGCATGTCCGGATATGGGAGTCGGAGAAAGCCAGTGTCACGTATTATGAATAGGAAACCCTGTCTTTCCCCGCTGGTGGCAAAATCGCGGCAACGCCCGGCCTCGGAAAAACGGGCCGTCGTCTTGCTGTCGGGAGGGCTGGATTCCGCGACCACACTTTTTTATGCTTTAAAACAAGGATACCGTCCGCGGTGCCTCATTTTTGATTATGGGCAGATTCACCGCAAAGAAATCCGGCAGGCAGCGAAAATCGCCCGGTACGCGAGGTGCCCTTGTGAAACGGTCCGCATCTCCTTGCCCTGGGGCGGTTCCGCCCTTTTGGACAAAAGCATCCCGGTCCCGCATCATCGTTCCGGGGGATCAGCCCGCATTCCCGTCACGTATGTCCCGGCCCGGAATATTATTTTTTTAAGTTTTGCCGTTTCTTTCGCGGAAGCGATTGGTGCCCAGACTGTTTTTATCGGGGCCAACGCGGTCGACTATTCCGGGTATCCCGACTGCCGGCCGGAATTTTATGAGGCTTTCGGCCGGGTTTTGGAATGCGGGTTAAAATCAGGCGTTGAAAATAAACCGGTCAAGGTTGAAACCCCGCTGTTGAATATGAGTAAAGCCCAAATTATTCAAATGGGCCTGCAATGGCACGTTCCTTATCATTTGACGTGGTCCTGTTACAAGGGGGGGGCAACCCCCTGCGGGACGTGTGACAGCTGCTTTTTGCGCGCGAAAGGGTTTCAGGCTTCGGGTATCCCCGATCCCCTCTTGAAATCTAAAAGACCATGATGAAGAACAGGACCGCCCCGGTCACCGAGATATTTTCTTCTCTGCAAGGGGAAGGCCCTTACGCGGGGGTCAAACAAGTTTTTGTGAGGTTTTATGACTGCAATATGCGTTGCCGGTGGTGCGACACGCCGCAGTCTCTCCCGGAACACGCGGCGCGGCCCCCGGAACAGGACACACAACAGGTTTTTCAGCAAGTAGTGTCTTTATGGGGGCATTGTCATTCAGTGAGCCTGACCGGAGGGGAGCCCCTTTTACAGGCGCCGTTTCTTCAAAATCTGTTGCCCCGATTCAGAAAATCCGGCATGCCGGTTTATCTTGACACGAACGGGATTTTATTTGCCGAGCTTGAAGCCGTTATCCCGGATGTGGATATTATTGCTATGGATATTAAACTGCCCAGTTCAACCGGCGAGCGGGAGTATTGGAGGGAGCACGAACAGTTTCTACACATCGCCCAAAACAGGCCGGTTCAGGTTTTTATCAAGACCGTTGTTTCACGGACAACGGACAAAGCCGATATGATTAAAGCTGCGGAACTGATCGCGCGCCAGGATGCGGGCCTTTTGATGGTCATTCAGCCGTGTTCTCAAGACCGGGAGGCGGGTGCCTTGGAGCGATGCCTGGAGTATCAGGATTGTTGTCTGGAAATTATTTCTAACGTCAGGGTCCTGCCGCAATGGCACACGTTGATGAATTTGCGGTAAAGATCATCGGGAAGGAGGGGCGGAAGGATGAAGAGAAAAAGCGCATACGAAGGGCTGCAGGCCGGTGTTCGGACCATACCGTTACCTGACATTGACGTGTGGGAGAACCAGTACGCGGACCGGACGTATCTGGTTGACCTTGAAATACCCGAATTCACGTGTATCTGCCCTAAGACCGGGTTGCCGGATTTTGCCTCGGTGCGGGTGTCTTATGAGCCGCGGCAGTGGTGTCTGGAACTCAAATCGTTTAAAATGTATATCGTCGCTTATCGGAATTTGGGCATTTTTCATGAACATTTGGTGAACAGGATTTTGGATGATATTGTGAAAGCGTGCCATCCCCGGCGGGCCAAAGTGGCGGCGGTGATGAACCCGCGCGGAGGGATTACCACCACGGTGACGGCTGAATATCAAGGCCGGGCGACGAGAGGCGCGGGTAAGAAATAATTTAAGCGGCGTTTTGATGAAAGGGGGTTGCATGAGATCTGACGGGCGTTCCCGGACACAGTTGCGGAAGATTAGAGTCGTAAAAAATTACACCAAATACGCGGAAGGGTGCTGCCTTATTGAATCCGGCCAGACGCGGGTTCTTTGCGCAGCCACGGTCGAGGAGGGAGTGCCGCCGTTTCTGAAAAATACCGGGAACGGATGGGTGACAGCGGAGTATGGGATGCTGCCGCGGTCCTGTTCAAGCCGGATTAAGCGCAACGACACCGGTGGCCGCGTGCATGAGATTCAGCGGCTGATCGGCCGGTCGCTGCGGTCGGTGGTTGACCGGGGCCAGTTGGGCGAACGCACGGTTAAAGTGGATTGTGATGTCATCCAGGCTGACGGCGGGACCCGGACGGCCGCGATCACCGGCGGGTTCATCGCGCTTGCGTTAGCTTTGAAGCGTTTGAAAAAACAAAAGGTCCTCAAAAACATCCCGCTGAAAGATTACGTCGCTGCGGTCAGCGTCGGGATCGTGGAGGGGGAGCTGCTTTTAGACCTGAATTATGAAGAGGATTCCAGGGCGGATGTGGATATGAATGTCGTTATGCTGGGCCGGGGTGATTTTGTGGAGGTGCAAGGAACAGCGGAGCGGGAACCTTTTTCAAAAGCGCAAGCCGGCCAGATGTTAACCCTGGCTCAGGAGGGGATTCAAGACCTGATACGGATTCAAAAACGTCACTTGGGGGCGCTTTTGCCTTAGGGGCGATCGCGCGCGCCGCTTCGGTCCTTTGGCAGATGAGCGGCAGACTGGCACATATCCATGAGAGAATTACTTATTGCGACGACGAACAAAGGAAAGATGAGGGAAATTAAAGCCCTTTTGGCCGGGATGCCTTTTAAGATCACGTCGTTGGCGGATTATCCGGACATCCCGGCGGTTGTGGAAGACGGCGCCACTTTTAAGAGCAATGCGTTAAAAAAGGCGCTGACGGTCGCCCGGGTGACCGGGACGTTGACCATGGGGGAGGACTCCGGCTTGGAGATCCGCGCTTTGGATAACCGTCCGGGGGTTTATTCCGCCCGGTTTTCCGGGCTGCTGGCAGATGACAGGAAAAACAATTTAAAAGTCCTGCGGTTATTACGGGGCGTCCCCGCTGACCAACGGCAGGCGCGTTACCGTTGCTGCATCGCCCTCGCCGACGGCCAAGGGGTTGTGGCGGTGGTGAGCGGGTCTTGCGCCGGTTCTATTGCGGCCCGCGCCCGGGGCACGAACGGATTTGGATATGACCCCCTTTTTCTTGTTCCCCGTTATCAGAAAACTTTCGGTGAACTGGATCCGGCCGTTAAATCCCGGTTGAGCCACCGGGCCAAAGCTTTAAAAAAGTTGAAAATTCTGCTTGAACGCTATATTAATTAGAAACCTTGTTGTGTGAGAGGGGAATCACTGCAGGATTTCTTCAAAGATTCCCTGCACGCCTTCCAGAATCCCTTCCGCTGTTTTCTTGAGGAGTCTGGTTGGAAAATTTTCAACAGTGCGGACCGGGTTATCCATTGTGCCTCTAATTTTAATGTTGATATACCCGTCCGTCTGGGAGATGAGGGCCGTTGGAATTTTTTTAAGCGAATCCGACCGCAGGATTTCTGTTTCGTAGAGTCTCGGTACGATATCCCATGAAATATTTTTATTCCTGTCAATCCATCCTTTGCCCCGCAGTTCCATCTGTTTACTCTGCAGGAGCAGGTTCTCTGTCGATATCCGGTTGTTTTTAATGGTGACGTCCGCGCGCCCCTCCGTGAACACAACGTTTTCCAGCTCGGGGATGAACAAGAGTTTGCCCAGCCCTTTTAGAAAACTTAGCGTCCACAGATGGCCATTGAGAATGGCCAGGGACCCCTGTCCGGTAATTCCTTCTGACTTGAGCAGGGGGCCTTCCGCCTGCAGACGGGAAGACAGTGTCCCGGCCAGGTTCAATTTTCCCCACCGGGGATTTTGGCACACCTGTGCCAGGTCGACCTGATTCATGGTGATAGAAAATTTTCCGGGGAAGGTTGGCTCCGAGATGTCAAGCAGGGAGTTTATGGTCAGGTCCCCGCCGTAGAGTGTGCCGGAAAAATTGATTTTGCTTTGCGTGGAGCGGGTGCGTTGAACGATAAGATTGCCACGGTTGAACGCTATGCCGGCCACCGAGCAATTTGTCCCGGAAACGTTGAGATCCGTTACGCCGGCCATCCAGTCTCTGATGTCGCCGTCAAAGAGGGCCTTCCCGGAAACAGTCCCCTGGAGCGCCAGCGGCGCGACTTTTTCCCGTAACGCCGGGTTGTTGATGCGTTCCAAATCTTCCAAATTGATGGAGAAAGCCGTCTTGAGGTTTAAATGGACCGGAGCAGACGACTTCAGGAAGGCCTGGCCGTTGATGTTGAATTTTGATTGATAATAAATTCCAGCAAAAGTGTCGATTCCGATGGTGTCTTTATTGACGTTCAGTTTGACAGACGCCTGCAAATCGGGGGCTAAGACCGTGGTCGCGATGAGGGGGCGGTCGAACTGGCTGATCTCCCCGTTGAGGGTGAACGGCGTCTTGAAATACGTTACAGATAGGTCGGTCCAGTGCAGCGTGCCGTCTTTATACCGGAGAAATCCGGAAATTCCGGTTGCGGGTTCTGGCCACCGGGGAGACTGGACTTGCACGCCATTAAGATGGGCGTTGATTTCGAGCTGGGCTTCTTCCGGGAAGGCGGTGGGGCCGGTAAAGCTGACCTCAACCGCGGCTTTCCCTTCCGGAGAGACATTGAAATCTTCTAATTGTTTCTTAAAAAAAGTTTTCAGCAGAGCCAAGTCGAAATCCTTCGCGCTGACGACCACGCCGATAAACGGGCTATCGAAATTGCTGAGGGAGCCGCTTAGGAACAAAGGAGTCCCGTGAGCTTCGAAGGACAGGTTGGACGTCTTCATCCGGTTGCGCGTGAATTCAACGACCCCGTTGATGTCGGTCAGGGGGCCGGCTTGAGGCAAGCCGGAAAGAGAAGCCTTATTCAGGCGCGCTTTCCCGACACAGACCCAGGGTTGCGGGTCGTCCGGGAAGTATTGGACCGTGAGTTCGACCTGTGGGTTGCCGGAAAGCAGAAAATTATCATCTTCATCAACAAAGCCCGCATTTAATTGTGTGCTTTCAATTGTCGTGCTTAAACTGAAATTCCTGTCAACGATTTGGAGCACGGACAATTTGCACTGCAAAGCCTCTGCCGAAATTTCTTTTTGTTTCATTTGGGCCGAAACGGAGCGCCATGAAGGGGAAAACGTCACGTCCACGTTTTGTCCTTTCCGGCTGAAAACGATGGGGGAGGACAGGGCTTCGGTGTTGACCGCCAGGCCCGGCGCCAGAATTTTAACGTTTGAGGCCGACACCTCCCCGTTCAGGATATTGGTGTACAGTTCCTGATGATAATGGAAACCATTCAGCCGGGCGGTGCTGAAAGACAAGGAGGTCTGGGCGGAAGGATTCAGGTAGCCCGGAGTGAGCTGGAGGTCCCCTTGGATAACGAGGCTGTCTTCCGTCATGGAATAGACCAGCGGTTTGGCGTTCAGGGAGATATTCCCCTGCACGATTTTTTGATTGTCATGGGAAATTTCCGCTTTGTCAAGAACGATGCCGCCGCGATAATTTAATGTTTGGCCGGCATATTTAAAGTCCGCGTTTTGCAAGGCCAGCGTCCCTTTAATGACGTGGGTGTGGACGCCGATGTCCAAGTCCCCGGACAGAGATCCGGTAACCTGCCAGGCTTTTCCCAGGGCTCCGGACACATTAAGATCCGCTGCCGCTATGGCCACCCGGACCGGGCGGAATTTTTCTGTGTGGATGAACATTTTCAGCACAGGGAGGGTGTCAACGTTGGATGTCGTAACATTCCCCTGCCAGGATTTTTGCGCGGGATTAAAACGGCCCCGCAGGGAGACCATCGCCGTTGGCCCGCCTAATTGGGCTTTGAGCTGGAATTCAATCCCTTTGCTCAAAGATAACCGGCAATCGGCACTGACGTTATCCGCCAGAATTTTAAGGTTCGGGTCTGTTTTCAAGTCATTGATTTCAGCCTGGCCGCCGCTGATCTGGATCCTGCCGAGCAGCACAGGAAAAGGGCTCTTGGCGGAACTGATTCTCGTTTGGAGCAGATCGGAAAGATTCCACAGCCCATTCGGATAGCGGATAATATGGACAAAAGGCTGCTTAACCGTCACGGTAGGGATTATAATTTGTTGGCGCTGAAGAAGCGGGGCAAAAAGGATTTTAAAGCGCGCTTCTTTAATGTGCATAAGCGGAAGGTTCGGGTCGTCTTTCCGGAAGATTACAAAATCTTTGACAATGAAGCCTTTGAAGGGGTGATAATAAATATGGGCGAATTTGACGTCTTGGTTGAAAGTTTTTTGGGCCGTTTCGTAAACAATTTCTTTAAATTGGACCGGCAGAAAAATATTGTTAATATAATAAAATCCGGAAAAAGCGATCAGGATGATAATAACGATGATGAGGATAGGTTTTTTAATCATAGCCCATATTATAACATAACTGGGCTTTTGCACAAATTTATCCCGTAGGCTTGGGCCGATGGGGGGCGGCTGGCGCGGAAGTTTTAACTGTGGACAGAGGCGGGGAGCCATATTATTATGGAGGTTGAAAAACCTCTAGGCACTCGGGAAAAGGGGAGAATGACCATGAAACAAAATGACCGGAGACGGGAGGGGCGTGTCGCCCTGAACCTCCCGGCGCGGATCAGTGTCGGGTCGCAGCTTTCGTTACAGGGGAAATTGAAAGACCTTTCGTTCAAAAGCGCGTTTATCGCGATGAAGAATAGTGTTTACCTGGACATGAATGATGAAGTCGGCTTTTCCATCCAGCGATTCCCGGGGGATGGCTCCCGGCTTATTCAAGGGTTGGCGCGCGTGTCACGGGTCGTGGCGGGGGAAGGGCTGGCGATTTATTTTACCAGAGTGGACGAAGCCTCTAGCAGCCTTTTGAGGGAACTGCTGCATCTTTAAAACGGGACAGGCGGCCATGATTCAATCCGGGCGCAGAAAAGGGGGGATGTCGTCTTGGCAAAAGCGGGCCGGGTTAGCGGGTGTGTCATTATTTTTTGCCTGGGTTTTTTGTTATGCGCAGAAGGGCCGGCTTCTTCCGGGCGGATCCTGTTCCCGCCCCGGGAGCGGGAGGTCCGGTCTTATTTAAGAAATAATTTTGAAAAAGCTTTGGAGAACGAGCGTTCCGTGGACGAATTGCTGGCCTATATGCGCCAGAAAATTCCCGGTGAGCCTGAATATTTCCCTCCCGCTCTTATGGCTTATTACGGGGCTCTTCAGGGCCTTAAAGCGAAATTTTCTGCCTTGCCCACCCGAAAACTGCAGTACCTTAAGGCCTGTTTGAAATATCTCGATAAGTCTGTGCAAGCGGAAGGCGCCGACCTGGAAACCTATTTTTTAAGGTTTTCCTCTTTGCACCATCTACCCCCGTTTTTTGGTATACCGAAAAAACGTTATGAAGACGTCAAAATAATTTTCCGTCTTTTGGAAGAAAGGGATTACACTGACCTGGACCGGGAGTTTCAATCAAGGGTAGTTGATTTTATGCTCCAAAGCCGACGCCTTAACGCGCAGCAGGTCAAAGATTTTAATGTCTTTAAGTCAGAATTAGCCGTATTTTAAAAGTCACTTTTATGAACCGCGCCATGGCTTTTTTTCAAGTTAAGGGTTTGCGTGAAGCCGGGGCCCGTCTTTTGAGCCCGTTATAAAGGTCTGCTGTTATGTCAAAATATTTTATGATTCTTTTTTTATCAGGGATAGGCCCCCTTATCTTGAGCTTTTATCCTCCCTTGAGATTTTATCAACATAAAAGGGCGTTGATGCTGACCCTCGGGCTTATCGTGCTGATATTCGGGGCCTGGGATGTGTTGGCCACCCGCCGGGGGCACTGGTATTTTAACCCGGAAGGGATTGCCGGGGCCTGGTTTTTGAACCTTCCGGTCGAAGAGTGGCTGTTTTTTATCGTTATCCCTTTTTGTTGCCTTTTTACTTGGGAAGTGGTTAATTTTTATAAAAATAAACTCAAATGAAAGAATACACCATTTTAGCCGCCGCCTCTGTCTTGATGACGTGTCTGTGGGACCGCATCAGCGGGGTGAGGGTCTTGCGGCGAAATGAATTTTATGTGTTTTTATCTTTTATCTTTTTACTGAAGCTGCTGGTGAACGGGTATCTGACAGGGGCTGGGATTGTTTTATACGAGCCGCGTTTTTTCCTGGGCTACCGCCTGGGAAGCATCCCCTTCGAGGATTTATGTTTTGGATTCAGCCTGGTCACGGTAACGATCGTTTCCTGGGAATATTTTAAGACGCGGGGTTAACGCGGTGAAGATGGCCGGTCCGGCGTCCCCCCTGAAGCCCCCGTTTCTTTAAACGGAAGCCCCCCCAGAGGATGTGGACTATAAAATAGCCCTTGAGCAGGAGCAGCAATTTGTGAAAATCAGAGATCCGGATCCTTGCCCTGAGCAGGGTGGCGACCGGGAGTTTCCTGATTCTTTTAAAAAGGGCGACATAATACAGGTATACAGAGTACACAGCGAGTCTGTAATCCTTGGGCATCCGTTTAATGCCCGGGAGGGCTTCTTTAAATTCTTCTGCGATCTCCGCCTCCATTCTTTTCTTGGCCTCTTCGTCGATGCTTGGCCTGTCTTTGATCCCGGGCAAATAAATCCGCCCGCGCTCCTCCAGATCGTTTTTGATATCCCGAAGGAAATTTGTTTTCTGGAGAGCGGCCCCCAACTTTTTAGCCGGTACCTCCAAGTCCCGGAATAACGCATCATCCCCGCTGCAGAAGATTTCCAGGCACATCAGCCCGATGACTTCGGCGGACCCGTAGACGTAGCGCTCGTAGGATTCCTGGCTGTGCGTCTTATAGGTGATATCCATGTCCATGCTGGTCAAGAAGGCCTGGACATAGCTTTGGTCAATTTTGTATTTATGAACGACATCCTGGAAGGATTCCAGGATGGGGTTCGTGGAAACGCCCGAGCGGATGGCTTCGGCGGTGTCCTCTTTGAATTTTTCTAACAGCCTTTTTTTGTCATAATCATGGAAAGTGTCCACGATCTCGTCGGCTACGCGCACGAATCCGTATAGGCCATAGATCGCCTGTTGCGTTTCCTGCGGGAAAACTTTGATCCCGGAGCTAAAAGAGGTGCTGTAGCGGTTGGTCAGGAGGCGGCTGATCCGGTGGCAGGTCTTAAGATAAAGGTCCATGGTCCTGGATGATCCTCTCGAACGTGAGCTTTGACCCGACGATCACCATCGGCAGGCCCGTGCCGGGTACGGTCGAAGCTCCGACATAGTAAAAGTTGCCCAGTTTTTCGTCTTTGTTTTTCGGCCGGAAGTATCCGATCTGGAATAGCCCGTGGCACAGCCCTAATCCCGAGCCGCGGTAAAGATTAAACATCGATTCCCAGTCTTCAGGGGTGAGGATTTTCCGGGTTAGCGTGTTTTTCATGACATTGAAATGGACCCTTTTTGAAAAATCGTTGATGATATTATCCGCGAAATTGTCCTTGTCTGTCCAGTTCTTTTTGAAGCGCAGGTCCGGGACGGGGCAGAGGATTAAAATGCTTTCGCAGCCGGGAGGGGCATAACCGGGGCAGGCCTTTGAGGCGACGTTGACATAATAATACGGCCTTTCTGGGCTTGCCGATGAGGACAGGAATTTCCTTGCGTACCCTTTAAAATTATTGCCGAGGAAATAGTTATGCTGCATCGCGTTTTCGATCTTCCCTTGAACGCCTAAATAAATCGTGAAGGGCGCGAAACCCCAGTGCATTTTGTCCAGGCGGCACGGGCTGTATTGCGGCCTTTTTAGAATCAGGCCGCGGAAAGAGGCCGCATCGGCGTTGCAGACAAAGACATCGGCTTCCCACCTGCGGCCGTTTTGGTCCTTAACCCCGGTGGCCCTATTATTTTCCTCCAAGACTTCTTTGACTTCTGTTTCGAATATAAAATTTGCCCCCTTGTCCCTGAGGATTTTTTCCAGTTCTTCGATGATGCGGTACATCCCGTCCTGAACGCCCCAGTACCCGTTATGGCGGAATTCAACGTAATTCAAGAGGGAATAGATCGCGGGTGTCTCAAAGGGTGTCGCGCCGAGGAAGAAGGAAACCAGGGAGAATATGACTTTCGCTTCCCGGGAGGAGAAGTTTCTCTCCACTTCCTGCCACATGTTCCTGAAAAGATAGGGGAGGAGGGTGATGTCCCGGCGGGCTATTTTGCCCAAGAAATCCGTAAGGCCGTAAACATTGCTTTTTATGAGGGGGGCTTCGGTGTTGTTGAATATTTTCCGGCCTTGGGCGAGGTAGCGTTCGACTTTTGTTTTGAGATGCGGTTCGATGCCGGCGAATTCCTCTTCCAGGATGGAAAGGTCCTTCCATATTCTGTAAGGATGCGGTTGATGTTCAAAAAACACCTGGTACAGGGGGTCGAGTTCCTTTAGCTCCAGGGAGAGGGGGATGCCGCAGCTTCGGAAGAGTTCCTCGGTTTCATAGGTCATGCTCATGAAAGACGGCCCGATGTCGAACTTGAATCCGTCAAGCTTAAGCTGATTCAGCCGGCCTCCCGGGGTTTTATTTTTTTCCAGGATCGTGACGCTATACCCCGCGGTGATAAGCCTTAAGGCTGTGGCTAAGCCGCCTAAACCCGAACCGATAATCACGGCTTTTTTCATGGCGCCCGTTCCTTGCGATTCCTGACCGGCGGTGTCCAAGAGATCGCTGAGAGGCTCCCCTGATAAAAAGATCCCAAGCTTTCAGGTTTTCGTCGGGATGGCAGAGGAAAGCCAGTTCAATATTTTCCCGCTTTTAGAGGTTTTAACAAATTCTCTGATTGTTGTTGTTATTCCTGCGGCGTCCACGCCGTAATGCTTTAAAAGCAGCGACCGGGCGCCGTGCTTGAGGAACTCAGAGGGGAGATGAATCACTTTGATTTCAATGGCGTTTTTGTACTCAGGATGGGTGTGCAGTAATTCCAGGATGGCGCTGCCAAATCCGCCTTCCCTGACCCCTTCTTCCAGAGTGACGATTTTTTTAAATTTGGAGATTTCTTTTATAAATATCTCAGGGTTCAATGGTTTGGCAAACCGGGCATTCACGACTTCCGCGGAAATGCCTTCTTTCTCTAACTCTTGAGCCGCTTGCAGCGCAGGCATGACCATGCTCCCTAAGGCCAAGAGAAGGATATCGTTGCCGTTTTTGATCACTTGAGGATTTCCTAAAACCAGCTTTTCCTGGGGCAGGCCGTTTTCCACGAGGACGTCTTCTTTGGGATAACGGATCGCCACGGCTTGGTTTAAAGAAACGGCGAAAGCGAGCATGTCTTTTAATTCGGCAATATCTTTGGGCGCCATCACGACCATGTCCGGGACATGACGCAGGTACGCGATGTCAAAGAGCCCTTGGTGGGACATGCCGTCCGCCCCGACGATCCCCGCCCGGTCGAGGGCAAAAATGACCGGCAGCTTTTGCATGGACACGTCGGCGAGGATTTGGTCGTAAGCCCGTTGCAGAAAAGTCGAGTAGATGGCCACAACGGGTTTAAAGCCTTTGTGCGCCAGCCCGCTGGCGAAGCACACCGCGTGCGCTTCGGCAATCCCAACATCAAAGAATTTTTTGGGCAATTGTTTCCGGAACTCTTGCAGACCGGTCCCTTCGCACATGGCGGCGGTGATGGCGACGATTTTGTCGTCTTGCCGGGCTAATTCCAAAAGTTTTCCGGCGAAGGCCTCGGTGTAGCTCATCTTCGCGGGGTCTTCCGCCTTTTTGAACGTGCCTGTCTTGGGGTCAAAACGGGATGCGCCGTGGTAAGCGACAGGGTTGTTTTCGGAAGGGGGGTAGCCATGGCCTTTCTGGGTGATCACGTGAATGAAGATCGGTTCTTTCAGTTTCAGGGAGGCGATATTTTTAAATGTCTCCGTGAGGGACAGCACGTTGTGCCCATCCAGGGGGCCGAAATATCGGAACCCCAGTTCTTCAAAGAAAATTCCGGGGACAATAAGGCCTTTGAGGAATTCTTCGAACCGCTCCGTGACTTTCATCATCCGCGGCCCCATGCGCTGCAGCCGGGTTTCGACAAAACGATGCGCCGCGTCCTTGACCCGATTATAAATCGGCTGGGAGATAAGTTTATTCAAATATTTACTGAGGCTCCCCACGTTGGGGGAGATGCTCATGTCATTTGAATTTAAGATAACAATCAGGTCTTTTTGAGACTGTCCGACATTGTTGAGCCCTTCAAAGGCGAGCCCTCCGGTCAGGGAACCGTCCCCCAGAATGGCGATCACTTTCTCATTCCCGCCCAACAGATCCCGGGCCGCCGCGACCCCGGCCGCCAGGGATATCGTGTTAGAGGCGTGGCCGGTCGTGAACGGGTCGTAAGGCGATTCATCCCTGTTGGGGTAGCCGCTGATCCCGCCGAATTGTCGTATGGTGTTGATTTTGTCTTTTCTTCCGGTCAGGATTTTATGGGCGTAGGCCTGATGCCCCACATCAAAGAGGATGCTGTCCCTGGGCGCGTTGAAGACATAGTGCAAAGCGATAATCAGCTCGACCGTGCCTAGGTTCGAGGCCAAATGCCCGCCGTTTTCAGACACAACCTCTATGATCTTTTGGCGGATCTCCTGGGCGAGAACAGGCAGTTGAGAGATATCCAGTTTTTTGAGGTCTTGGGGGCTGTTGACTTTTTCCAAATACATGATTAGTGATTCTCCGGTATTAAAGGATGACTCATTTCTTGGTTGTGAATCGCCACCCTTGAAATGTGTTGTTCAAAGGGCTGATAAACAATAATAGAGTACAGGCGTCAGGTGATATGCTAGGGGTCTGAACAATCTTCACAGGGCTTCCAATTTGCAGTTATTATATTATGAAACGCTGTCATCATCTAGCATTTTCTGTTGAAAGGGATGTCAGGAAATCCTTCTGGACGCCATTGCAAAAATCTGCTATAAAAGACTTTGTTTTACCCGCCGCGTGTTTATCTTTCGGCTGTTTGTAGCCACAGGCCAGGGGAGACTTCGGGCAGAGATAAATGACATGTTTGCCAATACCGGGGAGTAGCGCAGCTGGCTAGCGCACATGCTTTGGGAGCATGGAGTCGAGGGTTCGAATCCCTCCTCCCCGACCAAATATTCCTTAATATAATATCATCATTGCGAAACGCTGGAAGCATCGTGCCGGATAGCTTACCCAGAAGGGCGGGGTGTATCCTGTGTAAATCCCGTTGCGTCTGGGCATAAGATGTGCTACAAATAGGGGTGGTTTTTAAGAGGAGATCATGATGGGGAACAAGGCTTTCATAAAAGCGATCAAGTGGGGGGGGGTTGTTGGGTTAGGGCTGGTGCATATCGCCTGCGGTGCCCCGGATTGTAACAAGTTTCCTTTAGAGAAACAGAAAACTTTAAAAAAGTGTGTCTATAAATCATTGGATCGGGACGGGCGGCTCAGGCAACAAGGGATAAAACGCTTTGGGAAACTAAGCGGGAAAGCCAAAACGTTTTACGAAGACGGGAAACTTAAAGCTGTCAATGAATATACGGAAGGCCGGTTGCATGGCTTATCGATTAGTTATTACCCGAATGGCAAGGTGGAAAGTAAAGTGGAATATAAGAACGGCCGGCCGGATGGGCTTAATCAGACTTTCTTTGAGGTCGGAACGGTAAGCAAAGAATATGTTTATAAGGACGGGTTACCGCAGGGGCGTTTTAAAAAGTTGAACCCGAAAGGGGAGCTCTTGGAAGAGGGCGAATATGTAGAAGGTGATTTGAATGGCCTCATGAAAACATATGATAATGGGGTGCTTTTTTATGAGCAGGAATACAAGAAAGGGAAGAAGGACGGCGTTTACCGGGAGTACTATCCAACAGGAGAGGTCGTTAAAGTCGCTTCCTGGGTCGACGGGAAGTTGACCGGGACGGTGCAGGAATTTTATAAAAGCGGTAAATTGAAGTTGACATATACCTTGGACAACGGCCTGCTGACCGGAACCAAGAGCGCTTATGAGCCTGATGGAAAAATCCTTTCTGAACAGAGCTATATGCACAACCGGCTGAACGGGGAAAGTAAATACTATAAGCAGGGATCTTTGCGCCAGGTAGATTTTTACCAGGAAGGCTTTATGTATAAGAGGCAAATTTATGCGGGGGAGGGTAGATTAGAAATTGAATATGATTATTCGGGACAGGGCCAAGGTGCCCGCCCCTGAAGCAGGCTGGGGGGCGACGCGGTTATGATAAGAGGGGCTGATGTTGAAGAAAAAGATCCTTGTGGTTGACGATGAACCCGATATCGTTGAGTTGATTCAGGCGAGGCTCACCCGGCAGGGGTATGACGTGATATGCGCCTGTAACGGGATGGAGGCCTTGCGGTTAGCTAAAATGTGCACGCCTCATTGCATTATCCTGGATATGATGCTGCCGGATATCCAGGGTTCAAGCGTGTGCGCGCAGTTAAAAACGGATGAGAAATATCGCATGATTCCCATTATTTTATTGACAGCCCGGAGCCGGGACTACGATAAGGATATCGGCCGGGCAGTTAAAGCGGACGTTTATATGACCAAACCGTTTGACCAGAACGAGCTGTTAGATAAAATTCAGGAGCTCCTCACAGGAAAGTCTTAGCGGTTTAAAAAGAATTGAGGGAGATGCCCGATGGCTTTCGCCGGGGACTTCAATTCGGGTGAAAAACTGATTGATGAAAAAAGGCCGTCTTTCATTGACCTCTGCGCTTCAGTTGCTGCATACGTATCTTTCTCCAGTTTTCCTTTTATTTTTTTTTGATGAGACTGTTGTCACAACATACGTCCCGCCTGCTTTCGTGGCATCCCAGAAGCTTTTATTGGCGGGGTTATGTTATATCGGCAAGCTGGTTATCGGCAGCGGGATGTGCGGGACCATGGCGGAATTGTTGTCCGGGGAGAAAGACAGCGTCACAATCCATGATTTCTGGGGGAATGTCCGGGATTTCTGGGCCCTGACGATGCTGATGCACGTCCTGAAGGTCGCCTTTCTTTTCCTCGTGTATTTTTGGGATCAGGCCGCGCAGCTGACTTTGTTGGGGGCGTGTCTGGATTTGCCCTTGCTTTTTCTGTTGAGTGCGGCGGTCCTGCATAAGAAATACCACGCTAAAACAGGGTTCCATTGGCGTGCCGGATCGTTCCCGGTCAGGGCGATGGGCCCTATTGTGATGATTTTTATGTTTCAGGTGGCCGTTTTTTTCCCTCAGACGTATCTGCCGGACCTCCCGGATCAAGGGCACCTGTTTTTAATCCTTATATCTAAATATTTATATGTGCTGCTGTTTATCCTCATTACAAAATTTATTTTAGACGGCCTGCCGGCTGTCGCCAGTTTTTATTCTTCCCATCGAGAACTGCTTCTGATTAATCCCCTGGGAGGCGGGACGATATGGGAGGGGCTGGCGTCACTTGTTTTAAGGTCTGACCCGCCGGTTTTCACCGTTATCAAGGCGCTGACGCCCTCGCCATACACGATCAGGATGTTCTCCCGGGTTTTTTGGCGCAAGCGGTATTATAAGCCGGGAGTCTTGGTGGCGATAACGTGTTATTCCTGCAATAGTTTTGAGGCCTATAAAATCGCCAAGGAATTCCGGAAACGCGGAGCCCGGGTTGTGATGGGGGGGCCGCATGTCACCAGCTTGCCCGATGAGGCTCTGGCGTTTTGCGACAGCGTGGTGGTGGGAGAGGCGGAAGGTGTGTGGGCGTCGGTATTAGCGGATTATGAGAAGGGCGCGCTTAAGCCCGTCTATCATGCCCCTCCCTCTGAAACCCAGTTTAATCAGGTGCATCAATATCTTTTACAGGCGCCCGCACAAGAAGTCATGGCTTATATGGAGACCAGCCGCGGGTGCAAATTCCATTGTTATTTTTGTGCCGTCTATAATATTTATGAAGGCCGGAGGAGGCAGAAGCCGGTATCAGAAGTCGTCGAACAGATCAGAAGGCTCCGCTCCAAGCACTGGTGTTTTCGTTTTATTGACAGTAATATTTTTACGGACCCGGCGTATGCCAAAGAATTGTTTGAGGCGTTAATTCCATTGAAGATTATCTGGACCGGGAGCAGCAGCATTGACATCGCCGCGCACGAGGACTGTTTGCGGTTGGCGAGAGCCAGCGGCTGCATTGGCCTTTTGGTCGGCTACGAAATCTCCCAAACTTCTCCGGAGAAAAAACAGGGCGGCAAACTGAAGATGGCGGATAAATATCTTGAATACACGCGGAAAATAAAAAAGGCGGGTATCAACGTGAAAGGGCATTTTATGTTTGGCTTTGATTCCGACCGTTTTAAGGATCTTCCGGCGTTGTGGCGGTTTTGCCTGTCTGTTTTTCCGTCGTGGACGGTCCTCAGCATCCTCACCCCGATTCCGGGAACTCAGCTTTTTCAGGATATGCTCACCGAGGGCCGGGTGATGAACGCGAACTGGAAGCGGTACACGACCTTTGAGCTGCTTTTACGGCCGCGTCAAATGGACTACGCCATCCTGAAGGCGCTGTATCCATTCGCGAAGATGTTTTTTTTCTTCACGACGTCTCAAAACGGCTGGCTTTTGATCATAGCCGTCCTGTTAATCTTGAAAATTTTTTGGACTATGTTAAGTCCGGGGTTTTTATCACCCTGATCATTCCGGCTGGCCGGCAAAAACGGGATAGGAATGCCAGGCATCCCTGTCCCGTATGGCTGGGCGCGCGATGTTGGTCTGGGTACGGCGTTGGAAGGACACGGTCATGAAAGAACTGCTGAAATGTTTCCGGGAGTCGTATCAAATCCTGCACTCGTATCTTTTTTCGGTGCTCATAGTATTTTTTTGTGAAGGGGCCGTTATAAATCATTATTTCAGCGGGGCCTTTATCACGAGGCATGTTCAGGCTTTCTTGATCGCCGGAGGCCTGGTCAGGACTTTTTTTTACAGCGGGATTTTCGGGGCGCTGGTTGATTTATGCACGGGAGAAGAATACCGCATCACGATGGGGTCTTTTTGGCGGAACGTCAAGGAGGTTTGCCCTGTTTACCTGTTAGCCCAGGCCGTAAAATTGGCCGCCCTTTTCCTGCTTTTTTCCAGCGGACTTGATTTAGAAAACGGGCTGGTCGGATTCGGGGTTGATCTGCCTGTCTTATGCTTGCTGGCTTTCGGAATCCTGTGGCGGAAAGCCGCCGCTCGTGGAATTAAGACGAAGGTGCTTCCGGCGATAAAATTATTCGATGCCGCCTTCATTATTTTTATATGGGCCCTTCAACTGGCGGCCCGCGTGTCCGCCCCGGTCTTGGGATTAGAGAACCACTACATTGCGGGCGGGATTCTTGGGGCGGAGAAATATCTGAGTTTGTTGTTGTTTGTATTCATTGTGAAAATTTATATCAAAAGGGACCTTTCATTCGGGGAAATATGGAAGCCCAGGCAAGAGATTTTTTTTATTAATCCTCTCGGGGGAGGCTCTTTCCGCGAAGATTTGTCTTCGCTTCTGATCCTTTATTATCCCTATAATTTCCTTGTTTTAGAGGCGTTGACCCCGAAAAAGTACCAGATCCGGAAATTCTGTCGGGTCTTTTGGCGTAAACGGTATTATAAAAGCAATGTCCTGGTCGCGATCACCAGCCATACCTGCAATATTTCAGCGGCGTATAAAATCGCGAAAGAATTCAGGAAAAGAGGCGCTAAAGTCGTGATGGGGGGCTCCCATGTGTCCTGCCTTCCGGAGGAGGCTTTGGCGTTTTGTGACAGCGTGGTGGTGGGAGAGGCCGAGGGCGTGTGGGAGGCGCTTTTAGCGGATTATGAAAATAATGACCTCAAGCGGGTGTACCATGGGGCCGCGTCCGAGGCCCAATATAACAAGGTCCATCAATTCTTTTTGCAGGCGCCGGCCGAGGAGGTCGTGGACAATTTGGTGACCACCCATGGCTGTAAGTTCAATTGCAGTTTTTGTGCCGTCCGCACCATCAATGAAGGCCGGACGAGATGTAAACCCGTGTCCCAGGTCATTGAACTGATTCAAAGGTTTCGCCCAAAGCGCACGTACTTTCATTTTCTCGACAGTAATATGTTCACGGATCCGGCGTATGCCAAGGAATTGTTCCAGGCGCTCATCCCTTTAAAAATCAAATGGCGGGGGTGCAGCAGCCTTGATATCGCCGCGGATGAGGATTGCCTGCGGCTGGCCAAAGCCAGCGGGTGTGTCGGCCTTTTGATCGGATATGAAATCAATCAGGCGTCCCCGGAGAAAAAACAGGGCGGCAAACTGAAGTTGGCGGACCAATATCTGGAATATACGAGGCGGATTAAGAAGGCGGGCATTGATGTCAAAGGGCACTTTATTTTTGGGTATGATTCCGACCGTTGGAAGGATTTATTCGATTATTGGAAATTCTGTTTTAATATTTTTCCAAGCCACACGGGGTTTTCCATATTAACCCCCTTGCCGGGAACGCGGCTTTTTGCCGGCCTGTTGGCAGAGGGGCGTATTATGAATGCGAATTGGCAGCAATATACGACTTTACAAATAGTTTTCAAAACAAGGCAGGTGGATTTTAAAAAGGTCGGAATCTTTTTCCCGTTTATTATGATTTTATTTTACCTCACCACATCGAAAAACGGGTGGTTCTTGTTAGTGTCGTTAATATGCCTTGGCAGCATTGTCCTTAAAATAATGACAATGAACACCATGATGTTTTAAATAGCCTGGAGGATTTTGGAGAAGTGATAAATGTGGTGGCTCGAAAGGGTCCAGCTGCATAAAAGGAAGAGCAGCCCGAACAGGAACACCCCGTCTAAGATGTTGTTCGGGAAAAACGGCGAAATAAACAATAAAAACAGGCCTATTAATGCGGCCCTGAAAACATTTTCCGTGAAATAAATACAGTCGAGCAGGGAATGCGTGTTGTATTTTTTGCTTAAAAGTTCCGTAAGGTAATACAAGGTTTTTTCCTCAAAGAAAAGCTCATCGAATTCCTCTTTAAGTAAAGTGCCTGCGATTTTTACGACGATCTTTTTTTTAGCCCGTTGGTTCATGGTCAGAAGGCCGCTGAGTGGTAATATGGCCAGGAGAATCATCACCAGGTGATTCGCGATAAATGCTCCCAAGGAAAGCAGGATTAATATTTTATAGATGATTTCCAGCGCCTCTGTCATTTTTAAGGGATGCGCCAAGGCATGGAGGGAAGGGTGGCGTTCCCACGCGAGTTTAACCTGCGGTTGCCAGAGGAAGTAGTTGAGCCACTCAAATGTGGCAGAGTCATTTTCTATAGTATTAATAATAGTTGTATATGTAGAAACTTTCATTATTATTTTTATCTGTAATGATGAATTTTCTGCTTATATTGATATATATTATGGGCTTGTTCTTTATTTTGTAAAGAAAATAATTATTTTTGGGTGTTAAAAACCCTGAATTGAATAGGTTCCATTGCTTGTCCTAGGTCGTCCGGGTATGTCCTCTTGACAAAACCCCTTATTTTATTGAATATTAGTATTATATTTAATAATTTAATTGAGGAGAAATACATGCAAAAATTCATAATATGGCAGAGGAGAAGGTTAACCATCCTGGCGGTCATCTTGGTGTTGTCGTTCGGGGGATGGCATGGTGTTTTCGGGCAGGAGAAAGGGGAGGAAGGGCTGTACGAATGGCAGCTGCGGCCGTATAGTCATGTCCATCAGGAATATAATGAAAAAAGAAGTGAAGAGAACAAGAAGCAGGCTGAGGAAAATCTGAAGTTAAAAAAGAGCAAGCGGATGCTGAAGGAAGAATACGAGGTCTTGCAGGACAAGTTAAAAAGCCAGGAGCAGGTGAATGACGAGTTAAAACAAAAGATCGTAGAATTAAAACAGTTGAATAAACAGATCCTGGTTGATTTTAGAAAACGCCAGGACGAATATGATGAGTTGCAGGACATGTTTGTCCAGCAGCAACAGGAAAACGATTTGCTGCGGGACCGTATCGTTCGCCAGGAAGAGGATAACCGGCTTCAGGAGGAAAAGAACACGCAGTTAGAGGAGACGAATCTGGAGCTGGTTAAGCAGTATGACCAGGCGGAGAAAGACTATAAAGAACTTGAATCTCTTTACCAGAGCCAGCAGACCGAGAATGAGGACCTCCGGCAAAAGACGGAAGAAATGGACGCGGAGAAAACCAAAACCCAGGCGCGGGTGAATGAATTGACGGCGGTGAATAAGCAGCTCAAGGAACAGTATGAGAGCCTGCAGAGCGAGAATATTGAAATAGAGACTTTGGCGAAAAATAAAGAAGACGAAAAGCAGCGCTATGAGCGGTTGATCGCTGAATTTGAAAAAGTTCAGGCGGATTATAATGAGATGGAAGCCCTTTTCCAGGAACAGCAGAAGGAGACGGAGGCTTTGGCCGAGAAACTCGGGGTCTTGGAAATGGACAGGAATGAAAAACAGAAACGGGCGGAAGAGCTGACGGAAAGCAATGCCATGCTGAAAAAAGAATATGATTCTTTAACGCAGGAAAATGTTGAGCTGGAATCTGTGACCAAAGCCCAGGAAGAAGAAAGCAAGAAATTAAAGAAACTGATAAAGGAATTTGAGAACGCCAAGGAAGAATATGACGAGATGGAAGTCCTGTTTGAACAGCAGCAGGCCGATAATAAGCGTTTGAAACAGCAGCTGGCAGAACTTGAGAAAGAGAAGAATGAAAAAGAAGGGCGCATGGGAGAGCTGAAAGCGCTGAATAAAATGTTAAAGGAAGAATATGATTCTCTTCACAAAGAGCAGGGAGAACTGGAATCTTTAGCAAAGGTCCAGGAAGAGGAAAATAAGAAACTTCAGAAGATGATCAAGGAATTTGATAAAGTCAAAAAGGAATATGACGGGTTGGAAAAATTATTTATTCAACAACAGGCTGAAAATAAGAGGGTTAAAGAGGAATTGGGGTCCCTGGAAAAAGATAAGAATGAAAAGCAGGCCCGGATGGATGAGCTTAAGAATTTGAATAAAATGCTCAAAGGGGAGTATTCGTATCTTCAGCAGGAGAAAGTGGAGCTGGAAAGTTTAGCGAAAGCCCAGGAAGAAGAAAACAAGAAATTGCAGGGGCTGATCAAGGAATTTGATCAAGCCAAAGCTGATTATGACGATTTGGAAACTCTGTTCAAACAGCAACAGAATGAGAACCGGCGCTTAACCGAGCAGCTGGCAGCTATGGAACAGGAAAAAGATGCGAAACAGGACCGTATGGGTGAATTAAAAAAGTTAAACGATAATCTTAAAGAAGATTTTCTGAAGATGCAGAAAGAGCAGACGGCCCTGGAATCTTTGGCTAATGAGCAGGAGCGGGAAAACAGGAAGTTGAAAGAACAGCTGGAAAAAGAAAAAGAGGATTTCGGTAAAAGGCTCCTGGATTTCTACAAGCAGGAAGAAGAGATATTGAATCAGCGTATTGATGAATACCAGAAGCGCCAGCAGGAATTGAAAACGTTGATTAAGCAGCGGCAGTAAGGAAGAGCGAGTTTTTTTGTTAAGACGGCCGGGGACTTTGTCCCCGGCCGTTTCTTTATTTGCACGAAAAAACCACTGGCGTGAGCCTGTGGATGGAGTGCGTCCGATGTCGCGGTCGCGTATGATAGAGGCGACGTCCTGACGGCCGCGCCTGCGCAAGGTCGCTGAATTTGGTCCGTTATCTTTAAATGATGCCGGGAATACCCGTTTCCTTTATTGCTTTGGGAGTTGTTCTTCTATATAATAATTCCTACCTAATTCACCCATGACAAAAATTTTTTATGGCCGATACCTCCAGAAAACAGATGTTTTCTCGCGGATGTGTTGTTTTTCCGCTTTTATTGACGGTGCTTGTTTTATTCACCGACGCGAAGACCGCTTATATCAGCCGCCTTAATTATCTGAAGAGCAGGGTTGAATATTATTTGCTGAATTTCCAGGCCGGGAAGGCCCTTTATGATCGACAGAATTTTGTCCAGGCGGCCCGGTATTATGAATTGCTGATCGCTAAATCAAAAGAATCTGATCTCTTTTATGCTAGCCTTGGGTTTTGCCGGTACCATTTGGGAGATTTTGACCGTGCGTTTCAGGCCTATGAGTTCGCTTTTTCCAGGCAGCCGCATATCTATACCTACGCCTGGGATCTGGGCATGATGTCCTATGCCCTCGGGAATTATTCAAACGCTGTGAAGTATTTGAATCAGAGCCTGGAGGAAGTTCCTTGGACGGCCAGATTGGTGGTAGGGCTTGCCGAACAGAAGAACACCCGGCAGGGGCAACCCGGTGGCGTCTCCGGCATCTTGTCCCGTTTTCGCGAAAGAGCGGCACAGGACGAGATTCACGCGATTCATATTCTAGCCCAGAGTTATGACCGGTTGGAAAATTATGGCAAGATGCTTCAGGTGGCCACGCTTGGTTTACGCCGACACGGGCCGCAACCGCTTTTGCTTTTCGATCAAGCGCTCGCCTTGTTGCGGATGGGCCAGTATAAAGCCGCAGAGAGCATCTTTTCTGCGGCCATCGCTAAGGATCCTTTGGGAGGCCGGGTGTATCATTACCGGTCTTTGGCCCGGAATCATTTGGCGGACACCGCCGCAGCAGAAGAAGATGAAGCCCTGGCTGTGCGGCTGGGGATGAAGGACCCGGACGAGAGGGAACGGTTCCCTTTACATATAAACTTTGATTTGATTTATCTCCTTTATCAATCTTGAGCCCCATGTCACCTATCCTACATCGCGTTGCCCGGCCTTTAAACCGGATGTTTGCCGGATTATCTTTTATCCTGCTGGCGTTGCAGTTGCCTTTTTTAGCATCCGTTGTGCTCCCCGTCCATGACACCATGCATATCTTCGGTATATTTCACGCTTTTTATAATGAATTTTTTTTCCGCGGTAAAATTATGCAGTGGTTCCCGGAGGTCTCTTACGGGTTGCCCACCCATATGAATCAATTGATGAACCTTTCTCCCTTGAGTTATTTCGCCATGCTGGCCGGCAGCCTGTTGCGGATCAAGGATGTTTTGTTTTTATATAAATTGTCTTTATGCTTGGAAGCTTTTGTTTTTTTAGCCGGAGTTTATAAGTTAGCCGGCCTCTTGTTTCGGCGCAAAGATACGGTTTTCTTTGTCTGCCTTAGTTCTTTGGGCTCTGTTTTTCTATATGCTCAGATTTTTCTGAATTTCCGGATTGTTTATTTGTTCCCGTGGGCCTTGTTTTATTTTGTCCGATTCTCCCGTGAACGTTCTGGAGCCTGGCTGTGGAGCGGGGGGAGTTGCCTTTTGATCTCCCTCTGGGGCAGTTTACCGTATTACGCCGTGTTGTGGTTGATGGTGCTTTTTTTCCTGGGCCTGCCGTTCATCACCCGGCTTCCCGGTCTGGCGACGCGGGCCTTTTCTCCCCGGGGAAAATCCATTTTGATGCTGGCCCTTTTGCTTGCTTTGCTGGCGATTTATTTTTTTGATGCCCGTCACTTGACTTACGGGGTGACCCTTGTTTCTCCGGGGCGGGACAGCCAAAGCGGGCAGATCGCGGTTACGGAATTCATGGATTATGGCGGCAGGGGATCGTTGGGGGAGATCATGAGCAGCCTCTTGTTCGCCCGGCCGTTTTTTCTTTCTAACGGATCGGGGATGGACAACACGGTTTATGTCGGCCTTATTCCGCTTTTTTTTGTTTTATGGGCGGGGGTGTTTGTCCGGGAACGGGGATTTTATGCGTTCTTTTTGGTTTACGTCGTTTTGTTGCTGCTCGCTGTTAGTCCGTTGATGGCCCGGTTGCTTTACGCCTTTCCGGGTATGGCATATTTCCGGCATACCGGACTCGTGATGGGGTTTGCCAGATTATTCCTGATTGTCTCGGCTGGTTACGGCTGGGAACATTTCTGGAAGAGCGAAGGCTGGAACAACAGATTTAACCTGGCCGTTGTTTTTTGTTTTATTTTTCTGTGGGGGGGGGCGTTCTTTTTCTTGCTGTGGAAAAACGGCCGCTTTGAGCCTTTGCCGCTGTTTTCCCAAATAAGGATTGTCTTGCCGGGGGTGGTCTTTTTTTTATCTTTATTGGCCCTGGCTTGGGGGAAGACGGCGGTCCGTGGCCGGGGCGCGGGCCGGTTCCCGGAAGCGTTTATTGTTTTTTGCCTGGTGGATATGGTTTTGTTTCAGGTGGCGGCGTATCATCATCTGCCGCATTTGCGGACCCCGGAAGAGCGGGGTGTGCTTTCCAGCCGTTTTGTCAGCAAACGGCTGTTTCAGGCGGAACGGGTCCCACGTCCGCAGACCGACCGTTCCAAAAAGGCTTATCAGTTGATGGAAGAATTCGGGAAGGCCCCCCAATACACATATAATGACTCCTTCTATCAGTTTGATCCCTGTTTTATCCCGGTCCGGGTGGACATGATCTGTCCCGGGATTGAGTATCTTTACCGGTTCAACCCGGTCCTTCCCACGGTCCTGTCCGGCTGTCATGAACCCAAACTGCGATTGATCAGCCGGGCCACGTGGATGGCCCCGGAGCAGCGGGACCGGGCGTTTCGTAACCTTGTCGTGGCGCTTGAGCGTCTGTCCGTGATGCTGCCAGGCGGGCCTCAGAACGCTATCGCCGTCTTGACGGCCAGAACGCGGGGGCAGTTGATCCTCCCGGCGGAAGAGGCGAAGATGGGGCCGTCGGGGGCCGGGGGGGCGCCCATTGAACTAAGCCTGGAACAACAGCGGGATATCCGGGTGGAAGAGTATACCAGCGAACGTTTGCTATGCCGGGCCCGCGTGCCGGTTTCTCCCGGGGCTTGGATGCTTTATTCCCAGGCGTATCACCCGGGCTGGCGGGCCAGCATAGACGGGACAAGGGTTGGGATCAGCCAGGCCTTTGGCGCTTTTATGGCCGTCTTTGTCCCCGAGGGGGAGCACCATATCCTTTTTGAATTTAATAATGGGGCCGGGACGGTGTTAAGTTATCTGGTGGCTGTCGTTGGATTTTTGGCCGGGGGAATCTTGGTGTTGCTGTCATTCCGAGTTTTATTGAGTCGTGAACAGGACGGAGGACCCGGTGGCTGTTAATCTTTTTAAAGGGAAGAGAATCTGGAACGGTTTAAAATTCGTCTGGCCTTTGCTGTTATGGGCGTTCCTATACCGGAATATCCTCCTGGCTCGAGCCCCTGTTTTTCCGGAAACTTTTTATATTTATTCCATCGTAAGGTTTGTTCTAGACAATCTCTGTTCCGGAGTTTTCCCTCTCTGGAATCCTTACCTTCTTTGGGGAGTCCCGATTCAGATTTTTCTGACGTATATCGGGATTTTTAATCCGGCCTGGGGGGCGATGCTCCTCCTGAAGCTGGGGGGAGTGGATTCTTATCAGGCCTTTATGTGCGCGGCTTTTGGATATTTCCTGCTCGGGCAGTTTGGGGTCTATTTCCTGGCCCGGGCGCTGCTGAAGGACGGGCGGGCGGCCTATGTGGCTTTTCTGCTTTCCCTGTTTTCTTCCGCGGGCATGACAGTGGGCATTCAGTATCACATGGTTCTTCTTTTTGTGCCGGTGGTCTGGCTGGCGTTCTTTTTATGCCGGTTTTATCAAAAGGGTTCCGCGCGGTACGTTTTGGGCGCGGTTTTTTGTTCCGTATTGATTTTAACAACATATCTGCCGTTGTACGCGGCTGTAGTTTTTTCGTGGGCCGCCCTGGCGTTGTTATTGACCTGCCCGTCGGTGCTGATCATTTTCTGGAGAGGGTGCCGTTCTTTCGCTCTGCGCAACCGCCTGTTAACTGCGGGCGTGACCGCCGCGGTCATCTTTTCCGCCTTGCCTGGCCTGCTGGCTTACCGCAGTGTCCATCGCAAAGAGGTGGTCGTCCCCTTCCGGCACCAGGGAAGCCGGGTGTTTGACCAGGGGCTGGCTTACCCGGATTATGCCGCTTTTACCGACGGGGCGTTGGCGGCGCGCATGTCGTTGCGCGATTTTTATGCTGACTTGAATGAATTGAATTATGGCAACGAAGGCATCCTTTATCTTGGCGGTTGGGCCTTTCTGGTGTTGCTTTTGTCCTTGCCCAACCGGGTGACTCGCCGGGGCCTGTTTCTTGCTGTCTTTAGCGTTTTGATTGCTTTCTTGGCGCTCGAAAAGGCCACCCCGGTCCATAAATTTTTGTTTCAGCATATTTTCGTGTTCCGGCTGACGCAACATGCATTTTTTTAATCCATTTTTATTAACCGCGTTTATCCTGCTGGCGGCGGAACAGTTTAGGGTGCTGTTGCATGAAGGGCTGGACCTGCCTCGCCGGAGCTGGCAGGCCGCCTACGCCTTCGTGGTTCATTCCCTGGTTTTGTTTTTTCTCTTTCGGCAAGAGGTGATCCATACGACAACCCTGTTTGTGCCCGTTTTGAGCTTGGTTTTCTGGGGCAGGCAAATTTTTGGAAAAAGAGGGGAGGTGTCTCCCTTGGGGTGGGTTTTGCTTGTTGGCGGCCTGCTTTTACAACCCATGGAGGTTATCGGGCAGTATCAGCTTAACGCGGATTCGGCCTGGCCGTTAATCCGGGAGCATGCCCGAATTCCAGCGCGTAAACCCGCTTTTTCTTTTATCCGGCCGCTTAGGCCGTTGTTTACCGGCACGCCGGAAGAAGAGCATGTCCTCACGGCTATCTATCGTATCCGCCTGGAAGATTCGCCGGGATTCTTTATGCGGAGGCAGAACGCCTTTCCCTGCGTCTGGTCCTATTTTCTGGCCACGCATATCCCCGAGGCCGATTTCCGTCCATTGACCACCTATAAGTTTATTCTTTATGACCGGGTGAGAATTGTCGAGGAGGCTTCGCCCTTTGTGACGAGAAGCCCTGGAGACACAAGCGTGGCCGAGCCTTCCGGGATGAATCCTGGCCTTGAGATGTCATCCCTTTTGGCGGAAATGCGCGAGGCTTTTAGCCGGAAGCAAGATGTGGCGTTTGTTCATGTGCCGTTAAAATATATATCTCCTCCGTTGCACGCCCTGGCTGTCCGGGGCGAACGGGGGGGGCCACCCCTGTTCGTAGAAGCTGCCAGCCCGCAGGTCAGGCTGAAAAAATATTCCGTCAACGGCTTGACGCTCGAAACAGACCTGCCTCAAGATAAATTTTTGGTCTATACAGACAGTTATTCCCCTGGATGGCGGGTCACGCTGGATGGCCGGCCCGTTCCATTATACCGGGCTAATTTGGCTTTTAAGGGGCTTCTGGTCCCGTCCGGCCGGCATAAAATCCGATTTTTTTTTGACCCGCCGTTGGTCAGTGTAGTCTTTTTTTTGCAGGAAATGATTGTCGTTGGGGTTTTTATCGCCGGTGTGGCGGCTTTTTCGCGCCGAAAGGGAAACGGCGCGGTTTAAGCCGAATCATGCCGGAGCCGGGTGCCGTTGATTTAATAGGTGGGAGAGTCCTGCCGGATATTATATTGATGTGTTTTGATTTTTCTTATTATTATGCTGTATAATGGGATTAATTTTGCCCGGCTGAAGCGCGCCCGCTTTATCCATCCGTTACGGGAGGACGAGGAAGGTTTGTCGCTCGCGGTTGATACCGGGGGAACGGCCTGTTAGGCATGCGGGCCATTTCAGGGCAGGCTCAAATTAAAGGAGAGGACAATGGCCCCAGCGCACAACCAAAACTGGAAGGAATGGTATCAGGGCAAAACAGTGCTTTTGACCGGCGCGACATCGGGGATCGGCCGGGAGATGGCCCGTATTTTAGCGGGGTGCGGGAGCCGGCTGATTCTTTGCGGCCGCAACCCGGAGGCGTTAGCGGCCCTGAAGAACGAATTGGGCCCGCAGGGGAACCAGGCGGCCCTGGAGACATATTGCCTGGATTTGGAAAACGGGGAAGAGGTCCGGGAGCTGTGCCGTTCTCTGCAGGTCCGTGACCCGGTGGATGTCCTGATCAACAACGCGGGGTTTGGATACATGGGAGATTTTGTCTCCATGCCGGAAGAGACGGGCCTGGCCATGCTGAAAGTCAATATGGACGCCGTGGTCCTTTTGTGCCGGAGCTTTTTGCCGTTGATGAAAGATCGTCCCGGGACTGGGGTTTTGAATGTCGGGTCGGTCGTTTCGTTCTACACGATTCCCGGGTCGGCCGTGTACGCGGCGACGAAACATTTTATCATCGGGCTGACCGACGCCTTGCACCAGGAAATGCTGCCGTACGGCGTCCACGTCACCGGGCTCTATCCCGGCCGGACACATAGCCGGTTTTTGTCCCGGGCGACCAACGGGGCGTTGCAGCAATGGCATAGAGCGGCCGACCCTGAGGATGTCGCCTGGATAGGTTTAAAAGGTTTAACGGAAAACAAGGTCCGGGTCCTGACCGACTGGCCCAATGCCGCCAAAGCGTTTGTGGCCCGGCTGGTCCCGATCCGGTTTTTTTTAAAGACCGCGGCTTACCGGGCGGTCCCGAAGGAGAAATAGTGTGCCGCGTCTTCTGACCCGCCTTTTAAAAACCGGCCGATGGCCTTCCTATGTGATATTTTTTGTCACGGCTCGCTGCAACGCGTCATGCAAGATGTGTTTCTACAAGGAGAACATGGACAGCAACGCCGCCAAGGACGAGCTGACCCTTGACGAATATGAAAAGATTTCCCGCCAGATCCCTTTGATAAACGTGCTGGGCATTTCAGGAGGAGAACCTTTCCTCCGGCAAGACCTGCATCAAATCGTGGAAATTTTGTACCGTCATTGCTCTCCCGCCGTTGTCGACCTGCCCACCAACGGCTTTTTCCCGGACAAGGTGGCGCCCCAAGTGGAGAAGATCGCCCGTGCGTGCCCGGACATGGTCGTTGATATCCAGCTTTCTCTTGATGGCCCTCCGGAGGTGCACGACCATATCCGCGGCCTTAAAGACGGGTTTAAGAGGGTGCGGGAGACCTACCGGGCTTTGGTGCCTTTAAAAAACAGGTACCGGAATTTCCGCTTGAAGGCCTGCGTGGTCTATTCCGCCTATAACCAGGACTATATGGAGCCGCTGTTTGACATCCTTGAGAACGAGTTTCCCGCATTCGACCGGATCGTGTTTTCTGTCGCCCACGGGAGCGTTTGTAACGCGGAGGCGATGCGTTTTGACTGGGGGAAATATTTCCGGTTGTGTGACCGGATGCGCTCTATAGCCAGGGCCCGGCGCATAACCGATGTCCATTCGATCTTCACGATGGCTTTGCGGGTCGCCAAGAATGATTTGCTCAAGGATATTTTGGAACGCAAAGACATGCATAAAATCTGCCGGGCCGGGCAGGCGGTCATTGTCATCAACGAAACCGGGGCGGTGTTCCCGTGCGAGCCTTTGTGGCAGCCGGTCGGCCAGTTGAGGGCCAACGGTTATGACCTGAAACAGGTCCTTTTTTCGGAGGAAATGAAGCGGTTCCGTCGGCAGATCAAGCAAGAGGCGTGCACCTGCCACTGGGGGTTGCCGATGTCCAACACGATTATGCTTTCGCCTCGGTATTACCCGAAGATCCTGGCGGAGATGGCGCGGATTGCCTGGCGCAGCCGTAAGTGAGCCCCTTGAGGAAAAAGACGGATGTCTTTTAAATTGGATTTGCATATTCACACCCAATCGTTCGGCCGGACGTTTATGAACGAGTATCAGCTCAAAGAGAGCCTGCGGCGGCGCGGCATGGACGGGATCGCGGTCACAAATTTTTTTAACATCACCCACGCGCTTTGGCTGAAGGAAAAGCTGCCGGAGTTTGTTATCGTTGTCGGGCAGGAAATTTGGACGGCCGCCGGCCATGTCATCGCCCTGGGGATCAAAGAAAAGATCGGGGATTTCTTAAGCGCGGAAGAAACCCTTCGTCGGATTCATGATCAGGGCGGGATTGCGGTCGCGGTGCATCCCTATTTACACCTGGGGCTGGGGGGCCGTATCCGCCGGCTGCCTTTTGACGCCGTGGAGGTCTATAACGCGTCCCTCGGTTCAGTCGGGATTTATAATATCCTCGCCCGGCGCCTGGCGCGGGGCCTGCCGCTGGGTCATGTCGCGGGAACGGACACGACGGACACAGCGTTCATCGGGCAGGGGTGCACGGAGGTTTTAGCCGACCGCCCGGAGGACATCCTGGACGCGATCCGGAGGGGCCGGACCAGGGTTTCCGGGAAGCCGCTGCCTTTGCCGCTGAAGTTTATCATTAAAAATTTTTTGAAATACCGCGACCTGGAACCCTGCTCCCTTCACGCCACGCTGTGTCTTATTTGCGGCAAGTCGATGCGGGTCCGGGTTTTTAAGAAGAAATTCCGTTGCGAAGAGTGCGGCAAGATCGAAGCGGCGCGCGTGGCCTGCTGCAACGGCCACTATCTTTGTTGGGACTGCGCGACGCGGCGACTGCACGCGCGGGATGACACGCGCCGTTATGAAGAGGAAAACAAGATTTTCAGGGAGAGATGCGGGCGAGCACATTTTCAACTATAAGGATTGTATATTTGAAGGAATTGTATAAGATGGGGAAAGGCAGATCCATAAGGGGATCCAAGGGGCTGCCATCGTTCAGGCGAGTCCTGTGTCGGGCTCTAATTCACTCTGGCAACCCCTTGGATTTCGTATATATCGTTGAATCAACATCGTTATCATGAGGGACTCAACATGAACAGTTTGTGGAAAGATTTTAAACGTTTCCTCGGGATGATGCGGCTCTACGCCCGGGTGGGGTTGCGCCGCATGACGCCCCGGAAAGCGTACGTGATGTCCAGGTACTGGGTTTTAACGCAAATATTCCGCCGGAAAATCCCGTGGCTCATCGAACTTTCCGTGACGTACCGTTGTAATTGCCGCTGCAAGCACTGTTCGGTGTCCAATTATTTCAGCGATGCCGATTTGAGCCGGGAATTAAAAACGGAAGAGGTTAAAAAAACTCTGGATGAGGCCGTCGCCATGGGGATCCCCAAGGTGGATTATTTCGGCGGGGAGCCTCTTTTGCGGACGGACATTGTTGAGCTGGTCCGCTACGGGGAAAGCCTGGGGCTGTACATTTCTTTGACGACCAACGCCTGGTTTTTGACCCGGCCGATGATCAAGGACCTCAAAAACGCGGGGATCAGCTGCATCAATGTCAGCCTGGACAGCGTGGAGGAAGAAGAGCATGACCGTTTGCGCGGCCTCTCCGGCGTGTACCGACGGGCCGTGGAGGCGGTGAAAGGGTGCCATGAAGAGAGCATCCCCTGCATTGTCTCCACGTATGCCACCCGGCGAAGGATTCAGAATTTCGCGACCTCCCGGGATGACAGCGCTTTGACCGCGCTGATCCAATTTTCAAAATCACTTCAGGCCTCCGGCATCAGGATCCTGTTCCCTATTATTTCCGGAGAATGGGTCAAAAAGAAAGAAATAGAACTTTCCGAGACGGAGAAGAGGCTGGTGATTGAAAACATGGACCCGTCCTTCGCGTTTATCGAGGGGGCGTATTCCGTGAAGGGCAAAACCAAAGTGTGCCAGGCGTTGCGGGGGCGGATGCTTAATATTTCCCCCTACGGCGATATTCAGCTTTGCGTCACGTTCCCGCATTCGTTCGGAAACGTGAAAGATAAAGGCTTGCGACATCTTGTTTCCAGCATGTGGGCCCATCCGATTTATAAAAAGAATAAAGGAACCAGCTGTTGCAGCACGGAAGATTTAAAAGTGTGACGTCATTATGAAAGTAACGCTTATCCGCCCTCCCGCGTACAGCAGCCGCGGTTTTATGGGCGCGCAACTTGTCCCTTATCTTGGGATTGTTTACCTCGGCGCTGCTTTGCGCGCGGCCGGCCATGACGTGGATATTGTGGACATGTGCGGGGAAGATATTTCCAGGGCCGAAGTCGTCCGCGGTTCCTTTATTCAGCACGGGATGCCCATCCCGGCACTTAGGTCTCGGTTAAAGCCTTCGGATGTATTCGGTTTTACTTGCATGTTCTCCCAGGACTGGCCTTTTCACCGGGACCTCATGATTCAGGTGCGGGAGTGGTACCCGGGATGCGTGTTTTTTGCCGGCGGAGAACATGTGAGCGCGCTGCCGGACTATTGCCTCAAGGATTGCCCGGCTTTGGATGTTTGTGTTGTGGGAGAAGGAGAAGATGTTGCGGTTCAACTTTTGAAGGGCCTGAAGGAGAAGAGGCCTCTCGCTGACGTCGCCGGCCTGGTGATCCGTCGCCCCCGAGAGGAGGCCGTCCAGCAGACGCCCCGGGCGTCGAGGATTAAAGATGTCGACGCCATCCCCTGGCCGGCCTGGGACCTGGTCCCGCTGGAGAATTATTTGTCCCGCGGGTACAACTATCATATCCGGCGGGGACGGACCATTCCGATTCTCGCGACGCGCGGCTGTCCGTACCGGTGCACATTTTGCTCCAATGTTCATATGTGGGGCAGCCCCTGGGTGCCCCGGAGCGTTAAAGACATCGTGGATGAAATGGAGTGTTATATCAAGAAATACCGGGTGGACAATTTTGTTTTTTCCGATTTAACGGCCGTTATCAGAAAAGAAAATATTATAGACTTGTGTGAGGAAATAATACGTCGTAAAATCAATGTGACTTGGCAGTTGCCAACGCTGCGCACCGAGGCGGTTGACCGCGATGTGCTGGAGCGGATGCGCCGGGCCGGGTGCCGGGACCTGGACTTCGCGATGGAATCCGGGTCCCGGGAGGTTTTAAAGAGCGTCCGGAAGAAGAATGACCCGGAGAAAATTTTTCGGCTGATCCAAGACGGCCTTGCCGCCGGGATGAACCTGAGCACAAACATCATTATCGGGCTTCCCCGGGAGGGATGGAAGGATTTTTTTCAAACCTTCGGGATGGCGTCGCGCCTCGCGGTTAAAGGATTGCAGGAGCTTAACGTGTTCCCGTTTATCCCTTACCCTGGCTCGGAGTTGTTTGATGATTTTCTGCGGCAGAAGAAATTAATATTATCGGATGATTATTTTTTAAATTTGTTCGGGTACGCCGACCTCAGCAAAGCGGTTTCCTGGTCGGCTCATTTCAGCCCGCGCACGCTGAGCCTGATGAGGTTTGTGCTGTTAAGCCATTTTTACGGCCTGATGCTCCTGACCCATCCCCGGCGCGCGTGGCGGCTGGTCTCTAACGCTTTTCAGGGGAAGACCACAACAAAGCTGGAGGGCGTGGTGGCCCGGATTTTGCGGAACATCAAAATTTCTTTTCAGAAGGAACACAGGCATGCCAACGGATAAGACCACCCTGTCTTTATCTCAAAAAGCCCGGGATATCCGGATCCAGACGCTTCAGATGATCACGCGGGCCGGGAAGGGGCACATCGGCGGAGATTTTTCCTGCACAGACATTTTGGTCGCGCTTTACTACGGCGGGGTGTTAAAGGTTGATCCCGCTCGGCCGGATTGGCCGGCCCGAGACCGGTTTATTTTAAGCAAGGGGCACGCCTGCGAAGCGCTTTACTGTATCCTCGCCGATCAGGGATTCTTTCCGGAAACCGAACTGACGCGCTATCAGCAGCCTGGCTGTATCCTCGGCGGGCATCCGGATCGGTCTATCCCCGGCATAGAAGCGGATACTGGGTCTCTCGGGCACGGACTAGGGGTCGGCTGCGGCTTGGCATTGGGCGCGCGCCTGGACGGGAAGGATTATCTGACGTTTGTCCTTTTAGGTGACGGAGAATGCTGTGAAGGGGCGGTCTGGGAATCAGCGATGTTTGCCGCCCGGCACAAACTCGGGAACCTCATCGCGGTCATTGATAATAACGGGATGTGTGTCACGGACAGGCTGGAAGACTGCACGGCCCTGGAGCCTCTGGCTGAAAAATGGCGGGCTTTTGGATGGGACGTTCAGGAAGTGGACGGGCACGATTTTAACTCTTTGTTGTCCGCCCTGTCAGGGGTGCGGGACCGGGTGTCGTCTACGCCGCTGATGGTCGTCGCCAGGACCGTTAAAGGGAAAGGGGTTCCTTTTATGGAGGGCCGCTTGGAATGGCATCACGGCGTCCCGAAAGGGGAAAAGGCGGCGCAGGCGCTCAGGGCGTTAAAGGAAATGGAATGTTGACCAACGGCCTTGAAAAGAGAACCTTGTCTGATGTGGACGTCCGGGACGCGTTCTTTGACGAGTTGTATCGGCTGGCCGTAGAAGACCGTAACGTGATATTTATGACCGCGGACATGGGGGCGTTCAGCCTGGAGCGGTTCAAACGCGATTTCCCGAAGCAGTATTTTAACGTCGGCGTCGCTGAGCAAAACATGGTGAGCGTGGCCGCGGGGCTGGCCCTGGCCGGGAAGAAGGTTTTTATTTACAGCATCGTGCCGTTTGTCACGTTGCGGTGCCTGGAGCAGATTAAAATCGACCTCTGCGGCATGAACCTTCCGGTCACGGTGGTTGGGATCGGGGCCGGGGTCATGTACGGCGGGGACGGGCCGACGCATCACGCGCTGCATGATATCGCGGTGATGCGGGCGTTGCCCGGGATGACGATTTATAACCCTTCCGACGCGTTGCTGACGCAGGCCAGCGTCCGGCTCGCGTATGAACAGGCGGGGCCGGTGTATATCCGCCTTGAGAAAGGGTGCCTGCCGGTGCTGTATGAAGATGCCGGGGGCGGTTTTCAGCAGGGGTTCACGCAGCTTCGGGCCGGAAAAGATATTTCCATCATGGCGACGGGGCTTATGGTCCACCATGCGGTCACGGCGAAAGATATTTTGTCCCGTGTCGGGCTTTCAGTCGGCATCTTTGACATTTATCGCCTCAAACCGCTTAATGAGCAGGCGTTGCTTGAAGTGATGATTCATTCTCCCCGGGTTGTGTCGCTTGAGGAAAATTCCAGGATCGGGGGGCTGGGGACCGCTTTGAGCGAATTGTGCGCGGACGCGGGCTGCCGGGTCCCTTTGATGAGGATGGCCTGGCCGGATGGACACTGCCGTGAGGCCTGCGGCCGGGAAGAGATTCACCGGCATTACCGGATGGACGCCCGGAGTGTCGCGGAGAGGATATTAGACTGGGTCAGAAATACGTGATTCGGGTATGACAGGAGAAAGATGGATTTTCAGTTAACAGATAAAGTCGCTTTTATATCCGGGGGAACACACGGAATCGGCCGGGCGATCGCTTTATCGCTGGCCCAGGAAGGATGCCGGGTGGCGGTGTGTTCCCGCACGCCGGAGCGGGTGGCCGCGATGCAGGAAGAACTCAAAGCCCGCGACGTGGATTTCCTGTGCCTGCAGGCGGATGTCACACGCCAGGAGGATACCGCCCGGGTGATGGATGCGGTTATCCGGCGTTGGGGCACGGTGCATATCCTGGTCAACAATGTCGGCGGCGGAGGGCGCTGGGGGCAGGAGGTTTATGAAGAGACCGAGGAATCCGTCTGGATGGAAGTCTACGAAAAAAATGTTTTGTCCGCCATCCGTTTGACCCGGATGGCGATCCCTTTTATGCGCAGGGAGAAATGGGGACGCGTGGTCACCATCACATCGATTTATGGGAGGGAATCCGGCGGGCGGCCGTGGTTCTGCATGGCGAAAAGCGCGCAGACGAGTTTTATGAAGGCGATGGCAAAAAGCTCTTCTTTGGCGCAGGATGGGATCACCTTTAACAGCGTCGCGCCGGGCGCGATCATGATCGCGGGCACGGGATGGGAAAAGGAACGGAAGGAGAACGCCAGTCAGACGGAAGATTTTATCCGGCGCGAACTGCCTCTCGGCCGTTTCGGTACCCCGGAAGAAGTCGCCGCCGTGGTCACGTTTATCTGCTCCGGCGCCGCCAGCCTGCTGAACGGGGCCTCTATCCCGGTCGACGGGGGACAAAGCAAAAGCATGCTTTAAAGGGGAAAGCCTCCCTGGGGTTAAGCCCTTGGTTGAGAATATTATGAAAACAGAAGGCGGGAAGAAAAGTCAAGACAGGCCCGGGTCCGGCCGGCGGGAGACCGTCACGCTGATTATTTTCAGCCTGAATGAGATTGACGGCATGAAAGTCATTATGCCGCGGATCAAGCCGGAATGGGTCGACCAGCTTTTGATTGTTGACGGCGGGTCGGTGGACGGCACTCTTGAATACGCGCGGGAGCACGGTTATGACGTCTTTGTTCAGGAAAGGAAAGGCGCGGGCGCGGCGTTCCTGGAGGCGGTGAACCGGGCGACCGGGGACATCGTGATTGTTTTCAGCCCGGACGGGAACTCCATCCCGGAAAAAATCCCTGAACTCGTCGCTAAGATGAACGAGGGTTATGATATCGTGATTGTGTCCCGTTACCGGGACGGCGCCAAAAGCGAGGACGATGATGTCGTCACCGCGTTCGGCAACTGGATGTTCACCCGGATTATCAATTTTTGTTTTGGGTTGAGTATCACCGATTCTCTGGTCATGTACCGGGCTTACCGGCGGGATATCGTCAAGCGGCTGGGGGTGAGCGCGGAAGTGGTGTCTTGGGGGACGCAGATCCTGGCCCGGGCGGCGAGGAAGAAGGCGCGGATCGGAGAAATTCCCGGCGATGAGCCCCCGCGGATCGGCGGCGTGCGTAAAATGCACCCGATCAAAAACGGGATCAGCGAGCTGTGCATGATCTTTACGGAATTTTGCCGGAGAACCCCGTAGCATGTTTTTCAAGAACAAGAACATTTTGGTGACTGGGGCGACAGGGTTTGTCGGCAGCAACCTCCTTTTAAGGCTGTTGGAGTCGGGCGCCCGGATCCGGGCGGTTGTGCATCAGCGTCCACCGATGGTTAACGACGTCCACGTCGAGTACGTGACGGCGGACCTGACCCTCCCGGAAGATTGCCAGCGGGTGGTGCGGGGCATGGACTACGTGTTCCATTGCGCGGCCAGCACGTCCGGCGCGGCGGTGATCTCCAAAACCCCGTTGGTTCATGTTACCCCCAACATCGTCATGAACGCCCGGCTGATGGAGGCGGCGTATACGGCGCGCGTGAAGAAATTCTTGTGGCTCAGCAGCTCGACCGGCTACCCTCTGACCGGAACAAGGCCGGTCCGGGAAGAGGAGATGTTCACCGGCGACCCTTATGAGAAATATTTCGGCGTGGGTTGGATGAAGCGCTACACCGAAATCCTTTGCCGGATGTACGCCCAGAAGTTAAGCCCGCCGCTTCTTACGATTGTTTTGCGCCCGACGAATATTTACGGGGAATATGATGATTTTCATTTTGAAACCTCGCATGTCTTTGCCGCCCTTGTCCGCCGGGTCGTGGAACGGCGCGACCCCCTGGAAGTCTGGGGGACCGGGGACGATGTCCGCGACCTGATTTATGTGCAGGATTTCGTGGAGGCGATGCTGGCCGCCATGGAAAAGTTGAATTCACACTCCGCGATGAACATTGGCGCGGGAGAAGGGCACAGCGTTAAAGAACTGCTGAACATGATGCTGGAGTGCGATGGGTATAGCCGTGCGCGTGTTGTTTTTGACCAATCCAAGCCGACCATGATCCCTGTCCGGCTTGTGGATATCGCCTTGGCCCGGCAGCTTATCGGGTTTAACCCTCAAACGCGCATTCAGGACGGCATCCGAAAAACGATCGCCTGGTACAAGTCTCATCCTGTTGACGCGTGAACACGCCGTTTTGTTTTATGCTAAAATCTTCGCCGGCCCGGGCGCCGGTTTTTTCAGGTATGGACGGCTGGCGGGTTTTATAAAAAAAATATTTTATCGCGATGAATGTCGCGTTTATTAGGTTATAATAAGGCAAAAACAGGAGAAAGCATGCGCGATAAAATCATTTTGGCCACAGTGAATTGCAAAAGGCAATTATATTCCACGACCGCGGACGAATTTTCCGCCGTGGCCCCGAATATTCAGATGGGGCTGTTGACGGCGTACGTTAAAGCCAAAGAGATTGACTGCCAGATGATTGAGTCGGATGTGGATCGTGTTTCGATGGAGGACCTGATTGACCGCGTGGCCTCGGAAAAACCGCTTTTATTTGGGGTGATCTGCACGGGGGCGAACCCGTCTTCCTCCACAATGACCATGGCGGGGATTGTTCAGTTTTTTGAAAAGGTCCGCGCCCGCAAGGCCGATCTGGCCGGGGTCAGAACGTTTGTCTGGGGACCGCACCCTACGGTCTTGCCGGAGCGCTCGCTTAAAGAAACTGGGGCGGATTTCATTGTCCGGGGCGAAGGGTATGAAACCATTGTGAATTTATATCATGTCCTGTACAGCGGGGGATCCCTGGCGGATATCGCCGGGCTGGCCTATTATGAGGCGTGCGGGAGCGATAAGATTTATATTCAGACACAAGACGCCCCTTTAGTGAAAGACCTGGATGTCCTTCCCACCGTGGACTGGAAAACCATGAACCCGGCGCGGTACCGGGCGCACAATTGGCACTGTTTCGGCGACGTGTTCAACCGCTCCCCGTATGCTATTATCTGGACAAGTTTCGGTTGCCCGTTTAAATGCAATTTTTGCTGCATCAATAACCTGTTCGGGAAGCGGACTCAGCGGTTCCGCAGCGTGGACAGCGTGGTCAACGAGATCAGCCTCTTGGTCGAGCGCTACGGCGTGAAGCATATTAAAATCCTGGATGAGCTTTTTGTGGTGAAGCCCAAACGGATCGAGGAATTTTGCGATAAATTGGAAGCGAAGCATTATGACCTGAACATGTGGGCGTATTCCCGGGTTGACACGATCAACCGGAGGCTTTTGCGCCGGCTGAAAAAAGTGGGCCTGAACTGGATTTCCTACGGGTTCGAATCGGCGACGAGCGAAATCCTCCTGCAGGCGGAAAAAGGATGCAAAACCCCCGATGTCGATCAGGTCATCCGCATGACCCAGGATGAAGGGGTGAGCATTTGCGCGGACGTGATGTTCGGGCTCTGGGAAGAGGATATCGCGTCCATGCAGCGCACATACGCGTTTTTGTTGAGGTATAATTTTGAATGGGTCAATATGTACCCGGTTTTCCCCTACCCGGGGACAAAATTATACGACTATATCGAAGAACCGGAAAGCTGGAAAGGGTATTCCCTTTATGGTTATGAATGCTGCCCGATGCCGACCAAGCACGTCCCTGCCCGCGATGTCCTGCGTTTCCGGGATGAAGCGTTTGTCCGTTATCACAGCCGCCCGGAGTACCTTCAGATGATCGAGGGCAAATTCGGCGCGGAAACAAGGGATCATATCCTGCGGATGCTGACGACCCCGTTAAAAAGGCGGTTGCTGGAGGACGTGACCTGTCCGCCCACAACCGTTTTGAAAGAACTGTCAGAAGTTCAATCGCTTTAACCAGCTTTATCCTTGCCCTGTTTTCAAAGTCCCTATGCCTTCAGAAAAAGACGTTTTCATCTTGGGCCTTTCCGCTTTTTACCATGACAGCGCCGCCTGTCTGGTTAAGAACGGCGAAATTATCGCCGCGGCTCAGGAAGAGCGCTTCACCCGCAAGAAACATGATTTTTCCTTCCCGTCCCACGCTGTCCGGTTCTGCCTGGCGGAGGCCGGAATCACGGCAAAAGACCTTTCGTGCGTCGCCTTTTACGAGAAACCGTTCATCAAGTTTGAGCGCATCCTCATGACTTATTTGACATACGCGCCGTTGGGGGGCCAGTCTTTCCTCAAAGCCATGCCGCTGTGGCTTAAACAAAAGCTTTTTATGAAGGAATATTTGCGCCAGGAACTTGAGTTCGACGGAGAGTTCTTTTTCCCCGAGCATCATGAGTCCCACGCCGCCGCCGCTTTTTTCCCATCGCCGTACCGCAAGGCGGCGGTCCTCACGATGGACGGGGTGGGTGAATGGGCCACGGCCAGTTACGGGGTGGGGGACGGCGCCCGGGTCAGGCTCGACGCCGAGATCCGTTTTCCCCATTCGTTAGGTTTGTTATACTCAGCCTTCACGTATTACGCCGGGTTCCGGGTGAATTCCGGGGAATATAAATTGATGGGCTTGGCCCCGTACGGCGAGCCCCGATACGCCGATACTATCCGGCGGGAGTTGATTGATATCAAGGACGACGGGTCTTTCCGGTTGAACATGGCATATTTTAATTACGCCGCCGGATTAACCATGACGAACCGCCGGTTTCACCGGTTGTTCGGCGGGCCGCCGCGGAAACCGGAGGCGGAGATCACTCAGAGAGATATGGATTGCGCCCGGTCCATTCAGGAGGTCACCGAGGAAATCATGCTGAAGATGGCCCGGCATGTCCACAAGGAAACCGGGTGCGAGTCCCTGTGCCTCGCCGGAGGCGTGGCCTTAAATTGTGTCGGCAACGGCCGGGTGCTGCGGGAAGCGCCGTTTAAAAATATCTGGATTCAGCCGGCGGCCGGAGACGCGGGCGGCGCGCTGGGCGCGGCGTTGTTCACGTGGTATCAGATTTTTGGCAACCCCCGGGCTACGGATGAGACACATGACGCGCAAAAGGGGTCGTTCCTCGGCCCGGTGTTCAATGACGGGACGATCCGGGAGTTTCTTGAAACACGGCGGATCCCGCATGAGGAGATCAACCCTGAAGCCCTGGCCGGCCGGGTGGCGGCCTTGATCGCCGGCCAACGCGTGGTCGGGCTTTTTTCCGGGCGGA
Source organism: Candidatus Omnitrophota bacterium (assembly GCA_029560465.1). Lineage (GTDB taxonomy): Bacteria > Omnitrophota > Gorgyraeia > Zapsychrales > JANLHA01 > JAGOJP01. The sequence goes on from JAKQKX010000062.1 coordinate 76,649, forward strand.
TGGAGTTCGGCCCGCGGGCTTTGGGCGGCCGGAGCATTATCGCCGATGCCCGGTCCCCGCGCATGCAGGAACTGTTAAATCTGAAGATCAAATTCCGGGAGTCGTTCCGGCCTTTCGCGCCGAGCGTTTTGGAAGAAAAAGCGCGGGAATATTTTCAGCTGGACGTGAAAAGCCCGTACATGCTGCTGGTGGCCGATATCCAGGAGCGCAGGGTGAACACGGAAAGCCGGGGCTGTGAGCGCGGGGGGATCCAAAAACTGAAAGTGTCGCGGTCTGACATCCCGGCGGTGACGCACGTGGATTATTCCGCGCGGGTCCAGACGGTGTCCCCGGAAACGAACTCGGTTTTTTACGCCATCATCAAGGAGTTCGAGCGCCTGACCGGGTGCGCGGTGGTCATCAACACGTCCTTTAATATCCGGGGGGAGCCGATTGTCTGCTCGCCGGAAGACGCGTACCGTTGTTTTATGCGCACGAATATGGACGACTTGGTGCTCGGCCGTTTTCTGCTGAAGAAAGAGGATCAGCCGGATAAAGATAAATATCAAAAAGAAGACATTTCTCGGATTTTAGATTAAAATACAATGGACCAGGAACGGAAAAAATTGCTGGTGTTCGGTTACGGGTTGGCTGTGATTCTAGCTTTGGCCAGCCTGCGTTGGGGGCAGAAGAGCGGGTTTGGGCCGGGGGCTGTCGTTTTATTGTTAGCGGCGGCGTTGCTCGCGGGATTAACCTGGCAGGCCCCGGAACGGTTGCGCGGGTTTTATCGGCTTTGGATGGCCGGGACGCGTTTGATCGGCGCGGTTGTGTCAACCGTTATCTTGGGGGTGATGTTTTATACCGTGTTTGGCGCGGTCGGTTGTATTTTGCGCCTGTTGCGCAAAGACCCCCTGGACCGGGCGATCCGTCCGGACAGAAACTCTTACTGGATCCGGCGTCCAGACATGGCCCCGAGCCAGGAAGAATATAAAAGACAATTTTAGCGAGGGCTGTTTATGTCGAAAATCGCGATCCTTAAAGAATTATGGGATTTCCTGCGCGTTCGAAAACGGTATTGGCTGGCGCCCATTGTTATTATCCTGGGGCTGTTGAGCCTGTTGATCATTTTCGCGGAGAGTTCGGCGGTGGCGCCTTTTATTTACACTTTATTTTAACCCCCCATGAAGAACTCTTCTAAAATTCTTGTGATCGATGACGACCCGAACACGGTTCGTTTGCTGAAAAAGTGGTGTGAAAACGCCGGTAAGAACGTGATCGGATCTTTAAACGGCCGGGAAGGGATTCAGAAGGCCCTGGAAGAGCGGCCTGACCTTATTTTGCTGGATGTCATGCTTCCGGATATCGGCGGCATGGACGTTGTGCGGGCGCTGCGGCGGGACCCTCTGACGAGCGTGATCCCGGTTTTTTTCATCACGGTGACCATGGGCGTTGAGCAGGATAAAGGGGATGAAACCGTTGATGTGGACGGCCGCCTTTACCGGATTTTCGCCAAACCGCTTCACCCGCAAAAACTTTTAAGTGAGATCCGGAAATCCATTAATCGCCGCCTGCACGGGAACCCGTCTCCCATTGAAGGCAGTTGATCTTGCCTGGGAAGCCGCAAAGAGCGGCAGGGCAGTTAAATAAGATGAAGGAGGACGCCGATGTCTTCAGAAAAATCTGTCACTGAACGGGACCGTCAAATGGCACAAAAGTGCGTGGAATGCACGGTGTGCCAGGGTGCGAGGAAAAAACAAAAGGGATTTAGTTTCTGGTTCGTCAAGTGCATTGAAAACCGGATTTGCCCCTTTTGCCAGGCTTATGAGCGGGTCTACGGCCGTAAAGCCCATGAGCCTGATCCGGTTTCTTGAAACGGCATTCTTTTTAAGACCCGAAGGGCGCCATGATGCCTGTGTCCATTTTGAACACCCCTCAGATCACGAACAAGGCGGTTGATTTTCTGGGGGCACGGTTTTTTGCCAGATGTTTTATAGCCGTTGGCCTTATTTTGCGGGCGGCCCATTATTTGGGGAACCGCTCTTTCTGGCTGGATGAAACCGTGACCGCAGTGCTGGTCGTGAACCGTTCCTGGATGGAAATCCTGCGGCATATTCCCTTAGCCGATAATTCCGCACAACAGCCGTATCTTTTCATGCTCCTCGAGAAAATCATGGTGTCTTGGTTCGGCAACCATGAACTTGTTTTGCGGTTCTGGCCGTTTTGCGCTGGGTTGGCTGGCGTGTTCGCGTTTGACGCGTTAATCCGGAAAATCTGCGTGCCGGCGGCGCGAACGCTGGCCCTCGCTTTGTTCGTGTTCAGCTCCTCGTTAATTTATTACGCGGGGGAACTGAAGCCGTATTCAATCGATGTCCTGGCGACCATCCTTTTAGTTTTAATGGCCGTGCCTTTCCCGCCGCAGTCTTTAACATGGGGCCGGGCCGCGCGCATGGGAGCTGCGGGCGCTGTGAGTTTATGGATATCGAACCCATCGGTGTTTATCCTGGCCGCGATCGCCCTGTGCCAGGGCGTGCCGGTGGTCACGGCCCGTCAGTACCGTTTGTTGAAGTATTGGGCCCTGACTTGGCTTCTCTGGGCGGCCAGTTTCGGAGTGCTGTATTGGGTTTCTTTCTCCGGCATGGCGTCGGATGCGGTGCTGTTTAACATGTGGAAGAATTCTTTCATGCCGCAGCCTTTATGGTCTGTGGCCAGTCTTCGCTGGTTGAAAGAGGCGCTGACCGCGTTTTTTATGGACCCCGTGGGGCAGGGCAGCGCGGGGGTCGCGGCGCTGGTTTTTGCCGCTGGGGCGGTGGCCCTGGCGCGCAAGGACATGAAATTTCTCGGGGCGCTCCTTTTGTCGTTCTTTTTTACGCTTTTAGCCACAGCCCTTCATGTGTACCCTTTCGGGGGCCGCCTGTCGCTATTTTTGGTCCCGCTGATCCTGATCATCCTCGCTGAAGGCGTGGTATTCCTCAATTCTTTTCTCAAGCCGCCATTTAGGGTTTTCGCCGTTGTTTTACCGGCCATGATGCTGTTCCCTTCTCTCTGGCAGGCGGGCCTGTCTGTCTGGGGGGGATTTAACCGCCAGAGTAACAGGGAGGCGGTCGCCTTTTTGTCCGGGGAAGCCCGGAGCGGGGACACGTTGGTTCTTAACAGCGAGGCCCAGTTCCCGTTTTGGTATTACAGCCAGCGCTTCGGCTGTGAACGGTTCATGGCGCCAGCCATACCGGTTTTGGCCGGGGGAGAGCGTAAGCAAGGATATGTCGTCGGGCAGTTTTTAGACCATCTTTTGACGGACCTGCCGCAGCCTTACGCGCTTTTCCGTTACATGGTGTATGTTTTTAATACGGAAGGGTTTTTCCGGGAACTGTTAAGCAACGACACCATCGGGCAGCCGCGGCCGGTTTTTATGAACACGCCATTGGATCTGCCGAACCCGCAGAGAGCCTGGTTTTTCTTTTCCAGCATGAACCCCGTGGCCCAAGATTTCCTATTGTTCAGCCTGGACCGGCAGGGGAAACGTTTAACAGCGTATGAAGGGAAAGGCGCTGCGGTTTACTTGTATGATCTGACACCGCGGACACCGTAACTCTTTGTTGGGCGGAGTTTTAAATCCTTGCAAAAATCGATTTGACTTTTACGTTTTGAATGTTTTATACTTTTGGTAGACAGAAAAGTTCTTGATGAAAAGGCAAACCCATCGTAAGGTGGGGACGCAAAGTCATAGGATCCTGAAAAAGGATAGCCTGGCCGCCAAACAAGAAGAAAAGCGTGTTCAGACCTATTCCATATCGGGACAGGTCATTTTTTTTTGGCAACGAGTCAACAAGCAGGGGAGGAGGGCAGGATAGAGAAGCAGGAGAATAAGGTAACCTAAAAGTGTATGAGTACTGGTTGTGTTATACACATCCTAAAGGGCTGTTTTCAATATCCGGATTTTTTTCCTTCTGGATGGCCCCCCAGAGGGAATATCACTTGTAGATCGGATATTAAAAAGAAAACAGCTCTTTTTTTATTTGTCAGGGGCTTTCTTCCTTGGGCTTTAAAATTGTGTTTTTATGCTGGGTATCTCAAGGGAACTATCTTGCACATTTTTAAATCACTGGTATAATAAGACAATCTTTTGATAATAAACCGTTCATTTATAGTTTTTGGGGGCAAGCACCCGGCAGGAAAAGATGCGTTGTGCCGGGAGAGTCTTTCTTAAATCGGCATTGAGTCCCTGTAGCTCAGGTGGATAGAGCATCTGCCTTCTAAGCAGAGGGCCGCACGTTCGAGTCGTGCCAGGGACGTATTTTTATGCCCGCTGGCAGAGATATAGGGAAGAAGCCATGAGATTTTTCAGGATTTTTTTTGCGGCCTTTTTTTCGGTATTCCTTTTAACCTGCCTTGGCCTGATTCTTTTTATCCATACCCAGGGGAAGTCCCTGGTGGAAGATCGGTTCTCCAGACTTTTTAACAAGCCCGTCACGATTGAGCGGATCCACCTCGGCTGGCCGTTGCGGTTACAGGTGGATGACCTGATTATCCCAAAAGTTTTTTCCGCCAAACATGTTTCATTTAACCTGGGATTCCTGTTTGTGTCTTCTCCCGGAATTGTTTTGTCTGATGTCATCGTCCGAGAGGCCGTGGTTTATTATCTTTCTACCGAGGCGGCGGCTGTCCCTGCCGCGCAAGACAGTCAGCCCGCTGAAAAGAAGAGTTTAACGCCGGAGCCCGCAGCCGGACAAGCATCCCCGCCTTGGCGTATTTTGATTAGGAATTTATTATTGCACAATGGACATTTTTTATACCAGCGGACCAGGCCCGGGCGTCTTTTACAATTCGAAATCCGCGACATGGAGCTTAAGGCCGCGGACGTCACTTATCCTCCCGCTGATCAGAAAATGATGTTTGATCTCAAAGGCCGGCTGGTGAGTTCCCGGTTGCCGTTTTCAGGGAATTTAGTCCGTTTAAGAGGATGGCTGGATTATCCGGCGCTTAACATGGACGCCCAGGTGAATATCCTGCAGAAGGAAGGGGCGGAAGGCGTGGCGGCTCAGATTAAATCGGTCAATAATGACATGAAGATCAACGGGAAACTTAATTTGGGGCTGCTCGGGCAGAAAATGGAACACACATCGGTGGACGATGTTTCTTTAAGGGATATGGTTCTGGGGTCGCTGCAGTCATCCGGGCTTGAACTCCTCGTTGACTTTGAGATTAAAACGCAAATGAACGATATTCAATTTGATAAAATGAGCTTTAGCGGTAATCTTGAAGTGAAAGACCTTCTTACATCGGCCGTGCCTGCATCCCAGTGAGGGGGTTCGAGGCTGAATAATAAATACTTGCTGATTAAAGGAATTCTGCTAAAATAAAAATTCCTTCTCGGAAAAACCGTATTTAAACGCGGTTTTTCATCACGACATTTCGTGGTGGGTGTAGCTCAGTTTGGTTAGAGCGTCTGACTGTGGCTCAGAAGGTCGCCGGTTCAAATCCGGTCATCCACCCTGAACTTATGTAACTTCTTGTAGAATAATGAGTTACGACAAATCCTCGGAGCAAGAAACTCCGGGGATTTTCTATATCTTAGCGTTTACAAAGGTTGTGTCAGTAACTTTATTTTTAATTTATTAGATTACCCGACGAGAAGTTCGAGAGTCTTTATTTTGCATGAAGTGAGAGTATTTACCCAAAAACGGCATAAATATTCTCAGATCGCCGGACTCTTGGATTTTTACCTCTAGTTGACAATTGCCTGGGTTCTAGCAAAATTCTCGGATTCTTGCAAGAAAAATGGTTGTCATTTCAGTTGTCATTTAAATTGTCAATGTGGACTTTGAAGGAATCCAGCGATTTGTGAATAAAATAAACTTGACTTGTGAATAAATATTTTGCGATTTGTGAATATATATGGTATCCTATGACCAAGAGGTAGCAAATGGGATATATTGAACGACATATTGAATCAAGACTTAAAGAAGCCCTAGATATCCACCCTGTTGTCATTTTGTCTGGTCCGCGGCAAGTTGGTAAAAGTACTCTTCTTCAAAATGCTGCGTGTTTAAAGGGATGGCGCTATATAACTTTGGATGATTCAATCTTGCTTGAGCAGGCGAAAGAAGATCCCCAGGGGCTTCTTCTGAATGAAACGCCTATAATCATTGATGAAATACAACGATGTCCGGAACTTTTGGTGACTATTAAATATTATGTTGATCAATCAAAAAGAAAGCGGCGCTTTATACTTTCGGGTTCTGGGAATGTCTCCTTGAGAGGCGCCCCCAGAGAAACACTGGCGGGAAGAGCCAGATATCTTCATCTTACTGGTTTTTCTTATGCCGAGATCCAGAATCGTAAAGATTATTTCCTGTTGGATAGATTGATGTCGGGCAAAGAGATCACTTCTGTTGAGTCAGAGAACAATGCCAGTTTCATTGAATCAGCATGGAAGGGAGGATTGCCTGAGATTGTTTTAGCATCAAAGCCGCGTGTTGTCTCTGGGCTTATGAGTGGATATGTTGATACATATATTGAACGAGATATCCAAGATTTGGTCAAGATAAGGTATCCACAGAATTTTCGTCGTTTGATGCAAGCTTTGGCAAAAGCGACAGGGTGGGAAAGCCAACAGGAAGAATTGGCAAAGATATCAGGAGAAACACGGAGCAATGTTAGCCGGCATATGAGTCTGCTAAAAAATACACAGTTGTTATATGAATTGAGGGGATTTATGGTTCGGGGAGAGACAGCTTATAAGCAGGCAAAATATTATTGGTTCGATTCAGGGGTTGCGTGTTTTATGGCAGGGATCTCTTCTGCTCAAGAACTTAAAAAGGAAAATATTAAAGGTAGATTTCTGGAGAATTTTATATTTCAGCAGCTTTTGGTTTGGGCATCTTTGCAGCAGACCCAACCTGAATTTTATTATTGGAAATCAAAACAGACACATACTGAAGTAGATTTTATTATTAAACATAGAGATGTTGTGTTGCCTATTGAAGTCAAATCAGGAGATAGTTTGGATTTCCGAGATACTCGTTCGATCCGTGAATTTCTTAAAGGACATCCTGATGTCCGCTTCGGGGTCATTATTTATACAGGGAAGAAGCTTTATCCGGTCGCCAGCAATGTCTGGGCTGTGCCCTGGTATCAATTGTAATATATAAAGGCCTCCTTATAGTTGCATAACTAAATAATATGGCAGCGAATTAACTGAAATTCGAATCCCGTCATCGACCCCATTTTTTGTTTTGAGCATATAAAGCCTCCCAATCAGTCGTAGAATCAACGAGTTGCGTCGGTTCTAACCGGTTGTGGAGGAAAGCAATGATCGTTACGATGAGCCGCCGGATAGCGGTTGAGCTTTATGCGGCAAATAGTGGTATTACGTCCTGATTGGCATAGTGATGATATGCGCAAAGGCGTTGTTAAAGTTGTTATGACATCGAGTTCAAGTGATCCTGAGAGCTGGCAAATGCACAGCACCTCAAAAGAGGATCGCAAGGCTATTGGAGATCGATTTAAGGATCCAGATGATGGACTGAAGCTTGTTATAGTTCGGGATATGTGGCTTACGGGTTTCGATGCGCCATGTCTTCATACCATGTATGTTGATAAACCTATGCGGGGGCATAATCTCATGCA
>JAKQKX010000100.1 GCA_029560465.1 Candidatus Omnitrophota bacterium
ATCCTTGTCGCCCGAGAAATCAAAATCGATGCGCAATGACCGGGAAGAATCTTCGGCGCCCTGGCCGGAGTCGAAATGCACGCTGAAATTGGCTTTTTTATTTTTTTTCACCGGGGCCGTTTCGGCGCGGAGGACCCAGGCGGGATCGGGATCGGGATCGGCGCTTTCAAAATCTTCAATCCACGGGCCTGAATCCCGCAGTTCCATTTGTTTGGAGAGCCTCGTCTTCATGGCGACGGCGGATAGGGCCTGGCCGGTCCGGACATTCAGAATTCGCAGGTTGATTTCCCATTCCTCCTGGAGATCGGTCAGCGTGCCGGTCAAAATCAAATCGGCGCTCAGGAGCTTTCCCGCCAGCCCGTCCTTTTCCGTCTTGGTCATGCCGCTTAAGCTGAGCTGGATTTCGTTCATCAGAGCGGGAAGTTTTGTTCTTTCCACGACGATGAACTGGCCTGTGTCGATCAGAGCGGAGGTGAGCCCCTCCAGAACCACCCGGCCTTTTTCCTTTCGGTTTCCGCCGATGACCTCAAAATCAACGACGGCAATCGTTTTCTTCGGCACATGGACGGAGACTTTGCGGCCGGGCGTGCAGGAGGACAGGGGCTGATCAAAAGTTATTCTGGCCTGGCTGCCCCTGACTTCTGTGACATTGCCCTTTCGGCCGTCAATGGTAATAGGGGCTCCTTCCAGAATATAGCTTTTCCGGACAACCTGATTGGCGATATCGTCAACGACCGAACCGGATTTTTTGGAAAAATCCGGGATGTTGATCGCCAAAAGCATCTGGCTGCCCTGACACTCCAGAACCGTCCCGTCGGCGGCGAACAGTTTTGCCGGTTCATTATTGCTTTTATCGGGTGTGGCGGCGCAGGCCAATAACAAAGAAACAAGGAAAAGGGGAAACACTATTCTGAACGATTTCATATTTCCTCCCTCTGATGGTTGAATATAAAAAGAATATTCCTTCAAGTCAAGGGGATTCAAGTCATTTGTGGATTCAAGGCCTTTGCTCCTTACAGCCGTTTTGTTTTTTCTTGCAATGGGACTGTATCCCTGTAAAATGTCCCGCAAATCAATCAGGGTTAAAAGTATCGAAATCCTTGATTTAATATTTCAAACTTGCCGGGAGGAATAGGCCGTATGCAGGAAAAAATCATTTGTTTCAGTCTGGGGTTGTCCCCCGGTGATGTGGAAAGGGGCAGGGTGTCATTTAACGAGTCCTGCGCCGCGGAAGGCGAACTGGTCGTGGTGCCCG
>JAKQKX010000068.1 GCA_029560465.1 Candidatus Omnitrophota bacterium
GCCCACCACGGCCTGGGGAATTGCGTCGAGAATGGACGATTCCAGCGCTTCAAGCTCCTCCAGACGCCGGCCGGCCTCCTTGCGCTCGGTGATATCCATGGAATTGCCCAGAATGGCCCGCCGCCCCTTGAAGGTGATGGAAATGGCGGTTTCCATGATCCATTTGATTCGCCCGTCTTTCGTGACAATACGAAACTCATAGGGAGAGAAGCGCTGCCCCTTCAGCATCATGATCGCGTTTTTGGCCGTTCGGCGACGGTCTTCCGGTAGAATGAGCGAAGGGGGGGGCATCTTTAAAAGCTTTTTTTCGGGATAGCCCGTGTAATCCAGGAAATGGGAATTGATGAATTGAAACTGTCCGTCCTGCATGATGTAGCAGCCGACTTGAGAGCTGTACGCCAGAATCTTGTACAGGTCCTTTTCCGACGTGACATGAAGCTTCGTGTGCTCCTGGACCGACAATCGCTTCTGCAGGGACGTGACCAGATCGATCAGTTCTTTTTTTGTTTTTTTCTCCAGATTCATCCGCTTTCCCGCTTTGGATTGAACTGGCGGCATCTAAACACAATTGACGGGAAAAATAAATACTTTTGAGAATGGTGAATAGTGGATGGTGGATGGTTGTAGGGGACAGTCGCGACTGTTCCCTACGGACGATGGGTTATAGGTATGAGGTAATGGGCAATGGGCAATAGGCGATAGGCAAGGGGTAAAAGTTTTAAGTTTTAAGTTTTAAGTGGTTAAGGTTTAAGAGGAAGCGGTGAAAAGTCGAAGGCATTCCTCGACGGGCTCGGGATGACAAGAGAGTGAATGGTGGAATGTAGGGAACGGTCGCGACTGTTCCCTACGGGAGATGGGTTATAGGTCGTAGGAATGAGGTAATGGGTAATGGGTAATATGCGATGGGCAAGGGGCGATAGGCAAGGGGTAAAAGTTTTAAGTTTTAAGTTTTAAGTGGTTAAGGTTTAAGAGGAAGCGGTGAAAAGTCGAAGGCATTCCTCG
>JAKQKX010000069.1 GCA_029560465.1 Candidatus Omnitrophota bacterium
AGCCTTGCCCAGTGTTCGTCCGTCAACTTCCAGCGTGTTTTAGCCATAAGGAATTCTCCTTTCCCATGGCTATTCTCGCATAACTATTTACATCAGAATATGTTAAACAGCATAATTTTTAGGTTTTGAAATGGCTTCTAATCACCCGCATCACTATGGTCGGGAAGATGAACCTGATCCCAAAAAGCATGTGGTTTCAGTTTTCTCGCAGATTCCCTATGTGGTCGCTGAACATCCTGCGGCACTATTTGCATTAAATCGAGCGGCCTTACAGTATGGAAGAATTCCGAATGAATTCCCGAAAACATAGAGGGACAAGTTTTTGCAGGTCGTTGAATAGGAGGGGGGCATGAATAAATATTCGAGGACGTACAATATCGATAAAACGCTTTATCCAAATATATTTTCCGTTTTAAAGGCTTTGCCCGATGAGTATTTTTTGGGAAACAGTCATGCCCCTTCATTGAGACACCCAGGAGGGATACTTAACAGGGCAACGGATGAAATCATCGAAAGTTTCTTGTCTGTATTACAAAAGCTGGATGATCTTCGCACCATTACAGAGCCAAAGGAAAAACAGGAAAATGTTAAAGTATTATTGCGTGACATGGGTGGACTTTTTGGCCATTTTGATAGTTTTCAAGATGAGAGTTACATTATCCTGAAGTCTTTGTCGCCAGTTCCACCCCAGGATAATGCCGTTGGAGAAAAAACTGTATATGAATGGCTACGGAAAAATGGCTATACTTGCGCTTCTGATTTTTTTGGCCGTACCGGTAATATTCAACAATTAATAGATTGTTTTACCAATAGATTAAAACATGCAAATCAAAAGCTCGATTATGTAACAGCTTCAGTTCAAGGAATTCATATCCCTGGATTTTTTATCGATGAGCTAAAGGGGGAGGAGGTTGACAAGATTTATCAGCCAGTACCCCCCGCTCAATTCAAATCGACAGTTGCCATTTCATTTCATGCCATGCTTAAGCTATTGCTGATTTGCTTTTATGAACTTAATGATGCTTTAGAAAAAGCATTAAGAAAACATATCAAAGTAATTCATGGAGTTGATTTTTCCAAACGAGAAATCGTAAAACATAATGATAAATTTCTCACTGTTGTAGATGCAGTAGCTGACATGCCGGAGCATTTTTACCCTTTTGAATATCGTAAGTTCCCAAGAATTAACAGGGACGGCAAAACTTATCAATTCAGCTATCCGCATAAGGCGAGAATCCCATATGTTGGGCAATTAAAAGTTGCTTCAACGCATACGGCTGATGGGTTCACGAAAACATTTAATTTGCCATTTTTTGGGTAGCTGAGATGCTTTAGGGAGACGTGAATGCGAAAAATATTATTGATATCGGCACTTGTGCTAGTATGTCCGATTACAGTTTTTGCCAAAATTACCCCAATTGAATTGAGTCCTCCGAACCTCTTCGATGAGCAGGAAAATAAAAGCGATCCACACGTCGTCATCGACGGGTTAAAACAGAAAATAGCCTATGAACCGGACAACTATGAGAATTACGGTGTCCTGGGTTTTGCCTATGATTACATCGGTGACTATGAGAATGAACTTGAGGCTCTCAAAATGGAAGCCCGCCTTATTCCCAATGATCTAGGAGAAAAAGACATCATCTACGGCAATTTGGCTAGAGCGTATATGCTAAATGATCAATGGAAAGAAGGGAAAGTCTGGCTCGATAAAGCCGACTCGTTAAACCCGAGCAATTTCTATAACCGCTGGAACGCCTTTGATTATTACCTGATGCACGCGAAGAATGCCAGGGAAGCCGCATCCCAGTTGAAGCGGTTACAGGAATTCTATAAGGACGACTGTGACCAATACTATGAGGCATACATAAAGTCAGTCGGGAACGCCGTGCCCTCCGGTAAGATCATTGAACTGTTCCGGGCCGCGGTTCAGCTCGAACCGAAAAACAGCAGAGCTCACCGGGTACTGGGCGTGGCCATCCGCAATTCCTCAAAGGAAGACTTTGAAAAGAATATCCCGTCGGCCATGAAAGAACTCAACAGGGCCCTGAAATTAGACCCTCAATATATCCCGACATACATCAGCATTGCAGACACGTATATGCTATTAGGTATCAGAACGAAGAATGAGAAAGATAATAAAAAAGCGCTGGAGTGGTTTCACAAAGCCTATGCAATTAATCCCGAGGATTCAAGGCTGGCCTATGCGATGGGCACATTTTATTTTTATCGGCAAGACTATGATCACGCTATTGAAAAGCTGGAATTCGTGTATAAGGACGGATTAGAGGACAATGCTCTCAAAGAGAATCTTGCGTGGTCTTACAACAACAAGGCCTACGCGCTGTATCAGGCGGGACAGAATTTGGATGAGGGATTGCTTTTGGTCAACAAGGCCGTCGAATTGCTGCCCGGCAACGGAATCATCCTGGGAACAAAAGCGGAGCTTCTTTACAAGCTGGGCAAATACGGTGAGGCGCACAAATACATCAAACAAGCGCTCGAATTAGAGCCCGGTCAAGCTGAGATGGAGCAGGATTTGAGTATGATCGAGAAAGCATTGAAACCTAAAATGCCCTCAAATCATTAAAATTGTCATTTGCATTATTTTACTGCTTAAGGGCATCAGAAAACGCACAGTTAATGGTTACTAACAGAGATAAAAAGGTTTTAGTTTTGAAAGAGAAAAATTTATTTAAGGAAGATGTGAAAAGAAAGGGTAGCCGATTAGCAACAGGGTTACGTGCACATGACCATAGGACTTTCAAAAAAAGATTGGAAAGGGTTGAAAATTTAAAGAAGGTTATGCCCGACGCTGCTTATCTAATGAGTTTTGAGAGCCATTGTGTGTTCACAGAAGCCAAGAATACTTTTATAAATGGAGAATTTGTTGCATCAATATTATTGGCTAACGCTTTTATTGAACATTGGCTACAAGTACACCTGGAAAGTAAGGGCTTTGAGGTTGAATCAAAGAAAGGATTAAAACAAATTCTTGGTTTTATCAAAAAGAATAAGATGCTGCATGAATATCTCGTTGAGAAAATTAATAATTTGCGATTGTTGAGAAATCCTTTTGCTCATCTTAAGCCGGCAAATTATTTACACGGGATTCTAAATAAAGTGTCGTCTCAGCAACAATTTCCAGACGAGGTTTTGGAAAAAGAGGCCTTGAAGGCTATCGAGTTAATGTATCAGATAGCTATTACTAGATTTTAGGGGGGGTGTAATTTTTATGGTGTGGTGGATTTGAGAAAAACTGACGAGGTTCTTGAGTATGCGATTTAAATTTCTATTTAATTTTTCGTGCAGCGAAAAATACATTGGATATTTCTTCTGCGGAAAATGACTTCTCTTTGAAATAGCGGAATAATTTTAGCAGCTCAGGGTTGAGATTTATATATTCGATTAAATCTGGATTTGTGGATGAGGAAAGTCTGAAAAGGACATCGGGGTCAGCTGCAAGTATTTTTGCCAAAGATTGGATAATCTCAGGACGAGGAGGCGTTTCTTTGCCGCGTTCTATTCGGCTTAAATATGCTGGCGATATTCCTACTTTTGTTGCAGTTTCTCTAAGCCCTAAATCTTGAGCGGTACGTAGTTCGCGTATAGTTTCTCCGAATTTATTCATATGTTGGTATTTTAACTTATGTTTAGTGTTTTGCAACACTAAATTTAATTAGTTTCTATTAGTGAAATATAATCATATTTGGTTGCTAATACCATATTTTCTTTTAGAATAGATATATACTTAGGTGTCAAGAGGCAATCAACATTGACCGAGTCCGGGGTTACTCCTTTGCCAAACGAGGATATTTTAAAAATTAAGGACGTAGCACGCCTACTGAAAGTTGGTGTGAAAACCATCTACTCTATGGCGCAGTCTGATGAATTACCGGCGTTTAAAGTTAGAGGTCAATGGCGTTTTACTCGGAAGGATATTGATTCTTGGATCGAAAAACAAAAACATACAATTCAAAATTTAGATAAAGAAGGGCAGAAATGATCTATATTTCAGAGATAGGATTCCTTTATGAGTAGGAAGAAAAAGCAAGCCGAGAATACGATCCCGGCCGGATACACCCTTGACTATGTTTCCGGAAAGCAGATCAAGGAAACAAAGAAGGAGCTGGTGCGTCAACGAGTGGTTCGCGCCTTGATTCACGAATACAGTTTTTCTCCTGAAGATATGGAGTTAGATTTTTCCATCGGAGGGCGTAAGAAGGTGGATATCGCCATTTTTCACCATGATAAAGAGCATTCGATTGAGCATCTTGGTCGGGCAGTTCTTTGTAGACCCGAGCCCAATGTCGGCAAGGGTGCCGTTCGTATTCGTGATTTTGAACAAGCAGCAAAGGATCTTGATGAGATCGAAGTAATTATGAGTGAGGTCGAAGCAGTTTTGTATGGGCTGTGGACCAACGGTCTTGAGTTTTTCTTTCTCGAAAAGGAAAAAAAACGCTTTGAAACGAAATGCAATCCTATCGGGGACTGGCCGATGGCGGAAGAGTCCATCGGCACAAAAGAAGTTGTATCTGATGCGCATATTCGTGTAGCTGATAATGAAATGCTAAAGATTACCTTCCGTCGTTGTCACAATTTTATTCACGGCAACGAGGGGATGCCGAAGGACGCAGCCTTCTGGCAGTTTCTTTATCTAATTTTTTGTAAAATGCACGACGAGAATCTACGAAATAAACAAAGGCAGGCTTGGCAGCGTCGCTTTTGGGCTGGGCCAAAAGAACAATTTGACGAGAAGGGCCGCAAGGTAATTCGTAAGCGTATTGAGGAGCTTTTCACTGAAGTCAAAAAGCAGTACAAAAATATATTTCGTGGTAACGAAGAGATCGCGCTTTCTGATCGCGCCCTTGCCTTTATTGTTTCAGAATTAGCTAAGTACGATTTCACCCGCACAGATGTTGATGCCAAGGGTGTGGCCTATCAAGAATTGGTGGGTGTGAACTTGCGTGGAGACCGTGGGCAGTATTTTACTCCAAGAGGTGTAGTAAAGCTTGTGGTTAATATGCTCAACCCTAAGGAGGATGAGATTCTTTTGGATCCTGCATGTGGAACCGGCGGATTTCTGGTTGCTACCCTCGCTCATATGCTCAGAAAATTTCGGAATGAACAAAATAGTCAGGCTGGCTTGGAGAGTACGACGGAGTTTTTAACCGTTCATGAACAACTTAAAGAATATGCAGCCAATCAAGTGTTTGGCGCAGATTTTGACCCATTTCTTATTCGAGCTTCCCAAATGAATATGGTGATGGCCGGTGATGGCCGGGGGCATATTTATCATATTAATTCTCTTGAGTTCCCGAATGGGCATACAACTGATCTGGCCAAGGCTAAGAAAGAGATTGAATTCGGGAGTTTCGATATTGTTATGACCAATCCACCATTCGGAGCGGATATCCCGATTACAGACAAACACATTCTTGAACAGTATGATTTGGCGCATACCTGGGAGTCGGATAGTGAAGGTGGTTTTCGAAATACAGGTGTACTAAAAGGCAGCGTCGCTCCTGAAGTCCTCTTTGTTGAACGTTGTCTGAAATGGCTCAAGCCGGGTACTGGCCGCATGGGCATTGTTTTGCCAGACGGCATACTCGGTAACCCAGCAGCCGAATATATCCGTTGGTGGATTATGCGCGAAGCTCAGGTGCTTGCCTCTATCGATTTGCCGGTAGAAGCCTTTATCGCTGAAGCTAATGTTAATATCCTTACAAGTCTGTTGTTTCTACGACGTAAAAGCGAAGAGGAAAAGCGTACAGAGGCCTTTGGAAGGGCGGAGAAGTACCCAGTATTTATGGCTGTGGCTGAGAAGGTGGGTGTTGACCGTCGTGGTAATAAGCTTTTCAAGCGCACACCGGATGGGGAAGAGATTATTGAGGCTCGTAAATATATTGAACGTATCCGTATCGGTGGAAGTTTTGTGGAACGCACTTTAACCCGGAGTGAGAAAATTGAGGATAATGATTTGCCGTTAATCGCAGAGAAATATCGAGAATTCCTTAAGGAACACGACGCATGAGCGAACAGAATGACGATATTATTGAGACTCCGCAAGAAAATGTCGAGGACAACAGTCCGGATAATTTCTTTATTGACATTCTGACGGGGAACAAAGAAAGTGCTTCTGCCAAGAAATTGCTGGCACAGAAGGTACTACGCAAACTAATTGAGAGCTATGGGTTTGACCGTGCTGACTTAGAGACGAATTTCAACCCTCAGATCCCGGGGCAGAGGCGTAAACGTATTGATATTGCCATTTTTCGACCTGATTGTGCGCATACAAATGACAATCTGCAACGCATTATCGTTTGTAGGAACCAGAAGAAGCGTGATAGGCTGCGTTCTATAACCGAGGCAGAAGATGATCTTCGAGAACTGAAGGAATTATTGGAATTGATTTCTTCGGCAACGCTTGGTATGTGGACTAACGGCCAGGAAGAGTTCCTGTTTCAAATTGAGCGTACACGTTTCGAGGGGCGGCTCAAGCCGCTCGGTGTTTGGCCGGTACCTGGAGAACGCACTTCAGATTTAGATCGTACAGGCGGGGTTATCCAGGTCAGTGCGGATGCTGAGGATCTAGAGGACGCGGTTATGCGTTGTCGTCAGTATCTGAATCGAAACTTGGGGCTCGATCATAAGGATTCTTTCAAACAGTTGGCTGTCTTATTGTTAGCAAAGATTTATGATGAAACTTTATCGATTGAACAGCGCAAGTTTTGGATAAAAGGAGATGAACCATTTACAGATGCTGGGCAACAGGCCATTCAGCGACGCATCAACGAATGTATCACTGCTGCTAAAGTTTGGCAACCCGGCTTACTGACACGAGGTTGGGATTTAACGCTGTCTTCTCAAGAAACCGCTCGGGTAGTGTCTGAGCTGAGCCGCTACTCTTTTAGTGAAACTCAACCCCGATACCGAACAAGTGCATTCCGTGCTATTGCCCGCAGTGTGATGGACGGGAGGGAAGGGCGCTATCCTACACCGCTAAATGTGGCCGATCTGGCAGTGCAAATGCTTCATCCTAAACCGAATGAACGCATAATGGATTGTTCTAGCGGGACTGGCACCTTCTTAGCCATGACCGCGACCCATATTTTCAAAATTTATTTAGCATCTATGGGTACAACTCCTGAAATGGCTAACAACGAACAGATATTGCAAGCACAACGTGAAACAGCTGCCTGGGCGGCCGGTAATGCACTTGGTTGTGATATCGATCCATTCTTGGTGGTCACAAGCCGTATGAATCTGTTGTTCACTATAGGCAACCCTGGACGCATTTTCCGGATTGATGCTCGCAGTTTTCCCGATGGAGATTTAGACGGTATCGAAACAGCTCGACCTGCGATATCACTGGGAAGTATGGACGTGGTTTTGCTCAATCCATGGTTCTCGACGCAGGATACAGTCAGTGACACTTCGATCTTGAGGCGCTACGAATTGGGAAATGTCTGGGAGCGGGATGAGGATGGCGGTTATCGTAGTACCGGTAATATGAATACCGGTGGAGTGCCCCCAGAAGTGCTGTTTTTGGAACGTGCTTTGCAGTGGGTGAAGCCTGGAACTGGTCGTATAGGAATTTTGTTGCCGGATGGTCTATTAGGTAATCCCGGAGATGAATATGTCCGTTGGTGGATTCTGCGTCATTGTGAGGTTCTGGCAAGTGTTGATCTCCCGGTGGAGCCTTTCAAAGTTACTGTTAAAGAGTACGGTATGACACCTGCATTGCCGAGTCTGCTGGTGCTGCGCCGCCGTAGCCAGGAAGAATTGATCAACACCGAACATCCGGAATATAATGTTTTTATGGCTGTTGTAGATCGATCTGGTGTGGATGCTCGGGGTAACCTACTATTTCAGCGAGCACCTGATGGTGAAGAGTTAATCTTTGATGAAGAAGTTATAGAGCGTATTCGCGAAGGGGGCGAAGTGGAAATTCGGCGTACTACACGGAGCTCTCGTCGTATTCATGATGAATTACCATTGGTAGCAAGAAAATATAAGGAATTCTGCTCGACCGGAGAGGTGATGTCATGAGCAGAAAGTTTCAGTGCAAGGCGATTCCAAGCTCATGGATTGAAAAGCAGGGCCGTCGGCTTGATTGTGGACCATATATGTCAGGAGCAATGGAAGCGCGAGAATTGCTTCGCAAACTAAAGGCGAGAAAGGATCATCTTCAAAATTTAACAGAGGGCGGTATTTCGGGGATCATTAATGCAGGACGAATTACGCGCCGGTGGGTAGATACTACTGAACATGGGTATCCATTCCTATCTAGTTCGGACATTCTTCAGGCCGATTTAGCTAACATAAGCCATATTGCAAAATCAGTTGCCCGAAAGAATAGTCAGCTTCTAATAAAAACAAGTTGGATCCTCATCACCCGCTCTGGCAATATTGGTCGTATGGCTTACGTGCGTGCCGATATGAACGGAATGGCTTGTTCGGAAGATGTTTTAAGGATCATTCCGGATGAAAGCACTATCAAACCGGGTTATCTCTATGCATACCTTAGCACGAAGTTTGGCGTGCCAATCGTTATTTCTGGGACATATGGCTCGATCATAACCCATCTTGAACCTAATCATATCGCTGACCTCCCTGTTCCGCGTCTCGGCGCGGTGGAAGATCAAGCCCATAAGCTGATTCAACAAGCAGCAGATTTGCGAGTTGAAGGTGCAAAAGCATTCAATGAAGCAAAATTTATTTTTGATGAGATGTTGGAGGTTCGGGATAATGACAAACCTCTTTGTGGTTTGTCATTTTCAACCGTTAATGCTTCATCGTTACTGAAACGTGTTGATGCCGCCTATCATTCGCCATCGGCTATCCGCATAGAAGGCAATATTCACTCAGGATCTCATACATCAGTTGGCGAAATTGCAAACGTAATGTTGCCTCCAATTAGTTCCAGAGTCATGACTAATGAACCCGATTACGGGTATCCATATTTCTCGGGGGATGCTCTTTATTATTGGACGCCAGAACCGAAGGGGCATTTAGCAAGAAAATCACCCAAGATTGAGACGCTCATAGTTAATGAAGAGGGGATTTTAGTACAGGCGTTTGGTCAAACCTATGGCCTGATCTGTCGTCCCACTTGGATAATTCCTAGTCTTGTTGGCTCCGCGATTAGTGGTTTGATGCTGCGACTGACATCACCAGATAAGCGTATGTTGAGATACCTTTATGCTTTTATAGCATCTCGGGCGGGACAAATTGTGACGAAAAGGCTACCCTATGGCGGCTCTATTCCACATATGAATGAAGGCCAATATCGAGAAGTTCCAGTTCCTTTATTTGAAGACGGCTTGATCGATCGAGTTTGTGAAAAAATGGAGATTTTCATTAATTCGAAAACAACGAGCAATGCTTTAGAATCCCAAGCTCGTACCCTCGTTGAGCGCGCTATTGAAGAGGGAGGTTGCTAATGGCGAAAGTTATACCCATTGGGCAACCCACGAACGAATCTGAACGTCAAGCGATTGGGTTTCTTCGGGACCATTTGCCTGACGGCTGGTTAATATTTCATAATTTCGAGATGCGTCAGAGTGAGGAAGTTTTCGAGATTGACATCGCTATTCTCGCTCCTCACGCAATTTATTTGGTGGATGTCAAAGGTACGAGGGGCAATATCGATGTTTACGGTTCCAAGTGGTATCCTGAGGGACGACAGCCGTTTTTTTCGCCACTGGCCAAATTGCGTAGTCACGCCAAGAGCATGGCTGCGATTATTCGTGAAAGCAACACCGGTCTCATCGAGTTGCGCAAGGCTCACGTGCATGCCACCGTACTGCTCACTGCCGACGACGCCACCGTATATGACCAAGCAGGTATCGATAGCCCTGATGTAACTGATCTGAAGCACTGCCTGAAATATTTCCGTGACCAAAGCCGCATCCCTGACAATCGGTTGGATAACATTTCCCGCTTCCACTCTCAAATTATCAAGGCGATCACTGGTAACGCCAAACCCAAAAGTGCGGCCATGGTATTTCGTGATTGGCAGGTTGAAGAGAAGCTGGGTGGAACTGACCGGTATACTGAGTATCGTGCCAAGCACAATTTGTTAGGTAAGAGTGGGGGGTTTGCCCGGTTGCGTGTATATAAGACCGATCCTTATCAGGATGAAGTCGCTCGTAAGGAAGAATTTAAGAAGATAAGTAATGCGTACCGCGCTGTGGCGCACATGCCAACCCATGCCAATATATTGGCTGTTAAGGACCTTTTTATCAATGATGATGAAGATAAGGTCGTATTAGTTACTGAGGATTTGCCTAGCCAAGCCTTGCGGTTGCATATAAATAAAACATCGCTAGCTCTGACCTTTGACCAGAAACTTCAGGTAATGCGGGATGTTTTGTCGGCCTTGGATCATGCTCATCGCCATGAGGTAATCCATCGCAATCTGACTACGGATGCACTACTGATAACCAAAGGGGGACAAGCGCGCGTTACTGGTTTCGATTTTGCCCGGGTTGGCAAAAATCGCACCTCGACGATTGCTGATCAGATTGTAGATGACCTCGATGCAGCTTACCAATCTCCAGAGTGCTTTAAGGACCCTTCCCAGGCGAGCATTGCCTCTGATTTATATGCCGCTGGCCTAATTTTTTATGAACTGTTAACTGGTGAATTGCCTTTTGAAAATGTTGATCAGATGATGGAGGCTGATGGCAAATTTCCGATGAAACCTACGGAGCATAAACCGGACTTACCCAATGGGATCGACGAATGGTTACAGATGTTCTGTGAGTTTGATCCGGAAGATCGTTATGCCAGTGCAGCTATTGCCAGGAAAGCCTTAGATGATCTGATTTTACCTGAAGCCAAGAATAATTCCACACCTGTCGCAGGTAGTCCATTGTCAGAAACACCAAAGTTCCCGGATGATTTGACTAATTTACCGCAGGATTTTATTTTGGCAGATCGATTTCGCATTCAAAAGAAATTAGGAAGTGGAGGTTTCGGAGTAGCCTATAAGGTATTTGATTCCTTGGGTGATGTAGTACGGGTTATCAAGTTGGTGACGAAAGACCGTCGAAGTATTTATGAGCGCTTACGCCGAGAATATAAAACTCTCACTAACCTACCAGAGCATCCTCACGTTGTAAAGGTTGTTTGGGCAGACAGGATGACTGATGCTAAGCAGACACCATATATTGTTTTTGACTACGTGGAAGGTCTTGATGTTTCAGGTCTGATCGAGGCGGAGGCTTTGTCGCTTGAAGATTCCGTGCGTATAGTCCGAGAAGCTGCGGAGGGACTTGGACATCTGCATAAGCATGGGGTATATCACCAAGACGTGAAGCCTTCTAATCTTCTTTGGACAGACAAGGGTGTCCGAATAATTGATTTCAATGTTGCTGTTTCTGAAAACAATGAGGTTATGGGGGGAGGTGGCACCCGTCGTTATGTTCCACCAGATTATAATTATTCAAGTGAACCCGAAGCTGCTGATCGTAAAGACCGGGACCTCTATGCTCTGGGGATTACATTTTATGAATGTTTAACTGGAAAATATCCGTTTGACGGGCCGACTCCACCGATTAAGGGGCAGGCAAAGGATCCTAAACAGTTCAAGGGCTGTGCAGATTTAAGTTTATCCTTGATCGCTGTGTTGGTGAAGATGATCGAACCGGAACGTAAGGATAGATTTGCTTCGGTACAGGAGTTTTTATCTGCTTTAGCGGTGGTTAAACATTATCGGTCGGTTCTTAGCACCAGTGAAATAGATGCCGGTCATAAAGTTGTAGCTAAATTGAGCTTCGAGCCAACCAAACCGAACACAAATCCCTTTGTGATGCATCTTTTAACACTATATAGTCAAAGTCAAGTGTCTAATGCGGGGACTCGTGGCTTAGACGAAGTAGGCAAAGCGACATATGTATCGACTTATCTTGACGAAAAACTCCAACCCGCTCTGCTTAAAGGGGAGTTTCGGTTGGTGATCATCAGTGGTAATGCGGGTGACGGCAAGACGGCTTTTATCCAGCAATTTGAAACCTTTGCGGAAAGTAAGGGTGCACAGATGCAACGGGGAGTTAATGGTGCTGTCTTTCAGCTTAAGGGGCACACATATCAGAGTAACTATGATGGTAGCCAGGATGAAGGGGATGAACGTAATGACGCTGTATTGCAGAAATTTTTTGCGCCTTTTGTCGGGAAAGATAATTCGGCCTGGCCCGAAAATCAAACTCGACTGATTGCGATTAATGAGGGCCGCCTCGTTGATTTCTTTCTTGAACATGAGGACAAATTCCCATTGTTGTCTATGCATATTAAGAAGGGACTTTTGGGGAGCATGCCGGAAGAAGGGGTGGTGGTAATTAACCTTAATCTACGCTCAGTGGTAGCTGAGCCCTCGGGAACTCAATCTTCAATTCTGGAACGCCTACTTGCACGCATGTGCAATCAGGAATATTGGCAAGCTTGTGAAAAGTGCGACATCAAGGCCAAATGTTACGCCTATCACAATATCAAGACTTTTCAGGATCCTGTCGCTGGCCCCAAGGTGATAGACCGATTGAAAATGCTTTACACTATTACCCATTTGCGGGGTAGATTGCACATCACAATGCGTGACCTGCGGTCAGCGTTGGCTTTTATGCTAGTTGGAACACGTAATTGCGACGATATCCATAATCTTTACCAAAACGGTGGAGAAGTGAACAAGAATCGAATTCTTGATAGCCTCTACTTTAACTCATGGTTGGGGGGAAGTGAAGGTTCAAATGACCGGCTCATCTCATTATTACGAGAGATCGATGTGGCTGAGGTAAGCAATCCAGCAATGGATCGTGAAATGGATTTCTTAAATCCACAATCTAAACCGATGAGCCGGTTTTCCTTTACTGAAAGAGCCGGTTATGACGATGAGCTTATTGCGGCGCTGTTTCGTAACCTACCCAGAGAATTTACTTCTAAAAACCGTCCAAGATTGATTTCAAAACATCGTGATTATCTTTCCCATATGCGCCGCCGCCTTTTTTTTGAACATCGTGATAGTGCCTGGAAAGGGATGCTTCCATATGGAAGCATTGATTCATTTCTTGCAGCCATTAAGGATTCCGGTATAAAAAATAAAAATGACGCCGCAACAATTCTTCGTGCAATTAACCGAGGTGAAGGCCTAAGTGATCCAGACCGGTTAGGTAATCAATTAGCATTAAAAGTCCGCCAGGTGGAAAAAGGTACTATTCGTAGTTATCGACTTTTTGACGGAGGACTCTTTACTCTACGCACTGAACAAGAAACAGCCGCCCATCCATTTCTGGAATGTTTGTCCCAAGCTCTTGTACTTATTTATAATTCTGGTGATAACCACGTGGCCAGCTTGCGAATTAATCTCGATGTTTATGAAATGTTGATGCGGTTAAACAAAGGATATAGACCGAGTATCGAGGAACAAGAGGGCTTTTATCTCAGTTTGGCTGTTTTCAAAAATATTCTTTCCGCTGCGCCATACCATGAAATTCTTTTGACGGAAAGCGGTTTTGATTTCTTCCAGATCCGTCGTAAGGAAAACGGTGTCCTGCATCTGGGGAAAGTAAGCCGGGAGACATAATTATGAGTATCAAAAGTAGAGATAAGGAATTCCGTACACCTAAAACAACTTATATTGATTTTAAACATATTGAAATGGACCGAGTTTTAACAATGTTATTCCCTCGACTTAAATATGATGGTTATGCCAGCCGATTTAGCCGAGGACGAATTTTAGATGTTGATGATTTTCTTAACGAATTTCTTGATAGGGGGGAATGGTTTGATGGTTTTGGTGATCATAAGGAAGTCTGTCGAAAATGGATAGAAACAGATTTATTGGATTTGGTAAATCGTGGGAAAGCTAATCAAGCTGTCGCTGCGCCACGGCCATTACATGGAAACACCTATAAATTTCGTAATGTTAAGCATACCCGCGATTATGGTGCTGCCGAACAAATTTATTGGCTGCTCTTTTACGCTCGCAGAGGTAAGGGGCAAGCTGCTCGTGATGCTTTGAAACGTTTCTTTTTCACAGGCTATGACTTCCATACGGATAAGTATGATGCAAATCTTAATGTTGATGTAGAAACTCAGGCAATTTTGCGTCTTGATCATCAAGTTACTCAGGATACCAAAAGCTCTGATGAGCCTACCAGATTCCAACCATTGTGTATAGGTCAGGCTGATATCATGGCGGATGATTTATTGCGGCTTTTAGCGTATGAACCTTATATCCCCCGGTCTGTGTTGGTAGATTATTTAAAAACTTTGATGGCTTTCCATTTGGCTTTATATCACCTTAAGTTGTTACACATGCTCCCTAAGCTGGTGAAGCAACGTTCTGGCAATGATCTTTGTAGTATGAAGGAATGTCCAATTAAATCTGGCTTGGACAATGCACTGGAAGGGTGTCCATATCGGATCTCTATAATCGTGGATATGGCAGATGTAAATAATCCACATATGTCGGAACTCGCTCGCAAATCAACCGACCGTTTATATCGACAAATCCCTGTTTTTGTGCAGGCCAATTTCATCATAAAGAAACTAGATGAAATGGCAGACAACCTTCGCCTTCAAGGGAAAATGCCGTTGCCCTCTTATGGATTTTTTAGCGTGAATGATCTATTGTCGCTACTCAAACCAGAACATCAACAAAATAGGGAAACATATTTTTCTGCTCGTCTTTCCAGGATGGTTGAAGACTCTGGTTCTAATGGGGAAGAATTAGACCCAGAGATTCGAGAAGTTTTGTCTATAGATCTTGATGATTTCGACAAGTTTATTGAAATTCTTATGGCATATCGAGGCAAATACCATAGGCAATATATTACTGAGTGTTTAGATTCATTACTTCTTAAGAATAAGGAAAACGGTTTGCTTGCACAGTCCCGCACTAAAGGTAGTCCCCGTCGATTTGTCCTTGGAAGCAAGCTCCTTGAAGTGCTATTGCAGGTTGCTGTGTTAGCATATGAGGAAGGACGTTTCGTAACTCGTGAATTACGAGTTGAAGATCTACTGGGCTTTTTAAGAAATCGATATGGCTTATACATAGATCGCCTGCCGGAAGATGGCCAGCACATTAAAGCTAATAATTGCAGTATCGTAGATAGGCGGGCACTTCGCTTAAATCTTGAAGCATTCAAACGACGATTGCGTGAAATAGGTTTTTACCAAGATTTGTCGGACGCGTATGTGACCCAGAAAATATCGCCTCGTTATGCTATCGAGAGAGGCCAAGGGGCTATGCTGGATGGAGAGCCACGTAAATGAGCAATACTTTTACTAAATTATCTAGGGATAAAATGAACGATACGGTTGCTGAATTGCTAGGCCCTCGTATTGAAGCGACTTTAGACGGCCGTGGTCCGGGGCATTGTATGCGGGTGACAGACCTTGACGATGATGTAATGGAATCTGTCTGTAAAGAACTTCGTCGGACTTATACAGATGGAAACATCTTTATTCTGGGTGGTCATGATCACGAAGAACTCCCCTTTCGGATTACATCCACCAAGTTAGTCGAAATACGAAATCCTAGTGCTAACGGTGAGCTGCGAAAACCATTGCTTGTTTTTATTCCAAACTCACTTCGAACCAGCGCCGAGGATTCCTTTGGAGTGGCTACCTTTGAGGAACTTTCATTTAATGGCATCTATAAGGAATTGGTCAAATCTCTCATTGATCGATTGCCTGCAACATTAGTTGGACCTATACATGATTTATTCGACTTATTAGCTGAAGAAGATTGGATATATGTAGATGATGTCGCAAGTGCTAGGTATTTGTTGACGGCTTTAGAGAATGGTATTGATGGTGAAACATTGGGAGCCAGCCTATACGAGTTAACTTTAATTCCGGATTTCAAACTCTTTGCTGATCCTGCGATGGTCAATGTAAAGATCCGAAGAAATCTTAGCAGTATCCGTGGTCTGATGACCTCACATAAATCTGTGCGCGGACGTATTGTAGAACTGGGCTTAAGCGATAAGGATCTCGAAGCCCGTCTGTTTGCCTTTTTCCAGAAGAATGATATTCAGGAGCCCGACGGCTGGGCATCTATTATAGCTACCGATAAAAAGTGGTGGAATATTTCGTTTGATAAATGGTCTTTTCAGGAAGAGCTTTCTTTGGATAAGATCCATTTGGCTGTTCTGGAAACGGATCTTCCGGTGGCGCAGGACGAGGAAAAGAATGGGCAGTTATCTGGGCTTACGGGACAGCAGATTTTGGTGCCCACTGATCGACGAAAAATAAATGTTCTTTTTGAAGTCAATCCACACCCTAGCAAGGTCAACGGGTTAGATCATTTTACAATACAAATTGTCTCTCAAAATGACGGCCCTGTGGGGAAGTCAAAAAAAATCAAATCTTGGAAACCTGCTCGTCTTCAGTGTACGGTTAATCTAGCCAAACTCAATAAAATTGAATTTGAGGAGGGTTGGCATTTTATCAGAATTCTTCCTTGGACTGCCGATGGAGATCCAATCCCTTTGGAAACGGAATATAGTTCTGATTCATCCAGACGATCCCATGAGAGCGAACCATTTTATGTTCTTCCAGGAGGTAGCTTGGAAGAAGATCCCCCACAAAGAGCAATACCAATTGACAAGAGTGTTGAACATGCACGCTTTAGGTTGCAGTTCACGGCACTTGGTGACGAGAGAGATCCTGATGATATAGCCATTTCTAGTTTATCATGGGCAGAAGCAGGGCGAACGAGAAGAACTTCACGTCAGGCTACAGTGTTGGCTAAATTCGGACGAGAGGGAGCCATTCAAATTCCATTGTCACAAATGCTTAAAACAATCGAACAGCGAATTTTAGACAAGCCAAAACATCTTTCTGGATGGAGGATGCAAATCAATTTAGATGCCGCAGAAAACCCTTCGGAAATTGGTCTGATTTTCCCTCAATCTTCCGCAATGGCTTCATTCTTATCTGCTCGTGAGGATTTGTTTGCTTCTGTGCATCAAGATAAGTCCGAATTGATTATGCAAGGGTTTTCGTTCAGAGACCATGAAAAAAAGTGTCTAACATATGCCGAGGCCTACCTCGATTGGGTATGTAGCCTGATGCGACAGGCCGAAGCAGCTTCTGGAACTGAGCGGCAGAATCATCTTCAGGCTTTGCGCAATGTGCTAGCTGTAGATTCAATTCATGTGATCTTGACGGATTTCCGAGGCAGACATAGAGAGGCGGTATTGGTTTCTTCAACTCATCCTTTGCGTGTGTTATGGCTGTCAAGTTGGGTAAGTCTTGGTCAGGATTGGATTGATAAGATTAAGTCAGGAGGCAAAGATTATATTTCTTATGTGCGTACAGCTCTTTTGGATGGGTTGGTTCCTTCAGCTTACCCAGTGGGTATTCCAGTTGAAGATGGACGAATATTTACTCCGGTAGATAATCTGAATCCATTTTGGGCGCTTTACGCTCCTACCACTGAAGAGAACTCCAGGGGGTTAATGGCCGAAATTTGTTCTGCGCTTGGGTTATCCGAGCCATCGGTTGCGGGATCAGATATTTCTGGAAAAGTGATAGCAGACAAAATTGAACGATACCTGTCCCAGCACCCCTATGTTCGTGAATTATCTCTGAACATTTTTAATCCTGGGGCGGGCTCAGTGATCGCAGACGCCTTATTATCTCTGCAACAAAAACGAGAATACTCAGATTTACGCTATAACATTCGTCTTTTTACATCGGACCCTGATTCGCCAGTGTTGGGTGATGCTCTGGAGTCTATGCTTCGGCCAGGAACAACGGTTAACGAGGCAGCCGACGCTTTTGCAACATCTACAGGTAGCCATTTATTTTCGAAATTAAATTTAGCCAAACATTCAGTGTCGGATTTCCACACCAATGTTAAAGAATACTTCGCGCATATCAGTATTTTGCTTGATGTATTCCCTGCTGAGGAACTTGCTATCATCGAGAAGCCTTCGGGAATTATTCCACTGCATGGCTTAATACAAGATTTTGAAACCGAATTTGTGGATGATGACTCGGGTACCTACTGGAATAAACGGCCGATAGTTGGAAGAGTTTTAAATACTGATAGCCAGCTAGCCTGCTTTGATTTGCTTTCTTCCTTAAGTAGCGAATTGTGCTTGGCAACAGCCGCTGTTGCGGCATCAGGTGCAAGTTTTAAAGCGGTGCCTGTTGTAACCCTTGGATTGGATGTTGCGCAACGCGAACTAATATATGAAGTTCATAAAAGAAGCGACTGGGTCTTCACCATTGATCGAAACATGGGAATAGAGTTTTTTGATCACGGAGGTCGAAAAAACAGACCAGACTATCTGATTGATTATGTGCCTGGATCCAGTTCACAGGCAACCCACAACTTGATTATCTCTTCGAGATCTGTTGATGAGCTTGAAGCTATGTTGAAACCTATTCTCCAAAGCCATGGCATATCTGTTGACGGGGAGCAATCAATACAGATTTTGTCTCATCTTCGTTCTCTTTCGGGTCAGCTTGCTTTGAAATTGATTTCCGCCCCTACACAACAGGCCGAAGCTCTTGGTTTGGCTTTGGCCAGATTATTCCTTGAGTATCAAGGAGCTTTGAGTAATCAGATTATTATTCCTTTGGATTCTCATACAAATCTGTACCGATCCGGCGGAGAAGAAGAAAATGTTGATGACGCTATCAGTCTACAACGTACAGATTTAGCACTGTTTGATTTGAATTTGGCAAAGAGGATCATTTCGTGCAATCTGGTGGAAGTGAAATGTTATTCGCAAGTGGGCGATTTCTCGGCTTTTAATCAACTTAAAGAAAGAATTTCTGCGCAGATTAACCAGAGTGAACGTGTCCTCCAGAGACATTTTGATCCTGCATTGAGAAAGCCGGATCGACCTGACCGACTGCTTAAAAGCCGTGAGTTGGCACAAATTCTTCGTTTTTATCTTGAACGATCCTTGCGTTACAATATTTTTGATAAGATTGCATCGCAGGAAGCGCGTGTATTCCTCGAATCTATTGAACAGGGATATACCCTTCAATTCCGGCGTTGTGCATTAATTTTTGATTTTGAAAAGAATGGAACCGAGGAACCGGAAAATGAAGTTGGTATTGAATTTCATCGGATAGGTAAAGATTTAATACACGCTTTGTTGGATAACTGTCGCAGGCCGACTGCAACAGGGGTTGAGGAAGAATCGTTTGCTATTCATTCACTCAGTGAGCAACTAATTGCAAAAGTACCCAAAATAGAAACTGCGGCTTTCATTGTGCCTAAACGGGAAAGATCGACATCGTGGACGATAGAAGAGCCTTTATATGATGCTAAGAAAAATGCCGATGATGACAGTATAAGTGACAAAACTAATAATGTCGCTTTGGGCGATCGGGCATTTTCTCCTACAGCTGGTGAGAAATTTTCAAGGCCTACTGTGATTGAGACCGGAATTGATGAAAAGAAAGTTGAAGATTACGAGCAAGGCTCCTCAGATGAGGCATCATTTTCCGAGAATGAAAAGGTTTCAGAACCAAGAATGATAGACGAGCCCGAGCAAATTCTCAATTACGACATAATGATTGGTGTTAATGGAAGATCGCCACAATATGGTTTACTGGGTGAGGTGTCTGGAAGAAAGATTGCCTTGGATTTGAACCATACTCATACAATTAGCCTTTTTGGGGTTCAAGGCGGTGGTAAGAGTTATACATTAGGTACAGTGGTTGAGATGGCTTCGATGGCAATAGAAAATATTAATATCCTTCCAAGTCCGCTCTCCGCCGTAATCTTTCACTACAGTCCGACACAGGATTATGCGCCTGAATTTACATCTATGACTCGACCGAATTCAGTTTTGGAGGAAGTAGAGATCCTCCGAGAGCGTTATAAGGCGCGGCCAGAGGCATTGCGAGATGTTTTGATACTTACGCCCTTAAATAAGGTTGCGGCCCGAAAGGCAGAATATCCAGAAATCGAAGTGCGACCAATTGCTTTCTCAGCTTCTGAATTAAAAGCCGCTCACTGGAAATTTTTAATGGGGGCAATTGGCAGCCAAAGCATGTATATGCGGCAAATCAACCTTATAATGCGGACTCTTCGAGAAAGTTTAACGTTAAATAATATACGCAATGGAATAGAGAATTCCAACTTGACCGACCATTTGAAAGAATTGGCTAGAACCCGGTTGCTTTTCGCGAGCGAATACATTGATGACAATCAGCGACTCCAGGATTTGATTCATCCTGGACGATTAATTATTGTGGATTTGCGAGATGAATATATTGAGAAAGATGAGGCCCTAGGTTTGTTCGTAGTTATGCTGCAAATTTTTTCTGAGGCTACCTATTGTGGTAAAACTTTTAATAAATTAGTGGTTTTTGACGAGGCCCATAAATACATTGAGAATGCTGACCTGATTTCCGGTTTGGTTGAGGTTGTGCGTGAAATGAGACATAAAGGAACCAGCATTTTAGTGGCATCTCAAGATCCTCCTTCAGTTCCTGTGGCGCTAATTGAGCTGTCATCCCAGATCATCTTGCATAAATTTAATTCACCAGCTTGGCTGAAGCATATACAGAAGGCCAATGCTGCATTAGGTGGGTTAACGTCCGCAAAAATGAGTCACCTAAGTGCAGGGGAAGCATATATTTGGTCAAGTAAGGCATCGGATGAATCATTTACTAAAGGTGCTGTAAAAGTAAAATGTCGGCCAAGGATAACACAACATGGTGGTTATACGAAAACGGCATTATAAATCAGCAGACAGCAAAGCGATGATTCTTCTGAAAATATTTAGCTGATCTTAAAAGAATGGAATTACCAGTTGGGCGAATTACCAGTTGCTAGAAATAATTGACATATCCAAAAACTGGGCGTATATTAATAAATAATATTCAGTGGTGCGTTTGAAGGGGGAATCCTCCACTTTAAAAAAGTCAAACCTTTGCTCGATTGGGCAGAGGTTTTTATTTTATCGGAATAAATTTTAGAATTGGAGGGAAATCATAATGCAGAACCGAACACTTACTGGCACGATTGCGTATTGGACAATGTTTTTCTTAACCCGGATTATTATGTTCCTGCTGGCGTGGAGTATCGTGCTGATTGTCCGGGCTTTCCGGTTTATTTTCCGGATCCCCGTGAAAGAAAAGGCGCCCATTGGGTTCCACGTGGTCAGATGAAGGGCGTTTATGTCAGCAATGGATAGAAAATCTGTGCTTTTGGCTATAAATAATGGCTTAAAGTACTTTCCTGCCATCTGCCTCCTGCTCGGCTTGAGTCTAATGCTGTTTCCCGCGAATTTTAACAAGGTGCTGTATAATCCTAACGACCAGTCTTACCGAATGGTTAAAATCAATTATTCGCGGGATACGCGGATTGTCAATTGGCGTATTATCGGGCTTATATTTATCGGAAGCAGTTTTTGTCATTTCAAAAACGGCCGCAAAGGCCTCTCCTGATTTTTTCACTTTTCTTCCTTAGAAGTCTGAATCCCACCGGTTTTTCGAGCGAAATCCTTTCTTGATTCTTGTCTTTTGATTCTACCACATGGTCAAGGACGTCGTCCCGGCAAGCGTGACTCGCAAGTGGCTCTGTGAGCCATCCTTGACTTTCATGTGGCCTTTCTTGAATCAAAAAGAATCAAGAAAGGAGCCGTGCGATGGACAAGTCAGACAAACTTTATTTGGCGATCAATATCAATGATTACAGAGATTATTTCAGGAGAGGCGAGACCAGTGAGCCGAAGGTTTCATTTCAGCTTATTAAAGCAAAGAATATTAAAAGTGCGAAAGAAATCGTTCGGAAGGATCATCCCGGAAGCACATGGGGTGTGGTTCCGGTCGGGCAGATAGAGAAACACATGGTTTTTGAAAGGAGCACCAAGGCTTAATGTTTTCTCTTAATTTTGAGTCGATTATTTCTCGTCGATGAATTGATCCGATGGAACATTTTGGTATTAAAATGCCGGGAGATATGATAAAATATATATAAATTCACAGAAGATATCCAGCCGCTATCATAGCTGGCAAACGAAAAGAGGCTTATTAAAAAGAACTCTTTTCCTTTCCTCAAAACTACATCCCGTAATTTTAGTCGGTTTTATTTCTCTGCCTTTAAGTTTCCTCTTGATATTTCTTCCAGTTCGGCAAGTAAGAATATTTTTAAAAAAGTTCTAAAAACGCCCACCTTTCTAATATTCATATTTAGGAACGGTGGATTTTATGGTCAAAATCATCAGATCAGCCAAAATAATCCAAAAAACAATCTTGCGCCGCGCCATAGGACTATTGTCATGTCTTGTGGATGGCGCGGTTGTTTGATGTTTGGGCTGAGCGCTGGTCTGCTAACCGACATTATTAGGGGAGGAGATCATTATGGATGAAGACTTTAAGTCACCAGATGAAGGTTTTGAGTCACCAGATGAAGATTTTGAGTCACCACAAGAGGCTCTTAACGCTGTCCTGAAAACTAGCGATGGGCAAGCCCTGATATGTTATTGTGAGCGATTTGCAAGAGGCCTTATGGCGCAGCGTTATTGGAAAGGAACTCGTGGGGGCATCCCTCCGGGAGGATATGGGCCGGAAGATATCGTTGAAATTGTGATTATTAAAACGTTAAATGAAACAATCAATTGCAACCAGAAGATTAAACTAAAAACATTCCTTTGCATGAATATCAGATCGGTTGTCTCGGCTATGTCACGGTCAAAGGAAAATAGATGTGTGCGCTCTGAGCAGTATTTTGAATCCACCTTTCGCAGTTATAACAATGCCTTTGACCTGATAGTTTCTCTGGGGTTGAGTGAGGGTAACGGTTTAAGTTTTGAGATTGACGAAAAAGAGGTGAAAGAAATATTGATGGAGTATTTAAAAACTGTTCAAAACGACATAATGCTTTCGAAGGTAGGAAAAATTCTTATTTTGGGCAGAGTTGTGTTTCCGGAATGTTTTTGTCATATTGTGGACGATGTTGATGGTTTGGCGCGCAATTTGGTTCGCTATGGTTATATAGACGATGACGGTATGGTTCAGGACAGTTTCTTTAGTTTGAAATGTTATTCGGAGATGCGGCTTTATAAAAGATTTTCTGTGGTTAAGGATCAAATTTATTGCGTTATTTCTCGATCCATAGATCCTGATTTGGAGATGCCCGTTGTCATGGCGCAATGGCTTAACGTGGACGCCTGTAGAGCGTATTACTTTAGGGAGAAGTTGAGAGAATCATTGCTGAAATATTTAAGAAGGTTTAACAAGGAGGAATTGGCATGGATAATTCGTATACTAAAAAGCCGTCAGAGGGATTGCATGCTTTGTTCAATTTTGCCGGAATAAAAGAAGAAGATATCGCTAAATGCCATGAAGATAGGGTTGGCAGCCTCACTGTGACCAACGAGCAGGAAGCCCTATCCGATGTCGGGCGCTTTATTCGTCATAACTTTGATGTCATTGCCAAGAAGTCCGATCTTAAAGACAGCGGTCTTTTCGATAAAATCGATGGTTTCTTGAAAGAAAAAGACTCTTTCCAGAATGAGAAAGCCTGGCTGTTAATGAAAGGTATGCTGGATTCATGGCCGGATGCGATTTATTTCAAAAACAGGCTGGGTGAGCTTATCTTGGTCAATGAGGCTCATGCCAGAGGGATGCGAAACAAATTTATTGATGTCATCGGTAAAACAGATTGGGATTTATTTCCGCCTAAAGAAGCTAAAGCAATGGCTGAGGACGATGAATGGGTGATGTCATCCGGCAAGATGATTATAGACAAGTTGGAGTACATTACTTTTGCCGACGGCACAAAACATTATGTGTCAACAACCAAGGTTCCCCGCTGGGATGAAAATGGCAATGTTGTAGGGCTTATGGGGATAACCCGGGATGTCACGAGCAGGGTTAATTTATATGAGATGCTTTTTGCTACTTATCAGGGCTGTATTTTTATTACAACAAAAGAGGGCAAGTGGGTTGATATCAATGAAGAGGGAGCCAAGTTTTTTGGTTATACGGGTAAGAAAGAGTTTATTGACCAGACATCTGTCCGCGATATTTACTATTATCCGGGAGACAGGCAAAAATATATGCGGATCATGCAGGAACACAAGAGTGTTAAGAATTATGAAATTAAATTGAAAAAGAAGGACGGCACGTCTATTGATGTGCAAATTACGGCGTCGGCTAGATTTGACCAGAACGGCAAGGTTCAAGGGTATCATGGGACCATCCGGGACGTGACGGAGGAAATGAAAGCGCAACTGGAATGGAAGAATAAGGTGAGTGATTTGACCAAGCGGATCAACTCTATGACCAGTCTTATCCTCAAAGCGATAACGAATAGTCTGAAGGTTCTTTGTGGCGGGCTGGAGGGCGAGACGACAACTGCGATTAACAATATGACTGGTAAGGAAAAAGAGTTTTTTCCTCTGTTTATTCTGGGTAAGTCGGATCAGGAAATCGCTGCATTGACGAATTGCCCTGAAGAAACCGTTGCCAGACACCGTTATGAGATTTATAAAAAAGGCTGATCTTGCCAATTTCGAAGAATGTTTACTTTGGTCAGAAAAAAGCGGGTTCAGCCTATTGATAAAATGGTTGATCTTTTTTATGATACCGGATGGGACTACTTTAAAGTGGTTTTGTCCGGTTGGTCGCCGGACGTAGTGGGGGAGCATCGCAAGCACGTGCTCCCCTTTTTGTCTTTCTAATACAAGTATATATCAAAAGACTATACGATTGCCAAATCCTCAGCGTGAATTAGAAAAAATTTAAATATTTTCTTGTGCCTCCCTTGACAGCGCGAAAGTGATGTGGCATACTTCGCGCAAATTCAATTACAAGATTCACCGCGGTTAGCAGAGAATTGATCTTGGTCTTGGCTTGACCAGCCAAAAGACTTGATAACAGGGCAGTGCTTGAGACAGTTATGTTCTATCTACGATATAACTTCAAGCGCTGCCCTTTTTTTTATTGGAGGGTGTGTGCGATGCGTGATTATCGGGCGTGTGTTCAGTTTCTTTGTACGTATTTTATCTGTTGTCTGTTGTTCGTTTACGCGGGGGTTCCGAAAACGGAACCATATTTCTTTAAGAAAAGCCGAGGGATAACGAGACGCATAAAAACTCAGGGCTATAGCCGTATGACAAAAGAAAGAATTACCGATAAGGATATTCATTACTATGTCATAACAAAGGTCGTTTCATACTAATCAACAGAATAATCCCGGGGAGGTGTCTGTTCTTTTCTGCGGGTGAATGTGTCTGATGTGGTAAAACGCGACAAGCCAGCGTAGACCCACGTTCTACATTGTAGCTTTACGAAAAGAACAGATATCTCATAAAAGGAAACAAATCAAAATAAAGCCATCCCAGATCTGGCTGTGGGGTGGCTTTTTGTCTTTTATTGCTTAAATCACAAGGGGAGGGATGCGATGGAAAAAGAAGTTTATTATGTCGAGTTTGAATCATGGAGGATTTCGGCCAAGAGCTTAAATGAGGCCTGTGCCGTTGTTCAGGCCAAATTAAACAAGGGAGAGTTCCCGGCCATAGCGTATATCGAGCTCGATAAAAGGATGCCGTTACGAAAGTGTGATTTATGAGGATAGCCGGTCATAAGGGAACGGTTTGACAGGTAAAACTAAAAACAGGGAGGTCAATGAGATGATGGAAGAAACACTTCAAATGAGAGTCGCGGGGAAAGTAAGAATGATTGATAAGGGCCGTATCTTAAAAGCCTTTGTCGATATCTGTTTCAACAATGTAATTACTGTCAAGAGTATTCGAATTCTGGATGGGAAGAAAGGCTTGTTTGTATCCATGCCTCAGCACAGGGGCCGGGACGGTAAATGGTATGACACCATTTATTGTCCGAATACCCAAATCCGGGGAGAAATCAGCGAGTTTATATTATCCGCATACAGAAGAAATTTAGATTCGGATCGTAAATAATAAATTATGTGGTGCGTTTTTTACGGAGAAAAGGGAATGAATCAGGACTCCTGGAAAATTTCAAAATTGTTTCAATTTTGAAATGATTTTGAAAGACGCGGCGCTCCCATCTTCTTTTATTTCTAAGGGAATCTGTTCACTTGCGTTCGCAGATTGTTCAAGACCACCCTTTCTCAACCATAGGTTTTTTAAGAGAAATGGTGGTCTTGAACGACCCTAAGAAATAAAAGAAAGGGAGCTGGTTTTTTTATGAAGTAGAACAAAAAAATTCAAAAAGTATCGATCATTTGAACATACATAAGTGAACGCAAATAATATTTTCAATTGTGTGTAAAGAGGTTAATGTTGTGAATATTATCAAGTTTTACAATCCATAAAAGTTGACGGGTAAAGAGCAGGATCGCTACCTGCTTACCCCAAACAGTTATTAAAAGCCATCCCAGATCTGGCTCGGGGGTGGCTTTTTGTTTGGGGGAAGAGATGATACCGAGAAAGGAAGGTTAAATGAATGACATTCCAATCAAAATTGCAATTCTGAAGTTCGTCGCAGAGCAGGGGGTTGTCACGGTTGATGATGTGATGCGGAAGTTTGGCCGGTGGTCGAGTAGTGATCCGGTAAGGATGACCATGACGCAAGTAGGCATTACTCACCAGAAATTCGGTTCAGTGAAACACGGATTATGGTTCATTGATAAGCCGGAGCTTTTTGCCTTGTTGCGAAGATATTATCGGGACATCCCGAAATTCAAGGTCAGGGGCATGCGCCTTCTACTGAAAGTCCCGCACTCGTTAGGGGTGAATCATATTCGAATCGGGTTTGAAAAGTCTTCAAAAATTAAAGTCGTTGATTGGTGGAGTGAGGAATATATCCGGGCCTTGCCACCCGGTAAAAGGGATGGGATTACGGCCCATAAAATACCGGACGCGATCTTTTGGCACCAGCGTAAAGATGGAACTCATAGCAAGTTTTTTCTTGAATATGAGCGTTCTTTAAAGGCCCCGCATCGTTACGGAAAGATATTCCAATTTTATGACAAGCGGGTTGATGTCAAAAACAAGAACGTTATTTACGTCTGCGAGACAGAGTTTGTCCGGGACAAGTTAATAGCCATTGAACAAGCTTTAGCGAAAGGAGGAAAAATCAAGGGAACGGGATTGAATTTCACATTTATCACACTGGATGAATTTAACAGGGCTTATTCCGAAGCCAAACAATCAAAGGAGGAGGACGATGAGAAACTCTAAATGGATATGTTTTGAATCTTGTTTTAAGACGCTGGCTTTGCTGGCAATTTTTGTTGGGCTTGCAACCCCGGCATTTGCTGATTTGGAAGGCAGTATGGCAAGTCTGATGGATGCCATCAGGTCGCTGTCAACGCCGGTGGCGATCATACTGCTAATTTTTGCGGGTTGGCAACGTATGCTTGGGAATTCGCAAATTTTTTATGCGGCGCTGATCGGGGCGGTCATTGTTTTTGCTGCGCCGATGATCGTGGAATTAATAAGCTCTGTATTCTAAAGGAGGGATGAATTATGCGTTCTTTCACGGAATCATGTCTGAGGAATCTTCAGGATAGGCAGCGGATTCTTGGCTTTGAGGAATTCGATCTCTTTATCGTTCTGGGGATTTTTATGACTTTGCATCTGTTTAAGGTTAACGGTTGTGTGTCATTGACCTTCACCGGGGTTGTGGCAGGGCTCCTTCTTTTTATAAAAAGAGGGAAGCCCGCCAAGACAGTTGAACATTGTTTGCAATGGTTCTTTAAGGCCAAACAGTACACAGCCGTTCCGCAATCGATCATTGAAGTGATTAAAGGGCGGGGCGTTGATATCCGGCTGAACGCTTTGCAGGAAATCCTGCCTTACAGCCACATGGAAGACGGCTTCTTGATTTTTAAGGATGATTCCCTTTCGGTCGGTTATTCCCTTGATTGTCCCTATGCGGGGAATCTATCCGGGGAAGAACTTATTCGGCATTCTGCCATGATCGAGACCTTCCTTAATAATCTGACCGAGAAGGCGTCCTATCAGGTGATCTTTGATTTTGACGGTCATTACAGGGATGTGATTGAGGAACACAGTGAGATTAAAACAAATAACCGTCTCATCAGGGCCATGCACGCCCATCGCTTGGAGAAGCTGAAGGACATTGAGGACAATGGCACTTTCCGCCGCCCGCGCTGTTTTCTGTTTGTCAATTTCGCGGGAGGAGAGAACAGGAAACGCAAAGGTGCCATCACACAGAGTTTCAAAAAGTTCAAGGACGTCTGTGAGGAAGATGTCCGAAGGCTTAAAACGGAATTCATCCGTATTCTGGAATTGGTGGAAGGAGGGTTAAGAAGCGGCAGGTTGTCATTCCGCCGCCTTAATGAACAGGAGTGTATGCGGTTTGTTTACGATTACCTGAACCCGGATAGGGTTCAGGCCGGGCTTGATTGTCCTTCTGCCAGAAAATATGAGTTGCTCCCCCGGCAGGTCTGTTGTTCGGATTTCTCCGTTGATTCATCCCGTGGAGAGTATATGCACTGGGGCGGACAATACCACAAGTTCATTACCCTCAAAATCGTTCCCGAATCCACTTATCCGATAATGCTGAGGGCATTATCAGGCCTGTCATTCAAACAGTTCGATGTTATTGTCAACTTTGAGGCCCCGCCCAAAGAATGGGGAAAAAAAACCATTGAATCCCTTCGTCGGCGTGAGTACGGGAATTTGCTGGGGATGATGGGGATAACCAACAAAGATGCTGAAGTGAAAATCCAGCAGTACGAAACTTTGCTGGAAGAGATACAGCAAACCAACCAGAAACTTTTTCGGGCGCAACTGACCCTGCACGTATACAGCGATACGCTTGAAGAGGTAAGTCGTAATGCCTCGGAAGTCATCCGGCTGTTTTCCGGCATGAACGGGGCGGAAATGCACGATGAACGTTACGGCGGGGTTGTTCCAATATTCCTGAGCACCCTGCCCGGATGGACGAAGGAATCGTCCCGCTGGATATTACTGAAAACCCTGCATCTGTCCGACCTGCTTCCTTTGTACTCGGATTTTTACGGAAGCGGCCGGGGGGAGACTATCTTCTTTAACACTACACAAGGGTTGGCCGCTTATGATCCGTTTGCCAGCGATTTGCCGGCCTTTAATTCCATCCTGGTCGGACCCGCCGGCAGCGGGAAAAGTTTTCTGGTCAATCAGATTATCAACCAGTACAGCAAGAATGACGCCATTGAGGTCTTTATCGACATCGGAGGGTCATACAAACGGCAGGTTTCTCTTAAAGGCGGGGAGTACATCAACCTGGGCCTGAAAGAGAAATTCACGATTAACCTTTTTGACCTGCCCGGAGGTAAGAAGTTCTCCGAGTTTAGTGATGAGGAGCAGAATGAAATCCTTGTCATGAAAACAAAGATCATCGAACAGATGGTCGGTAAGACAAGCCGTTTCGCTCAATCAGATCAGATTGTGGAGGACTTTATATCCCGCAGTATCCGTCATCTGTATAACACGGTCGAGTATCCGGTCTTAAGCGATTTCAAGACGGCATTAACTCAGACGGCCAAAAACAACGACCAATGGCTTCCGTTCGTTCACCAAATTACCGGCCTCTTGGGAATATGGCTTTCCGGCGGGCAGTTCGGCGCTTTTACGGATGGACGTTCAACGATTTCCTTTGATAAAAGCATTGTCTGTTTTGACCTTAAAGGATTGGAAAACCAGCGCCTTCAAACGACGATGTTGACCATTATTACGAATTTCGTTTGGGGGAAGTTTATGAGTGAGCGCGGGCGTCGCAAACTGCTCATTCTGGATGAGTGCTGGAAATTGCTGGCTACACCCGAGGCGGCCGGGTTTATTGCCGAGGCGTTCAGGACGTTTCGCAAATACGGCGCCGGGGCCATTTCCGTCACGCAATCCTTGAGTGACTTCACCAAAGGAGGACTGGAAGACGCCATCCTTGGTAACGCCCATACCCGTTTTATCTTAAGCCAGAATTCAGCGCCTATTCTGCAGGGCATTGTCGATTATTTCAGGTTCAATGAACAGGAGAAACATCAAATCGAATCCTTAAAAATTCAGAAAGGCGAAGGGGCGGAGGTTTTCTTTTCACAGGCCAAGGGGCTAAAGCCGGTGAGCGGCACAATCGTTATTTATCCGACACCGGTGGAGTATTGGGTTGCGACTACCGACGCGCTGGATATTGCCTGCTATGAGAAAGTTCAGGCGGATAATCCCGGTTTGTCTATGTATGACGTTATTTTGAAATGCGCTGAAGAGTATCCGCGAGGAGTTTCCTATACAAACAAATAACCATTTTTATCTGTGAGGAGGTGTGTATGAACACGATTAAGACAATGATAATTTTGTTGCTGGTTTTTGCAGTGTCGGGATGTACGACAACACAAAAACGTGCTTTTGCTTTTGGTTCTATCGGAACCCTTTTGGGCGGCGTTATCGGACATCAATCCGGCGACGGCGTTAAAGGGGCCGCTATCGGCGGGCTTACAGGGACGACTGTTAGTTTGGCGTTTGATACCGACAAGAAAAAGAAAACTCCATACGACAAGGGATATGAAGAAGGATACCGGCAGGGACAGGTAGATTATGCCAACAAAAATTGGAAAAAGAAAACCGGACAATGCGTTGGAGTAGTTTCCCCCGAGGAAACAACGGAAGGAGTTAAACAATGCGAGTAATTATCATTCTTTCTGTCTTGATATTTTCTTTGAGTTCACCGGCTTGGGCGCTGAGTGATGCCTGGGCTATTTTGCAGCAAACCGCAACGCAGACGGCGGAGCACATCAAACGATTGGAAGAAGCCATCAAGCAGGTTGAGTTGGTGAAAACTCAAGTGGAGTTGGCTTTGGAAGCCAGCCGGGGATTCGACGGTGTGGACTTTATCAGCGATTTCAGGAATATTGTTCTTGAGACCAATGATATCCTTTCGGATCTTGACGGGTATATCACCGAGATAAGTAATATCTCAAGCGAATGGAAGGATATCTTCGGTTCGCTGGACAATTGGGTGGATAACCCCAAGGAGACTTTTGAGTATATCTCTATGGCGGATGATATTAATTCCGCTGGGTACCGAATCGCGGATACATTTCAGGACACGTATAAACGTAATGCCGAGTACGCCCAGAAATTTATCACTCACGCTAAAGGACTTAATGAGAAAGGGGCCTTAAAGCAGATCGCCGAACAACTGGGGCATCTTATGCAGATGCAGAATGAAGTAATCTACATTCTCTCGCAATCGGTGAAACAACAAAGCATTGAAAACTCAAATCAGAATTCAGAAAGGAAAGAAGACATTATCCATCAGGAACAGGAAAATTCCGGAGTCAAACGGTTCATCCAATCGGCTAACCGAACCTTTGGCATGTAAACGGGAGGAATCAAATGGACTTTATAATCGGGGTCATAAACAGTGATCTGGCGGGCATAATCCAACTGGGGCAATTCTTGCTCGGCGGATTCTTTGTCCTCGCCTGTTTCGTTACTTATTTAGGTGTTTTCCAAAATAAGGCCAACTGGTCGGGGTTGATTGTCAGGTTAGTTATCGGTTTTTTTCTCTTGCAGAACTACATCTTGGTTATGGAGACAACACGGGATATCGTTGCCGGTATTGATTTGAAGATCAGCCCTGACCAGAATGCGACGAATCAGTATGTCAACATGTGCGAGAATATGCAGAAAATTTATGAAGATAACCAGCAGAAAGGCTTCTCGTTGGCTGTCTTTGGGACAAAGACACTTCATAATTTTACGATTAACCTTTCGTTTATCTTTTATTCAATTGTTTCAAATGTTATGGATTCGGTTCGGACCGCGATTGTCGCCATTATTTACAAGCTGGGACCGATTTTAATGCCTCTGATCCTTTTCGATTCCACGAAAAAGATATTACAGGGATGGTTTACTTCTTATGTTTCTGTCCTGTCCTGGCCGATATTATGGCATGTTGTGTTGACGATAACCGTGGCGTTAAGCGGACAGATTAGTCCGACGCTGGACGGGATAGAGAAGTTCGCGATGATGAATTTTGCCGTATGTTTCGTGTTGATATATTCTCCATTGATCGTAAGCGGTCTGGTGGCCGGAATAGGCGTTGGTGCCGCCGCTTCTCTTGCTTCTATGGGAGCGGTCAATAAGGTGTCGGAAGGCGTACGAGGCAGCAGCAGGATCGCAGGAGGCGGGGTCGCGCAGGGATTGGAAGGAGTCGCAGGAGCTTTGGTAACACACAATTATTTGAAAATCCTTCCTATGGCCTTGGGTGGCGGAATCAAAGGTATGGCGGATAAGGCAGGTATCCATCTCTCCG
Source organism: Candidatus Omnitrophota bacterium (assembly GCA_029560465.1). Taxonomy (GTDB): domain Bacteria; phylum Omnitrophota; class Gorgyraeia; order Zapsychrales; family JANLHA01; genus JAGOJP01. The sequence continues at coordinate 32,233 of JAKQKX010000069.1, forward strand.
AGGGAGAAAAGAGCACGTTTCAAGCCATTAAGAATATGATGTCATCAAAAAAAGGAGGAGTTAAATGAGCGAACTGGCATTTAACCGGGCTATTCTGGAAAAGACTGTCCAGATATTGTCATTAATTGTCGTTGGTCTGGTTGTTCTGTTGATCTTGCAGTCGGCTTCATTGGTCGTTTCATCAAATCGGCCCCAGCAGGTTGTGTATTCGGGTGGGGAACAAATATTACCGCTTGAGACAAAGAATTATGAAGTTGACGAGATCATCCTGAAAAACTTTGTCAGATGGATAGCGAGGGAGTATTTCAGTTTCTCGCCGACATCATTGCCCAAGCAGATTGATAGTATCAGCGAGTATCTTACATCCGCTCCCAAGAAGGCCATCCTTGACGCTTATCAGAAAAACAAGTCTATCATTCAGGAAGGGACATATTTTCAATTTGATATTGCCGAGGTCTCGATTGTCAAACAATCGAATCCTTATCATGTTGAGCTGTCCGGCGTCATGAGCATCATTGACAGAAGCGGGAATTATATAAACGATCTCAAGACGTATGTTTTTGAGGTTCAGCAGGTCAAGCCGACGAAGGAGAATCCGTACGGGTTGAAGGTTTTGCGGATTCAGGAGAAAACTTTAAGCGAGAAAAAGGAGGAAACAAAATGAGATGGCTTCTAATCGTTGGAATACTCTGTCTTTCCTTACCGGGATACGCTTATTCGGACACTTCTGTTTTAGGTGATATTCAGCGGACAAAGGATATTGTCCGCGTCTATGTTCACCCGGAATACGTCACTAAACTGGAATTCGCTGATGAAATCATGCTGGTTGTTGCCGGGGATAATTCGCTTTTGCACATCGAGCTATCTGGCGATAAGAAGGGTGTTCTAATTAAGCCGATGGACAGATCCGGGGAAACTAATTTGATTATCGACACACTGAGCCGAAAATTTACATACGAGATTGTTGTGTCAGATGAAAAACCGGCGGTTTACAGGCTTGATACGGCACAAAAATAAACTAAACGCGAGAGGAGCGAGAAGATGAAAGTTCTTGATCTCTTATTTAAGAAAGACCATACCGGCAAAAGGACACCCACGATTTTAATGTGGTCGATTATATGTGTAGGAGTGTTCGTAACTTTTTTTCTGTCGAAAGAAGAAAAGGTTGTTAAAGACAAAACGCCGGAGCAGGAGATTATCAAACGGCAGGATGTCACGAATGCCTCTATTGAAGCTAGTCAGAATGGAAAAAGGAAGGAGGATATTCTGGCTTCACTGTTATTGTCCGGCGCGAAAAAGGAAAAGGCAACGAAGGATAGCGAACGCCTAACCCGGAATAAGGCCGATGCTCAGGTTATCGTCTACGACAACACGAAGTCTTCGGATAAATACAAGGCGAAGCACAAGCTCCCGCTGGGAACAATGATTGAATGTATGCTGATTCATAATATCGTGACAAATAATTTTAGTTCTCCGGTCATAGCGCAAGTGGCGGATGATTTTTACTTTAATGGCATTCTGTTACTCTCAAGGGATACCCGTATTTATGGAGAAGCAAGGGCTGGGAGAGAGAGAGACCGGGTGTTGGTCGCCTTTAAGACAATTGTTTTGCATGACGGCACGGAATTCCCGATTCAGGCCAGAGGTCTTAACGCCGACGGTTCAGGCGGGATTAAGGCCACAATCGTCAATGAATTCACGAAAGAAAAACTTTTGACAAAGGTCATGAATTTTTTTAGCGGGGCGTTTCTGGGTTTTCAGGAGAAAACAACCAACGCGATTACGGGAATTGATCAAGTTTCTGTCAATTCACGCAATGCCATATTGGAAGGAGGGTCAAAGGTCTTTAGCGAAGAGGCCAAAAGGATGCAGGATGAAGTACGTAACGCTCAAGGGTATGGCGTCATTGTCGCTGGAGAAAGACTAATTATTTACTTTGATGAATCCGTTGAAATAAGGACGAAATGAAATGCCGGAATTAATAGGGATTGTATTAGTGATCTTGGGTGCTTTCCTTTTCAAATACAGGGACAGTGTTCAGGAGGCCATGCGCAACCCTGTTCTCGTTTTCATCTTTTTGCTCGGGGCAGGAGTTCTTATTTTTGTTATCTTTATCTTCGGGCATTATCTTGAGAAAGTTTTCAACAGAATCAATATGTGGCGTCAGGGGATTAATGGTTCCGATAAGCATGATGTTGTTCGGTTCTCGTTTATCAACTTTGATTTGAAAAAATTGTTGGAGAAGTTTTATCAACAGGATGTAAATAAAGAGCAGACGTTCATCGGGATGAATGCCGAGAAGTCCAATAAGGAAATCGTGAGTATTCCCGATATCCAAAGGACTCAGCACTTGCAGGTCTTGGGCATGACCGGTACAGGAAAGACAACCGGGGTGTTTCTTCCTCTGATATATCAGGACGCCTTGAAGAACAGACCCATTATCATCATTGACGCCAAAGGCGAGATGGAGGTCATCAATCAGTTGTATTCCATCCTTGAGGCATCCGGCTGCGCCGAAAAGTTTATGCTGTTTTCCCTGACGCATAAGGATATTTCCTGTACGTATAATCCATTGTATTCGGAGGGAGTCGATCCTCAAATCGTCATCGATGCCTTTTTTAATAATTTTGAGGACGAAAATTCTTTCTTCCGGGAAATGTCCAAGGCCATTTTCACTAATACGTTTTACATCCTGCATTCTTTTGCCAAGCCGTTTACGCCGATGGATGTGTATTGCTATTTGAATAACGAGGCTTGCCGTCAGGAGATGAACAAGAAGGTTACCCGTAACAATAAGCAGGGAACGCTGTATTTGAAAATGTTCAACCAGATTATTTCTGATTTAACGGAGCAATACCGGGGCTGGAAACACGCGATCTCCGGCTTTAATAATTTTCTCTTAAGCCATGGAGACGCGCTCCTGAATGAAGACGACAGTGATATTGTTCTCATGGAAGCGATCCTGTACCGGAAGATTGTATATTTTCAACTTCCGACCAATGCTTACCCGATTCAAGCGGTGAGCATTGCCCGTATGATTCAGGCGAATCTGCGGTATATCTCCTCACTTATCCAGACCGGCCAAATCCCCCGGGATATTTTGGTGAGCGTTATTATCGACGAGTATGGTTCGTTCGCCGAGGAGTCTTTTGTCGAAGTTCTTAACAAGGCCCGCAGTAGCGGCATGATGGTTACTTTGGCCCATCAGAGCTTGAGCGATCTTAAGCATATTTCGGAAAGTTTTATGAAGAGGATTGACGAGAACACGTTAAATAAGATTTATTTCAAACAAACTGATCCTGAGCTTTGTGAGCTGATCGCCAAGAGTATGGGGACATATCGAAAAGAGGAAAAGACTTACCGTATGACCGGGGGGCAATACGGGAATCAGATACATGTCGGCGAGTCTTCAAACAAGATCGTGAACGAATTCCATTTCCCGCCGGATAAAATTAAAAATCTGCACCGCTTCGGACAAGGATATTTGATAAGCCGTGCGGACAATCAGCACAGATGTGTCAATTTTGGCCGGTTTGAAGAAAAACCTCACGCTGTCTATCAAAAGCGCGCGAAGGCGAAGAAGAAAGAGGGTTTGCGGTTGTTTGAGAAATATTATTTGAAGCAATCGCCGATAATAGAGAAATTAGTTAAAGCAAGTCCGTCTGAGAATGAGGACTTTTTGAAGGGGATTATTGAGTAATTGAAATTAAAGGAGGGGGCTAAGCATGAAACAATTAATTACGGTTCGTGAACTGGCAGAGGTCTTGAATGTCCCTATCAGCTGGATTTATCAGAGAACGTCTATGGGGCAAAAAGGAATTCCCCACGTGAAGATGGGGAAGTATGTCCGTTTTGATGCGGACGAGGTCATGCGTTTTTTGAGGGCCAACGGGACCACAAGGGCTTTTAAAGGCTAATACAAAATTGACTTTTGATAGGTAAAGGATACAAAAAATGTTAAAATATCTTCATGTTATTAACCACGTGGGAAGCGACACAGAAGTACGATATTTCTATGAGCCATTTGCGATTATTGATGCGCACTGGCAAGGTAAAAGGGCGGGAGGCGCAGATCACTGGAACCCGAACGATATGGCTTATAGAGGAATCGTCTTTGAAGAAATATTTAAGAACGGAAAGAAAGCCAGGGCCAAAGCCCAAGAGAAGAAGTTCTTGAGATGTAGTCGAAGCTCAGCTATAATACTGTTTCTAGCGAAAGGAGCAGTATTATGAAGGTAACCGGAAAAATCCGTACACGTTGTGATACCTGCCGAAAGAATAACCTGAACGGTTTTGCCCCCTGCCAATGTAAGACCAGACGCAAATATGTCGCCGAGTTTCGTATTGACGGAAAGAAATTTCGGGAAACCGTCGGATACAGCAAACGAAACGCCGAGCGCCGCCTCGCCGAAATATTTTCTCAGGTTCATGACGGGACATTCTTCAAGGACAAAAAGACAGAGACAGGGTTTAATGAATTCGCCGAGAAATGGCTGAATGACTACGCCAAGCCCCGCGTCAAAGAGCGCACGTATGTAACCTACCGGGGATATATCAGAAATCACCTGACCCCTTATTTTGAACAGGCCGAGATAACTTCCATAACGCAGGAAGTTATTGAAGGTTGTCTTTCAAAGCTCAATGAAAAACTTAATCCGAATACCGTTAATAAAATTCTGAAGATGCTTAAGACCATGTTTAAGTATGCCCGTCGGTGGAAGTATCGAGAAGACAACCCGGCATGGGATATTGACTGTTTTCTGGAAAAGCACCGTGAGATGGATTATTTAAACCCCGAAGAAATCCGTCTTTTGTTGGAACACAGCAGGGAGCCGGAAAGAACTATTTTTTTAACAGCTATTTTGACCGGGATGCGCAAAGGAGAAGTCTTGGCTTTACAATGGGGCGACATAGATTGGAACAGCGATACCATTTATGTGCGAAGAAGCCTGCGCTGGAGGATTCGCAGAGATATCGGCGCTGAAGACAAGCGCTGGTGGTTTGATTCCCCCAAGACCAGAAATTCTGTGCGCGCGATTATCATGTCCCCACGGCTCAAGGAGGCGCTGGAAAAACACCGATTTATTCAGACTGTGGAGTTTGCTCAGAAAGAGAAGGGAAAGAAGCCATTCAATGCTGATGAGCTGGTATTTACCAATGGTGCCGGGGCCCCGGTTGATCCTGATAACATGATTAAACGGAGTTTCCAGCCGGCCTTGGAAGCGGCCGGACTGCGCAGGATTCGCTTTCACGACTTACGCCACACATTTGCCAGTCTGCTGATCGATCAGGGCGAAAACATCAAATTCATCCAGTCCCAGCTTGGCCATGCTTCTATTCAGACCACGATTGACCGCTACGGCCACCTCATGCCGCTTAAGAACTACATGGGCGTAGGGAAGAGGCTGGATGAAAAGATTTTTGTGGAACAAAGCCAAGAAATTCAAGAAGATAGCAAAATTTAAGTGTGAATATATAAGGCTATTTAGATTATTAGGTCGTTCAAAATCGAAGTCTCCCCCTTGATACGCCTGCCGGGGGTTGAGATATATCGGTGTGGTAAAAAATAATAAAGGTTGCGTTATCGCAACCTTTATGTATAATATAACCATGATCAAAGTGCGCAATTTTAAAATAACGCAAGTTAGCGATGGTAAGGATAATTCGTTTGAATATCAGAAACATGTTCTTGTGCCGTTACCCAAAATTCGGGTAGAGGAAGAAGAGCGGCCGGATGAATTGTCCGTGACGGAGTTTGCAGAGCAGGCAGGGATTACGCCCCAAGGTGTCAGAAAGATGATTAGTGAGGATAGACTCTCTGCATTAAAGCTTGGAAAACGTTATGTAATCAACAAAGAAGAGTTGGTCAGGTATTTACAAACACAGTAAATTTTTTTACCCTGGGAGTTTCCAAATCGCAACTTTTAAGGAGAAATCAAATGGAAGTATCAGACTTAATTTTGGCCGATTATGCGGCCGCAAACGAGGGGGGTAAATTTACACTGGTGGGAGCCGGATTCACTAAAATCAGTACTAAAAAGATTCCTTGTGTCCATCCAATGATGTTCTTGCTTGTGCGTCTTAAAGTTACGATCGCAGACAAAGGTAAGAACAAGGTGGATATCAAGATTATTGGAAATAAAGGAACGATTTTTAGGGCGGAGTGTGATGTGGATGTTTCCGATAATCATAAGGACGAAGAACACCTGCCTCTTCCGATTCGGATCAATAATCTCAAATTCGAACATGCCGGGGATTATACAATTGATGTCATGATCAACGGCCAATCAAAGTCGAGCCAAGCACTGACAATCGTTCAAATAAATCAGCCTGTTGGTAAATAGGCTTCAGAGAGGAGATAAAGGTATGGGTGCCTATAACATTTATTGTGATGAGAGTTGCCATCTTGAAAATGACGGCAAAGACGTCATGGTTCTAGGTGCTGTTTGGTGTCCCCAGGACAGTAAGCAAACAATCTTCAAAGAAATTCGGGCAATAAAAAAGAAGCATGGCTTGGCCAAGAATTTTGAAGTGAAGTGGACTAAAGTATCTCCTGCCAAAGTCGATTTCTACAAAGATCTCGTGCGGTATTTCTTTGAAAATGATAATCTCCATTTTCGAGCAGTTGTGGCAATCAATAGAAACAAGCTAAATCACAAGGCTTTTAATCAGGATCATGATACATGGTATTACAAGATGTTTTTCTTGATGCTTCGAGTTATCTTTGCCCCCGAGAACACCTACAGAATATTTTTGGACATAAAAGATACGTGTAGTGCTGATAAAGTAAATCAGTTACATAAGGTTTTATGTAATGACAAGTGGGATTTTAATAGAGAAGCAATCCAGACTGTTCAGGCAATTTCTTCTCGCGAGGTTGAGTTGATACAGCTAGCGGATCTCTTGATTGGAGCATTATCTTATACAAACAGAAATGAAAAATCAAGTCAAGGGAAGCTTCAGCTTATTGATTATATCAGAAAACTGGGGGGATGTAGTTTAACGAAAACTACTCTTGAGAAAGAAGAAAAATTTAATACCTTTGTTTGGGACCCCCAGGAGATCAATTAATGTGTAAACAACTCGAATGGCTACCTAGAAAACTGGATTACAATAATGATTTCGGCGGCAACTGGGATGAATTTATAAGCCACATATATAATTTATTTTGCAAGGATTTCCTTAAGAAGCCGTATCCTCGATTTGATAACCGAAAAGTCGAATGTGATAGGAGAATTTCAGATGGGACGAAGAAAGAGGATGGTTTTTGGCATTTAGTTGACTGCGATGAAGAAGAAGACCGTTTGCCGGATTTAAGAAGAGCTGAAAAATTGCCGTGGGCTCGAGGCATTATTGATTATGCGGATAGCCCCCCTTCTGAACTTAAAGTGTGGGGAAATAGAGAGAAGCATAAAGGGAAGAAGGTGATAATTGTTTACATGTGGCTTGAAGCATTTGATTACGTAGTTATCTTGAAGAAGCTACCGTATACATACATGTTGGTATCAGGGTATCACATAAAATATGGACACAAAAGAAGAGAGTTAAGGAAAAAATATAAGAAACGGATACAATGGAAAAGCGCCGTTCATTCGAACGACGCTTCAACTCCTTCCACGCATGGTAGATGAGCTGATTAACTATAACATTTTGTTAATAATAATGCAAGATATGCTTTTGCTATATTGGGGTCAGTGTAATGACCCCCATTAAGCAAGCATTTTTTAAGTTAGAGCAGGCTCTTTGTTATAGATCGTTTTTTCATAAAACTGTGTCGGCGTCAGGTTGCCTAGCGATTGGTGCGGGAAGTCGGTGTTGTAATCGTGAATCCACTTAGCCAAACGGACTTCAAAGTCAAAAGGATTCTCCCAATCGTAGGGCCAGACAATGTCTTCTTTAATGGTGCGCATGACACGTTCAGTATCTGAGTTGCCTTTGGGGTTGGACCAGGTTGTAAAAATTTGTTTGAGTCCCAGGATTGAGCAATTCATCATAAATCGTTGACTCGTTGGTTGACAGCCGTTGTCCGATATCAAGAATAATTTTTGATCTTTGAGAGTTTCGCGAATGCCGTTGGGGAATCGGTCGTTGACCGCCATTTGCAATGCGTCGAGCCAGTGATCGGTTTTGGACTGAAGGCTCAAGGAATAGCCGACGATTTCTTTGGAGTGCCAATCAAGGACGATGCAAAGATACAACCAGCCCCAGCCGTGGAGTTTTATCTTGGTCATGTCGATACCCCAGAACTGATTGGGGCGTGAAGCGATGGGCTTGGGGCGGATGGGGCCACGTTTGGCCTTAAGACGCACTTGCGGAGTCACGATCAAGTTTTGTTCTTTCATGAGACGATAAACACGTTTTTTGTTAACTGTGATGCCTTGACGATATTTGAGATAAGACCAGATTCTGCGGTAACCCCACAAGGGATGATCGGTCTTGATTTGTTTAATTTGATCCAGCATTTCTTGATTACGACGCATCACTGATTGGGATTTTGCTCTTTTCATAGCTCGTATTCGCTTTTTTTTAACTCGACAGTAAGATCGCCGATGATTTTTTTAAGTTGGACGACTTCTTGCTGGAGATGTTGTTCTTTCTTGGTGATATTCTTGGTTTCAAAGGCTTGGTGACCGAATTTCAGCAGATTATCGCGCCACTGGTAGTATTGCGTTTGAGCGATTTGATATTTGGCGCAAAGTTTGCTGATTTCAATTTGGCCGGATAAGCCTTCCAGCACGATTTGCAGTTTCTGCTGGCTTGTCCATTTACGTTTTTTCATCGAATAAGCCTCCTTGTTTGGGAGCCTTATTCTAACTTAAAATCCTCATTCTGTTAATGGGGAGCAGTATATCAGTATAATGAAGAGGTGGAGAAGTGGAATATTGAAAGTAAGAAGGTTATTTGATAATATTGCACTAAAAGACTAAATTTATTAGCTATATCTCTACATATGCTCAAGTAAAGGCTTTATCGAACCATGCCATTGTGGTTCGATAAATTAAATATCCCTAACATATTTAAATGCATAAGTCTATGTTATGTGCATGGTTCGGTAGGTCTGGCAATTTCAATATTTGAAATTGCCAGATAATAATTAAACTGCATGAATTATAAATTAAAAACCTTGCAAAATATATAGAAATATTCTATACTTTAAGCGAGGAGATGAAAGAAAATGAAAGCACTTAAAGAATTAAAAAGACATTTAAAACAGGGGCAAGTTTATCGTAGAAGTGATCTTGCCCAATGGTCCAATGCTGTAGATAGACATGTAAAACAACTTGTGGAAGAGGGAACTTTACAAAAGTTAGCTCAGGGATTGTACTATTATCCTATGAAAGCATCATTTGGTAATGTGCCTCCTGCAGATGAAAAACTTGTTGGTGCTTTTTTAAAAAGTGAAGACTTTTTATTAACCACACCTAATTTATATAATTCATTAGGAGTTGGTACGACACAATTATATAACAAGCGAGTGGTATATAATCATAAAAGGCATGGGCAATTTGTGTTAGGGGGAAAACAATTTGATTTTCGCCTTAAACATAAATTTCCCAAAAATCTTTCAGAGGAATTCTTATTAGTTGATTTGTTAAATAATTTAAATGAATTAGCAGAAGATAGAGAAGAAGTGGTGAAGAGTGTCAAAGTAAAAGTATTGGAAGAATCAGAATCACGGATGAAACGTACAGTTAATGAATATGCGGGAGAAAGAACCAAATCTTTATTTAACCAATGGCTATCAGAGGAATCTTTAGCACATGCCTGATTATCTGCATAATCATCCTGAATTCAAAGAACTTTTGCGGACCGTAGAGCATGAAAAAAGTATTGAACGTAGTCTTGTTGAAAAAGACTACTGGATCATGCATGTTTTATATGGACTACAACAGGGTGGATTTGAATTTGAGCTAAAAGGCGGCACATCACTTTCGAAAGGATACGGTATCATTCATCGTTTTTCTGAGGATATTGATATTCGTATTGAGCCTCCTGCGGATATGGATGTGAAGACGGGCAAGAATCACATAAAGCCTGCTCATTGTGCAAGTCGTAAGAATTTCTATGATTGGCTTGCAGCAAACATTAAGATTGATGGAATAGAAAAAATAGCACGTGATACTGCTTTTGATGACGAAATATATAGGAGTGGAGGGATTCGATTTTATTATAAGGATGCGTTGCCCCTTAAGGGCGGATTAAAAGAAGGAATTTTGCTTGAGGTAGGATTTGATAATATTACGCCTAATAGCCCTTTAACAATTAGTTCTTGGGCGCTTGATTTTGCACAGAAGAATAATATGGATGTAGTGGATAATAAAGTTTATGATGTTAAATGCTATCATCCCGGTTATACTTTTGTCGAGAAGTTGCAAACTATTACAAGAAAATTTCGTCAATTTCAGGACACTGGGAAATTATCCCCAAATTTTATTCGACATTATTATGATGTCGCTTGTCTTTTAGATATCAAAGATGTTCAGGATTTTATAGGAACCAAAGAGTATTTAGAGCATAAAGATCGTCGATTTCGTGGAGGGGATAAAGAAATTCCTATTCAAGAACAAGAAGCTTTCTTGTTAAAAAATGCTGAAACAAGAAAACTTCTTGAAAAAGAGTATCAAAATACGTCTGCATTGTATTATCAGGGCCAAATTGCTTTGGATGATATTTTCAAGAAAATATCAGAGAATTTGAGCAATTTGTAAGTCTAAAATGCTACCACTTTTGGTACCCGCTGGGTACCCAGTTTGTGCACAAAAAGGCAAAAAACGGGGAAACATGAAAGAAACGATATCTCTTATAACCGCATACAGTGTATATGGATATAGAGAATCAGATACCATCAGAAAACACCTTGAAAAACGTCGATTCTAGCTCATAACCTGAAGGTCCTAGGTTCAAATCCTAGCCCCGCAACCAATATAAACCCCTGTTTCTCGTCGAGGAACGGGGGTTTTGTTTTGTCATTTTCCGGACCTTCATTCTTGATGAATTTTGACCAATTAGGCCCTATTTTGATGAAAAGTTGGCACGTATATGGCACATATTTGGCACACCAAAATCCCCCCCCAAGAGACTCCTTATCACAGTTTGAAATAAAGTGACTTGAGATCGTTTATCAGCGCTCCACTGAGCGCATAAGAATGCGATTCGCAGGGCCCGCTGAGAAATACTTTGGTAATATAAAATGATGGTGTTACAATATGTAACACTTCGGAATAATCCCCCGAAAGGAAAAAATATGCCCCGAAAAGAAGTTGTTACAGCAGAAGAAGTCGCTAAGTATTTAAGAATACATCCATATACAGTCAGACGATTAGCCCGGGAAGGAAAACTCCCGGGCTTTAAAGTTGGTGGGCAATAGAGGTTTAAAAAAGAAGAAATCGATAACCCGAAGGACACAAAATAATATGACTGAAATCAAAGCGATCACTGAGAAAATCAAGAAATTTCGCGATGAACGAGATTGGAAACAATTTCACAATCATAAGGATATGGCTTTGTCAATGATGCTAGAAGCGGCTGAGGTTTTGGAGCATTTCCAATGGAAATCACCATCCGAAGTCGAAGTCCATGGGCAAGCATGCAAAGATGAGATTTCAGAAGAGCTTGCTGATGTTGCTATGTATTTATTTGAACTCGCAGATAATCTTGGCATTGATCTGTCAGAAGCGATTCTCTCTAAATTAAAGAAAAATGCTCAGAAATATCCGGTTGAGAAGGCCAAAGGTAAACATACAAAATACGATAAGTTATGAGATTATACGCTGGAACATCAATACAATTTATAGAAGATACTGTCCAAAACCAAATTGCCGAAAAATTAAAGCAAGCCTTTTTCTTTTATTACAGATTTAATCCTTCGCCAGGAGAGGTTAACTCCTGGCGGAATTCTCTCCGCTCGATTTCTCAAGTCTTTGAACATGCTCAATTGTTAGATCATGGTGTCATCTTAGAATATCAATTGCCGATGACATCCAGACGACTGGACTGTATGATTTGTGGCCAAGATACGGAACGCAAAGACAATGCTGTTATTGTCGAGCTAAAGCAGTGGGAAAAATGTGAAGGCTCGGATGGTGATAATGAAGTTACAACATGGCTTAATGGCAGGAAAAGGGATGTTCTACATCCTTCGGTTCAGGTGGGGCAATATAAGCTATATCTTCAAGATACGCATACAGCTTTTTATGCTGGTTCTAATCCTGTCAACTTGAACGCATGTACTTATTTGCACAATTATTCCCATGATGCCCACGATGTTATCTTCGACGATAAATTTACTCCCAGCCTCGAGAGATTTCCTTTGTTTACGGCAGATGATGTCGACAGAATGATTGACTACCTAAGGATAAGGCTTAGGAATGGACAAGGCAGTGATGTTTTAAATCGAGTTGAGAAGAGTAAATATCGGCCTTGCAAGAAACTGATGGATCATGTAGGTAATCTTATCAAAAACAAAAAGGAATACGTTCTTTTAGATGAGCAGCTAATAGTTTATGATACAGTTTTGACTTTTGCCCGCAAAGGATTCCATGACAAAAAGAAAGCTGCCATCATTATCAAGGGGGGCCCCGGGACAGGGAAATCTGTTATCGCAATAAACTTGATGGCAGAGCTTCTCTTAAAAGGATATAACGCTCATTATGCAACGGGATCCAAGGCTTTTACTGAAACGTTAAGGAAGATTATTGGGACAAGAGGAGCGATTCAGTTTAAATATTTTAATAGTTACATGAATGCAGATAATAATGCCGTTGATGTGCTGATTGCCGATGAAGCTCATAGAATTCGAACGACGAGCAATAGCCGATTTACAAAAAAGGAAAATCGTTCTTCATTAAGCCAAATCGAAGAGATTATGAATGCCTCAAAAGTCTCTGTATTTTTTATAGATGACAATCAGGTTGTAAGACCTAATGAGGTTGGCTCAACGGAATATATTAAGCAATATGCTCTTGAGAAGAAAGCGAATGTTATTGAATATGAGTTAGAAGCCCAATTTAGATGTAATGGTTCCGAAGCTTTTGTGAATTGGATTAACAATACTTTAGGGATAAAAAGGACAGCCAATGTCATTTGGGATCGACACGAAGAATTCGACTTTAAAATATTTTCTTCTCCTGAAACATTAGAAGCTGCCATCCGTAATAAGGTGCAAGAGGGGCATACTGGAAGAGTAACTGCTGGATTTTGTTGGAAATGGTCTAATCCTAGACAGGAGGGGACACTACTAGAGGATGTTGTGATTGGAAATTACAAACGTCCATGGGATGCAAAGCCCGATGCCAGAAAATTGGCCCCGGGTATTCCCAAGGCTTCTTTGTGGGCCTATGATCCAGCCGGTATTGACCAAGTCGGATGCGTATATACGGCGCAAGGATTTGAATTTGATTATGTCGGTGTCATTTTTGGTGAAGATATTATTTATGATTTTGATAAGCAAGCATGGATTGGTTTAAAGGAGAACTCTGCAGATGAAGTGGTGAAGCGTAGCAAAGATCAGTTTGTGGAGCTGGTAAAGAATACTTATCGCGTGCTTTTAACGAGAGGGATGAAGGGGTGCTATGTTTATTTCATGAATAAAGACACAGAACGATTTTTTAAGTCAAGAATTGAAGGCATGATGTCTGAGGATTCTTTGATGTTTTCCGAAGTCGCTCAACAAATTGAGGATAATAGGGTAGGGGGGGTTGTGAACCAAATTGAGGAATCTTTGCGTTTTAAAGAATATTTACCAGTTTATTCTTTGGCTGCGGCATGTGGCCGTTTCGGTGAAGGGCAAGAAGTTTCCCCTTTAGGATGGATGAGAGTTGATACAGGACGCCGTCTTAATCGCAATATGTTTGTTATTAAAACAGTTGGTTTGTCAATGGAGCCAAGAATTAAAGACGGATCTTATTGTGTCTTTCAGGGTAATGTGGTTGGATCGAGGAATGGGAAAATCGTATTAGTTGAACTGCGGCAGGATGCTGATCCCGATACCGGGAGATATACTATTAAACGTTACTCCAGCCGAAAAGTATTCGGTGATGATGGTCAATGGAAGCACGAAGAGATTATATTGGAGCCATTAAATAGTGCTTTTGACAAAATTGTTTTAAACGGAAACCAGGATGGTGAATTAAAGGTTGTTGCAGAATTTTGGGACATTGTTGGGTAGATATGAAAAAGATACAAGATGATATTTTAAGTTATAGAGAAATGTGTGATCAGGAGAATGTGCAGACATTACAGAGAGGCATGAACTATCGCCTAAATCCATCGTATTCGGTTATTTTGATGTCCCAAAGGACCAATGCTCCTTATAAGGATAAAATCCATGAAGATGGAATTACTATTGAATATGAAGGACATGACGTATCAAAAAGAAGCTATACACATGACCCCAAGGGTGAAGATCAACCCGAGGAATTGCCTCCTGGCACAATGACCCAGAATGGAAAGTTTAAGAAAGCTGTTGAGGAATTTAAGGCTAAAAAAAGAAAGCCGGAACTTGTTAAGGTTTACGAAAAGATTCTGGCTGGGACATGGTCCTTGAAAGGTGTTTTTCATTTAGTTGATTATAAGTATATCGATGATGGGCGGCGCAAGGTCTTTCGATTTATACTCAGATTATCTGAAGATCCTATGGCAAAAGAAAATTTAAAAGTTTCAGATATAAATCTTCCGGATTCGAGATTGATCCCCTCTGAGGTCAAGAAAGAGGTTTGGAAGAGAGATAAGGGGCGATGTGTTCTTTGTGGCTCAATCAAGAACTTGCATTTTGATCACGATTTGCCTTTTTCAAAAGGAGGGACGAGCTTGTCGATTAAGAATGTAAGATTGTTGTGTATGAAACATAATTTGGAGAAATCAGGAAAAATAGAATGAATCAAATATTTATAGTTAATATGTCCGTGGATGTGTGGGATTTCTATCCAGTAGCTTTTAACCAAATCAAGACTCGTGTTGCTGAATTCCTGAGACAGGAAAAGTCAAGGCAGGGATAGAGGTTTTATCAATATGATAGTGCTTCGTCTGACAAATAAAGTCCTTAAGGAATTCGGAAAACAGAAACCGGATATTGTTCAGATCTCTGAAGAATCCGTTGCCGACGAATGGTATGTGAATTTGTTTCGCTTCGATCGGCATAAATGTTTGCTGTTTACCCATGCCGGAACGTTATTTTCTTTTGTGGTGATGGGCGTGTCCCGGAAGGATATTCAGGTGTTGCCTGAGCTTTTCAGCAAAGAATTATCCAAAGCGTTGTTCTATGAGGAGTTCTCAGCCGGGCAGATCGGAGAGTTTTTGAAACGGGCCGATCAGATAGCGATTGCGAAAACGAATAACCGCAGTGTTTTATCTTCCATGAACCAGATAACCTTTGAGTATCCGTTTATCTTGGCGAGGTTTGCGCATTTGGGGGAGGAGGGCTTTGTTGCCGCTAATCGGGAGTTGAACACCATGCTTCGCGGTGCAATCGGCGAAGGCAAGCACGATTACGGCGTCCCTATTGAGCGCTTCACGGAGATGGTCACGGGGAAGAAATCTGAGCGAGCGGAAAAAGGCCTCAAGCTTGGTTTGCAAAATCAAGAAGCTTATGTCTTTGAGGCCAGAATGACCCATTATTGTGAGGGTGAGAATATTACTCGCCAGGTTGCGGTATCAGGCAATAAAAATCTTCTGCATTTGGCGCAGGTTATTTTGGGCGCCTTTAATTTTGATTGCGATCATTGTTTCGGATTTTATGGGGATATTGAAAAATATCCCGGCAGGGAGCAGACAGAAATTTACGAAGCGTTTGTTGATGCGGATGTTGAATCCACGAGCGACGTGGCCCAGAGCGTAGAAAAGACAAAGATCGCAGCCGTTTTCAAAGATGTTGGAAAGAAGATGTTATTTATGTTTGATTATGGAGAGGACTGGCGGTTTATTGTTGAACTCAAAGAGATCCAGACGAACTCAATCGGCAAATTGCCAAGAGTTTTAAGCAGTATAGGCATCGCCCCGCCGCAGTATCCGAAATCCCCCCGCTGACACCCCGCCTGCGGTCTAACATATATTATGGCGAGGAACTCCTATGATGTCCCCATCTTGTAGATTTGTGCATATTTTTCTGTAAATCTGTGCATGGAACAATGTAGATTTGTGCATAAATTTCTGTAGTTCTGTGCATAATTTTGTGCTATGCTTAAAGCATCGACAGGGAGGTGTTTAATGAAATACTTTTCAAGATGGTTGGAAAAGCGAATCACTGAGGTGCTGAAATCGCATCCGGTCATCATTTTGACGGGGCCCAGGCAGGTAGGGAAGAGCACATTGTTGGAGAATGCGCCTTCTTTGAAGGAGTGGAGATATTTGACATTAGATGATCCTGATGCTCTGGAGCAAGCTAAGGATGATCCAAAGGGATTGCTTTGGGAGGAGAAGCCAACGATTATTGATGAGGCTCAGCGGTGTCCGGACCTTCTCGTGACCATTAAGTATTTTGTTGATAAATCAGGAAGGAAGCGGCAATTTATCTTGTCGGGTTCGGGAAATATTTCATTGCGGAAAACTCCTCGCGAGACTTTGGCTGGGCGCGCAAAGTATCTTCATTTAACCGGTTTCAGCTTAAGAGAGAGGCAGGAGTTACCTGCTCAATCCATCCTGGATGAGTTTTTGCAGAGCAGGAATATTGAGCCTGGGGAGGTTAAGAAAACAGCAGACCTTTTCGAGACAGTTTGGCGAGGGGGATTGCCAGGCGTTGTTTTGGCTTCTTCGGATAAGGTGGCGTTGGAAAGAATGGGAAGCTATGTCGATACTTATATTCAAAGAGATATTCAAGATTTGATGAAAATTCGCCACCCGCAGAATTTTCGTCGGCTTATGGCGGCATTGGCTGAGGCCACTGGATGGGAGAGTGTGCAGGATGAATTATCCAAGGCTTGTGGGGAAAAGCGAAGTAATGTCAGTCGGCATATGAGTCTTTTGAAAGATACACATTTGCTTTATGAATTAAAGGGATACGCGGGTAAGGGAGAAAGATCGTATCGTCAGTCAAAATATTTTTGGTTTGATTCAGGTGCGGCGTGTTTCTTGGCTGGCATTCATTCGCCCAAGGATCTCAAGAAACCGAATCTCAAAGGGAGATATCTTGAGAATTTTATCCTTCAACAAATTCTATCTTGGGCATCATTACGAGTGATCCCTCCGGAGGTTTTTTACTGGAAGCCGCGCGCACAAGATATTGAAGTTGATTTTGTCGTTCGTGCCAATGGGAAAGTGGTTGGAATTGAGGTGAAATCAGCAGGAGAGGTGACGTTTGGCGATACTCGGACTATGAGGGAATTTCTAAAATCTCACCCCGAGGCTTCAACGGGGATCATTGTTTATAGTGGTAATAAGATTTTCCCCATAGCATCGAATATTTATGCGGTACCTTGGATAGCTTTTTAAGCCGTTTAATAGGTGTTAGCTTAACCTTACACGTGTTAGGTATTCCTAACACCGGCATGTTGAGATGATTTTCGAACCATGACAAAGGTTCGGTAATAGCGTTCGTCGATAACGGCAAAAATCTTGGTTCGGAAAGTTCGGAAAAAATAGAATTTAATATAATCTCATATAACGGTTATATGAGATTATGGGAGGCAGTTCAAAATGATGCACGGGTACAAACAGTTGGTGTCGGTGCCAGAAATGGCCGAGATTCTCAATGTTCCCGTTAGTTGGCTGTGTATGGCCGGACTCGCTTCGGGGAAAAATCGATCCCGCATGTGAAATTTGGGAAGTACATTCGATTCAATCCCGAAGAAGTCATCGAGTTTTTCAGGCAAAAAACGACTCGATAAAGTTGGCACAAATCTGGCACATGGCCGGATGAGAAAAACATAACTACCTATGTGCCATGGCCTTGCGTCTCTTGACCTTTTCTTTCATAACCTGAAGGTCACAGGTTCAAATCCTGTCCCCGCAACCAACTTAGGGCCATAGAGTTACGATTATTTTATGGCCCTT
Organism: Candidatus Omnitrophota bacterium; assembly: GCA_029560465.1. Taxonomy (GTDB): domain Bacteria; phylum Omnitrophota; class Gorgyraeia; order Zapsychrales; family JANLHA01; genus JAGOJP01. Next base: position 50,218 of record JAKQKX010000069.1, read on the forward strand.
TTTATCCCCCAAAATCCCCTTGGATCCTGTGACCTGTCCCCAAAAACTAGACCAAAACTTGGTTGAAAATTTTGGCTTTTGGGGGCCCTTGTTTTTGTTGCCGGGCGAACTGTTCCGGCGATAAATTTCCGATCGCGCTGTGCGGTCGGAACATATTATAGTCTCTACGCCAATCCTCAACTTTTTGAACCGCAGCAGCAATGGATTCAAAGCTGTTTACGTTTAAACATTCATCCCGCAGTTTGCCATTAAAGCTTTCAATAAAGGCGTTTTCAACCGGCTTCCCCGGCCGGATAAAATCCAAAATAACCCGATTCTTGTATGTCCATCTATCTCATGTCTTGCCCCTGAATTCAGAGACGTTATCAACAGTGCTCGCCTGAGGCCATTAAGGTGTAACTTGCAAATTGTATAGATAAATTCTGTCAGGAATCCCCTAATAGCCTGATTATATCGAACCATAGAGTAAGGTTCGGTATAATGGTAATATCTAACTGATTATAAATCAGTTAGTTGTAAAAAGTCTATGGTTCGGTAGACATTAAAGAATACGTTGCGTTTACATTAGGAATATGGTATATTATTATCGAACCATGTGGCGAGGTTCGATAATAGAAGTTTTCATAATGTATTGTAATAAAATTGATTATAAATATTTCATTTAAGGGTATGGTTCGGTAAGTTCGATGGAGGATTAAATGAAGAATGAATTAAAATTAGAATCAATAAAAAGGGAGCTCGAACAATTACGCCGTGTCAAAATTGATAACTTAATTAATGTATCAAATGCCGAATGGTATTCATTGTTCAAAGATGAGATTCGTAATTCCATTGCGATAGAGGGCGTCTTTGCCAATCGAACAGATTTAATCGATGTCTTAGAAAACAATAAAAGAACTGACAAACACAAAGCGGCATCCATTCTGGGTTATTTTGAATCGGCATCCGCAATGTATGAGTATGCTGTTAATCAATATAAGGAAAAAGAATTTTCTTTGCGTATGTCCGATATTAAGCAGATCCATACGCTTTTGATGCGTTACGAAAAAGAGATGGGATTTTATATTGGGGATTTGGGAGAACTCCGCAAGACCAGGGCAGAGGTTGCGCAATCAACATTTACTCCGATTAGTGAATTTTATGTGCGTCCCGCAATGGAATTATTCATCAAATGGATTCACTACCATCTTAGCAAAAATATTTATAATCCTATTGAATTAGCCGCTATGTCGCATGTTTGGTTTGAGTCTATTCATCCCTTTAGGGATGGCAATGGACGGGTGGGAAGAATATTGTTGTCGTATATTCTTATAGGATGCGGTCTTATTAACATCGCGATTAAAGGTATTTCTAAGAAAGATCGTAATCATTATTATGACGCATTGGAACAAGCGGATAATGCGTTTGAGGATATACATCGCAAAATGGAGCAAGGAGAAAAGTTTGACGTGGCGGGTGTCGACCAATTAATTAAACTAAAAGTCTTTGATGAAATTAAGACAATCATTCTCGACCGTCTTAATGATTCAGTCGGGCGTTTAAAGGAAATCGATATTCATAATATCAACAAAGAAGCTGAATTATCACTGAGTGAATTGGCCCGTATTTATAATTATTCGTCGGACTATCTTCGGAATTTAATCAACCGGGGGAAATTGAAGGGACGTAAAAAGGGTAAGACGTGGTATGTGCGTGTCCGGGATATGGCGGCCTATGCCGAAGAGGCGGGGAACGGAGCATAAGGTGACGGGAGAACTTTGCTCTATTCAATTAAAGGGGAGCAGTATAGATTGGAACGTCTGCGAAGCACAGTTCTAAGCGATTTTACCTCTGAATATTGGGGAAGAATCGATTGCGGGAGCCCTGGAGTGGCGAGCGAAATCCTGTCCCCGCAACCAGTATAAAAAGCCGTCTCTCGTCGAGAGAAGCGGGCTTTTTTTGCCAAAACGTTCTTTTCAAAAAGCCTCATTTTATATCAATTTCTATGAATTTCGATGAGTTTTGATCTACAGTTGGCACATGTTTTCCGTATTGACCGGTGTTGGCTTTGATGGGATAATAATTTGTTTCTTAATTTTTTATAATTTTTAGTGAAATATCCTATGTGTTCTGAATATTCAACTAGTTTTGTAAGAAGTTGTAACACAAATTTTTTTTAGTTATCTAACCCGGGAAAATAGTCCCGGGTTTTCTGTTATGAGAGGAGCTTAGAGAGATGAAAATAATAAAGAGACTGTTAATTTATACCAGCGTGTTATTTTGGGTTTATGGTTGTGCATCAGCCAATCTTAACAAAACTATAGCTAAAGGCAATACTCAGAAAGCATTAAAGCAAATTTCTTCCGGTAAATATATTGATAAGAAAGACAAAGACGGTAATACGGCTTTACATGTCGCTGCCTCGAATGGCAATTACCAAGTAATTGAGGCGCTGTTAAGCAAAGGCATTAATATAAACACCCGAAATCATTCAGGCAATACTCCCTTACATTCGAGTATCTTAAGTAAGAATATAAATTTAAAGGTTATTGATCTTCTTATAGATAGTGGTGCCGATATCAATGCAAGCAATAATCAAGACCACACACCCCTTATTTTAGCTGGCAATGCAACGGAATTTAAAGACGACCAAATCAAGCTGGTTGAGACCTTGATAGCCAGAGGGGCCGAGCCCGATGCTGTGGATAGGCTTGGAATGACTGCCCTCCATTATGCGGCTTTCAAAGGTGAGCCTTTAGAAGTTATTGAAATATTGGCGGACGCAGTGAATGACATTAATACTCAAAATATCTATGGTTTCACTCCATACGATTTGGCTGCCCAAAATGGCAAAGTTGATGCTGCCAGAATTTTTTTGAAAAGGGGAGTAATCCCGCATGTGATCGTAAAAGCTGCTACAGAGCAGGAAAAAGTAGATGATGCAGAGGATGATCCGGCAGTAAATTTAGCTTATATAAGCACTGCTCGGGGGTATAAGTTTTATAGTGATTGGCTTAAGGAAAATAATAAATCAGGGGAAACCGTAGAAATGTATGAAACATCGATGACGCATTATGAGAAAGCGATTGACGAATATGAGAGAGTTATTGCCATTTATCAAGGGATGATATCAAGAGCCAAAAGAAAGAACAGAAATAATGTCATAAAAAGTGTTTTCGCTTCAACGGTCGGGGTGGCTTTAGCCTGCACCGTGGGAGTTGGATTTGTTTCTATCCCAATAAATGCCAACACTGTGCCGTTATGTGAAGAAGTGATATATGGTTACCAGCGGGATATTAACGCATGTCGGAAAGAAATGAGGGATATTGAAACATCTTTAGCAGACATATAGTGAAGTGGCCCTCATCTGAATATGCTGTTTAACGTTGTATGAGTTATTGGGGCTTTCCTGGACATAATCCCTATTCTATGTAATACCCCCCTAAGGGTATTACATGCGACATGTTATACCCTAAGAGGTATGATTCTATTAATAAATTATTGAAATTATACCCGGAAGGTGCTATATTTTTACTATGGTTAAATCAGAAAAGTCGGATAACATTATGACAGTTCACATTGCTTCACAAATAAAAGATTTACGTAAAAAAATCGGTTTAACCCAAATCGAATTTGCTAAACGGGTCGGCGTGGGTTTGCGTTTTTTAAGGGAACTTGAACAGGGTAAGACCACTGTGAGGATGGATAAGCTCAGCCAAGTTTTGGAATTCCTGGGATATCATCTGGAAATAAAAAAGAATGAGCCGCAATCAACAATTAAACATCCTAAAACGGATTTGATGGATACTGATCAATGAGTATGATGAGAAAAGCCAGTATTTTTTATAATAATGAATTGGCGGGATATTTAACTGAAACCTCGGATGGGTATACTTTTCAGTATGAGTACGAATTTTTAAAGAAAAATATCCCAATCTCAATTTCTTTGCCGCCCAGACCAGAACCGTATCATTCAAAAGAGTTGTTCCCTTTTTTTAAGGGACTCTTGCCGGAAGGGTGGTATTTGAATATTGTCAGCGCGACACAGAAGATTGATCATAAAGATTATTTTGGACTTTTGATCGGGACTGCGAGCGTAGATACTATTGGCGCGGTTACCGTGGAGCTGTCCCAGTCGGCGTAATATAGGGAAATTTCTCGTGAATGAAAAATTTCTTAAAGCAATGTTTAATTCCTCGAAGGTCCCGGTAATCGACTTCGGTTTGAGCGATATATTGCAACAGGCCCAGAAGTTAGTGGGGAAGCTGTCGATTTCAGGTGTGCAACCGAAATTATCCGTCAAGTTAGATAAAAAGCAAAACATGTTGATTGTCGTGAGTGAGGGCGGCGAATATATTCTAAAACCGCAAACGGCGACCTTTCCCCATATCCCGGAAAATGAGCAATGCTGTATGGATATTGCGCAAGAATTAGACATTGAGGTGCCGCTGCATTGCGTGATTCCTCTGAAAGATAAAAACCTTGCTTATGTGGTCAAAAGATTCGACAGAGAAAAGGGAAATAAGGTCCATCAGGAAGATTTTGCGCAGATCCTTGAAGCCAATGATAAGTATCGAGGCTCGGTGGAGCAGATAGGAAGCAAGCTCAAGGAAATTTCAGCCGCCCCTGGCTATGACGCGCAACTTTTGTTTGAACGGGTTGTGCTGAATTTTGTTCTCGCCAATGGCGACGCCCACTTGAAAAATTATTCAATATCATACAAGGAAGATGGTATCCGTTTGACGCCGGCTTATGATATTGTGTGTTCACGACTTGCGATCCCAGACGAGCAAGAAGAGTCGGCAATAAACATCAACGGCAAAAAGAATCGCTTGTCGAGGGAAGATTTTGATAAATTGGCAGATTATTTGAATGTGCCTCTTAAGGTGCGTTATGAAAAGGTTGAAGGCAAATTAGAAGTTATGAAGAAGCGCATCAAAGCTTCCCGCTTCAGCAAGGCAGACCAGAATAAGTTCCTCGACATTATTAAAGAACGTTTGCGGCGGTTAGGATTATCTGAATAGGGGCAGTAAATGATGCAGGGGAACAGATAATTCGTATCAACATCATCTGAGGAAGCGGGCTTTTTGTTGTCAAAACATCTTTCTCAGAAATGTCTCATTTTATATCAATTTTGATTAATTTTTATGCCTTTCGATCTGCAGTTGGCACAAATTTGGCAAAACGAATGGGGGCAAGTTATCTTGGGGAATGCAAAATTCTTGAAATAGGAAAAATTTTTCAAAAATATTGTTGACAAAATTCTTATTTATTGTATATTCTATGTCAGAAAGAGGAAACGCGTATGGGGGAGCCTAAGGGATGTGACAAGAACCGGGATTTTATTGAAGTCCCCATTGACAATGATGAACCGATATTCACAACAGGCGTTATTTGTAAACTTCTTTCGATCCCGCATCATGTCTTAAAACAGCTTGACGAGGAAGGGATCGTGACCCCGCCCCGAAAGAAAGGGAAAAGCCGTCTTTATTCGAAACGGGAACTGAAGAAGATTCAAATATGTTGGTGTTATATTAATGAAAAGAAGGTGAACATCCCGGCGCTTAGGATTATTTTGGAAATGGAAGAGGAGAGGAGCCTCTAAAATTTTTTGTCCACAAATTGGCACTCTCTTCATTCGAGTGCCAATAGAATGAACAGGAAAAATAAAAGGAGGTGAGTTACAATGAAAAGTATTGAAAAGTTTATCGGCAAATTAAAAAATATTGGTGGCCTGATAAAAGAGAAGATAAGAAAAAGCAAATAAGACAGACTAATTCGGAGGTGATTAACATGGCACTTATTCCTTACAGGAGAGAGAATTGGTGGTCGGACCCGTTCTTTGAATTAGAGAATATCCAGAAGCAAATGAATCAGCTTTTTGATTTTTCTTTATCCCGTGGTCCCGGAGGAGACACAACGTTGCTGGGCGGGCAATGGGCACCGGCTGTCGATGTTTATGATTCTAAAGACAATCTTTTAGTAAAGGCCGACCTGCCGGGTTTGACCAAGGATGAGATTGAAGTTTCCATTCAGGACAATCATCTTGTCCTGAAGGGGGAAAAGAAAAAGGATCATGAAATCAAGGAAGAAAATTATTTTAAGACAGAAAGGTATTACGGGAGCTTCTTTAGGACGATCCCCTTGCCATCTGAGATAGACGCCGCTAAGGTTGAGGCGAAGTATCAGGATGGCGTCTTGACTTTGACGTTACCCAAGAAAGAAGAGGCCAAACCGAAACAGATTACAATTAACGTTCAATAATCCCAGGGGGCTTTTTTCTTCCCCCTGGAGGCCCGTGACAGGAGGTGGTTTCAATGTTAGAAAAATTTAAAAAGAATCAGGAGCAGCTGGCTGTCGTAGCCCCGTATGCTAATATATACGAACAAGGTAAAGACATTGTGCTTTCCGTCGAAATGCCCGGAGTGGAAAAGGGCACGATTGATGTCAACCTTAACGGGAATCTTTTGGTGATCCAGGCCAGGAAAATGAAAGAGGAAATCAGCAAAGAATATAAACCGGTTTATCAGGAGAGGTTTCCTGTCGCTTACGAGCGCCGGTTCGAAATCAACACAGAAATAGACCGTGACGCTATCGAGGCCGAGTATAAGAATGGGATATTAAAAGTTTCGTTAGCCAAATCAGAAGCGGCCCAACCCCAAAAGATAGCCATTAAAACTTAAGCAGGGGAGACCGCTTCCCTGCCCACTTTTTCATGAGAGGGGAAGGTGAATCACGATGAATAAGATCGATGTGTTTGATGTGTTTTTTAACGGTTTTTCATATACCTGGAAACACCAGTTGCTGCAGGGGGTGTTGTTTATATTGCTCGGGATTATTATTGTCCTGATGCCGCAATTGTTAGTGGCGATGGTCGCTTCATTCTTTGTCGTTATTGGCCTTGTTTTGATAGGATCGGCTTGGGCAATGCGGCGGGTCCGTAAACAATATGACGGGTTCAGAAGCGAACTTTTTGAAATTTTTTAATTTTAGAAGGTTATAAGGAATACCCGGTATTCTCAAGGGGGGTGTTGTTTATGAACAAGAAATTTAAAATTCTTTTTATTGGCGGTATTGTCTTGCTCGCTTGTGTTCTTTTGTTTAATAGGGGTTTTGTGGCCTTCGCTCAGGAGGACCAGGTTGAGGTTTTAAAGAAGCGGATCGAGTCCCTGCAAAAGCGTGTGGAGGAGTTGGAGGCCGGCCAGGTCAAAGCGGCGCAGAAGGCTCAGGAAGGAGCCAGGGGCTATTTTAAAACAAGCCCGGACCGATGGGATCCTTTTTCCGAGATTTATCGTATGCAGGCAGAAATGGATCGGATGTTTCAGGATTCTTTTTTCATGGGCGGCCCGACCAGTAAAGGGATGTTTAGAAGTAATATGTATTATGACGATACCTTCGCCATGGAAGAAAAAGAGGATAAATATGTCATGGAATTCGATATGGCGGGAATGAACGAAGGGAAGATTGATATTCAGGTGAACCAGCGGTCGCTGACGGTGAAAGGTGAACAGAAGGCGCAGCGGCAGGACGAGGGTTTGAACCGCTCCTTCAGCTCCCAGAGTTATGCCACGTTCATGAAGACGATATCGGTCCCGCCGGACGCTGACACTTCGCGGATGACAACGGAAAATAAGGGAGGCAAATTGATTATCACGTTGCCCAAAAAGACTATTTAACGGCCATGGGCGACCATTGTAGCCCGGCCATTGTCAAGTATTACTTAATATTCATAAAAAATGTTAAGCTGTACTTGACAATGGCCCGGACTTAATGTATACTTCATCTTAAAGGAAAGAGGACCATGAAAAGTTTGGGGATTAATTTAAAAAGGTTGCGGGAGGACCAAGGAACAACCCTGAGAGAGATGGCCAAAGATATCGGGGTGAGCCCGAGTTTCCTTTCCCAGGTTGAAAAAGGCAAAGCGTCGCCATCGTTGACCACACTAAAATCTATTGCGGATGCTTTACAGACGACTATCGGGAATTTAGTCGGAGAGGACGCCAATCAGAAAGAAAAGATGATCACGAGAGAAGATGAGCGAAAATCCCTGAAGCAAGTCAGCCAGGGGATTCAGATGTATCTCTTGTCGGAAGTCAATCCTTATAAACAAATGCAACCCTTGTTGTTTAAATTGGCCGTTAATGCCGCCTCGGGAGAAACGTCCTACGCTCATTATGGCCAGGAGTTTGTTTTGGTCCTGAAGGGGGCGATAGAGATAAGCCTGGGGGAGAAGAATTATCAGCTTAAAAAAGGTGACAGTATTTATTTCAATTCCAGTACGCCGCATTCTTTTAAAAATTTAAATAAAGGAGAAACAGAGGCTTTATGGATCGTAACGCCTCCCAGTTTTTAACGGCAAATTTTTTTGCCTTCTATGTTAACTAATACTTAATATAATAAATAAATACTTAACATATTGTCTGCAGGAGCCTTGGTCCGGGGAGGATCAGGGAACAATAGAACAGGAGGGTAAGATGAGTTTAATACACCATGAAGGAGACAGAGGGGATGATTTTGGCGTTGAGAGCCGGGTTAACCTGGATGATATTATTCATTCCATGAAAAGCGGGCTTTATGTCGCGGATAATAACGGCAATATCTCCTTCGCGAACCAGGCTTTTGCTGAAATTTTTCAGTACCGCACCCGGGATGATATTGTGGGGTTGAATTTAGCGGAGAATTTGTATGAAAGGAGAAAAGACCGGATCACTTTTTTGCGGCAATTGATGGAAAACGGCTTTGTTTCCGATTATATCATCCCCATGGTCCGGCGAGACGGCAGCCGGGTCGTCATTTCCGCCCGGAGCAATTTTCTGAAGGATAAAACGGGGCGGGTCGTTGGGGTGCAAGGGATTGTCAAGGAGCTCCCGGAGGAGCAGGAAGTCCGGGGAAATAAGGGCCAGGAAATTCATGATCTGGCCTATCAGGATGAAGAAGCGTGCCGTACACTCGACAAGTTGATCCGGGATCCTTTGACAGGGCTTTATAATTATCAGTATTTTATGAGATGCTTGGAAGCCGAGACCCTGCGGGCGGACCGGTTTTTTCAGCCGTTGAGTCTGATCATGATAGACATCGATAATTTTGAGGTCTTTAACAATCAATTCGGCCGGGAGGAGGGGGATGCCCTGATCAAGGAAGTTGGCGCCCTTTTTCGTAAGAATTTTCGTGATACTGATATTGTATGCCGGCAATCGCAGGATCAGTTTTTGGTCATATTGCCGGAAACTAAAAAAGAAGAGGCATTGTCCGTCGCGAAGGCCGTTAAAGACGTTATTCAAGAATCGTCTTTTCAAACATCTGTGACGTGCAGTATGGGATTGAGCCGGTATATCTCCGGCATGACAACGCAGGAGCTCTTGTTAAAGGCTAATCTTGGTTTATATATGGCCAAAGAGATGGGAAGGAATGAGGCGTGTCTTTACGGTTAATTGGATTTTTGTTAACGGCTTAAAAAGTAAAAAGGAGAAAATATCATGTACACGGAGGCTATAAGACGGATTCGGGAACGGGCAAAAAAGAACCCTCAAAGGATTATTTTTCCTGAACCAGAGGATGATCGCGTCCTGCGCGCCGTTGATTATATCCGGACGGAAGGCCTTGCCGAGCCGTTTCTGCTCTCGCAGGAGTCTATGGACCCTTCCCAGCAAGACCAATTCGCTTTTTTGCTTTATGAATTCCGGAAAGCCAAGGGCATGACGTATGAAAAAGCCAGGGGATTGATGGACAACGTGCTTTTTTATGCGGCGATGATGCTGCGTTGTGGCTTTGTGGACGGCATGGTGGCGGGGGCCGCTCACTCGACGGCCGCGGTGATGCGCGCGGTCGTGAATTGTTTGGAAATCAATGATAGGGTCGGACTTGTGACCAGTTGCTTCCTGATGGGGATCCCCAACAGTACATTCGGAGAGGAAGGTGTTCTCCTTTATGCGGACTGTGGCGTCCTTCCTAACCCGACCAGTGAACAGCTGGCGAGGATCGCTGTTTCTAGTGCTCAATTTTTTCAGGACATTACGGACAAGACGGCGCGGGTCGCCATGCTGAGTTTCTCCACGAAGGGAAGCGCGAACGGCGATCTGGTCGAGAAAGTGAAAAGATCCGTTGAGCTCGCCAAAGATTTGAAGAAAGATTTTTTTATCGATGGGGAATTGCAGGCGGATAGTGCCCTTGTCCCGGAAATCGCCGCCCGTAAACTGAAGGATAGCGATGTCGCCGGCAAAGCCAATGTCCTCATATTCCCGAACTTAGATGCAGGGAATATTAGTTATAAACTGACGGAACGGCTGGCCAATGCGCGCGCTATAGGTCCTGTTATTTTAGGGACTTTGCAGCCGTGCAGTGATCTGTCGCGGGGGTGCTGTGTCGATGACATTATTGATGCTGCGGCCGTGACGGCTATCCGGGCCCAGAAAAAATATTTTAATAGGGAAAATGTATTTATTAATTTTGACAAGCACTATGCGTATACTTGTGTTTAACGGCGGAAGCTCATCGTTGAGCTATAAAATCTTTGATTGGCACAACGCCCTTCAAGTTGATTTAATTTTAAAAGGGAAGGCCTACCGGGTGGGCGTGAAAGGGACCAGGGATTCTTATGTTGAAAATTGTTTCCAGGGCAGGGCTGAAAGAAAGGTTGTTCCCATCCCCGATCACTCCGCCGCGGCGATTTTAGCGGCCACGTATATTAAGCAAAATAAAATACATGTGGACGCTATTGGACACCGGTTTGTCCACGGCGGGGAATATTTTAAGCGGGCTGCGGTGATTGACCGGGATAATTTTAAGAGACTAGAACGGTGTTTGCCTTTGGCCCCGCTTCATAACCCGATTTCGTTTAACGTCATTAAGGAAGCCAGGAAGCTATTCCCGCGGGTCCCGCAGTACGCTGTTATGGATTCCGCTTTTCATTCGACGTTGCCCCCCAAGGCGTATGCTTATCCGCTTCCTGAAAGAATTATCCGGCGATACAAATATCGCCGTTACGGGTTTCATGGGATTTCCTGTTCGTATATTTGCCGTCGTGTCCCGGAGTTTTTGAAGATTAATCCTAGGACGATTAATATGATCATCTGCCACTTAGGAACGGGTGGGGCCAGTGTCACGGCGGTCCGGGGGGGGTGTTCTGTTGACACCTCGATGGGGGCGTCCCCCAATACGGGGCTGATTATGAGCACGCGTTCGGGGGATATTGATCCGATGGTTATCTTTCATTTGATGCGGACGCGAGGCTATGGCTCAGAGGAGGTGGAGGATTTGTTGAATAAAAAAAGCGGGCTTTTAGGGCTTTCCGGGTTTTCGAGCGATATCACGGATATTATCGATGGGATGAAGGATAAACGGTTTCAAAAAAAGGCCCGGTTGGCTTTTGACACGTATGTCCACCGGCTGAAGAATTACATCGGAAGCTATGTCGCTGTCCTCGGCGGCCGGATCGACGCGTTAGTTTTTACGGATGACATAGGCGTTCATAATCCGTTGATTCGTGAGAAAGTGTGCTCTTCGCTGCATTGGGCGGGGATTGTCCTGGACAGAAGAAGAAACCGGCGGGCGCCGATGAATCAGCCGGCCCTTATTCAATCCTCCTGTTCAGAGGTTGCAATCGTAACGATGCCCACTGATGAGGAACTTATGATTTGTCTTGAGGGGGGGCGGCTTTGGGAGGGCAGGACATGATCCCGGGTGGCCAGGACCGTTTTTTTTCGCGCTTGCCGGAATTTGCCAGGTTATACGCTATCCCGTATGAATTGTCGCAGCAGGGTGTTCAAAAACACGGCAGGGACGGCGTAATTCATCGATGGGCGCTTGAAAGAATCACAAACAAGACTGGGCAGAAATTTCACAAGGTCATAGGTATTTTGATCGGTGAGCACACGAATCTCGCCGCGATCAGGGCTGGCCAGCCCATTGATGTCAGCGATGGATTCTCCCGCCTGGACGGCCTTTTTTCGGAAACCCGCTGCGGGGCGATCGACAGTTCGGTCATTTTTCAGATGCTTGGTGACGGAATTTCCGGGGAGAGGATTGAAGAGGTGTTGTCTCAAGAGAGCGGGTTTAAGGCTTTGGCGGGAGGGGAATGCACGTTGAACCATATTCTTCAAAGGAGAGATTCGAAAGCGAAATTCGCAAAGGAAGTTTTTTGTTATCAGATTTTGAAATATATAGGAGCCTTTACCGCAAGCTTGGGGGGCGTGGACCTGATTCTGTTTGTGGGAGAAGGCAGCCTACAAATTAGAAGATTGGCATTTGATTTGACCGGCCACTTGAGGTTTATGGGGGTCAAAAAAAAAGCAGCGGTTCCTTCTGGAGAAATCGCGTGGTTAACGACCCGCGGTTCAACCATTAAGGTTTGCTTTATAAATTGTTTGGGGCAGCCAGCCCCCTCGCCGCGGTCCGGTCGGTGAACTTTTCGTGTGCACGCTCCCACAAAAATATGGAAAGCTTTTTACTGAAGAAAGATGTAAAATATCTTTTTGTCATTCAATGGGGGATGACGAAAGACGAAAGGAAGAATCAATGAACAAAACGATGGGAGTGCTGCTTTTGAGCCTTGGTTTTTGGGCCTTGGGGTGCGGGAACCAGCAGGCTCAAGCGGCCGATCCGCAGGATACTGTGGCAGCCGAGGTGAGCGAGGTGGAGGCTGTCGTGAAAGAGGATCCACTGACTGAAAGCTTGGCGAAGAAAGCCAAAACTTTTTTGGCCCGGGCCCAGCAATTTTTGGACGAAGGACAGTACAAAGACGCAATCGCCGTGGCTCAAAATATTTTGAGTTTTGATCCTAAAAATGCCGACGCTCAAAAAATTTTTGAAACAGCCAAGGCTAAACTTGCCGAATTGACAAAGGAAAAAGCGGGGAACGTGACGTCCGGCTTGCTGGATACGCTGGGGACGACAGAAGAATAAAGACCGTCGCGACGGTTTTCAAGAAATTTCCTTTTTCCCGGCCCTGTTTCTTATCAGGAAACAGGGTTTTTTTTGTTCCTTGGAGGTATAATATGTGTTGTCTAGCGTCGTTATGGTTAAAAGGTGGATCAGATTATGCTTGGAGGACGTTAGATTTTTAAAGTTTTTTCGTCTAGTATTAAGAGAGCGGTTTCTGTTTTTCGGATTTTTATTTTCGCTTTTATCTGAATATCAGCCTCAGACAGCCTTTCCTGATTCAGGAATAATATATTATCAACCCCACAAAGGAGACTTTTATGCCCCAACACATGCCCCCTCAGCGCTGGAAAACAATCGTAACGGCCGTGCTTTCTGCGGCCGTGTTTGCGTTAAGCGTTCCCGCTTACGCGGCCGGCCTTTACGCGGATATCATTACGGCCAATGAAAATGCCGAAACCGGTTCAGTATTAGTGAACAATGAGGATAACACGTTCACTAGGATTACTCCTGATGTGGTGTTGGGCAGGTATCCTAATTATGTCGCTGCCGCTGATTTTAATGAAGATGATATCCCGGATCTGGTGGCCGTTAATGGAAGGGGAGAGCATACGTTAGGTTTTCTTACGGGGAAGGGCAATGGCGAGTTTGAGCCGCGCACCATTTATGATGTGGGGTATGAAGTCGCCAATGGTGTGGCCATGGGGGATTTTAATAAAGATGGTCATCTGGATATTCTGGTGCCAAACTGGAATCCTGGAGGAATGGTGCAGATCCTTGCAGGGGATGGGAACGGGAATTTTTCTCTCTCCGGCACCTGGGCTGTCGATGGCTGGGCCAATAATGTCACCGTGGGGGATTATAACAAGGACGGGAACCTTGATGGCGCGGTGTGCAATTGGACCTCATCGGAGATTACTATCCTCTATGGTGATGGTAACGGCGGCTTTTCATCAGATCAAAAGTTAGCCACTGAAATACGGCCGCAAAATATCCAAACAAGCGATTTTGATCATGACGGCAATGATGATCTCGTCCTTGCCTGCGCGTTGAACCCGGCGGTAACGGTGTTTTTGAACAACGGCGATAACACTTTTGCCCGCCAGGAATTGAATCTTAACACGGATTTGGGCGGGTCAGGCATAGTGCGTATCGGAGATTTTAATAATGATACTTATCCGGATTTGGTGACGTTCACGAGACTGTCCGGGCAATGGTTTTTGTCGGTTTTTCTGTGGGATGTTGGTAATCAAAAATTTGCTTCTCATTTGAATTCTCAAATCGAGAATCTGGTCTATACGCCTAGCGGAATGGCAGCGGCGGATTTTAATGGCGATGGGTTGATGGATGTTGTTTTCGGGAACCTGGAAGATCAAAAAGTTTCTATTTATTTAGGGAAGGGTAAGGGCACGTTCGACACCGAATCTCCAATCGATGTCGTTGTGGGTGGGACGCCAGTGGGACTAACCGTGCTTGATTGGGATTACGAGCCGCCGTTTCCTCCTTTAGGGGAAGGGTTGCTTTTGAAGTACACATTCTCCAATGATAACGGCAGTATTGTACTGGATGAAAGCGGCAACGGGCACAACGCCGCGGTTCTGAACGGCGCGGCTTATACCAGTGAAGGCCGTTTCGGGGGGGCGTATCATTTTGACGGGAGCAATGACGTTATCCTGGTGAATGATGATTTGGGGTATCAGCCGTCCGGGACGATTTCTTTCTGGATGAAAGCGGACGCGGTGGAAAACTGGCGCAACCCTTTCTCGACGGATTACGCCAGCTGGGATGATAATATCCGTTTTGAAGAAAGTGTTGACGGGAAGTTCACCATGGGCGCCTTGGGGTTGAGCACGGTGACCCCGGCCCCGGAGGGCGTGTATGAAGAAACTTACACGGATTCTCTTCAGGCTAACCGCTGGTACCACGTGGTGTACGCCTGGGATGAAGCGCGTGATTACGGGTATCTGGACGGGCAACTGGTTTTCACCAGCTTTCATCCGGCCGCGGATGTTAAAGTGCATCCCAACCTTGGCACCGCCGGTTCTTACCGGCCGATAACCTTGGATTTGAACCGTGTGGCTGTCGGCAACGGGTATTCGCAGGAAGCCAACCGGTATTGGAAGGGTTTTGTGGATGAGGTTTATATTTATAACCGGGTGATTTCCTCCGAGGAGGTGCTTGCCTTATACAACGGGGTTTCCCGGGGGCGCGTGTACCAGGATTTTGAAGCGGGCAATGGCACTCCAGCCATGTATTGTCAGGGGATTAACGGCGCAACCGCTGGCGTGTCTACAAACATTGTCCGTTCTGGGAATTCTTCTTGTGAGCAAGTAGGTTCCACTTGGGGAGGGATAACAGTGTATCCCCAGAGCCCGGCAGGCCACATAGATTTTGACCCGGAGCATAATGACCGGTTGAGTTTCTGGATTTATCCTTTACCGGCGACGGGCCCTAATAACGTTGCGGTGCGGTTTTTTGATGACGGTTTGTATGACGGGATAAGTCATCCGGGTTTTGAGATTTGGACTACCAAGAAAGTAGATGTCGGTGAATGGTCAGAGTTGACGGTCTTGTTCTCACAGCTGCCGGATGATTTTAATTTGAATCATGTCGTGAAAATAAATTTCGTCAACTATCACGCCGGAACGTATTATTTTGATGATATGCGGGTTGTTTTGGGTGATCGCCCTTATCAGGCTTTTGAGCGGAATGTGCTTGATGGCCCGTTGCCGTGGGGATATCCGGGTGGTGCCTGGTTTGGCACTGCGGGATATTCTGGTTCGGGAGAACCAGTTTATGAAGGCAACTCTTCCTGGAAACTCATCACCGATCCCGGTAAATCCGGTGAATGGGCGGGAGTGTGGTTGATATCTCAGGAACGTGCTTGTGATGCTTCTGGCGACCACTGTTATAGACCTGATAATGGGGATGATTACCGTCATGTCAACCTAAACCCGGCACATCTTGTCCTGCCGCAGTTTGACAAACTGACATTTTGGGTGTATCAGTTGGCTGAGAATGGGATGAGCAATAATGTTAACGTGCAGTTTTTGGATAACGGGGATTATAGGAATTCTCCTTTATCAATTTGGACAGAAAAGAGTGCTGAATATGGGCAATGGACCCGTCTGGACATTCCTTTCAGCGCCATACAAGAGAAGAGCCTTTCTGAGGGGAAGATCTTTAATTTACAGGATTTATATGAAGTTAAGCTTCAGATTTTCTGGCCGGGGACGTATTATTTTGATGACATCCGGGTGACGGCGTTGCCGGAGTTGACGATCAATCAGGCTTTGCTTCCCGAAGGGATTGCCTCTTGGAATAAATATCTGGACGGCGCGCAATACACGCTGCAGCAAAGTGACGCCGGGCCAGAGGGGCCGTGGACAACGATTTATTCCGGCCCGGAAACGAGCGTCGATCTTCAGGAACTGGAGAGTTCCTGGCTGCGGGTGCGCTGGGGTATTCCCAATGAAATCGACGGAGTTGTTTTGGTGGAATCCGATTGGAGCGACGTGGTTGAGTATTTCGCCAAACCGGCGCTGATCAAATACGCCCGTTTGCAGGAAGGGTATGTGGAATGGGCGGCCCAGCCGCTGGCGGTTTCCTACGTGGTGGAAAAAGGAGCCGGCCGTGACGGCGGCTGGACGCAGATTTACAGCGGGCCGCAGACCACGTTAACTTTGTCGGGTTCCGACATCGGTAAATGGTACCGCGTACGCGCGGTGGGTGAGGTTGACAGCGGCGCGTGGAGCCCGGCGTTGTTGTATGACCCGGAGGGTTTTGTGCGGGCGGCGGGGCTTCATCTCCGGGAGCGGAATGGCGCCGGTGATGTGGTGCAGCTTAAAGGGGTTAACCTGGGGAATTACCTGCTCCTTGAATCCTGGATGCTGGGCAAGGGCCCGGAGTTTGAAAAACATCTGGATGATCCGGAGCCGGGCGGCAAGTATTTTGATGACTGGGCTATTCGTGAATATTTAGGCGCCCAAGCCCAGAATGTTTTAGATGTTTATCAGGACGCGTATATTCAGGAAAGCGACTTTGATAATATCCTGCGGATGGGGTTCAACTATATTCGCCTGCCGCTTTATTACCGGAATATCTGCGATCTGGATGAGAGCGGTCAATGGACCTGCGGCGGTAATTTTGATTTCAGTAAGATTGATGAAATCGTGAACTACTGTGCGGACCGTGGGATTTACGTGCTTCTGGATTTGCACGGCGCTCCGGGAAGCCAGAGCGGGGAATTTCATACCGGGCGGGAATCGGTGGAACCACCTGGCCCCGGGTATTTCCATCAGTTATTTAATCCGGCGGTGAGCACTTATCGGGACCGGACGGTGGAACTGTGGAATAAGATCGCTGATCATTATAAAGATAATCCGGCGGTGATCGGCTATGACCTTTTAAACGAGCCGACCGGATTTGAAGATTATGTGGGCGGCCTCGCTTTGCTGCACGCCCTTTATGATGGTATCTATCAGGAAATCCGTGATACCGTGGGTGACGATCATCATGTTATCGTCATGGAAGGCGCCTGGGATTGGGATTCCCTGCCCAAGCCGGAAGATATGAGTTGGGAAAACGTGATGTACCAGTTCCACTATTATTGTTGGGAAAATAGAAATGAGGCAACCGGAGAACTCCTGCTTCCTGTCTTGGGTGAGACCTGCCCTGCGTATAACCCGGAAGAATATTCTGAATTCATTCCTAATCTGACATTTAGTGACGTTATAGACTATCATAAAGCTTTTGTCGACCAAAAGGTGTCGGATTCACAGGTTTACCAGGAAGATTATGATGTTCCTGTCCTCGTCGGTGAATTTAACGCCTTTGGCATCAAAGACGCTTGGGAGTATTATTTAAGCCGTTTCAACGCCGAAGGCTGGAGCTGGTCCTTGTGGTCATATAAGGTGCACAGCTACCCGAATAATTGGGGCTTATACAATCATTTTCTCTATGACGAAACCCTGCCCAATTTTGACGAGGACAGCCAGGCCGACCTGGAACGGAAGCTTTCCAAGTATGACACGGCTTTGCATCATGTCCCCAACACTTCGTTGATCAATGTCGTGACGGATAATCTGGGTCGGATTGATTATGACGGGGATGGGCTGTCCGATGCTGTTGACGGCGACGTGACCGGGTATTCCAACAGTTTTAATGATCATGGCGATCCCGCTACTTACGGCGAGATCCTGAGCCGGGGGGATCAGATCCTGACCATTGTTGACGATCTCGATCCTTTAGCCGGAGTCAGAATTAAGGCCGATGCCAGCGGCGGCGCTGTTCCCGCGGAAGTGACGGCGTGTTCAGAGGCGGGGAATATCTTCTTGTCTCCCGGTGATGAAGTGGTCGTGACCTGCGGCAGCATCGGGGTGGATGTGACGGGCGGGCCTGTTGACATTGAATTGAACGCGATGTCCGGGGATATTGCGACAGCCGTGTTGGAAACCGGGGATAAGATCATCTTTTATCCGGAAACTTTAACATTCGTTAACAACGGGATGAGGACAATTGTTTTGTCTTTCCGGGGGCGGCAGATTTCAGTAGATGCTGGAACGTCCGGTGTGTTGAATCATGCCTCTCACGCGCAGCCCGGCCCGGATCAGGTTGTGGAATGCACCGGCCCGCAGGGTTGTGAAGTTGTGCTGGATGGCTCGGGCTCTACGGATGAGGACGGAGATCCTTTAACGTATCTCTGGTCTGGTCCGCAGGGGAATATGTCCGGTGTCAGCCAAACCCTTACGCTTTCTCTGGGAGTCCACACGTTCACTTTGACAGTGCAGGATCCTCTCGGAGAAACGGATTCGAAAACAGTGCAGGTGACTGTGCAGGACACCACTTTGCCGCAGTTGAGTGTGAGCGTGAACCCTGCTGTTTTATGGCCGCCAAACCATAAAATGGTCAAGGTAACGCCTGTTGTTGCGGCCACGGATACCTGTGACCCTGCTCCCTTGGTGATGTTAACGTCCATTACCATGAATGAAGGCGATCAAATCAATACCTATGATCCTAATTATGATGCCGGAGTGTCGGAGGGAAACACGTTGCAGGACATACGGGTTGATGCGGACGGCCAAATTTATTTGCGGGCCGAACGGCACGGCGCCTCGAATGGCCGGACTTATACGATCCTTTACACCGCGATGGACGCCTCCGGGAACAGTAAGAGCGCCGCAGCCATTGTGGCTGTGCCCAAGAACCCGTAACGTTTGCGGATGATAATTCGTTTTTAGGCACGCCGGTTTTGTCCTCAATATCAGGAGGCAAAGCCGGCGTGTTTTTTTGGGGGAACCCAGGACGTTCATCTCAGCAGATATTTCACATAGGTGTTGCGTCCGGTTGATCCCTTGGAGATAATGATTTTATCAGGACACCGAGTGAGAAATTTATGTATTCAAAAATTAGATACAAAAACATTGAGGTTAGTTTTCTTTGGCGCCTGAACGGTGGCGGCATTATTTTTGCACACGAGTTTGTCCATATTGTCTCTCAAAAAATAGGGAAGGTCGGGCATGTGTTTGAATACTGCGCCGGGCCGGGGTTTATCGGATTCTCCCTGCTGGCGAATGGTTTATGCGACAGGTTGACCGTGGCGGACGTGAACCCTTTGGCCGTCGATGTTTTGAAAGACACGGTCAAAAATAATAATCTGCAGGACAGGGTGGCCGTGTATCACTCTGATTGCCTGGATGCCATTCCCGAAACGGAACGGTGGGACCTGGTCGTGGGCAACCCGCCGTGGATCCTGGATTCTAAAAACACGAAAGAGATCGCGGTGTGCGACCCCGGGGGCCGGGTGCATAAAAAATTTTTTAAGGATATTAAAGAACACCTTGTTCCCGGGGGATCGATTTTATTTATCGAAAGCACTTGGTTCACGAGTGCCGGATCTTTTAAAGAGATGGTCGAGAGCAATGGATTAACGTTCCGGCAGATCCTCGGGCCGGTGTCTTACCCGGGTATTTTTAAAAACTGGGCGGAGTACAAAGGGCTTAAAACCCCGTTGATTATTTTCCTGCGTCTTTGTTTGGCTTTCCGGGACGCTTATTTTCTTTGGATTATGAGTCAAGACGATCTTCCTGTTCCTCCTTCCGGCCCTGGCCTGCTTTAGCCGGGGCCTTCAAAAAAGCCTTTCTGTCCACACATAAGTGTGGTATAATTTTCCCTGTATGCATGTATTAGACAAGTTATCTGCTCTGGCAAACAGCGCAAAATACGATGTCAGTTGCGCGTCCAGCGGTTCAACCCGGCAAGGAGGCGCCTTGGGCCGGGCGACTCTGGGAGGAATCTGCCACAGCTGGTCAGCGGATGGCCGGTGCATTTCTTTGTTAAAGGTCCTGTTCTCGAACATCTGCGTTTATGATTGCGCCTATTGTATTAACCGCAGGAGTAATGATATCCGCCGGGCCCAGTTTACCCCCGAGGAGCTGGCGCGGCTCACGGTTAATTTTTATCAAAAGAATTACATTGAAGGCTTGTTTCTAAGCTCGGCCATCGTTAAGAATCCGGACCACACCATGGAGCTTTTAAACAAGACGATGCGCCTTCTTCGGGAGGCGTATTTATTTCACGGATATATTCATGTTAAAGTTATTCCCGGATCTTCCCCGGCCTTGGTGGATGAAGCCGGACGGCTGGCTGACCGGGTGAGCGTCAACATCGAGCTCCCGTCCGCGCAGAGCCTGGCCCTGCTGGCTCCACAGAAAAACTACCCGGCGATTTTCGCGCCGATGCGGCATATCCATAAAACGATTCTCCAGCACAAAGAGGAGAACAAAACAACAAAACACGCGATGAAATTCGCGCCTGCCGGGCAAAGCACCCAGTTGATTATCGGCGCCTCCCCGGAACGGGACCTGCAGATTTTAAAGTTAAGCGCTTTCCTTTATCAGAGCGTCCGTATGCGGCGGGTGTATTATTCGGCCTATGTCCCCGTGAACGCGGGGACGAACCTCCCCGCCCTGATCCGGCCGCCGCTTTTACGGGAGCACCGGTTATATCAGGCGGATTGGCTTTTGCGGTTTTATGGTTTTGAGGCAACGGAGCTCCTGGATGAACAGCATCCGGATTTTGAAGAGGGTTTGGATCCGAAAGTCAGCTGGGCTCTGCGGCATATCGGCGCGTTTCCGGTGGAGATCAATACGGCAGATTATTCCCAATTATTGCGAATCCCTGGGGTGGGCGTGCGTTCTGCCGCCAGGATCATGGCGGTCAGGAAAGTTAAGAAAATCCGGTACGAGGATTTAAAGAAGCTGCGCGTTGTTTTAAAGCGCGCGCAGTATTTTATCCTGGTCAACGGGCGTTATCACGGCGATGTGTCGCCGGAGCCTGTCGGAATCCGTCAAAAACTCGATGTGATCGCTCGGCGTCCGCCATCTCAATCCCAGTTGACGCTTTTCTCTGCACCGGAGGAGAGGGAGGCGGCTTCCTCTATCAGTGGAGAATTATGAAATACACTTTTATTTACGACGGGTCGTTTGAGGGATTCCTAGCCGCCATGGCCGAGGCATTTTATCAGGGGGATCCTCCGGAGGATATTCGGGAAGAGAAAGAATATGTCCCGTCTTTATTTTCTCAGGCGATTAAGGTCGAGCCCGTTAGCCAGCGCTTTAAAGCTTTTGTCACCAGGTTGGGGGCAGAAGCGCCCCCGGCAACAATGCGGAAGCTTTTTTGTGCCTACCTCTCCGGTGTCCAGAACCGGGAGATGCTGGCTTACCGGTATCTGGATTTCGCTTTTCGGCATGGGAATCAGGCCGGACGTTTTTTGTCGGAAGAGGCGGTGTCACGGATGGAGGAACTGTTCCGTAAAGTCTTGAGGGAGGCCCACCGTATGCAGGGGCTGGTCCGTTTCAAGGAGCTGTCTGATGGTGTCCTTTACGCCCCGGTTGAAACCGACCATAACGTCTTGCCGTTGATTTCGCCGCATTTCATAAAACGCATGCGTCACAGCCGTTGGGTTATCCATGACGTGCGCCGTCAGCAGGCCGCGGTGAATGACAACGGGACATGCCGGATTATGGCCACGCAGTTAGCCCATACACCCGAGTACACCGAGGACGAATATTTTTATCAGCGGCTTTGGAGGGAATATTTTAAGACCATCGCTATTGAATCGCGCTTGAATCCCCGGCTTCAGCGCCAGTTCCTGCCCCAGCGTTATTGGAAATACTTGGTTGAGGTGGCCCCTCCGGAAGAAGCTTAAGGGCTGATTTTTCTTGATTTGACATTATTAAAAAGGTGTGCTAAACTTTGGGCGTTATGAAGAACTTCACGAATCTTAAAATGCACGTTTGCGGGATTACCCGCTCTCCGGCCTGGAGACAAGGGGCTAGAGGGGGTGTGTTTTGATTCGTTAAGCTGAAAATTTTTCGGCAATTTTTAAAAGCCACCGCCTCTTCAAGAAGCCGGTGGCTTTTTTGTTAGAGGCGGGAGAGATTGGCAAGGCTTTGGAATTCCTGAGGGTATTGTACATAACAACAGGATATGGGAGGCCCGGTTGGCAGAGCGATCGTAACGCTGGCTGGTCCGAGAAAGTTAAATTATGAAGAAAGGAGGTCAGCATGGAAATGATTGTTTTGAATACCACAGTCATCCTCGAATTCTTTAATTTTTTAAGATGGAGGGAGAATTCTGGGAGAAAAGGAGACGATTGAATTGAAGTAAGGAGGTGATAAGCATGGGCAATAACACAGTTGTTAAAAACAATGAAACGCGGACCTTGAATGCGGATAACGTTTTGAAAGTGACGGCTTTGCAGTATTTGAAAGAAGCTCTTGCGCAAGAATGTTATGAGGAGTGCGCTGAGCTTGTGCGGGCTGCAAAGCAGTTTGGCGCTCACCCGGACGATATCCGTGTTATTCTCTCCGGTCATGCCCGCCGGGTTATGGGGGCTCAGGAAAAGTTGGTCGTTATTAAGAAAGGCTGGGGCCGACGTTTCTAGGAGGACACTGAACAATGCCTCAATCGAGCAGCTGAAGGGAACAGTTCTCCTGGACTGTTCCCTTTTTTTGCCTAAAAGGATAACAGGGATGGGGAAAATCGTTTTATGGCAAATTATGCAAAGAGTTGCTGGAGTACAAGTTTTTTGATACGCTTATAAAAAAGGATTGTTCTATGACTCGGGATCCTGTTTGCGGAATGACCGTTGATGTGACCAAGGCCGTCCATGCTGAAAAAGGGGGGACGGTTTATTATTTTTGTTGTCAAGGTTGTAAAGACAAGTTTATGCAAGAGGAGGGTGAACGCTTCTTCCCTTTGCCTGCGTGTCGCCATGGGGATTCCCGGAAAAGCCGGGAACACAATGGGTCCCCAGCGGGACCAGGGAAGAAGACATATGTCTGCCCCATGCATCCGGATGTGGAGCAAGATGGTCCCGGCGATTGCCCCAAGTGTGGCATGTCCTTGGAAATCCGGGGTGTTCCGGATGGAAGTTTTGAGGGTCCGCCCGAAATTCGAATCCTCAGACGGAAATTCTGGACAGGCTTAGCGTTCACGGTTCCTGTTTTTGTCCTGGCTATGGCTGGAATGGTCCCGGCTTTTCGTTGGCATGAAAGCGTTTCATATCAGGTTTCGGGATGGCTTCAGCTGGGGTTGGCGTCTTTGGTTGTGTTTTGGTGCGGGAATTTTTTATTTGTTCGCGCCTGGGCGTCTGTGACGAACCGCAGCCCGAACATGTTCACGCTGATTGCCATGGGCGTCGGTGCGGCTTATGGTTACAGCGCGGCTGCGGTGCTTGTGCCGCACCTGTTCCCGGATTCTTTGAAAATTCATGGACATGTGGGGTTGTATTTTGAGTCGGCTGCCGTGATTACGGTTTTGGTCATTCTTGGTCAATATCTTGAGGCCCGTGCCCGAGCGCAGACCGGCCTGGCCATCGAGGCTTTGCTGGGGCTAGCGGCCAAGAAAGCGCACCGGGTCACAAATGGCAGGGAGGAAGACGTCCCGATTGAAGAAGTCCGCCCAGGGGATGTGTTACGGGTTCGTCCCGGCGAGAAAGTGCCTTTGGACGGTGTGATTAATCAAGGACACAGCACCGTGGATGAATCTATGATGACCGGGGAGTCCATACCGGTCGAAAAGAAAGAAGGGGACAGAGTCATTGGGGCGACAGTCAATCAGGCCGGCACATTTGTTATGAGGACGGAGAAAGTCGGGGCGGAGACCCTTTTGTCCCAAATTATCCAGATGGTTTCCGAAGCGCAACGCAGCCGGGCTCCCATACAAGGAGTGGCGGATCAGGTGGCCGGAATTTTTGTGCCCGGGGTGCTTATTATCGCGGTGTTCACGTTTATGGCCTGGTCCCTCTGGGGGCCGGAGCCAGCTTTAGTTCACGCTTTGGTTAACGCCATAGCCGTTCTTATTATCGCCTGCCCCTGCGCCTTGGGGTTAGCCACGCCGATGTCGATTATGGTAGGTGTTGGCCGGGGAGCGCGGTCCGGTATTTTGATAAAAAGCGCCGAAGCTATTGAGAAAACCGAAAAGATTACGCATGTGTTGGTAGACAAGACCGGGACATTGACCGAAGGAAGACCCTGCGTCACGGAGATCTTCCCGGCGGACAGTCGGGAGGGGAAAGAGTTGTTGTCAGTTGCCGGTTCTCTGGAGCAGGCCAGCGAACACCCTTTGGCCGGCGCGATTCGGGATTACGTTCGAGGCCGGAATATAGCGTTTAAGAATGTGGAGCATTTCGTTGCCCTGAGCGGTGAGGGTGTAACCGGAATTCTGGACGGACAACCGGTCCGGTTGGGACAAGCGCGTTTCCTGCAAGAGGCGCTCGGGGCGCTGCCGGCAGCATTAAAGGCCAAGGCCTCTGAGTTAGAAGAAACGGCCCAGACAGTTGTCTGGGTGTCCAAGGGCAAAGATTTTTTGGGGGTTATCGGTATTTCCGACCCTGTGAAAGGGACAACGCCGGCTGCGATTCAGGAGCTTCACCGTTTGGGGATGAAGGTTATTATGTTAACCGGGGATAATGATAAGACCGCCCGGGCTATTGCCCGGGAGCTTAAGATGGATGATGTCCGTGCCGGGCTTAAACCGCAGGATAAACAGCGGGTCGTCCAGGAGTTGACTGCTCAAGGCGCGTTGGTGATGATGGCAGGAGATGGCATCAATGACGCCCCGGCTTTAGCCCAAGCCAGGGTGGGCGTGGCCATGGGCACGGGAACGGACGTGGCGATTAAAAGCGCCGGAATAACGCTGGTTAAAGGGGATTTAATCGGGATTGTGAAAGCCATAAAGCTGAGCCGCCACGTGATGAGCAATATCCGCCAGAATTTGTTTTTCGCTTTTATATATAACGCCATAGGGTTGCCGGTTGCGGCTGGGATCCTATATCCGTTTTTTGGTATTCTTTTAAACCCAATGATTGCCGGGGCAGCCATGAGTTTTAGCTCTGTTTCCGTGATCGGCAATGCGCTGCGATTAAGGAAAGTTAAATTATAATTTGGGTGGCACTATTCAGCTGTTTTTGTTAATGTTTGATTTTGGGCTGTTTTAATGTTGTTTTTATTCAACACGTTTTTCATTTCAACATCGCAAACCTTACCGATTATTTTATCCTAACGACAGAACTTATTCTCTTTCAATAAGCTATGCGTTTTATAGCTTATTGATTAATTTTGGTACACATTTTGCTTTTATGTGTGATTAAATACATTCTTGAACATATTCTAACATCTTGATGTGGTTTTGAGCGGTTTGAGCAAATTTCTCCTATAAGGCTGGTCATCAATATGGAAAAATACAATTTAGAAAAGAAAGATATTTTTCTAACTTCGGCGCAAGCCGCCGAATTTTTAAACATCAGCTTGGGTACGTTGAAAAAGCTTATTCAACAGGGCCGTGTCAAGAGTTTTAAAACCCCGGGTGGCCACCATCGTATCAATAAAAGGGATTTATTGGAAAAATTATATGATGATTAAAGCATTCTTAGGCGGGAGAGAAAGCATAAATGATTAATATAAGGAAGAGTAAGAAAATCGGGGAGGCTTTTAAGGCCGCAGGACTCATCAGCGCGGAGAATTTGGATGCGGCCTTGGAAGAGCAACGCAACACGTCTGACCGTCTGGGAGACATTTTGTTGCGTTTGGGTTTGGTGACGTCCCGACAGATGGCCCCGGTTGTGGCCGATTACTTCCGCATTCCTTTTTATCAATTAAAGAGCACGATGCACAACATCCCCCCCGAAGTGATTCAAGTCGTTTCCCAGGAGACGGCCCGGCAGTATAAGATTATCCCGGTCGGGCGGGATGGGAACACGCTCATTGTGGCGACGTCTGATCCCCTTAACCTGGAAGCCATCGACGCTCTTCATCGCAAGACGAGGTTTAAAATCCAGTGCGTCGTGGCTGTTGAGGAAGAAATTTTAGAAGCCATTGACACCTGCTATAACGGCGCCATCTCCATGAGCGATCATATCGAGAAATTTGTCACCCATGAACTTGATTCGACTGTTTGTGAGGACGATGAGACGTCAACCCTCATTAAAGACGCCAATAATCAGCCCATCATACAATATGTCCAGTCCCTGGTGATCCAGGCGGTCAGCGCCCGGGCCAGCGATGTTTTGCTGCAGCCCAACCAGGACGGGGTTGACTTAAGGTTTCGAGTGGACGGGATCTTATATCCGTCCGCACCGCCGCCCAAATCCATGCTGCCGGCGATCAGTTCCCGTATCAAGATTTTATCCCGGCTTGATATCTCTGAACGGCGGATGCCCCAGGACGGACGGTTCAAGATCCGGTTAGGGAGCCGGGATATTGATATCCGCACGTCATGCTTCCCGACGATTTACGGCGAGAGTATCGTTTTAAGGATTCTGGACACGTCTCAACCTTTGCGCGGATTGTCAAAGCTCGGGTTTCACCACAAAGATTTAAGAAAGTACCGCCAGCTTTTAAAGCGGCCTTACGGGCTTATCCTGGTGACCGGCCCGACCGGGAGCGGGAAAACGACGACGCTCTACGCCTCTTTAAACGAGATATCATCCAAGGAAAAAAATATTATTACTTTAGAAGACCCTGTTGAATACCGCTTGCCGTTTATCCAGCAGTCTCAGGTGAACAGCGCGATCAAATTTGATTTTGCCAGGGGCTTGCGCTCTATTCTCAGGCAGGACCCCGATGTCATTATGATCGGAGAGATCCGGGACCGGGAAACGGCGGAGGTCGCGATCCATGCCGCCTTAACGGGGCATCTGGTTTTTTCCACGTTGCATACAAACGATTCTGTCGGAGCGGCCATCCGTTTGATCAACATGGGCGTGGAGCCGTTTTTGATTACGTCCTCCTTAATCGGCGTCATCGGGCAGCGGCTGATTCGACGCGTTTGCCCGGCCTGCCGCGAACGGATTCCTGCCGACCAAAAAATGTGGCAGGCGTTGGGAGGCCAGGAAGAGGTCGAGGAATTGTACCGGGGCCGGGGGTGTCCGCAGTGCGCTGGGCGGGGTTACCATGGCCGGATCGGGGTTTTTGAACTGTTTGTTCCTGATGAACCGGCCCAGCAGATGATCCTGCAAAAGCAGTTCAGTCCTGCGATTCGGAAGGCCGCCCGGGACAATGGGATGCGTACGATGAAACAGATGGCCTTGAAAAAAGCGGCGGCGGGACTGACAACGGTCGAGGAAGTTTTGAACTTTACGCATGACGTTGGCGAAGAATAAGGAGATCTTTTATGAATTATAAATTTGTGGCGATGGACCCCAAGGGGAAACGAGTCGCGAACTATGTTATCGCGGAAAATATGGCGTTGGCGATTAAGCGCCTGAAGGACACGCAATTGCTTCCATTAAGGATTGATGAGGCGCCCTCGCTGGCCCACCGGGTGTCCCGTAAAGCCCGGCTGGGTTACGGAGCCGTGACAGCCAAAGATTTGGCCATTTTTACCCGCCAGTTGGCCGCAATGTTAAACGCCGGATTAATTTTGAGTGACGCCTTGCTGGTCCTCAGCGAGGATTGTGACAATGAAAAACTGCAGAGAATTGTGTTGGATATGCATAAAGGGATTGTGGGCGGATTGAATTTGTCCGGTGTCTTAAGCCGGTACCCACAGGTTTTCTCCAGGAGTTATGTCGCTATTATCAAGTCCGGGGAAATGAGCGGGCAGATCAATTATGCCTTGGACGGGCTGGCGGAATATTTGGAGAAGCAGGAAGAGCTCAAAGAGAGCGTCAAAAGCGCTTTAAGTTATCCTGTTTTTGTCATGATTTTTTCATTTATGGTTATGACGGCGGTGGTGCTGTTTCTCATTCCAAAATTCCAGGAAATTTATTCCCAGTCCGGGGAGAGCCTTCCATATCTTACCCGGGTGGTCATCGACACGAGCTCTTTTATAAACGCGCACCTTGGGGAGATTGGTTTTGGCCTGCTTGCGGTTTTGATCCTTCTCTGGCAATCCTTACGTTTTAGCCTGGTTGTCAGGTTGAAAGATATCGTTTTATTGAAAATTCCGGTTTTTGGGAAGGGAATTATTCATAAATTTTTATTAGTGCGTTTTTGCCGGACCATGAGCCTTCTTTTGGCCGGAGGGGTTGACTTGTCAACGTCGTTGACCATCGCTTCCCAGGTGGTGCATCACGATAGCATGAGCAACGCGATTGAGAGGGTCCGCCGTAAGGTTTTGGCCGGGGCATCGATCCATAGCCAGATGAAGCAACTGGCGCTGTTTCCGCATCTGGTCGTCAAGATGGTGGATATTGGAGAGAAAACCGGGAATCTCCCCGGGATGCTGACCCGGATCGCCGATTACTATGAAAGCGACATGAATCGGATGACCAAAAAGATCCTGCCTTTGATTGAACCGTCTTTGATTGTGTTGATCGGAGGATTTGTTTGTTTTGTTATTGTGGCGCTGTATTTGCCGGTTTTCAACGTTTCTTTTTTGGTGCAATAAAGAGAGGGCAGGACATGCATAGAACAACCATAACTTTAACGGCCCGATCGGCCGAGGAATTCCAGGGGAAACTGCAGTGGATCGGTAAGCCGTGCCGAAAGCCGCAGCCGCTCGTTCTTTTGTTGCAGGACCCTCGGATTTATGTCAACGCATTCCAGGTTCCCAATGGCCCGAGGCAGGGCATCCGGTATCATATTTTAATGGAAGCGGTTGAGAAATTGTCGTTACCGGTGGAGGACATCATCTTGGATTATCAGATTTTGTCCCGGGATTCTGACATGGTTTTTGGAGTCTACCTCTGCGCTTCCCGGGACACGATTGCGGATTATGCGTCGGTGCCCGACCCCCAGACAGTCCGCCTGGTGAAGATCACCGACAGATTTTTATGCCTGTTGGAGCGATTCCGGAATCGTCAAAGTTGTCAAGACCGCTGTTACTGCCTTCTTTATATGGATCGAGATCAGGAATTTCGCATCGCTGTCTTACAGGACGCCCGGATTACTTTAATCCGCAACGTGATGTTTGAAGATATGAACGAAGCCTCGGATGCGTTGATCCAGACGTTACGTTTTGTCTGTGCGAAGAGCAAAATCAAGTCGCTGGACGGTATATATTGGGGCGGGGAAGGGGCCTCGTGTCCTCTCCTGATGGAAACCCTTAAGAAGAATGTGGCGGTGGATTGCCCGGTGGAAGAATTGCCAGAAGAAGCTTCTGCGGGGGACATGAATGTGAATTTACTGAGAGAACGTTTGCGGTGGCAAAGAACGCAGCAGGCCCTGTATGCGGCCTGGACAGCGGGCCTTATGATCGTGTTTATGTTAACAGGCGCACTGACCTGGAAGATTTATCAACTTGAGACGGAAATCGGGAGCTTCTCCGCGGCCTATACCGTTTATGATTATGAATTAGCCCGGAAATACAAGGAAAGGCTGGCGCCCCATGAATAAAAATATTCCCTTCTTTTCGTCAGAGTTGAATGTCCTGCCAACGCGATGCGGTGTTGCCCTCCTTTGCTTTATGCTCATCGGCGGTTTTCAGTCGTACTGGATCCACCAGAGGAGCGTTGTTTTGGCCCTGGAACGGCAGCGGTTCGCCCTGGCAGGAGAAAAGGCCAGGTTGGAAGCGTCATTAAGATCAAAAACAAAAAGGCAGCCGGTGGCGGTGCAGACCGGGGTTTTTGAGGCGGTGATTGAGGAGAGACGCGGAGTGGAAGCCAGCCCTCTGCCGGTTTTCAAGCGGGAAGCGGTAGAACAGGCGCGAGCCGAATCTCAGGCGGAAATGTTACCTCCTCTGGAAAGCGTTGTCCAGGAGGCGTCCTTTCCTCACGTGAATGGGATCGTGGAGTATCAAGGCCGTGCCACGGTCCTGATTCAGGACCGGTATTACGAAGAAGGGGACTTTTTTCAAGATTACCAGATCATCCATATTTCTCCCCGGGCGATCACGATTATCAACACATCGACCGCGGAAGTCGCGTATTTGTATTTTTCCGAGGAGGCCGAACGCATGAAGCGGCTGGACCAGGCGTTAAAGACCGCCCAGTTTCACATGATTGTCCAAAAAGCCTTGGAGGAGAGGATGAAGGACACAGGAACTTTTGACCTGTTCGATAAAACTATTAATAAAGTGCGGAAACTTAAGCTGGGCGGCTTCCTTCAGGATGTCCAGGAAGGGAAGGATAGTGTGTATGTGCCCGTAGAATTCCAGGATATTCTTCATGATAAAAATGTCAGTGTTATTGCCGTGTTGAAGAAAGATGGTCATGACTGGGTGATTAAGAGTTGGGAATTGACCGCTATTGAAGACCCGGTCCCTCAAGTTGTTCAAGCTTCCAAGTTGGAGTTATCTTCCGTATCAGCCGATCCGTATATCCAATAAGCCCCGGCACAGAACAGTGCGTTATAATGGCTGCGGTTGTTTCCGGGGCAGTGCCCTGCCCCCCGGGAGAGAGGGAACGGCGAGAGGTGTAACGCAGGGGTTTCGGCAGAGGCCTTTTATAGTTTTTTGTAGAGGGCCAGGGTTTTTCTTGCGACTTTTTCCCAAGTAAAATATTGGAGGACCCGTTGGCGTCCGGCTTTGCCGTACCGGGATCTTAACGTGTCGTTATCCATGAGTTGATTGATGTTGACCGCAAGATGCCTGGAAAATTCTTTCGGGTTCGTTGGTTCCAGATGGGAGTTTTTCCGCAGCCGGACCGGAACCAACAGCCCCGTTTTTTTGTCTTCCACAACTTCCTTGATCCCTCCGACGGCTGAAGCCACGACGGGAGTCGCGCAGGCCATGGCTTCGAGATTGATAATCCCAAACGGTTCATAGACGGAAGGACAGCAAAAAACCGCGGCGTGGGAATAGAGCGCGACTTTTTCTTCCTCGCTGATCATGTCTTTTATCCAGATAACCCCGGGATGGAGCGCTTGGGCTTGCTTGACAAGAGCCACCATCTCCCGGCTGATGTCCGGCGTGTCCGGGGACCCGGCACAGAGGACGATTTGAAAGTTTTTTTTCATGAAGGGAATGGCGTTCACCAGGTGTAGGATTCCTTTTTGCCTCGTGATCCTGCCGACAAAAAGGACGAAAGGCTGGGCGGGATTGATCCCGAAACGCGTCAAAGTCGAGGGGGCTTGAACCGGTTTGTAAATCTGCGGGTTAATGCCGTTGGGGATGACGTGAATTTTTGATTCAGGAACCCGAGAGAACCGGAGGATATCCTTCTTGGTGTCTTCGGATACGGCTATGATGGCGTCGGCCATTTCAAGGGTGGTCTTTTCTAGCCAGGAGGTGAAATCATACCCTCCGCCCAATTGCTCTCTTTTCCAGGGACGAAGAGGCTCCAGGGAATGGACCGTGACCACCAGAGGGATCGCGTAGTTAAGCTTGGCCAGGATCCCTCCCCAATGGGTGTACCAGGTGTGCACATGGATAATGTCCGCGTCGACTTTATCGGTATTAAAATGCAGGCAGCGTTGCAGGGCATCAAAGACCCGGTTGTGACCGTCGGGGATGGAGTAATGCTCGGTGGAATTCTGATAGCCCGTTACCTTGAGGTTAGCTTGCCGGTTGTCTTGATCGCCGAAACACCGCACTTCAACCTGGCATAGTTTAGCCAGTTCCCGGCTGAGGTTGGCGACATGAACGCCAGCCCCACCGTAAATATAAGGGGGATATTCATTGGTTAACAGCAATAGTTTCATTGTAGATAAAATGAGAGTGTAAATGATATGTGTCTATTATAAAGGAAATAGGGAAAAAAGAAAGTTGAATGAAAAAAAAGGGCCTGGGCTCGTAGAATGGCCGATCTCGGAATGCGGCTTTAGGGCGGCCTGGTAGACGCGGGTTAATCATCATCTGGTTGCTGGACACGAAAGTCTGCCCATACCGGCCTGTAATCAGAAATAGCGCTGCCTGCTTTTTGATCATTGTTTTTAAACATGTTTTCGTCAAATTTTGTCACCCCGGAACGGCCCGTGTATTCCTGGCAGTATTTTTTCTGGAACCAGATGTTGTCATAAAGTCTTGTCCCGGCAATATTTGTCGTGTCCGGGGTTTTGATGAGGGGAGTCATCGTCGGAAACCGTTTAAGGTTGTCCCACGCTGGGTCTTCGGGAGGGAGGTTAAAGTGACCGAGGAGGATGATATCCTGCTCTCGGGGAAGTTCTTTTTGTATGAAATTGTAAAGGTCCGGCAGGGCTTTTATTTCAGTGCGACGCTGTTCTTCATTTACGCCCCAGGACATGTGGACAGTGACAAGAGTGAAGTCAAAATGTCCGGACTGGAACGTGGCGTAGAAAGGCTCTCGGATAAAGGGGGAATCTTTCGGATGGTAAATCATCCCTTCCCCAGACATCGAGATTTTGTCCGTGCGGTATAGAAACGCGTGAAGACCCGTATGCCGGACAGGCGCGGCCGCGGCAGATATATAGGCGTAAGGCAGCCCGAGGCCTTTTAGGATATCCACGATTTTCTTTAGGGCCGTTTCCGTTTCGACCCCTTGAACGGCAACCACATCAAAATATTTGATAATCTGGGCCGTATAACCCAGATCCGGCACGTGGTTGTTATCAGAAGAACTGATATAAAAAGAAGCGATACGGATATCTCTCGGGGAGGGTTGTTTGGGCTCCTGGGCGTTATCTTGCTTGGAGCCGAGCCGTTTTTCCGGGGACGGTGTGACGGTTATAATCTTGGGACTGGAATTTTTTTGAAGCTTGGCGACCCGTTTTTTCAACGCTTCTTTGACCTCCGGGAAATATTCCTCGACAAACCCGGAAATATGGTCTTTGTAGGACCCGATATAGAAGCAGATCACCCCAACAATAATGAGACTGATCAGGCGCATGAGGCATGACGCCCGGAGATTGCGAATTTGCATGTGTCCTCCTATGGTCTAGAAAATATTGTAGCGGAAAAAATGGTCATGAAAAGCAGAGATCAATATAAAATCGTGCTGAAGACCTGAACTCAACAGCACGGGGCGAGGGACGCCAGGAAGCGTTTTAAAGATTATTTTTTCTCAAACCTTTTTTTGAAATCCTCTTCTGATTCGAATGCCGTGTCCTCGGGGTAAGGATATTGGAAATCTTTCGGCTTGAGTTCCTCGTTTATTTTTATGTTTTCAAAAGTGACTTCGACATAAGTTTTTGCTTCGAGCCCCCATCGAATGGCGTGGATATCTTTGATCGCCTGCCGGGCGATCTTTTGATTCTCGGCTGAGAGCTCCATTTTTAAAACGGGAAAGATGCTGTTGATGGCTTCTATGTCTATGCCCCGCGCGAAAAATTCGTCGGAGTGCCCGGAAAATTCATAATCGATTTTCAAGATAAGATGATTGGACTTGGATATCCAGATCATATACGATCCCGAATTGACATCCTGTTTAAAAAGGTAGCAATGTTCTCTCCCAAAAGTGGCATTCCCGAAGTATGAGAAGGTTTTTAGCAAGGCGCACTCGTCTGTACAGCCAATAAAGAAATCATATAAAATATTTATATACCCCACGCCCATCCGCGCCAGAATAGCGTTAGGAAGCTGAAAATACTTTTTGTTTTTATAGTAAAAATGACCTTCTCCGCTGTGCCAGGCCGCGCGGATTTCTTCCACGCTTTTGGGCGCAGATGTTTTTTCCACGATTAAGTAAAAGCCGGGCCGCTGAAATTTAATGGTGATATATTTATACCCGCTTGAGAGGGAGCTCCCATAATTTGTGTTCGTGATCCCCCCGCCGTTGCATTGGAATGAACTCATTTCTTTATACTTAGCCAGGACCGCTTTAAGAACCTCTTCGCCCTGGACGTCTTCTCGGGAGATTTTTTGCCCTTTATACAGGAGGACTTCTTGGATTTCTACGGTTTTTTCCGGAAGAGCACGGTACGCGGCGGCAAATTTTTCATCCATACGTTTGAAGGGGATTTTCAGAACGCTGCTTCCGGTGTTGATTTTGATGTGCTCATCGGTTTTTTCGACAACCTCCCCCTGAATGACCATCCCGCTTTTGAGCACCACGGATTCTGCGAAAACGGTGTTGGCCGAGAGGAAAAGAAAAACAACTATCCTTAAACATTGGCGCATTTTAAACTCCTTTAGTTTATATTATAGATAATAAAACATAAAGTCCAAAAAATCAAAACAAGTTATTTCATCAACCTTAAAATGGCCTTTTGCACAGAGAAATAACCTTAGGCCCAGATTGCGATTTTATTAAAACCGAAACAAAAGCGGGAGACGCCGTGTGGTATAATAAATGGCCTGTTATTCAATGGGGGGACCGGGTGAAAAGTTTGAGCCAAGCTGTTTGCCTGTGTGATTTTGGACCAAAAACAAAGGAAGCGTATTTTATGATGCCGAGAATTAGATTTATTTTTATTTGCGTTTGTGCCTGTCTCCTGTCCTCTTGTGCGACCGTTCCCATAACAGGCAGAACCCAATTGGAGCTTATTCCTGCGAATACGATGCTTTCCATGAGCTTTCAGCAGTATGATGATTTTTTAAAGAACCATAAATTGAGTGCGGACAGCGCTCAAACGCGAATGGTTAAGACCGTGGGGGAGAGGATTCAGGGCGCGGTTGAGGAATATATGACGGAGCACGGGCTCTCGGCACGATTGAACGGTTACGTCTGGGAATTTAATGTGGTTGAAAACGAGGAGGCGAACGCTTGGTGCATGCCGGGGGGGAAAGTCGTCGTTTATACGGGAATTCTTCCGATCACTCAGGATGAGAATGGGTTAGCTGTTGTTTTATCACATGAAATTGCGCATGCGATTGCCCGGCACGGGGATGAGCGCATGAGTCAGGGTTTGCTCACGGAGATGGGAGGCTTTGCCCTTTCAACAGCGTTGGAACAGAAACCGGAGAAAACCCGGGCGCTCTGGATGACCGCCTTCGGTGTCGGAGCTAATTTGGGGGTTATTTTGCCTTATAGCCGACTTCATGAAAACGAAGCCGATCATTTGGGGTTGATTTTTATGGCTATGGCTGGTTATGATCCCCACAGGGCGGTCGCATTTTGGGAAAGAATGGCTCAACAGAAAGGAGGCTCGGCCTCGCTGGAGTTTTTAAGCACGCATCCATCGGACCAGACTCGGATTAATAAGATTTTGGCGACCATCCCCGAGGCGATGAAATATTATAAACCTCGATCTTATTAGGTGGCAGGCTCTTATAGGGCCTCGTTAGAAAAATGAAAAGAATTTTATTTTAATTATAGTGGTTCATGAAAGGAGGCGTTTTTATGCGTTCAGGCAATCCCGTGTTAACAGACAACACCTTCAGCGGGGTCCGGTCGTATGAACCGGATGATGTCATGTCGATCCAGGGAACAACCAATAAAAGCTTTATCCTTCTTTTCCTTGTGATGTTGACGGCAAGCTGGGTATGGAGCAACCCAGCGCCTGGGCTTTCTTTTTTGTTGCCGGCTTTAGTGGGAGGCTTCGTGGCCGCCCTTATCACTATTTTTAAGAAAGAGTGGTCCCCGGTGACCGCACCGATATACGCTTTTTTGGAGGGGATTGTTCTGGGGGCTGTTTCGATCCTTTTTGAACAATCGTATCCGGGGATCGTCATGCAGGCGGTTGGACTTACGATGGGAACCTTATGTGCGTTATTAATTGCTTATCGGTCAGGGATGATCACTGTTACGGATCAGTTCCGCAGGGGCATTGTGGCCGCCACCGGAGGGATCGCTCTATATTATCTGCTGAGTCTGATCCTGGGGTTTTTTCATATCCGTCTGCCGCTTATCTATAACAGTGGCCCGCTTGGTATCGGATTCAGCCTTATTGTTGTTATTATTGCCGCTTTGAATCTGGTGCTGGATTTCGATTTTATTGAACGAGGAACCCGTATGGGTGTTCCCAAATATATGGAATGGTATGGGGCTTTTGGCCTCATGGTCACTTTGATTTGGCTGTATATGGAAATACTGCGGTTGCTGTCAAAGCTTCGCCGGAGATAAAAAACGGAATCGTTTTGTTTGCCGCTCACGTCAACGGGGTTTGGCGGAGTCATCAGCTGACTTGGGCAACAAGTTGATTTATTCTTCTTTTTCTTCTTCGAATATCTTTTTTAGGTCTTCTTCGGACTGGAAGGCCGTTCCTTCGGGTATCCCGAAGCGAAACTCTCCGGGATCAATTTCCCAGTCGAGTTCAAAATTATCTAGAGTCAATTCAGCGTAAATACTTGTCTCGTATTGCGGCCCTTTTTTCGGGGGAGGAATGACCTTCTTTTTCTTCTTTTTTTTGGCTTTTTTGGGTTTCGGCTCGCCTGTTGCCTCGTTTTCTTCTTCAGGGGGCGGCTCGATGTTGAGAATGATTTTTCGGGCGATTTTTATGTTCTCTTCTGAGGGTTCCATCTCCATAGCCTTGAGGATTGTTTCAATTTCCTCATTTGTCGTAGGCTGGCGGTAAAATTCATCCGGATATCCTGATAGCGTGTAGTCAATTCTAGTAATCAGGTTGCGTTTTTTTGATATCCAAAGGACATAGTAGCCTATCGGCATGGTGCGGGACAATAGATAGCAGGGTTCGCCGTTTAAGTCCGTGTTCCCCAAATACGCCAGGTCTTGAACAAGAGGGCATTCTGATTCGCAGCCGGAGAACAATTGATAAAGGATTTTCAGGTATCCGATATCCATCAAAGCCATGGTGTCGTTCGGGGCGTAATTGTAGGTTTTGGCGGCACTGCTGTAAAAGAGGGTGGTCGCCCCGTTATTCCAAGCGGCCAAGGTTTCCTTGGGCCCTTTGCTAAGCGTGTTTTCGAGGACAATCAGGAAGTAGTTTGGGCGCTGGAATTTTACGGTGATATACGCCTGAGTCGTGTCCATCATTTTGTCCTGAATGCTGTTGGACACCCCTGTTCCATTACATTGGAAGGACGTCATGTCTTTAAACTGGGCAAAGACAGGCTGGAGAATTTTTTCAACATCAGTATCTTCTCGTGTGATTTTTTTCCCTTTATAAAGAACGGGGGCCTCGCTTTTTGTCATTATCTTTTCAGGGATTTCTTTGACCTGCTCGGCCGTCGCATCGTCCATCATGGTAAAGGGAACTTTGATGACCCCGTTTTTTGTTTGCATTTTAATATGCCGTTTTGTCTTCTCGATGATCTGCCCTTCCAGGTTTTTCCCATTTTTTAAAAGGATGGTGTCAGCAGATAAGGGCTGTGTCATGCCGATGATGAAGGTAGCAAGAATGAACGCTCTCAAGGGTTGCCTCCTGTCCGTGCGGAATGGTTTAATGGCGAAGAAAAATTTATTCATATGTTCCAATACTTCCTGAATTATCGGGGAAGACTTTTTGTCCCCCACAATTTCGGGCCTAGCCGTGATTAAGAAATTTTATCATATTTTTAAGCTTATTATATATAATTTCCTTTAACAAAAAAATAGTTTGAAACAGTCCACAGCGCCTTAAGTTTATTCCGTGTCCCCTTCAAAACCTGTCGTCCGTGCGATTTGTGCGCGTGGCCCGTGCCCAAGTAACGCCTCGATAATGGCTAGCCCGAAGTTAAAGGCCGTTCCCGCCCCGCGGCTGGTAATGATGTTTTCGTCACGAACCACAGAGGAAGGGAGATAGGTCGCTGTTTCCGGGAAATGGTTCTCCATCCCCGGGAAACAGGTTGCTTTTCTATCCTGAAGAACACCGGCCTTGGATAAAACTAAAGCCGGCGCGGCGCATATCGCCGCGATAATTTTCTTTTGTTGATTCATCAAGCGGATTCGAGCCATCAGGTCCGGGGAGTTAGCCAGGTTTTCTGCTCCGGGCATCCCCCCCGGGAGAATCAGCGCGTCAAAGTTGTCGTGAACCGCTGATAATGTTGTGGGCACAATGATCGTCAGTCCGGATTTTGCCGCTTTGACATGGGTGGAGGTTAGCCCGACAACAGTAACCTGTATGCCGGCCCGGGAGAGAAGATCAATGGGTGTCGCCGCTTCAATATCTTCAAACCCGTCTGCTAAAATAACCAAAGCCGTTTTAGGCATCAGAGTGCTCCTTTATAGGGGGTAGAAGTCATTGTGTTTATTTTAGCAGAAATGACGCTTATTGAGAACTCCGATTGTTTTCTCCTCCCGGAAGAAGTCCTTCCCCCGGGGTTCAACAACTAAAAAGTGCCGCAGGACAGTGCCGATAACGAGAGGAGAATGGCGGTCGCTTGTTTTATGTTGTAATCGTCTTCAATGCGGCCTGTTGTTTGATATAATAATATTATGTGGTATGCTTACATTTTAGAAACAATGAAAGGGACTTTTTATACTGGCATAACCAATAACCTGGAGCGGCGTATTAAGGAGCATGCTCAAGGGCGTGGAGCCCGCTATACGAGGAATTGCGGTGTCCACAAATTGTTGTACACTGAGTCCTTCCCTTCCCGGGGTTTAGCTTTGAAGCGGGAATCTCAAATCAAGGCGTTGTCCCGGTCGTCTAAAATCGCGTTAATAAAAGGTTGTCCCGGGACAACAGGCGCGGAGGTCTAGGCCTTTTAAAATTAGCAGGGTGGATATGCAAAAATGCGGAGGGCGAGGACGATGTCTTTCCCGGAACAATGGGGTTATGTGAACAAAGAGGGCCAGGTCTGGCAGAAAGACTGCCAGTATTTTAAAGGACGTCAAATCGGGCGGTTGGACGGGAAGAGCCCGGAGGAAATTTTGGCTTTTTACGCTTTGCGTTTTGAAAAGTTGGTGCAGTATCAGGAAGAGTTGCAGGCGCAGTTTGAGCAGGGCCATGACCGGCCTGGCCTTGTGGATAAAATAAATCGCATGCTTGATTTTATCGTTGAATCTGATGCTTTGGGCAATTTTGATGATTTGATAGGGCGGCTTATGACAATGAAAGGGGTTTTGGACGCAGAATTGAACGCGCACTTGGAGGAACAGGAGAGATTGTGTGCCCGGGTTGAAGAATTATTGAGTCCCGCGGACTGGAAGGCGGCGACCGAAGAGGTGAAGAAATTGCAGGCCCAATTTAAGCTTACCGGCCCGGTTCCGGAGCAGAAATCCCGGTTGCAGTGGGACCGTTTTCGGGCGGTCTGTGATCAGTTCTTTGAGAACCGGCGTTTATTTTTTGCGGAACTGGATCGGCAGAAAGAAGAAAATTATCAAAGAAAACTGGACCTGTGCCGGAAAGCGGAAGAGCTGAGCCTGTCCTCGGAGTGGAAAGAGACCGGTGAGGCGCTAAAACATTTACTAGATGAGTGGAAGTCGATCGGGCCGGTTGCCCGGGATAAAACTGAATACATTTGGCAGAGGTTTAAGACCGCTAGTGACACGTTCTTTGAACGCCGGGATTCTCATTATGCGGAAAAAGAGCGGGAACGGCTGGAAAATTTGAAGAAGAAGCAGGCTTTGTGTGAACGATCGGAGATATTATCCGAATTTGATGACTGGAAAGCGGCCGGAGAAGAGCTTAAACAGTTGCAGGAAGAATGGAAACATGTCGGCCCGGTTCCCAAGCAGGATACGGAGCAGATTTGGAAGCGTTTCAAGGAGGCGCATGACCGTTTTTTTGAACGCCGTCATGCGTATTATAAAGCGCGCGATGAAGAGCGGCTGGCCCACCTGAAGGAGAAAGAACGGCTTTGTGAAGAAGTGGAAAGCTTATATTCTTTGCGGGACCTCGTGAGGGTCAGGGAAGAGGTTAAAGAGATACAGAAGAAGTGGAAAATAATCGGGCCAGTGTCTCCGGACCAGGCTGATGGACTCTGGGCCCGGTTTAAACTGGCTTGTGACCGGATTTTTCAGGGGGAGGGGACCTCTTCCCCTGGCGGCGATAGTTAGTCAAAAAGGAGGTCACGGTTTCTAGTTGCCATCTTGACAATTGAATGGTAAACTTTAAATAGTTCAAGGAGAGGATTATGAGCGATTTACAGCGCTATGGCATTATCGAAGGAGAGACCCCCAGCCAGGAAAAGTCGATTTACAGTTTAGCTTTGATTTATAATGTTTGTCATAATGAATTAACATCGTTTCTTAGGCCGTATCAACTCACCCCTGGCAAGCTGAACATCCTCGTTGCCATCCGGTTTCACGGGGGCAAGGCGGGATTAAGCCAGGTGGAGGTCAGCAAACATCTGATTGTAACCCCTTCTAATATGACGAAGTTAATTGATAAGCTTGAGGGCGAGGGATTTGTCGTCCGTTCGGCCTGTGAAGGAGACCGGCGAGTCAATGTGGTTAAAGTGACGAAAAAAGCCGAGGAATTATTAGACCGCCTCTGGGGTTTGTATATCGAGAAATTGCATAAATTTATGGAGCCGCTTTCTAAAAAAGAGCAGGATGCCTTGGCCGCTTTGCTGGTGAAATGGCTTGCCGCTCTGACGGGGTAAAATTTTTTTGTTTATATAATTGAATGGTTAATATTCTGTCATGAAAAACAGCGCTTCTCAAAAACAGTATTCCATGAAAAATTACGTTCTGGTCGGCGTTCTTATCCTTGGAGTAATAAATATTTTGTATCAAGCGCCGCGGTCATATGCCTTAACGGTCGCCAAAGCAAAAATGATCCGGTACGCTGATAACATGGATATTCAGTCGGGGGATTTTATATTTCAACATTTGCCGGGGCCCTTGACAGAAATGATCGCCGCTGTCACGCACAGCGATTATTCACATTGCGGAATCATCGTGAGAAAGACAGGCCAATGGTTTGTCTTAGAAGCGATTGAGCCGGTCTCGTGGACGCCCCTTAATAAATGGATTGCCCGGGGGGAGGGCGCGCACGTCACCATTGTCAGGTTAAAACCTCCGTACCGTCAGTATATTCCGCGAATCATTCAAGAGGCCGAACATTATGTCGGCCGTCCTTATGATCTGCAATATGAATGGGATGATTCGGCCATCTACTGCTCAGAATTGATTTATAAGGCCGTGTGGAAGGGGGCTGGGATCCGTTTGGCTGATTTTGTCGGCCTCGGGGAGTTGAACTGGCGTCCTTATGAGCCCCTGATCCGTTCACTGGCCGGTGGCCGTCTGCCGCTTGACCGGCGGATGATTACTCCAGATGCCCTGGTGTTTTCTGATACGGTCGTGATGGTGTATTCCTCTTTTCCGGCCCGGGAGATAAAAGGAATTCAATACTCACGGCGTGATTTCAACGGGACCTGGCAGGGGAGATACCTGCTGTTGAATATCCCGCTGGACTTGCGGGTTGAAACTGATTCTAGAGGCGGTATCCTCGGCGGTAGACTGGCAAGCGGCTTGGAGTTCGACCCTGGGCCGATGGAAGCATTCGATCCCCGGACAGGGACTTTTAGTTATACATTTTTTTCTGATAATCATGTTCGCGTTCACGTCAAGGGCCGGATGGATAAGTCCAAAGAAGTTATTTTCGGGTCTTGGGAAGACACCCTCGGTTTTTCGGGAACCTTTGTCGGGAATAAGTTTGGTCAGGGTTAGGATATGTGCGTTCACTTGCGACAGCGTGTTTTTTTTATTAAAGGGTTGCTCCTGATGTCCGGCTCTTGGTGTGTTGTGTTGGTCGTTCATCATAGGCTGCCGTTTGCGAACGAGGTCTTTTATATGAGCTTGCCGCTTGTCTGGCTTTTGTTTCATGTTTTATTCAGGCGGTCCTGGCTGAGTAACAGGTTGACAGGCCGTAACGCACTTGAAGGATTGGTTTCTTTGGCCGGGATCATGGGATTCTTTTGGTATTTCAGCGCATCTATGCAAGGGAAGATGATCTGGAAAGAAGTTTTGCTCGCGGCATATTTTTTAGTTTCCGTCGGTATTATTTTATATTACGCCCGCCGGGCCCTAAAAGCGGCCGCATCCTTTCTAACGAAACGTTTGAGGGACGGCAGGATAAAACGGCTGGTGGCCGGAATCGCCTATGGCGTATTATGGCTTTGTCTGGTTTTCCCTTATGTCCTTGCGACGTTTTCGATTCACCGGCCCAAGATCGGGGACCGGCTGAACCCGGTCAGCGCCTTGGCCCTGCCTTATGAGGATGTCCGGTTGATGACACAGGACGGCATCCGTCTTTGCGCCTGGTTTGTCCCAGCCCCGGATAGTGATAAAAGCGTTGTGATCGGCCACGGATTGGGAGCGAATAAATCAAACTTTATGCCGCTGGTCGACCTCTGGCACGGCCTTGGCTATAATGTTTTGATTTTCGATTTCCGTGGTCACGGGCATAGCGGGGGGCATACTGTGACCTTCGGCGCGCGGGAGAAATACGATATAAGGGCTGCCGTAGATTATTTGGCATCCCGGCAGGGGCTGGATGCGGGCGGGATTATCGGATACGGAGTCTCTTTTGGCGGGGCCGCTCTTATTCAGGCAGCGGCAGAAGAGCGGCGCATTCAGGCGCTGGTCGTTGATTCTGCTTTTGCCGATATTGAAACTATGGCTCAACAGGTCGTGGCCCTGGTCCGGTTCGTTCCGCCCTTTCTTAGGGGTGTTATTGCACGGGTGGGGGTCATGTTTGTTAATTTAGAATTGGGCTTTGATCTTCGCGAAATTTCACCGCATCAGGCTATTCCCAAACTTAAAGATCAGCCAATTTTGCTCATTCATGGGCAGAAAGATGCGCTGATCCCTTGGGAGGAGTCGAAACAATTATATAGACTCGCTTCGGAACCCAAGTCCTGTTACTGGGTGAATTCGGCCGGGCATTATGCGACCCTCGTTGATCAGGATTATCGGGAACATATTCAGGCGTTCCTATCCGAGCATGGGTTATAAATGATTTCTTGTCCTCTCCCGGTTTCGGGAGCCCCGGAATTTGGATTGGTTTCTTTTGTATCGTTAGGGGAGATGGTATACTATATTTTTCTGGTCATCCGGATTTGGATTTTTTGAAAAGTTTAATGATCCCTATTTCTTATGTTGTTTAATTCATTAGCCTTTGCCCTCTTCTTGCCGCTCACCCTTATCGTCTACTGGGGCCTCTCCAGGAATTTGCGGGTGCAGAATCTGTTTGTTATGGTTATGAGTTATTTCTTTTATGGTTGGTGGGACGCCCGGTTCCTGGCCTTGCTTTACATGAGCACGATTATAGATTTTTTTGCGGGACAGAAAATTTATACCGCGCGGACTTTGACGCGGAAGAGA
This sequence comes from Candidatus Omnitrophota bacterium, assembly GCA_029560465.1. Taxonomy (GTDB): domain Bacteria; phylum Omnitrophota; class Gorgyraeia; order Zapsychrales; family JANLHA01; genus JAGOJP01. The sequence goes on from JAKQKX010000069.1 coordinate 93,506, forward strand.
ATATTCCTGGCCGTTAGCCTCATCGCCAACTTGGGTATCCTGGGGTTTTTTAAGTATTGTAATTTTTTTATGGAGAGTTTCGTGCTTTTGCTCGGCCGCATGGGATGGCCGGCACATCTCCCCGCATTAAGGATTATTCTTCCCGTCGGGATTAGTTTTTATACTTTTCAGACTTTGAGTTATACGATCGATATTTACCGTCGGCGCATTGAACCGACAAAAGATTTTATTGCGTTTTCTGCTTTTGTGAGTTTTTTCCCCCAGTTGGTGGCTGGCCCGATCGAACGGGCCAGGAATCTCCTGGGTCAGTTTTTACAGCCCAGGAGATTTGACTATGATGAGGCCCGGGACGCTTTGCGTCGGATGCTTTGGGGATTTTTTAAAAAGGTCGTGATTGCAGACCGGTGCGCTTACCTCGTGGATTTGGTCTTTATCGGGGAAGAGGATCCGACCGGGGTGTCTCTTTTGTTGGGCGTTTTCTTCTTTTCTTTTCAAATTTATTGTGACTTTTCCGGGTATTCGGATATCGCCATTGGCACGGCGAAACTTTTCGGTTTCCAGCTTATGCAGAATTTTAATTACCCGTATTTTTCACACGATATTGTCGAGTTCTGGCAGCGCTGGCACATATCCTTGTCAACCTGGTTCCGGGATTATGTTTATATCCCTTTGGGAGGGAACCGTTGTTCGCGGCCGAAGCATTTAAGAAATATATTCCTGACGTTCGTTTTAAGCGGACTATGGCATGGGGCGAACTGGACTTTTGTTTTCTGGGGCGCCCTTCATGGTCTGTATTATGTGATGCACCACGTGTTCTTTATCAGAACGAACCGCCCCCCGGGACACAGTGCCCGGAACTGGCTAGGGCGGGTCCAACAGGGAGTGAACGGGATAATGACGTTTGGCTTGGTTGGGTTGAGTTGGATTTTTTTCCGTTGCGAAACGCTCGGCCAGGCGTTTAATTATATTTTTTCTGTTTTCTTCCTGAAATTCGGCCGTATCCCGAATAAGATGATCCCTGGCTTGATCTTAGTGCTCGTTTTTGTCCTGGTTGAGTTTTTGCAGCGGAATAAGGCCCATGCTCTGGATGTCCGGCACCTCCCGGTCGCCACGCGTTGGGGAATTTATTATGTCATCATATTCTTAATCATGAACCTGTATGTCCCGGCTAAACCTTTTATCTATTTTCAATTTTAACCGATTATGAAAAAGTTATTTTTAAGATTAGGACTATTTTCCCTTATTGGATTTACTCTGTTCATGATGGTTTCCCTTGGGCATTATCGGCTCTTGCAGCGATTGTTTCGTCCGGAACATCTGCGGGTCGATTCCGGTGTGTCTGTTTTAGTCATCGGGGACTCCCATCCTGAATGCGGTTTAAACCCGGACGCCATGAAAGGGGTCGTGAATGTTTCTCTTAGCGCAGAGCATTATTTGCTGACTTATTCCAAAATGAAAGCCCTTTTGGATGCCAATCCGCGGATTCATACGGTTATTCTAGGGTATTCGTTTCACAACCTGAACCAGTTTTACGATGATTTCTTAAAGAAAGACGACCATGGCCAAGAGTGGCTCGACGCGTATTTCCCTTTATTGGATGCGGAAGGACGGGATATGGTCCGGGCGGCCCCGGGTTTCCTTATAAGCAGGTTGAAATATCATTACGGATTCCCGTTGAGGATGGATTTTCGCATTTTGTATAAACTTTTGCGCGGGACACTCCGTGTTTCCGATTTTTATTTTTGGGGACATTTTCGTGAAGGGATAAAGAATTTACTGGAAGATAAATATCTCAAGAGGACGATAGACATCCATTTCTACCAGGAAGGGAGGGTTCAAGGTCTATCGCCTTTACAAATATATTATTTGTTCAGGATGGCTGAAGACTGTGAGCGCCGCCGGGTTAATTTGGTCTTGCTGATGACTCCTCTTCATAAGACATACCGCACTAATATCCCTCCTGGGTTTCTTAGGTTTTATCGAGGGTTGGCAGAAACATTAATTCGCAGATATCCGCGCGCTCAATTCTGGGATTTTTCTGAACTCCCTCTTCCGGATAATTTTTTTAGGGACTCTGATCATATGAGTAAAGATGGCGCGGCCTATTTCTCAAGAATGATCATGAGGTGCCTGGAGAACAGCTGGTAGGTTTAGTCAGTCATTTTTAATGGATTCCGGCCTCTCGGTGACGCAAAGAGGGAAGGACATTTGTATTTTCTAAAGAATGGTCCGGTGATGTGATGATTTCTAAAAGTTAAGAAAATAATTTTAAAATGATTAGGCGAAAAATATGTGTTTTATTTTGCGTGCTATTTTTGACGCTGGCTGTCGCTGGGCACGGCCAGGGGAGAGAGCCGGGTGCTGGATTCGTTCCGTCCCAGGGACGGGTGCTTGTTATTGGCCAGCAGAAAGACAGCATGGAAATATATATCAAAGAGTTCGGGACCGTGCCGGCCGGGTTTATGATTTACACCTCTATTCAGGAACTGAACGGACTCGAGCAGCCTGATGATAAGGGCGCCGGAGTCGGCCACGGCCAGTATTGGGTGGACACCTATCCGGGGACGGTTCTGCAGGTCGGATTGTATCTGGTGGGGGCTTTGCCGGAAATCCTCTCCGGACAATATGATGATCATCTCAGGAAGATGGGGGAATGGATCCTTCGAACCCGTCGGCCGGTTTATTTAAGGATCGGGTATGAGTTTGATAATAAAGACAACCAGTATGACCCTAAGCTGTATCAACAGGCGTTCCGCTATATCGTGGAGATGTTCCAGAAGCAAGGTGTGACCAACACGGCTTTTGTCTGGCATTCCACGGCTTATTCGGAGGGCGGAGTTGCCGTGATGGATTGGTATCCCGGCGATGCTTATGTTGATTGGTTTGGGGTTTCGTTTTTTTCAACGCAGCAACGCAGCCAGGTTGAAGCATTTTGCCGGCTGGCCCGTGAGCACGGGAAACCGGTTATGATCGCTGAATCCGCGCCGGCCGGCCTTTACACAACCAGAGGAAAACTGGAATGGCTGAAACATTTTTTTGATTTGATTGAAAAGGAAGATATCAAGATCGTTTCGTATATCAACAGCGACTGGGACAAACTGCCCATGTTCGCGCACATGAAATGGGGTAACAGCCGTCTGCACCGCACGAAAGAACTTCGGGACTATTGGCTTTCGCGCGTGCAGAATTCATCCTACCTTGTTTGTTCACCAGAACTTTTTATGATCCTGGGTTTTTCTTCAATACCTTTAAAATAGTATCCCGGAAGAGCAATAGGTTTTCGGGCGTGCGTTCTAGCGGGGAAGATCATTGAGCCGTGAGGGCGAGAGGAATTTTAACGAGGCGGTCCGCGGACGTGCTTTCGCAGATATTGGCTTTGATTTGAAGGCGGTTTTCCGTCAGGTGTCCTTCCTGTATGAGCAGGGCTTTGAGATTTTCCGCTCTCTGTTTTCCAATATCCTGCAGAACAGCGGTTTCGACCTGATACCTTTCCACAAGCTGTTTTCGGAGTTCTTTGTAAAAGGCGGCCCTGTTTTCCGCCTTGTCCTGGCCCTCCCGGGCCAGCTGCCGGTATGTGTCGCGCAATTCGGTTAATGGTTTCCATCCGACATATTTTTTATACATCTGTTCAAGGATAAATTCCTCGGATTTGGTCGATTCCCGTCTCGCCTCAGCGTAGCTATTTTGAAACGCGGCGAGTCTTAACGCGTCCGTGTCACTTTGTGGGTCGTATGCTCCCTGTATTTCCAGAATAAGTTTGGGCCGATCCAGGAGGGCCTTGGATATCTTCAGGACTTTTTCTCTCTGCGGGCCGGTTAAGTCGGCTGTCCCGGCCGGAAAGCCGATGTAATCCAGCGGTTCGCTGGATTCTCCTCCTCCCACCAGGCCGGCGAGCATGCTGAACGGGGCGGTGACAATTTTGGTGAAAATATTTTTAAACGCCATCAGAATAATATGCTTGAATTCAAATTCCGGCTCCGCCGGATTCCCTTTCACGGGTATCGCGAGGTCAATTTGCTGACGGCTGTCTTCCATAATAGCCAGGGCCAGCTTAATCGGCACTTTAATGGCGTCGGGGCTGTCGACTTTATTGCCCAGGGTGAATTTGTTTAAGATCAGGCGATGGTCTCCGGCCATTTGCTGTGGTTTGATGTCATAGGAGATGTCTATTTTTAAACGCCCCAGGTCGATCGCATATCCAAGATATTTCCCGAAATAGGGGGAAAGAGCCGTCATTTCATAATCCTGTAAGGATAAACTCAATTTTTTATCCGCGTCCATATTGAGCGGATAAACATAACCGTTGATCGCCAGAGTACCGGTGGTATCCAGGCGAGTTTTAAGATCAAAGTCGGTGCGCTGGGCGCTGTGCCCGGAAACAGGGGCCAGGGTCAGGTCCAGGGAAGACACGTTTGTTTTGAACGGCGGCTTAACGGATTGATCGGTGAAGGAGACGGTCCCGTCCTTGAATTGCACCCGGTTGACCAAAAACTGAAAAGCCGGGTTCGAATTTAAGGTTCCTGCGGTCCCGGCTTGACTTGGCTGGGCCGGAGGTGTTGGGCCGGGTTTTGCTTCCGTATCGGACGGCCCGGGTGATGCCGGGGCGAATAACCGCACGAAATTGATTTGGCCTTTTTCGTCCATGACGGCGGAAATATGGAGTTTATCCAAGAGGATGTCTTCAATGTTCAGGGTTTGGTCCAGGAGGGAAAGATTGATATTCTTAAAGGAAAGAGTTTCCCACCCGAAAACGTCCATTTGGGTTTGGGGGTCAAAAATTTTTAAACCTGCCAAACGCAAGGACCCTTTAAAGCCAGCATTAGGCTGGGCCTGATTCCCTGCTCGGTAAGACATTTCGCCGTTCAGGGACAAGGTCCCGTCCTTAAGCTGCAGGGGGAGGGTATTGGCGATATACGGCTGCAGGACGTTTAAGGGTATGGAATGGATATCAATGGTCGTGTGACAGGCTAAGGCCCCGATCGAGCAGGCGCCCTGAACAGCAATCGTTCCCTGGGGGCCGTTGAGGAGGCGGACCTGTAAGCCGCTGGCTTTGTCGACTCGGGTGGTTAGATGCTCCAGACGGGTGTTGATGGGCCGGAGAGAGAATTCAAAGGGTGTTTGCGGTGTTTCATCGCGAAAATGGACTGTGCCGTTTGTGAGGCGGAAGGAAGAGATGAGGACCGCTTTGGGGTTTTCCTTTTTATCTTCTTGCTCCTCTGTTTCGGGTTTTGGAGTCGGCGAAGGGGCGCCGTCGCCTGGTGTGGCAGCGTCCCCGGCAGGCGGTACTAAGTCTAACAGGTTCAAGCGGCCGTCCCGGGTTAAGACGATGTTGATATACGGCTGGTCTAGAAAAATATGTTGAAACGACCAATCATCAGCCCAAAGGGAGGACAACTGAAAGTCAACGTCCAGTCCTTCAAACCCGACAACCCGGGTTCCGGATTGGTTGATCAATTCAAACTGCTGCAGGGTGAACCTGAATTGGAAGGGGTCGAAGTGTATCTTGCGGATATAGATGTTATGTCTAAGGAGGGCCGGGATTTTATGACTCAGCGTCCAGTGCAGCGCGTACGGCACAACAACACACCCCAGGAAGGCGTAGAATAATATCAGTCCAATGAAAATATAAGCAATTTTCTTGAGAAATTTTGGCGCTGATATTTTTATCATAAGACGGCAACAGGTATATCCCAGGTTGATTTTCCAGAAAGGCAGTCAGGCTGGGGCAACCGGAGCGTTGGGTTCGGGTTTTTATTTTGATTTAAAAAACTGTTCGAGCCGTGACAGGTTTTTTTCAATCACAGCCAATTCATCCTCTGAGGCCGTAGACAGTTGCTGCAAGCCGGGAAGCATATCGGGGGTGTCGCTCTTTTTTAATTTTATGATAGTTATGCCGGTAGCGATTTTTTGAAGTAATAGCGAGAAACTTTCCGGGGTCAATCCGTGATCCCGGAGCAACTGATCTCGTTCTTCTTTGAATTTTAGGCTCTTTGGAATCGCATTGATATTGTTTGCGTTTTCTCCATATTTCCACGCAATTTCTTTATATTGGGAGAAAACATTAATGAACTTATTAATAACATCATCATTCAAGACCAAGTCATCCGCAGCGATGGCGCTGACACACAAGCCCAGGATGCATAACGCCGTGATAAAGATTTTCATGTCATTTCTCCTTAAGGGTGCACTCGGTGAATTTGGCTGTGCCTATGGTATCATTAAAAAGAAAGGACGGCAATAAATAACCCTTTTAAAGTATCATGTTTTGTCTGTATAATACAACAAAAAGGCTTGAATGGGAAGAGGGTGTGTGTTAGCGTAATCATGGTTTGTGGTTCTCTGTCCCTTTTTCACGGAAGTGAAATTAATAAAAAAAATCCGTTTGAAACGCCAAGAATCATTGGACATTATGAGGGCAGCCGTAGAAAATGGGGTGTGGCTGTCCTTGCTTGCGTACGATGGAGTTATTAAATACTTTCTAAAGGTGTCGTATGAATACGCTTGTGTTAATAGGGGTTTTGTTTTGCGTTGCGCCTGTGATGGCTCTGGCCGGGGATGTTCCGCAAGACGGAATTCATACACAATATTATGATTCCGGCAAGATTAAAGCGGAATATCGTTATCAAAACGGTCAATTAAACGGCCCGGCGAAGCTGTATTATGAAAATGGGTTTCTACGGGAAGAAGCCTTTTATAAAGAGGGGCGGCTTCACGGGATTAACAAGAAATATTATACCAACGGGCTGCTTTCCGAACGGATGACGTATAATAACGGTGTCCTTGCCGACGTGCCGTTTAAATTTGAATATGGGGATATCCCTTTACATGAGGCTTTGCCGGTGCCGAGAGAGGAACGGAAGATCAAAAGTTCGGCTTGGCGGATTATGCTCGAGGAAAAACAGGCGGGCGAAAACAGGTCTGTCGCATTGACAAAATTGGAGGAATTTATCAGGGCGCGGCTTATGTTTGCCGGCATCCTGGAGGTGGATTACACCTTGACGCTGGAGCAGGACCAAATTTATGTCCGGGTCAACAGTTTATTTGATGCACAGGATTTTGTCCTGCTGTTTTCTTCTCCCGGTGTCCTTTATTTTAAAGGGATAGAATCATCCCCGGATGTGATCCAAAATAATGCACAAAAAATTAGCCCGGAATACGAATGGATCGAAATTAATCAAGAAAAATTGATGATGGAGAAACGTCCTTGGTTAACGGTTAAGGCCGTGGAAACCGCGGATTTCCAGGATGCCGGTTATAACAAAAAGAATCTTGTCCTGAAGTTTAAAGAAGCAGAGGCGGAAGTCCTTAAAAAGATGACAGAGAAGCATGTCGGGGAGCAAACAGCGCTTGTCGTTGGAGATTATGTGGTTGCGGTTTTGGATGTGAAGCAGCCCCTGCGTGCGGGTGAACTGACGCTTGGCAGTGAACTTTTATCAGAGAACATGCAAAAGGTGGTGTTTAGCCTTGTTTTTAGTCCGGATATCCCTGTGAACTTTAAGATTGAAGAAATCAGAGAAGACACCCCTGGAAAGAATCCTTCAGCCCAAGAGGACTGCTCGTGCAAGATGCTCCGGCCCGTAGAAAAGCCCGATGGAAGGGTATCGTTGCGCTTAGCACGGTATCTTGCGGTTTATTGAGCGCCTGTTTTACGGCCGCTGGAGCGAATTGTTGTGGGGGGGAATAGCCGTCTTGGGGGAAGAGATTCCCGATGACCTGTCGATACCCTGTGCAATATTTATGAAACGATGATGGATGCCCTCCTTATTTCATTAGAAGAACATTCTTTCCTTAAATTTCTTTCATTTAACTTTTTCGCGCTATTATATCCCCTGGACAGGGGCATTTTTAGAAAACACTATGATACGCAGGATAGCCCAAGCAGGGTTTCTGCGCGTTTTTTATTTTATGCAACAAAAGGTCCTGGCTGGTTGTCAAAAGGAGTGAAGGATCAACCAGCAACAACAGGAGGATGTTATGATGAATCATGTTAAATTTGACAGGAAGATTTTGATGACAGGGGGGCTGTTAGCGGGCCTCTGCTTGAGTCAGACGGTTAGTGCGGGGGAGATGGAGCTGGCGAAACGCCATGGCCCCACAAGGCATAAGGAGGAGAGGGGGTGGAGTTCTTATGACCACGGGAGCCACGCTATGCGCTATCCCGATCACAGGCATTATCGCCTACTGTCCCCTTATTTCAATGTTGAAGGGGGAGGGCAGTTCATTCGAAGCTTGCCATTTCGTACGGAAAGAATATATTTTAACGGGGCGGTCTTTTATTACTATAATGGCCTTTTTTATCGTCCCAAGGATTACGGATATATCCTGGTGGCAGCGCCTATCGGGATCTGTGTCGCACGCTTGCCTGCTGTTCATCGCGGGGTTATCCACCATGAAGGGCCGGCGTATGAACATAATGGCCATTTTTACGTTAAATATCATGGAAAATATAAAGTCATCGCTCCTTAGCTTTATTGGGCTGCCCCGGCGTGGAGAGAAAGATGCCGCCATGGTTTGTCTTTTTGATAAAAAATATATAGTTATAAATTGAAGGGACTCCGGGAGAGCATGCAGGAGATACCAGAAGATATTATTCGTGCGGCCGCGCAAGGGGACCGGTCATCGTTTCGGATCATTTACGACAGATCCAGTGACTACGTTTACGGCTTAGCGGCCCGTATTCTGGGCCAGGAACAGGATGCCGAAGAAGTTACTCAAGATGTTTTTGTGCAGATTTATCAGCGGTTGAAAGACTTTCGTTTTGAAGCGTCGCTCAAGACTTGGATATACCGGATTACGGTCAATACCGCTTATAATTATCATAAAAAAAATAAAAGGCGGTACAAGAGACTTGCGGATTACAGGCAAGAAACCGAGTATGTGGTGTCAACTAGGTCGGGTCAAGAAGGATATGATGATGGCAGGGAATCCATCGACTGGCTGTTGAGTGCGCTTCCGCAAGACCAGCGGACATGTATTATATTACGGAGCATTGAGAATTTGAGTTATGAAGAAATTTCCGAAGTCCTCAAGGTGAATATTAATACGGTTCGCAGCCGGGTTATGCGTGCGAGAGAAAAGCTGATGTCTTTGAAGGAGGTGTTGCGGAATGAAGGCCTATAAGAAACACGTCAAAAGGTTGATTCTTACAGATTATTTGGATAATCGACTTGGGGAAAAGCAGAAACATGAGATGGACCGTATTATTGCTGAAGACGAAGAATTAAGAGGCTTCTTACGGGAAGCCCGGAACAAAACGGTTTCGCCTTTTTCTGCTGCCCCTGTTTTTCATGCTCCGGAGAGGATATGGGTTGGCGTGGAGGGGCGGCTGGCAGAACTTCCGCCGCCGGCGAATTCCCGATTTTGGCCCGGGTGGCTTTTTGATTTGCCGCAATCCCGTTGGGTGTGGGCGGAATTCGGGTTCGCTTTAGTTTTGATTTTAGCGATGACGTTTGTCCGGACAGGGGGGCAGTCCTTCGCGCGCTATGATAAGGATTCACAAATTGAATATTTGATGTTTCTGACCCAGGGCCAGGCAGGGGCTGGGGTTGGGGAATCGAAAACAAATATTGAAAAGTTTTTCCTGTAAAAGATAATTAATAAGGGAGCGGATTATGAACAACTTGAAAACATGGTCGGCTATTGTTTTAACTTTTTTATTAGGATTGTCAGGATGGGCTGGGGGAGGCCCAGCCTGGGCGAACCCTAGGTTTGCTGCCCGGGGCATATTCCTGGCGAAGAATATCAGCAAAGAAGACATGTCTGTCCTTTATGAACGGCTGAATTTGACTGAAAAACAGCGGGTGCAATTGGAAGAAAATCGTAAAAGGCATCATGAAAGCATGAAAGCCCTGTCTGACCAGCTTGTTTTTATGCGTCAGCAGTTGAATCAGGCGCTAGAAAAATCGGTTTTAGACAAAGGCGAAATAGACCAGATTAAAGCCCGGATGGACCGTTTGCAGTTAGAGTTGTCCGACCTGCGACTGAAAGGGATTTTGGATGTCCGGGCCATCCTTACCCCGGAGCAATATGAAATATTTTCAGAAATTTTGCAGTGACGCGTTGCCCTGCAGTCTTTCTCTTTTCCAGGGATAATTCCCCCCGCTCTTCCCCGGTTTTTTCATTTTTTAAAATTTTATGCAACATATTTTTATTGTCTGTTGTCTAAGACAGTGAAAATAGGCGTATCATTTAATGTTTCCGGTATTAAAGAAAGGGAGGTCCGCATGAAAAGGATTGTCACAATGATTTTGGTTTTAACGGTGTTTTTATCATATCCCGTTTCTGCCTTTGCCAGTCATTGGGATAAGGCCGGGAAAGCGTTGGCGGTCATTGAAGGATTGCGCGTTTTATCGGGAGGGGACATTGATGTGATTGGAAACCTGACCGGGATTTCCAGGACGGATTATCCGAGGGGCGTCCCTCCGCGCACGATGGCGGGCCGGAGGGATTGTTCCAGAAAGGTTTGGGTGCCGCACTATAAGTGGGACAGAAGATATGTCCCGGAACATGAAGAATATGATGAGACTCACGGACGGGTTATTGTGGAAGCTCATTTTATTAGGTTTAAGGTTGAGAATGGGGGGCATTGGGAATATGAATATTATTGCGATTAATCAACTGAAAGAGTCAATCGCCGCTAGTTTCAGATTTTGGAATTGTACTCCTCCCTTTTGAGGTTATGGGACAGGTCAATCTTGTGCTTGCCATAACCCGTCATTTTCTATTATAATGACGTTCAAAAAAGTTTTATATTCACCAAGAGGGAGGAAAGGTTATGAGCAAACAGCTTGGTCCCAAAACCCAACAAAATTTAAGAACGGCTTTTTCCGGCGAAGCGCAGGCGCGTAATAAATACACGTATTTTGCTCAAGTGGCGAGAAAAGAAGGGTATCTTTATATTGCGAAAATTTTTGAAGAAACCGCGCAGAATGAGTTAAGTCACGCCAAAGATGAGTTTAAATTTCTGAATGGTCTCGGCGATACGAAAGAGAACCTTAAGGCGGCGATGGAAGGGGAAATGTACGAAACCATGACGATGTATCCGGAGTTTGCCAAAGACGCGGAAGCGGAAGGGCATAAAGACGTGGCGTGGCTTTTTAAGCAGATCGCTAGAGTCGAGCAGGAGCACGCCGAAAGGTATAAGAAATTATTGAAGATGGTGGAAGAGGGCACCGTTTACTCCCGGCCTAACCCGATCAAGTGGAAATGTGGTGTCTGCGGGTATATTCATGAAGGGACGGAGCCTCCACCAAAATGCCCTTGTTGCCAGCATACGAAAGAGCATTTTGAACCGGAAACCATTTGATTTTTAGAAGACACAATGAAGAGGATGGCTAGGAAATGATCAAATTTCATGTTTGTCAGAAAAAGTCTGTGGGCTTCTTTGTTTTTTCGGTTTTAGGAATGGCTTTGTTGTTGGCGGCAGGGGGCTGTTCTTCGGTCCGGTACTCGTCACGGACGGACAATTACCTGAAAGCCAAGGGGCTGTTTGAAGGCGGTCGGTATGAAGAGGCGGCGAAGTATTATAAGACTTATCTTGAGGAATACCCGGACAGCCGGTTACATGAAGTGATCTTGTTCCGCCTGGGACAATGTTATCGGCATATGAATGATTTGACGGGCGCCCGGTCCTCTTTTCAAGCCCTGGTCGAGCGTTATCAAACCGGTTTTTGGGCCGATCAAGCCCAGGAAGCGTTAGCCGAAATCCCTTGATGCGAGAGCGCAAGAACCCTCGCTATTCCTAACGGTGTTAAAGCTTGAAGAGGATACGATTTTTAAGACACAGGGTTGGCATCGTTATTTTTGACGATAACGACTCTTCTTGGAAATGGGATTTCAATGTTGTCGTGGTCAAACGCCTCTTTGATACGTTTACGCAGATCGTAGGAAACTGCCATGTGCGCGCCGGGTTTCACTTTCGTGGTCGTCCGGATCGTGAGTTCTGATTCCCCAAAATCTTTAAGTCCGCGCACCTGTGTGGGTTCAAGAACATCCGGGTTCTCTTCCTTTATTTTTTTGCCCACTTCTTCCAGCGTGGCATATACCTGATTTAGGTCGGAGTCATAGGCCACCCCTACTTCGACAACCGCATAGATATACTTTTTGCTGTAATTTACGATTTCGTTGATTTGCCCGTTGCGTAAAATGTACAGTTGGCCGTTCGTATGCCTTAGGCGGGTTGTCCTGATGTCGATTGCCTCCACAATGCCGCTGGCACCGCCGGTTTCGATATAGTCGCCGACCAGGAAGAGATTTTCAAAGATGATAAAGAATCCGGAAACCAAGTCGTTAATCAACGGCTGCGCGCCGAGCCCCACCACGACGCCGACTATCCCGGCGCCGGCGAGGATCGGGGTTGGATTCAGATGGAAGGTTTTAAGGATCAGGACAAACGCGACAAAATAGATGATATATTTAAACAGACTTTTTATCAGCGGAATAAGCGTGAGGTGCCGTTGGAGGACTTCTCCGGAAATGTCTTTTGTTTTTAAAATGAAATTGTCGATAAAGAGGTAAATCACCTCGACAGCCACCCGGCTTAAGAAAAAGATCCCGATCACTTGGACAGCTCGCGGGCCGTATTCCGCAAACCGGGCGATGAATTCCACTTGCATGGAAACGAGGGTGGCGACAATGATGTAAATGATGTATTCCAGGCATCGCCGCATCAGAGGCACGAGCCCTCGCAGGTGATCATAATATCGCAAAAGATTATCATCCCGCTGGTATTTCGTGCTTAAAGCATCCAGGCTGTCGATCGCGGCCGTGGTGGCCTTCACGACCAGAAGCCCGATGGAGATGTATAGGTAAATTTTGAGGATGATGAGAAGAAAAGCCCCTGTCATGGCTGGCAATTTAAGAAAATGGGCCGTGGCGTAGGCGTAGGCCAGCCAGAGGGCTTTTTGCTGGATGGTGTCCAATGCCTGGAATGCTATTTCAATGCTTTCATCATTGGCTTTGATTTGTTCATAGGCTTTTGCGTGGTCCATCCCGGCCATCAGCAAAGCATGAATTCTTTTGGTGCCATAATACACCGCTGCGGCTAACCCTAGGGATTTTATCACTCCTAGGATAATATCGGCCCAAAAATGCGGGGAAATATGCGACATCCAAGTATGAAGCTGGGATAATAAGTCTTTTTGTAGGTATATGAGCACTCCGTTTGTGAGCAACAGCCCTCCCGTGGCACAGAAAAAGATGATCTTCAGGAGCCGTGTCCCTTGGCGTTCAACGGTATGGAGAGCTTCTTTATAAGGCCTGAAAAGCGGCAGGCTAATGCCGATTTTCAACATCATCTTAAAAAGATTCCTTATGAACAGCCCAACGAGGAAGAGAAGCCCAATTTCGCCGACGATCACAAAAGCATTTGTGTATAGAAGATGCATATGAGATGAATTATAGGTGTGGAAGGCGTCTCGGTCAAGAGATTGTAAGGATGTTTTTTTCAAAGATAGGGCATCCGAGGCGAGCGCCGGCAAAGGTGGCATTAGAAAAAGAAAAGGCAAAAAATGTAAAAAAGAATTTAAATTATTTTAAATTATTTTAAATAAATATTGTGCCGACTAGTGGTTATGACATAATAAAAATGTTTGTCCGTTCAAAGTTTTGAAAATGCTTAAAGCAGGAGATCAAGATGGATTCTTTGAGATTGGCGGGGCGAAATATTCTTGTTTGCATGTGCATGTGTTTAATGTCTGTTTCTTGGTCGTGGGCGTCCGAGGATGCTTCAGCTTTCCCGTTGCGGGCGGCGTATCCTGATGTGCCTTTTATCAGCATGGAAGACCTGGCCGCTGAATATGACGACGTGATCATTGTGGACGTGCGTTCGAACTTCGAATATGACGTTGTGAGCATCGCAAAGGCGGTTCACATCCCCATTGCTTTGGAATCCTTTCTTTTCGACTTGGAAAATCTTCGGGCCAAGGACTCCTTTAAAAAATTTGTTTTTTACTGCAATGGAACAACCTGCCCGAAAAGTTATGATGCCGTCCAGCGGGCCCAAGAGAATGGTTTTAAGCAGTGTTACGTTTATGATACCGGAATTTTTGAATGGATCAAAGCCTATCCCGAAAGAGGCGTTTTGATGGGGGAAACTCCTGTTCCCCAAGAGAAAATTATCTCTGAAGAAAGATTCCAGGCCAAGATGATTGATGATTTTGATGTTTTTCTTTTAAAGGCGCGGGAAGAAAACAGCTTGGCGATCGACATCCGCGATCCTATTCAGCGGGATGTTATCCCGGATATCCCGTTCTTACGGAATATCCCCTTGGACCGGCTGCTGCCTCTTTTGAAAGCGGGGGAATTGAAAGACAAGCGTCTGTTGCTGCACGATAATGTCGGAAAGCAGGTCCGCTGGTTGCAGTATTACCTGGAACATTACGGTTACGAGCAATATTTCTTCCTGGAAAAAGGGGCTATTAATCCTACGATTGGCAACAGGGTTAAGGAGTCCTTGAATAAGGAGAGTTCTCTGTATTTTCTTAAAGAACTCAGTCAATAAAGTATTTTTTATAAAAGGGATTAGAGATGAAATGTTAGTTCAAAAAAACATTTCTTTATTTTGGAAAAAATTTGTCGGTCGAACCCTTGGTATTGTTTTTTTAGGGATAGCTGTTTTCGCGATATTTGTTTTTATGATTCAGCAAGTGACCTTAAAAATTATGGTGCAGGACGCCTATGCCCGCCTGGAAAAAAGAGGGGAATATTTTCTGCAGTTTTTTTCGCGAACAGCCGTGATGCCGATTTTGAATTTTGATTATGATTTGCTGTCAGTTTATGTTGAGGAAGCTTTGAAGGACCCATCCATCGATCATGTGGAGTATTTTGACAAGAACGGGAAGCCCCTTACGGATATCCCTGGAAAGGAAGGCCGGTCTTCCTTTAAAGAATACAGTTCTCCAATTATTTATCAAGGAGTTAACCTCGGCTCTGTCCGTCTTAGATTGAATCGGAATACCATTGTGGATATGGAGTTGAAATTTTTGCAGGCCAGAAAACGCCTTTTGTTGGGATTGGTATTGGCTTTACTCCTTGAGGGGGTGATGGTCAGCTTTTTCCTTTTGATCATGATCCGGGACTTGATCCTCCGTCGTCTTTCCTTGTTGGCTGACAGTTTTAAGAAGGTTGCCGCCGGGGATTTGCGGGCCCGGATCCCTAAGGAGGCCAAGTCTGCGGACCAGATGGATGAATTGGATATGGTTTTAGACGGCTTCAATACGTTTGTGGGGCAGATTGCGGCTATCATAGAAGAAATTAGGCAGACGACCCAGAAATTCGTCGATTCGACCGAGGAAATCCGGTCGCACACTCAGCAAATTTCTATGGGGGCTGAGGAGCAGGCGGCAGGCTATTCTCAAATATCGACCTCTTTCCAGAGTAACGCCGATAATGCTTTTTCTGCGAACACCAAGGCCCAAGAGAGCCTGCGGGAAGCCCAGAAAGCAGGGCATAATATGGAACGGGTGATTAAGGCGATGGGCGCGATTGAAACAAGTTCAAAACAGATTGCGGCCGCGGTCAACATCATCACGGAGATTGCTGAACAGACCAATTTGCTGGCGTTAAACGCGGCTATTGAAGCCGCCCGCGCTCAGGTTCACGGCAGGGGTTTTGCGGTGGTCGCGGATGAAGTCCGTAAACTCGCCGAGCGAAGCGGCGCTGCCGCCAAACAGATCAAAGCTCTGATACAGGAAAACGACAAGCAGGTTGTGGACGGAGTCAGTTTGGTGATAAATTCGGGAGACCACATCCGTTTTGTTTTGGACAACACGACCCATGTCGCCCGGCAAATCAATTCTATTTCCGAAGCCACGCAACAGCAGGCGGTGACGGTGGAGCAAGTTTCGTCGGTTACGGAATCGAATACCAACACATGCCAGGAGTTAGCGAGTTTGTCCAACGCCATTGCTTTGCAGGCTAGCGTCCTGAAGACGTTGGTGGATCAATTTAGAATTTCCGATATGCCGGTCGGCGCCAATTTTCTAAAAGATGGCAGTGCTAAAGATCGTGTGTGAGAGGGCCGGGGTTTTATGCGAGAGATGAAATCTTATAAAATGGGCTGGATCAGTCTGGTGGCGGGATTTTTTTTGGCGGGATTTTTCTTAAACGCGTTTGCTTCTCCTTTTCCTAAAAGTTTTCCTTTCAGCGATCAGAGAGCCCTTGATGAATGGCAGGAAAAAATTTTCCGGGGCAAGGTCCTTTACACGGTCAAAACGGCCGGGCATGGACAGGGATTTCTACAGGCGCACAGCCTCAGCGCCAGCTCGGGATTGATTCACAGGCTCAAGCTGGACATTAATCGTTATCCGATGATCAGCTGGCAATGGAGGGTTAAAACGTTTCCCGGGAAAAAGATTCAGGAGACCGCCCGAGGGGGGTGGGTCGAACAGGATGACTATGCGGCCCGTGTTTATGTGATCTTCCTCAGCTGGAATATTGCCCGGATCCAAAGCCTGGAATATGTTTGGGATGAGGTCTATCCGGAAGGAACCATCCTGCCCAGCCCTTTTTCAAATAATATTAAGCTTGTCGTCGTGGAGTCCGGGGTGCGGAATCTTGATCAGTGGGTTAAGGAAGAACGGAATATTCACAAAGATTACCAGAAGGCTTTCGGCCGTCGTCCTCCCCGGATCGTCGGGGCGATCGCTTTAATGACGGATTCGGATAATTCTATGTCAAGCGCGGAAACCTTTTATAAAGACCTAAAAGTGGGGTACTAAAATGATCAAGAATTCTAATTTGCGAAAACGGCTGTTTGCCAATGCCATGCATAAGGAAATTTTCTTCCTGGTTTTTGGCGCGGCTATTATTCCAACTGTTATCGTCGCTGTTTCCCTGTACCATTTTATATTTTATGTGACAGCGGAACAAATCGGGATCCCGGAGACCATCGCTTATCACATTGTCCCGGCCGCGAGCAAAGTTACGGAAATGCTTTTTCTGGTTATCCCGACGGTGATTGTATTTATTTTGGTCATTGCCTACCGTATTTCCCACAGCATTGTCGGCCCGTATGACAGGATTATTCGGGAAATGAATGAGAGCTTAAACGGCCAGCGCAGGGGCCCTATTTCTCTTCGAAAGAATGACCGTTTTTGGCCGCTGGTTTGTGCTATTAATGACATCCTTCATAAGATGGAAAATCCTTAATCCCGAGTGTGTTTCTTTTGCTTTTTTCTCCCCTCCGGGAAAGGGCCTTTCCCCGGGAAATTTTTTGGAAGCCTTGGGGCGGACTTTTCCGACGGGCAGATGGGGACAGGGAAGCCGGAGCATAAAAAAATAATAAATATTTGACAAAACGGGAAAAATAGTGCATAATTTCCCTCGAGTAAAGCAAGGAAAAGAGATCTTAGACCGCAAGGTAGAAGGTTACTTACCTTGCGGTTTTTGTTTTTGAGTATGCCATCATTTACTCAAGTTTTATCGAAAGGAGGCACTGAGTAATGGCAAAAGGAATAGTCAAATGGTTTAACAACCAAAAAGGTTACGGATTTATTACTCCTGAATCTGGCGAAGATGTATTTGTACACCACAGCGAAATACAGGGTAATGGCTACAAGACCTTGGAGGAAGGACAGAAAGTCGAATTCGAAATCGCTAACGGTCCTAAAGGCGAACAAGCCAAGAATGTAGTTAAAATCTAACCCTGAACTTAAATAGATCCGGGTAAAAAAGACAGAACTTCAATAAAATGAGTTCTGTCTTTTTTTTCCCTGGTTATAACAAGCGGGTTCTTATTTCCGGCACCATTGAATTTACGTCAAATTGGGGGTTGTTATGATGATTTGCAGTGCCTGTTTACTGGGTGTGTGTTGCCGGTACGACGGCAGAAGCAAGCCGCATCAAGGGGTGGTGTCTTTGCTGGGGCAAGAAGCCCTTATTCCGGTTTGTCCGGAACAATTGGGCGGGCTTTCGACTCCCCGGCTTCCTGTGGAAATCCATGACCGCCGGGTCCTGGCCCAAGACGGGACCGATGTGACACGGGCCTTTCAGCGGGGCGCTCAGGAAGTCCTTGAGGTTGCGCGGCTCATGGGCATTAGTAAGGCCTTACTGAAGCAGCGAAGCGCATCCTGTGGCTGCGGGCAGGTGTATGACGGAACTTTCTCCGGGATAATCATCCCCGGAGACGGCGTCACAACAGCGTTACTGAAATCCGAGGGTATTGAAGTCTGGACGGAAGAATCGTTCCCGTTTTAGGCCGGGGTTCACGGAACCCCTTTGGATGGCTCAACCCGTATTTCAGGTTGGGACGCTGCGCGGATCCCTTAGCCCTTTCCTAAAACCAGGCGTTCCTCAGGCGGGTTTTCTCTGCCATCAGCAGTTTCATGTAGACAGTTTCCATTTCGATCATGTCGGTGTCTGATTTCCGGAGCCATTCCGAAAGCCACCCAAACCGGACTGCGATAACGAATTCGACCAAGTAATCCCAGCTGGTATCCGGCAGGAAACGCTCTTGCCGAAGTCTGTGGATGAATTCGGAAACCAGCCCGCCGAGCAGCCCGGAAGGATGTTCTATCCCTATGCAGCCGATCATGTTGGCGGTGTCATAAATTTCCGGTTTATATCCGGCGAATTCCCAGTCGATCACTATTTTAATGTCATTTGTTGCCCAAATGATGTTCAGGGGATGATAGTCTCCGTGACAGAACGCCACCGGGAAACTGTTATAAACATGGAAAAAATTTTTTTCCAAGAATACCATGATCGGTTGAAGCGATTGAGCAAGCGGTGGATTGTGTCGGGTAATATTTTGAAATAACCGGAGGACGTAGTCTTTGAGCGAAAAGTGCTGCGCGGGGTTAAAGAACGGAAGTCCTTCCGTCTTGTCCTTTAATGCGATGAGAAAATCCGCCAACCGACCACCCCGCCATTGTTCGTAGAGATATGTTTGCCGGTCCAACGCGGTTCCTGGTATAAACGGCGCGATTTGCCAGAGTTGTCCTTTGTGTTCCAGGAGGTAGCGGTTTTGTCCGTCCGGCAGGTAAGGCCGCACCCTGTTTAATCCCTGTTGTTTTAAATAGGTTAACGTTTCGGCAATCCGGATCCTCGTTCCCCGAGATTGGGGAGGGATTTGTTCGAGAATAAAACGATCCCCCTTCGTATCCTCGAACACGGTCCGGAAAAGACTCCT
Source organism: Candidatus Omnitrophota bacterium (assembly GCA_029560465.1). GTDB lineage: Bacteria > Omnitrophota > Gorgyraeia > Zapsychrales > JANLHA01 > JAGOJP01. The sequence goes on from JAKQKX010000069.1 coordinate 112,635, forward strand.
TTCCGGGCTCCCTTCTATATTGATGCAGGGAAGGAGCCTTTTGACCTTTAGGCCCCAGCGGGCTGAGATATCTTCTAGCGCTTCCCGGGAAAGCATGGCGGGGCGTTCCCCCGTGACTTGAGTTGGCTGGCGGAAATCGGCGGGTAAAGGCCCGGCGGCACCGTTGATAAAACGCAAGGCGTGATCAATGCCTTTCTGACATTGATTCCCGGTGATTTTTACAGGGGCGCCGCCCCCGGCATGAATATGGAGGTGACAGCCGTTAGGGCAAGCCTGACATATGATATTTTGGGGAGAAGATTTTGAATACATGGGCGCGTAGGGACGTAGGTCGTCAGGATGAATCCTCTTTTGATTCAGGCCCGGCAATAAAGTATTGATAGGTAAAGTCATAAAAGGTTTTCTTGAATTTCTGGCTGTCTTCCCACCGGCCTTGTTCCCGAAGCAGATTAAAGGACCGGGAAGCGTAATCTTCCGCGCTTTTCATGTCGCCCTGCAGGACTTTCATGATGGCCAGGTTGAAATAGGCTTCTGCGTATTTAGCGTCCAGGTGAATGGCTTTAAGTAAAGTTTTTTCCGCATGGGGGAATTTCTTTTGAGCTGTGTAGGCCTCCGCCAGGCCGAAATAATAGAGGGGCATCTTGGGCTGAATAGTCACGGCGCGTTGAAAAGCTTCAACGGCTTTTTGGCTTTGACCGTCCTGAAGGTACGCTTTTCCAAGCCCGTTCCAAAGGTCGGCGCTTTGGGGGTTCGCCCTCACTTCCGCCTGGAAGAAAGTCAATTGTGTGCGCCAGTCACGGTTCCTAATAAAGGTTCGTACAAAATAAAACGTTGTGACCATCACAAGGAGGGCCATCGCGACATATTGCACCAGAGCCCTGGGAATCATCCACTGTGCGATAGGAACAGCCCCGGTTTTTGTGGAATCAAGCCCAAGGGAGAACCCATAGGCGAGGAGCAGGCAGAAGGCCCAAGATCCGGGGTAGAGGTATCGTTCGGCAAAGAAAGATTCTATCGGAATGATGTTCGCAGCGGGCAAAACACTGATATAGAACCAGCAGATGCAGAAAAAAATCAGGCGGTTGTTTTTATAGGCCCAGACCGCGGCCGTTACGATCAGTCCCAAAAACAGGATGGCGCTGATGACTTGGGGGTCCAGGATGGATTGCTGCAGAACCGCCTGCTGGTCAAAGTCCCAGACATCTACGGCAAATATCCCTTTTGAAATGACATGTTTTATCGCCAGAGTGAAGGGGAAGAACATGATCAGGCAGTTTTTGACCTGCACTTTTAAGATGACGAGCATTGTGAGATAGAAACTGCCTCCAAGGTAATCCCCACGCGAAATGTCTTTCAGGATCCAGAATTTGAGAGCGATATAAACGCCGGCAATCGCTAAAAATGGAAAGATCCGAAGCGCGGCGTTGCGTATTTTTTTCGTTTCCCAGGGGAAGGGAAAGGTGATTTCATGCAAAGCCCAGAGCAGGGGGATCGTCAGGCAGAGTTCATGCAGGAATATGGATAAACATGAGAATAAGAGCGCCAGTTTGTAATTCCGGTTCCATATTCGCGAGATGGGGGCTGGCCCTGGCACGAGGTCCTTGCGGGCCCGGAGGTAGTAATAGAAAGCGATGAATAGAAAGAGGACCCCGGTTGTGTCCACGCTGCCGGTTTTGGTGGCTGCGGTTTCGGTGTGAACGGGATGCAGCCCGAAGAAGACGGCGGAGAGAAACGCGATCACCCGGTTGTTCGTGACAAGGAAACTCAGGCGGTACACGTAAAAAGTGGAAAGCAAGAGAACCAGGATAGCGACCAGATGGTGCCCCAGAGGGTCGGTGCCCCAGAGAGCGTAGTTGAGGGCATGCATGAGGGTTTTCAGGGGAGAGTACACCCCTTCTTCGCCCGGAGGCTGATTATGCGGGCCGAAAAATTGAGGGAAGTTACGGAGGTCCTGGATCAGCGGCCAGTCTACGATAAAGCTGAAATCGTCAATAATGAAGTCATGCGCCAAGCTGTTGCTGTAAGCGATAAAAGTTAACAGCAGGCAGAAAACGAGAGCCCGGAGCGGGTCCTCGGCCATGAATTGAAGAAATTTAAAGAATGAACGTTTCATAATATTTTTATCGACCGGCTCAATCGGGTCAAGGTATCATAACGAAGGTTTATATTTTATGGGAATCCTTTTTTTATCTTTTTTTCAGAGGATCGAATTCCCCTTACGGAAAACTAAGGCTGGTTCAGAAGGCGCGGGTTGACCGGCCCCGCGTTCCGGGAAGGATTGGGAGTCGGTCCCCCTGCCCGGAAAAGAATCTTCGCAGCGCGCCCGGGTGGCCGGCGGAACGGGGCGCCCGCATTTTAAAAGGACAAATCGGATCATGTGGTGCAGATAATATTTCGCGTACCCGGCATGGTCAGGATTTTTGTTCCATAATCCGCTGATGATATCGGCCATGAAACTGATCCCGGAATTCAGGAATTTTGGAAGTTTCTGGAAGCGCCGGGCCTGGAGATGTTTCCTTAAGCCGGGAGGGGTCATGGGCAGGAGTTTGAATACGGTTTCATAGGCGGCGTAGAGGTTCCGGTTCCGGGGGACCGTCATTTTTGAACTGTCACGGTAAAAATCAGCCTGTTTGCCGTCCTTAAGATTTTCAACCTCCGCAGAAGAGAGGAGCCCGTTCGAGAGGGCGTATTCTGTCATTTCGGTGCCCGGGAAATAGTTCATCCAGAACGTCTGAATCCGGTAGGGGGGGGTTCTGGCGTAAAGCTCCCGGGCGCTTTCCTGGGCTGCGAGAGGTTCGCCGGGGAGCCCGAACATGTGATCCACTTTCAGCTCGACATGAAATTTGCGCATCGTTTCCATGACCGTTTCAATTTGGCGGTTTTTTTCGTAACGTTTGATCACCTGGTTTTTAAAGTTTTCGTCAGCGCTTTGAATCCCCATCTGGACAAACCGGCAGCCGGCTTCGGAAAGCCAGCGGATAACGTCGTCATCCATAAACGAAGGGTGGGAGAGGCATTGGAAGGGGATGCCGATTTCCTTTTTGTACCGGCTCAGGAAGCCTTTCAGCCACGGTTTATTGAAGGTGAAAATGTCGTCTTCAAATTCAACCAGCCTTAAGTTGTATCTCCGGCGGGCGTGACGCAGTTCCTGCAACATATGCTCCGCGCTGCGTTGCCGGACGTATTTCGTTTTGTGAGCCCCGCCTAATTGGCTGTAGAAATTATTAAAACAATACGTGCAGCGGAACGGACAGCCCCGGGACGCCATGGTGAAATAAATGTCACCCAAACGGATATACTCTTCCCAGAGGGATTTGTCAAACCCCGGGAGGCTGTCCAAATCCTGGATAAAACCGGACTGGGAACCTTGAATGATCTTGCCGTCGGGTGATTTGTAGCGCGTGTTCGGGATCGGCGATGAGAAGTTTTTCCGGGCGATGGCCTGTAATATGAACCGGAAAGCGAGGTCTCCTTCTCCGACACAGACAAAATCAACCGGTTCTTGTTGAAGAACCCGGTCCGGGACGGCGGAGGCGTGCACGCCTCCGAACAGGACCTTGACATTGGGATCCATGCGTTTGGCGTCCCGCGCAATTCCAAGCATCCATTGATAGGTCGCAGTCATTGCCGAGAACGCGAGCACGTCCGGTTTTTGTTTGGCGATCGTATGGAGGACATGGTCCCGGTCGTCGAAGAGATTGGCCAAAAACGGAACGTGCAAATTGTATCGGTCATGGAACAACCCGGGGCTGAACGCGAGGCTCACCTCATGTCCGTCGCGTTTCGCCAGGGCCGTCAGCAGGGAAACGCTGAGCTGCTCCCAGCCCAGGGCCACAAAAGTAATCCGCATGGGGGTATCCTTTTTGGTGAACAATAAAAGACATTATAACAATGAACCTGGATAATGCAAAAAATAATAGAACGCGCGGCCTTTAACGCCGTGTATCCTTTTTTTATAAATATCCCCAGGAGATTAAATTATATGTGGCTGCTGGACACCCGCCAGGAGAATTATTATAATAATATTCATTATTTATTTTAAAGAGCTTTTCATGTTTAAGAAAAAAATAATCCTTTTCTTTGCGATACTGATACTTTTTATCAGCCTGGACGCTCCGGCCTGGTGCGGGTCGTTTAAACTGCGCTGGGTCGAGGTGGACGTTGTTTTGGACGCGGATGGGAAAGCCCATGTTTCCTATGCGGTCCGCTGGTCCTGCCAGGGCGCTGATCTGCACGGTTTTTATTTTGAGGGATTTGCCGGGCGCCCCCGGTTTAATGACCTGGACGCGCACGCTGTTGACGAGAAGGGCACGCGGTATCCTCTGGACATCACGTTCCTGTCAGACCGTAAATATGATATTGTGTTGGCGGGGGGGCAGGCTTTTCATGACGGAGAGATTACCTACCGTTTTAATTATGAAACTGATTTACAGGAGAGCGGCCATGTCGTCTTGACTGAAAGCCAGGATGGCCGGCTGGTGGTTTTTAACTGGGCGCCGGTTCAGTGGAGCGACGCCCTAGAGCATGAAACGGTGACCGTCCATTACCCGGTTGTTATGAACACGCCTGAAGGTTCCCCCGAGGCTCTGTCAGCCGTTAACTTTTTAACCGAGAAGTATGTCAATCAGCGCTATAAGATTGATTATCCGGCGGCGACCAACGCGCAAGGGAATCCGGTGTTCACGGTCCGCTTTCACCGTGATGATTTGCCCTCACGGTATCATTTCCAGATTCAGACTTATCTCGACGCGAAATATTTTAATCTCACGACCATGGCCGCTTCCCAACCCTGGGCGGAGACGCCCGGCTTCCGGAAGGCGGAAGAGAATTATATTTTCAACCGGTACTTCCCTGGCAGCGTCCTGGCCGTGGTGCCGCTTTCCGCCGGGGGGCTGCTGGGGCTGTTGCTGTTTGGGGGCGTTGTCCTGCTGGTTTTCCCGTTTTTTATTATGACGAGAAAGCATGTGTCCATGCTGTCGGCCCAGGACGGGATCGCTCCGATCCGCTGGGACGGGGACGAATGGGTTCCTCCGAAAATTCAAGTGGGGTCGTTCCGGAAGGACGGAAAAATTAACAAGGATCTGACAGCGTTGGAAGCGGGGCTTTTACTGGACATCCCTTTGGGGACATTGGCCGGCTTGATGATCCAGAATCTTGAACGTAAAGGGCTCCTGAAGATCATCAGCCATGAGCCGTTGAAGGTCGAGAGGATGTCGGCCACTGCGGGTGGGGATGATCCTTATGAAAATAATATTTTAAACGCGATCGACATGTCCGGGAATATCCCGCAGGGATTCATCAACGATCTTTTTCATGCCATGGCCGCGGGGCTTGAGCAAAAAATTTGGGACTGCGATGTGGACGCCACGAAAGCGTATTACAAACAGCGTATGGACGCCATCCTGGACCAGGAGAAACAGAACCCCCAACAGGAAACGGACACAGGATATTATTGGGATGGGTATTACCACCATTATTACGGACGGATGTATTATCATAACCGGGATTATTACCGCCGGGGCCAGGATATCGGACGGGCGCTTGAGGTGAACGCGCCCCAGGTCAAGGAAGGGTTTTCTTCTTTCCGGAATTCCTCGCTTTGTTATGAAGGGCCGTTTTTGCAGAATGTCTGCCATGACGCGTGCCATTCTGCGTGTCATTCCGCCTGCCATTCCGCGTGTCATTCCGCCTGCCACGGGGCCTGTCATGGGGCGTGCGTGAGCAGCGGGCATTAACGGAGTTTGCCATGGAATATTATTCCAATATCCGGTGGGTTGACGAATATATCAAACGGGTTTCCCCGTATATCCACGTGCGGGAGCACGATCAGCTGCTCATCAAGATCCCCAACGAGGCACATAAAATCAACGCTTCGGGAGTGGCCGTTTTGAAAACACTCCTGGAGGGGAACAGTATTTATACGGTCGTGGACCGGTATCCGGATAAAGAGGGGGTCGCCCGGGACCTGCATTATTTTTTTTGTGATATCATGGCGCTTCTAAAAGGCTGTTATCATGAACGGGACGGCCGTAAAGCGGTCGAGCGGTATCCTTTCAAGCTTCCTTTTAATACCCTGCCGGTTTTAAGCGAGATCGCGGTCACGTACCGGTGCAACCTGGCCTGCCAGTTTTGCTACGCGGGGTGCGGCTGCCGCAAGGATATCCGGGCGGAAGAGTGCTCTCTCGATCAGCTGAAACGCGTGCTGACCGTGATCCGGAAAGAGGCCGAGGTGCCGTCCGTCAGTTTTACCGGTGGGGAACCCACGCTCCGGGCGGATTTGCCGGATTTGGTGCGGTTCGCCAAGTCTTTAAGAATGTGGACGAATCTGATCACCAATGGGACCCTAGTCACGCCAAACCTGGCGGCCACGTTAAAAGCCGCAGGGTTGGATTCTGCCCAGGTCAGCCTGGAGGCCGCGGATGCGCGCCTGCATGACCGGATTGTCCGTTCTCCCGGGGCTTTTGAGAAGACACTGGTTGGGCTGAGAGCCTTACGGGACGCGGATATCCGGGTGCACACCAACACAACCATTTCCGCCCTGAACAAAGATTATTTGAACGCGATCCTAGCCCTGGTGCGTGACGAGGGATTTGATAAGTTTTCCATGAATTTGCTTATGCCCGAAGGCTCGGCGGTCGCGCATTTGGAAGAGGTGCTGATCCGTTATTCCGATATAGGCCCGGTTGTTTTGGCTGTCCAGCGGGAAGCCCTCACGCTGGGGTTGGAGTTCATGTGGTATTCGCCCACACCGTTATGCATTTTTAACCCGATCGTGCATGGCTTGGGGAACCGGGGATGTGCGGCTTGCGACGGGTTGCTCAGCATCGCCCCGAACGGGGATATCCTGCCGTGTTCGAGTTTTCCCCAGCCCATGGGAAATATCCTGGATATGCGGGGCCGTTTCCGGGAGTTGTGGGCCGGCCCGGCTTTTCAATATTTTCAGCGCAAGCATTTCGCTCACAAGCAATGCCAGGCGTGTGAAGACCTGGCCGTCTGTAATGGCGGCTGCCCGCTGTACTGGCGGCAGGTTGGGTATGAGGAGCTTCTGCAACATAAACCGATGGAGGTGGGCGCATGAAGTGGTTGCCTGATGCGCAAAGACGGGGGGAGATTCATTTTCTGTTTGCCAAGAGGATGCCTTACCATAGCCGGTTGATCCTGATTTTGGCCCTCCTTACTGGCGGCCTTCTGGTGCAATTGATGATTGAATTCTGGGGGGGGCTGTTTCTCCTCGTGGCGGCCACGGCCCTCTCGCTCATTAAAGGGTATTCCGCCCGTCCGAAGCTGAGCGGGCCGGAGGAATGGAATCAGGTCACTCCTGATGAATATCAAAAAGTACAGCTGAAGCAGAAACAGTTGAAAAAGTGGGACCAGGATTGTTTTGATATCACCAATCCTTTGGGGTTTTTCTGTGCGATGTTGTGCGCTGGGGTGGGGCTTTTTATCTGGGTCGGCCTGATGGGGGCCGGGCAGGAACGGCTAGCCGGGTTCTGGGCCTGGGACACGTTTGTCCTTTTCGCCCCGCATTGGGTCACGGGAGTGCGGAGTTATCTTAAAAAAGATCAGCTTATTATTAAGATTAAACTCCTGGAACAGATGATGCGGTTTTTGTCCTCCCCGAGTGATGTGCAGGTCCTGCCCATGCTGGCGACCCAAGAAACGAATGACGGGAAACGTGTGCCCACCGACGCCCGGTTGATGTTGAGATTTCTCCCCGCGCCGGCCGAGTGCCTGGGGTTGCAGGTGCAGATTTCCATTAATAACGTGCAGGGCCAGGATTATCCGTATTTATATTGTGTCCTGATAGGCAAATCCCGTAAGTTTTTTGACAAAGCCGGCCTTCTTATAAAAGACGCTCCCCGGAATATCACGCTTGAATTAAAAACGGCCCAGGATGTGGTTGTGCTTGTGATCAGGCAGAAAACAACCCAGACATCCGGGTATTTTACAAATCAGAAAGCCGCGGAATATGTTTTGAAATCGGCCCTTGATATAAGCCGGAAAATTTTGGCTGGCCAGTTATCCGGACAGGGTTGAGGGCGCTTTCCAAGAATTTCCGGAAGCCCTTCCTTGGGTATACGTCCAAATATTCATGAAAACGTTGATTTCCGTTAACAATATCAGTAAGACATTTATCTCCCAGGCGGGGAAACATCCGCACATTAAAGCTCTGGATAATATTTCTTTGGATATTCGAGAAGGGGAAATTTTGGGGGTTTTGGGCCCGAATGGCGCGGGCAAAACGACATTTTTGAATATCCTCTCCACGTTGCTGTTACCCGACAGCGGGACGATCACGATGATGGGAAAACAACTGGTCCCCGCGCATTATTCCGAATTGCGTCAGTGTTTTAATATGTGTTCCGGGCACCCCAATTTTCCCTGGAGTTTGACCCTGGAAGAAAATTTATATTTTTACGGCCGGTTGTATAACCTTAAAGGGAGAATTTTGAAACAACGTGTGGCATCCTTGATTGACATGTTCGGCTTGGGACAGGTCGCGCGGCTTCGTTTTGACGAACTCTCCAGCGGGACCAAGCAGAAGCTGGCCCTGGCTAAGTGTTTGATCAACGAACCCAAGATTATTTTTCTCGATGAGCCGACCGTGGGGTTTGACCCGGATGTGGCGGTTAAAATCCGCCGGCTGATTCTGGATATTTATGAGAAGACGGGTGCGACGATCCTGCTGACGACGCATTATATGCCGGAAGCGGAAAAAATGTGCCAGCGGATCGCCTTTCTGAAAGAGGGGCGTCTTATCCGGTTGGCAACGCCGGAAGAACTAAAGACACGGCAGGGCCAAAAGGATTTGGAGTCTGTTTTTATCGATTTGGCGGGCAAGATAGCAGAGACGGGCTTGGGTTCCCCACTACAGGAGGCGGGTGATTTATTGAGCTGGCAGGAAAGCCGCCCTGCGCCGCGTTCGTTTGCCCCGGATGTGGCCAGATGGCTGAACGGCTGTTTCGCGTTTACATACCGCAACATGCTGTATGCGTTGAGGAATTTTTTTGCTTTTATGGAACTGGTGTTCTGGCCGATCGTCAGTTTGATCTCGATTGGGCTCATGGGGGATTTTTTAGAGATGGAAGAGCGCGCGTTCGCGTTTGTTATAACGGGCGCGATAACCGCGGGAATTTTACAAGTCACGCAGCTGGATGTGGCGTACAGCCTGTTGTATGAAGTGTGGGCCAAAAGTTTAAAGCACACCCTCCTGACACCGGTGGGGATCAGCGAGCATCTTTTCGGGTCCTGGGTGATCGGCATTGCCAGAGGAGTGATTATTTTTGTGATTTTGGGTTGCGCCGCCACGGTGTTTTTTGGTTTTGAATTTCCTCCTTTATTGGTGACAGGCGTTTTTCTGTTAGGGATTTTCGGCTCCGCGCTTCTTTTGGGGACGCTTGTATGTTATTTGCTGCTTTGTTTTGGGCAGAAAGCGGAGATAACCGCCTGGATGTTGGCGTATCTTTTCATGCTGATTTGCGGCATCTATTATCCGGTAAGCACGTTGCCGAAGTTTTTTTACTATTGCGCTCAATGCGTCCCGATAACATATTTTTTAGAATATTTCCGGCAAAGTTTCGGGTTTCAGCCCGTCCTTAACTATGTGCTTTGGAAGGGGTTTGCGTTAATTGTTTTTTATCTCATTGTCGGGCTTTTTTTTATGAAACACGCTTTTATTCAGGCACGGAAGAACGGAGTGATTGTCAAATTGTCTGAATAAAGAGGGGAAACGCTAGAGGCCGGGCCGCTTCTTTAAAAGGCGTCCTGGTTACAGAATACGTTTGGATTTATAATCGACACTGATTTTTCTGTCTGTTATAATTGAGCCAGATGTGTTATCCCAGGTCATCAAATTAAGGAGGTGTCCAATGGACGGGGGCCTTATGCAGCAGGCAACATCTTTAGAGGCGCTTTTTTGGTTTTGCGCTCTTGCCGGCACGGTTTTTTTTATTATAAGGGTTATTTTTATGGTGATAGGCGGGGCCCTGGATACCGGTGGAGACGTGGATTTGGGGCCGGATGCGCACATGGATATGGGCCACTCCGGGCATGACGGTACGGTATCAGATACCCATTTCGAGTTTATTTCAGTGAATTCCATCACGGCTTTTTTTATGATGTTCGGGTGGATAGGCTTGACGTGTCATAAACAGTTTCTTTTAAACGGAGGGCTTTCTGTTATTATCGGATTCCTGGCCGGGGTGGGCTGTATGCTGATAACAGCCTATCTTTTCAAACTTGCCAGGAAACTGGTCAGCCGGGGGAGCGTTTTTTCGGTGGACCAGGCGATGGGAAAAAAGGGGACCGTTTATCAGCGGATTTCGGCGGACGGCCGGGGAAAAATCACTGTTGAGTTAAATGATAGTACTCGGGAAATTGAGGCGATCGCTGAAGATAAACAGGATATTGATTCATTTCAGACCATTGAAGTCGTCCGAGTCGTTGATCAAAGAACCGTGGCGGTTAAAAAAATATAGGAGGAATCGGCTATGAGTTTACTTGCAATCTCTGTCTTGATTTTCACTTTTTTTCTCTTTGCATTGATTTTATTTCTAGCCAGCTGTTATAAACGATGTCCATCCAATAAAATTTTAGCGATTTATGGAAAAGTAGGGGAAGGGAAGTCCGTGACGTGTTTTCATGGCGGCGGTGCCTTTATTTGGCCCTTAATCCAGGATTCAAAATTTTTGGACTTAACACCTATGACGATCAGCATTCCGCTTAAAGGAGCCCTATCGTTCCAGAATATCCGGATTAATGTTCCCAGCACCTTTACGATCGCCATCGACACATCTTCGGAAGCCATGCATAACGCTGCCGTCCGTCTTCTGGAATTGAACCAGCAGGAAATTGAAAAGATGGCCACGGAAATTATTTTCGGGCAGTTGAGGCTTACGGTGGCCACGTTGACGATTGAAGATATCAATCAGGACCGGGAAAAATTTTTGCAGGCGATCCGGAACAACATTGAGCCGGAGTTGAGAAAGATCGGCTTAACTTTGATTAACGTGAACATCACGGACATTGCTGATGAGTCGGGTTATATTGAGAGTATCGGGAAAAAGGCCGCGTCGACCGCGATCAATCAGGCCAAGATTGATGTGGCGGAACAGGAGAAAAAAGGGGATGTCGGCGCCGCCGCGGCTCAAAGGGAACGCCGTATTCAGGTCGCGAGTTACAACGCAGAAGCGGTTGAGGGGGAGAATGTTGCTCAAGCGAACATTGTTAATTATAACGCTGATTTGGCGGAAAAAGCCGCGGACGCGGATCGCCGCGGGCAGGTCGCCCGGCAGAACGCGATCGCGGAAATCCAGAAAGCGAAAGCGTTGGCGGAAACGAAGCGTTTGGAAGCGGAAGAGATTGTCGTGAAAGAAATTGAAAAACGGAAGATAGAAATATCGGCCGAAGCGGAAGCCGAGCGGGTTCGTCGGGAGGCCCGGGGGCAGGCGGACGCGATTGTCGCTGTAAAATCCGCCGAAGCGGAAGGGATTCAGAAAGTCCTTGACGCCAAGGCAGAAGGGTATAACCAGTTGGTCAATTCTTGCGGTGATAACGCGAAAGATGCGGCGACCATGCTTATCGTCGAGAAGCTGGAAGATATCGTGAAATTGCAGACTGAAGCGATTCAGAAGTTAAAGATCGATAAAATCACCGTTTGGGACAGCGGGAACGCGGAAAAAGGCAGTTCGACGGCGAATTTTGTGAGCAATATGATTAAATCGTTGCCGGCTTTGCATGATATTGCGGGTATGGCCGGGGTTCAATTGCCGGATTATTTGGGTAAGACGACGGACGGGAAGGAAAAGGTCACGCCTCCTTTGGGGAACAGGCCGAAACCGAATATTATAGTGAAAGAGGAAAAGAAGGAGCAGGAAAAGAAATAGAATTTGTCTTTAAAAAAGGGGGCAGCGTTTTTATTGAAAAAGCGCTACCCCCTTTTTTTTGTTGCCACTTTTATTTCCACAGTCGCTCGCTGGCGACTTTAAGAATGTCCTCCACCATGCGGGCATAGGATATGTCGGCCAATTTTGCCATTTTGGCCAGATGCCCGTCCCAGCACCATCCGGGGTTGGGGTTCACTTCTAGGAGTTTCGGATTCCCCGCTTTATCCAGTCGCCAGTCAACCCGCGCGTAGTCCCGGCATTCCAGGCGTTCGAAAAGCTTTAAACAACAGGCTTCAATATATTTTTCTGCCTCATCCGGGAGATTGGCCGGCACAGACCGGATTTTCCCATAGGGAGATTCGGGTAGCCATTTCGCTTCATACCCGCAAATCCTCGGAAGTTCTTTGGGGAGATGGGAATAATCTTCTTCAATGATGGGGAGGATTGTGTAGGATTCAGGAGGATTCCCGATGATTCCAACGCTTAAATCCGCGCCTTCCAGGAATTCCTCGACCAGAATAGGCTTGTCAAAACCGATCTGGTCACGGATCCGCTGAATCGCGTTCACCAAATCTTCGATGTTATAGGCCACGCTTTTTTGCGTGATCCCAAGGCTGGAATCGCCGAAATTTGGTTTGACTAGGACAGGGAACGGGAAAGACAGGTCAAACACATTGTCTTCCGCTTTAATAAAGAAAGCGAGCGGAACCATGATCCCCATTTCGTTGGCAATCCCCCTGACCAGAGATTTGTCATAACAGTGGGCCAGACACTGGGGACCCGCCCCGGTATAAGGGATGTTTAACATCTCCAGAAGGGCAGGGACGTGCAGTTCTTTGCTGGCCATATTGTTGAAGCCTTCGTCACACAGATTGAATATAAAATCAATTTTGGCCCGGTTTTTTACGAGGTCATTGATTAAACTATCATGGTTATTAAAATACGTGAATTTATACATAGGCAACCGGCTGAGGACAGATTTCATCTGGTCGATGGTGTAGAAATCATCGTCATCAAACACCGAGGAAGGTTTTAGCGTATCGGTTTTTTGCGGATCCCCTAAAAGCACCGCCACATGCTTCAGGGCGACGCCCTTTTTGGCGACTGGCGGGGTCCATGCTTTCTTGACGACAGCCGTAACGATGACCCGCTGTTCCATCATGCCGAGGTCCTGGTTCCTTTGCGAATGCGTTTTGATTTCCTGGGCAAAGCAGATATCTTTAAACCCCGCGTTTTCAAGCAAGTTTGATAATGTCTCTCTGGAATAAAGCCGTTCCGCGTAGAATTGGTCGGCGACCACTCCTTTTTCCACATGAGAGATGACTTCCCGGCTGATGAGACGCTGTTTGTCTATGGATAAAGACCTTTCCCGGCAGACGAAATGTTTTTTGTCGATCCACTCCCAGCTCCTGGGGCTGAAATGCTTCTGAAGGTAGTCTCCGTCAGAGACATCAATGAGGATTTTCCCCCAAGGTTTGATGACCCGGAAGATTTCTTTTAAGACCAGAAGGTCGTCATTAATGGTTTCAAAATAGCCGAAACTGTTTCCCAGAAGAGTCACGCAGTCAAATTTGCATGCCGGGTAAGGGAGTTTTCTGGCGTCGCCTTCCTTGAATTTGATGTTTAATCCTTCCCGTTTGGTCTGCAGACGTGCCCGTTGGATGAGATAATGAGATCGGTCAAGGCCGTAGACGTTTTTAAAACCTTGCCGAGCGAGTTCAAGGCAATGCCGCCCTTGCCCGCAGCACAAATCCAGGATCAGGTGGTCTTTCTGCAGCTGGATAGAGGAGAGAAAAAGCTGTATTTCATGTCGGGTGATGGAAGGGTCGTCCACGACATCAGCATCGGTTTTTAAATAATTGGCGTTGAAGATGCGGCACCACCAGTCCGATGATACATGGGCCTCCAGGTCATCAATAGGGCCGAACGTCCTTTTTTCCGGTTGTACCCGTGGTTTAATTTTTTGTTGATCGCAGGGGCTTTCTACTGTGTCTCTCATGGGTTCCTTTTTAGAAATGGGTTGGATAAATGGTTTAAAATAAGAAAATGGATAATAAAAAAAGCATTCAGGTTCCAGCCAACATCTTTTGGGGGAGATTGTTAACCAAACCTTAAATGCTTTATTATGCTTTCTTCCCGTTGCAGATCGACAGAGAGAACCTCATAACCTGCGGTTGGAAAAGGAGTCTATCCAACATGGAACACGGGATTTCGGATCCTTGTATATTTTCCATCAATCTTAACAACGTTTAGCATTTTGTCAAGTAAAACAAAAGAGGGGAAGGAAATTAGTTGAGGGCGGGGATACCTGATTTCAGCGTTGTGGCTTGACAATGGCGGGGGTGGAATATTATAATCGCGAACAGTTCCATATAAAACATTTTTCAAGGAGGCATTTCTTGGCAAGAATTAATGAATTGATTGAGTGGGATGATTGTGGCTCCAGCTACAGTCTTTATGTCAGACATTTTTCCGATGATGAAGGCCAGGTAGGGGTTAAGATGATTTTTGAAGATGTGACCCGTGAAAAAGTTACGGAAATAATGATCCCGGCCAGAAAATTCCCTTCGTTTTTAAGGGCGGTCAATGTCGGGCCCCGCAATCCTTTCGGCAGTATTCTTTAGGGCGTGGATTGGCTGATGTGTTTGGTTTTTTGTGCCTGATGGGGATTGTAAAAGGGCAAAAAATCTTGACAGGGTTCTTTCCGGATAGTAGCATATTCCCTTAAGGGAATATGGTCAAGAGGCTTTAATGGGCAGGGGAGGCTTGCTTTGGGCATCAAGAAGGTCCGGCAAATACTGAAATCGTTCGCAGACGATACGCGGCTGCGAATTATTAATTTATTAAACCAGCAGGAAGAACTGAGCGTGAGCGAACTGTGCCTGATTCTGGACGTTAACCAGTCCAGCCTTTCTAAGCACTTGGGCCGGCTAAGGTTAACAGGGATTGTGAATGACCGGCGAGAGGGGATGAGTGTTTATTATTCTCTTGTTAAACCTAAAGAAAAAGCCCACAGGGAGCTTTTGAACGCGATCACATCTGGCCTTGCCGAGTCACAAGCCTTTATCCGTGACTCCCTGAAATTAAAAGAAATTTATGGCCATAAGAAATCAAAGCCAAAGCGTGTTGGACGTGTTGGTGATTAAACATCGGAATATCGGGGTGCCCCAGCACGGGTTACTAAGGAAGGGGGTGGACAAGGATATATTAACCAATCGTTTTAGATAAGATTTCAAATGAAGAATATTTATTAAGGAGCTGTTGCGCTCCACAATGAGCGGAGGAAGAAATGAAAAAAGTATTCATGACCCTTGGAGCGGCCCTTCTTACAGGGGTCGTAATGATTAACACGAGCGCGGTCTACGCTCAGGAAGACGATGTGGAGGAATATTCCTGGGGAACCGTCGCGGAGATCTCCGGTGACCAGATTGTTATTGTTGAATATAATTATGAAACGGAAGAAGAACAGAATGAAACATACCTGATCGCCCCGGATGTCGAGTTGTTGGGAATCAGCGCGTTAAGCGAGATCAAGGTCGGAGATGCCGTCGAATTCCGGTATGCGGTGCAGGGCGGTAAGAAGGTTGTCTTGGCGATCGGTTTGGATAAGTCCGTTATGGAAGAAAGCCCTGCCGACGTCTTTAGCGAATAATCTATATAAGGATTTTTTAAGATTAGTGTTGAGGAGATTATGAACTTAGAACCTAATAAACTCTATATAGGAAATTTGGGTTACGACGTGACAGATGATGACCTGACCGTGTTCCTGGAGCATAACGGAATTAATGTCCAGGCGTGCCAGGTCGTTATTGATAAAAATTTGGACCGGTCCAAAGGGTTCGCATTCGTAGAAGTGGCGTCTGCGGACGACCTTCGGAATGCGATCGAGAACGTGAACGGCAAAGAATTAAATGGCCGGGCCGTAAAAATTAATCAGGCCAGAGAGCGAAGGGAAAAAGAGGATAGCTCGTCCAAGCCGCATAGAAAAGGAAAACGCGGTCGGTTCCGAGACGAGTATGATGAGAATTATTAAGCCCGCGTGATGCCTTTTGTGTGGGATATCAGGAGAAAAAGAGAGATATGAGCCGAAAGACGTTCGTATCTCTTTTTTTATCCTTTTCGTTTCTGTCCGAGCCTTTTGTAGACCAGGGGATTGCGCTTTGTGGAGGAGGTGAGATAGGATGGGAAAAATCTTTATGGCTTTTATTCCTATTTGCGTTGCCGTGGACGCTTTGGGAGTTTTGCCGATTTATATTTCTTTAACCCAGGGGATGGATAAGAAAATTCAAAATAAGATTATCCGTCAGTCCATCCTGACTGCTTCTTTGTTAGCGTTTGGATTTATTTTTTTGGGTAAATTTATTTTCCGGATTTTGGGGATTACGATCGCTGATTTTATGATCGCTGGAGGACTGATCCTGTTTTGTATCGCTTTATTAGATATTTTGAAACCCGGGAAACAAAGGCGTTATCCTCCCGATGATGTGGGGGCGGTTCCGATCGGGACCCCGTTGATTACCGGGCCGGCTGTCCTGACGACATCGCTGGTTATGATGGATCAGTATGGATGGCTGGCCACTGTGTTCGCGGTTCTGGCCAACGTCATTCTGGCGGGATGCGCTTTTTACAGCGCGGATTTTTTAGTCCAGCGATTGGGATTAACCGGCATCAGGGCCTTTTCCAAAGTCATGGCTTTATTGTTAGCCGCCATCGCGGTTGAGATGATCCGCAAGGGCGTCCTGCAAGTTTTTCCATGTAATGTATAACCTGTTTCCTGGTCCACCCCTTTGCTCCCTGAAGCCGTTGGACACGAAAAATGTCAAGGAGGGCTATCACGGAACGGGCCGGTTCAAATAGTGCTTCCCCGCGTTCCGTTTCAAGATTATAATTAGAAAAACTCAAAGCTAATCATACGGTATCTTTCCGCATGCCCATGCCCGATTCCTTCTTCAATACGCTGAAAGTTTTATTCCAATCTTTTAGGGAACCCCCTATCAAACATATCTGTTCTCTTGAAGC
Source organism: Candidatus Omnitrophota bacterium (assembly GCA_029560465.1). Lineage (GTDB taxonomy): Bacteria > Omnitrophota > Gorgyraeia > Zapsychrales > JANLHA01 > JAGOJP01. The sequence continues at coordinate 129,539 of JAKQKX010000069.1, forward strand.
CGCTTACCAGAAAACGTTGGGCCCTTTTAATCCTGACACTTTAAGTGTCCTGCACACGCGCAGACGGGCGGAAAGGGCGTACAAACGTTTGCGCTCTTATATTGTGTCTCTTCAACGCCATGCCCCGGCGGGGGCCACGCAAGGGCAGCGTATCCTCCGGGCGTATTTGGAGCGTATTGACGCGATCCATGGGGACGTGCGCCGCTGGGGCGCGTTGTCCTGTGACCTGCGGTGGCCCGAGGAGGGCCGTCTCCCTGGGGTTAAAACAAAGGACCGGATTGCTTTCCGGGAGCGCCTGGCTTCGGAGGCCAGGGAATTATGGGATGAGCTTCGGGCGCGGGTGCAAGGGGGCACATGGCCGCGACCCCGGGAACGGGACATTTATCTTCTTAAGCAACGGTTGGGACGGATGGAGGTGAATGACGGGGCTTGGCGGGGCGTGTTCCAGCAATTGTGCCTTTTGGTGGACCGGCATGTGCGTTTTGTTTTCATGGACGCACGATACGCCATGCGGCACCGTTTCCAAATCACCCTGGCGCAGGAATCCTTGTTGTCAGACCCCGGAGATTTCTTTGTGAAATCTGGGAAGGCGGGGGCAGGTGGGGCGGAGGGGAAGAAGCGGCTTATGCTTTTGGAAGATTGGGTGCACGGGTATTATCCCCCTTGGGCGCATATTCAGGCGGTGTACCAGCGCTGCGTGAGTCCGGTGATTAAATTTTTAGAGCGTTGCGAAGGGAAGCGGGTACGCGTTATTATGGCCGTTGGATTCCTTCTGGTCTTGGTGTTTGGCTCCGGGGTTTTTGTCCTCCGGCAGACCGACGCGGATAATCGTATGTGGCGGGTCATGGTTTTTGAAATCAAGAAATTAATCCGTTCCGATCCGGAATCCCTGGCGGATCAGGAAAAGAAGAAGTACTTTCGCGACCAGATCGCCCGGATTGATGAAATGTATTCTCCAGATCAAATCCGCGCCCATATCGAGGAGTTTTACGGCAGGGAACTCTATCGTACGCAGGAAGGGTTCCTTTTTTTCTGCAGGAATATTCTTAAAGGATTTTTTATGCTCTTGGCGGAATGGAAGGCCGATGACCAGCTGAAACAGGACGTCGTGGACGCGGCTTTTTATCTGGATGGACGTATCGCGGGGGCCGTTGCGCATATCATCGCTCTTTATGAACAGCCCATGATCCGTGAAGGGGAGCTCCGGGGGGAGATCCTGCGGATGCGCCGGGCCTTTGTCTCCTACAATGTTTTTCCGTTTACGTTTATTATCCTCGAAGATGATGTCCCGTATCTTTTTCTGTTCTCCGAGACGGTGATAAAAAAGTACGTGCTGGCCAAAGAGGCGTTTGAAAGAATGCATCTGGATGGGAATTTGTATTCCGGCGCCGCTCTCTGGCCGGGGGTGGCTTATATTGTGGAAGGGGAAGAATACCCTTTTACGGACCGGTCCGGGTATTTTGAAGGAGAATTTGCCGTCATATTCCGGCGTTTTGCCCCAGAGGTGTTATGGACGGTTTATCATGAGGTCGGGCACGTGATCGATCATTTGCGTTTTCTCTTTGAAAGGAAACCCTACCCGGCTAACGTTGAATTGCATTCCATGTTGGCGCCTGTCATGTGGGCGGAAGACCGGAAGGCTTATGTGGCCCGGCGCTTGGCAGACGAAGCGGAAAAAGGGGATGAGTTTGATAATTATTCCCAGGCGGCGAAAGGGCTTTTAAACGGGATGTTCATTTATCTGTCCGAACAAAATCCGCGCATTCGGGGCCCGTTGATTTCCAACCGGTTTGAGAAGGAACGCATCCGGCGGATAGTTGAGCTCGTCGGAGACATGGACCCGGAAGCATTGCATGAGGCGGCGTACGCATTTTATCGGCAGCCGCAGAAGTATTTGTCAACGGCGGAACCCGGCCGTTATGTGGCGTACCTTCAGAATTATCAGGAGGTCATCGCGGGAACGGATCATAAGGTCGCCCAGAGGGGTTTTATCCTGGGGGGAGGAGGTTGGGTCGGCCCGCGCAGTGGACCGCGGCTCATTTTTGACGGGGCCGACGACAATAGCCTTGGGAATGATTTTCATTTATGGCTTTTCCTGAGAAACGCTGTTAGTCTTATTTTCTACCCGTCCCAAAACTTGCCTCAAGCCACGAGCGCGGAGTCGATCGTGGCATCGGTTATGGTTTTTGTTCTCTTTAACCTGACGGCTTTGATGATTCATGCCTTGGCCGCCCCTTACCGGAAGAAGATGTTTTCCGGATACGCGTTGGAGAGACGGGTTGACCGTATCTATGACCATAATCCTTGGTCCCGCGGAATCAGTTACGGCGCGGAACTGCGGGAAAGGAAATTGTTGAAAAAAATTTTTTCGCCCAGAGGGCCACTTGATCCGCAGATTAAAAAAGACATTCTTGCGTTTAAGTCAACCGCGCATGAACGGGAACGCGTGGTTTTTGATATTTGCCTTTTCCTGGCGCCGTTGAATCCGCGTCAGTCCGCCATCATAAATAAGGCGCATGACCTTTTGTTTTTTCTCCCTTTTTTAGGCCCGTATTTAGGCCGGTCACCCTGGCTCTGGCCGGTGCAGAGGCGGTTCCATCAGAGGGAACGTTATAATGAGCGGATCGAAATTTTGCTTTCAGGGATCGGCAAGGAACAATTGACTGTGGAGATGTTGCCTCTTGCCCTTCGCGGTTTGTTGCGTGAATTCGAGCTCCCCGTAAGTGCGGCTGCGGGACGGGGCTTTTTAAATGTTGCCGATATGTTTATTCGGCTTCGGTCCATGGTGTTGGAGTCTCTTTTGAGGGAATCTCCGGTGACGCACATGAATTTTGATTTTATCCGGGATAAAATGCCAGAGAACCATGAGACCAGCGTTGAGTTTGACCGGATTGATGAGTATATGCCGGGTGACGATATCCGCCATATCGATTGGAAGGCCACGGCCCGGTACGCAACCGCGATGCCCATGGTGAGGCGGTTCAGTAATCCTTACGGGGTGCGTGTGGCCCTCTGGCTCGATATGCGTTTTTTGGAGGAAGAGGAGGGGCGCCGGCGCTGGGCCTTGGACTTTGCGCGGTCTATCAGAATGTTCCATTTATTTCGGTCGGAAACCATATGCGAGCAGCTCATCCTGGTCGGGTCCGGCGGCCACTTGGAAGAGATCCCTGTCTTTCTTTCCGCCGAGAAGGAATGTTTGTCCTTGGCGGTGAAAATATTCGAAACGATAAAACAGAAGTATGAGGAGACATGTTCCCGGCAGATGGCCTTGGACTTGGAGGGTTTGGTTTTTTACACGGAAGAGGAGAACCGGTTTTTTTTGCGGCAAGCCGGGTTATCGGATTTTCTTCGGGGCGGCGCGGCGCAGGAGATCCGCCGGACGCCTCTTCGCGAAAAAAAAATGAATATTTTCGTGGTCGGTGCTAAGATGAGTGAAAAAAATATGATCGAAACTCTTGCCGGAGAAAAGAATAAGGTCTTTTACTGGTAATATTTAGGGAGAAGAGAGGATATGGACGATGTCATGATGAAGAAGCTCGAGGAGGAGATCAAGAACGCCTGTTTCACTCTGGAGGGGTTCTTTCGTGAAATTGAAAACGTGATGATTGGGCAGACGTATCTTATTGAACGGATTCTTTTGGGCCTGCTGGCCGGAGGGCATATCCTGATCGAAGGGTTGCCTGGGCTGGCGAAGACGCTGGCGGTTAAGACTTTCGCCATGGCGGTGCGGTTAAATTTCAGCCGGATTCAGTTTACGCCTGATATGCTTCCAGCCGACTTGACCGGCTCTCCGGTCTATGACCAGCGTTCAGCGTCTTTTTATATCAAAAAGGGCCCTGTTTTTGCCAACATTGTGTTGGCGGACGAAATTAACCGCGCGCCGGCGAAAGTGCAAAGCGCTTTGCTGGAGGCGATGCAGGAGAAGCAGGTCACCATCGGGGATGCCTCATATGCCTTGGAAGAACCCTTCCTTGTTCTGGCGACCCAGAACATGATCGAGCAGGACGGCACTTACGCTTTGCCGGAGTCGCAGTTGGACCGTTTTATGCTGAAAGTCAATATGACCTATCCGTCCCGTGAGGAAGAAGCCCTGATCCTTCAGCGGATGTCGTATACGGATGTGAAGTATGATGTGAAGCAGGTCCTTAATCCCGAGCATGTCCTGAAACTCCGCGCTTTGGTGGACAGGGTCCATATTGAGAAAAAAGTCGAGAATTATATCCTAGATATTGTTGAGGCGACCCGTCAGCCTGATAAATTCGGGCTTAATGATTTGGTGGATTTGATTAAATATGGTGTTTCCCCTCGGGCGGGGATCCACCTTTCCGTGGCGGCGAGAGCGTATGCCTTGATACAGGGACGCGCGTATGTCCGGCCCCAGGATATCCGGGTGCTGGCCCGGGACGTTTTGAGCCACCGGCTCATTGAGAGTTATCAGGCCCGGGGGCTTAACGTTACCGCCGAAGAACTGGTCGACCGGATTGTTAACGGCGTGGAAATGCCTTAGGCCCTCATGAAAACAGCCGTGAAAAAATGTTTTTCCCCGGAGCTATGTGTGGCCGATGCCGGCGGGCGGATTTTTAACGTCCCTTTTTTGTCCGCTGTGGGCATGAAGGCCGGATTTTACGACGTCCTGCGCCCGGCTCAACTGATCAAGATGCCCTTCGGCAGTCAGTTATTCATGCTGCCGGGCCGCACGCCGGTCGGGTTTGCCTCTTCCGACAATCAGCTGGTTTCCCTGGACCGGAATCCTTTCTCCGTGTCCCCGGAGCCGTGTTTTGCGGTTGCCGCTTTTGTGGCCCCGGGATATACGTCAACATATAATGCCGCCTACACTGAAATTAACGGGGCGAGGATATTGCCTTTGTTTGCGTATACGGCGGTGGCCTTTTACAGGGGAGAATTTTATGTGGCCAGTACCCGTGTTGACCGGGAGCTGAGGCAGGATATCCGGTTTATGGATATGAACCGGATTAAGCGGAATATAAAAATTTTTCGGAAACAATTCCCCACAAATAGGCTGGTCGCGCATCTGGAGTCCTGTGCTCTGGTGAACCAGTGCCCTGCGGCCAAGAATTTTTTCCTGCAGAGGTATGAAGGGCCGCTCCCGACCTCTCCGTCCTGTAACGCCAGGTGCGCCGGGTGTCTTTCCCTGCAGCCCGAGGGCGCCTGCCCGGCGACACAGCCCCGCATCCGTTTTATCCCCACGCCGGAGGAGATCGCTGAAGTCGCGCTTTATCACCTCGCGGTGGTGGCAGACCCAGTCGTGAGTTTCGGCCAGGGCTGCGAAGGGGAGCCGCTTTTAGCCGGGAACGCCATCGAAAAAGCGGTGAAATTGATCCGGGCCAGGACCCGGAAAGGGATGATTAATATTAACACCAATGCCAGCAAACCGGACGTGGTGGCGCGTCTTTGGGACGCGGGGATGGACAGTATCCGGGTGAGTCTAAACAGCCTTCAGCCTGATAGCTACCGGCGGTATTACCGTCCCAAGGGATATACATTTTCTGACGTGATGAAGTCTATCCGGGTGGTGAAACAGAAGGGCGGGTTTGTTTCCGTGAATTATCTGTCTCTCCCGGGGTTTACCGATTCCCGTGCGGAAGTTGAGGCGTTCCGGAAATTTTTAGACGGAGGGCGCGTTGACATGATCCAGTGGCGAAACCTGAATTATGATCCGCGGGCGTATTTCCGTTTGCTGAAGTCCTGTCCGGATGTGAAGGACCTGCTGGGTATTAAGAATTTGATTGATCTGGTTAAGAGGGATTACCCGCGCGTCATGGCCGGGTATTTTAATCCGTCCCGCCGGAGAATCAGGCGATTCCGGCCGGAAAGTTTTAAATAATAAGCGGTGTTTCCGTTTGTCTGGGGCGCCGGCAAGGAGGGGGATGGTGACGAGCCGTGTTTATTATGAAAAGGTGGATCAGGCCGATTCTTCTGAAGTTATTCAACAGAGATTTCGGCGGTTGCTTGATGCCAGCGGGATCCTTGTCCAGGTGAAGCCCCGAGACCAGGTCGTGATGAAGCTTCATTTCGGGGAAGCAGGGAACACGGGATTTATCAAGCCGGAATGGGTCCGGGTGATTTCCCAAAAGATCAAGGAGCGGCAGGCGGTTCCCGTGATGGCCGAAACCAACACGCTTTATCGCGGGCAGAGAACCAATTCTAAGGATCATCTGGCCTTGGCGGCCCGGCACGGGTTCACCCTGGAAAAGGCCGGGGCCGGCATCATTATCCCCGAAGACAGCCCGGACAATGTTATGGATGTTTCTGTTGAACAGCCGTACATTAAAGTAGCCAAAGTTATAAAATTGTTCTTGGAGGCGGATGTCCTGGTGTCTTTGGCCCATTTTAAGGGGCATTTGATGACGGGGTTTGGCGGGGCTTTAAAGAATATCGGCATGGGTTGCGCTTCCCGTGAAGGAAAACTCGCCCAGCATGGAGGGGTGGCGCCTTTTGTTGATGAGGGTCGGTGTGTTGGATGCGGGGAATGCGCAGTGGTTTGCCCGGCGGACGCGATCGCCCTGGAGCAGAAGAGGGCTTTTATTGACGGTGAGCTTTGCATCGGTTGCGCCAGCTGTATCGCCGCCTGTCCGCAGGAGGCGATTGACGTTCCTTGGGAGGCCGGGGGAGAAACCATTCAGGAAAAGATGGTGGAGTATGCTAAAGCGGTGCTTGATGCCCGGCAGGGGAAGACGGTCTTTGTTAATTTCGCAGTCAAAATCACAAAAGAATGTGATTGCCTGGCCAAAGATGATCCACGGATTTGTCCGGATATTGGTCTTTTCGCGTCTTTAGACCCGGTGAGCGTGGACAAGGCTTGTTATGATCAAGTGATGGCGGCCTCTGGGAGGGATGTTTTACGGGAAGCCCACCCGCACTGTGATGGGATGAAACAGCTGCTGTACGCTCAACGATTAGGGTTGGGGCGGATGGATTACACGTTGATCTTGGTTGAATAGATAAAAAAACACGCCTCATAAGATTGAGGCGTGTTTTTTTGTTTAAAGAAAACGCGATTAGTCGCCGTAAACGATGGTTGTGTACTCCCCGATGACGCCGAGGATGTTTTTCACGTTGTAATCGACATATTTAATTTCGGTAATCCCGCCGTTCTTCGCCGCGGCTTCGATGCTGGCATCTCCGGTCGCGATCAAAGTGAGATAGGATTTCGCCGTGGCTTTCCCCACTTTTGAGTAATCAGCGTCTCCGTCGCCGACAAGCGTCGGGACAGATACTTCAGTGTAAAAAGTCCCAACTGGATAAAGCGTTGCGCATCCAGAAGCCACGATGCTGATTAAAAGAACAAGACCTAGTAATGTCGCTGTGCTTTTCACCCCCCACCCCCTTTGTTAATAATGTTTGATACTGCGTATTCTTATTTTTGTAAAAAATATTATATCACAATAATCTTGGCGGGATAGCATGTTTTATAGAAAGATTTCTCCCGTTATGGGGCTTGATCAGGGTATCCGGCCGGAGACGGGGATCTCTGCGGCGGCAGGCGGGGAGAAAAGAAGAGGGGAGAATTGAAAAAGAATGTTGTCGCGATATAATTTCTTGTAATAAAATAAATGCTGGTAAATACCAAGAGGCGGTTTTGATAATAAATTTTTTATTTGAATAAAAATTATAAACCACGGCTTCATGTGCTTTATTAAAAAATGACGCGATTCCAGAATTTTGTCCAGGCTTATAAAAGCCTCGCGGTCATCCTGCTCAATACTGTCTTATTGGCAGGGTTCCTTTATGCCGTGTTAAGCGGCGTGTTTTTGATCAGGAACACTTTGTTAAGAAGGGCGCGCCCCGCGCCTGAAAATTACGTGTCCAAGACTTACGGCAAGATGCTAAAAAGTGTGTATCTCCACCTGAATGAGGAAGAGATGGACCGCCTTCTTGAGGAAAGCTGGACGCGGCCGTTCCAATACGAGCCTTTCACGCAATTCAAGGAAGGGCTTTTACAGGGGAAGTTTGTTAATGTCCGTCCGGAAGGGTTCCGCGTAACCCCGCCTCAAGGCCCTTGGCCCCCGGTCCCGGAGCATTATAATATTTTTCTGTTCGGAGGGTCCACGACTTTTAATTATGGGCTTCCGGATTCGCAAACAATAGCGTCCGTTTTGCAGAATGACTTGCGGCGCCGGTATCCTGATCAGAACATCAACATTTATAATTTCGGCCGGGGCTATTATTATTCATCCCAGGAGTTGATCCTCTTTATGCGGCTTTTGGCTCAAGAGCGTGTTCCGGATATGGCGGTCTTCATTGATGGTTACAATGAGTTTGTTTTTTATCAGGATCAACCGTATTTTAGCGAAGATATTTCCAAATATTTCCAGCAGCGAGAACAGAGTTCCTTAAAAACGGTTTTAGAAAAACAGGGGGTTCAGGCTTTCAGGAAAATATTGCGGCAAAAGAGCCCTGTTAAGTCAAAGGCGCACCAGGAAAAGGAAAACACAGAGTATGAGAACATGGTGTATCAGCATAAGGAAGAAATCTCTCATGTGGTCTTGAAACGGTATTTGGTGAATAAACGGCTTATTGAAGCCATGGCCCGTGATTTTCAAGTCACCCCGGTTTTTGTCTGGCAGCCGGTTGCGGCGTATCGGTACGATTTGAGCTCTTCTCCTTTTCCAATCCCTATTCTGGATGACGTGCTGATCCGTTACGGGTATTCCCGCATGGCGGAATTAAACCAGGACGGGGTGCCGGGTCCCAATTTTTTGTGGTGCGCGGATATCCAGGCTCAGGTCCAGGAACCGCTTTATGTGGACGCGTGTCATTACAATGAAAAGAATTCCCGTAATCTCGCGGCCTGTATTATCCAGCATATCGTGGGGCAGGAATTGCTCCACAAGATTTCGGGACAATGAGTAAGGTATTTATCTTTTAAAGAAATTTTAATTAAACATATTATGCTCCGTAAAGACACGTGGGGTTAATGGCGAGCTGGGCGGGAGAAAAGCCATACGACAGGCATGTCTGTGGAGTATCCATCGGTGAAAAACCAGGGTTTGATTATGGTTAATTCCTTTGTAAATCCTCCCTGGATCAGAACGTCGGCCATCCCTGTCCCCGGAGGGCCGTCGGGATCGAGATACGGTACCCTTTGCCAGCGGCTGTATTCCAGGATCAGGGGGCCCGGGTTTTCCGCAAGAAGATGATCCCATTCCGCCCGCGTCGCAGGTAATGGAACCAGGTGGCCTGATTCTTCTTTAAATTCAATTCCGCTGAAATACCGCAGGGCTCTTATGGAAGAACTGATCACTACGGTGTCTTCCTTTATATTTTCAGCAATCCATGCGCCGGTTTCTCGGAGCCCGGTGAAAGCGTAAAGCTGCTTTTTAATGCTCGGGATCCGTCTTTCCGGGGGAGTGATGGTGAGCATAGCGCCGATCAGCAGAACCCAGCAGGCGGTTGCGATACTTTGGGCCCGGTGTCTACCCGGGATGAGCATTTTGACGGCCGTTTCGATCCCGATTCCCGATAAAAGAATGAAGCAGGGGATCACGGGCAGAAAATATCGGGGTACTTTTTCAGGGACAAAAGAGATAATCCCCAGCCAGATAAGCCAACCCAAAAGAACACTCACAATTTCTTTCTTTTTCTTCATTAATCCTGCGAAGCCTAATAGCACCAAAGGCAGGAACGTATTCGGCAGCAGGATGAGATAGTTCCGGAGATAACAGAAGGGATCTCTATGGATGAAATATTTCCCTGATAGAGCCGTAAGCGAGCTAAAGGGTTGTCCGGTAATCAGAATATTCCGTAAAAGGTAAAATGCGGAGACGAGGAGTGTCACAATGAGGGGGGTGACACTCTTCGGGAGCTCCTGCCAGCGTTTGTCTAAGGTGAGGCTGAGCGCGGTGACAGCCAGCCAGGGAAGGATCAGCATCGCGATAGGGATTTTAATTAATACGGCCGCGGAGCAGAAGACAGTTAAGAATACTGTGTTTTTCCATGACGGAGAGGCAGAGGTTTTTATGAGGAAAAAGGCTATGTAGATGACACATACAGTCAGGAGGCCGTCTAAGAGTATTTTGGTCGTAATTGTGTAATAGATTGTGTTTGTCCCTAGCAGAATAGCGGCGTAGAGGCCAAGCGCGGGGGTGCTTATCAATGCGCCTAGTTGATAGATGGCCACTAAACCCAGCAACCCGGTGGACAGGCTGAATAGTTTATAGAAAAATAAGGGATAGGGGAAAAAATTCCCGAAACTGAGGAGGACGGGAAGAAGGCTGGGGTAAGAGAAGTTTTTAGAAAAAATGAAAAGAGGGTTTTCGAATATTTTTTCCCCCTGCCACGCATACAAGGCTTCATCCGGCCAAAGGTTGTCGGTCATCAGATATTTCAGCTTGATCATCCCGAAATAGCAAAGAACGAAGAGGAAGCCTAGTTTATATATCCATTGTTGGGGAGAGATTGGTTTTTGGGGGACCATGGCTTTTCCTGTTTTCAGCATTATAACATAGAGTCATGGTTTTCTGGCCCCAATATCCCCCGATGCACGCCATAATATTTATATTTCTTAAAGCAGCGTTATGCTACAATCGATAAATAAATTATGCTTTTAAACCGGGGTGAGTCGTTATGCGGGTGTTAATTATAGAAGATGAGAAAAAAGTGGCTGATTTTGTCAAAAGGGGGCTTAAAGAGAACAACTTCTCCGTTGATATTGCGCCTGACGGAGAAGAAGGCTTGTTCTTAGCGGAAAGCGAGAATTACGATCTGATCATTTTGGATTTGATGCTTCCAAAAATAAGCGGGATTGATATCCTGCAGAAAATTCGCAAAGAAGGGAAGGAGGTCCCTGTGATTTGCTTGACGGCTAAAGGGGACCTGAAAGATAAAATGGAGGGCTTTAACGCGGGGACGGATGATTATATTGTCAAGCCCTTTATGTTCACGGAACTTCTGGCGAGGATCCGCGCTGTCCTCAAGCGGGCCAACCGGACGCCGGCTTCAACGGAGCTAAAATATGGTGATTTGATTTTAGATCAGCGCACGAGGCGCGCCGAAAGGCGCGGCCGGGAGATCATTCTGACGGCCAAAGAATACAGTATCCTGGAATTGCTGATGATGAACCCGGACCAGGTCGTGACCCGCACGATGATTATCGAGTCGGCGTGGGATTATAATTTTAACCTTATGTCAAACATCGTCGAGGTGCATATCAAGCGCCTGCGAGAGAAGATTGACGCTGATGAGCAGGAGAAATTGATCCACACGGTTTGGGGAATGGGATATATTCTTAAAAGACAGGCAGAGCCGTAGATGAGAAGCAAGTTTAACAGTTTTGGCTTGAGGATCACGCTGTGGTATGTGCTGCTCTTCCTTGTGTCCAGCGTCATTATTTCCTTATGCCTGTATCATCAGCTTAAATTCCAATTATATGAAGAGGTCGATCTCTTTTTAGCCGATGAGATGAATGAATTCAAACAATTCGTCTCGGAACACCATCAAAGCCTTTCCTTAATTGAGAGCCAGATGCAGAAGGAGTCCCTCTCCATGAGGAAAGATTATCAGATGTATTACGGCGTTTTTGATTCCCAAAGGAACGCCGTCGTGGAGTCGAGCGCTCTCCCGCAGGACCCTGAAGTGCGGGATGTCAAGTCGTCGGTGTTTCCAGCGCTGGAGGTGAAGGAATACAAGACTCGAGGTGAGACGAATAATGATGTCGTTCGAATTTTGACGAAAAAAGTCTATAGCCAGAATGAATTCATCCGGTACCTTCAAGTGGGCATGAACATGAGCCGCATTGAGAAAACATTAATGAATTTTCGTAAAAACATTATGATTACGATCCCGATTTTTTTGCTCCTTTCTCTGGTGGGCGGCTTTATCCTGGCCCGCAGGAACCTCCTGCCGGTTTCCCAAATGATTAAAACCGCTTCCCGCATCTCTGGGTCAAACCTTGAAGAAAGGTTGCCGGTCCGGGGAACGGGCGATGAGCTCGATAAACTGGCGCAAACTTTTAACAATATGATTCACCGCATCAAAGAGGCGTATCAGAAACTCGCCCAATTTTCTTCCGATGCCGCACATGAGCTGCGCACGCCCATCACTTCGCTCATGGGGGATATCGAAGAAGTTTTATCTCACCCCGCATCGCCGGAAAAATATCGCGTGGTTTTGATGAGCAGCCTGGAGGAATTGGCCCGTTTAAAGCAATTAGTGAACAGCTTGTTGTTTTTATCCCGCGAATCGAAGCCCAACGATAAGGAACGCAATACAGCCGTTGAGTTGAATTCGCTGGTCCGTGATATTGTTGAGTTGTTCGAGCCTGTCGCCAAAGAGGCGGATAATAATTTCAGGCATGACATTTCGCAGGAACCCATTTATATGCAAGGGGAGAAGTGCCGCGTGGAACAGATTGTCTCCAATTTAATAGATAACGCCATCCGATACAGCAGCCCGGGAGGAGCGATCCGTGTCCAATTAAGGAAGAACGGGCCTTTTGCTGAAATCATCGTGGCTGATGAAGGTATCGGTATTCCCGAACAGGATCAGTCCAGGATTTTTGACCGCTTCTACCGGAGCGACCCTTCCCGGAGCCGGAATACGGGAGGTTTTGGGCTCGGGTTAAGCATCGTGAAATCCATTGTCGATTCTTATAATGGCCGCATCTCGTTTCACAGTATTGTTGACCAGGGAACAACATTCATTGTCGGCCTGCCTCTTCATGCCGCCCTTCCCTTGGTCGTCCCTTCTCAGCCCTCCTGATGGGTTTCAAAAATGAACAAAATTTAATATTTTCGTCACCTTTCCTTAACGGATGTTTTGTTATAGTACCCCCTCACATACCCGATCAATAAAAAATTTCTATTTATATTATTAATGAATTTTATTTACATTCTTTATAAACTGTCTCTTTTGGCCTGTGCCATCTACGGTTTTCACAGGCTCCTGCTGGCTGTTACGGCTTTACGATTTCCACCGCAGGATCCCCAGGCCTTGAAGTCCTGGGATCGCCTGCCTTTTGTGACGATTCAGTTGCCTTTATACAATGAATATTTCGTGGTTAAACAGCTTCTTGAAGCGGTCAGTGCTATCGATTATCCCCGGTCTTTGTTTGAAATCCAAGTGCTGGATGATTCTACGGATGAGACAACCCTTGTCGTTCAAGCCCTGGTTGAACGATTAAAATCCAGAGGGTTAAACGTCGACCTGGTTCACCGCTGTAAAAGAGAGGGGTTTAAAGCCGGGGCCCTCGCGAACGGGCTTTTGACGGCCCGGGGGGAATATGTCGCTGTCTTTGATGCGGATTTTGTCCCCGCCCCGGATTTTCTAAAGCGCACGATGGATTATTTTACGGATGCGGCTGTCGGGATGGTGCAGGTGCGGTGGGCTCATCAAAATCCGGATGATTCTTTATTAACCAGGCTGCAGAGCGCTTTGATTGACGGCCATTTTCTGGTCGATCAATTCGCAAGGTTTTCGAGCGGAAAATTTTTTAACTTCAACGGCAGCGCCGGTATATGGAGAAGGCAGGCCATCGAAGAGGCCGGGGGGTGGGAAGGGGACACCTTGGCCGAGGATCTGGATTTGAGTTACCGGGCTCAAATCCAGGGGTGGAAATTTGTCCTGTTGTCCAATTATCAGGTCCGGCAGGAATTGCCAAAAGACGTCACCGCTTTTAAGCAACAGCAATTCCGCTGGTCCAAGGGGTCTTTGCAGGTGGGTTTTAAACTGCTGCCGAGAATATGGAAATCCCCGTCATTGCCTTTGAACGTGAAGCTGGAGGCGACTTTTCATTTGACGAATACGCTGGCCTATATCTTCGTCCTGCTGACCAGTTTGGCCTCGCTGCCGGTTTTGATCGGGCCTCCTCCGGCGAAGAATATCTTAGACGGGGTCTTTGTTGACGCGGGGCTTTTTATTGCCGGGATCGGGTCGTTGATAATTTATTATGGGATTTCGCAGCAAAGACAGGTTCCCCATTGGGAAAAACGGTTGTGGTTTTTTCCGTTTTTTATATCCGGGGTCGCTGGTTTTTCTTTGGTGTATATCAAGGCGGTTTTAGAGGTCTTAATGAATAAGAAAACGCCTTTTATCCGGACTCCCAAAAAAGGGGGGCAGTCGCTCCTGGGGTCTGACGCAAAAAATTTATATAAAGCGGCATTTGACCCCTTTTTTATCGGTGAAATTTTTATGGCCGTCTATTTGACAGCCGTCCTTTACGTGATGATCCTGAAAAACCATTTGGACATGGCGGTGTTCCTGGCCCTTATTGTGGCGGGGTATTATTATGTCATTGTCATGTCGTTATTAGAATGGGTGCCGGCCAGGTTTTATCTTTTGAAGGCTTTAAGAAACAGCCATATATAATTTTTAAAAAATAATAAAGAAAGGAGGGAACAACAAATGAAAAAAACATGCGTATTTCTTTTGGGTCTGCTTTTGATCTCCGGATTAGTGACGCCGGTTATGGCCCAATTCGAAGAAACAACCGAGGTTGCTGTTGAAGCAGAAACAGTAACGGGGCAAATCGTTTCAGTCAGCGAGGAGGGAGGATCGTTAATCCTTAAATACATTGTGGATGAAGAGACCGGACGGCAAATGACCGTGACTCTTAATTTCAATGAGGAGAGCGAGATCACCCTAGACGGCGTTGCCGTAAGTTTTTCCGACTTGAAAGTCGGCGACACGATCACGGCCAGTTTCGTCAAAGAATCTGACGCGACCCGGGTTGTCACGACAGCCTCTGTCCAAGCTGTGGCTGAGTAAGGAACGAGGGGAACACATAAAAAGAATAGCGCGCAAAGGAGGAGGGCCTTTATTCTTCTTTCTTGCGCGCTATTCTTGTTTATGAAACGTGTTCAAGAATATTCCCGGGATAGCCCGGGACTGTGATAATATAAGCAGGAAAAATTTAATTGCAGAAAGCGGGTTCAATGAAAATAATTTTCTTGGGAGCCACGAAGAACGTGACCGGGTCGAAATTCATCGTTCAGACACCGGCTTCCCGCATCATGATCGACGCCGGGCTTTTCCAGGAACGGGAATTCCTGGCCCGGAACTGGGACGCTTTCCCCGTGAATCCGGCCGGCATTCAGGCCATTCTGCTGACGCATGCCCATATGGACCATTGCGGGTATCTGCCGCGGCTGTCGGCGCAAGGGTTTAAAGGCAAGGTTATCTGTTCCGGCCCGACGGAGGATATCGCTAAGATCAGCTTGATTGATTCCGCCCACCTGCAGGAAGCCGACGCGTTGTATAAGAAGAAACGGCATCAGAAAGAAGGCAGGCAGGGGCCGTACCCGGAAGTCCCCTTGTATACCCTGAAAGATGTTGAGGATGTTTTTCCTCTTTTTCACCCGGTCAATTATGGGGCGGAAGTCGCGGTGACGCCGGAGATCAAAGCGGTTTTTTATGACGCCGGGCATATCCTGGGGGCCGGGATGATTGAACTGCGTGTTAAAGAGCCGGGCTGCTCGGAAAAACGTGTTGTTTTTTCCGGGGATATCGGGCGCTGGACCCGCCCGATTCTCGGCGACCCCCATTTGTTCAAGCGGGCGGATGATGTGATTATGGAGGCGACGTACGGTGACCGGGAACATGAGGAAGGGGAGGACACTTTAGGGAAGCTGGCGGAGATTATTATCAGCACGAAGAAAGCCGGCGGCAATGTTGTTATCCCGACGTTCGCGATCGGCCGGGCCCAGGAACTGCTGTATGATTTAAACGAGCTGGTTCAACAGGACCGCATCCCTGCGCTTCCGATTTATTTAGACAGCCCCATGGCGGCGAATATCACCAGGGTTTTTGAGAAATTCCAGGACTACTATGATCAGGACGCCCGGGAGCGGCTGCGCAAGCAAAGAGCGCTTTTTGCCATCCCGACGCTGAAATTTACGTCTTCCGTGCAGGAGTCGAAGGATATTAATCATGTGAAGGGCAGCGCGGTGATCCTGTCCTCTTCCGGGATGTGCACGGGCGGCCGCGTGAAACATCATCTGTCGCAGAACATCACCCGGCCTGAAAGCACGATTCTTTTTGTCGGATACCAGGCCCGGGGTACGCTGGGCCGGATTATTCTGGAAAGGCCGAGGGAGGTCAGGATTTTTGGGCATATTCACCCGGTGAGGGCGCGGATTGAAAAATTAAACGGTCTGTCCGCCCACGCGGGCCAACGTGACCTTTTGCGCTGGGCAACGCATTTTCAGCCGTCTCCCGAGAGGATATTTATCGTTCATTCTGAAGACGAGGCCGCGCGGCATTTTGCCGATGCCCTCCGGCAACGCGTGGACAGCGATGTGGTGATCCCGGATTACCTGGATGAGGCCAAGCTGTGAGCTGCGCGTTATCCTTCCGTTAAAGGAAAAGACCCGATGGTTATGGCCGCTCCCTTTTTGAACCCGTTTTCCTTGCTGCTCGGCATACTGCCGATTTGAATCATCGCGCCTCTTTTTTTCGCGATTTGCTGATTTTTTTCCGCTTTAGCTTTCTCTGAGTTCTGGGGCAACACCCCGGCTTGGCCTATCCCCGCGGAAAGAACCATGATGAGGATAAGAGCGGTTGTGGTTAATCTTGACATAGCTATCTCCTTTCTCGCTGCTTGGATGTTCTAAAAAAAAGGCCTATTCCTCCAAAATTAAGGAATAGGCCTGCACTGTATTCGACTTCTTCGGCAGCCAGGCTATCCTTCTTGAAGGACCCTTTAGCTTTGCGCCACCGGTTTACACCGGTTTTGCCTTTATCGTTAAGCCTTGTTATAGCTAGTAGAAGTATAAAATATTATATTAAGTTTTGCCAGGGGGCGGGGGGAAGGCCCCTGGAAGAATTTTTATTGACGAAATCAGGCCTGTCCTGCTAATATGCAACCTGCCGGCTGATGAGCGTGGTGTCCTTGGGTGGAAAGGCCCGGGAGCTTGAGGAAGCGGGAAACCCCTATAGACAATGACCCCGTATAATTGAAAAGGAGACAGTATGACGGTTGAGATTAACAGTGTGATCATCGGGGGTAATTTGGCCAGAGATGTGGTTTTGAAAGAGGTGGGCGCTGGGAGGAAGGTTGCGTCATTCGTGGTCGCCAGCAACCGTACCTTTGTGATGGGCGGAGAGAAAAAGAAGGAAACCGCTTTTGTGGATGTCGATGTCTGGGGCCAGATGGCGGAAAACTGCAGTAAATATCTAAAAAAGGGAAGCCCGGTGGTGGTGACCGGACGTTTGAAACAGGACCAGTGGACCACGGACACCGGTGAAAAGCGCAGCCGGCTTAAAATTGTAGCCGGTAATGTGCAGTTTTTGCCGTCTTCCCAGCAAAAAGCCGCGGGGCAGGACCCCGCCGTGGCCATGGAAGCAAATGCCTGGGAAGAATAAGGTTGCGAGTTAAAAATATTTGCTTTTTATCTTTTTGTAATATATAATTTAATCGTCTCTACCCTTTTCCCTGAAGTATTATAATATCCCTTTCTATTGTTGTTCCCAAGTTTTTATTTTAACTCTTGAGAAACGATATGCGTGTTTTCTGCAAAGAATTTTCTGCTGATGCCGGCCGCGTTCATAAATCCAGCGGCTTGTTCCGGCGCATTGTTTCCGGAAGTATGGCAGGCATTTTTTTATTCACCTCAGTTTTGTCCCCTGCCACGGGATGGGCTAAAGAAGCAGGGCCGGCCCTGCCGCTCCCGCAGCCCGGCACCATCCTGTCTATCAGCGAAAAGTTTGCCCCGGCCATCATGCGGGGCCTGACCGTTCATCCGGAGAATCCTTTACAATTCGATTTTATTATTGACACCGGGGATAAAGCCTTGGACGGGCAGGCGTTTGAAGAAGAATCCCGCCGCCTGATCAAATATTTTCTGGCCGCGCTCACGGTCCCGGAAAAGGAGCTGTGGGTCAACCTGTCCCCCTACGAAGGGCACCGGATTATTCCCGAGGGGCTGGGCGTCACGGATATGGGCCGGGACATGCTGGCGCAGGATTATCTTCTGAAACAGCTCACCGCGTCGTTGATTTATCCCGAAAAAGAGATGGGCCAGGCGTTCTGGCAAAAAGTTTACCGCAAGGCGTATGAGCTTTACGGCACGACGAACATTCCGGTCAACACGTTTAACAAGGTGTGGATCGTGCCGGACAAGGCGGTGGTGTATGAACATGACGGCAGCGCGTTTGTGGTGGAGCGGCACCTGAAGGTGATGCTGGAGAAGGATTATCTGGCGCTGCGCAATAACCTGGGGAATGAGAAATTCGGCATGAAGGGCCAGCCCCAGGACCAGGCGCAGGAGCTGAATGACGCATCGTCGCAAATCGTGCGGGAGATCCTTTTGCCGGCTATCGAGCGGGAGGTGAACGAGGGCGAGACGTTCGCGAACCTGCGGCAGATTTATAATTCCATGATCCTGGCGACGTGGTACAAAAAGAATTTGCGGTCGGGCCTGCTGGGCCGGGTCTACATGGACCAGAACAAGGTGAAGGGGATTGATCTGGAGGACAAGGCGGTCAAGGAGCGGATTTACGCGCAGTATCTGGAGACGTTCAAGAAGGGGGTTTACAACTATATCCGGGAGGATTATGACGAGACCACGCGCCGGAAGGTTCCCCGGAAGTATTTTTCCGGAGGACTGGGCGTGGGGGTGGTGACGGAGGACAAGCTGGAAGTGCTGCGGGGCGGCTTGCGGGCCTTGCCGGAATCCGTGAGCTCGGCCATCACCCGGCCTGAATCCAGCCGCGGAGAGGACCGGCAGGTGACCATCGAGCTGGTGGAGAACGCGGGGGAAGATGTTGTTGATGACGTTTTTGGCCGAATTGAATCTTCTCCCATTATTAAAAGGAGTATTAATAGTTACATTGCTCAGTTGGAAGGATATTCTTTGTTTATTTGGTCTCATAATATTAAATATAAAATTCGAGCAGCAAAATATCTAGGAAATCATGGGCGTAATAATCCTAAAGTCGTAGAAGCATTAATTAATACTTTAAAGAGTAGGGAATATCAAATAGTTGTGGCTGCGGTTGATGCGTTGGAAGAGTTGGATGAGCTGCCTTCTATCCCTCAAGAGAGAGTTGATGATTTGATTGGGAGACTGGATAACTACTATAGCTCAGAACGATGGGATGAGGTTGTTGCTATGATAGAAATCTTAGGGAAGTTAGGAAGTTTAAGAGTTGTCCTAAGAGCTGTCCCTGTTTTGCGCAAAACACTTTTTGACCATTTGTCTAAAGTGTCTTCTTTCTCGAAAAAAGAGCAAGTATCAATTCGAACAGCGCTGATCAATGTTTTATTAAAATTGAATGATAAGAAAACTGTGGACCTCGTTATAGGTAAGATTGGAAAAGAAAAAGAGCGACAAGAAAAACTTAAGGCAGAAGCTGAAATATATAGCACCCCAAAATTGATTGATATGTTGGATCATGCTTCGGATACAATTGATACTATTATGCGATTACGGTATAAGAATGATATTACTGCGATTCCCGCTTTAATACGGTATGCAGTTGAACATCATCCGGGATGGAAGATAGAAAAAGTATTTATAAAGATAGAGTCCGATTTTTATTCTGGTGTTTGTGCGGATGCTATCGATGCCGTTGTTGATCTTATGAGGTTTTCTTCTCAATCTCAGCTCAAACAATTGGTAAAAGAATTAAAACAAAAAGTGAGAACTCTTGAGAAAAAAATCAGAAGAGTGCCACAAATTGGAGAACGAGAGGAAACATATATAGGGCATAGTGGAGAACCCATTTATGCTGAAATATATACAACAAGAACCTATGTGACTAGAGAATACGAGGATCTTAGAAGCCAGCTTGATGTTTATGAAGAGATTTTAAGAAAATTTGAATCTCAAAATATAAAATTTTCTTCACCTATTATAAATAGTTTAATGACAAACACTTTGTCGGAATTTTCTATTACATCTATCATTGGGGCTTTGCAAGAGAACTCCTTATCAAGGTGGTTTACGGATGTCCAGGAATATTTTTTAATGATAAAAGACGAAAAAAATGATGAAATAAAACTTTCTTCTATTTATCAGGAATTAAGACAAGATAGAAACAAGGTCGGCGGTATCGACTTTAACCCCGCGGCCCTGGATTTGCAGATTAAGCGCGACGGCAACGGCGTGGCGCTGCCTCTGCCGCAGCAGCCGGTGGGGAACATGAAGATAGAGGGCTTTCTGCCGGTCATCATTAATATTACTCCGGTTAATATTCCTCTTTTGCTTGGCATGTCGCAGAAAGGGCCTGCTGAAGGGGCGGCCTCAACGGACTCCCCGCAGGCCCCGGCGGATATCCGTGAGAAAGTGTACACCGGACGGGAAGAAAATATCAGCTGGCTTAACTGATGAATGCGTATTTATGGAAAAAGCATTAATTCATTCCTGTTTGTATGGCCGGAGCCGTAAAGTATTCTTTGTCTTTACCATTTTATCTATCATTTTCCAATCGCCGATGAACAGCTTTGCCCATGAAATCTGGACCCTTGAGGAAGCGTTAAGCCCGGTGGCGGTCTATGATTCGGTCGAGAAAAGGGTCGTTGTTTCCAAGCTTCAGTATCAGGTCGCCGCGGACGCTTCCTCGGAATGTCCGATCCTGGTGACCGTTCACAGCGGGGTGATCAGCATCGTAAGGATTTATCTTCTGGAGCTTCAGCAGCTGCGCCTGTTAGAAAGCTTCCGGGCCCCTTATTCCGCCATGGAAAAGCCTGAGTTTTTTTCATTTACCCCTCCCGGGGAACCCCGGCCCATCCAGTTTTTGCATGTCAGCGAACAGTCGGACGGGAACGCAGCGTATACCACGGAACATGTTTACGAATTATGTTTTCCGGGAAATCCCTCCTTAAAAGAAGTGAAAGTCATATCCCCCGCGGACACATACAGGACCCAGCTTAAAGAGGGAGAGGATATCCGGACAGGGGTGCGCAGCCGGTTCAGTAAAGAGGGGCTTTATTTCGAATTTTATATCTGGAACCAGGATGACGCCAACTGTTGCCCCTCCGCCGGTAAGGTGAACGGGACGTATAAGATCGTGCGGGATGAGAACAACAATGGTGGTTTGACGATTGTCGCGCATGAGTTCCATCGGGGCAATATCCTGCCGTATGATTATAAGACCTTATATTGATAGGTTCTCTGAAATTTCCGGGTAGATGTTGAATACGGATATGGGAACCGGAATTTTCTTTTTCAGTTCTTCCTTCTGAAATTTTCTTAAAAATTGCAACCTTTTTTTCATAAAGGCGTTAAATTAAGGACGGAGTGTTATGTCTTGGGGGCAAATGTCTTTTGGAACCGTTTTGGAAAAAGGGGGGTGTCATGAGAAAATGGTTTTTGCTTACGGCGGCGGCTCTGGTGATGTGTTTTGCGGGCGGCCTGTCCTTATCCGTAGCTTATGAGGAATCCGTGAAGCAGCAGGCTGACCGGCATTGGATCGATAAATCCTATCAGATGGCGGCCCCTTTATACGAGGCGGCGCTTAAAAGCAACGACATTCCGGAAAAGACCGCGAGGGAAATTCGGGTTAAGCTGGCGGACTGCCTGTGGCGGGCCGGAGGGGAGGCGCGGGCGAAGCAGGCGGAGAAGCTGTTGAAAGAGCAGGCCGCCTCCGAGGAGCATGACCGCTGGTGGGCCGAAGCCAACGAATCCCTGGCCGGTTATTATCTGCAGAAAGACCGTTGGTCCCACGCTGAGGAGATCAAAGCGGCGCTGGTGAATGCCCGGGAATTCTGGGCCGGGGAAACAGACATTAAACTGGCCCGGCCGCGGTTTATTCAGGCCAGCTTTACCCTGGGTGATTTTATCACCCAGAACTGGGGCTGGTATTACACGGGCATCCGGCGGACCCGCTTGAGCGGTGCGGGCGAGCCACCCGCGGCACCAGGAGAGCAGGGGCTGAACGTCTTATATGAGGAGGTACTCAAGGTCGCGGAGACGGATGCGGATAAGGCCAAAGCGCATTATTCGCTGGCCATGAGTTGTCTGAACCGTGGTTACGGGGAGGAAGAGAAGAAAAAGGTCCGGGAAAGTTTTGAAAAGATCATTGAAGAATTTCCCGATTCCGAATGGGCGGATGACGCGTATTATAACCTCGGCCAGTTTTATGAACGGGCGAATGATTTTAACCAGGCGATCGCCGCTTACCGCGGCCTGTTGACGCGTTTCCGGCGGGGTGATTCCTCTTGGGTGGATGACGCCCAGCGGCGGGTAAAGGACATCACGGAACCCCGGATGAACCTGGGGATCAGCTATACGTTCCTTCCTGATTCCCAGGTTCAGTTTAATCTGGGCTGGCGCAACGTGAGCGAGGCGATTTTTACTCTGTATAAACTCGATCTGCCCCGCCTTTTGCAGATGGACCCGTCCCGGTCCCTGACGGACGGCAGCCGGGGCGTCGATAATTACGCGGAGATGATCCGCAGGCTGGTGACGAGCAAGCAGTATGTTTTGTTGCCGAAAGAACGGGCCTGGCGAAGGCCGATGAAGGACGAAGGCAAGCACCTGTGGTATAGCGAGTCGAAGGGCTTGGCGGAATGGCTGCAGCCGGATGACGCGAAAAATATTGACCCTGCGTCCGGAGTCCTGGCGCCGGGGGCGTACCTGTTGTTTGTTTCCGCGGGGCAGGCGTCCGCGTACGACCTCATTCTCGTGACGGACATGGGGCTGGTCACGAAAGTCGCCGGGCAATCCGCTTTGTTTTACACGTTCGACAGCCATACCGGCGTGCCGCGCGGGAATGTCAGCGTCACGTATCATTACCGTTATTACAATGATCAGGGCCAGTGGCTCTGGGAAGAAGGGGCCGGAACAACCGACGGGCAGGGTCTGCTGCGTGTCCCGCTGAAAACGTCGGCCATGCGTAATTACGGAAATCAGCATAACCTGTTTGCTTGTGTTTCTGATGGACAGATGCAGGCGTTTGCCCAGGGGTATTTTTACGCCCAGTCCCGCGGCCGGGGCGACTGGTGGCTGTACGCCTACAGCGACCGCCCGGCTTACCGCCCGGGAGAGGAAATTTCATGGAAAGGCACGTTGCGGAGGTATGACGGGGCGGAATTTACTAATCCCGACGGGATGCCGGTCAAGGTCCGGCTTTATGACGCCTGGGGGAATACCGTCAAAGAGGGGGCATACCGGTTAAACGCCTACGGGTCCTTCGCCGATACGCTGGTCCTGGATGGCAACGCCGTCTTGGGGGAATATTACCTGCGGGTCATGGCCCCGAATAATGACCAGATCCTGGCGCAGGCCGCGTTATTCCGCCTGGAAGAATATAAACTGCCGGAATTTGTCGTTTCGGTCAAGCCGAAACCGAAAGAAGACAAATCCGGGCCTGTCGCCTACCGTTTGGGCGACGAGGTGGAAGTGGACATCGAGGCCCAGTATTATTTCGGCGGCCCGGTGCCGCAGGCAGAGGTTGAATACCTGATTTATGCTTCTCCTTATTATCATTTTTATCAGTGTCCGCGGCCGTATCCCTGGTATTACGGGGATACGCGGCCATATTATCAGGATTACGGGCCGGGAACTTTGGTTAAGAAAGAAACGGTTTCAACGGACGAACAGGGGAAGGCGTCCTTTGTGTTTCAGTCCCCGAAAGATTCCCCGCATGACCTGAAGTACCGGGTGGACGTCCGGGTCGTTGACCAGAGCCGCCGGGAAGTTTCCTCTGTGGCTGACATCAAGGTGACACGGAACTCTTTTTTCGCGTATCTGACGCCCAAGCACAATCTTTACCGGCCCGGGGACAAGGCCGAGGTGAATATTAAAGTATTAACCGCGAATGACGAGCCGCTGATTGTCGACGGGAAAGTGTCGGTCTTGAAAAATTGGTGGCAGGAACCCGTGTTGGAGAAAGGGCAGGCCGTCCGGGGCGGGGATTACAGTAAGAATGAATTGTTTACCCGTTTCGTGAAGACGGATGAGAAGGGGGAGGCGGTGGTGGATTTCGAGCCGCAGGAGGACGGGTATTACACGCTTGAGTTTACCGGCTATGACCGTGACGGCAGTGAAGTGAAATCCTGGGCGAATGTGTTTGTGTGCGGAAAAGAGAGCCGGGATATCGGATACCGTTACGGCGGGTTGCAGATCATTTCGGAAAAAGATACTTATGCCGCCGGGGAGGTGGCGAAACTGATGATTGTTGCGGAGCGCCCGGACACCTGGGTCCTGCTGACGGGGGAAACGGAAGAAATTCATCAGTATCACATGCTGCACTTGCCCGGGCCGGTTCAACTGGTGGAAATCCCGGTGGAGGATTATTTTACGCCTAATATTTTCTTTAACGCTCTGTCCGGGGACCAGTATCAGGTGAAAATGGCGTCTTTGGAGGTGGTCGTGCCGCCGGAAAAAAAGTTTTTGAATGTCCGGATTACGGCTGACAAGGAAACCTACGCCCCGAGGGAGGAAGGGACGTTTGACATTAAAGTGACAGACGCGCAAGGCCGGCCGGTTATGGCGGAAATTGCCCTGGGCCTGGTAGATAAGAGTGTGTTTTATATCCAGAACGATTATGCGGGGGACATCCGGGAATTTTTCTACGGGGAAAAAAGGCCGCTAACCGTCCAGACGCAGACCAGTTTTAACCAGCGGCGTTACCAAAAATTGTTAAAGGATCAGGACGGACGGATTATCACCGAGGAGGAGCATGCCCGCCGGGGTTTGATGAAAGGGAGCGAAATCAGAGAAGAAGCCGAACTTTATGTGACGGATGAAGTCACGGCAAGCGGTGAGGCCGTATTCATGGAAAAGAACGCGTTGGCCGATGCCAGCCTTGACATGGAAGGGAGCGGGCGAGGCGGCCGTATGGTTTTAGGAAAAATGCGGGCGACTATGCCGGCAATGGCCTCTATGGAACAGAAGTCGAAGGAGATGGATAAAGTTCCCGGGATGGACAGCGGCGGGGCCCTGGCCGAGCCGGAGGTGCGGACGGATTTCCGTTCGACGGTATTCTGGCAGCCGGCCATTGAAACTGATGAAAACGGCCGGGCGGTTGTGTCAACCCGGTTTCCGGATTCTTTGACGACCTGGCAATCGACCGCGCGGGCCGTCACTCCGGGGACGCAGGTAGGGAATATCTCTCTCGACGTTAAAACGAAAAAGAATATTATTGTCCGGCTGCAGGCGCCGCGTTTCTTCACGGAACGCGACGCGGTCACGCTTTCCGCCAACGTGCATAATTATACGGACACGGAACAAAAGATTAAAGTCAGCATCAACGCGGCTGGTCTTGATGTTTTGGATGATACGGAAACATGGGTGACGGTGCCGTCGCAAGGAGAACAGCGGGTGGACTGGTCCTGCCAGGCTTCGCATCCCGGTCAGGCCGAGGTCACGGTGATGGCCCAGGCCACGGATGAAGCGGACGCGATGAAAAAAAATTACACGGTTATCCCGCATGGCATCGAGAAGTTTGTTGCCCGGACCCTGAGCCTGCAAAAGGCCGAGGACAACATCCGGCAGGAGGAAATAACGCTGGAAGTCCCGGCGGAACGCATCCGGGAAACGACATCGCTTCAACTGCTGCTTTCTCCGTCCATGGCCGCGGCCATGCTGGACGCTTTGCCTTATTTGGTGCAGTATCCGTACGGCTGCGTCGAGCAGACAATGAGCCGTTTTCTCCCTTCGATCATCGTGGCAAAAACATTAAGCGAGCTGGGGCTTTCCCGCCAGGACGTGGACGCCTATCTCGCCGATGTTATGGGCGCGCGCGGGGACCCGCAGTATCCGCACATGGAAAAACACTCTTCCCTCGATCAGCTGAAAGACATAACGCAAACGGCCTTAAAGCGGCTGTACGAATTTCAGCATGAGGACGGCGGCTGGGGCTGGTGGAAGGAAGACAAAAGCGACCGTTTTATGAGCGCTTATGTGGTCTGGGGATTGTCGCTGGCACAGCAGGCCGGGGTCAAGGTGGAAGGGGGCGTCCTGTCCCGTGCGGTTGATTTTCTGCGGAAAGAGCTGGTGGAAGAGGAAAATAATCCGGATATGCTCGCGTGGATGCTGCACGCGCTGGCGGAGGCGCAATCGTCCAGCGCTTATGAGCTCAAACAGAGCCAGCGTCTTTGGGATATGCGGGATCAGTTGAATCCGTATACTCGGGCGCTATTTGCCCTTTCAGAATACAAGCGGGGGCAGAAGGACAACGCCCAGATCCTCGCCCGCAACCTGGCCAACGGGATGAAGGAGGATCGGGAAAACGGCACGGCGCACTGGGGCGAATCCGGTATTCATTACCGTTGGAGCGAAGGAGGAGTTGAAGCGACCGCTTTTGTGATCAAGGCTTTGGCCACGGTCGATCCACAAAGCCCGTATTTACAGCCGGCTGTTAAATGGCTGGCATTGAACCGGCGGGGCGCGCGCTGGAAAAACACGCGGGACACGGCTATCGCTGTTTTAGGGCTGGCGGATTATTTAAAAACAACCTCGGAATTGACCCCGGATTATGATTATGAAATCCGTATCAACGGGGAACCCTTGATGAAAGGGCACGTCGACCGGGTCAATATGTTCACCTTTAACCGTAGTATTCTTGTCCCGGACGATAAAATCAAGGACGGGATGAACACGGTTCAGGTGGCAATGAACGGCGCCGGCGCTTTATATCTGGCCGGATATTTGCAGTATTTCACGCTTGAGGAGGGCATCACCCCCGAAGGGAATGAAGTTTTTGTGGATCGGAAATATTACCGGCAGTCCCAACAGGAAACGCTCCTGAAAGGCTACAAAGATGAATGGCAGCCTCTGGAACCGGGGGCCGCGGTTACCAGCGGAGACCGGATCAAAGTCGAGATAACCTTAGACGCAAAAAATCATTATGAATATCTTGTTGTCGAAGATTACAAGCCGGCCGGGTGCGAAGCCACCGAGCTGAAAAGCGGTAGCGGCTCGGCGGTGACTTTGGGTGAAGACGGGCGGGAACGGGGAGGCCAGGTCTGGCTTTATCAGGAATTCCGTGACCAGAAAGCCGCCTTTTTTATAACCCGCCTTCCCCAAGGGCGGCATAAAATTCAGTATGAGTTGCGGGCGGAAGTCCCGGGCGATTTTCATGGGATGCCGAACCAGGTCCACGCGATGTATGTCCCGGAAATCCGGGCGAACAGTTCAGAGGCCAGGATAAAGATCATGGATAAAGGCCAGGAATGATGCCTCCGCTATTTTGTTTCGGTCTCCGGGAAGCCGGCCGATAAAATAAAAGGAGAAGGGGCCTCTGGCAGAAAGAACGGGTTGAAATCCGCGTCAGCGAGGATGACCCAGCAGGTCGAGACCAGGCTGAGGATGCTGGGAGAGTGAGAAAACCAACCGAAGGGGATCCATCCCCTCCGGGAAGAATAAGAATACGCGGCTTCCTGCTTGGAGACTTTTATCCTGAAGGACTCAATGCCCTGCCGCATGGCCTGCGCGTCCCGGGCGGCTTCCGCGGCCCAGTCCGGGTGCGTTTCTTTGTAGTAGCTGGCCAGGGTCCGGGCCGCGAAAATCGCTCCGACGGTCCATTCGATCGAGAGCCGGTCATTTTCCGCTGTAAATCCGACACCATTAAGGATATCGGTTTTTTCAAAAACTCCCGCCGTTTGTTTTGTGTTTTTCCATAATTGATAAGAAGCCCCTTCCCCAAACCAGGAGTCAATGGTTGCGGGGCCTATTGCGGCAAGGGCCCAGTTTTGCACATCGGTCGCGAAATGTTCGGTGTTGGGAACCCAACCGTTCGACTGGAAATGCATGCCTTGATAAAAATAGTGCCCGGCGGGGTCCCAAACGGTTTTTAAATAACGTTCGATCCCTTTCATGGCTTCGCGGTATGCCGGGTCCCCGGTGGTCTGGAATAACATGCGGAACGCGGTGTACCAGGAAAGGTTGTTCTCGGTGGAAATTTCATTATAATACCAGGTGAGTTCTTCGGGCAGGCCCCGGTTTTTGATCATGATGCCGTCTTTGATAACAGGAGCTTCAGACTCAGACGGTTGGTAGTTGGCCATCGCGTCAAGAGTCTGGGCGATATCCTCCAGGTTGGCCGTGTGATCGATGGAAACGATGGGTGAGTAGGTCCCGATCGGCGCCATGCGGATGCCGCCGTTGGCGGCCTGCAAGAATTGCGCGGCCCGGGCGATTTCCTTAGCCAGACACAGTTCGGTCGGCTCCGGGGAGGGGCCGGTGCCGCCAGGATTTCCGGGGAGATATCTTTTATGATAAAGATGCATCGCCGCGATCACGATCCACGCGTTCTCCCCGGAGATCGGTTTCCAATCTTCCCAGTGAACCGTGGGCCAGTTCGGGAACCCGATAAACCTTTCTTTCCCGTCCAGAGGGTCTTTGGAGTCGTAAAGCCCGTGCGCGTTGATGATCCGGAATATAAAGCCCCGTTGGCCTATTTGTTGCAGGTCGGAACTCACTGCCTCGGGATTTTTCGGGTCGTAAATGAACGGTTGAGAGGGGTAGCCCGCGCGGATGTTGATCAGTTGACGCAGCCGTCCGTCCCAGTAAATCTGGATAGGGATATAGGCGGCCTTTATATTCTGGACCCCGCCGACCATGGTCAGAACGATTTGCCGGACAGCGGCGTCATAAATGGAAATCCCTTCCTCGACAATCAGCCGTTCAATAATCCCGGTAACAGAATCTTGCTTGCCCATGTGTTCATAGGAAGACGCTTTTTCCTCATCCCGGATATCGAAGCTCAGAGGCATGGCGGTTTGGACGCTCTGGCGGGCCCGGATCCATGTCAGCAATTGGTCGTCGATCGGGAACGGAGTTTTACCATTGATGCTTTGAATATCCTGCAGGGGATGGCGCTCTACCGCGGCATCCCCGCAGTCCAGGACCACCGTTTGCCCGGTCCGGTCCAGGAGCGTGCAGATTTTTACGTTACCGTTTTTAAACAATATTTCTTCCCCGTGGGCCGGGAGGCCGGCGGCCCATAATAAGAAGAATAAAATAATCGATTTTTTCATAATTAGAAATATAATAAAGTAAGAAAAATTTTCCTTTAAGGATAACATACTTCAACCGGAATCGCCAATGGTTCGTCCGGCACTTTCGGTAAGAATTGCAAAGGGCCGTCACTCATGCCGCTCCCTGCCCCCCCCCTGAAACGTTGCCCCTGGCCTGGTTCGGATTCGGAGTACATCCGGTATCATGATCAGGAATGGGGTGTCCCGGTCCATGACGACCGGTTGTTGTTTGAGTTTTTGATCCTGGAAGGGATGCAGGCCGGGTTAAGCTGGATCACTATTTTGAAGAAGAGGGAGTGCTTCCGTAAGGTTTTTGATGGCTTTCGCGCGGAGGTGGTCGCCCGGTATCAGAATGAAAAGATTAACCATCTGTTAAAAGAGCCGGGGATTGTGCGTAACCGGTTAAAAATTGAAGCCGCTGTTGCCAATGCGAAAGCGTATTTGGCTGTGCGGAAAGAGTATGGGAGTTTTAATCGGTATATCTGGCAGTTTACAGAGCATAAAACAAAAACCCATTCTTATAAATCCATGAAGGATATCCCCGCGCAAACAGCTGAGTCTGATCGGATGAGCCGGGAATTAAAAAAAAAGGGCTTTAAATTTGTCGGGCCCACGATTTGTTACGCTTTCATGCAGGCCGTCGGGATGGTCAACGACCATTTGGTGACGTGTTTTCGCTATAATCAAATACAAAAGGAGTGAACCATGGGAGAGGTGGATTATTTTTTTTATTTGGGGTTTGTCCAACTCGCGATCGGCTCTTTGCTGCTCCTCATGGGCCGGCGGGTTTTCTGGCTGTTCGTTGGCGGGGTGGGTTTTTTTGTCGGGTTTCAGCTCGGAACGATTTTCTTTTTGGAGCAGCCGGCGTGGGTCCGGCTTTTGATGGGAGTGGGCGCCGGCGCCTTGGGGGTCGTTGTCATGGTTTTTATGCAGCGGGCGGCGATCGTCTATACGGGGTTTCTCGCCGGAGGATATCTGTTGAACAGCCTTTGGTTTATGGTGGGAATCCCCTGGAGGGTGCCGATCCTTCTCCTTTTTTTTATTGGCGGCGCGCTGGGTGCGGTGATTAGCTACCAGTTATTTGACCAGGTCCTGATTGTCATGACAGCGCTTGTCGGCGCGGTCTTTATTATAGAAGCCATTGATGTTGTGCCGGGCTGGCAGTTATTTTTATTTGCGTTATTAACAGCGGTCGGGGTGATGATCCAGGGCCGGCAGACGGCCGCCCCGCCAGCCGTTCAAAAAGGATAAAATTTAAACAGCCCATCAGGTCCGGGAAGGGGAAGAGGAGGTTCTTGATGCAAGATAAAAGGCGGTATCACCGCATGAAGCTGGAAGTTCCGATGAATTTTAGAGTGCCTCCGAAACGGAAGTTTATTGATACTTCAACCTTGGATATCAGCGGAACGGGAGTTGCTTTTATTACAACGGAAGAGTTAAAGGTCCGGCAGGAACTGCTGATATACCTGTTGCTGCCGGGGCGCACAAAAATAGAGATTCACGCTAAAGTCGTCCGGGTCGCCCGGGAAGAGGGTCAGCCATCAGATTACCCGGCGCTGTACCGTATTGGGGTCAAGATCGTTGATCCGATAAAATTTGATGAAAAGGCGTTCGTCAAGTTTTATGCCGAAAAGCTCGTAGAATTCTTCGGACGGGGCAAATACGCCCCGGTCACATCGTGAGGAAGGGATCATTTATGAAGAGGATAATTGTTTTTTTCGAATTGCTTTCTTTGTCCAGCCTGTTTTCCGGATGCGCGGTTTTAGAAAAAGCCCAGCGGACGGATGAACTGCGGTTTGAGGTCGCCATGATGAAAAAGAACCTGGAGAAGATGGGCCGAGAGAACCAGTCCGCCCTTGAAGAATTGCGTCGGGACAAGGATTTGGAAATCCGGCGGCTCATGAATGAAAAAGACGACGAAATAGCCATGATCCGGTCCGGATGTCAGGGGGAGGTCCGCAGTGTCGAAGAGAAAAAATCCAGGGAAATGTCGGCTTTGGAAAGGGCAAAACATGATTTGGAACAACGGCTTAGCAAGGAAGTCAATGAATATAAAGCGAAGTTGGAAATGACGGAGAGGGGGTTGGTCGTCACGTTCCTGTCGGAAATATTTTTTAGCCCTGGGAAAGACGCCGTCAGCTCGGATGGGCAGCGCATTCTAAACGATATCAGCCAGGTGCTCAAACGTGACATCCCTGACGCGCAAGTCGCGGTCGAAGGGCACACGGATAATGATCCGATCAAAGTGTCGGGCTGGAAATCTAATTGGGAACTTTCCTCCGCCCGGGCCTTGGCCGTCGTGCATTTCTTCGTGGACGAATGCGGGGTTCTCCCGGGGCGGCTTTCCGCGGTGGGGCATGGCGAATTCAAGCCGGTCGCGCCCAATGACCTTCCCCAAGGGAAGCAGCAAAACCGGAGAGTTGAGATCGTGATTTTGCCGCCCAAACTGGAGAAAGTCAAACGGAATGAGGATGGGATCACCGATTAAAAATGCGGTTAGTTTTGTAACAACCCATCCGCTGTTGCTGCTTGTGACGATGACAGCGGCCGTGTTCAGCCCCGTCCTTTTTCATGGCTTTGTAGGCGACGACCTGGCCTTTATTGTTTATAACCGTTTTTATGACAGCCCTTCCCATATCCCCCACCTATGGAGCGAGAAGTATCTTACCCGCGGCCACGATGTCCTGTTCGGGAACACGGTTAATTTTACCTCCGGGTCGGTTTCTTACCGCCCCGTATTGTCCGCCACCTTTTTTATGGACCGCTGGCTATGGGCCCGGCGGCCTTTCGGCTACCATCTTCACAACCTGATTTTGCACGTTTTGAACGTGCTGTTGGTTTTTATGCTGATCATGAAATTGTCGCGGGACCATCGGGCGGCTCTTTTCGGCGCGGCGTTGTTCGCCATTCATCCGGTCCAAGCTGAAGCGGTTTCGGTGGCCGGTTACCGCGCTGACCTGTTGGCGGGATTTTTTCTGTTGGGCGCGTTCGTGTCCTTCGTGTCTGCCTTGGAAGGAAAGGGCCAAGGGCATCCCGGTCTCTGGGGCCTTTCCTGGGGGCTGTATACTTTAGCCGTGTTTGCCAAGGAATCGGCTCTGGCGTTTCCGGTTCTGTTGGCCGGGTATTTTTTTATTTTGAAACGGGATCAACCCGAGGGTCGGTCCGTTCCCGTTTGTTATTATGCCGGGATCGCGGCGGCCACCGGTTTTTATCTGTATATGTATTTTTTTGTGTTCCCGAACACGACTTTTCGACAGCTAAAAATAAGCCCGACCTGGGTGATGCATCTGGTGCGGGTTTTAGAGATTTTTTATTTTAATATTCAAGCGCTCTTTTGCCCGTGGGCTGTCAAAATCGTTCCTGGAGGGTACCGGCCTTGGGGCGCGGGAAGCGCGGACTGGGGGCTCCTGACGATGGTGATGTTGTTGTATGGGCTTTTTAGAAGTTTCCGGATGAGTCCGGCGGAGGGCTTTTTTATATTCTGGTTTTTCGCCGCCTATTTTCCCGTTGCGCATTTCATTCCTCTCGTGAACCCGGCCGCTCACCGGTACTTGTATGTGCCGTTGGCCGGACTATCGGCGGCCGTCGCGTTATGGGGGGAGGAGATGATAAAAAGGATCGGGGTGACGAAGGCGCGCCCCTGGGGGATGGTGGCCCAAGTCGGTCTTTTACTGATATGTGTTTTAAAGCTCGGGAGCTTGAACGCGGCGTGGAAAAATGACTTGACTCTGGCCAAGGCCCTGATCAAAGCGCACCCCCGTCACCGGGCAGGATATCAGTCGCTCGGGATGATCGCGTTTCAAAACGGTGATTGTCCGACGGCCGTGCAGGCCTTGCAGCAGAGCGTGCTTTTGGGCGCGCGGGATCCGAGGGTTCTTACTTTTTTAGGAGATTGTCTGAAGGCGGAGCCGGATAAAGCCGGGTTCTTTTTCCGGGAAGCGATTAAAGAATATCCCCGGTTTCATCTTCCCTACAAAGGAATGGGGGAGATCATGCTGCGAACAGGGGATCTTGGGCAGGCGTTATGGTACGCGCGGGAAAACATGCGGCTGGTTCAATCCCCGCGTCCTTCGGATTATGATCTGCTGATCGCCATATATACAGCGCGGGGAGAGGGAGAAAAGGCGGTTGAAATCGCCAGACAGAAGGAGCGGCTTTTCCCGGCCCGGGCGGGGGAGGGTGCCGGGAATTCTTCTTTTCGTCAGGAAGCCGGG
The DNA here is from genome assembly GCA_029560465.1 of Candidatus Omnitrophota bacterium. Lineage (GTDB taxonomy): Bacteria > Omnitrophota > Gorgyraeia > Zapsychrales > JANLHA01 > JAGOJP01. Next base: position 162,635 of record JAKQKX010000069.1, read on the forward strand.
AACGCTTTCTTAATGAAGGCCATCGGAAGCGAGGATTGACGATTCTTGCGCTTTCTATTATGATGGCTATGTGACAGAGAAGCGTTTGTTTTGAAGGATAAATATATTATTGCGGACGAGACATTAAAACGCTCTTGATAAGAGCGCACAGAAAGGACGAGGTTTTGATATGCCCGCCAAAAAGAAAATTGCCGTCTTAACCGGCGGAGGCGACTGCCCAGGCCTGAATGGAGTTATCCGGGCGGTCACGAAAAAAGCGATTCTTGAATTGGGTTGGAGTGTCATCGGCGTGGAGGACGGTTATGAAGGGCTTATAAAAGGGAAATTCCGTCAATTGGATTATCAGGACGTTTCTGGCATTTTGACCCTGGGAGGGACGATCCTGGGGACGTCTAATAAAGCCAGCCCCTATAAATACATTGATCCTAAAGACAAGACAGCCACCCCCAGGGATGTGTCGCGGAAAGTCATTAAGACGGTTCAGGAATTGGACATTGGCTGCCTGGTGTGCATCGGGGGTGACGGAACGTTAAAGATCGCCAGTCATTTGTTCGAAGACGGGATCCCGATCATCGGTGTCCCGAAAACGATCGATAACGATATCCGGGGGACGGATATCACGTTCGGCTTTGACACGGCGGTGGGGATCGCCACGGAAGGGGTTGACCGGCTTCACACGACCGCGCAGGCTCATCATCGGGTCATGATCCTGGAAGTGATGGGCCGGACCGCGGGTTGGATCGCGCTGCATTCCGGGATTGCGGGCGGCGGGGATATTATTTTGCTCCCGGAAATTCCTTATGACATTGATGTCATCGCCCGGCGGGTCAAAGAGCGGAGCCGTAAAGGCAAACGCTTCAGTATCTTGGTGGTGTCCGAAGGGGCCAAGCCGAAGGGGGGAACCGCCGTTGTTAGAAAGTTGGTGAAAGACGCCTCGGAGCCGGTCCGTTTGGGGGGCGTCAGTTTTATTCTGGCGGATCAGATTGAGCAAATCACCGGCCTGGAATCCCGGGCTGTCGTGTTGGGGCACCTCCAGCGGGGAGGGTCGCCCAGTTCCTATGACCGTGTCCTGGCTACGCAGTTCGGCGCGCGTGCCGTGGATTTGATCCTTGAACGGAAATTCGGCACGATGGTCGGAATGAAGGGCGGGGACCTCGTGTCTGTCCCGCTTCAGGAGGTGGCGATCGGCCCGCGCCTGGTTCCGGAGGACCATTTCCTCATCGGGGCCGCCCGTTCGGTCGGAACTTTTTTTGGAAACCGGTGAGGTGGCCAGGGGAAGGCCCGGTGTTTAACATTGTGTGAGGGGAGACCTGATTTTGGAAAAGAAAAAATTTTTATTTGTATCTTATGACGCCCTGATTAACGATATCGCCTGGCAGGTCTGCAAGGAAGGGCATGATGTCAAGTATTTCATAAAAGACGAGGCGGCTAAGGACATCGCCGACGGTTTTGTCCCAAAGACGTCCGATTGGACGCAGGACATTGAATGGGCTGATGTCATCATTTTTGATGATGTCCTGGGGTTCGGGCACTGCGCTCAGGAATTGAGGCTTAAAGGGAAGCGGGTTGTGGGTGGCACGGCCTATACTGACAGGCTGGAGGATGACCGGACGTTCGGCCAGCAGGAGATGAAATCCGCCGGGATCAACATCATCCCTTTTATGGAGTTCGCTTCGTTTGATGACGCGATCGCGTATGTCCAGGCGAACCCGGCCCGGTACGTGATTAAGCCCAGCGGAGAGGCCCAGAATATAAAAAGGCTCCTTTTTGTCGGCGAGGAGGAAGACGGGAAAGATATTATCCAGGTGCTGGAAGCTTATAAGAAAGCCTGGTTTAATGAAATCAAGGTTTTTCAACTGCAGAAAAGGATGTCCGGAGTGGAAGTGGCGGTGGGCGCTTTTTTTAACGGCAGCGAATTCGTTTTCCCCATCAATATCAATTTCGAGCACAAGAAACTTTTCCCCGGGAATATCGGCCCTTCAACAGGAGAAATGGGAACGTTTATGTACTGGAGCGGGGAGAACAAGATATTTAACGCCACTCTTAAAAAGATGGAAAAGAAGCTGGCCGAAGAACATTACACCGGTTATATCGATATTAATTGTATCGTTAACGCGCAGGGGATTTATCCTCTGGAGTTCACCGCCCGCTTTGGGTACCCGACGATCAGCATTCAGCAGGAGGGGATCCTCATGCCGATATCCGAATTCCTTTTTCAGTTGGCGGAAGGAAGTCTGACCCAGTTTAAATGCCGCCGCGGGTTCCAGATCGGGGTCCGGGTGGTTGTCCCGCCGTATCCTTTTAACGACCAAAATACCTTCCAGGCCCAATCCAAGAATGCGGCGATACTTTTTAAGAAAGCCGATAACCTAGAAGGCGTGCATATTGAAGATGTGAAAAAGGTTAATGAACAATGGTTGATTGCCGGGAATACCGGAGTTGTGCTGGTTGTGTGCGCCTGGGGGCAGACGATGAAGCAGGCGCAGAACCAGGTTTACAATCGCATTAACAACATCATCATCCCCAGCATGTATTACCGCACAGATATCGGAACGCGGTGGTATGATGACAGCGACCGGCTGCATGCCTGGGGCTATTTGAGAGAAGTATAAAGTTTTTCAGATTTTAGGGAACACTGCTTTACCTCTAACCTTTGTTAAAAAAAATAAAATAATCTGAGAATCATCAGTAACCCTCAATTATAATATTATCAACAGGATGCATAAGAGTATCAACAGGGCTCTCCTTTCCTCCCCGCAGATCACTCATAACGCCCGTGCATAGACGAAGGAAGCGATTAATTTTTGGAGGACAGATATGCTGGAGTATTTATCGAAAGTACATCCTGTTGTCCAGGCTTTGTTGGCCGGGTTGTTTACCTGGGGAATGACAGCCTTAGGGTCGGCTGGAATTTATTTGACGAAGGAAGTCAGCCGTAAAGTGCTGGATGCGATGTTGGGCTTCGCGGCCGGGGTTATGATCGCGGCCAGTTTCTGGTCTTTACTGGCGCCGGCGATTGAGATGTCCCAAGAGTTTGGAGTCTGGCCGTGGTTCCCCGCCGCATTTGGATTCCTTTTGGGGGGAGCCTTTTTAAGAAGCGTTGATTTTTTCCTGCCGCATTTGCACCTGGGCCTGCCGATGGATAAAGCGGAAGGGGTGAAAACATCTTTCCGGCGCACGACACTGCTCATTCTGGCGGTGACGTTGCATAATATCCCGGAAGGGCTCGCGGTCGGGGTGGCCATCGGGGCTGCGGCCGCAGGTTTGCCTTCCGCGACTCTCCCGGCCGCCTTGGCGTTGGCCTTCGGCATCGGAATTCAGAATATGCCGGAAGGGTTGGCCATATCGGCCCCGCTCCGAAGGGAGGGGATTTCCCGGAAGAAGAGTTTTTTTTACGGTCAGCTTTCCGGAATCGTTGAGCCTGTCGCCAGTGTCTTGGGCGCGGCGGTGGTGCTGGTGATTCGCCCGGCGCTGCCGTACGCTTTGGCTTTTGCGGCTGGCGCCATGATCTTTGTTGTGGTTGAGGAGGTCATCCCGGAGTCCCAGCAGGGAGACAATACGGATATCCCGACCATGGGCGTGATGCTGGGGTTCACGATCATGATGATTTTAGACGTGGCTTTAGGATGATGAAAAATTCCGTTCTCTTATGAAAGCAAGAACGCTTTGGAAAAAAGGTTTTGTTGTTCTGTTGGTGGCGTGCGTGATTGATATGGCGGGAGTCGTTCTCATGAATATCCCGCATTACCGTTCGCGTTTCCCGGAGAGTTTCCCTGCTGATACGGTTGGCATGGTTTTTTTCAGAGGGTATGATAAAACAGGGCGGTTCTTAAGCCCGGACACATTAAGACGCGCTCATGAGGCTTTGCGTTTGTACAAGCAGGGGGCTATCAGCACGATTGTCTGTATCGGGGGGGCGCGGCCGTGGCGGGAGACCTTCGGATCCCGGATCGTGAAAGATTATCTTGTTTCACGGGGAGTCCCCGGAGAGAAAATTGTGGTGGATATGGAGTCTTCCGATTCCAGGACGAATTGGCAGGTTGTCCGGAGACTGGCCGGTGAGCGCGGCTGGGAGCATATTGTTTTAATAGCCTCTCCGATGCATAACCAGCGGTTAAGGACGGTTGTCGCGGCGGCGCCTTTAAATAATGGAAAAGTTTTTTACAGCTCTTATTCCTATGCCGGCTGTGAACCCCCGTTACCCTGGAAGGAGCTGTGGGTGGACACGCATTATGAATGGCTGGCGTATGCGGCGGAATTTATTTTTCCGGAATCCTTTTATCTTCAAGCGGTCCGTTGGCACAGGAAAACATTTCTTTAATGAAGGGGGCGTGAGGGCGTGCTTTTTCATCCTATTATAAGATTATCATTCCTTTTGGTTGGACGTTGCTTTTTCAACAGGGATATATTATACTTGGACTGTAAAAATGGATTGACGATAAAGGCAAACCCATCGCAAGGTGGGGACGCAAAGCTACAGGGTCCTTTAACAGGGATAGCCAGTTTCCGAATCAATAAGATATTATATCGGGAAAGGACCTATCTTCTGTTTGAGGATAGGTTTTGTTGTTTGATAGCCGACAAGGGCAAACCCATCGTAAGGTGGGGACGCAAAGCTATAGGGTCCTGGATAAGGATAGCCTGGTTGCCGAATAATATACCGACGCGCCTATCCTTTATTTAGGATAGGTTTTTTTATTAAAGGAAGTGTTGTGAAGAGCACACGGATGCATAATTAAGGAAAGGAAGAAAACAATGGAAAAAGGGATCAGGGAGCGAAGGATATGCCAGATATTGTTAGGGATTGCGTTTTTCTTGTGCGGGAGCCTGCTTTATATCTCGGGTATTTCTGCGGGAGAGGAAGTTGAGTTCTTAGGTGAGATCAGGGCCGAAATTGTCGCCCCGGTGGATTCGGTCGTCAACTCTTCCGGAGAAGTTTTCGTCTTGGACAGGAAATTAGCGAAGGTCTTCGTTTACAGCCAGGATGGCAAGATGAAACGCAGTTTCGGAGAGCAGGGGATGCGGTTAAAACAGTTTCGTGTCCCGGGAGCGGTGGCCCTCACCTTGGAGGGGGATGTTATTGTTGCCGATACAGGGAACAACCGCTTGCAAGTGTTTAACCCGAAAGGGGAGTTCTTGTATGAGATGGGGAATGGAGGGAAGGCTCCCGGAGAATACCAGCAGATTACGTCTGTCGCTGTGGATCCCCTTGGGTATATTTACGTTTCGGATGCAAAAAATAAAGCGATCACCAAATATACGCCTAAAGGTGTTTTCCTGGAAACCATGGAATTGAACTATATTCCGGATGACTTGGCTTTTGATAAACAGCAGAATCTTTATGTGTTGGCCCGCCGGGAAGGTAAAATTGTCAAGTATCCGCCTAAAAAGGGCAAGCCGGAAGAATTGTCTTTAAAGAATTCCATGACCAATTATTTGACGGATACGGCAGGGATTGCCGTTGATTTCCGGGGAGATATCTATCTCGTTGAATGGAAGAACAACAGTATTGTGAAAATAGACCAGATGGAACAAGTGCTGTTTTCATTTGGTTCACAAGGGGTCGGGAAAGGACAATTTAACATGCCCGGGAGCATCTCCTGTGATACGGACGGCAATATTTTCGTGGCCGATACGCTCAACGGCCGGGTGCAGTTTTTTAAAATCACGGGCAGCACGAAAAAGGCTTTGAAAGCGATTCCATTTATGCTCCCGATTGTGGACTATGATTCATCCATTTATACCGGGAAAATGATTGTGGATTTGAACGCCGTTCCCGGAAGGGGGCTGTATGCTTTATCCGATTATTACGCCCAGATTTTGTTAGTCGGAGATACTAAACTTATTTTTGGGAAAACGGATGAGGAAACATACAAGCTTAGTAATCCGCAGGCGCTGTTTGTTAACCGTGAAGGAAGAATGCTCATCGCGGATACGGGCCATCACCGACTTCAGTTTATGCGTCCGGACGGAACTTTTGATTATCAATTCGGCAAGAAAGGAAAAGACCGCAGCAAGTTTCTCGCTTTGAGCGGGGTCGCGATGGATGACGAAGGGTACATCTTTGTGGCGGATTCGAAGAATAACCGGATTCAGGTTTTTAATAATGACGGAATTTACCTGAAAACATTCGGTAAGGAAAGCGGGGGTGTTTATGCCCACGGTCCGCAGCCCGGGACATTTTCCGAACCGAAAGACCTGGCTTTTAACTCCCGACAGGAGTTGTATGTGCTTGATTACAAAAATAAAAGAATTCAGGTTTTTGACCATAAGGGACTATTTTTGAAGGAGATTGGCGGTGCCAAAGATACGATTAAGTTTCAGGATCCTATTGATATCGCCTTGGATGACAGGGATTACCTGTATGTAGCCGACCGGGGGGCTCATGCCGTGAAGATATTTGATCCCACCGAGCAGCTTGTCATGCAGTTCGGAAGCGTCGGGAATGGACGGAGTCATTTTCCGTCGCTGTCTTCCGTGACATGGGCGGAAGGTAAAATATACGTCGCGGATTATAAGGTGGATGAGGTTAAAGTGTTCACGTTTGACCCAACGGTGTCTCAAGAAGAAGAGAGAGTTTATTTCACCCGGACTTCAAAACCATTGAATATGCAGAATGCCAGCGAAGAGATTAAAGAGGCCATGGCGCGCAAGCTCACAATTGAACAGGCCAAAAAAGAGCTGGCAGAAAAGATTCATGTGAGCGCCGAAGAATTGGATGCCGCGTTGAGAGTTGAAGCGGAAAAAGTTGTCCAGAATGGTCAGTTGCAGATAACGATGAGTCTCCCCGTGAAGATGGTCCCGGTGGGGGTCGATATTACGGATAAGAAATGACACAACGTCGTCAACATGCGTTTCGCATGATCCTGTGTGTGTCGGGGGTCAGCTGTTTCTTCTTGTTTTCCTGTCTTAGCGCGGGACCGGCCTGTGCTTTTGATCTCAAGCAATTCTGGCAGGAAATACAGAAGAAAAGAGAGTCCCTTTCTTTGCCTTTCCCAAAGCAGAAAAAGGGAGCCACATTTTATGCTCCCGATGAGGTTATTCCCATCACCATAGAGCAAATCCCGCAGTTATGCAGTGAGATTGGACTTATCACGGAGGAGGAATGTTCTCTCTGTTCCGAAATCCCTAATGCTGAATGTCGCCGGTCTCGGCGGACCAATGAAGGGCTGCAGTGTTACGAATGTACGGAGAAATTGCAAGAATGTAATGATATCGGTTTACTGAATCGGGAAGAATGCACACTTTGCGCGGAGATCCCTGACGCGGAATGTGTCCGCGCCAAAAAGACTAAACAGGGAAGGCAGTGTTTTGAGTGCAAGCAAAGTCATGACCGCTGCGCAGATTACGAATTGTTAGCCTGGGGGGAATGCCAGGAAGGGTGTGAAGTCGACGCGACGAAAGAGTGCAAGCTTGCCCGAGAGATTGGATCGGGCGTGTCGTGTTTTCAGTGTGTGGACAGGGCGCAAGAATGTGCAGATTTAGGATTGCTTCATTCGGATGAGTGCGACTTATGTGAGACGAACCCGAAAAAAGAATGTGTCTTTTTCAAAAAAATTAAAAGCGGAGACCGATGTTACAGTTGTATGTATAAAGAGGAGCGTTGTGTTGATTTCGGATTGTTATCTCTTGAAGAGTGTGAAAGTTGTTCTTCGACGCCGAAAAAGGAGTGCCGCTTAGCTCGGGAAATTAAGCCAGGGAAGCAATGTTATCAATGTGTTGAGAAGCCGGAAGAGTGTATAGATTTGGGGTTAATGTCGCAGGAAGAATGCGGGATTTGCCAGGACGACCCGAAGAAAGAGTGTGTCCCCGCGCAAAAGACCAAAGAAGGCAAGGCATGTTTCAGCTGTGTTGAGAAGCCGGAAGAGTGTATTGATTTGGGG
>JAKQKX010000075.1 GCA_029560465.1 Candidatus Omnitrophota bacterium
AAAAAGTTTCGCACTTTATCGCTAACTTGTTGGTTTGGTTGCGGCTACGCCGCGATAGGCTGGGGTGTTAAATTCCTTCGGAATTTTAGGAGGGGTGATTATGCAGGGTGGTGCTTCGCTGACCCTGGGCTGGGTTGTTGAATTCCTTCGGAATTTTAGGAGGGGTGATTATGCAGGGTGGTGCTTCGCTGACCCTGGGTCCCTAATTCTCCAACTGATTGAAAAAGTTTCGCACTTTTTCGCTAACTTGTTGGTTTGGTTGCGGCTACGCCGCGATAGGCTGGGTTGTTGAATTCCTTCGGAATTTTGGGAGGGGTGATTATGCAGGGTGGCGCTTCGCACGACCCTGGTTCCCTAAACTTCCAGAATCGTAAAAAAGTTTTGCACGCTAAGGTTGCGAACGGCATAAAGGAGAGATTGTGAAATCATCTCCCCCAAAGGGGGCGAATTTGAATAGCCGTGGGTAAAACCCACGGAATTGGTTGTCCTCCTAAACGTTGACCCTGAAGGGGTCAAACGATCATTCATTTCAACATTTGACCCTTTCAGGGTCAGCATATTACGGGAAACAGCGATCCGTGGGTTACACCCACGGCTATTCAAATGGCTCCCCTTCGGGGATCATTTATCCGCAAAAATCCGCGTAATCCGTGCCTGTCGGGCCGTAGCCCTTTTGGGCGAAGGCCAGTGTTCCGTGTTCTATTCTTTGGTTGCGGCTGTGCTGCGCTGGGCTGGGTTGTTGAATTCCTTCGAGATAGCTTTCACGATCAATATTCGTGCGCAGGGGGGAATCCGAAAATGGAAGGATGTTTTTCTTTCGGCCCTTCGGGACTGAGTATTCGGGGGATATGTATCCCCAGGGCATCGCTTCGCGCGACCCTGGGCCACATTCTTGCGCGCCTAAGGCGCTATGGGTCGTGTTTTGGAATTGCGAGTGTATTTTTGGAGGGCTCCGCAGGGTGAATGAGGAGGAAAAATACAGTGAATCCTGGATTCCCGCCTTCCTCCTTCGCTAAAACGCCGGAGGACAAGATGCGGGAAGGATTGTTGGGATCGCGGGGTGCGGAGCCCGTAGGGCGCCTCTTACGCACGGATCTTTTACCGCGGCGCCAGACAAGGCATGAGTAAAGAAGACAGAATGCGCCATAACGGTGCATGCCTGTTCAGTAGTTCTTAAATGCCAAGACATCGTTTACTGAATTTAGTGCCAGGACATCGTTTACTGTTTTTCTGATACATTGGCCG
>JAKQKX010000077.1 GCA_029560465.1 Candidatus Omnitrophota bacterium
CAAAATCATGATCAGAACTGAAAATACCCCGGATGACGGCGGAAAAGGAAGAAAAACAGGACAAAAACACTCTATTCACAGTCTCTTTACGCCTTTTCTTTGCTATCTGCGGTCATTTATGCAAATAATCCCGAAATTCCGGTACTTTCCTGGCTGATCTTCTGGATTCTTCAATGTTTTGTCCAAATCCGTTCTGAAAAAACGGCCTTTGTCAGCAGCCTGCGCCCTCCGGGCTGACTGGTTGATCACTTCCAGCCACTCGGTTTGAAAGCGAGCCGAAAATCAGTATGATCCGATCCATCTGTGGGAAAAGATGGGACCGCGGAGGATTTTTCCCCCCTTCTCCCCCGGTCCAGCTTGTTTTGCGTAATCAGCGACCATTTTCAGGCAAACAATCCTGGGCAAATCCCCATACCGCTCCCAATATCAATACGGTATCAATACGGAATCAATACGGATTTCATCCGTATTGATTCCGTATTGATACCGTATTGATATTGGGAGCCGGGCAGGATTTATGTCCTAAAAAATTTGACACCGGGGTAGGATTTCCAAGTCTGGTCCTAAAAAAATTGATACCGGGCAGGATTTCCAAGTGGGGAAAAACGCCCGGAGGGCGCAACAACTTAGCCCAGGATGCAGCGCGGCGGAACCCTGGGATGAGAGCCAAATATAAGGCTCATGTTCAAATAGAGTGGGTGTGCAGGAATGGCACATCGGTACCGTCATCCCAGCGTAGGCTGGGATCCAGAAAAGCCCCGTGGCGCAGGATTCCGATCCTGCGAAAAGCCAAAACGCAGCTACGAACCCGACAAAAGACCTGGATTCCAGCCTGCGCTGGAATGACGGATAGGTACTAGAGTTTACCCACCATAAATGAACTTGAGCCAGATAAAATGAGATCAAGCCCCGCGGGGGCGACACAACTGTTTGCAATGCAACTTGTTGCGAAGAGTGTCGCCCCTGCGGGGCTGCGAGATCTCTCTCTGCCCCATGACCCGGGGTTGACACCCCGGGCTAAATTGTTTCGTCCCTGCGGGACTTCTGCGCGATCCATCCTTGCTTTTGGCTCTCTTCCAAACCAGAACTTGCGCCGGATGAAAGCTTCCAACCTCACCATCCAAGTCCGAACGAAACACGGGTTTGTGGAAAACAGTCCACAACTGGGAACTATTTTACTGCGGTCACAAAGTCAGTCTTGGGCAATTCATGAAGCAAGCAATATCTTGGCC
>JAKQKX010000083.1 GCA_029560465.1 Candidatus Omnitrophota bacterium
CACGCCCGAGAGGTTTAGCCTCTCCTGCTTGAAAACGTTGGTTATCCTACGTCTTGGGGTGCCCGCTGTCAACTCTCGGGCTCGAAAAACGGGCGCCGGACCCGCCCGAGCCCCTTCAGCCACGTCCGCTACTTGACAGAAGTGCCTTTATCCGACTTTGCCGTATCCCGCGCCCGCAGGAAAACGCAGCTTGTACGTCCTATCCCTATAATTTTTAGGTATTTCATCTTTATGCCTCCTGAATTTTCTACCGCCGATTATTCTGCCTAAAACAAACCGCCAAACTGCGACCAATTATGAATTTAACACTTCCAGCACTTTCAGGGCATCCTTTAAGGAGCGGGCGTCATGGGTCCGGAGATAGTCCACCCCTTGTAAACTTAAAAAAAGTTCCGCCGCCAAGGTGGCCGGGCCTCGTTCGTTGGCGGGACGTCCGGTAATTGCCCCTAAAAATGACTTACGGGAGACTGAGACCAAAACCGGTAAAGCAAAGTGCTCTTTCAAACGGGTGATGTTTTTAATCACATGAAGGGAAGATTCCGGCTTGGCGCCTAAGAAAAACCCCATCCCCGGGTCTAAGATAATCCGGTCCGGGGAAATGCCAGCTTTTTGTAGTGTCGTGAGGCGCTCGTTAAAAAAAGTGATGATTCCGGCGAATACTTGCTCCGGTTCGGTATCGACCACCGTGGCTGGCCCCAGCCGCTGGACGGAATGCATCACAATCAGTTTGCAATCCGCAGCCGCCAGTTCGGGATAGAACGCCGGATCGGAAAACTCCTGAATGTCGTTTAAATATTGGACTTGGCTTTTTAGGGCGTATTGTTGGACCTCGGGCCGGAAGGTATCGATGGAGACCGGAATTTTTTTGGCCAGTAGGCCATCGATTACCGGTTTTAAACGTTTGATTTCTTCTGCCGGGGTCACTTCGCTAGTGGCGGGATTACTTGAAGCGGCGCCCAGGTCAATGATATCCGCGCCGTCGGCCATCAATTCGAGCGCTTTGGCCAAAGCCCGGCCTTCGTCCAAGTATAATCCGCCATCCGAAAAACTATCGGTGGTGATATTCACAATCCCGAGTACTTTTGGTAGTCTAAATTTCAAGCAAGCCAATCCTTTCAAAAAATAGTCCGCCATTATTTAGGTTTAATTTAAAGATTCTGGGTTAGTTTACTAATTCCTGTCAAAGTATTAGTTAATCGTACACATCCGACCCTCCGCAGTTCTCCGTGCAGGCGCACCCGCGCCCACACGCCCGAGAGGTTTAGCCTCTCCTGCTTGAAAACGTTGGTTATCCTACGTCTTGGGGTGCCCGCTGTCAACTCTCGGGCTCGAAAAACG
>JAKQKX010000023.1 GCA_029560465.1 Candidatus Omnitrophota bacterium
AAGGTGGAACGAACCTTTGCTTGGCTTGGCAACAGCCGCCGTCTCGTCGTAAGATACGAACGCGATATTGTGGTTTACAGTGCGTTTTTTCATGTCGCGTGTTTACTCCTGACTCTCAGGAGGTTTTGAAATGGCTTCTAGGTAGCCTGTGTTTTGTAGAAGTTTTCGGCAACTTTGAAGACTAAAGAGGTTTAAATGAGCTACCGGAGCGATACTGATCCAATCTGTTTTTAATAATTTCCAGCCTAGGGATGCGATGTTAGGTGTGCTAAAAGCAAGAATACCGTTAGGCTTAAGGATCCTGTGAATTTCTTGGAGAACAGCGGTAGGGTCTGCGAGGTGTTCCAGTACCCCCCACATGGTAACGGCTGAAAAGAAATCGTTTGGGAACCTCATCTCATCAAGTGTCGCTCGATGAACGCGAAGAGAGTGCTTCTGAGCGACTTTTATAGATGGTAACTCTAATTCTACGCCCTCAGGGTCCCATCCTTCCTTGCGGGCGGCGTGTAGAAACGCGCCAGTGGAACAGCCAATATCCAATAGCTTCCCTGCTGATATAAAGGCACAAATTGTTTTAAGAATAGGCTGGTAGAAATAAAGATGTTTAACATCAGAGAAGTCCCAATCTTCTTTTAATTGGTTGCTATGATGACTTGTTCGAGTTGTATAGATTTTCAGTATTTCCTCTGTCGGGATACGGTTTTTGACGTATACATGCCGGCAGGATAGGCAGCGGACGTAATCAAATCCTTCTTTAGAACAAAAATATGTGGCCATGTCTTGCCCGCATATGTTACAGGGCACAATTATTTTATTTGGGGTTGAGTTTGTGTTTTCCATGTTTATCCTTTGAGTATGACCTTGGCCGCACGGGCTTGCCAGGTATAGTGTTCGGATAATTTCTGTCTCGCATTCTTCCCCAGCCGATCTCTTAGCCCTTTATCTCGGCATTGGGCTAGAGCCTTTTTCCAAGCCGTGATATTTTCAGAATCGACCAGAAAAGCATCTTCCCCATCTTTTAAAAATTCTGTCATGGTTGGGAGATTAGATGATATGATAGGTTTCCCTGCTGCCATATATTCAAATAATTTTATGGGAGATGAGTAGCCGGCAATATTCCCCTTATTCCCGGCCGGAGCGACTTTTTTTTGAAATGGTGCGATCAGAATATCCATTTTAAGCCTATAAGCATCGCACTTCTGAGGTTCTATATATCCATAGAAAAAAATGTTTTTTAAGTCGTTGGTAATCCTTTTGAAATGTTTTACTTCTTTTGCTGTTCCCCCAATGACATGAAAATCGATATCAGGTATGTTGCGAGCCAACGCACAAATAAGTTCGATCCCGCGGCCTTTGTAAAGGCTCCCTAAATATCCCACTTTCAGACTGTGTCCCTTACCGAGAAGAGAAATATTGTCGAAATTTATTTTATGTTCCGAGATAGCATCGGCGCCATCATGAGCGACTAAAATCTTCTTTTCTTCCAGCTCCGGGAATACCTTGCGGTACTTCTCTTTAAGCTTTTGAGATATTGTGATTAAACGCTCGAAAGATGGTGCTTTTATAAGCCTTTTAAAGAGCAACAGTTCTAAGAGATTTTGTGGGGGTTGGTGCACTTCCATATAAATTGGGATTTTGAAATTAGTCACCAGACTTGCGCAATAGATGTAACGAGTATAAAAAATATCCGGGCTGGGGGAATGTTTTATATAATGAACGACGTCAAGAATGTATTTAATAGCTCCAATGATTTTATGGTTAATTAATTTGATTTTTTGGATTCTGAATGAGGGGGCTACTCCGTAGTATTTAAAATCATCCTGACCAGAGGAGTCGAGGCCTTGTTTCGCGAATAAGACCACAGTATGCCCATTGTGGACGAAAGCGTTGCACATTTTCATAACATTGACGCTGTTGGCAAACTGTGATGGGATTTTGGAGTGAGATAAATAATATATAAGCATGAAAAAAAACCTTCCAAAAGGATGTAAATAATTAGTAAGGGAATAATTCTTGGAGCAATTTCTCCTGATATCGTTCCCGGTTTAGATTTAAATAAAATCTCGGAATACTGAAACCCTGTTTCCCCCGGGAGAGTATGGCCTTGGGCAAATGTCCCGAGTAAGTTTTCTTTAGCAACCCTTTCAACTCGCCGCGATAATATCGTAAGGATTCTGGGATAGAGAAACAAAATTCAATAATATCTTTGCTTAATAAAGGAACCCGTGCTTCCAAAGAGACACTCATGGTCGTCCGATCCACTTTAGTTAAAATGTCGGAAGCTAGAAATGTGTGAAAATCCAAATATTGTAAACGGGTTCTGAGCGGTAAGTCTGGTTTATAGAACTTCCGGATATACCAGTAAGAGTCGTAGTCGAGAGGGATGCCCCAGCGTTGAGCATAAGCCTGTTTTTCCGGTGTCGTCATCCCCCCGATAAGTTTTATGTAACAAGGTAAATCCTTGCTTGTAAAGAGATCAATTTGGTTCAAAAGCTTATAGGGGATGGATTTGATCGGGAAGAATGATTTTAAAGTCAGAAAAGCCTTATTTAAGGGCAGCATATCAATTCCTGGGATTTTTCTAAGGAATGGGATAATATTATACCAGCGATACCCACCAAAAATTTCGTCGCCTCCATCCCCCGTCAATACAACGGTAACTTTTTCCTTGGCAAATTTTGAAACAAAGAAAGTCGGGTAAGCGGAAGTGTCAGCGAACGGCTCGTCGAACCAGTCTCTCATCCTCGGGAATAGATTATTCGTAAAGACTTCTGATAGGATTTTTACATGATGGTTAGTGTTATATTGCTGCGCGACGAGCTGTGCATAATGGGTTTCATTATGCCCTTTTTGTTCGAACCCTATTGAGAATGTTTCTGTGGAAGCGTTAAGCATGCACGACTCAAAAACAACCGTGCTGGAATCCAGGCCGCCGCTCAGAAAGAATCCTACGGGGACGTCCGCAATCATTTGATCTTTAATAGATTTTTGAATGTGGCCTCGTAATTGTCTGCTGGCATCTGCTAAGGTAATATTACTATGTTTTACAGTAGGGTCAAGAGTCCAATATTGTTGACAGTTGGAAATCTTTTTCTGTTTTAGGTCGAATATGAGGAGATGGGCGGGCGGAAGTTTATATATGTTTTTATAGAGAGATTTGGGCTCCGGGATAAATTTATATGTTAAGAAATCATAGAGTGCCGTGTAGTCAATATGGAATTTTTGGTTTTGTAAGAGTGCTGTTACCGCTTTAAGTTCTGAAGCAAAAGCAAAATTATCTCCGTTGAAATAATAAAACAAAGGTTTAATCCCAACTCGGTCACGAAATAACTTTAGTTCGCTAGTCCTTTTATCATGAATCGCGATGGCAAACATGCCATCAATTTTATGGATAAACTGGTTTCCCCAGCGAAGGTAAGCATTTAAAACAACTTCCGTGTCCGACGTAGTGTGGAATTGATACCCTTCGTGTAAGAGTTGAGAACGAAGCTCTTTATATCCATAGATCTCCCCGTTAAATACTATGACGACTGTGTCATTGTCGTTCTTCATGGGTTGGTCGGCTTTGGAGCTAAGATCAATAATCGCTAACCGTGTAAATGCCAAAGAGATGTCTGGATGTTGGATAATTTTTTGGCTATCTGGCCCACGGTGAAAAAGGGCATTGGTTGCTGCTTTATAGTCCCACAGAGGATTTGTCCCACCGATAATTCCACACATAAGTAATTTCGTAAATTTATATGGAGTCGTAAAATGATTAGATTGAAATAGAAAATTATTAAACGCCCATAGATGGTTGAGTCAAAATTATATCCAGGCTAATTAATGATAATAAAATTCTCTTTGTTATGGAGAATTTTATTATATTATAAAAAATAAAACTGATTTGTCGAGAAACATGCATTTATAGCCAATTTATTCATTTTCTGAGGGGCTGTATAATTTTTTAGTATAAAATTATATAAAAATTAATTTATTATACTATAATATCATATAATTAAAAATATTATAAATTTAAAATAAAAATTTCATGAATTTTATCCTCCCATATTCCAAGATCCCTGCTCATCCTAAGCTTCTGTGCGATATTGAGATGGCTGGTCAGAGACTGTGTCAGAAATTGAAAAATTTTGACATTTCTGCACTAGATATTTCTGAATATAGTAAGCGTTATTTTGGGGAAATGCTTACGGATTTAAAGGCATGTATTCAATTGCGTGGGTATATTTTGGCTTGGGCTTTATCTTCTCTCCCGGACCAAGATTATTTGAAGTATTGTTTTGTAGACTATGGCGGGGGGACAGGAATTTTGGCCATCTTGGCTAAAGAACTAGGATTGGGGACGGTTATTTACAATGATATATATAAGATATCCTGTCAGGATTCTCAGATGATTGCTGATAAGGTTGGGAATAAAGCGGATTTCGTCGTACACGGAGATATTGATAATCTTATCCAATTCTTTAATAGCAGCAAGTTAAAATGTGATGTTATCGCTTCTTATGATGTTATTGAACATATTTATAGGACGGAAATTTTTTTAAAGAAATTATATTTGCTAAATCCAGGGCCTTTAACAGTTATGATGTCCTCCGGGGCTAATGACTTGAACCCACGCCAGAAAAGACTATTAACAAAAATTCATCTTGAACGCGAATATTATGACCGTAAACCGAGACGTGGAGTGAAACCTTCCGATTGCTTAAGGGCCCATTTAACTGTTCGTAGAGAGATGATTAAGAAATATCTTGATGAAATTAGTCTGTCTCTTGATACGGCTCAGGTTGAAGAATTGGCTAAGAATACTCGGGGTTTGATAGAACCAGATATCCGGCTTTATGTAGATCAATATTTGCAGAACGGGACTTTCCCTTCTTTCCCGGATCACCCTACGAATACCTGTGATCCTTTCAACGGGAATTGGGCTGAAAAACTTATGAATCCATATAAGTTAGCTGAGGTTCTTCATTTAAATGGATTTGATAAAGTCGAAGTGCTCCCGGGATATTATGGGGATTTCTCTAATCCGATAAAGCGTCTATTAGGGCAAGTTTTGAATATTTTAATCTTTACGTTTAGAAAGAAAGGGATTGTTTTCTCGCCATTCTTTTCTTTATATGCAGTCAAAAGATCTAAATAGATTAGTGGAGTTGGCTTTATTTCTTCGGAAAATTAACGAGAGATAAGTATATTTGGTAGTAACTTTTGGCCACCCGAGATAAGTCAAATAGTTCCTTAGCCCTCCATCGGGCTTGACTGCCTAATGTATGTTGTTGTTTTTCATCGTGGGAGATTAAAAAGATTATTTTATATAAAGTTTTATAATCACCTTCATGAACAAGAATGCCGTCTTGGTTATGTGTTATAAGTTCCCGGTTCCCCCCAATATCAGAAGCGACGATACATAACCCTGATGCCATGGCTTCCAGGAGAACATTGGAAACCCCTTCACTTCTGGAAAGGAAAATAAAGATATCGGCTATTTGGTAGTAAAGTTCAGGGTGTTCTTGGTCTCCCGCAAAGAAAACATTAGGCAGCCTTTTGTCTGAAACGTTCTTTTTGAGCTTTTCCTCCACAGAGTCTTTCCGGTAACCCGTCCCGCCGCATTTTCCGCTCCCGACGAGAATCAACTTGGCGCCAGGATGCATGCTTAAGATATCCGGCCAGACGGCGATGATGTCTTCCAGGCCCTTGCCTTCAACCAGACGGCCTGTATACAGGAAAATCAAGTCGGCGGGGCTGAAGTTGAACCGTTTTCTAAGCTGCCCTTTTTCTTCCCCGGTTAGCGGTTTAAATCGTTCGGTGTCCACCCCGTTATAAAGTTTCTTGATCCTGTCGGGAGGCGTGCCGATTTCCAGCAATTGCTGCCGTATTTGCTCGGAGAGCCCGGTAATGGCGGCTGAGCGGCTGAATATTTTTAAAACAATTCCCCCCCAAGGTTTTTTTTGTAACTGGGGAATTCGAAGTGACGAAGAAACCTTGGCCACGTTTTTCTTCCCCGATAGAACGGCCATTACTCTGCCGACGGCCCCCAGCGCGGCCGCGCCATGCGTGTGAATGATATCGAATGTCTTTCGTTTCTTCAGGGCGAAAATGAAGAGTTCCAATATGTAACTGGCCGTCGCCCATATTGATCGGCCAGGCATTCCAACCCGGAAGACAGGAAACCCGAACGCGGAATCCCGGCGTGGCAGATTTTTGTCCCATCGGCGGGTTAAGACCGTGATCTCACACCCGGACGCTGATAACCGCGAGGCCAATTGCGTCATCTGGCTTTCCGCCCCGCCCCAATACGGGACGTAACAATCGATAACCATTAAGATCCTAATTTTCATGGGATTTGAGAGATAAGATAATGTGTTTTAGAACGGCTCCAATTTGTTTCTCCGAACAGTGTTCTTCAAATGTCCGATACCCGTTTGCGGCAATATGGTTCCTTAAACCAGGATTTTTTTGGAGTTCGATAATCGCGTCTGTCAGACTTCTGGGATCCTCCGGCTTGCAGAAGAAGACGTCCTTCTTGTGTTCCAGCAGTTCCCTCGCGGCGGGGGTCTCGGCGGTAATGACCGCTTTCTTCATGGCGATGGCTTCGTAAATTTTATGAGGAATAACCATTTGAGTCTTGGGCGTGTCCCCAAAAATGCCCAGACAGACAGACGCGCGGGCCATATGCTGAGCCAGCTCCTCATAGGGAACCGGCGGTAAAAAAGTGATGTTTTTTAAATGGAGTTCTTGCGCTAACTGAACACATTGCAGATACTCCCGCCCCTTCCCGATCATTTGGAATTTTATGTCCGGCAGGAACGCTGCGGCTTTGACAATATAAATCGCGCCGTGGAGTGGCTGATACTCTCCGTGGAAATGGACCAGAAAATCCTTCTCTTCCGCGATATCGTCCCGGGGGTGCATGACCGATGTGTCGGAACCCACCAGAACTTTTACAAAATGCCGTTTATCAAAATGATATTCCTTCTGAAAATATTGGATATGTTGATCGGTATCCAGGATGACGATGTCGGCCAATCGGCAGGCCATCCGATCGAAGAATCTCGCTAAACGAGCCAGGACGCTTCCGGCCGCGAAGACTTTGCGGTCGTAAACCATTGTCTGGTAAATCGACAGGAACGCGTCTAAGATGATTTTTTTGCGGGTGCAGACTTTTACGAAAGGAATAAGGAACTGTCCGAGAAAGCCTACAAAAATAAGGTCGCTCTTATTCTTGTATTTTAGAAACTGAAAAAAACTTAAGAAATAACGCAGTTTGGATTTAAACGCGCAGGAACAATCATAAACTTTCAGCCCCTCCACGGTTTGCAGGCTTTTTAAGATGACCCGTGTTCTGGCATAGCTGGATTCCCGGCCCGGCAAGAAACAGATCGATAATAGTGAATCAGGCATATTGATTTTCGTGCTCATCGTAAAGCCGTCTTAATTATAAATTTGATGCTCCCCGCTTACGAACACCGGGCCGGTGTGTGCCGTCCCCAAGAATGTTTTACATCCCTGACTTCTTGATCCTGAGAAGAATGTCCTCGATCAGGCGTCTGTTCGCAGAGATAAGATCAGAGACAAGCCCGATAATGAGAATTTGAAAGCCGATGATTACCAAAACGGCGGCTAAGATCAAGGATTGGATTTTCCCTTCCCCGTTGCCGAGTATAAAATAGTAAAGGAAACGGCAGCTGATCAAGAATCCCAGCAAAGAAAGCCCTGATCCTATCGTTAGGAAGAGGCGTAAGGGGTTGAACATGGAATAGACCCGGATAATGGTTAGAACAGACCGTTTGATATATTCCGGAATACTTTTAAATAATCTGGACGGCCGGTGGACTTCGTTTGTTGTAATGGTAATATTGGCTATCGCCAGGTTTTTGTGCTCGGCCTGGATGATGCTTTCCAGGGTATAAGTGTATTCCGAAATAATATTGAGATTGAGGGCCGCTTCCCGGTTATAAGCGCGGAAGCCGGTTGTGGCGTCCAGGATCGAGGTTCCGCTGAGTTGTCTGACGACCCAGCTGCCAAGCTTCTGGAGTCGTTTCTTGATAAAGGAAAATTGTTTGACGTTTTCAATATCCCGATTGCCGATGACAATGTCAGCTTTCCCCTCGATGATGGGCCTTACCAGGCGGGGGATGTCCTCCCCTTTATACTGCCCATCCGCATCGGTATTGACAATGATGTCAGCCCCCATAGCCAAGGCCGCATCCAATCCGGCCTGAAAGACCCTAGCCAGCCCCTTTTTTTTTGTAAATTTTACGATTTTATGTACGCCGTGTTCTTGGGCAACTGTTGATGTGTTGTCGGTGCTCCCATCATCGATGATAAGGATTTGAATGTCATCGATCCCCTCGATATGTTTGGGTAAATCAGCCAAAGTTTTTGGCAAGCTTTCCGCTTCGTTAAGACAAGGAATTTGTATGACTAATTTCATGGATAAACCTCTAAGCGTATTTTGTTTCTTGCTTGGATTTCATGTGTAAAGTCTTAGTGTCTTAAGGTCCTGCGTCATTTTTTGGGATAATAGACCCGTTTCCAGTAGTCCTGTAAAAGTTTAAGTTTATCGGAAAGCCAGTCATAATGGTCAACAGCCCATGCGGCTGTTGTTTTCATCCCTTCTTCAAAGGATATTTGTGGTTCCCATCCGAGGCGGCGGATTTTATCGGCATTTAAAGAATAGCGGATATCGTGCCCGGGCCGGTCTTTGACGAATTGAATGAGGCTGTGCGGTTTACCGAGTATGCTTAAAATGGTCCGGACCGTTTCGATATTCTTCTTAGTCGTTTGAGCCCCTACGTTGTAATTCTCCCCTATCCGGCCTTTCGTTAAGATTAAAAGGACTGCCTCCACGCAATCCGAGACATGAAGCCATTCCCGGACCTGAAGCCCCTTCCCGTACACGGGAATTTTTTGCCCGCTCAGCGCCTTTAATAGCACGACCGGGACAAGTTTTTCAGGATATTGCCATGGCCCGTAATTATTCGACGGTCGTACAATGATGGCCGGAAAATTGTGGGCTCTGACGGCTGCGTGAATTAAAAAATCGGCAGCAGCTTTTGTTGAGGAATAGGGATTGTTAGGGTGTAGCAGAGACGATTCCGTGAAGGACCCTTTGGGTATTTCTCCGTAGACTTCATCGGTTGAAATGTGGATGAACCGGGGGACCCGGTGATGGCGCGCGCAGTCTATGAGAGTCGCAGTCCCCTGGATATTGGTAGCAATAAACGGGGAAACATCCAGTAAACTTCGATCAACATGTGTTTCGGCGGCAAAATGGAGGATCGCGGAAGGCTGTTCTTTTTTTATGATATCATCGATTTTTTGGGCCTGAATGATATCCGTTTTATAAAACGTAATTTGATTTTTAACCGGACGCAAACGCGTCAAATCCCCGGCGTATGTTAATTTATCAATAACCACCACCCGGTAGCCTTTTTCAACAGCCTTCCGGACAAAGGTACTGGCAATAAAGCCCGCCCCGCCGGTTACGAGCAGTTTAGGTAATTTTTTACGCATTCTTCCAGGATATCCTTTGTGGCGCGAACTTTGAAACGGGTTGATTCAAGCTTTTTGGTCGAGAGGATTAGATTGGTCCTAACAAGTTTTAAATCTTTTAAATCGATGACCGTAAAACGGAAATTGGGATCATGTTTTGCATAAATTTTTATCAGGTCCGGGTAACGTAGTGCCCCCTTGTTCACAACATTGTATATTCCCTGTGCGTCAATCGAAATGAGATGCCGGAAGGCCTGAATAAAGTCTGGGATATAAGTGACAGAGTTCGGGACATCGATTATTTTCTTGTATTTGATGAGTTTGGTCAGGATATTCTTGGGATGGGGGCGGTTATCGAGGGGCACCCTGATCCTGATGATAAGGATATTATATTTTTTAGCCAAGGCGTTTAGAATGTGCTCTGCATAAATTTTCGTGCGGCTGTAATAGAGTTCAAAGAAATCCGGGACCATGGTTTCCGTGATGGGTTTGGGTTTCTTGTAATCATAATGATAAATACACCCGCTGCTGATATGTACCATTTTGACTCCGTAGCGTAAGCAGGCTTCTGCCAGCAGAACGGGGACGAAGGTATTGGCGTGGATACTTTTCTCCGGGTTAAGTTCGCAGTCATCTATATTTCGGACGCCGGTATACCCGATACAATTGACAAGAATTTTGGGATGGTTCTTTTTGACCAGTTGAACGGCATCTTGAAACGAAGAAATTCGTTCCGAGGACAAACTGCCTCCCAACTCTTTTTGAAGTCTTTGCCCGATATATCCTTTACCGACAATCAACATTTTATTTTTCATCAGCGAGCTCCATAAGATACGTTCCATAGTCTGTCTTGATCGTTTTGGCTAAACGCGAGATATCATCACGCGAAATAAGTCCCTTTCGGAAAGCGATTTCTTCGATGCATCCCACTTTAAGCCCTTGCCGATCCTCGATTGTTTTGATGAATATTGAGGCGTCAATTAAAGAGTTGTAGCTGCCGGTATCCAGCCAGGCATATCCGCGCCCCAGCCGTTCGACTTGCATGACCCCTTTTTTAATATAATGATTGTTCACATCGGTGATTTCCAGTTCTCCCCTCGCGGAAGGTTGTACGGTTTTGGCGATTTGTACGGCATTCTTGTCAAAGAAATAGAGCCCAGTCACGGCCCAGTTGGATTTTGGATTTTGTGGTTTTTCTGTAATTGAAATCACGTTATTGCCCGCATCAAATTCGATAACTCCATATTGCCGGGGACTTTTTACATAGTATCCAAAGATGATGGCCCCTTTTTTAAGTTCACATGCTTGAGTTACAAGTTTGCTGAGATTATGCCCGTAAAAGATATTATCACCCAGGATCAAACAAACAGGTTGATGATCCATGAATTGTTCTCCAATTAAGAGCGCTTCTGCTATCCCCTTGGGGGATTCTTGAGCCGCATAGGATATGTTGATCCCCACCTGGCGCCCATCCCCAAGCAAGTCTCGAAAACGCGGCAGGTCTTTTGGGGTTGAGATGATAAGAATTTCCGTAATCCCCCCGAGCATCAATACGGACAGCGGATAATAAATCATGGGCTTGTCATAAACGGGGAGCAATTGCTTGCAGACTCCCCTGGTGATAGGATAAAGTCGGGTTCCACTCCCTCCGGCAAGAATAATTCCCTTCATGGGTGAATTCTTTCTGTGTTATTTATAAATTTATTAATAAATATATATTATACTTAAAAATATTTTAAATGCAATGGCATTTGCTATCTTGGGTTTTGTGAATTCAAGATAAGTTTGAAGGAATGCCTTGGGGGGGTAAAGTCATTTTCATCGAAAAGGAACATCCGCAATAATTCTGTCTGTAAAAGTTTTCCCGTTTCGTAATTTGCTCCTTCCTTTCCGCCCCCCCCTGTTTTCTCCAGTTGTAATCCCAAAAAATAAGCCCGGGATAGCGTGAGGCAGCTGTAGCTCCGCATTTATAAACCTGTTGAATGTCTTTCCACCGTGAAATCCCAAGGCTTGTGGCGAAAATTCTAAAATTGTTTTCAACCGCATACTGTGCGGTCCGTTCGAGTCTCATGGAAAAACAGATGTCACAGCGTTTTCCCCGTTCCTGTTCCTGTTCTAGCCCATGGGTTTTTTTCGTCCAGGCGTCCGGGTCATAGTCAAGGTCGACAAATGGGATGCTCATTTTTACGGCAAATCTGGCGGCTTCTTGTTTTCGCAACTGATATTCACTTTCAGGATAAATGTTGGGATTGTAAAAAAGCACGGTGAGCGGAATCCCTGAAAAAGCGATTGCTTCCATGATTTCCCCGGAACACGGGGCGCAACAGGAATGCAGAAGAATTTTTTCACCTAATATCGGTGGTATTAAGGGTTTACGTGCTGTCTCCGCCATGAGTCTATTGTGCCCGATAATGGAGGGTTTGTCAAGAGAAGGTAATATTTCCCGTGGGTTAACTGAGAGACCTGACAGCTGGCGGGATAAAGTCAATAAGATCGCTTGCGATCATGGCCAGGCGGGTTTTTTTCTTAGCGGCCAGGTCTCCGGCTAATCCATGCAGGTATGCGCCCCAGCGGGCCGCTTCAAAGGCGTTTAAGCCCTGGCCCAAAAAAGCGGCGATCATGCCGGTTAAAACATCCCCGCTTCCAGCCGTGGCCATCCCCGCGTTTCCGGTTGAATTCAGGGTACATTTTTTATCAGGGGCGGCTATCACCGTCCGGGCTCCTTTCAGGAGAACGACTGTCTGGGTTGTCTTGGACAGCGCAATGGCTGCGGCTTTACGGTCCTTCTCGATGTCTGTTTTTGAGATATTGAGAAGACGGGCCATTTCTCCTGGATGGGGTGTCAAGATTTTTGGAGCGGGAGATTTTCTTAGAATATCCAGCCGGCCGGATAAAGCGTTCAGAGCATCGGCATCGATCACCAAAGGGGTCGGGATGGCGCTGATGGCTTTAAGGATGAAATCCCGGGTGCCTGTCTGTGTTGAGAGCCCCGGCCCTATGGCGATGGCATCAAAACGCATGAGCTCCCCGGAAAGGGTTTCCCAGGCCTGAGGGGAAAGGGTCTGTTCCGGGGTTTCCGGCAGGGGGAAGGTCATAATGACCGGAGACAATTTTCTCTGTAAAGCTGTGTTTAGGCTCTGCGGCACGCCCACGGTCACAAGCCCGGCGCCGGAGCGCATGGCGGCCAACCCGGACAGGGCCGCGGCACCGAGCATGCGTCTGGATCCCGCCAGAATAAGGACGTGTCCGAAGTGATTTTTATAAACGTTTTTTTTAAGCCGTAATAAGGGCGCTGGCAATCGCATAATTGTCGGAATGTGAAATTGAAAGATAGATGGTATGCCGGAATTCGGGATTGTTGATCTCGCAGTAAGGTTTTCCGTTTTCGTGATTGAGAATTTTGATGTCTTTCCAGCCGATGGGCATGAATGTTTCATCTAAGGCTTTGATGATGGCTTCTTTGGCTGCGAACCGTCCGGCAAAATGCCTGGAAGGAAACTTGTTCCTGTTCGCGTACTGCACTTCCTCCTCACAGAAAACATGGCGCAAAAAATGATCCCCCCAACGCTGAATCGCTAGTTCGATTCTGGCTATTTCGATAATATCGATCCCTGTCCCCAGAATCACGTTGCCGTCCTGATGATTGCGAGCATTTCTTTCACCGCTTGCTGAAGTCCTGTCGTGATCGCCCGGGAGATGATCGAATGTCCGATGTTCAATTCTTCTATGCCGTTGATCCGGGCGACCGGGGCGGTATTGGCGTAGTTCAGGCCGTGCCCGGCGTTGACGGTCAGCCCGAGATCCCGGGCGAAGTGGGTCATGTCCGAGAGTGTCTTTAATTGTTTTTGGGCGGCGCTTCGCGTGCGGCTATTTGCGTAACAGCCGGTGTGCAGTTCGATCATGTCCACGCCGGCTTCCGCGGCGCGCGTGATTTGGGGTTTCTCCGGCGCGATAAACAAGCTTACACAGATCCCTTTTTGCCGGAGCAGGTCCGCCGCACGGGTAATTTTTTTGAAATAACGGACGACATCCAATCCCCCTTCTGTCGTAATTTCTTGCCGTCGCTCCGGCACGATCGTACACTGATCCGGCTTCAGGCGCAGGGCCACGTCAAGGATGTCTGGGCTTAACGCCATTTCCAAGTTCAGGCGCGTCGTCACGGATTTTTTCAACATCTTCACGTCGGCGTCTAAAATATGCCTCCGGTCTTCCCGCAGGTGGCAGACGATACTGTCGGCCCCGGCACCCTCGCAGATTTTTGCCGCCATGATGGGGTCCGGTTCATCCCCGCCACGGGACTGGCGTACGGTGGCCACATGATCGATGTTAACGCCAAGTTTCATTATCCCGGCATCCTTTCTTGTTTGCGCTGGTTCATGAGGGGAAGGCGGCCCGCTCTTGTTTCGTCGGGTGCTGGCGTTTTTCCTGGCGCAGAATTTCCCCGGTGACGTAAATCCAGGTGATGATCGCCAGCCCTAGCGCGATTAGCTTCAATCCTAAATTGTGTGTTAACCATTTTTTCATTTGTGAGATTTATGCGCTTATTTTTGTGTTTTTTGATTCCCCACGATCAGATTTTTGAGAATATTCGTAAACCGGTCCCGGTTAATCACAGGGATAAAACGGCCATCAGACGCCAGGGACACTTCCCCGGATTCTTCCGAAACCATAACAACGATCGCGTCCGTCTGTTCGGTTAAGCCGAGCGCCGCCCGGTGGCGTGTCCCGATAATTTTGCTGAAGCTGGGATTGTCGGATAGCGGAAACAGGCAGGCGCAGGCGATAATTCTGTCCCGGCGGATCACGATCCCGCCGTCGTGCAAAGGAGAATTATGATTAAAGACGCTTTGTATCAGTTCGGAGGATATCCGCGCATCAAGGTTAATCCCGCTTTCAATATAAGTTTTAAGTTTGGAGTCGCGCTCGATCGCCATGATACACCCGGTTTTGTTTTTCGAAAACCGGTAAGCGGCGTCCGCAATCTCTTCAATGATCGCCATGACTTCGGTTTCTTCCAGGGCGATATTAAAAAGGTGCCGTTGCCCCAGCCGGGCCAGCCCGAGCCGGAGTTCCTGTTGAAAGATGATCAGGAGCGCGATGATGGAAATCCCGAACAGCTTGGTCAAAAGCCAGTTGATGGTGTCCAGCCCCATGATTTGTGAAAGCACAAACGCGAAGACGAGCAGGGTCATCCCTTTGAGCACTTGGAAGGAACGGGTCCCTTCAAAAAAGACCAGTGTTTGGTAGAAAATAATCCAGAGGATTATGATTTCGATGGTGGGTTTTAAAAATGACCAAATAAAGAAAAACATGTCTAACGTTTTGGTTAAATAAATGATTGATTGATGATCGCATCCGTCATTCGGGCGACAGCGATCATCTCTTTAACATCGTGAACGCGTAGGATGTGGGCTCCTTTTAAGATGCTCGCACACACTGTCGCGGCTGTGCCCCATGTCCGTTGCCTGGGAACGTCTTCCCGTAACACTTTGCCAATGAAAGATTTTCGTGATGTACCTATGAGAAGGGGACATCGTAAAGACTGGAATTCATTAAGCCGGTTAATGATTTCCAGATTGTGCTCGGCTGTTTTTCCAAATCCGATCCCCGGATCCAATATGATTCTATCTGATTTAATCCCGATTTCCAAGCAAATTTCAAGGGATTTCTGTAAAGAATCTTTGATCTCGGTTATTAAATTATTGTAAACAATGTTGTTTTGCATTGTGCGCGGGGTTCCCCGCATATGCATTAAAATAACAGCGGCCTCGTAGTGCTGGACCATCTTCAGCAATCTTCGGTCCGGAGATGTCCCCATGATGGTATTAACGATGCTGGCCCCGGCATCGAGCGCGTGTCGGGCGACGAGTGGTTTGTATGTGTCCACAGAAATGGGATTATCCACTTTTTGAGCGAGCGCTTTGATGACGGGAATGACACGCGCGAGTTCTTCTTTTAAGGGGATGCGTTTAGCGCCTGGTCGGGAAGATTCTCCGCCGATATCAATGATATCGGCCCCTTGCCGGATGAACGTTAACGCTTTACGGATGGCCGTGTCGGGGCCCTTTCCCTTCCCCCCTATGCTTATACAGCCGTCTTGACTGAAGGAGTCCGGGGTCATATTGATGATGCCCATGATCCGGGTTGACGCACCAAGAGACAGGGCGTGTCTCCGGGCCCGTAACAGAAAAGATTTTCTTTGCAGGATAGTTTTTTGCACGAATAGGCGTTTAATTCATGTGTTTCTGTTGCGACAGGCCGGAGAGGTTGCTGTCTTTGTTTGGAGCCTCGGCGGGGGACAATGGCGCCCCCGGATACTCCCCTTCGCCGGAGGCCATCCCCAGCAACAACTGTGTTTCATCAATCGTGATGACCTCTTTTTCAATGAGAGTTTTGGCGATCCGGTCCAGTTTATCTCGGTTTTCGGTTAACAACGTGCGGGCCCGCGTGTACGCTTCTTCCACAACACCCTGGATTTCGTGGTCGATATTTTTAGCGGTTTCCTCACTGTAATCGCGCTGTTCAAAAAGATCCCGCCCCAGAAAATGATGCCGTTGGTTATGCCCAAAAGACAATCGCCCTAGACGGGGGCTCATCCCGTATTCACACACCATGGCCCGGGCGAGCTGCGTCACGCGCTCGAGGTCGTTGGATACCCCGGTTGTTGTGTCTTGCATCACCAGTTCTTCCGCGACCAGCCCGCCGAGGAGAAGAACCATTTGCCCTTTGAGTTCCTTCTGGTTCAGGTAATGCCGGTCTTCTTTGGGGGGGGTGAGTGTGTACCCTCCCGCCATGCCCCGGGGGATAATTGATACTTTCGTGAACGTATCGACTTCATCAATAAGCAAGGAAAGGAGCGCGTGGCCGGCTTCATGGTACGCCGTGATTTCTTTTTCCTTCTTGGAAACTGTGCGGCTTTTTTTCTCCGGCCCCATTGTCACACGTTCGATGGCCGAAAGAAAATCATCCATCTCTACTTTTTCCTTATCTTTCCTCGCCGCGAGCAAGGCCGCTTCGTTACAGACATTGGCAAGGTCGGCCCCGGAAAAATAAACGGTTTGTTGGGCCAGGCGTTCAAAATTAACTTTATCATCCACTTTAATATCCCGGGTGTGGACTCTCAGGATGCCTTCCCGGCCTTTGATATCCGGGAGGGTGACGACGATTTGGCGGTCAAAACGTCCGGGACGCAATAAGGCCGGGTCCAGGGTGTCAGGGCGGTTGGTGGCCGCGATAATAATGACCCCGCTCTGGGTGTTGAATCCGTCCATCTCTACCAGTAAAGCGTTTAAGGTTTGCTCCCTTTCGTCATTCCCTCCTCCGATCCCGGCAAAGCGTTGGCGGCCTACGGCATCAATTTCATCGATAAAAACAATCGCCCCTTTCCCGGAACTCAACGAGGCTTTGCGGGCCTGGTCGAATAAATCCCGCACACGGGACGCGCCGACTCCGACGAACATTTCGACGAAATCCGATCCGCTTAAAGAAAAGAAAGGCACCCCGGCTTCCCCCGCCACGGCTTTTGCCAGGAGGGTTTTCCCTGTCCCCGGATGCCCGACGAGCAAGACGCCTTTTGGGATTTTGCCCCCTAAGCGTTGAAATTTGCGGGGTTCTTTCAGGAATTCAATGACCTCCTGCAATTCCTCTTTGGCTTCGTCCACGCCAGCGACGTCTTTAAAGGTGATGTTCATGCTGCTTTTTGTGCTCAGCCTCGCCCGGGATTTCCCGAATGACCAGATTTTGTTCCCCATCTGGCTGCCCCGGTAAGAAATAAACCAGATAAACAGGATAATGATCAGGATCGGCAACAGTGATAGGAGCATCTGGCTCCAAAAAGTTTGGGCTGGTTTCACTTGGACATCCGGGACGTTGGATCGCATGAGCTCCAGGATGGTTTCATCTTTGCTGGGGATGTTCAACTTGAATTCCGTGTCGTCTTTATATATTCCCCTCACGACATGTTCCGGCCCCTCAATGAGTTCCAGTCTTTTTATGCGTCCGGTTTCAGGGTTATCTTTCAGAATTTGAAAAAAGCTGCTGTAGGATAACGGCTCTGGAACCTTGAATTTGTTCACGGATTCGGTTTGGCTCATGAGCAGAAGAAGGATAAATCCGATCATAAGTAAAAAAAGAATATTATTGTTAGGGGGACGGTTTTTGCCCCGGTTTGATGCCGGGCGTACCGGCCGTTTCAGATTGGGACGTTTATAATTTTGCATATCTCCTCACATTTCAAATAATTAAATTTTTAATATTATAACCGATCATAATATAGTTTCAAGAGATTCTTCTTTGGAAGATGAGCTCGGGAGTTTTTTTACATACCTTGATCCCATTGGGCCAGTGAACCGACGCGCCCTCTTTTCGGTTCGTGATCAGGTCTTCGATTTCCCGTACGTGTTGGAGGGTCAAGCGGGTCAGGTCGCCTTGCAGTTTTTCATAGGCCAGCCGGTAAATAACCCTTTGCAGGCTCGGATGCAGTTGGGCCAGTTTTTTGAGCTGAAGTTTGACGGTGCCGGTCCCTGGCCCGGGAAACGAGATTTTTTTAAAGGTTTTCTGTCCGTGTGAAGCCAGGAACTCGTAGTCCTCCGCGGTGAGGCTGGCGAGTTGGAATAAGAGCTCCCGGATTTGAGGCTGATAATTTTTTTCTATATGAGGAAGAAGTTTTTTCCGGATCGCGTTCCGGAAATAATAGCTGTCTTCATTAGTCGAATCTTTCCGGTACCGTATTTTGTTCGCCCGGAGATACCGCAGGATATCATCCTTGGGAATATTATAAAAAGGCCGGATTATGGTTATGGCATGGAGCTTGGTTTGCGGAGGGATCCCTTTCAATCCCTGCAGCCCGGCGCCTCGTAAAATATGCATAAGGACTGTTTCCGCGCAGTCGTCCCGGTGATGCGCGAGGACGACTTTATCAGCCCGGTATTTTTGGGTGAGGCGCTCAAGATGACGCAGGCGGGCTTGTCTGGCATTCTCTTCCAGTGAACTCTGGTCCTGCGTCCGTTTAATGGTCAGCCGTATGGATTGGAAAGAAACATTTAAATAACGGCAGACCTCCTTGACGAATTGTTCGTCCCCTGCGGCATCGTCGCGAAGCTGATGGTTAAAATGCACAGCCAGGAGCCGGAATGCCAATATATGCTGAAGGCGGCTCAAAACATGCAGCAGGGCTATTGAGTCGCTCCCGCCGGAAACACCGACTAACAGCGTGTCCCCTTTCCGGACCAAATGTTTTCGAAGGATGTTCGTTTTGACCTGCGCGGTGATATCCATTATTATCATCAGAAGCGGTTGAGCCATTTGCTGCCCGCGACCGCAATGCCAATCATGAGTAACATGATCACCAGAAGGAGGATGATCACAAACAGGATTTTATTCACTTAGGATGCCTCTTTTTTCAGTACGGGCGTCCTGATAAGCCGTCCGTAATTGTTCGGCGTACTTGAAGTTTGGAGGTTGAATATGAAGATGAGCGAATCCTTGCCGGATAATTTCAGCATTAACGAACCGCTGGTCTTCGGCTAAAAATACATAAGCGAGGTCAACCGCAGATTCGTCTTTTTTTCGTGAGTCAAACTCCAACGTGATTTTTTTCCCCAATAATAGCGTCCGGACAAAATCAATGGCGCGTTCTTCCAGGGATATTGCGGGCGACGTTTCTTTTATAACGAATCCATACTGGTCGCGGACAACCTCTCTTTGCCGAGGAGTTTCCAGCGCTTTAATCCCGATGAGTTTGATTTTATCTTTATTGTCCAGGATGATCGTGTCAGTCGAGATGACCCCGGTCACAAGGCGCTCTTCCACTTGTTGATTTATAAATAAAACATTTTCATCGGCCTGAAGGGGCGTTGAAAACAAAAAGGCCGTCAAACCCGCTACCCAGGCCTTTTTAAGGGTTGTTAAGATATGAGCCCGGGATAAAATCATAAGGCGTGTATAGCTAGGAATGCCGGGCGGGTTGATGGAGCTCGACAAAATAGTCGATGGAACGGTTGAACGTCTTTTCTGCCTCTGCCGGGAAAAAACAGGCTGGAATTTGTCCTTTCTTCCGGTGGTAGCGGACGCATTCGCAGCAAAGTCCGGCTTTGTCGCAACCCGTGTAGGTGCAGTTGCATCCTTCCATGTTCATGGATTTGTTGGGGCATTTCATTAGAATATCCTCGCTTATTTATATCATAAGCTCGGAGGGTTCTGATCGTCAATGAGAATTTTAAGCCCATCCTTTTTACGCAACGCCGCCTCGTGTCCGCCGCCGGAAACATCCGCAGAGTAGCGCTCCTCCCAGTAGGTAAAGGGTTTGCGGTTCCGGTATGGTCCTGATGTTAAAAACTGTGACGTAATCGATTTCGTAAAAATAGTCAACATTCCCGGTTATATCCTGGGCGGCCAGGAGGTCGGGATGATAGGCCTGGGCCCATTCTGGCCCAGGCACCCAGATGTTCAGCCGCATGCTTAGCGGATGGGACGGTATGGCGGTGCCGGCCTGATACACCAGGATATCGTTGACATACCATTCTATTTTATCTGTAAACCAGACAATTTTATACGTGTTGAACTCTGTGGCTGTTATATCGTCGGGAAAAGACAAGATTTCTGGCCGTCCCGTCGCGGAGGGGGGGGCGTTGATAAAGCGGTTGACCAGGAATTGCGGCGTGCTGGAAGGCAGATAAAGGTTGGAGAGGAATTCAATGTCGATTTCGTCTTTCAGGTTCCCTGCCCCTGTTTCGCCAAAGCCAAAAATTGAAGTGATGACCCCTAGCGGAATTTCTTCCGAAGCCCTCACCCTGGCTTCAAAGGCAATCCCTTCTTCCGGGGTTGGAGAAAATGTTTGGATCGTGTCAATTTCCGAGCCCCAGAAAGTCAGGTGTTTAGGGTCCGTGGGATTGTAGGTGCTTAAGAGGAGCCGAGCGACCCCGAGAGCGGAATCAGAGAGCGAGGCTCCCACTTCCACGGTTTTTCGTAGACCATCTGTCATGCTGTCCGGGATATTGGGGTTGCGGAGCGCGGTTTGCCCGAAGAACGCCGCAGGCCCTTCTGGCGTGGTCCAGAGTGAACGGTCAACGTCTTCGGAGGGGGTGTTAAAGTCATCATGAAAAAGGATCCCCGCTTCTCCAGGGGTGTTTACAAGTATAAGGAATAACAGGGGGAGAAGGCAACGGGAAAAATATTCCCTGGAACGCCGGGGCAACACAGGGCCGGGATGCAGCATGCCGAGTCCTTTCATAATTACCGGAAGATTTATAAAAAACATGGCGGATTCCGCGGGATAAGGCCTTTGATTGAAGAAATGGTAGCGAGGGACGGATTCGAACCGTCGACGCCGCGGGTATGAGCCGCGTGCTCTAACCAGCTGAGCTACCTCGCCACATAATATAGTCCTCTCGGATCCCAAGGTGGCGCAAGGTCCACCCTCTATTCCTGAACAGAAAAATGAAGCGTTTAGAGAGTCTAAATTTTACGCTAAAGTATCTGGCTTGGCAAGCCTTTTTTGGTTTGATTCTGGTTGGAACCAAGTTGAGGAGTTTTGTTAATACGAAATGTTTAGAAGCTTATGATTCTCGAAGGTTATGCGTATCGGGCGCCATTGCGAGGAATGGGCATGATCAGGGGGGCGTTGGTAAGTCCAGATTTCTGTGACGCTCGTTTGAGAGATTAGGCGGTAAATATCGTCCGGTTCGCCAAAGCGGGCCTGAATTTCCTGCCCGGAGAGCCCGGGTTTCAGCTCCCCGCCCATGACCGCTGTATTGAGGGCATTGAAATTTGTTTCTTTCGTGGCCATAGCTGCCTTCCGTTCTGTCTGTTTAGCCGTGCTGCAGCCAGAGGAAACAAGAATGAGCAGACATAGAAAAGGCAGGTTCAGGAAATGAAGTAAAAATGCCCGAGAATATGCCTGGTGATTATTCATAAGCTGGAAATTGAGTATGTTTTTTGGTTGTGACACGCATTTCCGGTCGCCTTTTTTAAAGGCGTGCAAGGAGGCTCATTTAAAAATGTAATAAAGCAAACCCAGTATGATGAGAAGACAGGCCAAGTAAAAGTCGTTATAATAGAAAAAATCCTGAACACGTTCCAGAGATGTATAAGGGTAACTGGACTCCTTTTCCTGGGGCACGTGCCCTTGCCCCCTTAAGGCGACAACTTCGGATTTTTTGAGACGTAAGAATTGGTTCGCGATCCGGTAAGCAATAAGCTGTTTTTTCTCAATGAGGTCCATAACTTGTTTTTCGGTTATGTCCAGGATTTGCGCGGTTTCTCTGACTGAGATATATTGATTTTCGTTCATAACGATTTATGTGCCGGCACGAAACAAGCGTGTTTAAAAGCTTAATCTGTGATTTTCCCTGAAGCGGCCCAGGTGTCAATCTTGGAGCGCTCAAAAGTCCAGTCTTCGCCGTTACGCGTGGCGGGGATCTGACCGGCATTCGCCAACTCGATGATGGCTGGTGGTTCGATCTCAAGATATTTTGATAATTCTTCAACGGAAAGGATGTCTTCCATCATTTGGCATTTCCCCTGGAAGATCGCCCCTTCAACGACATTCAGTTTGGGGGTGGAAATATTCCCGGTTAACACGGCTGTCGGCATTAGAACGAGCATTTTCTTGGCAATAATATCTCCCCGGACTTTACCGGCGATAATGATATTTTCGCCGTTAATATGGGCTTCCACAAAAGCGGCACCCCCGATGGTCAGTGTCCCCCGGACTTCCAGTGTGCCCTTGAAATTGCCATTGACTTTTAAATTAACCGGATCTTTAAAAGACAATGTCCCCTGCATTTGCGCGTTGATGTCAATACTTTTTTCTTGAGGTTCGATTTCATTCACCCTGTTGCGGCCCCGGATCACCATAGCATCCTCCTTGGTTATTTAATCGCTTTTTCAATCTTTTTTCAAAGGAACGTACACCAACCAGCACGAAGAAGACGGCCAGTGTCACGACAATCGCCACGGAATATAACCCCGTCCCCACGGCCATTCCGATCCCGGACACGATCCAGAGCGTGGCGGCTGTGGTTAACCCAACGACATTGGATTCGCAGCGGATGATGGTCCCCGCGCACAAAAAACCGATACCCGTCACGATGCCTGTAATAATACGCGTCGGATCCACGAGGGTTTCATTTTTTAATGTGTAGAAGATATGATAGGACGTAAGGACAAATAAACCCGACCCGAGCCCAACTAGAATATGGGTCCTTAACCCCGCCCCTTTATGCCGGACTTCCCTCTCCCCTCCGATCAGGCTGCAGAGGAGAATGGTTAAAACAAGTTTGAAAATGAGTTCTCCAAGAGATATGTTCATTCTAATCCTTTTTAATTATACTGGATATTGTTATTTTAGCAAATACTCAACAAATGAGAATTGATTTCTAATTTTTTAAGCGATGATAAGCAATCCCGGCCACCATCGCCGCGTTATCCATGCACAGGTTCAAGGGCGGAAAAAAAACTTTGATGCCGCGGGAAATCGCAGCTTCGCCAAGGGCCTGCCGTAACCGGGAGTTCGCCGCGACCCCTCCGCCGACAATTAGACTGTGGCTTTTGAAATCCCGGCAGGCCGCGAGGCATTTTTTAACGAGGATCGAGACCACACTTTCCTGGAAAGCATGCACAATGTGGGTTTTCTGGGTGTTATCCTGGTTTTTGTTTTTTTGGTGATAATATAAAATGGCTGTTTTGATCCCGCTGAAACTGAAGTCGTACGTCCCAGGCAGTTCAGCGCAGTTAAATGCGAGCGGGTGGTCGGACACGTGTCGCGCCATCCGGTCGATGACGGGGCCTCCGGGATAACCCAGGTTGAGGATCCGCGCCACTTTGTCGAACGCTTCTCCCGCGGCGTCATCGCGTGTTTTTCCGAGCAGTTTGAAATCCGTCCATGATTTGATGAGATAGAGGCTCGTGTGCCCGCCGGATACGATAAGCCCTATTGTCGGTAGGCCGGGCCGGCCGGCCGCGGCCTTTTCTTTGACCGCGTCCGTTAAAAAGGGGGCATACAGATGAGCCTGGACATGATCGATTTCAATTAAAGGTTTGCGCAGCGTGAACGATAATGCCCGGGCAAATGAAAGCCCAACGAGCAAGGACCCGATGAGGCCTGGCGCCCGGGTCACGGCGATGGCGTCCAGCCGGGGGAGCCCGCAATGGGCCTCAAGAGAGGCGCGGCGCACGACGATATTGATGGCCTCCAGTTGACGCCGGGACGCGATTTCTGGAATGATGCCCCCGTATTTTTTGTGTTCCCCAAGGCTGGAGGAGACAACACTGGAACGGATCCAGCGCCCGTCTTTGACTATTGAGGCGGCTGTTTCATCGCAGGATGTTTCTATCCCAAGGATATTCATAATCGGGTCTTGAATTACAAGGCATTGATAAGGGATTTTACCGGGACGATTTCATAGCCTATCGACGTCATGAGTTCGAGCTGCTCTTTCAGGACCTCCCAGGTCAGGACCCGGGCATGACAGATCCCGATCGCGTACCCGTGCTTGACGGCGGTTTGTCGTAATTCCCGGAATTGTTGCTCAATGTAGTCCCGGTCATTTTTGTTGTCTAGAAAAACGTCCCTCTCCGCAAACGGAAGGTGTCGTTGGCGTGCGAGTTGAGGGCAAATGGTTTTGCGTGTGACCCGGCTGTCCAAAAAATAGAGGTTATTTTTTTTCATCTGGGTAAAAAGGAGCGACATGAGCGCCGTATCTTCTGTTGCTTTAGAACCCATGTGGTTGTTGACCCCTTTCGCATGGGGAACACTGGCTAGCGCATCGTTAAACTTCTGAATAACCAGACTGGGTGGCATGGATGTTGTGATAATATAGTTCCCCGGATATGTGTCATTGTTCTGATGGGGCTCTAACGGGAGATGAAGCATGACTTCTTTCCCCTGCGTATGGGCGCAATGGGCGATTTCTTGAGAATACCGCAGGTGCGGAAGCACCGAGACGGTGACAGGGGCGCTGAGTTGGGAGAGCGTGGCGCAATCATTCATGCTGTAACCCGTATCATCGATGATGATCGCAATTTTTCCTAAAGAGGTGCGTTCCGGGATCCTGCTTCTGGGGTGGAATCCCGGAACGTAAACTTTCGCCAACAGCATTGTTTCAACAACAATAATGCCGAAGAGGATCACGATCATGACGTTTTTAACCGTGTCCCGCGACCCGGATCTTTTGGACCTGCGATTTAGGGGCATATGGATTAACCCGTTTGTCCGAAGTTTTTGTACACGCGGATTCCTTTGATGATGCTGATCGCGGCTTGAATCTGGTTGTCATCGAGAAGTATTTGCCTTGCGTCCTTTTTCTTCTTCTCCTCTTGCCATTTTTCCGGCTCTTTTGATTCATTGATCTCCACACCATCAAAAATTTTGTTGATTTCCTGTTCTTTCTCCTTTATTATTTTTTCCGTTTCTTGAGGTTTTTCATAAATACGCGTGACCACGACATCCGGGGTGATTCCTGTCCCGTGAATGGAAACTCCGGACGGCGTGAAGTATTTGCTTGTTGTCAAGCGCAGCCCGGACCCGTCCGGCAAAGGAATAACGGATTGCACGGACCCTTTCCCGAAGGATTGTTCCCCGAGGATAATGGCCCGCTTATTGTCTTTCAGGGCTCCGGCTAAAATTTCGCTTCCGGACGCGCTCCCCTCGTTGATCAAGACCACGACCGGCCAATCGATGGACCTTCCTTTATTGGTGGATTTGCTTTCTATGTTTTGGGAAGGCCGCCGCCCTTTGGTGGACACGATCATTTCTCCCGGAGGAAGGAATTCATCCGTAATATCAATGGCCACGTTCAACAGGCCGCCCGGGTTGTTTCTTAAGTCCAGGATCAGGGCGTTGGCTTCTTGCCCGCGGAGGGACTCGATCGCTTTAAGAAAATCTTTATGCGTGTCTTCCCGGAACTCCGTTAAACGGATATATCCGATCTTGTCTTCCAAGATCTGGGTGTCTTTGATGTCCTGGATTTGAATGACTTCCCTGACAATCGTGTAATCCTGGAATTTGAATTCCTTCTCGCGCAACACGGTAATGGTGATCGGTGTTTCCGGTTCTCCGCGTAAGCGTTTAACAGCATCGCTTAAAGACATATTTTTAGTGATTTCTTTTTCTATTTTGACAATAATATCCCCGGCCATCAGCCCGGCACGCCAGGCGGGAGTGTCTTCAATGGGGGAAATGATGGTCAAGAGCCCGTCTTTGATGGAAATTTCTATCCCCAGGCCCCCGAATTTCCCCTGGGTTTCGGTTTTTAATTCCTTGTAATCATCTGGCGTCAGGAATTGCGAATGCGGGTCAAGCGCGGATAACATCCCCGTTAAAGATCCGTAAATCAGATCCTGGGGCTTTTTTTCGTCGACATATTCAGACTGGATCGTTGTCAGGGCGTAACTGAAGATTTCAATTTGCGAGTAAAGATCATCAATTTTTTTTGAAGCGTCCATCTGGGATCTCCCTAAGGAACAGAAAATGAGGATGAACGCTAAACAAAAGGAAAATGAAATAAACTTTTTACCCATGAAGAAGCCTCCTTTTTATTAAATCGCCCACAATCTTCGGGTTGGCTTTCCCTTGAGTGAGCTTCATCGTTTGTCCGATCAGAAAACCGAGAGCTTGCATTTTGCCGTTTTGAATTTCCTGGGCCGCGGTACTGTTTTCGGTGATCACCTGGTTGACATAAGCTTCTAAGGCGGCGTTGTCGGAAACCTGGGTGAGCCCATCGTGTTCAATGATGGCTTGAGCCGTCTGCCCGGTTTGGATCATTTTTTTTAGGATATCTTTACCGACGAGATGGCTGACCGCCCCCTCTTCGACCTTGCGGATCAGGTCCGTGAATTGTTCAGGAGAAACCGGGATCCCTGCGGCGGTTTTCTTCTGGGTATTCAGTTCCTGCAGGAGGGGCCCGTTAATCCAGTTGCAGATTTTCTTGCCGGGGGACAGCTGTTTCGCGCAGGCTTCGAAGAAGTCTGCCAATTCCGGATTTTGAATAAGGATCCCGGCATCATAGGCGGCAAGATCATAGGCGGCCTGCAGGCGCTCAAATTTTTTGAGGGGCTCTTCCGGTAAAGATTCTCTGATCAATTCAATATTTTTGTCCGAGACCGTGAACGGGACAAGGTCCGGTTCCGGGAAATACCGGTAATCGTGCGCCTGTTCCTTGCTGCGCATGGATTGGGTCACCTCTTCATGTTCATCCCAGAGGCGTGTTTCCTGCACAAGGGGCTGGCCGGCTGAGAGAAGCGTGCGGTGGCGGTTGGCTTCATAGTCTAAAGCCGCTTTCACAGCCCGGAAGGAATTCAGGTTCTTTATCTCCGACTTGGTCCCGAGCCGTGTTTCCCCCAGGGGACGAACGGAAACATTGGCGTCGCAACGCAGGCTGCCTTTTTCCATATCACAATCCGAAACATTTAGATACTGCAGCAGAAGCTTCAGGGCCGTCAGATAGTCGTACGCTTCCTGCGCCGAGCGGATATCCGGTTCAGTGACGATTTCCATGAGCGGGGTTCCGGTTCGGTTATAGTCGACCAGGCTGACTTTATTTTTAGCGTCATGGATCAGCTTGCCGGCGTCTTCTTCCAGGTGGGCCCGGTGGACCCGGATCTTCTGTAAGTGATCTCCGGAAAGGATTTCAACATAGCCGTTATGCCCGATCGGATAATCATATTGGGAAATCTGATACCCCTTGGGCAGGTCGGGATAATAGTAATTTTTCCGGTCAAATTTGATGTGGGAATTGATTTGACAATGCAGGGCCAGGGCAACCTTGATGGCGTAGTCCAGCGCCGTTTTATTCAGCACCGGCAGGGTTCCGGGAAGGCCGAGGCAGACCGGGCAGGTGTTGGTGTTGGGCGGGTGCCCGAACTGGTTGGCACAGCCGCAGAAAATTTTGCTTTCGGTGTTGAACTGAAGATGGACTTCCAGCCCGATAACGGTTTCATATGATTGTTGAGTGGCGCTGGTCATAATTTCGTCCGGGGTTTTAAGGTCTCTTTATACCAGCCGGCTTTTTGTTCATACTGATACGCGATGCGCAGCATCATTTCTTCATCGAAAGCCTTCGCGCACACCTGTAATCCGATCGGCAGCCCCTCTTTGGAAAAGCCGCAGGGAAGCGATATCGCCGGGACCCCGCTGAGGTTGGCGAAAATGGTATAAATGTCAGACAGGTACATGGCCAGAGGGTCGTTTGTTTTTTCCCCTATCTTAAAGGCGGTGGTCGGAGACGTCGGCATCACGATGGCGTCGACTTCCTCAAACGCCCGGTCAAAATCATTTTTAATCAGAGTGCGGACTTTTTGTCCGCGTAAATAAAAGGCGTCGTAATAGCCGGAGGAAAGGGAAAACGTCCCGAGCATAATGCGCCTTTTTGTTTCTTCTCCGAACCCCTGGTCCCGGGTCTCTTCAAACATATCCACGATAGCGCTTTTGCGGGGTTGGGGGGGCGTGCGCCGTAACCCATAGCGGACGCCGTCATAACGGGCGAGGTTGGAACTGGCTTCGGCGGTGGCGATAATGTAATAGGTCGCAACGCAATACTCTGTATGCGGGAGTGAAATATCAACGATCGTGGCCCCCATGCCTTTCAGCAGGTTGATCGCCTCTTCAACTGCCGCGCGGACCTCCGGGGCGAGTCCGTCGATAAAATATTCTTTCGGCACACCGATCTTTAGTCCTTTGATATCCTTTCCGAGAGCCGATGCATAATCCGGCACGGGAAGGTCCCCGGACGTTGAATCCATGGGATCATGTCCGGCTAAAATCCCTAGAAGGCATGCGGCATCTTGAACGTCTTTCGTGATCGGCCCGATCTGATCCAGGCTGGAGGCGAACGCGATGAGCCCGTACCTGGAAACGCGCCCGTAGGTCGGCTTGAGCCCCACGACTCCGCAGAAAGCAGCCGGCTGACGGATCGAGCCGCCGGTATCTGACCCGATCGCCCATATGGCTTCATGGGCGGCGACGGCCGCCGCGGATCCGCCGCTGCTGCCTCCCGGAACCCGTGTCAGGTCCCAAGGATTATGGGTCGGGCCGTAGCAGGAGTTTTCCGTTGAGGAGCCAAACGCGAATTCGTCCATATTCGTGTGCCCCTGCACGACCATCCCTTGCGACCGGAGTTTCCCGATAACTGTCGCGTCGTAAGGAGGTTTAAACCCTTTCAGAATTCTTGAGCAGCAGGTCGTCTCCATGCCTTTGACGCAGATATTGTCTTTGACGGCGACCGGCAGGCCGCGAAATTTCTTGGGGGCGGAGTCCTGGATCCCGGGGAACTCC
This sequence comes from Candidatus Omnitrophota bacterium, assembly GCA_029560465.1. Classification (GTDB taxonomy): domain Bacteria; phylum Omnitrophota; class Gorgyraeia; order Zapsychrales; family JANLHA01; genus JAGOJP01. Next base: position 28,763 of record JAKQKX010000023.1, read on the forward strand.
TCCTGAAAAAGAACATAGGCGTGAACCGGGCCGTCGTTGTCTTTAATCCGTTGGTTCAATGAATGGTAGAGGGTTTCCGCGGAAATCTGTCCGGAGTGCAACTTGTCCGTTAAGGCGTGCGCTGTCAGTTCATAAAGATTCATGGGTGATCCTATTTTTCATTCGATAACTTGCGGGACGGTGAACGCCCCGTCTTTTTGGGTTATGGCCATTTGAACCGCTTCGGCCTGAGTCAGCGAAGGAACCACGCGGTCTTCCCGGAACACATTTTGAAGCGGGAGGACATGGCTTGTCGGGGTAACGGCGCTTGTATCAAGCTTTTCAAGTTTGGCGATATAATTCAGAATTGCTTCCAAATCATGGGTTAACGCGGTTAATTCAGCATCCGGCAAATTCATACGTGCGAGGCTGGCTATAGTCTGGATCGTATTTTTTGTTATCATGATTTCCTCGTAATAATATATATATTAATAAATAATATCATTCTCCTTGGGGTAGCACAAGTGCTATTTCAGCAACAGGGCCTTAAGGTCTTCGGGGATTGGAACGGGCTTGAAATCCTGATTGAGACAGGCGAGGATAACTTCGGCGTCCGCGACAAGGGCGTTGGTCTTTTTTTGAAAAATTTTCTGAGAAAAGAAAATTTGAGCGGCCGTGATCTTAATAAGGGTGGCATCGCAACACAGGATATCCCCGTACCGGGCTGGACTTTTGTAAGATATGTTGACTTTCCGGACCGCATACACAAAGCCCCGCTGACTAAAGATGGTGACACTTAATCCTTTCTTTTCCAGAAACTCCGTCCTCGCTTCTTCAAGATATTTCAAGTAGTTCCCGTAATAAACAACCCCTCCGGAATCAGTGTCGTGATAAAATATTTTCTTTTCCATCTCTGGGCTCCTTTATTTTAAGTTCTACTTTTAACATGTAATAATTCAACTGTCAAGAAATAGGTCGGGGATTGAATTTAATATTTTTTTTCCTTATTCTTGCATCAGATAAGAAAAAATGCTACATTATGGACGGAATATATAAAAAATATTACTAATTATAAATAAATAGAATTTAATCAGTTATGGAAAATCCTCAATCAAACACGCGCCAGTCAGTTCCTGCTTATCCCGGCCCGGAGAGACGGTATTTGCCCCGCTGGGAGGTTAATAACCGTGTTTTGTGCCGCACGGAGGAAGGATTTGATTCTGTCGAGTGCCGCAGTATGGATTTGAGTTGTTCCGGTGTCTGCCTGGTCATGCGTCAGAAATTTCAGCCAGCCCAAAGAGTCAAATTGACGATTTATCTCACGGAAGCGAAAGCGGTGGAAGTCGATGGCCGCGTGGCCTGGAGCCGGGTTTCCGGATATGGCAATTTGGCCGGCGTCAGTTTCGAGAACACCGAGCTCGGGATCCAGGACACGATTTTAAAATACGCTTTTGAGTTTAAGAAGAACGCTCTTCTTCAGCATTGGTTTGAAGGATGGGAACCACCCGGCGCGGAATCAGAGCCGGTCCCCTCTTCTCCTCCCCAAAATTAAATTACCCGTTTTATTTTAAAGCAAATTTATAATATGACAATAATCCATCAGGGATAATGCTTCTGGCCTTGAGGAAGGCTTGATGTTGAGCCGTTCCAAGACATTCAGGAGCGCTTGTTTATCGCACCCGCCGGCCAAAGCGTTGACGAGTGTTTTCCTCCTGTGCTGAAAAGCCGTTCGGATCAATTTAAAAAGAAGCGGCTCGTCTTGGACTGGAGTTCTTGCCTCTCGGAAAGACAGATGAAGGAAACAAGAGGTGACTTTCGGGACCGGCCTGAAACAGGACGGAGAGATCAGAAAAAGGATGCGCACGTCTGCGTAATATTGGATGTAACAGGAGAGCGACCCATAGTCTTTGGAATGCGGTTGGGCGGTGAGCCTTTTCCCGAATTCGTGTTGAACCGTTAGAAACGCTTCCGTGATAAAGTGGCGTTCGGAAATTAATTTTTCGATAATAGGCGTGGAAATGCCGTATGGCAGGTTCCCGATGACCTTAACGGGAACCGGAAGCCCGGACATGGGGAAATTCAAAAAATCCGATTGAATGAGGTGAAGCCGGTCGTCCGGCAAGAGTCCTTTCAAAAGGCCGCACAAACGGGGGTCCGTTTCAACCGCGTGAAGTGATTTTACCCCCGGGGCGATGTGCCTGGTTAAAGCGCCTCGTCCCGGGCCTATTTCCAGCACGTGTTGATCATCGTTCAAACAACATGCGGAAATGATTTTCCGGATGACATTGTCATCGACAAGAAAATTCTGCCCGAGGTGTTTTCGGGCCCTTGGGAGAAGCTCTGGAGGAGATGTCCGTGGAAAACGTTTGGGCATGATTTTAACCGTTTGTGAGTTCGTCGGCCAGACGGAGGGCGGCGGTCATTGATCCGGCGTGGGCCACCCCTTTCCCGGCGATATTAAAAGCCGTGCCGTGAGCGGGGGAGGTCCTGATAAACGGCAACCCGGCCGTGAAGTTAACCAGGTCATGAAAGAAAAGGGCTTTGACCGCCACCAGCCCCTGGTCATGGTACATCGCAATGATGAGGTCATAGTTTTTTGAGTTATGCGGCGTAAATAAGGTGTCGGCGGCAAACGGGCCTTCGATAGGGATTCCTCTTTTTTTTGCGGCTGTAATAGCCGGGATCAGGATGCGGATCTCCTCATCGCCGATGTTCCCTCCCTCCCCGGCGTGGGGGTTCAGGCCGCAAACCGCGATTCGCGGATTCGGAATCCCGAACTGGGCTCGCAGGCTTTGCCGGGCCCTCTGGACCGTGCCCAGGAGGGCTTCAGCGGAGATCATGCGGCTGACACGTTTCAGCGGGATGTGGCGGGTGAGCAGGACGACGCGTAAATGCCGGGCGACAAACATCATCTCAACATGCTTGCGATGGAACGCCCGGGCGAGGAATTCCGTGTGCCCTTCAAAATGGCACCCCGATGTGCAGATGTTTTCTTTATGCACCGGCGCCGTCACCAGGGCGTGCGCGCCTTTTCGTTTCAGCAAATCCACGGCCGCGAGAAGATAAGATAGAGACGCCTGCGCGGACGCCGGTGTGCCCTGTCCTGGGCGAACCGCGTTTTCAGACAGCAGTTTAAGGTCTCTCAGGTCACAGTTTCCCGGCAGGCTGGACGCGTAACGGTTCAAGATCGTCTTGTCACCGATAATACAGAAAGGCCCGCGTTTCCGGATGCCGGGATTCCTCAGCGCTTTGACGAGGACTTCCGGGCCAATTCCTGCCGGATCGCCCATCGTGACAGCAATGGTTTTTCTGTTTTTTAATCTCATGGGATGTCGGGAGTTTTAAGGATATTTATCATAAAGACCAGTTGCCAACGGGAGGCCCGCCGAAGGATGGGTTAACTTTTGATGTCGATATAGGCTTGTTTTTTGAGTTCCTGGATCCAGATGTTAAACCGTTCACGGAATTTGTCCTGGAAAATTTTCTCTGTGATGATATCTTTAACCTCATCCAGAGTCGCGATCTGGTGAGGGGTCTGTTTTATGGCTTTAAAAATATAAAGACCTTCCTCAAGCTCGATGATCTTTGAAACCTCCCCTTCCTTCAACCCGAAAACCGCGTTTTCAATCGCGGGCAAAACCTGCCCTTTGGCAATTGTGCCGACCGGCGTTCCCAGGGAATAGGTGTCCATGAGCACCTTAAAATCTTTTCCTTCGATGACTTGTAAAAGGATATCTTTTGCTTGCTGGCGGGCGGAGTCAATGTCGTTATTCTTGGGGATATAGATCGATAACAGCTCCACCTTGGCCGGCTGCTGGAACGACTCAAAATTTTTTTTGTAGTAATCCGTCACTTCTTGCGGGTTGACCACAACTTTTGACCGGACTTCCCTCTCGACCATGAATTTTATTTTAAATTGGTCATTGAGTTTCGTTTTCAGTTCTGAAATCGTGGCGCCTTCGGCTAAAAGCGCCTTCAGAAAATCCTGCTCTGATTTGTAGGCTTGTTTAATTTCCGCGAGCCGTTGATCGATGATTTCTGGCCTTACTTCCAATCCAATGCGGTTCGCTTCTGTCAGGATAAGTTTGTCTTCAATCAGGCGGACGATACCGTCCCTCTCCATCTCCTGCATGATGCTCTGTATTTCGCTGTCACGCCGGCCTTCCATTTTCAGCTGCGTAAACAAAGAGTGGATATAATCTTTCAGGTTTTTTAAAGTGATGATGTCGTCATTCACAACCGCTATAATGGCGTCTTCCACCGCATGAGTCGCCGTCAAGGGAGTTAAGAGGAGCACGGCGGTCATGATGCCCCCGATAGTTTTTTTATTGTGCCTCAACATGTTCCATCGTCTCCTGGGTCGTTTTTAAATGTTCAATCGACTCCTTCAAAAGCCGGCAGTATAAATCGAAACCGATGGCGGTGATATACCCGCTTTGCTCTTCCCCTAATAAATTCCCCGCACCCCTGATTTGCAGATCTTCAAAAGCGATTTGAAATCCGGCGCCCAATTCGCTGTGTTTTTCGAGGGCGCTGAGCCGGGCTTTTGATATTTTCGAAAGCCCTAACTCGGAAGGAATAAAGAAATACGCGTAAGCCTGGTTGGTAAACCGCCCCACCCGGCCCCGTAGTTGGTGTAAGTCAGCCAGGCCGAAATGCTGCGCGTGGTTAACCATCAGCGTGTTCGCGTTGGGGATGTCGATCCCCGACTCGATGATCGTTGTGCAGACCAGGACATGGACGTCCCCTTTAAGAAATTGCAGCATCACGCGTTCCAACTGCTTGGCAGGCATTTGCCCGTGGCCCACCGCGACGTTTGCTTTCGGAGCAAGCCTTTGTATTATTTTAGCAACTTTCTCGATATCTTCAACCCGGTTGTGCAAGAAAAAGACTTGGCCTTTCCGGCTTATTTCCCGCTCGATGGCGGTGCGCACCAGGTCTTCATCGAACTCGACGATGTGAGTCAAGACCGGTGTCCGGTTTTTCGGGGGGGTTGAGATGACGGACATGTCTTTGACCCCGGCCATGGCCATGTAAAGCGTGCGTGGAATCGGCGTGGCGGTCAAGGTCAGGACATCCACCAGGAGTTTCAGGTGCTTGAGCTTTTCTTTGGCTTTTACACCGAAACGTTGTTCTTCGTCAATCACCACAAGCCCCAGGTCTTTGAAATGGATATCTTTAGACAACAGCCGATGCGTTCCGATGACGATATCGACCCGTTTCTCGGCCAATTCCCGGATGATGGATTCCTGCTCTTGCTTGGTCCGGAACCGGCTGAGCATGGCGATCTTAACGGGATAATTTTTCATCCGTTCGCTGAAATTATAATAATGCTGCTCCGCCAGAATCGTGGTCGGCACGAGCACCGCAACCTGTTTATTGTTCAGTACGGCTTTGAACATCGCCCGCAGGGCAACCTCGGTTTTGCCGAAGCCCACATCCCCGCATAATAGCCGGTCCATCGGCCAGTCAGCCTCCATGTCCGTGATCACCTCCCGGGTTGATTTGATCTGGTCCGGGGTGTCGGGAAACGGGAAAGATTTTTCAAAGGCGTTTTCCCATTCAGGGTCCCTGTTATAGGCGAATCCTTTCAGGCTGGTGCGCAGCGCCTGCAGCCGCAAGAGTTCCGCCGCGAAACGCTGCAGCTTTTTCTGGATTTGAGCTTTAACCCGCGTCCATTCTTTCGATCCCAACTTGTAGAGGCGGGGCGGTTTCTTATGAAAATTAACGTATTTTTGAACCAGATGCATGTCGTGCTTCGGGATATACAGGCGGTCGCCCCCGAAGTATTCGATGACCAGGTGGTCTTTATTCTGGTTGTTCACCGGCATCGGTTTGATCCCGAGGAACCTTCCGATGCCGTGATGGTTGTGAACGACGTAATCCCCTTTATGGATGTCGACGAAGTGGTTTAACGGAGTGTCGGCTGTGAAGGGCGATTTGTCCGTCTTTTTGCTGGGCAGGAGAAAGATAATATTGTGCTTCCAGATGGTCTGGGATGAGCGGATATTGTAACTGGCAATGAACTGGATCCGGTCTCCGTTCAGGGCGATCCGGATGGGGCTGTCGAAATTCGCCGGGAAGACGTCCAGGACTTCTCCCCGGCAGGCGAAATCCCCTTCTTCCTGGACGTCCCTGACCTTGCGGTAATGGAAATGGACCAGCTCTTCCAGGATTTCGTCTAAATTGATGGTTTGATCGACATAAAGTTTGAGCGATCGAAACATCCTAGGACTTATTTTTTTGCCACGCCAGAACCAGGGGCACGGCGATAAAAATCGTCGAATACGTCCCGGTGATGAATCCGATGATCAGACTGAGCGCGAACGTGTTCAAACTCTCCCCCCCGAACAGATATATGGAGGTCACGGTGATCAGCGTCGTGAATGTGGTCAGAATGGTTCGGCTTAATGTCTGGTTGATGCTGATGTTGAGGACATCCCGGAATTTTGTTTTTCTTAATTTGGGCATGTTTTCCCGCACCCGGTCATAAATGACGATTGTGTCGTTAATCGAGTAACCGGTGATGGTCAACAGTGCGGTGATGATGAGCAGGTCTATTTGCCGTCCCATCATGGCCAAAAATCCCACGGTAATCGCCACGTCGTGCAAGAGGGCGATGACGCCGGTGGTGGCGAAATCGAAATGGTGGAACCGGAAGCCGACATAGACCAGGATCCCGGCCAGGGCGAACACCACGGCGGACACGGCCCGTTTCCTTAAGTCTTTTCCCACAACGGGGCCGACGGCTTCAATCCGCAGGATTTGAAACGGATTGTCCGCCATTTTTTCCCTGAACACTTTCATGACCGCCGTGTCCGTATCTTGTGCCGAGCGGATGATCACGTCCTCCGGGTGTTTATCGAAGCCCTGAATGACGAGGTCGTGGATGCCATTGGCCTTGAAGATGTCCCGCAGGTCCTGGGCCTTGACCGGTTTCTGAAAGCGGTATTCCTGAACCTGCCCTCCGGCGAAATCAATCCCGTAAACCGTGTCCTTTTTCTGGAAAAAGGAAAAAAGCCCGACTCCGATCAGAATGGCAGACAGCGCCGCACAGATATAACGTTTGGACACGAAATCGATGTTCAGTTTTGAAAAAATCTGTAGCATGGGCAGGGACTTCAGGACTTTCATTTCAATAAGCAGTATGAATAGGGTGCGGTTGATGAAAATCGCGGTAAAAAGGCTGGATAATAAACCGATGGTTAATGTCACGGCAAACCCCTTGATGGGGCCGGACCCGAATTGGAAGAGCATGAAGGCCGCGATGAGCGTGGTCAAATTGGAGTCCAGGATGGCGGAAAACGCCTTATTAAATCCGCTTGATGTTGCTGCGTGTATTGGCCGGCCATTGTCAAGTTCTTCCCTGATGCGTTCGTTGATCAGGATATTCGCGTCCACGGCCATGCCCATGGTGAGGATGATCCCCGCTATGCCGGGCAAGGTCAGCGTTACTTTTGACCCCGGCAGGAGGTAGTTAAGGGCGCCCATGACACCAACGATAATCACCAAATTGCACAACAGAACGATATCCGAGATGATGCCGGCTTTCAAATAATAGATCAGCATAAAGATCAGGACCGCGATACCTCCGATAACACTGGCCGTCACCCCGGCGCGGATTGAATCCTGGCCCAAAAGCGGTCCGATAGTGCGCTCTTCTTCCACGTGCATGGGCGCGGGCAATGACCCGGAACGCAGGGCTAAAGCGAGCAGGGAAGCTTCTTCCACGGTGAATTGGCCGGTGATGACACCCCGGCCGCTTAGGATCGGCTCGCTGATATTGGGCGCGGAAAGCACTTCCCCATCCAGCAGGATCGCAAGGCGGTCATTGACATGGGCGCGGGTCAGCCTCGCGAAGGTTTTAGCTCCGTCGCCGTTTAGGGTAAAACTGATCTGCGGCTCCCCGAAGGCGGCATTGTTAAAATCGACCATGGCGTTGGCGATCGTATCCCCGGTTAAAGACGGTTTCTCGGCGACCAGGATAAAATCCGTCTTGCCTTTGACCTTTTTGAGCAAATAACCCGGCGGGTTGGTCTCGCTTGATAAAGCCTCATTTAAAAGGTTGGGGTCCTCATTGACCAGGCTGAATTCCAGCTGGGCCACCGTTCCGATCAGTTCTTTCGCCTTGTCACGGTCGGTGACTCCGGGAAGTTGGACGATGATCTGGTCTTCTCCCTGCCTTTGAATAACCGGCTCGGCTACCCCTAACTGGTCAATACGGTTCCGTAAAATTTCGATAGCCCGGGGCACCGCGTCCTTTTTGGCTTCTTCCTCAAGTTTTTCCGTGTCCACTTTCATGACCAGATGAATGCCGCCTTTCAGGTCAAGCCCGAGGTTTACTTTCTTGTCTAAAGGTAAAGCAAAGTACAAGGAGGCCGCGATCACGCCCGCCACGACCAGTAAACGTATTTTCAGGTTTTTGCTCATTGGTTTGTCCTCTCTTTTATATTAACGCTATGTTTCGCTGATAGTCGCAATCGCATCTTTATCCACTTCGATTTTTACATTGTCATCAACACGCAGTATGACCGTGGCCGTCTTGATATTAACGACTGTCCCGTGAATGCCTCCAGCCGTGACAACCTGATCGTTCTTTTTGAGCTTCTCCTGGAGTTCTTTCTTCTTTTTTTGTTTTTCTTTTTCCTCCGGCCTAAAGACGATGAAATAGAAAATGAACGCGATCACAATGAATGGGATCATTTGTGAAAATTGATTGGCTGTCGTTTCTACGGGCATAAAGAGACCTTTCTTCAACCGGGTTAATAAGAAATTCCAGCGAACATCAGGCTCGGGAATTTACCCCTTGGCGGTTTTCTTAACCAGGGACCGTACCGTGTCGGTCATCTGGGCTCCTTTTTGAAGCCATTTCTCCAGCTTCTCCTTGTTCAAGGAAATCACCGCCGGTTTTTTTGCCGGGTCATAATATCCGAGGATATCCAGGGCCCGTCCCTGTTTGGGGTCGCTCTTGCTTAAAACGACGATCCGGTAGTTATACTTCTTGTTGGCTTTGGCTCCTGCTTTTTGCAGACGAATGCGTACTTCCATTAATGTGTCCTCCTTCTTCCTTTTTTATAAGCAGCACGTGCTTTTTTTTCTTTGAGGGGACGCGTGGTCCCGTTACTCCAAATGTGATGGGCCTGTTCAATGGCTAAAATTTGTGCCCGGGCTTTGTTCATGGTTTCCTGGTATTCGCGGTGAGGCACGGAATCTGCCACGATCCCCGCGCCGGCCTGAATATAGGCTTTGCCTTGATGCGCGACGATGGTCCGGATCGTGATGCAGGAATCCAGGTTCCCTGAGAAACTAAAATAACCGATGCATCCGGCGTAGGGGCCGCGGGCGACGTTTTCCAGGGTGTCAATCAGCTCCATGGCTCTGATTTTCGGGGCGCCGGATACCGTGCCAGCCGGAAAAGCGGCTTGAAGGACGTCCAGGGAATCTTTCTCAGGCATGAGCCGCCCTTTGACATTCGAGACGATATGCATGACATGGGAATATTTCTCAACGGCCATGAATTCAGAAACTTCGACGGTGCCTTTCTGACAGACCCGGCCCAGATCATTGCGTCCCAAATCAACCAGCATGATGTGCTCGGCAATCTCTTTAGGGTCGCGCAGGAGGTCTTCCGCCAGTTTCTTGTCTTCTTGTTCATCCTGGCCTCGCGGACGGGTCCCGGCGATGGGGCGCGTTTCCACGACACCGTCTTCGCAGCGGATAAGAAGTTCCGGGGAAGATCCGACAATGGCGGTCCCATTGAAATGAAGGTAGTACATGTAGGGTGATGGGTTCAGCGCCCGCAGCATGCGGTAAAGATAAAATGGCGAAACGGTCATGTCCACTTCAAACCGCTGGGAAAGAACGATCTGGATAATTTCCCCCGCCCGGATTTGTTTCTTGGCTTCCTTCACGATTGTTTCAAAACGTTCCTGGGTCATGTTGGACCGCACGTCGAGGGCGCGCGGAGAGCGTCCGCCCAAGAGTGCCTCCGGTTTCAACGGCCGTTTGAGCTTTCTGATGATGCCTTGTATCGTTTTGACCGCCAGAGAATACGCTTTAATGCGGGCTTTTTCGTTCATACGCTCAGGGACGTGCACGCAATAAACCACTTTAATTTTATGGTTTAAGTGGTCAAAAATGACCAGGCTTTTAGCGAGGACCAGGAGCATCTCCGGCAGGTTCAAATCATTGTCCGGCTGATCCGGGAGATGTTCAAAGAATCGCACCATATCGTATCCGAGGTATCCCACCAGGCCGCCGCAAAAGCGAGGCAGTCCGGGGATGGGGACAAACGAGTATTCTTTCATGACATCCCGGATGACCTCAAGCGGGGAATCCGTTTCCGGAAGCTGGATTTGACGGGTTTGGCCTTTTAAGAGGTCGATCATGTCAACCGTCCGCCCGCGGGCCCGTATGACTTTCTGGGGATGCGACGCCAGGAATGAAAACTGGGCCACCTTTTTTTCCCCTTCAACGGACTCCAGCAGAAACGAATACCCGTTCTTATCGGCGAGCTTGTAATAAGCGGATACCGGTGTGTCCAAGTCTCCCAGAATTTCATCATAGACTGGAATGAGGTTCCCTTTTTTCGTCAGTTTTAGAAATTCATTTAAATCCGGTTTTATCATTTTTTCCTTGGACTCGTTATTTCACGGTAAAAACAGCTTTTTTTCAAAGTATGGCACGCGGCGCCGATTTGCTCTACGGTAATCAGCAGGGTATCGCAATCGCAGTCATAGCAAATTTTTTTAACATGCTGGAAGTGCCCTGATGTCATGCCCTTCACCCAGTACTCCTGGCGGGAACGGGACCAGAAGCAGGTCTTCCCTCCTTTCAGGGTTTTTTTCAGCGAGTCGATGTTCATGTACGCCATCATCAGGACCTCTTTGGTTTTATGGTCCTGGATGATCGCGGGAATAAGCCCGTTGGCGTCAAATTTTAGTTTGTGCAGGGTCCGTGGGGTGATCTGCATTGTTTCAAGCTTGTTCATAATCGTACCGGTACACCCTTTCCTTTGAGGTAGTTTTTAATATCCTGAATGGCCAGTTCTCCGTAATGAAATACGGAGGCGGCCAACGCGGCGTCCGCGCCTGTTTGTGCAAGGACGTCCAAGAAATCCCCGGGCTTCCCAGCGCCGCCGGAGGCGATCACAGGAATGTTGACCGCTTGACAAACCGCTTCCGTCAGGGCCAGGTCATAACCGTTTTTGGTGCCGTCATAATCCATGCTGGTTAAAAGGATTTCCCCGGCCCCGAGTTCTTCCCCCTTCTTGGCCCATTGGATGGCGTCCAATTCCGTGCGGATACGGCCGCCGTTAATGTAAACCGCCCAGTGATCTTGTTCGCGTTTGGCGTCTATGGCCAGGACAATGCACTGGCTCCCGAACCGGTCTGCCGCTTCTTTGAGAATGGCGGGGTTGCGGACGGCTGCCGAGTTGATGGACACCTTGTCCGCGCCCGCGTTGAGCAGTTTCCGGATATCCTCAATTCCCGTAATCCCGCCTCCGACCGTAAGCGGCATAAAGACTTTTTCCGCGGTTGAACGCACGACGTCCAGAATAATCGGCCGTTCCTCGTGGCTGGCGGTGATATCAAGGAAAACAATCTCATCCGCGCCCAGACGGTTATAACTTTCCGCGATTTCTATGGGATCGCCGGCATCGCGTAATTGAATAAAATTAACGCCTTTGACTACGCGGCCGTTTTTAACATCCAAGCAGGGGATTATCCTTTTTGTGAGCATAGCTGAATCGCTTCCTTTAAATCTAAAGTCCCTTCATAAATGGCCCGGCCGGTGATCGCGCCGGTGATGCCCAGTGGTTCCATATCCCGGAGCTGCTCAATATCCCGGATATCTTTAATGCCTCCGGAGGCGATGACCGGAATGGTGACCGCCTTGAGCAGTTCTTTGAGGGCGGCGTAGTTGGGGCCGCTGAGCATTCCGTCGGTTTTAATATCCGTGTAAATCAGGCACGTGAGCCCCATCCGTTCCAAATCCCGGGCAAAATCAGTGGCCTTGATGTGCGTGACCTTTGTCCATCCTTTTGTCGTCAGATATCCGTCCTTGCAGTCCAGGCTCACGGTGATTTTTTCCGGCCATCGCGCCAGAAGATTTCTTAAAAACTCCAGGTTTTCGATGGCTTGAGTGCCTAAAACAACGCGCGCTATGCCGGCGTCAAGCAGCGTGGCGATTTCGGCTTCAGTCCGGATGCCGCCTCCGCATTGCACCGGGACAGCAACAGCCCGGGTAATTTTAATGATCGTTTCCGTGTTTTGGGGCGTGCCGTTTCGCGCGCCGTCCAGATCAATCACATGCAGCCATGGGGCTCCGGCTTGTTCCCATGTTTGAGCCACCTGGACAGGGTCGTCCGCGTATTGCGTCGTATCTTGAAAACGTCCCTGTTTGAGCCGGACGACCCTTTTGTCTTGTATATCTATGGCCGGATAAAGGATCATGTGTTCTCAATGAAATTTTTAAGAATGCGCAGCCCGATGTCCTGGCTTTTTTCCGGGTGAAACTGGACACCGAACACGTTTTTATCCCAGACAGAGGACGAGAATGATCTGCCGTACTCCGTTAAACTGGCGGTTATCTCCGGCTTATCCGGTTTTACATAATACGAATGGCAAAAATACACGTATGTTTCTAGAGGCAGCCCTTTCCATAAGGGACAATCATCCCGCTGGAAGACGAGCGCATTCCAGCCGATATGGGGAACTTTCTGGCCCGGAGGGAATCGTTCGACTGTCCCGGTTAGAAGGTTTAATCCCGGGACATCGCCACCTTCCGTGCTTCGGCTGAACAATAATTGAAAACCGAGGCAGATCCCGAGGAACGGTTTCCCCGTTGTCACGAAGTCTCGTATAATGTCCATGAGCCCCAGTTCGTGTAATTTCTGCATGGCCGGGGCCATGGCCCCGACTCCCGGGAGGACGAGCCTTTCCGCTTGGGCGACCAGACCGGCCTCGTTGGTGATGGTTGCCCGGGCCCCGGCTTTTTCAAAAGCTTTTTGCACGCTGCGCAGGTTGCCCATGCCATAATCAATAATCGTAATATCCATATCTGCCTGTTTTAAATTTTAGCGTATTCATTTAATTCTTAGTCGATAATTCCTTTTGTCGAAGGGATCGTTGCGGCCCTGCGAGGGTCGATCTGTGTCGCTTGATCCAGCGCCAGGCCCAGGGATTTAAAAACGGTCTCTAAATTGGTGTGCAGGTCGTCACTCTGTCCGCTGACTTGGACAACCAGGGTCGCTCCGAGGCTGTGCGCGAACGATTCCAGTAAATGCTCCATGTAAGAGATCGAGTACCCTTCTTGATCCTGCCCTTTGGTCAGGTTATGGCTGAAATAGCCCCGTCCGTTGATATCAATGACCGCGTGCCCCAGGGTCGATTCCATCGGCGCGAACCCGGACCCGAAACGGCGTATTCCTTGTTTTGTATCCAGGGCTTGACTAAAGGTTTTGCCCAGCACGATCCCGATGTCTTCGTTCGTGTGGTGGATATCGATCTCAAGGTCCGCTTTCTGGACCGTCAGTTCCAGATCAAAAAAGCCGTGAAAAGCGAAGAGCTCAAGCATATGATCAAGAAAACCGATCTGAGTTTTGATCCGGGCTTCTCCCCTCCCGTCGATATTGAGCTGGCAGGAAATTTCGGTCTCTTTGCTTTTTCTTAGAAAACGGGTTTTCCGTTCACTGGATACGCCCATGATCGTGATCCTTTCATCCCTTGGTTTCTGGTTTATGGTGTCCCGTGAAGCGGATCTGCACCGAATCCGCGTGCTTTGTCAGATTTTCCAGCTGCGCGATTTTGATGACGTTGGGATAAACTCTTTCCAGGGCGCGCCTGGAAAAGGAAATCACGTGGCTGGTTTTCATAAAGTGGTGCACGCTGAGACCCGAAAAGAAACGGGCGGTCCCCATGGTCGGTAAGACATGGCTGGGGCCAGCGGCGTAATCTCCAACCGCTGTGGGGCTGTAAGGCCCTAGAAAGATCGCGCCGGCGTTGCGGATTTTCCTGGAGATGCTTTTAGGATTGTTCGTCAGGATTTCCAGATGTTCCGGAGCGATCTTATTAACCACGTCCACTGCCTCATCCATATTCTGGACATAAATCCCATAGCCGTTCGCGAGGCGTTTGCGGACCTGCCGCAGGAGTTGTTTTGACGTTGTCACCAGAATGGCCAATCCCCCCAGATGCTCCATTTGCGCTTCGAGATCAGCGATCACAAAATCCGGGTTGCTGAACCGGTTGGCGATAATCACAAGCTCCGAAGGCCCGGCCAGCATGTCAATATCCACAAAGCCGAACAATTGCCGTTTAGCTTCCGTGACATACATGTTCCCGGGCCCGATAATCATATCCACTTTGGGGACGGTCTTGGTGCCGAGGGCGAGCGCGGCCACGGCCTGCGCGCCTCCCATTTTATAAATTGAGTTTACTTTCAGCAAATTGGCCACGGCCAGGATATGCGGGTTAATATGCCCCTGGGAGTTCGGGGGTGTCGCGATGATAATATTTTTGACGCCGGCGACTTTGGCCGGGATGACGGTCATATAAACGGATGAGACCAAAGGCGCGGTACCGGCCGGGATGTAGATGCCCACCGTCTCCAAAGGATGGATATTTTCTCCCAGTAAAACCCCTTCTTGATCTTTGATGCGGCAGGGCTTGGGGACTTGTTTTTTGTAAAAGAGCGTAACGTTATTAATAATCACTTTCAGGTTATTGATAAAATCGCTGGTGATATTCTGATACGCCGCGCTGATCTCATTTTCCGCCACGCACAGATCCTTGGGATTTAATTTGGCTTTGTCAAATCGACGGGTGTATTTAATGACCGCGTCATCGCCGCGCAACTGGACATCTTCAATGATCTTTTTGACTTTCTCTTCAATGTGCCGTTTGCGGACGTTCTGATGGCGGTTGTAGATATCTTGGATACCCTGACCGTTGAGTTTAAGGATTTTCATGCTGAAGTGTTCCTTTGTTTAATAAAATTCTCGGCCTGCCGCAGCGCGTCCACCAGTAAACCCGGGTTCTGGCTGCCGGCTTGGGCCATTGTGTCGCGCCCTCCGCCGTTCCCTTTGATTGCTTCAGCGATCACCTGAATAATCTCCTTCGCGTTCCAGCCTCCTTTGACAAGCGCTGGGCTCACGACGGCCAGGACCTGCACGTCGTCTTTGCTCCGGGATGCCAAAATGACGATCGCGTCAAACTGCTGTTTAATAGTGTCAGCGAGTTTTCTCAAGACATTAGTCGCCACGCCATCAAACGTGCGCGTGATGACCCGTGCCCCGTTGAGGTCCCGTGCCTCTGAAAGAATTTTGGGAAGCTCCTTGAGCACGGCTTCCGTCTGGTATTTTTCCAGGTCTTTCTCCAACTGCTTCATACGTTGGATTTGCAGAGCGGCGCGTTCGTCTAGCTCTGTCACCGGTGATTTCATCAATTGGGACAGGCGGCGGAGCAGGTCTTCCCGTTCGTTGATAAATCCCAGGGCCCCGGTGCCGGTTTTGGCTTCGATGCGCCGGATTCCCTGGGCGATGGCAGACTCGTTTATAATTTTAAAAATCCCGATTTGCCCGGTGGAGTCCAAATGGGTGCCTCCGCACAGCTCAATGGAAAAATCATCAATTGCCACCACCCGGACTGTGTCGGAATATTTTTCGGCAAAGAACGCCAGCGCGCCGTTATTTTTAGCCTGGTCCAGCGGCATAGTTTTTTTAGAGACTGTCCCGCAGGTGAGGATACGGTCGTTGACATAGGTTTCCAAGGCACGGATGTCATCAGCGCTCAAGGCCTTGGGATGAGAAAAATCAAACCGCAGGCGTTCTTCATCAACCATGGAGCCCTGCTGTTGGACATGTTGGCCCAAGATGTGGCGTAAGGCCGCCTGCAACAGATGGGTGGCGGTGTGGTTGCGCATAATCGCCATGCGCCGTTTTATGTCGATTTGCGCCGTCACGTTTTCTTCAAGGCTCAGGCCGCCGTTTTCGACCTTCCCGTTATGAATGAAAATGTCGGAAATTTTGTGCGTGCCAGTGACGCGGATCGTCCCGGACGGCCCCTGGATGACACCGGTGTCGCCGACTTGACCGCCGGATTCCGCGTAAAACGGGGTGGCGTCCAGCACGCATTGCACTTCCTCCCCTTCCTGTACGGTGGCGCGTTCTTGTGTGTTGACAAAAAGTTTAAGGATCCGCGCCGGGACAGTATTGTGTTCATACCCCAGGAATTGTGTTTTACAAACGTTGAGGTTCAGTTCAGTGTCCGTGAAGACGTCCCCGGCCATTTTGCTGGCTGCCCTGGAACGGCACTGCTGCTGATGCATCAGTTGTTTATAAACATCAAGATCCTGGCAGAGAAATTCTTCTGAAACGCCTTTCTTTTTCGCTGTCGCCACGATCACAGAAAGCGGCAGCCCGTACGTGTCCCGGAATTTGAAATAAGTTTCCCCCCGTTCCCGGGAGGACATGGCGGTTAAATCCAGGGTTTCCAGTTCCGGGATCCGCTGGGAGCGCACTTGGATGAATGCCTCTTCGGTTTTCTTGATAAGATCGGCGATATCCTCGGCTTTGTCAGCCAATTCCGGGTACTGGTCCTGCATCACCCGGACGACTTCCGGGACAAGCTGGTAGATGCCGGGTTGTTGCGGCCCGTAAGACAGGGCGATGTTGGCGCTGTCATTGATCAGCCTTTTGACCACGGAACCCCGTTCTTTATTGGAAGGAATAATCCCGTCAGAGATCGCAAAGACGATAGCCCGGATGTGATCGGCCACGATGCATTCCTCTTCCCAGGAGAGGTCCCCGGGAATGAGCTGCCGGATTGCCTGGCGGATCCCCACGAATAGGTCCGTATCGAAATTGTTCTTTTTCCCTTGAATGACAGCGGTGAGCCGTTCCAACCCCATGCCGGTATCAATATTCTTGGCAGGTAATGGTTCGAGCACGCCTCCGTCCTTGCGTTCAAATTGGGTGAACACTAGGTTCCATATTTCCGCGAACCGCCCGCAGTCGCAGTCCGGGTTGCACTCGGGGTTCTGGCATTTCGGGTTCCGCCCGTAGTCGTAAAAGATTTCCGAGCAGGGCCCGCAGGGGCCGTTTGGCCCTTCGGCCCTGGCGTTGGAAGGCCAGAAATTGCTTTTGTCCCCAAGCCGGACCAGCCTTTGGGGTTGAATTTTTATCGTGTCCAGCCAAATCCCGGCCGCTTCTTCATCATCCTTATGCACGGAAACCCATAATTTTTCAGCTGGCAAGTTGACGACTCCGGTCAAAAACTCCCAGGCCCACGTGATGGCTTCTTTCTTGAAGTAGTCTCCGAACGAAAAGTTGCCCAGCATTTCAAAGAATGTGTGGTGAAAGTTGGTCTTCCCCACCTGCTCCAGATCATCGGTGCGCAGGCATTTCTGGGAGGATGCGGCCCGGGTGTACTCGTCAATGTGGCCAAGGAACTGGCGCTTGAATTGTTGCATCCCGGCGGTCGTGAATAGAACCGTCGGGTCATTTTTGGGCACCAAAGAGTCGCTCCGGATGAGGGCATGCCCCTTTGAGACAAAAAAATCCAGGTATCTTTTTCTGATGGCGGATGCGGTGAGCATGGTTTAATTTCCTATGATAAAAAATCCCCGTAATGTTTGTATAAGGCAATTCCCGGATGTCCTGGAGACAGCTTGGCGGAAGTCTTCAGTATTTTTGACGGCCTGGTTATTAACGGCAATGATGATATCCCCTTCCCGGATCCCCGCGTGGTGGGCCGGGCTGCCCGGATGCAACCTGGTGATGATCACTCCGGTGATATTTTCCAGGCGGAATTGTTCGGCCACCTCTTCGGTGATATCCTGAACTTCAAACCCTTTCCAGGCCGGCGACGGTCCCGGCCCGGTTCTCGGGTATGAGGGTTGTGACAACGGGTCTTTGAGAGGGGCCCGTTCACCGATCACGATACGGAGCGTTTTTTCCTCTCCTTTATGAAGAACCCGTGCCTGCACCGTTTCCCCGATGTCCCGGTTGGCGATGTATTTGCTCAACAGAGCGCAGGTCCTCATTTTAACGTCGTTGATTGACAAGATGATATCTCCGTCAGATAATCCAGCCTGTTCGGCTGGAGCATCTTTGAGGACTTTCAAGACCAATACGCCTTCTGCGGACGGCAGGTTGAAATATTGGGCGAGCCGGTAATCTAAGTCCTGGATGCTGATCCCGATCCAGCCCTGGGTCACCTTTTTACCTTTGATAATCTGGTCGACTATTGTTTTGGCGTAATTGATAGGGATAGCGAACCCGATTCCCTGATAGCCTCCGGACGTTGAGAAAATCGCCACGTTAATGCCGATGACCTCGCCGTTCAAATTCACCAGCGGGCCACCGGAATTGCCGGGGTTAATGGCTGCGTCGGTCTGGATGAGGTCGGAATAGTCCGTGTCCCTTCGGGAGCTGGCCGGGAGCGCCCGGTGCAGAGCACTGACCACGCCGGCTGTTACCGTGGGTTGCGGATCATTCAGCACATGGCCGAACGGGTTCCCGATCGCCACAACCCATTGGCCGATTTTTAAGTCATCAGAGTTGCCCAGCGGAGGGATTGTCATTTCCAATGAGGGAATTTTAACCACCGCCAGGTCGGAGCGAGAATCCGTCCCTCTGAGTTCCCCTTCAAAAGCCCGGCCGTCCGGGAGCATGACCGTGATGGTGTCCGCACCCCGGACAACGTGTTCGTTGGTCAGAATATATCCTTTATTATCCACGATGACTCCGGACCCCAGCCCCTGACGCCGTTGTTCATATCGCGGATACCCCCCGAAAAATTCTCCAAAAAACTGATCAAAAAGGTCCCCGCCGTAATAGGCCCTCCCTGGGTCATACTGAATCTGTTCCGTTTTTATGGACACCACCGATGGTCCGACTTTTTGGGCCACAGTCTCGACAGCATGCACCAAGGACGGTTCTTCGGCATGAACGGGGGAGGTTAACATCACGGCGACCGCTCCTAGCTGGAAACATGCGATAACGCCGAGCGTTTTTTTCAGGAAGTTTGTGTTTTTACGCATGGATATAGTTCTTATTTCTTCAATCCAGAGGACTCCAGAATTTTCTTCTCGATTTGATTCAGGATTTTTGGGTTATCCAACAGGAATTTCCTGGCGCTGTCCCGCCCCTGTCCGATTTTCTCCGTTTCATAAGAAAACCAGGAGCCGGATTTAGCGATGACTTCAGTTTGTATCCCTAAATCCAGGATGTCGCTGCTGCGGGATATCCCTTCATCAAAATAAATTTCAAATTCCGCCGTGCGGAAAGGAGGCGCCACTTTGTTTTTAACAATTTTGGCGCGGATCCGGTTCCCAATGAAATCGTCCCCTTTTTTAAGCGTTTCGATGCGCCGCAGATCAATCCGGATGGACGCGTAAAATTTCAGGGCGTTCCCTCCGGTCGTGGTTTCCGGGTTGCCGAACATCACGCCGATCTTCATCCGGATCTGGTTGATAAAAATAACGGTCGATTTGGATTTATTAATGGCCCCGGTTAATTTTCTTAACGCCTGGGACATCAACCGCGCCTGCAGGCCCATGTGGGAATCGCCCATCTCCCCTTCGATTTCCGCTTTAGGGGTTAAGGCGGCGACGGAATCAATGACAATTAAGTCCACAGCGTTGGAGCGTACAAGGGTTTCAGCGATTTCGAGGGCTTGTTCTCCGGTGTCTGGCTGGGAGATCAGGAGATCTTCCAGGTTAATCCCGATTTTTTTGGCGTAGGTTGAGTCAAATGCGTGCTCCGCATCGATAAACGCCGCCACACCTCCTTGTTTCTGAACTTCCCGGATAATGCTTAGGGTCAGGGTGGTTTTCCCGGACGACTCCGGGCCGTATATTTCCACAACTCTTCCCCGCGGAACCCCTCCCACGCCCAAGGCCAGATCTAACGCCAAAGACCCCGTTGGGATCACCGGGATATCCAAATGCGCGGTGCCGTCCATCCTCATGATGGCCCCTTTGCCGAATTGTTTTTCGATCTGGGTTAACGCCAGTTCCAGTGCTTTACGTTTGTTTTCAGCTTCCGCCGCTTTCACGTCCGTCGTTTTCTTAACTTCTGCCATCTTACCCTCCCTTATGTTAGCCATGTTTGTTCTGGCACCATCCCGGGTGCCCTGAGCCTGTGGGGTAAAAATTATATATAATTAATTAATATTATTTTAAAAATGAAAATCAATTATACATGATGCCCTGGGGATTGTCAATAGTTCCCCCGTGAGGGGAAAGACAGGAAAATGAGTTTTTGCAATAGGTTAGGAATTCAAAAAGCCAGGCATCCCTTTAGGTACGGTTTTAAAGCTTCGGTCAGAGAGGGGTTCTGGTCCACAAGCCGTTGAAAATAATGAAGCGCCTGCTCACATTGTCCCACTTGATTGTAGACCTGGCTCAGGCGGAAGAGGACATCCAGACTCTCCGGTTGATAGTGAAGGACTTGTTGGTAAAAATCAATGGCGCGCTGGGGTTGATTTGTTTGTTCGAAGGTGTATGCCATGTTAAACAACGCGTCCACATTATGAGGACAGATGCGGATCGACTTTTCAAAGTACTGTTCGGCCAGAGGGTAATTGCCGGCTTGTAAATAGGCGTTACCCAGGTTGTATAGGGTCGTGCTGTCGTTGGGACGGATGTTAAGCGCGTTTTGGAAGGCGGCCTGGGCTTTCTGCGGGTCGGAGCGCTGCAGGTAAATTGTCCCGGTTTTACTGAAGCGGATAAAATCGGTATACCCGGGGTCGGCTTGTTCGCGTGGAAAGAGCAAAAGAAAGGACAGGACAAAACCGGTGATTATCCCGAGCCTCCTCCATTGTTTTGTTCTCAAAGAATCCACGATCCAGAAAAGAGTCTGGGCCTCATAAAGCAAAAAGACAGGCAGGACAGTAGCCCGATGCCGGGTTGTCAGGAAAAAAATGCTTGTCATGAGCCATTGGCTGATAATAAGCAAGTTCGGAAAATGCGCGGCAGGGTATTTTCTCAGGCTCAACAGAATTCCGAAGATCGCCAAGGGGCAGATGACCCCGAAGGGGTTGATATCCAGGGTTTTTTGCCATTGTCCCTGGAGCAGAAGATCGGCATCATGGGCGTTTTCAGTGTCGGTCAGAAAGAGCCGGGTTTTTCGCCAGAGAAGCCGCAGGTATTGCTCCGGATGCTGACGGATGAACTGGACCGCTTTATCCTGCCAGAATTGCGAGATTTCTTGCGGGGATAACTGCCGGCGGGCGATTTTTTCGGCGATGATTTTCTGGTCTTCATCCTGCCCCTGGTGCGAAGGCCTTAAGAACGCCGGGTGGTCATAGACTCCGGTGGCCAGGGGGTTGTTCCCGGTATAAAAGCTTAGGCCGCTTTGCGCGCTGATGGCCGTCCAGTCTCCGCCGATAAGGCGGTTGCGCAAGGCCACGGAACCCAGGATCATGGCGGTTCCAAGGGCCAGGGGCAGCAGGATCTTAAAGAGTTTTGCTTTCCAGAAATAAGGCCAGCGAAAAAGGATGCTCAGGGCTAAAAGAAATAGGAAAAAAATGATTTTCCCGTCCCCCAGGACGGCGAGCCCGGCGATCACCCCGAAAAGGAGCCATTCCCGGGATCGGTCTTTCAGCAGGTCGCTTGCCAGATAATAAAGGAGAAACAGCGACAGGGATATTAAGAGGGTGACCGGCATCATCAGCCAGTCGTAGTAAATGAGAATAAAGTTGCTCGCGGCCAGGATGGCGGCCAGGAACCCAACCCGTTGAGAAAAGATTTTCTTCCCGACAGCAAAAAGCAGGACACAATTAAAGGCCCCCAGGATCAAGTGAAAAAGACGAACGATTTCAAGGTGCCCGAGAGCCAGCCGGATCAGGACGGCCAAGAAATAAGGATACAGCGGCAGCCCGAAAAATGTCTTATCTCCCAGCCAGTTTCCTTTAGCGATTTCCGTGGCCCAGTCTTGGTAATATGTGACGTCGGAGCTCGGTGAGCTGTAAAATAGATAATGCGCTTTTAGGAATTGCTGGTATCCCAGCCGCAGGCAGAACGCCAGAAGAAAAATTCCGGTGTAAAGCCAGACAGGGTTGATGGGCGTTGATTTGGTTTTATTGGGCATTGTCAAGGTAAAAGCGGATCAAGGTTACACTCACTATGGCGGCGGTATCGACTTTCAGGACGTTTTTGCCGAGAGACACGGGGATCGCGCCGGCCTGGACCGCCTGTTCAACCTCACGGGGAGAAAAATCCCCTTCCGGGCCGATAAAAACTATAATGGATGTGTGCGGGGTTCCTGCCATTAAGACTTCTGGCAATGATTTCTTTTCTCCTCCCAGCCAGGGGATGACGCAGGTTCCTGCCCGGGGTATCCGGGAGACTGCGTCGCTGAAGGTCTGGCAGGGATGGATTTCAGGGACTGTGTTTCTTTGGGATTGCTTCGCGGCGTTAATGGCTATTTTTTCATAGCGGGACTGCTTCTTACCAGCGCGTTCATCGGTGAGGCGGATTTCGGTCCGTTGGGTTATGATAGGAATGATCTCCGTCACGCCAATCTCAGTGGCTTTTTCGACAATGAGTTCAAATTTGGCTTTTTTGGGGATCGCGCAAGCCAAAATGATTCCCGGTTGTCCTCCTCCCCGGGGGTGGACACAACGGTCAACCTGGGCGGAGATTTTACGGGAAGTCACGGACGTGAGGGTCGCGTATGCTTCGTCGCCGTCCTTGTTAAAAAGACAGATGGCCGCGCCTTTATGAAGGCGCAGCACGGTGCGGATATGATGGATTTCTTCCGGTGACGTTATTTCAACAGAAGGATTTTGCAGGTTTATATTGCAAAAGAAACGGTGCATAGGGAAGCTGTTTTCTCTGAAACGTTTTCGAAATTCAGGAGTTGGTGCGCGTGAGAAAAAGTGGACCGAGGGGGATTCGAACCCCCGACCTCATGATTGCGAACCATGCGTTCTCCCAACTGAACTATCGGCCCAGTGAAAAGGTGATTTATGTCCAATCGGCCCTTCTTCTCTATTCAGCTGTTTGGAAAAAGAATGAGACGGAAGCGCCATTCCTATTTCTACGTTGAAAACCTTTATACCAGATTTTTCAAGAGCTGTACAGAAAGATTTCTATAAATCAAATTCTTTCCAGGGGGCATCAATAGGAATTAAAAAATTATCGGATTTGATTTTGCCGCTGGAATGGCGAGGTGTATAATAACACCAAAATTCAGAAAGGTGTGCTTTAATGTTAATGCGTTCAATTATTTTCGCGCAAAAAGCCGGTGCAGAAACCGATGGCCTCATAAAAGGGTTTCGGAACCAGGGATACAGTGTCCTGGCGGCCCACAACGGGCAGGAGGTCCTACAGCTTCTCAATGGCAACAAACCTCCGACGGTCATCATCCTGAATTCTTTATTGGAAGGCCCCGGCGCGCTTGATATCTGTCAGTATATTCACAAAAAACATAAATTTTCAAAAACCCTTATACTTATTCTCGCAGAAACGCCGGTCGATAAGAAGGTGTTCGGGGATATGGGTGTCCATGAAATTATTGCCAAACCGTTTTCTTCGTACGAAATCCATCAGCTCATATCATCTTTAGCCACGACCCTCCCTTCCCAGGCCGGTGGGGGGATTAATTGGAATCGACAGGTCACCGGGGCTACCGTTGTCATCACCATTTTTATCGCTGTCATTGTCTATTTTGTGATTATCCCCATGATTGTGAGTTCCAAGTCCAAAAAGAAAAATGTAAGCCGGTTCCAAAAAAGCATGTCGGTCATTTCTGATGAATCGGATTAATTAGCCCCTCCTTTTCCATTCGTTTGAATTATAGATATTAAAAGGCCGGGTCCTTTATATGTCCACGGGCTTGATCCGGGTTTGTTCTGGAGGGTTAGTGGCCGTTTAACGGTAGCTTTGTCCTTCAGGAAAGATGCGGGTCTGCAGCGTGTAGTTGGGGTTATCCATGGGGTCAGACGGTGTCCCAGGGTTCAACCGGTTGGTGAGGGAAATATCGAGGTAAAATTTCTGCAGGACCGAATCCTGTACCAGATTATAGGTGAACAATTCACAGTTAGCGCTACAACTGTCTTTTAATGCGTATGTTCCGATAATATCGTCCCCGCTGTTGCACGCTGAAGCCCCGGTGAGAGCGCTTTTCGTGCAGGTATGGATATTATTTGAAATTCTGGAATAGCAGCGCCAGAGGTCATCCGTGTAATGACTGGGGGTGCTGGCGGTATCCTGCCGGAAGCAAAGGTAATTGCTCCCGGATGAGGCGACGATCCCCGGGCTGGTGATATCACCCACAGCGAGCTTTGCGTTCTTAGTGATATGCTCCATCGTGGCCCAGGTCTTCATGGCCAGGATGGAATCATCGGAGGCTGCGGCCCGGGAGCCGCGGAGAGCGTAATCGACTGAAAAAATACCCAAACTCACGATCCCTACGAGGATTGAGGCGATAACAAGTTCTGTTAATGTCAGCCCGGAGCGCCCCGGGATTTTTAAAAAGTTTTTCATAAAATTACCAGTCGATGGTTAATGTGACCTTGCGAGCCCCGGTTAAAGTGTCGTTTTCCACTTGATAAGACGGGGTGTACGTGATCCCGTCAATGACCACTGCATTCAAATTATTATAGATCCCATCGCCCCCCGGCCCGCCGTCCGGATTGAGCCCCCCTGCGTTCCAGTTGTCCGCCCTGACATCGGAACGGAGTTCTTCGAGGATTTGTTTAGCCAGGTACGCGGCGGTTACGTCACCTTTGGAGGCGTACGCCGGTTTCTTCAACGCCGAAATGGCCGAAATAGACCCGCCGACCACAAAGGAGAAAATTAGCGTCGCTATGATGACTTCAGTTATTGAAAAGCCCTTGTGTTGAACATTTTGTTTAATGGGAAGAATTTTTATTGTCATGCGGATAGGCTCCTTTTACGGACAATTCCCTGTGCAACTCGGGTTGGAACTGGAGAGGGCCGCTTGGTCAATCGTCACCGTAAATGACGATCCGGTCCTTTCCGCCTGGCAGGAAAACCCAGTGGCTGGGGCCGCGCTGGCGCAGCTGAAAGTTATTCCGTCTTCAATTAAATTCAGGTTTAGATCGTTGTTCATATCATAGGCATAGTGCGTGCTGCCGTCTGTGGGCCAATATTGGCCGGAACGGGCTTTATAAATCTGTTGGGCCGAGTGGATCGCCTTTAACTGGAGCACCGCGTCCTGATAATGGGCGTTTTCAACGGAACGCGTGTAGTTAGGGATAGCAAACCCTGCGATTGCGCCCATGACGACGACGACGACGATCAGTTCCACAATTGTAAAAGCCTTATATTTCCGTGAGTTGATCATGTTAATAGAGCCCGAGTTCATAACAAATGGTTCCTATGCAGTACATCTGCCCCATTTCATTAATAGTTAATGTGTAGGTCCCGTTTGCCCGGTCGATCTGCGCCAACGGGAATCCGGATGCGTCAAGTTGAATGTTTTCAAAATTGGTGCTGGGGCGCATATCGATATCTAGATTGTCGAAATCGTCTGTGTATGTTTGCCCGTGCTCTTGCCAATAGCGCTTCTGCGCGGCGTAAACAGCCATCAGGATTTGTTTCCCTTCTTCTGCCCGCATCCGTTCGACCGTGTTGCCAAACCGGGGGATCGCTATCATGGAGAGCACGCCCAACACCACCGCAACCACGGTCAGCTCAGCCAGCGTAAAGGCCTGTCTTGTTCTAATATTGGGGCATCTTGTTATCATAGCTTATAGAAAAATAAGGGAGCAACATTGGAACCCAATGTTGCTCCCAAGTTTCATGTGTGTCTTATTAGCCGTTCTTTATTATTGAATGCCTGCAAACGAGCCTGTCCCGGAACGGGTCACGCTTGTGGCATCCTGGCTGATAACGATCGTAGACGATCCGTCCCCGTTATCACGGGTATTCCGGGTGGCCGTGATGGTATACCCGACCGCGCTTGCGCCGTCAACGACGTATGAAAAATGGCTATTTGGGGAAGCCCCAGGGTTCTCAATATCAAGGGTATTATCAATATCCGTACAGGCGGTATAATCACCGTTTCTCTGTAAATAGCATCTTTCCAAAGCCTGACGGACAGCTGTAAAAGACGCCAAAGCCTCGGTACTTCTGGAATATTCAACTGTCGCGAAGAATCGTGGTAAAGCCAAACTGGCTAAAACACCAACGATGATAATCACAATGATGATTTCCAATAACGTAAAACCGCTTTTATTATTCATTTTTTTTATCTTATATCTCCTTTATACTTACGATATCTTAATTAATTTTTTACTCAACCTTTTTCCAATCTATTTTTCTGGCCTTTGACATCACTCCTTTGAGGGTTGTTGGGTTTAACAAAAAAGCCTATTTCACCGGTGAGTGAAATAGGCACATTCTTTTCCGTTGATCGGCAACTGGCTGTCGCGGGACTTGTCCCGGGACCCTATAGTTTTGTGCCCTACCCTCACGGGTAGTTTACCTTGATCGATAACAGCTATGTCGAAATCTAGTTAAGGTATAACATACGCCGCTGTAAAAGTCAATTCAGCGGGGTGAATTTTTTGAAAAAAATGGGAAAGCGCTTTCTTATTTGGCGCCGCCCAACTGGGCAATATTAAACATAGGAAGGAACATGGCGAGAACGATCACTCCGATGACCGTACCCATAAAGACCAGCATAAACGGTTCAATAAGCGTGGCGAAACGTTTCATCGCCGTTTCAACGGTTTCCTGGTAAAAGGTCGCGACATGACGGAGCATTTTACTGAGTTCTCCTGACTCTTCACCGACCGAGATCATCTGAAGGCACATGACCGGGAAAAACTGGCTCCGTTCCATCGGCCCGACCAGAAGCTCTCCTTGGCGCACGGCTTCCTTAATATCGTTCACGACGGCGGCACAGGTCAGATTGTCGACCAGGCGTTCGGATATGTCGAGGGCGTGCAGGATGGGGACCCCGCTTTCAACCAGGATAGCCATTTGTGACGTGAAGCGTTCCACGATGGTGAGTTTGTAAATCGCGCCAAAAGTTGGCAGGGAATACATGAATTGCTCTGTTTTTCTCCGTCCGGGAGTGGTTTTGGTCCATTTTTTAAAAAGAAAGACCGCCACCCAGGCAGCCATGACGATTTTAAAGAAATTCATTTTAATAAAACGGAACGTGTTTAAAAGGACCTTGGTGATCCCCGGCAGTTCTACGCCCATGCTTTCAAAAACGGTTTCGAAACGGGGCCCGATGAAAAGGGCAAATATGCTGATCGCCCCGAGGCAAATCATGAAGAGGACCGCCGGGTACAGGATGGCCGACATAATGGTGGAACGGAAACGTTCCGACTGTTCAAGGTAGAATGCCAGACGGTTTAAAACTGTCGGTAGCGTACCGGAGGCTTCCCCCACTTCTACCAGCGTCACCCAGAACTGGTTAAATACCTTGGGATGCTGATTGAGGGCCTGGGATAAGGAACTTCCTTGTTCGACATCACTTTTGACTTTCGTGAGAATTTTATAAAATTTGGCGCTTTCCGTTTGGTCGGTAATAACATCAATGCTTCGCAGCAGTGAGACCCCGGCTTCGAGCATCGTGGTTAATTGGCGGGCAAAGGAAAGCAGATCGGTTAATTTGACCTTGGAATAACCGAACTTGCGGTCCCCAGACTTCTGTTTAAAGGCCCTTTCCTGCCCCCGTTTTTGTTCCGCGCTTAGCCCCTCTTCAATCTTAATGATGAAATACCCCTGCCTTTGCAGCTTTTGAATCAGGCTGTTTTTATCATAGGCTTCGGTATCAACTTCAAGAGTTTTCCCCTGGGCGTCTTTAACGATATAGTGGAAATTCGGCACACAAGACCTTTCGTATATTCATGTTAAAAAATGACCGGGATGCAGGGATCCATAAGGAGTTTCAATACACGGTGGTCACGCTGATAACTTCGTCCACACTGGTGACCCCCGCCTCTACTTTCTTGATCCCGTCTTCAAACAGTGTGACCATCCCATTCTTCCTGGCCATGTCGTGTATTTCCGTGTAGTTCGCGCGTTTTGCAATGAGATCGCGGATATCATCGTCGATCAGCATGGTTTCCGTTAATACAATTCTTCCGCGATAACCTGTTTGATTGCATTCGTTGCAGCCAACCGCTTTATAAAGCAGATCGCTCTTAATATTGAGGTCGGTAAATTGTCCGGGAAGGGGTTCAAACGCTTCTTTGCACTTCACACAAAGACGACGCGCCAGGCGTTGGGCAACGACCATGACGAGAGAGGGTGTTAATAAATAGGGCTCAATGCCGATATCAACAAGACGCGTGATAGCCGAAGCCGCATCGTTGGTGTGGATGGTGCTTAAAACAAAATGCCCGGTTAGCGCTGCGCGGACGCAAATTTGCGCGGTTTCCAGGTCCCGGACTTCCCCCACCATAATGACGTCCGGGTCTTGACGGAGGAAAGAGCGCAGAGCCGCCGCAAACGTCAGCCCGATCTCGGCTCGAACACCCACCTGATTAATGCCTTCTATCTTGAATTCGACGGGATCCTCCGCCGTGAGAATGTTTTTGTGAGGGTCGATGGTTTCATTTAAGATGGCGTAAAGGGTTGTGGATTTCCCGCTTCCGGTGGGCCCTGTGACAAAAAAGAGTCCATAAGGCGATTTCAAAGCCTGCCGGACTTTTTCATACTGGGCCTTCTCAAATCCGAGGTTTTCCAGCTGCAGGGGCACCGTGGATTTGTCAAGGATACGCAAAACCACTTTTTCCCCCCAGATTGTGGGAACCGTAGAAACACGAAGGTCGACATAACGGTCGTTGTATTTAAAACTGATCGCCCCATCCTGGGGTAGGCGCTTTTCCGCGATGTCCAGTTTCGCAAGGATTTTAAGCCTGGAAACAATAGGAAGCATGAGGTGACGATTCGGGGGGGGGATCTGATACAGGAGCCCGTCGATGCGGTACCGCAAGCTGATATTGTCTTTAAACGGTTCGATATGGATATCACTGGCCCGCTGTTCAATGGCCTGCTGGATCATCAGATCGACAAGCTTAATAACGGGGGCCTCTTCCGCCTTTTCAATCAGCTCATCGACGTTCGTGTCGGATGATGGAGGAGAGAATTCTTCATTTTCAATTTCGATGCCCGGGCCTTCCCCGGACTCAAGCAGCACGTTATCCCCGGCTTCGGCATGGGCCGTGCGGCACAAGGAGTAAAATTCCTGTATGGCCGGGAGTAAACTTTTCCGGGTCGCGAGCAGGAGGCGGATTTCACAGTCCTTGGCGAGCATTTTTAAATTATCAAGGATAACCAAGTCCAGAGGGTCTTCCAGGGCGACTGTTATGACATTGCCTTGTCTGGAGACCGGTAACACGATATTCCTTTTGGCGAAATCATAAGGAATCACTTTATCCAAATCTTGGGATATATCGGGATTTAACAATTCGTTCTCGGGGGTCGCATACGGAAGGTCCAGTTGGGCGGCCAGGGCGGACACGATGTCTTCTTCGGTGAGGTACCCGAGTTTGATTAAATTCTCTCCTACCCGCCCCCCGTCTCTTTTTTGCATGGCGATGGCGTCCTGCAACTGATCCTCTGTGATCAATTTCTGTTGTAACAATATTTCGCCAATTTTATAGTGCATCATAGGCTTAGTCCTAAAACGACGCTATATCCCGGTTATTTGCTTTCGTGTTCTCGGAGTTCTTTTTCGATCTGCTCGAATCGGCTTGAAGGAAAATCTTGTTCACGGATAATCGAACGGGTCATAATTTCTTTCGATTCGAGAATTTCTGCGTCTTTGATGATACGCGGGGTGATAAAAATAATCAGTTCCCGCTCCTGACCGGATTGGTCTTTGTGCCGAAACGCCTGCCCGAGGACCGGGATGTCACCCAGAATCGGCACTTTCGTTATCGTTTCTGATTTCTCTTCCCGCATCAATCCGCCGATAATGATTGTCTCTCCGCTCAGGACCCGTAGAATGGACTGGGTGCCCCGCTCTTCCGGGTCCCGGAACGTCTGGCCGCTGAACGTCTGTCCATCACGCGCCAGGATAACTTTAGGAACCAAGGCCATGGTAATTTCTCCGGTTGCCATGTTGGCCTGGGGCGTCACAGTCAGGAAAACGCCCGTTTCTGCCCGCTCCGCCTCCAGGGACTGGGTGGCGATGCTTTGCGATGATTCAGTCTGGGTGGACACGCCGATGGTTTCATTCGCCGCAATTTTGATCTGGGCTGTTTCATTGTTCAACGTCATGATAGAAGGCCGCGCCAGAGTTTTGGTCCCGCTCTGTGTTTTCAGGAATTGCAGGGTCGCGGTGAGTCCGCTGGCGTCAATAATCCCGGTATAATACTGGGCCCCCTTGTCATCAAACTCGTTACTCTGAAACGCCTGCCCTTTTTTTAAAAGGCTGTTTTGATCCCAAGGGTAAACATGCGCCCGTTTGCCGCCGGTAAAACTCAAGGGCGTCTCTCCGATTTTAACGCCGATTTTCTCGTATGTGCCTTGGGACACTTCCAGCATTTCTACTTCAATCATAATTTGGGGGACCGACACGTCCAAGCGGGCGAGCGTGCTTTCAATCAAAGGGAAATTGGTCGCGATGTCCGTGATGATAAAACTGTTGGTGCGGGGATCCTCGGTGATTTTCCCCTTTGAGGAGAGGATCGCCATGAGGGAGCCCTTGATCCCGGTTTCGTCGCTGTTGTCCGTTGAGTTGATCGAGAGTCCATCC
Organism: Candidatus Omnitrophota bacterium; assembly: GCA_029560465.1. Classification (GTDB taxonomy): domain Bacteria; phylum Omnitrophota; class Gorgyraeia; order Zapsychrales; family JANLHA01; genus JAGOJP01. The sequence continues at coordinate 59,439 of JAKQKX010000023.1, forward strand.
ACCAGGCTGATGTTTAAAGTTTTTTTAAGTTTGGATTGGCTCACCGTGGCGTGTTTAAGAGGGTAAACGCGGGTGATGAGTTCCGTGTCAGGCTGTGACAGCGGTTTGACGATATAAATATTGCTGTTGGGCTGTATCTCATAGGTCAGGTTATTCGCTTTTAGCAACTGTTCCAGCGCCTGCTCAACGGGGACATTATCCAGAAAAATGGTTATCCGTTTAGAGGCGATGTTTTCCGCCGTAATCAGGTTCAGGTTTGTCTGCTTTGAGAAAATTTTCAGGACATCCACCAGAGCCGCGCTTTGGAAGTCCATGGATATTCTCTTGGAGTATTCAGGATAGACAAAAGGACTGCCCGCGCCTGCCGTCACCGGCTCGCTTTTCACCTCGGCCCAACCACTGAAAAGGAGCAAGACGGTGATGAAAAAAAGTCTGCCCTTCCTATCCATATTGTTCTCCTTCAATTAAGGTTCGATAAGAAATCTTTGATTTTTAAACGAAATCTCCACCCCGCCGCGGGAGATCCCTGTGATCCGCCATTGCTCGATGGAATCGCCGATAGAGATAATCCTTCCTTCCATGATAGCTTGTGGCCGGTCCGTGTTCCAGACAATTCCGGAAATTTTATAATCCGGTTTCGGAAGCACAACTTCTTCCACCACCGGGGTTTGCTGAGAAGCTTCCGGGGGTGTTCCTGTGGCGCCCGTTGGAATATCCTGTCGAGTGTTTTGCTCCGATACTTTCTCCTCGGCCGGGAGGGGCGCTTGCGGGATTTCATCCGGGAGCCGTGGGGTGAATGGGTTCCGCAGCGAGCGCAACATTTTCGCTGTCTCTTCATCGATCTGCAACTGGTCCAAGTGAAACTGTTTTTCGAGCTGGCCCGCCTGTTCGGTGATGTTGTCTTTGGTGAGCCGGTTCGCGTAGAATTCGGTGAATTCCTTGGCTTTATCGACTAAAGCTTCTTCAGTGAAACCCGTTGTTACGCGGATTCCCGCGATCAAAGCTGCGCTTATTATGAAAAATTTATTTGTTTTCATTTTTGAAAATGATGGAAGCGATCTCCATCTGTATCCTGATTTCCGGGCGCTCTTCTTTTTTGTCACGTCCGGCCTGCTGTGGCTGCTGACGCCGTTGGCTGACCATGGTGTCAAAAATTGTGCTTTGAAAGTCTTCAATCCTTATATTGTACTGAGAGCTTTCAATGTCATGGATAAACAGGAAAATATTGTCGTATTCTTTTGAAGAAATTTCCAGGTTGATGCTTGTAAGTTCATAGAGTGGCTCGTCTATCTTTTTGGCCGGAGAAAAGGATTCCAACCGGACCCCGCGATGGATCGCCATCGTCGTGAGGACATTGGCCAACGTATCTGCGGATAACCCTTGGGGCAGGTTATTCAGCAAATCATCCCGGCTTTTTTTTGCGTTGTTATATTCTGTCATGGCAACTTTCTTCTTGAGCAAGTCATTAATTTGGATCGTAATCCGGCGCGACTCCATTTTTTTGTTAATATAAAAATGGGCGCTGAACACAATGGCGCCGATAACGATAAGGGTTGTGACCAGCTCTTGGGGGTTCTTCTTGAGGTGTTCCCCGAATTTTGAATAATTAATCTTATTCAGATCTTTGACATCAAGTTTGCTCAGTTCTGAGAGGTTCATAATATGCGTATGTCTGTTTTAGCTGCAGGTGATTACAAAGAAAGATACTTGGAACTTCTGGAATTCTTCCTGCCGTGTTTTGAGTTCAATATTTTTGAATGTATCCTTGAAGCCATCCTGTTCTTTGATGGCGGAATAGAATTGATTGATGAGCTTAAACTGATCATTGATGTTGTCTTGGTACACATATCCTTGGAGTTCGATATATTTTCGTGTTTCGGGCCGGGCAGAGTCCGGAGACGCCGGGGCCGTATTTTTGTTGGTATCATAGCGGATTTTCATGGATTTTAGCCACATGCCATAGGGCATGAGCGATGGGATTTTATACAGATAATATTTTAAATTACTCGTGATCCGGACGTTTTTGTAGTTATTTAATTTCTGCGATATGTCCTGGGACATTTTCTCAATATCCGTTTTCTCTAAACTTTTATAAGGCCCCAGTTCCGTTTTCAGGCTTTCCAAGCGGCGATACTGTTTTTGGGTCACCGCGCTAGAGGATTGGATCACGGCGAAGATGACCAGCGCCGAAAGGGCCGAGCTGACTAACAAGGATTTGTATTTTTCAATGTTAATGTGCAGGGACGTTTCCGCCGCGATGATGTTCGTGGGATCCTGTCCCAAGTTGAAATCCTTGGCGAGCAACTTTGGGGGCTTGATCGCCGCCCCCATGGCCCCCAAAAGTCCTAGCGACGGGATATCCTCGGTGCTTTTGATCAGATCGGAAGCCCGGATTTCAATGACAGGAATTTTAAAATCTTCGGCAATGGCTTTGCCGGCATCCGGGAACAGATCTTTTGAAATCAGAATGATCCTTTTGACTTTAGCCGCAGTGTTTTGCCGTGTGAAAAAATTGATCGAAACCCTCAAGTCGGTAAAAAGCCTGGACATGAATTGGTCCTGTTGTTTGACATCAAATGTGAACGGTGATTCCCTGACAAACTGGACGACGTCGTTGTCGATCATGATGATATGGATCGAATTGCTTTCAATCAGGACGACAGCTGAGGCGTGATCATGCGGGATGACCTTTTGTTTTTTTAGGAGCCGGAAGAGCGAAACTGCCCCGGGTTCAATGTTGGTGATCTTGATGTCGGTATGCTGCAGAATTTCCGTGTATTTTTCAAGGGTTTTTTTCCTGATCGCGACAAAAATAACCCGGAGGCTCTTGAGCTTGTCTTTTTCGAACGGGATGCTGTGAAACGTATAAACGAGTTCTTCGACTTTAAGGGGAATATATTTTGTGACCTCGAACTCCACGACTCCTTTCATTTCATTCGGGGCCATCCAGGGGATCACAAAGGACCTGAAGATCAGGTCCTGGGTTGGAATGCTAAGGACAATTTGCCGTTGAGAGAACCCAGACTTTGAAAACGTTTTTTGAAGGAGGTCCGTGAATAAAAGACCTTCCGGGATATCGGCGGGTTGCTGGCTCAAGGCTTCGTCAAAAGGGGCGAAGCCCGAACGGATCATTGCGCCTCCCCGCCCGGCTTCTGCTAGACAAAAGGCGGTTTTGCCCCAATAAAGGCCGATATGTGTTTGGGAGTCTGACATAATATAATAATTCTATAAATATTATAATTTATTATTCTCATTAAACACTAATGGGAATCCTTTGTCAATCAGCTTCCCAAAAAAATAAAACTATTTTTAACGGGGCGTGAATGCTCAGGGGCTCTGAAGGCCGGTTAATAATTAATTTGAACCTGAATACGGTTGACTAGAACAGGGGTAAATCCGGTGGGGGCGATGTTGAGATTCCCTTGGTCCTGAATGGTATAGCTGTAATTCTTACCGGTCATCATTTCCGAGTTGGCGAGAGGAATTGTCGTCCTTTCCATCTGCGCCTGGTGATAACGGTAGAACATCCCTGTGGCGAACTGCTCTGACTTGATTTGATCAACAACATCCTGCCCGGATTTCTGGTGAGAAACCAGAAGGCTCATGACGCTTACGACCACAATGGAAAGAATGATGCTGAGGATAAGGACAGTTAGGAAAATGACGCCGTGGTTTCCGGTTAAACAGCAGGCACACCCAGAACAAGGATTATGTTTCATCATCAATCCCCTTTTCAAGAAGGCTGTTGCACCGCGGGCATTTCCAGATGGGACTTGATTTATATTGAACAAAAATATAAAGGCAATAAGGGCACTGATGGACATGCTCCGCTGACGGTTCGGATTTATCTTCGTTGCTTTTAGTATAAAATAACCATAAGCAATACACAAGGACAACTACGAAAGAAAAAAAGGCAGCTGTGGCAAGAGTAAATTCGATTGTGATTTGCATAATAGGTCGAGCCGGTAAAGTTAATAACTTAACCGGAGAGGAATCCGTCTGGGGACCCCAGGGTCAATGCCTAATTTCAGGAGCTCGTCCCTTTCGATCTGGCCACGGCTTTTTCCCTCAATAAAAGGGTTTTTAAGGTATGTTTTGTCGTCCCCCGGGGTATCGGCCATGAACAGCGTCTTATCCGTGCGCGTCTTGTGAACCGAATACGCCGATGGCCGGTTTGTCTGGATTTGAACATTGAGGCCGCCGTTCATGTCGGCGCCAGAATCTCCGGGGCTGTCCTGGTTTTTCAAGTTTTGAATTTCTTCATACCCCAGAATAGGGCCCAAAAAGATGAATGCCGGTTTTGGGGCCCGTGTCAACTGGTTGAAAAGGAACGAGACGCAGGTAAAGATAAAAACATGGATCAAGATCGAGAACAGGAAAGCTTCCAGGTCACGCTCCTGATGATGAAACTTGTTGAGAGGAACAATTTTCATAGACACGATCAATAATTTTGGATTTCTAGCGGTCTTGTGTCGTTGCGATGTTAATACGTTCGATCCCGTATTTGCGACAGATGTCCCAGACATCCACCATCCGGCCTAAAGAGGCCCTGCGGTCTGCTTTAATCAACACGGGGATATCTCGGCCCCGAAGGTCCTGGAGCCGTTGGTTCAATTCTTCGAGGGTCAATACAGCATCGTTGTGATAGATGACATTTTCGCTGCTGATAATAATAATAAAATTATCCTCGGTGATCGAGTCGCTGGTCACCGCTTTGGGCAGTTTGACGTTGATCCCCGATTGCGACGTGAAGGATGACGAGAGCAGGAAGAAAATGAGCAGAAGGAAAATAACATCAATCATCGGCGCGAGATTAATCTGCTCCACTCCCTGCTCTAATTTAACATGGCGTTTGAATTTCATGTTCACCTCGTGACGGCGTTAAGAATGTGTGCTGGAAGCTGATGTTTCACTAATATGGCACAACAAGTTGACTAATTCTGTGGCCCCGCGCTCCATGTCCAGGATAAATGTGTTGACGCGGCTCACCAGGTAATTATAGACCACGAAGACCGGGATCGCCACGGTCAGACCGGCAACCGTTGTCAGGAGCGCCTCCCCGATCCCCCCGGCCAGTTCTCCGGGCGTGACCGGGTTCATCGTCTCGGCCAGGCCTTTGATCGTGTAAAAACATCGTGTCATTCCGGTCACCGTCCCGAATAGCCCTAGAAGGGGTGAAATGTGGGCTATCGTCGCAAGCGCGGTGAAGCGTTTTTCCAGTTTTGGTATTTCAAAAAGACTCACGTCCTCCATCGCTTCTTTAATCGCTTCCCGGGAAGACCCGTATTGGAGAATGCCCGCTTTTAATATCTGGGCCAAGGGGGACGGGTCTCGGTCGCACTGAGCAATGGCTTCCTTGATTTTGTTATTTTTGATGAGAGTAAAAACCGTGTGTTTAAGCTTATTGGGGTTGGAGCTGATACTGGCAAAATAGACCAATTTGCCTATAATGATCCCGACCGCTATGACCGAACAGATGCCAATTGGTATCATGATCGGGCCACCGGCCAGTATCAGTTCTCCAGCGTTGATTTCCCATGATCCTCCCATGCGATCCCTCCTTTGTGGTGACAGCCCTTTGGTTCTTTACGGGGAATAAGGTCGCGAGCCCGCCCCTTGTTGACTTATAATATTCTTTCTGATCCAGTCCAGGCGTTCCTCCGCGTATTTGGTTTCTTCTGTCTTGTATTCCATAACCCGGGCATAGACGCGTTTCGCCTCCTCCCAGTTCTCCTGGTCTTCGAAGAGCCGCCCGATACGGAGATAGGCCTTAATGATCCATCCGGTTTCATGCGTGTAAAGGTACGGGATCCTGAAGTATTCCTCAACGGCTTTGTCGGTCATGTTTAAAAGTTCATAAGTATCGGCGATAGAAAACTGTAATTCAGCCGGTGAATATTCGCAGCGTGACGTGTAATGTGCTTTTGCGGCCTGGAGCGCTTCGGCAGCAGCCGGATAATTTTCTTGTTTCATATAGATCCCGGCCATTTTGATGAGCGCGTCACATTTAAAATTGGGAGCCAGTTGGCCGATCTTTTGGTATGTTTCCAAAGCTTCCGCCGGCGGGATGTCTTTGGAAAAAATGTCCGCGATCGCTAATTGGGCTTTGCCGAATATTTCTGGAGACGCTTCCCGGGGGATTTCCTGATAATAACGGATGGCCTGATCATACGCGCCTAAAGCGGTATAGGCTTGGCCAAGTTCAAAATAAATGACATGAATTCTTGGCGAGGACGGGAATTGCTCGATGGCCCTTTTGTAGTGTTGTATGGCGGGTTCCAGCTCGTGGTGTTCAAGACTGTAGTTCCCCAGCCATAAAAGGGCTTCCAGCGAGGATTCCGTTTTGGCGTCATTTTGAATGATTGCTTCGAACTGGGCGAGGGCCTCGGCTGTCCGGCCCATTTGATAAAGGCATTTGGCAATGTTAAGCTGCGTGCCCTGAATCAAAGATGGCTCTTCTGGAAACAGGTGTTCGAGGGCCTGAAAGGTTTCAAGGGCTTTTTGATATTCCTTGAGATGGAAGAACGCGAGCCCTTTGAGAAAATGGCTGTCCCGGGTCATGCTCTTATCGGTAGGATTCGTTGAAAGATATTGTGAGAGAAATTCAACCGCCTGGGGCATGTCATTTTTCTTAAAATAAGCGACCCCGAGGTAATACGGGGCTTCATAGCTGTATTTGGAATTCGGGAAATTATTGAGAAGGCTTTTAAAGGATAAAATAGCCGTGTCTAGGCGTTGTGACTGGATCAAAGCGATCCCCAGCCGAAACTGGATATAATCTGTGTAGGCGCTGTCCGGATATTCCTTTAAAATTTTATCATAGATGGCAATGGCTTCTTTGAGATACCCGCTGTCCAGGTGGGCGTCTCCCATCTGCGTGAGCGCGCTGACTTTCACGATGTTGCTGTCACTTTGGGCAATAATGGTTTTGAATGTGCTCATGGATTTATCAAGGTCTCCGGATTTGAGATATGTCCAGGCTAACCCATAATAGGCTTTTTCCAGGAGTTCGCCTTTGCTTTTCAGCTTTTCGAGATCAATGATTGTTTGATATTCGCGGATGGCTTTTGGAAAATCCTGCTGTGTGTAATAGATGTTGGCGCGCCCGAGCATCGCTTCCATGGTTTTGCTGTTTTCCGGGAAAAGTTTGATGATGTTTGTGTAGGCTTCCAGGGCGGCAGGATACGCTTCGATGTGTGTGAAGAGGGTCGCTAACCCCCAGTAGACATCGTCCGACAGGACATCCTGGCTAATCGCGAAATCCTCGGCTTCGAGAAAGTGGCGCTTTGACAAATCAAATTTTTCAAGCTTTAGATAACACCACCCCATGCTGACCCGGGCGATATAGACTATCTTGGGATCATCCGCGAGATCGGCCGCCTTCGCGTAGTATGCCATGGCGGTGAGATAATCCTGTTTGTAGAATGTGGCTTCCGCCAGATAAAAAAGCGCTTCTGATTTATGAGGGGCATCGGGAAAGCGTTCCAGATACTTCTGGAATAACGGGATGGCCAGATCATAATGCCCTTGATTGTGCTCGCATTCCCCTGTTTTAAAAGAGGCGTCTTCTGTAAGGGGATGATCGGGGAACCGGGTGACGAGTCCGTGGAACTGTTGCCCGGCGTTATCATAAGCTTTCTTCTCAAAAAAAGTCCAGCCCAAAGAATAGAGGGCTTGGGGGATAAAATCGGATTGGGGGTAGCTTTCTAAGACCTGCTGGTAATAATGGGCGGCTTGATTATAATCGGACGCTTTAAAGTATGTTTCACCCAGCCAGAAGTACGTGGCGTCTTTAAGCACGTCAAAGGGCAACAGTTCTTTAAAAACGGAATACGCCTGCAAGTACTGGTTTTTGAAAAAATGGCATTGGCCCAAAAGCAGTTTCGCTTGAACCAGTTTCTCAACGTCGGGATTGAGTTTCAGGAACTGCTCGATATAACGGATGGCGACATCATAAAAGCCGTCATCAAACGCCCTTTGGGCGACCCAGAAAAGCTCTTGCGTGGAACTGCTCTCTTCTGCCTGGTCCGCCGCGCTGGCAGGGCCCCCCATGACAAGCGATAGCGCAATGATGAGGCTGGGCAAATATTTTGAATATTTATTGAAGCCGTTGTTCATAGCATAGGTCTTCCCGCTCATGATGAAGGACGCCACGCATCCTTAAGGTATTTCCCCGTGTGAGAGTGCGGATCCCGGACAATATCCTCCGGAGGGCCGGCGAAAACCAATTCTCCTCCCTTATCTCCGCCCTCGGGGCCGAGGTCGATAATAAAATCAGCGTTTTTGATGACTTCCAGGTTGTGTTCAATCACAAGAACCGTGTTCCCCTTGCTGACGAGTCTTTGCAAAACGTTCAGGAGCTTATCGACATCCGCGAAATGCAGCCCTGTCGTGGGTTCATCCAGGATATACAGAGTTTGTCCCGTCGAGTGTTTGCAAAGCTCGGTCGCGAGTTTAACACGCTGGGCTTCCCCTCCGGATAAGGTTGTGGCGGGCTGCCCGAGTTTGATGTATCCTAACCCCACATCGAATAAAGTTTGTAAAACATTGTTGATCCGAGGTATATTTTCGAAGAAAGACAGCGATTCGTCAACGGACATGTCGAGCACATCCGCGATGTTTTTATCCCGGTAATAGACATCCAGGGTTTGGGTGTTGAAGCGCTTCCCTTTGCAGATTTCGCATTCCACATAGACATCGGGGAGAAAATGCATTTCAATTTTTTTGATACCGTCGCCGCTGCAGGCTTCACAACGCCCCCCTTTGACATTGAAACTGAACCGTCCCGGTTTAAATCCCCTTTTTTTGGAGGCTGGCGTGCGGCTGTAGAGCTCCCGGATATGACTGAAAACTCCCGTGTATGTCGCGGGGTTGGACCGGGGCGTGCGGCCGATCGGCGTCTGGTCAACCTCAATGACCTTATCGATGTGCTCGACGCCTTTCATGTCCCGGAATTGTCCGGGTTTGTCGCGGGACTGGTAAAATTTTTGGGCGAGGGCTTTATAAAGGATGTCATTGACCAGAGTTGATTTCCCTGACCCGGAAACCCCGGTCACGCAGACAAAGACTCCTAAGGGGATGGAAATGTTGATCCCTTTCAGGTTATTTTCTTTGGCGCCGACGATGGTTAACCGTTTGGCATCCTTGATGGCCCGGCGCTGTGATGGAACGGGAATCTGTTTTTCGCCGCGTAGATACTGTCCGGTCAGGGATTCCGAAGAGCGCAATAGGCCGGGGACATCCCCGGCATAGATGACCTTCCCCCCGAATTCTCCGGCGCCGGGGCCGAGATCAACGACGTAGTCCGCGGCGCGGATGGTGGCCTCATCATGTTCGACCACGATTAACGTGTTTCCCATATCCCGCAAGGATTGCAGCGTCGATAAGAGGCGCTCGTTGTCTTTCTGGTGCAGGCCGATGCTCGGCTCATCCAGGATATAGACCACCCCAACCAGTCCGGACCCGACCTGGGTGGCCAAACGGATGCGTTCCGCCTCCCCTCCGGAGAGTGTGCCGCTTTTTCGGTCGAGGGTGAGGTACTCTAACCCCACATCCATGCAGAAATCGATACGGCGGATGATTTCTTTTATAATCGGTTCGCTGATGTGGGATTGTGTCCGGTTGAGTTCCAGGCAACTGAAATAGTTTCTGGTTTCCTTGATCGACATGGCACAGACTTGAGCGATGTTAAGGCCGTTGATCTTGACGGCGAGGGACTCTTTCTTGAGCCGGTTCCCCCGGCACGTCGGGCACGGCAAAACGGACATATAACGCGCGATCTCGTCCTTAAGCCAGTCGCTGTCGGTTTCCTCGAATAGCCGTTTGAGGTATTTTTGAATGCCTTCGAACGGTTTTCCCCAGATCAGATCCTCCGATCCTTCAAAAATAATTTTTTTGAACTTCGGGCTTAATTTACGGAACGGGGTGGCCGGGTCGATGTCATACAGGCCGGCGAGTTCTTTCATGACAGCCCGGTAATACATTAAATAATTCCTGCGGCCTTTACGCCAGGAAGCGATGGCGTTGATCCAGGGCTTCGCTGGATCTTCAACGAGAAATTCCGGATCGATTTCCATCTTGGTCCCCAGGCCGTTGCAATCCGGGCAGGCTCCGTACGGGGAATTAAAGGAAAAAATCCGCGGCTCGATTTCAGCAAGATTAATCCCGCAGTCAACGCAGGAATAATTTTCACTGAATATTTTCTCCGGGTATTTGGGGCCGAAGTTGACCATGACGATCCCCTGCCCGACTTTCAGGGCTGTTTCCAGCGAGTCCGTCAGGCGTTTCCGGATGGAGGATTTCACGGACAGGCGGTCAACAACAATCTCGATATGATGGATTTTATACCGGTCCAGCTTGATCATGTCCGTTGTCCCGTAGATCACGCCATCAATGCGCGCGCGGACGAACCCCGCTTTGCTGATCTGTTTTTGGATGTCTTTATGTTCTCCTTTCTTCCCCCGGATGAACGGGGCGAGGATGATCAGGGGGGTTTCTTCTTCCAGGGCCATCAGCTGTTGGACCATCTCTTCGATGGACTGCTGAGTGATTTTTTTGCCGCAACGATGACAGTAAGGCGTTCCTACCCTGGCAAACAAAACTCTCAGGTAGTCATAAATCTCTGTTTGGGTGGCGACGGTTGACCGGGGGTTATGGCTGATGGTTTTCTGCTCAATTGAGATTGTCGGAGAAAGGCCGCTGATGGATTCGACATTGGGTTTCTGCAGTTGTTCGAGGAACTGGCGGGCGTAGGCGGATAGACTTTCAACGTAACGGCGTTGCCCTTCCGCGTAAATCGTGTCAAATGCCAGTGATGATTTCCCTGAGCCGCTTAAGCCGGTGACAACGATAAACTGATTCCGGGGTAGCGTGAGGCTGACATTTTTCAGGTTATGTTCGTTTGCGTTCTTGATAACGATGGCTTCCGTGTGCATCCTGGACACTCCGCAGTTTCCCGTAAGGTTATTTTACGAAATTAATATTATACAAGCGACTGATGATTAGGGGAAGAGTAATCTAAAATAGCCCCTGTTATAAGATATAACAGGGGCTATTTTTTTACATAAACGATGCTATTTTCTTTTTGCGGTTTTCTTGGCAGGCTTCTTACTTTTCTTGGTTGAGGCTTTCTTTGTCGCTTTCTTTTTCTTCTTGGAACCGCCGCGGACCATCTTGGCGCAGGCGATATCCCCATTCTTGTCGATAAAATACAGGTAACCCGCCTCTTTTTTGATGCCGACTTTAGCGACTTTTTTCGGCTTTCCACCCTTTTTGCTTCCACGAGCCATGATCGCGCAAGAAACATCACCGTCTTTGTCTACAAAGTAAAGGTATCCCTTTTCTTTTTGGACTCCAACTTTAGCTACCTTTTTAGCCATAGTTTCACCTCCTTTCTAATAAATATTTAAAACTATGTGCCGATGCGAACCCCACTGCAAAATTCTTTTAGTGTTTGGATAGCGGACAGCACGGCCAGATAACTCGTTTTCGGATTATCCGGGCAAATAACATTCTCAGTGCGGCTGACCATATGACCAAAATCTCCTTGGATGTCAATTTCATGGGAGTTTATTGTATATTCTGGTGATGTCAGAATGCGGATTACGATTTTTGATTTTGCGTGTGAGGCGAGCGCCAGCGTGGCAGCGACATTGATGTTTCTTGGGAAAAGCCGTACGGCGTCATCAACGCTTCCTTCGAAAATACAAGTTTCTCCTGTTATGGCCCCGAGGTTGATCCCCTGGTCTTCGATATAGCGGTTTTGGGAGAACCCTGAAACCGGCTTCCGGGTGGTCAACGTGATTTTTTTAATTGGGGCCAGGGATGCGGACTTCACCGCGTCGATTCCCGCAACAGCCCCCGAAGGGATAAGGATGGCGCAGCCATTTTTAAGCGACAAAGCGAACAGGTCTTCCGCGTTGAGGAGCTTCCCGACGCTCATCGTGAGGACGTTTTTCCGGGACTCTAAAGCCTGTTGTATAAAGTTGCGCGTATCGGAGTTTATCGCTTCAACAAGGATGTCACAATCCTGCAACAAAGCCGGGAATGATTCTTTGACGAGATTGTCTTGAGAAATGGATTGCTCGAGTTGAGCAGATTTTGATGTGTCGATGTCGTAAAGGCCGCTTAAAGAACATACTGGCTGCAATTCGTTCTTAATGCTGCGCGCGATTCTCGAGCCGATGGCCCCGCACCCTAGAACCGCTACTTTTTTAATTTTTCTGATGTTTCCTACGTCCACAGAATTTAATTCCATAGGATGAAAGACGCTGGATTTTTTTAGACCCGCAACAGAACATTATCAATCAACCGGGCCTTACCAAGCCGGACAGCCAGAGCCAGTAATACGGTACCCTGGATGATTTTAACCGGTTCTAACGTTTCGGCGTTAACACACATGACGTATTCAATATTTCCTTGAGGACAGCGGCTGTTTAGAAATTGTGCCATCATTTGAGTTAAGCGCCGGGGATCCTGTTCCCCCCGGCGGATTTCTGCTTCAGCCATTTTGAGCGTTTGATATAAGGCCGGCGCTTCTTGCCTTTCTTTTTCCGTCAGATACGCGTTACGCGAACTGAGCGCTAAGCCGTCTTTCTCCCTGACCGTCGGCAACACGCAGACCCGCACCGGGATATTCAGATCTTGTACCATCTGCCGGATCACCACGCATTGTTGGGCATCTTTTTGCCCAAAATAAACCCTGTGCGGCTGAATAATGTTTAATAATTTTCCGACGACAGTGGCCACTCCTCGGAAATGCCCCGGGCGAGAGGCCCCGCAAAGCGTCGCGGTTATCTCATCCACATGGATATATGTCAAATACCGTCCAGGATACATGACTTTTTCCGACGGATAAAATATTATATCAACATTTTCTTTTTTTGCCAATAAAACATCATTTTTTTTATCTCGAGGATAGGACTGCAAATCTTCTTGGGGGCCGAATTGAACCGGGTTCACAAAAATGCTCAAAACGGAAATGTCGTTTTGGCGACGGCAGGCTTTCAACAAGGAGCCGTGCCCGTCATGCAGGTATCCCATCGTCGGGACGAACCCGATCCGTTGGCCTTCCCTCCGCAGTTTTTGCGTGAGGTTCTGCATTGTTTTAATGCGCGTTATGATTTTCATAGCCCAACCTCCTTGCTATATCCGGTGCGATTTCCTTCAAAGGGATCATGACAAAAGACCGGGATAGCATTCTCGGATGCGGGATGTCAAGTTCCGGGGAATGCCATTTCAGGTCATCATAAAGAAGGATGTCGATGTCAATCACCCGAGGGCCGTTGCGGACAGACGGCGTTCTTCCCAGAGATTTTTCGATGGATTTGACGCAGGACAGAAGTTCCCGGGGGGGAAGTCCGGTTTCGGCTTGAACCACGCTGTTTAAAAAATTGCCTTGCGGAGGCCCCCCTTCCGGTTCGGTTTCAACGATCGATGAGACTTTGATAACATTCACGCCTTTTTCCGTGAGTGTCTTTAGGGCTCGCTCGATGGTCTGCCTGCGGTTTCCCAGATTGGATCCTAGTCCTAAAAAGACGGTGGCCATGCTGCCCTGCCCCTTTCCTGCGATCTCCCCCGCGCCATGTCAAAGAATTTTACTGATCCTGGCGACGGCTTCCGCGATGCGGTCTTTCGAAACCGTCAGGGCCATGCGGATGTACCCTTCTCCGGCCGGCCCGAAACCCACGCCCGGAGTCGTCACGATGTCCGTTTGGTCCAGGAACGCTTTAGCCGCCTGCATAGAATCCTGAAAACATTTTGGTATCTTGGCCCAGACGTAAAAAGCGGCTGAAGGCGGTGGGATTTTCCAACCGACGCTGCGCAGGCCATTGATAAGGCAATCGCGGCGCTCTTCATATATACGCCGCAGGTCATCAATTTCCTCGAACGGGGTTTTGAGGGCCGCGATTCCAGCCACCTGGATCGCCTGAAAAATGCCGGAATCATAGTTGGTTTTCACTTTTGCCAATGCCGCGATGAGCTTGGCGTTTCCGCACGCCCATCCTATTCGCCAACCGGTCATGTTATAGGTCTTGGACAAGGAGTGAAATTCGATAGCGATATCATGGGCTCCCTCCACTTCCAGGACACTGACGGGTTTCATGCCGTCGTAGTAAATTTCCGAATAGGCCATGTCAGAAATTATGATTATATTATTGGCACGGGCGAAATCAACCAGCTGTTTATAAAATTCTTTCGTTGCGCAGGTCGCGGTAGGGTTGTTGGGATAATTGACAAACATCGCTTTAACGCCTTTGCTGGAGGGGAGCTTGGAGAGGTCCGGCAGAAAATTTTGGCTTTCCTTGAGCGGAATGCGGGTGACCTTCCCCCCCGCAAACAGGACCGAAGCTTGGTATGCGGGATACGACGGGTCCGTGATCCATACTTTATCCCCCGGGTTGACGATCCCAAGCGGGAAATGGGCCAATCCTTCCTTCGACCCGATCAGAGGATATATTTCCGTATCCCGGTCCAGGCTGACTTGAAAACGGGTTTTAAACCAGTCCGCAATCGCCTGGCGCAGGTCCGCCAGCCCGGCATCCAGCGCGTAATGATGATTCGCCGGGTCATTCAGGGCGGCCTTCATCGCGTCGATGATGTGCGGGAAGGGCGGCAGGTCCGGGTCCCCAATCCCGAGGTTAATGACATCACGGCCTTCCGCGATCGCTTTGCGTTTGGCTTTATCAATATCAACAAAAAGATAGGGCGGCAGCTCTTTGAGTCTGTCTGCCCATTCAATGGTGTCTGTCATTTCGGCTCCTTTTTCGTGTCGGTTTTTATGGAAATGGTCAATTCCGGGCGCGGAGGGGCTGTTGAAGGAGGATCAGCGGATGTGTAATACGTCCTGCATGTCAAACAGCCCTTTGGCCTGGGTTGAAAGAAATTTAGCGGCGGCCAAAGCCCCTTTGGCGAAAATGTCCCGGTTTTTGGCATGATGATCTATCACAATGCGGTCTTCGGGTGATTCGAAAATAATCTTATGATCCCCGACAATCTCCCCTTCCCGTATGGATTGAATGTCCTGGACGCGGTGCCCGGAATTCTCTTCAATAAGGCGCCCCAAGGTTTTAGCCGTCCCCGAAGGGGCGTCTTTCTTGTGGACATGATGCGCTTCCACGATCCGCACCTGGTAATGATCCGGGGCTGACGCCGAAAGCACTTCGGTTAATTTAAATAAAATATTAACCCCGATGGACATGTTTGAAGAAAGGACAATCGCGATCCTTTTGGAGGCCGCTTTGATCTCCTGGAGGTTGGAATCTTGAAGCCCCGTAGTCCCGATGACGCAATTCACTCCGTTTTCTTCGCAGACTTTTAAATAAGTCATGGTGGACTCCGGAGAGGTGAAATCGATGAAGACTTTACTTTTTTTGACAGCCGTGGGTTCACTGGAGATCAAAATCCCCTCGTAGACTTTATGGATGAGGGGATGGTTTGGATGTTCCATCAGGGCGGCAATTTGGAAATCCTTATCCTGCAAGGCCAGCTGAGTGATGCGCTGCCCCATACGGCCCTGGCAGCCGTTAATCGCTATGGGAATCATGTTGTCCATCCTGCTTTCTGTTGTTATTTGATAAGGCCGAACTCTTTTAAAGTATTTTTAAGTTTGTCTTTGTTGCTGTCTGTCATAGGACACAGCGGCAGCCGCAGTTCATCAGAGCAGAGCCCCATCAACCCCATCGCGGTTTTGATCGGGATGGGGTTGGTTTCCAGGAACAGGGCCTGCACCAGAGGCAGCAGCTTATAGGACATCGCCTGCGCCTTCTGTAACTGTCCGTCGGCATATGTGGTGATAATCTGGGCGACGTCTTGCGGCACAATATTGGCGGCCACGGAAATGACCCCTTTCCCCCCGATGCTCAAGACGGGCAGAAGCAGCGCGTCATCCCCGGACAGCAGTAAGAATCCTTTAGGGCAGAGGCGCATGACATCCTGCATTTGGGCCAAGGAGCCGGAGGCCTCTTTAACTCCGATGATTGTTTTACAATCATTCGCCAGTTGTGCCAGGGTGGCCGGCTCAATGTTGCAGGCGGCCCGGCCCGGGATATTATAAAGGATAATCGGGATGTCCACGGCCGTCGCGATTGTTTTAAAATGGGCGTAAAGGCCTTTTTGAGTGGGTTTGTTGTAATAAGGGCTCACGATCAGCGCGGCGTCCGCGCCTGCTTCAGCGGCGTGGCGGGTTAATTCGACCGCTTCCGAAGTGGAAAGATCGGAAGAGC
>JAKQKX010000036.1 GCA_029560465.1 Candidatus Omnitrophota bacterium
TTTTGATATCGAAGCGTTGCGGCGCCGCAGGCAGTGATGAATGCGTCCACTCACGCGCTCAAGAATGGTTAACAGGGAAAGCATTTCCCGGTTGCCCGCAATTTCGGTGATAAATATAAATGAAAAATTATATTGACATCCCTTAAGTGATTGATTATAAAAACATTGCTCATAATGCGTCAGAGAATTCATAAGCATTTTATTTTTTAGCGGAATCAAGGCGGTTTGGCTTGATTTAACAATGATTGATTAAACGTAAAAATTACGGTTATTTTAAGGAGAGAGATTATGAAAAAATTTACTTCCGTGGTGGTTGTCCTGCTGGTGGCGTTGCTGGTTTCTACAGGCTACGCGCAGGTGAGGCCGGGGTCTTTTACGATTGCGCCGACCCTGGGTTTGTACACGTTTGAAGGCAACGAAGACATGGATCAGGCGAGGCCTTTGGTCGGGATGCGTTTGGGCTACAACTTTAACAAGTACATCGGACTGGAAGGTTATGTCCATTATGCTCAGACAGACAACAATGCCTGGTCTCCCAAAAGGAGTGTTGATTTCACGGGGTACGGCGGCGAGGTTATTTTCCATCTTCTGCCGAATCAGGCGCTGGTGCCTTTCCTGGCGGTTGGTGTTGGAGGCGCCCACTATTCCTATGGTGTATTTGAGGACGACTCGGATTACGGGACTGATAATTACAAAAACAACAAGTTTACATTTGATTATGGATACGGTCTGAAGTGGTTCCTGTCGGATTGGTTCGCGCTTCGCCTTGACATTCGCCATGTGATGCCGATCGACCGGTTTCAAACAACGTGCTTGTGTCTCTGGGCTTGAATTTCGCTTTTGGAGGCGCAAAAAAGGCGGTTGCAACGCCTGTTTCCGCTGCAGAGCCGGTCATGGAGGAAGCAAAACCCCAGGCGGCGGCAGCTCCGGTTGTTGAAGAAGCCAAACCCGCTGTCGCGGCGGCCGCTCCCGCGGTTGTTGAGGAAGTCGTGAGACCCCAGCCCAAGACCCAGGTGAAAGAAGAAGTCGATGAGATGGGAAGAGCGACGCTGGAAGTCTTGTTTGATTTTGACAAGGACACCATCAAAAAGAATTACACCAAGGATATCGACCATATGGCCGGTGTCATGAAAGAACATTCGGACCTGAATCTCACCATCGAAGGCCATACGGACAATGTGGGTAATGCCGCGTACAACAAGAAGCTTTCCCAGAAGCGCGCGGAAGCCGTGAAGAACTACATGGTCAAAAAAGGCGGCATCGACGCAGGGCGCCTGAACGCCGTCGGCTACGGCCAGGAAAAACCCGTTGCTTCCAACAAGACCAAAGCGGGGCGCGCGAAGAATCGCCGCGTGGAAGCGGCCGTCGATTATAAAAAATAAACGAGGAAGTCTTCCGTTTAAAAGGCTTTCAGATTAGATGGAGCCCCCGCGGTTTTTCAGCGGGGGCTTTCTTTTTGGTG
Organism: Candidatus Omnitrophota bacterium; assembly: GCA_029560465.1. Classification (GTDB taxonomy): domain Bacteria; phylum Omnitrophota; class Gorgyraeia; order Zapsychrales; family JANLHA01; genus JAGOJP01. Next base: position 1,463 of record JAKQKX010000036.1, read on the forward strand.
CGCTCCGGCGGGAGCAGATCCCGGCGTTTCAATTACGCCGCTTGCCCTTTGACGAATTGTCCCGCCTGGACGGGGGAATGGAGAACCTTGATAAATCACCGCAAATGTATTAAATCTCTACCCGGGTTTTACAGGGCCGCTTTCATGCCCGCCCGTGGATGAAGAAAGACAACAGATCCATCCCGACCTGCAAGAAGGATGAAAGGAGCAAATATGAAAAAGATTTATGCGGTGGTTAATATTTTTATTCTGGTCGTTTTTCTGCTGGCGGGCTGTGCAAAAGCTCCACCTGTTGTCAAAAAAGATGAGCCGAAAGTCAAAGAGCCTCCCCCGGCTCCGGTCGTGGTGAAAAAACCTCCTGTTGTCCCGCCTCCTCCGCCCCCCGTCATAGAAAAACTACCCGACATTGTGCGCAGCGTTCCGGACAGCAAGGTGTGGGTGCGCTATGGAAAAACCAAAATGGGAGAGAACTATTACAATCAAACCAATATCGCCAGATCCTCCAATGTCGCAACCGTCACGATTTACAGAGTCGTAACGGATCTATGCAGGAAACAGATGGTTGAAGAAGTGAAGAAATACAACCCGCAGAAATCCGTGAAGTACCATTATTACGAACATGATGTCCGCGTGGACGAGATTGATTGTGGAAATCAAAAATGGCGGGTGAAAGAGCTGCTTCATTACGACGACAAGGGAAAAGTGCTGGATCATCATACCTACGAAAATGAGCCCTGGCAAAACATTAAATTTGTAACGGATCATCACACGCTGCAGAAAAGTATTTGCGTTGCCCAGGAAAAGCCCGTTGCAAAGAAGAAGAAAAAAAAGAAGTGAGCCGCTCATCTTCAGCTGTTTTCGGAAGGTTTGCGCGCCGGCCCTTGCGTCTTCGCCCCAACGGTTTTTTTCCGAAGCAGGGCGCCTTTCGGCGCCGGGAAGGGAAAGGGGACGCGGATGAGGTTCCCCGCATGGGCCCGGTCGATGCTGTTTCCTTCCTCATCCGTCATCGGTCGGGTATCGACGGGCAGGGTTTCCCGTAAAAGCAGCAATTCCATGTCTTCGCCCGTCTTCAGGAAATTGCGGACCTCCATTCGCAGCTGTTTGGTGACGTCGTCATAGCCGACAACCATTCCCGCCGGTTCATGCGTCTGAATATTTTTGATGTCCGGACTGGATTCATTGATCTTTTCTTCGGCAAAGGCAAAGCCCGTGGTGTAGCCCCGATGGGAGACGGTTTTCAGCTCCTCCATCCAGTGCGGGTCGCAGCGATAGGTTTCCCCGTGTCGGCGCATGGCGTCCAGCGCCTGCCGGTAGGTTCGGGTCACGACCGCCACATAATAGGAGGATTTCATCCTTCCTTCAATCTTGACGCCGGCGACGCCGGACGCCAGGACCTCCGGCAGATGTTCCAGCAGACATAAATCTTTGGAGCTCAACAGATACGAAAAACGATCATCTTCTTCCAGCATGAGAGGATCATCCGGGCGGGTGGATTCCAAAAGACGGTACTCCCAGCGGCAGGGTTGGGTACAGTCCCCCGAATTAGCGCTTTTGCGGTTTCGCCAGGCCGAGAGATAACAGCGTCCGGAATACGCCATGCACATCGCGCCATGGATAAAGATCTCCAGCTCCATGCCGGGAACCGCCGCGGCGATTTCCCCCACTTCGCATAGAGGCAGCTCCCGCGCGAGAATAATCCGGCTCACCCCCTGGTCCTGCCAGAAGCGGACCGCTTCGGC
>JAKQKX010000053.1 GCA_029560465.1 Candidatus Omnitrophota bacterium
CCCCTGCATCCGTTCGGGGCGTTTCTCCCCACGGAGCTTTTTAACTTTGTCTGGTAATAATTTTCTTCCTTTAGCCATAACTAAAACTTTAGTTCAAATAACCCAATTTTGGAAAAATAAGAAGAAGGTTGAGGTGCGGTCTCACTCCGTTTTCAAAAAGAGATTATCACCCCCATACACGTATCTAACTGATTTTCATTTTGTTTTATTTAAGAGATGTTTATCTTTATTCCCCTTTGCATTGTTGCACGCTTTACATAGCGCCTGCCAGTTCGACCTATCCCAGAAGTCAACAATCGGCGGAGGGAGTATGTGGTCAGTCACCTGTGATGGAGTAATGATCCCTCTCCGTTTGCACTCTTCGCACAACGGATGATCACGGCGGAAGGTGGAAGACTCTCTGGTCCATCTAGCCGTCTTATAGTACTCCCGGAGCCTTCCCCGCGCCTCCTGACCTTTGGGCCGTGGTGCTGACTGCCATGCGTAGGTCCTTACTCTTGATCCCGGTTTATTTGGCATTGATCAGGTCTTTAATCAGGTTAATCGTGTTCATGCTCATCAACTTCTGCGGGGTTACGCGTATCAATCGCCAACCCGCCCGCGTCAGTTCGTTATACTTCTCCATATCTGCGATGAAGCCAGCACCCCTTGTGTGTCGTCCGTTGGTGTATGCGCCGCCCTCCTGCTCTATGGCGATCTTGTGGTCAATGATGGCGTAATCAATACGCCACTTCCTCGCGGGGTGAAACCGGTGTTCCGGGGTCACCGTGGCTCCTGTCTCTCTTCGTACAAATTCCGGGAATAAATCCATGATCAAATACTTCTTATCAAAGTTAAACCAAATTTACCCGTTTTAGCGCACTGAAACGCTGTTTTTCGCATTATCTCCTCATAGAGGTATAAACTATCAACTCAACATCAGAACGCGTTAAAATCAATTTGGTGGCGTTATTTACGATGACAGGTAATAACATACCCCATTCTTCACACGATCAACCGATTCGATCGTGTCCGGGGTGACATGGGCAACCGGCCGAAGGATGGGCTCCTGGACATATCTTCTTACCCCGGAATTGTGGAGGTGAAAAGACCGTATTGATTTTGAAGGGGAGAATACCGCCCATCCATCACGGACCATCAACCCGGCGATGTGGTGGTCACACCCCCAACGCCCCAGACCCATGCTCGTCTGAATGTTGTTGACCCCGCGCCATATCCAGACATCGTGCATCCCGATATTATCGGAAAATTT
>JAKQKX010000058.1 GCA_029560465.1 Candidatus Omnitrophota bacterium
GGCCGCTGACGCGATTATTATCGGTAAGACTAATATGGATGAATTGGCTTGCGGTTCCAGCAATCAGACTTCATATTTCGGGCCGGTAAAAAATCCTTTAAATACTGACTGCGTCCCGGGCGGTTCGTCCGGTGGTTCAGCGGCGGCGGTGGCGGCTGAGCATTGCGCTGTTGCTTTGGGCTCAGATACCGGCGGTTCGATTCGTCAGCCAGCCAGTTTTTGTGGTTTGTGGGGTTTGAAAGGGACTTATGGTGCGGTCTCGCGTTATGGTGTAACGGCCATGGCCTCCAGTTTTGATCAGATCGGACCGCTCGCTACTAATCCTGATGATTTGTTTAGAGTTTTTGAAGTTTTGCAAGGACAAGATAACAATGATTTGACTACTTTGGATTATAAATTTGATTTTAAAGACGCTGATAAAATTGATATTAAAAAATTGCGTCTTGGTATTGTGCCGGAATATTTTGCTAAAACCGATAAGCCGGAACTTTATCAGGAATTGTTGGAAGAATTGAAAGCTGCTGGTCTGGAAGTAAAAGAATTAACTTTGCCGGAGCCGGATTTGGCTTTGGCGATTTATTATATTTTACAGCCGGCGGAATTATCCACCAATTTGGCGCGTTTGGATGGTATTCGTTATGGTTATCACAGTGCCGCTCGCGAAACTTTGGATGCTTTTTATCGTAATAATCGGGGAGCCGGTTTTGGCGCGGAAATCAAGCGCCGCTTGATTCTCGGCACTTATGTGTTGTCCGCCGAATATTATGATGCCTATTACAAAAAAGCGCAGCAAGCTCGTGAGTATTTGCGTGCCGAGTATCGTAAATTATTTGAAAATATTGATTTGATTTATATTCCCACGACACTTGGTCCGGCTTTCCGTTTGGATGAAAAAATGGATCCCTTGCAAATGTATTTGGAAGATATTTTCACGGTCAGTGCCAATGTTTTAGGAATTCCCGCTTTGAGTTTGCCTTTGCCTTATGCAGACGGGGAATTGCCGCGAGGGGCGCAGTTTATGGCCGCTTGGCAACGAGAAGATCAATTGCAAGCAATCGGTCAGTTTATATATAATAAGATTCATAAAAAATAACGCCTATGATTCCCATTTGTTTTGAGATTCATTGGACCGTTTTAGTGGGTATTATAATCGCTTTGTTGATTTTAGTTTACGTTTTTGTTTTTAGAAAAACGAAAAAAATTAAAGCGCAACGCGATGCTTATGCCATTAAACAATGGAAGTCCATCAGTAAATTGTGGGGGCAAAAAAGCCCGGAAGCTTATAAATTAGCGATTATTGAAGCGGATAAACTGTTGGATTATGCTTTTAAAAAAATGCAATTTGCCGGTGCGGATTTTGGCGAGCGTTTGCGTGGTGCTTGCCATCGTTATGAGTTTTTGAAAGACATTTGGTTTGCTCATAATTTGCGTAATGACATTGTGCATAAATCATATTTTGAGCTTTCTTCCTCGGCTGCCAACAAGGCCTTGCATTTTTACGAAAGAGCTTTGGATAGGTTGGGATTTTTGGAATAGGGGATTGTAAAAACAAAAGACCCCCGCGATGTTTGTTGTTAGCAAACACGGCGGGGGTTTTTTGATTGGTTTTGTTTTTTTTTGGGGATTTTTTTGCCCAGAATTGGGCATGAGGGGGGTGAGGCGGGGAAAGTCTCCATCTATTTGCAGGGTTTGTCCCCGCAATAAATGAAAACCTTCAATTCGCCCTTTTTTCGGGAATTCCGATGACCGGATTTCCGGGGCGGGGCCATGGGTTTCTCCGCAGGGGCCGGAGCGGGGGCCATGGCCGGGGGGGCCGGGGCCGGAGCGGGAGCCTGGTCACACGCCACCGGGGGTGGCAGCGCCGGGCTGGGGCGGGACTGACAGCCCCGGCCCAACATCAGGCCGATCGCCAGCAGCAGGGCGGCGACCAGAATCAGCCACCACCAGGGGAAGCCCTTCGGCTCCTTCTGGCTGCCCTTGTCCTTGGGGGACTTGGGCGGCGGCGGGGGCTCCTCGCCCTTACCCTTGGGCTCCTCGCCCTTGGGCGGCTCCTCGCCCTTGGGGGGCTCGGGGCCGACGGGCGGGAGGACGCCCTTGCCTTCACCCTTGGGGGGTTTGGGGCCGACGGGCGGGGGCGGCGGGGGGTCGTCGATCCCCCAGTGGAACGCCCGCCCGCACTTCGGGCAGGCGGTGGCCGTCCTCGGGGCGATGGTCGCGTGACCACCGTCCCGGCAAGCCGGGTTGCCGCACCGGAGCTCGTGCTCCGGGCAGGCCTCGCCCTCGGGCAGCGAGCCCGGGGCGTGCAGGTGGCAGGTGGGGTCGGGGCAGTTGCGCCCCTTCACCTGCTTCCTCCCCGCCGACATCATGCCGGCGGTGAGGGGGTCCAATCCGCACAGGGGACAGGTCTTGTCCCCCTGGCGGAGTTCGGACCCGCAGGCCGCGCAGGTGCCCGTCACGGGTCCCTTGGCGGCCTCAGCGGCCTTCTTGGCCTCAGCCTCCTCGGTGGCCTTCTTCGCCTCGGCTTCGGCCTTGGCTTTCGCCTCGGCTTCGGCGGCGGCTTTCGCCTTGGCCTCGGCTTCGGCCTGGGCCTTGGCCTTGGCTTCGGCTTCGGCGGACGGGTTGAGGCCCGGGGGGACCTGAACAACGACCTTCTTGGCCTTGATGCCGGACGGCGGCGAGGTGCCGTCGTCGGCGGCGACCGGGGCCTTGCGGCGCGGGGGCTTCTTGCCCTCGGCCGGGGCGGCCGGGTTCGGGTTGATGGGATCGGGGGTGTTCGGGTTATCCTTGGCGCTCATGTGGCGCCTCCTTTCTTCTTAAAACGGGTTATGGGTTAAAGTTAAAAAAGAACGTGTTTGGGTTTTTATATTCACTCATATTATACCACAAACAACTGGTAAAAGTCAAGTATTTTTCTGGGAAAAGCCTTGACTTTTCTCAGTTTCCTTAATTGATATCAATGAATTTTTAAAAAACAAAAAAGGAGACAAAAGTTGTCTCCCTGAATTCAACTAATATTAGCCAAAAATCTAGCTTGGCCCGCGCCAGATATAGACCCGAAGGCCTTGCTCTTCCGGCTTGCTAGGCGGCGTTTTAGGAGCAAGCTTCGGTGCTTGTCCGCTGCTTGTTCCTTGATTTTTGGCAGTAGTATTTTTTGCTCCCTCGGCTTTCAGAGGGATTTTTTGGGGTCTGGTTTTGGCTGTTTTCAGTTGCTGCAACCGTTCCAGTCCCCTGATGGTGATGGTGATGAGCTCCTTGCTGAAACTCAAGGCCACCATCAACGGTTCCGGTTCCTTTTCCAAAGACTCTAGCGGAACCAGGGTTTCTTCCTGAGCTTTTTGATCTTTGCTCAGGGTTTTTTTAGAAGCCATTTGCAAGGCTTCTAAATTTTCTTTTTGCTCAGCGAGCTTTTTGCTCAGCTCATTGAACCAGAGCCATAATGTTTCCATTTTGAGCTCGGTTAAGCTGAGCTGTTCGGCGACTTGGTTTTGTCTTTGATCAAGCTTGTTCATCGCTTGATCTTTGTCGCCGATTTTTTTGTTCAGCCGTTCATTTTCCTGCTGAACGTTTTCCAGTTTCTTTTGTAGCTCCCGTGCTTGAAACTGGTGAAGCATACCGGCGAAGAGCCCGGCCAGCAGGATGATCACCGCGATTCCGCCCATGCCCAAGAGCACTTGGTTCCAGAATTTCTCCTGGGGCTCTTGTTTGAAGCGACTGCCGCAACCACCGCAGAAGAGGGCTTCTTTGGGGGTGACGGTGTCGCAGATGGCACAGCGCTTCTCATGGTCCGGGCAGAGTCCTTTGCCAGTCAGCTTGCTGATGGCCAGGATCTTACCACAGACCACGCAGTTACGCGTCGTCACCAGCTGGTCTTCGTCTTCATCCTCGTCCTCGTCCTCGTC
>JAKQKX010000102.1 GCA_029560465.1 Candidatus Omnitrophota bacterium
CCAACGTGCTTCGATTCATTGAACAGCCAGACGGGATGATTATCTTGCATATTGGGTTCCTTTTTCCTCACACAACGAAGAACTCACCTGATAGTGTGTAGCGATAGCGGAACACCAGTCAGGTGCAGAAAAATGTTGGGCTATTCCAGGACCATTCTATATTCAGCCTTTTTCTCATCATACTCACATCTGCAACCTTTTAGATAATCTTTTCCTGCAAGCTTGAATGCTTCAGCTATCTGCCGAACCAGAATCCGCCAGATGCACTCTTTCTTGTCATAATCACTTACAACATAAAATGAGTCCAAGTTCCTTGTTTGATCCGTCGTGATTAAGAAAAGGGATGAATGTATAAATTGATTGGCTACATAAAGCATCTTCTTTGAACCAGCAGTTTCTATTTCTAAATCGTAATATCTTTCTATTCCGTGTCTGGCAAAAGGAGTGATATACTTTCCGTTAAAAGGACAAGAATAGGTATCAAATTTAAAGTCAAGGGTTAATCTAGAAACTCGGGATAGTTCAATCAACCGGCGAATCATAAAAAAGCAGAGGATTACATCCCTTTCAATAAGTTCACAGCGCCGCTCAGTCAGTGGTTTAGGTTTTCTCCGACGGGCTAACTCACGGGCTGTTGCCAACAACATCTCTTTCCAGTATCTTGATTCCATTCTTTTTAGTCCAACAATTCTTTAACGACTTATCCATTTGCTGGTTAGCTTTGTTGCTCACCGCTGGAATAATCCAATTTTACACGATTTTTTCATTATTATAGCCCCATTTTTTATACAATGGTATCCATTTGCCCTGTAATATCACTTATACGGAACTTCGTATATCAGGATTTTTTGTTCATTCCCTGTATCAAATCATAAAGTCAGTCTTTGGAAAGCTGAAAAAAGTTGTTTTTATTATACTTCAATTTATCAAAAAATCCCCGCTTTAACCCCTTTTTCTAAGCATCAGGGCCGCCTTCCTTATTATTAATATTCGTCGTCCGGGATAAACTCACGCAGCTAAACAGAAAACATACCACACGCCGGCGGCGATGTGGGTGCCGTTTTCTTTCTCGCGCAGGAGGAACGCTTTGATGCCGTTTTTGGGAACAAGCAGGACTTCAATTTCTTCGGAAGGGTCCAGCTCCTGAAGCGGGTTCTGGTTGCGGGGGTCGTTTTCATCCACGTCAACGGTGATGACCTGGCAGTCTTCATCCGTGATGCCGATCGTGGTCTTTAAGACCGGGCTCGTGCCGGTCAACTGTCCGGTAAAGCCGGTTTCTTCCTTCAATTCCCGCATGCCATCGCCGGCGTCCGAGTACGACACGCCGGCCGGGAACCCGATCACGTAACCGTTTAAAGATTGCCGGAACTGTTTGATCAGGATATAACGCTGTGAAGGCATCAGCCGGGCGACCACCACGACGGTCAGGCCTTTTTCCCGGCGCGCCACGCTTTCCCATAAGACCTCTTCGCCTTTCGCGTTGACGAAGACAGACCTCAAAAATATCAGCCAGCGGCCTTCACACAAAACTTCTTCTTTTATTTTACGCACGGCAGGACTCCCCGCGGTTAAAAAACAAAAATCAAAACGCGCCCATCAGGCCTAACACCCCCGCCAGGCCGAACATTCCTCCGACGATAAAGAGGATCACGATCCCGCCTGTTTTCCCCGGTTCGAGAACCGCTTCTTCCGGTTTGTCCGGATTATAATAAACAACAACCTCCGCTTGCGGGGGATAACGGTCCACCGTGGCCTGGGCCGGCCCGCGGTTATGCGTGCGGTATTCGCCGAAGGAAATTTTATTGGATGAATATTGAACGCCGTTAACAGAGTACTCATACCTGACATCCGCGCCGTAGCTCGTCCTGTGGTGGCCTTTCCTCGAGCGGGAACGGTGGGCCGTCACCTCGGAGGAAACCACGGCCCCCTGCGCCGCCGGCCAGCTTTGGCTGGCCCGGGACTTCACATAAGACAGATATCCAAGATAAACGATGCCTCCGCCGATGGCGGCGAACAATGAAAAAATTAAGGTTTCCATAATCTGATCCTAAAGTAAAACCCAGCCGTATTATATGCCCGGGGAGAAGACTCCGCTACAAAAATCAAGAAAGATCCGCTCCTCCGGCAGGATCAATTCGCCGGGGTATGCTTCCAATGAATGAGCCCAACAGGCCCAGAGGGCGAAGCGCGAATGAGAATCCCGTTCCCTGAATCATATTCAGGGAACGGGATACGCTGAAACGCCAAACCCCTGGGCCCCATTGAATTCTTAAATCAAATCCGCGAACAGGGTCCGCAAAAAGCCCTCCTCGCCTTCCCAATCCCGAATGGCACGGCCTCGTTCTCCCAATTCAAAACCTGCCCAGAGGAATATCGCGTAGCACAGCGCCAACTTTTCCATAGTCACCTCCCCGCCGAAAATCCCTCGCCCGGAGAACCGCCTCAAACCAGCCCGCCACGCCCGTCAACGCGCCGCCCGAGCCCTAAAAACGCGCGGCCTGGGGGCACCAGGATTTTTACTCCGCGCGCCGGAAACCCGAGGGCACAAAAAAACCCGCTGTTCCTTTTAGAACAGCAGGCTCCCTCACGCAATATGCTCATGCTTGATGGCAGCTGGCTGTCCGTGTTTGAAGGACCCTCTAGCTTTGTGTCCCACCCTTACGGATGGTTTACCTTTTCATCAAAATTTAACTATCCAGAGTATACACTTCCTTCTGGCCCAATGTCAAGGCGGCGAAGGAAACGGTTTCTCGCGTGAAGCCGGCCCTAAAACGTAAGCCGGACCTTTGCCGGTTGCGGGGATGGGGAAACGCTCCCTTCCCCTTTGACACGGCGCCGTTATTTCTTAACCGCGTTGATTTCCCAGTCAACGGTCAGATGGTTGCCCACTATAATCCCGCCCTTATCCAGGAAGCTGTGCCAATACATATTGAAATCTTTGCGGGGGATCACCCATTCACCCTTGGCCAGGATGCGCTTTTGCCCGCCCTCCTCCAACGGCCCCTCCACCGTAAAAGGGAAGGTGATGTCTTTGGTCACGCCGTGCAGGGTCAACGCGCCGCTCACCTGATATTCGTGCGGCTTCTCCGTCAGCGCGACCGCCTTGCTCTTAAACACGGTGCGCGGGAATTTCTTCGCGTGCATCAGGCGGGGCGACAGCACGATCTTGTCCAGGGATTCATATTCGGAATGGATGGATTCGTTCTCGATCCGCAAATCCACGCCGGTCACCTGATTTTTTCGCGGGTCAAAAAAAAGTGTGCCTTCGAATTTCTCAAACTCCGTCTGATAACGGCCTATGACCGAATATTTGACGGAGCCCTCGATCCGGGAGCGGCCTGGGTCGATCACATATTCCTCCTCGGCGGCCCAGGACATCCGCCCTAAACAAAGCACGGCAGCCAGTGTCACGGCGGCCGCCGGCATAACCGGCTTTCGGTTAAGGGAATTTACCGCCTTCGCGCCGTTTAGCATGGGGCACACCCATCCTTTCGCTTAATCCCCGGGGACGTCAAAACAACTCAGCCCTTTTTTCCTTCGGCACGGCCCGTCGCACCGGTAACAAATCTCGTTTTCCATAAACCCGCCCTTAAAAAAGACCTCGATGTTCCGCAGCGTGGTCTGGGCGATGTTCGTCAAGGCCTCATGCGTAAAAAACCCCTGATGCGAGGTGATCAGCACGTTGGGGAATGTCAAAAGCCGCGCGAGGATATCATCGCTGATCATCGACGAGGAAAAATCCTCAAAGAAATACTCGCTCTCTTCCTCGTAAACGTCCAGCCCGGCCGCGCCGACCTTGCCTTTCTTCAGCCCGTCGATCAGGGCGTCGGTCTTGATCAGCTTGCCGCGGCCGGTGTTGATGATCATCACCCCGTCTTTCATCTGGCTGATCGTCTCTTCGTTGACCATATGGTGCGTGTCCGCGGTCAGGGGGCAGTGCAGGGAAATGATGTCCGACTGCCGGTAAAGCTCCGGCAGGCCGACGTAAGCCACACCCTCCATGGCCTTCAATGACGCGTCCGGGTGAAGGTCGTAAACCAGGACATTCATGCCGATGCCCCGCAGGATATTGACCAGGCATTTCCCGATCTTCCCCGTGCCGATGACGCCGGCGGTCTTGCCGTACATATCAAAACCCAGAAGGCCGTGGATCGAAAAATTTCCGTCCCGCGTGCGGAAATAGGCCCGGTGGGTCTTCCGGTTCAACGTCAACATCAGGGCCGCCGCATGCTCGGCCACCGCGTACGGGGAATACCCCGGCACCCGTGCCACATGGATGCGTCCGAACGCCGCCTTGAGGTCCACGTTGTTATACCCGGCGCAGCGCAGGGCGATCAGCTTGACCCCCAGTTTATGCAGGATATCCAAAGTCGCGGCGTCCAGCTCGTCATTCACGAACGCGCAGACCGTTGGATACCCCGCCGCGAACTGCGCGGACTCTCGGTTCAGATGTGTTTTTAAATAATTAATCTCAAACTTAAACGACGCGTTCGCCTGGATAAAGAATTCCCTGTCATAGGGTTTGGTGTCAAAAAAAAGGATTTTGGTGTCCATGGAGAGCCCCTTCTTGTCACAGGAAGCCGGGAAACCCGGCGGTTCCTGAAGATAATCAGAAAAACGTTTTCCCTTTTCACAGAACAAAGGGACAGGCCATCCTCTTATGGGTTAAAAGCCATAAGCGCCGCCTGTCCCTTGAAACATCCTTGACCGTCCCCGAAAGAGCCGGGCCGGAATTATTCCACGACCGCGGGCGCTTTGCGCACGTTACGGATGCGCAACGCCTGGAGTGTCAGCCGCCCGTCCTGGTTTTCCACCGCCACGTCCACACCCAGCAAATCGCCGCTGTCCGCGTCCTTGAATTCCCCCCGGCAGTTGTAAAAAATCCCCATCCGCCGCACTTCCGCTTTCAGTTCAGTCAAGAGCAGGTTGCGCATCTTGGCCGCGTCCTCGTCAAACAGCATGATTTTGCCGTCACTGAACTGCCCCTGTTTCTCCAGGGCCTTGAGCATGAACTCCCGGATTTCGTCGTCACTGTAAACCTTGTCCTTCAAAGACTCGTCCTTCTCGATCGCTTTAACAGATTTAATTTTAATCTCCCTGGCTTTATAACCGTCGCCTTCGGCGGCCAGGACCACTTCGAGCGTCACGATATCGCCGTTGTTCATGTCCCGGTAATCCGCCAGGACCATGTACGCGCCGTCCGCCCCGCTCACGTTGTCAGAAACGTTGATCCTCTGCAGGTTCCGGACCGCCTTAATGTCCGCATCATACATGTCCAGGGTCCCGCTCTGGATCGTCTTCTCTCTTAACGCCGCCTGGGCCGCGTCCAAAACCGCGGCGTTATCAGCGGCGGGCAGGCGGCCGGCCATGGCCAGGACAAACGCCGCGCTCACGCAACACGCTATCAATTTCTTCATCATGTCTCCTTTACACAGACTGGGTTGTTAAAACGTATTTAGCGGATCTGATCTTTTTCCCCAGATGAAAGACCAGAAACATGTTGAGGATATATTTTAACTCTTTTTGCACGATTGGGGAATACTTTAATCGCAGGCACCCCTCCCAGGCGCTGTTCTCCACGTGAAGGATCGACGCCACGGTCCCCTGGGAAATCATCCGTGCGTTGGGGTCAGGCGATGAGCACTGCGGGCAAATCAGCCCGCCTTCCAGAGGGCTGAACTTGACACGGCCGGAAATAGTCCGGCGGCATTTCAAACAGGCGTCCAGGTGAGGCCGGAAGCCCGAAAACGACAGCAGCTTGATCTGGAACACGTACACCAGCTGGTTGACATCCTCCGCCGTCTCGAGGGCCAGGAGGAAATCCCGCATCAGCCGGTAAATGTCGGGGTTAGGGGACTCAACCGGCATCACGACCGCGACGAGCTCCAGGATATAATTCGCCGCCAGGGATTTCTTGAGGTCCTCTCGGATGCCGGGGAAATAATGGCTCAAGTCGCACTGGCTCACCAGATGCAGGTCGGAATTGCGGTACTGATAATACACGATATCGTTAATGGAAAACTTTTCCACGCTGGACCCGAACTTCTTATAATCCTTGCGGATCCCTTTCAGCACGCCGCTGACCTTGCCTTCGTCTTCCGTGAAAAAAGTCGCGATGCGGCTCGTTTCCCGGAAATCAAAAGATTTCAGCACAATCGCTTTTGTTTTAATAATCATAAAGCCCCGTCCGCCACCCAAGCCGCGCGTCAGGCCGGCAGAAGCCGTTGTTTTTCCAGAAGCGCCATGACCTCCCGCTCTCTCGCCCTCATCTTTTTGACATCCGTTTCACCGTGATCATCATACCCGCACAGGTGAAGGATCCCGTGCACGACGTATAAAATTGCTTCCCGGGCCGGCGTTGAATGATACGCCTTCGCCTGCCGGGCCGCAGTCATCGCCGACACGATAATTTCGCCCTCCAGCCGTTTCCCCCGCGAGGCGGCCGCGCCCCGTTTCCGCGGGGCCTCCACCGGTTCCCGCAGGTCAAAAGCCAGTACGTCCGTCGGGCGGTCGTGCTTAAGATACCGTTTGTTCAGGGCTTTAATCTGGCTGTCGGTCACAAAGACAACCGAGAGTTCCGCCCGGGTCACGCCCTCCGCTTTAAGCACCGTCCGGATCAGGCGTAGGAGCAGATGGAGAGGCAGGAGAACTTTTTTCTGCTGATTTCTGATTTCGACTATCGTTGCCATTCTTTTTATCCGGGTACCTGACCCGGCTGTGGTACATCGCGCTCAAACCCCGGGTGAAGGCGAGGGCGATCAACTCAATTTCTTTAAGGGTCAAATCGCATTCGTCCAGCTGCCCGTCAATAAATTTATTGTTAATGATCTTGCGCACCGTCTCTTCAATCTTCTTCGGCGTGGGGTCTTCCACCGCCCGGGTGGCCGCTTCCGTCGAGTCGGCCAGAAGCACAATCGCCGTTTCCTTGGTCTGCGGCTTCGGGCCGGGGTAGCGGAAGGTGTCTTCCTTGACGGAATCCCGGCCTCCCGCGTCTTCCAGGGCGCGCTGATAAAAAAAGTACATGAGCCCGGTCCCGTGATGCTGCACGATAAAATCATGGATCTTGGGGTTCAGCTTATATTTCCGGGCCAGCTCCTGACCTTCCTTGACGTGGTTCAGGATCACCAGTCGGCTGATGTTCGCCTCCAGCACGTCGTGCTTGTTCTCTCCCCCCCCCAGCTGATTTTCGGTAAAATATTCCGGCTTGAGCATTTTCCCGACATCGTGATAATACGCGCCGACCCGTGTCAAAAGCGCGTTGGCGCCGACCGCCTCGGCCGCGGCCTCGGCGATATTGCTCACCACGAGGCTATGATGGTACGTGCCCGGAGCTTCCAGAATCAGGCGCTTTAACAGCGGCTGGTTAAAATCAGCCAGCTCCAGCAGGCTGAAATTGGTCAAGACCCCAAACCAGGTTTCAAATACTTTAAGCGTGGCCATCACCACAAAAGATGAGATCACACCGTTCAAAGCCAGGGGCCGGATGTATTTCAGAGCAAAGTCCGAGCTGACCAAAAGGTCGGTTTCGTGATGAAAAATCAAAAACGCAATAACCTGAATAATCCCCACGTAAAGACCCGAAGCCATGACGTGCCCGCGGGTGCGGGCGCCTTTCACCGTGTACACCGCGCTTAGGTTCCCGAGGAAAAGGATCAGCATGATATCCATCCCGGTGAAAAGCTCTCTGGTGTTGACGGCATACGGGTTATTGGTCAGCAGCAGGCTCGTGATCACGCTCGACACAAAAGCCATCAGGAACGCCAATTCCGCGTCATTATACAAAAGGATGACTAGCATCGAAAAACCGGCCACCGGGATAAACAAGGGCTGGATCACCGTGTGTTGCATGATGTAATTCGTGCCGGCGACGTTTAAAGATAACAGCAGCCCCAGCTGCAAAAACAGCCGGAAATCCGCTTTCCTTAAAAAGAAAATATGGACGCCCAGAAAAAGCAGCAAAAGCGGGATAATGAGGGAAAAGCCCACCACCTGGCAAAACAAAATCAGGAGGAGCAGGGTGAAAAACACCAGGGCCGCATCTTTAAAAGAAATATGTGTCTGGATAAATTCTTTCATACTTATCAATCCCTAAAGCCGGGGAGAATCAAGCGACGGCCCCGCTACGGCTGTACGCCTCGATAATCCTCTGCACCAATTCGTGGCGGACCACATCCGCGGAGGTCAGCTCGACGAATTTGATCCCTTCGATCCCCTCCAAAATTTTGCGCGCGTGGACCAGGCCGATTTCCTTTCCCGGCGGCAGGTCGCTTTGCGTGATGTCCCCCGTGATCACGGTCTTGGAATCAAATCCCAGCCGGGTCAAAAACATTTTCATCTGGAAGGGCGTGCTGTTTTGGGCTTCGTCGAGGACAACGAACGCGTCGTTCAAGGTGCGGCCGCGCATAAACGCCAACGGCGCCACCTCGATAATCCCCTGTTCGGTGTATTGCTCCACTTTGGCGGGGTCCATCATGTCGTACAAGGCGTCATACAACGGGCGCAGATAAGGAAGGACTTTCTCGATCATGTCCCCGGGCAGGAAGCCGAGGCTCTCCCCGGCCTCGATCGCCGGGCGGGTCAGGATGATGCGGCGGACCAACCCCTTCTTCAAAGCATTGACCGCCATGGCCATCGCCAGATAAGTTTTCCCAGTCCCCGCCGGGCCGACCCCGAAAACGATATCATAACGCTTGATCGCCTCGACGTACTCGATCTGGCCTTTGGTCTTGGGGGTGATCAAGCCCCCTTTGGTGGGGACTTCGATCTTCCCCTTGGAAAGGAGTTTGAGGTCCACGCCCTGTTCGGGCTTGCTTAACTGAAGGGCGTAGAAAATATCCCGTTTCTTCAGTTCCCGGCCGTCCGCGGCGATGCCGAGCAAGTAGTCCATAAGCTCGTGGACCTTCTGCACCTGGTCTTTCTTGCCGATCACCTTCAAGCCGCTGTCGTCCCGGACCAGGCGCACGTTCAGTTCATGCTCGATCAGCCGCAGGTTCTGATCATACTGGCCACAAAGGACCTGCATGTCCCGGATGCTGTTTAAATAGAAGATCTTTTCCATCATTCAACAGGAATACGGATCGTCAACCCCGGCTTGATGCGGTTGGGATCCTTAATCTTGTCTTTGTTCGCTTCATAGATCTGCGGCCATTTCCGGTACGTGTCATAAAACTTCTTGGAGATCTTCTGCAGCGTGTCGTCCTTCTCTATCGTATATTCCGTGTAGCTGCCAGCGCGGGGCGCTTCCCGGCGAGGTTCCGGCTCTCTTCTTACCGGTTGTTCTTCGTCAAAATTCGGCAGCACCACGGGCTCATATTTTTCTTCAACGGGCGGACGGCGCCGTTCCTGCCTGGGTGGCGGCGTGGAGGCCTGCGGGCGCGGCGGTGGCGGCGGCAGAAGAGGCTCGGCCATCTCTTCCGGCTCTTCCTCTTTTGTAAACTCTAAAACATGCATCTGCCGGGTCTTTTTATATTTGCTCCGGTCTTCCGGCACAGGGGTCCCAAAGATGTATCCGTAATTGCCCTCTTCCATGCTCTGGTCCACGCGTTCCTTCTCCATGACATACGCGCGCGTGCGGACCGAGCCCGTTCCGCTGCTAGCACACCCGGCCAGGAACAGCACGACAATAAGAATACTTAGCCCATGATTTAATTTCTTGAACATTATGTCCACCTCCTGGGTTTAACCTTTAAATGTTTGAATTAGCGGTCTTGGTTAAGAGTCATAATGCTTAATTCAGCCAACTGACGTTTATCGACACTGGATGGGGCATCTGTGACCAGGCACGTGCCTTTCTGCGTTTTAGGGAAAGCAATGGTATCCCGGATGGAATCGAGCCCGGCCAAAAGGCTGACCAGCCTGTCGATGCCGTACGCGACTCCAGCATGGGGCGGCGCCCCGTATTCAAATGCGCGCAACAGGAACCCGAAACGGTCCTCAATCTCCTCCGGCTGCAATCCAAGAATATCAAAAACTTTTTTCTGTATTTCCCGGCGGTGAATACGCACCGAACCGCTTCCGATTTCGTTGCCGTTCAACACCAGGTCATAGGACATTGCCCTTATTTTATCATACTCATTGGTTTCAAGATAGCATAAGTCTTCTTCTTTCATGGAAGTAAACGGGTGGTGCTCGCTCTCCCAGCGCTGTTCCTCATCATTATATTTAAACATCGGGAAATCCACAACCCAAAGAAAAGCAAATTCATCTTTCTCTTTATTTTTGCGGATGTCCGGCTTGTCCGACTGGTAAAGCCGCTTCGCCTCCGCGTGCGTCATGCGCGGAAACGGGACAGGCAGGTCGAGCCCCTTCACTTCCTTAAAAATATGACGGAACAACTCCTCGGTGATCGAAAAAATGTCTTCCGCGGTGACAAAAGACATTTCCATATCCAACTGGGTGAATTCCAGCTGACGGTCGGCCCTGAGGTCTTCATCCCGGAAACATTTCACGATCTGGTAATACCGGTCGATCCCCGACACCATCAGCATCTGCTTAAACAGCTGGGGAGACTGCGGCAACGCGTAAAAATGTCCGGGGTTCAAACGGGCCGGGACCAAAAAATCCCTCGCCCCCTCCGGCGTCGACTTGGTCAAAACCGGCGTTTCCACATCCATAAAATCTTTGCCATGCAAAAAACTCCGAATGGCCACGCACAGGTTGTCCCTTAGTTTGAGGGCCTCCCTCAATTTGGGCCGGCGGATATCCAAATAACGGTAAGTCAGCCGAAGCTCTTCCGCGACGTCCGTCTGGTCATCGATTTCAAAGACCGGAATCTTGCTGGCGTTGAGGATCACGAGGTCTTCCGCGCACATTTCAATCCCGCCCGTCGGGATATCCGGGTTCACGTTTTTCGGCGGGCGCACGCCCACCTTCCCGGTGATCTGGATGACATATTCCGGCCCCAACTGCTGAGCCCGCTCGTGAGCCTGCGGGCTCACAGAGGGGACAAAAACAACTTGCGTGATCCCGTAACGGTCCCGGATATCAATAAAAATCAACTTCCCGTGATCGCGCCTCCGGTGCACCCATCCGCATAACGTCACGGTCTGATCCTTATGCTCTTTCCTTAACTCTCCGCACGTATGTGTTCTTAACATGATGGCTTCGCTGCCTTTCTTTAAGATAGTGCTCGGCGGACAACCTCCACGAGCTCTGAACTCGGGACGTCCTTCTGATCCCCCTGCGCCATGTCCTTGAGCGTCACAACGCCCCGTTGCCGTTCTTCTTCCCCAAAAATCAAAACCAGCCTCGCCCCGCTTTTTCCCGCCTGCCGCATCTGGCTCTTCATGGACGCCGGGCGGTACCCCATATCACAAGAGATCCCTGCCCCGCGCAAAGCGTGAAGAAACCGGAAGCCTTCTTCACAAGAGTTTTGGCCCAAGGCGATCATGTACACGTCCATATTTTGCGGGGACGCCGGGGTTTTCTGTTCCGGCATCGCCAGCAGAAGCCTCTCGATCCCTAAGGCAAAGCCCATCGCGTCGACATCAACGCCTCCGAGCTCTTGAACAAGGGTGTTGTAACGCCCGCCGGCCCCAAGAGCGTCCTGGCTGCCCAAAGACGGGTCGGAAATTTCGAAAACCGTGTGCGTGTAATAATCCAGGCCCCTGACCATGGCCGGCGCGTGCACATAACGGACACCCAGACCGTCCAGGATACGGCAGACCTCCTGGAAGTACAGTCGGCTGGCGGGGGACAAATGCGCGTCGCTGATATTAAGACGCTGAACAATGTTCTTGCAGCTTTTGTTCTTGCAGTCCAGGATGCGGAACACGTTCCGTTCATAACGGCTCCGGCAATCGTCACATAAAGTATCCAGAAAAGGTTGAAGCCCCGTCCGCAACGTCTCGGAAAAAGCTGCTTTGTCCTCCCGTGTCCCCAAAGAATTGATCTTCAGCTGAAAATCTTTTAACCCAAGGCGTTCCAGGATACGAACGCTAAGCGAAATCATCTCCGCGTCCAGATACGGGGAGCCGGATTGCGGGCCCATGGCCTCCACCCCAATCTGATGAAACTGCCGAAGACGGCCTTTTTGCGGCCTTTCGCCACGGAACATGGGGCCTATATAATATAATTTAGAAAGGGGTTCCACTTTATCAAAATTATTTTCTATATAAGCCCTGGCAACAGCGGCCGTTCCTTCCGGGCGCAATGCCAGTCCGCTTAAAGCGATGCTTTCGTTCTCCCCTCCCTGGGCAGCTAACTGAAGCATCTGCTTCTGCACCACATCCGTAGTCGCCCCGATCGACCGGATAAAAAGCCCGGTTTCTTCAAAAACCGGTGTCCGTATTTCTTTATATCCGTATATGTGAAGGGTCTTTCTGACAACTATTTCCAGCGATTGCCAGATTCCTGTGTCAGCCGGCAGGATATCGGAGGTGCCTCTTGGAACAAAAAATTTCTTAACCATAAGGTACTATTAATCTTAAAGGCGGAGGATATACAACCCTCCGCCCTTTAGATATGACTAAATATTATCTAAAGCGGCGCTTATAAATATAAGCGGCCAGATACTATGAATGCAAAAGGAAACTACTTGATCCTCTGTTTCATCTCGAGGCCAGGTTTGAAAACTACGACTTTTCTCGGGGGAACGGGCACGCTGTCCCCTGTGCGGGGATTGCGTCCAAAACGGGCCTTGCGTTCCTTCACCTTGAACACGCCGAAGTTACGTAATTCAACCTTCTCATTACGAACCAGGCTCTCAACGATCACATCGAAAGTCTTTTGGACGATCGTTTTGACATCCACCTGTTTGATCCCGGTCATGTCGGTTATTTTTAAAACGATATCCTTTTTGGTCATTTAGTTCACCTCCTAATCCTAAGTATAGTACCAACATGAAGTTAGGATGTCAAGCACATTTTGCGCAGTAATTTTTATTAATATTAATAAATAAATTTTAAAAATTACCAGCTAAACATTGACTTTTAGACGGCTTTCTCCAACAAGGTCTTTTATTTCGTTCATTAACAACTCATTGGGAGTGACAAAAAGGTCTTCCCCCACAAGTATTTGAACGCTTTTTCTTGATTTCGTATTAAGATTCAAATACACCGGCGTTTTCCCCGGCGAGAGCGATAATTTACTTTTTAATTTCTCCAAACTGTCTTCATTCATCCCTGATAAATCAACCTTAATGGCCTTAATAACTTTATAGATCTCCTCTATTTTCTTTATTTCCCGGGCGACTAGCCCGGGCACATCATCGCGGAAACTCACCCGCCCCACCACCACCACGACTTCCCCTTCCACAAGGCTAGGCGCAACAGCCTGATAAGTGGAAGGGAAGATAACAACCTCAATGGTTCCTTCCATATCCTCAAGTTTTATAATCGCCATCCGCTCGTTGGTTTTGCGGGTGGTCGTGTATTTGATGCCGCTAATAATACCGACCAATTTAAGCTCCTGCCCGTCTGTCGCCTGCCTTAGGGTTTTAGTGGTAAAATCAGCAAATTCACGAATTTCCGCATGATAGTGAGACAGGGGATGTCCGGAGATATAAAATCCCAGTGTTTCTTTTTCATACGCGAGGATCTGGGTTTGGGGCCACTCCCGGATGTCCGGGATCGGCTCTTTTTCCTTGGTAAACCCGCTCGCATCGTTCTCCATATTAAAAAAAGAAAATTGGCCCGAGGCTTTATCGCGCTGTGCCTTGGCGCCCATATCCAGCGCCTGATCAATGACCGCCGTAAGCTGCGAGCGGCGCAGGCCAAAACAGTCGCAGGCCCCGCTCTTGATTAAACTTTCCATGACTTTACGGTTCACAAGCCGCAGGTCCACGCGCTCACACAAATCATAAAGGCTCTGGTAGGGGCCGTCCGAATTGCGGTTCACGACAATCGACTCAATCGCGGTCTGGCCGACGTTTTTAACGCCCAGAAGGCCGAACCGGATCGCAAGCTCATCCACAACATGGAACTCCGTCACGCTTTCATTCACGTCCGGTGGCAAAACCGTGATACCCATGTGGGTCGATTCCTTGACATATTCCACGATTTTATCCGTGTTATCCTTTTCACATGTCAACAAGGCGCACATAAATTCCACGGGATAATTCGCTTTCAGATAAGCGGTCTGATAAGAAATCAGCGCGTAAGCCGCGGAGTGGCTGCGGTTAAACCCGTAACCGGAAAAGTAATCAATCAAATCAAAAAGCTTGTTCGCGTCCCCTTCCTTGATGGCAGAGCTTTTCTGACAGCCATCCACAAAAGTCCGGCGTATTTCTTCCATAACCTCCGGGATTTTCTTACTCATGGCCCGGCGCAAATGATCGGCCTGTGTCATGGTAAAGCCGGCCAGGATGCTCGCCATCTGCATAACCTGCTCCTGAAAAATAATAATCCCAAAAGTTTCTTTCAAGATGGATTCCAGTTTGGGGTGAGGGTACTTAATCTGGATCTCCCCCCGCTTCCTCTTAATGAAATCATCCAGCATCCCGCTGCCCATGGGGCCGGGGCGGTATAGCGCCAAAATAGAGATAAGGTCTTCAATTTGGCTGGGGCGGATTTTCTTTAGCAGTTCCCTCATCCCCGCGCTTTCCAGCTGGAAAACCCCAAAACTGTTGGCGTCGCTCAAAAGGCTATACGTCTTTTTATCATCCAGGGGGATACGGCTGATATCCAGCTCCACAGAATGACGGGCCCGCACAAGCTTGACCGCCTTATCAATCACCGTCAGTGTCCGCAACCCCAGGAAGTCCATTTTTAAAAGCCCGATCTTGGCGATCCCGTCCATGGAAAACGCGGTTGTTATCTGGCCGTCAGTCGTTTTAAACAACGGGACATATTCCGTCAACGGCCGGTCGGCAATCACCACCCCGGCGGCATGAATGGAGGCGTGCCGGTTTAAGCCTTCCAGGACCTGCGCTGTTTCCAGGATTTCCGCAGCGGTCTCATCCTCCAGGACGATTTTTTTAAGCTGCGGCTCGACCTGCAGGGCCTGCTCGATCGTCATCCCCGGTTCCGCCGGGATCAGCTTGGCGAGCTTGTCCACGTCCGCGTACGGGACACTCATGACTCTTCCAACGTCACGGATAGCCGCCCGGGCCTGCATCGTCCCGAAGGTAATAATCTGGGCCACATTATCTTTTCCATACTTATTCGTCACATATTCGATGACTTCAGGCCGCCTTTCGAAACAAAAATCAATATCAATATCCGGCATCCCCGAGCGTTCCGGGTTCAGGAACCTTTCAAACAAAAGACCGTATTTCAAGGGGTCCAAATCCGTAATGCCGATCAAATAGCTCACCAGGCTCCCGGCCGCCGAACCCCGCCCCGGCCCGACGGGAATTCCGCGCTGCTTCGCGTAATGGATAAAATCCCACACGATAAGAAAATAAGACACAAACCCCATTTTTTTGATAATCTTAAGCTCGTACTCCAGCCGCTCCTGAATCGCCGGGGCGTTCCGGCCCGCGAAACGCCGCTGAATGCCTTCCAGGCAGAGGTTGCGCAAAAAATCCTCTTTCGTGACATCGGTGGGGATGTCGTAATGCGGCAAATGGTACTGATCAAACCTTAACTGAAGGTTACATTTGTCGGCAATCTCAAGCGTGTTGGCCAAGGCTTCGGGGGCCCAACCGAATTCCCTCGCCATCTGCTCCGGATCCTTAAAATAAAACTGGTCGGATTTCATCCGCATATGATTTGGGTCATTCAAAAAAGACTGCGTCTGGATGCACAGAAGCGCTTCGTGGGCTTTAGCCTGCGATTGCTCCAGGTAATGGACGTCATTGGTCACCACACAGGGGATATTCAACTCCGCGGAAACTTTCAACAGCCCTTCGTTCACGGTCTTTTGCTCAGGAATCCCATGCTGCATCAGTTCCAGATAAAAGTTCCCTTTTCCGAGGATCTGCTGATAGTCATCGGCAGACTTCAGCGCTGCCGTGAAATCTCCCCGCATGAGTTTCTGGGCAACTTCGCCCTTCAAGCAGGCGGATGTTCCAAGCAGCCCTTCTTTTAACTCCGACAGGATTTCTTTATCAATGCGCGGGCGGTAATAGAATCCTTCCAGGTATCCGGAAGAAACAAGTTTAAGCAAATTTCGATACCCTGTCTCGTCTTTGGCGAGAAGGACAAGGTGGGACGCGCCGGGCTGCTGGGCCCCTTTATCAAGCCGGCTGCCGGAGGCGACATACGTTTCACAGCCGATAATCGGTTTCACGCCGTGCTTAACGGCCGTTTGGTAAAAATCAACCGTACCGAAAAGGTTGCCGTGATCGGTCATGGCCAAGGCGGGCAATTTATACTCCGCGGCCTTTTTCACCAACTCTTTCACCCGGCAGGCGCCGTCCAGCAGGCTGTACTGTGTGTGGACGTGCAAATGGACAAAATCGGCATGATACTTCATAAAGATCGGGAACGGTTTAAAAAAATTTATCCGGCCCGTTGGCCGGTGGTTGTTGGGTTTGTATTATAGCACACTTCAGGCAGCGGTAGAAATATCGCAGACAGCGACGGGACAGCCGGCCCTTGAGGAAAGGCCCGGGTTATTCCCATTCAATGGTCGACGGCGGCTTAGAGCTGACGTCATACACCACCCGGTTCACCCCGGGGACCTCGTTGATGATCCGGTTTGAAATCTTTCCGAGCAGCTCATAGGGGAGCTTGACCCAGTCCGCGGTCATGCCGTCCACGCTCGAAACACAGCGGACCGCGATCACATTTTCATAAGTCCGCTGGTCTCCCATGACGCCAACAGTCTTGATAGGAAGGAGGATGGCAAACGCCTGCCAAATATCATGATAAAGCCCTGCTTTTTTAATTTCTTCTATAACCCGTTCGTCCGCTTCCCGGAGGATATTGGCGCGTTCTTCGGTGACTTCGCCGATAATCCGGATGGCGAGCCCCGGGCCGGGGAACGGCTGGCGGTGGATCATCGTGTCCGGCAGGCCGAGGTGTTTGCCGATAACCCGGACTTCGTCTTTAAAAAGCTCACGCAGCGGCTCAATAAGCTCAAAATCCATATTTTTCGGAAGCCCGCCGACATTATGGTGGCTTTTGATAACCGCGGACGGCCCGCCGAACGGAGACATCGATTCTATAACGTCCGGATACAGCGTGCCCTGCGCCAGGAAATCCACCTTCTTCATTTTCTTGGCGGTTTCCTGAAAGACTTTAATAAACTCTTCCCCGATGATCTTGCGTTTCTGCTCCGGGTCTTCCACGCCTTTAAGCCGCGCGAGGAAGCGTTTCGAAGCGTCCACGGTGACAAGATTCATCCGGAAATTACCCTTAAAAGTTTTCTGGACGGAAATCACTTCATTCTTCCGCAGCAGGCCGTGATCGACAAAAATACAGGTCAGCTGTTTTCCGACCGCTTTCTGCAACAGCATCGCGGTCACCGAAGAATCCACGCCCCCGCTTAATCCCAGGACCACATTCTTCCTCCCGACCGTGTCCTGGATCTGCTTGACGGAAAAATTGATAAATTTGTCCATCGTCCAGCGCGGCAGGCATCCGCAGATCTGGTAAACAAAATTAACGAGGACCTGTGTCCCCCGTTGCGTGTGGACAACTTCGGGATGAAACTGGACGCCGAAAATCTTTTTATTGCGATTAGCGATCGCGGCCATCGAAGCGCTCAAGGTATGGGCGATCGCCGCGAAACCCTGGGGCAATTTGGTCAACGAGTCAGAATGGCTCATCCAGCAGGTCAGGTTGGTCGGCATGTTGGCAAACAGGTCTTTATTGCTGTCAACGAATAGTTCCGCCTGCCCGAACTCCCGTTCTTTGCTTTTCTGCACTTTCCCGCCGAACATGTGCGAAATCACCTGCATGCCATAACACACGCCCAACACCGGCAGCCCCATCTTGAATATTTCCGGATTAGGCTCAGGCGCCCCTTTATCATAAACGCTTAAAGGGCCCCCGGAAAGGATCAGCCCCTTGGGATTAAGCTTACGGATATTCTCCGGGTCAATATTGTACGGGACAATTTTGCTGAAAACTTTATTTTCCCGGATACGGCGGGCAATGAGCTGGGTATACTGCGAACCGAAATCCAAAACTAAAATAAGGTCCTTGTAACGGGGCTTGGTAATCTTAACCGTGAACTTGCTTTTGCCTTGGGGCATTTTGAGCCGCAACGGTTTTTTCTTTTTAATCGCCTTTCCGAACGGCTTGGAAGAACGGACATTTTTTTGGGATATCGTTTTTTTTGTTTGTCTCATGGTACCCACCTTGTTTTACAAAGGACTATTTCCCCATGCCGACACGCTGGCCGACCTGAAACATTTTCCCCTCGGTCTGAATCGAAGGGGCGATGATGATTTCCAC
Source organism: Candidatus Omnitrophota bacterium (assembly GCA_029560465.1). Taxonomy (GTDB): domain Bacteria; phylum Omnitrophota; class Gorgyraeia; order Zapsychrales; family JANLHA01; genus JAGOJP01. The sequence goes on from JAKQKX010000102.1 coordinate 18,285, forward strand.
ATCGTGCATCTCTTTGATGTTGCGGGCGCCCAGGGATCCCATCGAAGTCTTCAGCGCGCCGACCAAATTCTGCGACCCGTCATCAACTTTGGCCGGGCCATTCAATATCTCGTCCAGCGTCCCGGTTGTCCCAACCCTAATGCGCGTCCCCCGGGGAAGGTTGGCGTGTGATGTCGCCATGCCCCAGTGATAACCTTTGCCCGGCGCTTCTTCCGCTTTGGCAAAAGCCGACCCCACCATCGTGGCGTCAGCCCCGGCCGCAAACGCTTTGCATATTTCACCGCCGATCCGCATACCGCCGTCGGTAATAATCGGGACATACCGCCCTTTTCTCTTAAAATAGAAATCCCTGGCGGCCGCGGCATCCACTGTGGCGCTGATCTGCGGAACGCCTATCCCCAACACGCCTCGGGTGGTGCAGGCCGCCCCCGGGCCGACACCGACCAGGATGCCGGAAGCCCCAATTTCCATCAACTCTAAAGAGACATCATTCGTGACGCAATTGCCGACGATGACCGGGATTCCGATAGACCCGCAAAATTTTTCAAGGTCAAGAATTTTATACTCTGTTGAAACATGCTTCACCGCCGCCACGGTGGACTGAACGACAAAAATGTCACACCCGGCCTCTTTAGCAATCTGTCCGTATTTCTGGGCATTCTGCGGGATACAACTCACGACCGCGGGAACTTTGGCTTTCTTAATTTCTTCGACACGGGTCGCGATCAATTTCTCTTTGACCGGCTTTAAATAAATGCTCTGCACAAGTTCCGTCGCGTCCTCCGGACTGGCGTGAGCGATTTCTGTTAGGACCTCTTCCGGATTGTCATAACGGGTCTGGACCCCATCCAGATTAAGCACGGCGACCCCACCCAATTTTCCCATCGCGACCGCAAACCTGACGTCCACAACACCATCCATTGCCGCGGCCATAATAGGGACTTTAAATTCCATCCCTCCCAACACACATGTCGTATCCACTTCATTGGGATTTACAGTCACCATCCCAGGGACTAGGGCGACTTCATCAAAACCATAACACCTTCTTGCCCTTCGACCTATGCCAATCCATTCTGCCATAGCCCTAAAACCTCCTAATTATTATCAGTTTAATAGAGATTGAAGAAGCACATCTTTTTTGATGCCTTAATATAATGGAATTGATGGCTAATGTCAATACTTTATATACGTCAAAAAAAACGGCAGGGGAGGATCCCCTGCCGTTTTCCTTCACACAAACTGACCGGATATTAATACATCCCGCCCATTCCTCCGGGAGGCATGGCTGGCATAGGAGACTTATTCTCTTCCGGAATATCCGTGACCATGGCCTCGGTCGTCAGCAACAAACCGGCAATACTGGCGGCATTCTGCAAGGCCGACCGGGTGACCTTAGCGGGGTCAATGATCCCAGATTCAAACATGTCGACATAATCATCTTTATTAATATCATACCCGATATTAACAGCTTCCTTCTTCAGGCGCTGAACAATAACCGCCCCTTCGAGTCCGGCATTAGTAGCCAGCTGGCGAACCGGAGCTTCCATGGCCATCTGCACGATTTTGGCCCCGGTCAACGTGTCTCCGGTTAACTTCAGGCTGTCAATCACTTCAATGGCTCTTAACAAAGCCACCCCGCCGCCCGGGACAATCCCTTCTTCCACAGCAGCGCGGGTCGCGTGCAAAGCGTCTTCCACGCGGGCTTTCTTTTCTTTCATTTCCGATTCCGTGGCAGCTCCGATATTGATGATCGCCACCCCGCCCGACAACTTCGCGAGCCTTTCCTGCAATTTTTCTTTATCATAAGACGATTCGGTCGTTTCAATCTGATTCTTGATCTGATTGATGCGGGCTTTGATGTCTTCCGTTTTCCCGGCCCCTTCCACAATCGTCGTGTTCTCTTTATCAATCTTCACTTTCTTCGCCTGACCCAGGTGAGAGAGGTCCACGTTCTCCAGCTTAATCCCCAAATCCTCGCTGATGGCTTTCCCGCCCGTCAAGACCGCGATATCTTCCAACATCGCTTTTCTACGGTCGCCGTATCCCGGGGCTTTCACCGCGGCGCAGACCAGCGTCTTGCGCATATTGTTCACAACCAACGTCGCCAAAGCTTCCCCTTCAACGTCTTCGGATATGATCAATAACGGTTTGCCGGACTTAGCCACTTTTTCAAGCAAAGGTAAAACGTCTTTCAAACTGGAAACTTTCTTCTCATAAATCAGGATATACGGTTTTTCCAATTCACACTCCATCTTTTCCAAATCCGTGGAAAAGTACGGAGACAGGTACCCTTGGTCAAACTGCATCCCTTCAACGATTTTGAGCTCTGTGTGAATCGTCTTGGATTCCTCCACTGTAATCGGAGCGTCGGTGCCAACGGCTTCAAATGCTTCGGCGATTTTCTTGCCGATCAGATGGTCGTTGTTAGACGCGATGGTCGCCACCTGTTCGACTTCCTTGCTCTTCTTCAGGTCAACTTTCTTGGACAGCTTGCCGATTCTTTCAACCACTTTTTCGACTGCAATATCTATCCCCTGCTTAAGCGCCATCGGGTTCGCGCCGGCCGTCACGTTCTTCAACCCTTCCCGGTAAATCGCTTCCGCCAGGACCGTCGCGGTCGTGGTGCCGTCACCAGCGATATCAGAAGTCTTTTCCGCCACTTCCTTGACCATCTGGGCTCCCATGTTTTCAAAAGGGTCCTCAAGCTCAATTTCCTTGGCTACGGTGACCCCGTCCTTGGTCACGGTCGGGGAACCGAATTTCTTATCCAAAATAACATTGCGCCCCTTGGGCCCCAGCGTCACCTTAACCGCCTGGGCAAGCTTTTCGACGCCGTCCAGAATCAACCGTCTGGCCTCGTCTCCGTATTTAAGTTGTTTTGCCATTTGACTTCTCCTTGTGGTTATTCCGCATTATTTCTTTCAATTCCAGCCGCGCGCTTGGAAGGGTTCCCCCTTTTAAACGCAAATCCGCTTCCCCGCGGGATAGGATGAACGCTCTAACTCTTGGCGCCCTTGACAATCGCCAGGATATCATCCTCGCGCATAATGAGGACATCGTCCCCCTCGCGTGTGGTAATTTCAGTCCCGCTGTATTTGCCGTAAAGGACATGATCCCCGACTTTGACTTCCGGAGCCTGGACTGTGCCGTTATCCAGGACTTTGCCTTTCCCGACAGCCAGGACTTGCCCTTCCTGGGGCTTCTCTTTGGCGGTATCCGGCAAAACGATCCCGCCTTTGGTCGTTTCTTCCGCTTCCAGGGGTTTAATAATGATTCGGTCGGCTAATGGTTGGATATTCACTTCCGCACCTCCTTAAAAATAAATGAACCGGTTACGTTTAATTCGTTTCGCTTTAGCACTTCATTCAGCAGAGTGCTAATTTAATAAAATTCGGTTTTTTTGTCAAGAGTTTTTTAGAAAAAATTTTTTTGTCGTCGACAAATTAGAAAGCACCGGGCCATTGCGAGGATGCCCCGGGCCAATGAGGGATGATGCGAAAAGATTAAAAAACGGACTGTGACCACATCAGCGCCAACCCTTTGAAAATCAACGCTTCATCCACATGGGAGATCTCCTTTTTCACGTAAGGGCGATACAACGAAGCGTACCCTCCAGTAAGGATCACCTGGGGGGCGGAGGGGATTTCCTTTTTAAGCTGCCGTATCAGGCCTTTGATCATTTCTCCATATCCGTAATAAAGGCCGCTTAAGATGCTGTTCTCGGTATCACGGGCGATCAGGGCCCGGGGTTTGCGCATCTGGACCAACGGCAAAAGCGCCGTGTTGCAAGACAGGGTTTCCGCGGAAAGCCCGATACCGGGGACAATCACTCCCCCCAAATAATCACCGCGCGCAGAGACAATATCAAACGTCGTGGCCGTGCCCAGGTCAATGACAACCAACGGCGGGCCGTAAAGGCATTTTGCCGCGAAGGCCCCGACCAGCCTGTCCTGTCCGACTTGGCCTGGAACCCGGTAACGGTTTTGAATCGGCGGGATGACGTCCTTCCCGACAATAACGGGTTTACAGCCAAAAGCCGTCCGGCATACCGAACCGACGCGGCCGGTCAAAGGAGGGACCACGCTGCAGATCATAACGCCGCTTATGTCCTGGCCATCTTTCATCCAGGATCGGCTGACCGCAGTGATTTCTTTTTTCATCTGCCCTGCGCTGCTACGCGAAGAGATCCGGTGTTCCGCCACGACCCGCAATCCTTTCAAAAGGGCCAGATGAACGGCCGTATTGCCGATATCCACGGCGACAAGATGTTGATTTTTTATATTCTTACTCATAGAGAAATCATTTTAACACACGGTTAATCGGGGGAAAAGGATGAAGACGCCGGGGGCTGATGGAGTGAATTAGACCCCAATGCTTTAATAATGATTGAGAGCATTGGGGGCGCTTGAACGAAATCAGCCCCCGGCGTCTTATATTCATCCGTTCCATGCTCTTCCACCCTTATAACTTTTTTTTCCTGCTCGGCTTCTTGCGGAACATGTCCGCCGGATCGGTCGTCCCGCACGCCCGCAATTCCTGAATACGGTCTCTTAACAGTGCCGCTTTCTCAAACTGCAAGTTCCGGGCCGCCAGCTCCATCTGCCGTTCCAGTTCGGAGATCGCACTGGACATCTGAAACGACTCTTCATCCTGTCCGGCCATCTCCCGGGCCAGCTCCTCCGCGTCTTCATACGCCAGGTCCGCGATTCCTCGGGTGGCTACGGCCTTTTCAATCGTGCGCGGGGTGATATTGTGCCGGCGGTTAAAATCCAGTTGAATGGCCCGGCGACGGTCGCATTCCTCGATCGCTTCCCGCATCGCCGCGCTGACCGTGTCCGCGTACATAATCACCTCACCGTGAATATTGCGCGCGGCCCGGCCAGACACCTGAATCAAGGATGTCCGAGAACGCAGGAAGCCCTGTTTGTCCGCGTCAAAGATGGCCACCAGCGTCACTTCCGGCAAGTCCAGCCCTTCCCGCAAAAGATTTACCCCGACCAGGCAGTCGAATTTTTTCATCCGCAGGTCCTGTAGAATCTTAGCCCGGTCAATCGTCTGGATATCCGAATGCAGGTATTTCACTTTAATACCCTGCTCCTCTAAATAATCCGCCAGGTCTTCCGCCATCCGTTTCGTCAAAGTCGTCACCAAAACCCGTTCGTGACGCTCCGCCCGTTGGCGCGTGACCGCAACAAGATCGTCGACTTGCCCCTCTGTCGGCTTGACAATGATGGGGGGATCCACGATCCCGGTCGGCCGGATAATCTGCTCGGTCATACGGCCCCGGCTGTCCGTGATTTCATAGGGCCCCGGCGTGGCCGACACGTAGACGCGCTGATGAACACTCTGCAAAAATTCGTCAAACCGCAGGGGACGATTATCCAAGCAAGACGGCAGCCGGAACCCGTATTCCGAAAGGGTTTCCTTCCGCGCGCGGTCGCCTTCGTACATCCCGCGCAGCTGGGGAATCGTCACGTGCGACTCGTCAATGATGACCAAGAAATCTTCCGGGAAATAATCCAGCAGGCAAAACGGGCGGCTGCCCGGCGGCCGCCCTGACAGCGCCCGGGAGTAATTTTCGATGCCATGACAGTACCCGATCTCGCGCAGCATTTCCATGTCGAAGCGGGTCCGGGTGTTCAGTCGTTGCGCTTCAAGGAGTTTTCCTTGCTGTTTAAAAAACGCGACCCGGGCTTCCAATTCCGTTTCAATCTCTTGCATCGCCGCGTCGATCCTGGGGGACGACACAATAAAATGCTTGGCCGGATAAATAGCCACCTTAGGCAGGGCCGACTTGATCTCCCCGGTCAGCGGGTCCACCTGAAATATTTTCTCAATCGTGTCCCCGAAAAATTCAATCCGCACCGCGTCCTGGCGGTACGCCGGGAACACCTCCACGCTGTCCCCCCGCACCCGGATTTTCCCCCTGGAAAAATCATAATCATTCCGTTCATACTGAATGTCCAACAGCTGGCTGATCAGTTGGTCCCGCTCCAACTCCTGCCCGCGTTCCACAAACGTCAGGCGCTCCTGGTAATCCTCCGGGGAACCAAGGTTGTAAATACAAGAAACACTGGCCACGATCAAGACGTCCCGGCGGGTCATCAGCGATGTGGTCGAAGCGAGGCGCAGGCGGTCCAGCCGGTCGTTGATGGACGCGTCTTTCTCGATATATAAATCCGTCTGCGGGATATACGCTTCCGGCTGGTAATAATCATAATAACTGACAAAATATTCCACCGCGTTCTCCGGGAAAAACTCCCGGAATTCGCCATAAAGCTGGGCGGCCAGCGTTTTGTTATGGGAAATCACCAGCACCGGACGGTTCAGCCGTGCGATCAAATTCGCTAAAGTAAACGTCTTCCCGCTGCCGGTCACCCCCAGAAGGACCTGGGAGGGATATCCTTTTTGGATTCCTTCGGTGAGTTTGTCAATGGCCTCGTTTTGTTCGGCGACCGGGCGGAATTTGCTTTTAAGGATAAATTGATTCATGTTTTTAGAAAAAAACGCGGCTGGGCAAGCTCCCCCCAAGACCAACCTGTTGCAGAAAACAGAAGCCATAAAAAAGCAGGAAGGACACCCTCCCCTCCGGCGGACAAGGGGCAAAACCGCTACGGCGCGCTTTTCCCTTCCAGAGATTGCTCAATCCGTTTAAAAAGCCCTTCAACAAGAGAATCATGCCGGTGGCGGGCCCGGGCCTTGAGCCAGCCCTCTGTCACGGTGATGACACGGATTTCGACCTCCGCGACGTCGTTCTTGTGCCGCAGGAACACATTGGCGATCGCGTGCCTGTGGCCCCACAGAGACCAGGTCTCCCGGTCATTGGAAATAAGGAGGGACTGCCGGGCGTCCAGGTCATTAAATGGATGGCGTTCGTAAACCACCGGGTCGCTTTCTTCCTCGACGATCCAGCCTTCCTCGGCCAGGGCCAGGATAGCCGCCCGCCGGGCAGGTTCGAACCCGGCGTGAAACCGACGGATATAAGGATTCCGGCTTTGCAGATAACGCGGGATATAAGCTTTGGCGCAGCCGCCGGAAATAAAAATCAGGAAACAGGACAGGACAGCCAGGATTTGTCCCGAGATCACTGCCCGGGGGGCCGGCCCGAATAAATTAAAACGCATTTCAGCAAATTTTCCCATGTTTATACGGCCGCTGTTTATTCTTCAAAGATTTTTTTACGATCTCCTGCTCGATATCAATCTTGAAACCCCCGCAAAGATCCAGAAGCCGGATAAAAGTGTCGGCGATCTCTTCCCGAAAATTTTCGTCATTCTGCGTCCGGTAGGCTTCCATGGCCTCCGCCAATTCGGTCACGACCAGCATCAGCGCCTCACCGATATTCCTTTCTTGGTCCCAGAACCCTTTCTCCCTGGCGATCCCGTGACAAATATCCGCCCATTCATTCATTGTTTTTTTATCTGTCGTGATAGTCACCCCTTACCTCCTTCTTCGTTCCTGCGTGGGGACACGTTGATATTGCTTTAAGAAAGCCCGCATGTCGTCCGGCAACGGGGCCTCGTTCCTGATTGTCTGATGCAAAACGGGATGTCTCCAAGAGAGAGCGCCGGCGTGCAGGGCACACCGCCGGAAATGCACCGGCAAGTCTTTGCGGAAAGCATACACCCGTTCTCCCAAAAGCGGATGCCCGATGTCCCGGAAATGGATACGGATCTGGTTCTTGCGTCCGGTTTCCGGGATGACGTCCACCACGGAAAACAAAGGATATTCCGCGCGGACCTTGTAATGAGTCACCGCGCTTTTTTTCGTGTTTTGCCCGGATAAATTCTTGTAACGGTCGTCAATAACCCGCCGGATCGTGCCTTGACGCGGGGAGATCCGCCCCCCGACAAAAGCGACATATGATTTTGTCACCTCTTTGCGGCGAAACGCGTCCATCATCGCCTTTTGGTTGACCTTGCCTCGGGCAAAAAGGATAACCCCCGATGTTTCCCGGTCAAGACGGTGGCAGGGATACAATTTGCGCTGATCGCGTCCTTGAGGATCCTTATCTTTAAAACACTCCGCCCAAAACGGGCGGGTGTTAACCAACTCTATCATTGACTTTTTCCCCTGTCCCGGAGAAGGGATGACCAAGAGGCCGGCGGGTTTATTGAACACCACATAATCATCGTCCTGATACACAATTTCAATCATGGCAAAAACGGTTCACGGCGGGGTTAGAAGAAAGGAGAAACTGGAAACAGCGCCTCACGCCGACCCGCTGTCCTGCTCATTCTCCACGTACAGGCCTTCCAGGAGATCGGTCATATAATTGAGCTTTTTAAGGACAAGCACCGGAAACACCACAAAAATCCATATCTGCAACAGCATGGCAAACATCAATTGCCCGGGCGAAAGATTTAATATATTTTCCATACACAAACTCCAGGGATAAAAAACCGTTCAGCGGCTAACGACGGGTGCCCCTCCGGCTACCGGCCATCGGACGATTCCGTCTCTTTCTCCAGGGTGGTTTCAATAAAATCGGCGATACTTTCCGCGTCACGGCTTTTGATTTCGTTAAAATAAATCGCCACGTTAAAAATATCCGTGCCCGGCACAGACTCCGTCCGCACAATAACGCCCTGACAAGAAATCTTCTTCGTCTGCGTCTTCCCGTCTTTCTTGCAGGAAAGCAAAAGATGGATATTCAACTTGGTCATGGGCTCTATGTACTTATCAACCTGACAATAGACCCCGGCACGGCTCAAGTTTTTAGTTTCCGTCACGACATCAAAATCATCGCTGTAAATCTTGACAGGGATATTCCCCTGTGTCCGGGGATACTTCCTGCGGTCCATCCCGCTGAATTGGTGACTCACAGTTCCTCCTTAAAGCGAAGGGGCGAACGCCCGACGCGCTACTCTGCCGGCTGCGCGCCAGCCGCTGCCTTGGCTTTTTTCCAACAATTTTGATTGCAGTAATATTTACCGTTCCGGTAATATCGTTTTGCTCTGACAACGGCTTTCTTGCAACCCGCGCAATTTTTCAAAGCTTCATCTTGATCAGCCATAACGTCTTTCAGCTCCTTTCCATAGAATTGATCACAACACTCACAAAGACTTCCTTTGAGGATACAAATATTTCATGAGATACCGGTGCAGGAGCCTTTGACCATGAATATTTTGCGGGGTCTTGGCGAATTCCAGCCCCAAATTATATTGCTCCGAATGCGGCAATTTCTGAACCCACACGACACGGGCGATCAATGTCACCGACTGGTCGTGATCGATGGAAAACTCCACCGACAAATCGGTGTTAAGCGGGATAAAACTATAAGCGCGGAACCGCAGCCCCCCTTCGCTTAAATCCCAACTCAGGCACCCCCCGAAAGAGGGAAGCGGAACACCGTGTCCCGCAGGCCCGCCCGGCAAGACATGAAATTCTATCGCCTCTCGAAAGACGATGCGTTTGTATCTTCTTTTTTCGAACACTAATCGTATATATCTTCTGGTTTTTCTTTTGGTGAATTATAACATAGAATACTCTGCTGACAATTGTTTTTTTCTGCTTCCCCTCTGCTTGACAGCCGGCTCACACCCCGGATACCCCCGCCGCGTTTCATAGAAACAGGACATTCATAACTATAAGCGATACAATGAGCTAATATTCATCAATTCCTCGTTTACCTCATTTATCCAGCATGATATAATTGAGCCCATGTATACAGAATTTTATGGTTTAAAAGACTTCCCTTTCAACATGACTTCTGATCCGGAATATTTCTTCAGCAGTTCCCGGCATATGGATGCCTTCTCCCACTTGGTGTACGGCGTGCACCAACGCAAAGGGATTATGGTCGTAACCGGGGAGATCGGCACGGGGAAAACGACCCTCTGCCGGACTCTGCTCAGCCGGATGGACAACAATGTCCGCACCGCGCTGATCTTAAACCCTTCTTTTTCCGAAATCCAACTGCTGCAGCTGATCCTAAAAGATCTCGGAATCAGGGGAGAGCATAAAAACAAACTCGCCCTGATCGACGCCTTGAACGCTTTTCTGATCGAGGAAAACGAGCTCGGCCGCAACGTGGTCATCATCATCGACGAAGCCCAGAATCTTAAGCCCAGCCAGCTGGAACAAATCCGGTTGCTGTCCAACATCGAAACCGAGAAATACAAATTATTGCAAATCATCCTCGTCGGGCAGCCGGAATTGCTGGACAAGCTCAAACTGCCCTCCCTCCGGCAGCTGAACCAAAGGGTCGCGGTCCGCTACCACATCCTGCCCCTGGAGAAGGAAGAGCTGCGCCATTACCTTTCCTTCCGCCTGACAGTCGCCAGGGGTGAAAACAGCGGAACGCAGCCGGTTCAATTCACCGATAAAGCCATCGACGCGATTCATCTCATAACCAAAGGCACGCCCAGGGTCATTAACATGCTCTGTGACCGGGCCTTGTTAGCCGGCTTTGTGCAGGAAACATTTTCTATTGACGAAAAAATCATTTATAAATGCGCCAGAGAGGTAACCTAACCATGAGCATTATCAATGACGCCTTGAAGAAAACCCAACAAAACATGAACCCCGACGGAAGTGCTGTGGCGGCTCAGCAAGGGGCTTCCGGAGTCCCCCAGGAATCGTCCCCGAAACTGGGCGATGAACGTTTTGCCAAGCCGCCTGCGGCAAAAAGCAGCGGCCCAACCACGCCGCCGGCCGGAAAACAGCCGGCACCCCCCCCAAAAAAAACGCCTAAAAACCCGCCCCTCAAAAACCCGAAAAGACGGGTTCCCCTGCTTGGGACAGGGCTTGCGGCCGTGATCCTTCTGGCGCTTGCCGCCGGTTTATTAAAATTCTGGAACCAATGGCCCTTCGCTTCAGAGCCCCGCAAGGCATCTTCCTCGCCCAAGCATGAATCCCCCGACGGGTTGTATGTTTCCGGGATCATGACAACAGGGGACAAACGCGTGGCGCTCATCAATAATGAGATTTATGAACTGGGGGATATCGTCAACGGGATGCGCATCGTGGAAATCGAGAAGGACAAAGTCCACCTCTCTTACGGGGATCAGCAAACCAAAATTCTTAAAGTATACGGAAATTAAAAAACCGCAATCCGGCGGGATTGTCACATCACATCTTTAATGGCCGCCTCGATTTCCTTGGAATCCACGCCTTCCGTCACTTTCACGCTTCCGATCCCAGTCAAGAGGACGAACCGGTTTTTCTTCCCAGAGAACTTCTTGTCGTGTTCCATATACTTCATGATATCGCTTAAGGCCACATACTTGATGCGTTCAGGAAGCCCGGCAGCTGTGATAAGGGCGTTCAATTTTTCGACGCTGTTTGGCCCGATAAATCCCAGGCGGACGGAAAGCCCCGCAGCGACCCTCATCCCCAGGGCCACGGCTTCCCCATGCTGATAATCTTTGTATCGGTTTGCTGTTTCGATGGCATGGCCAATGGTGTGCCCAAAATTAAGGATCGTCCTCATCCCTTTGATCTCACGTTCATCCTTCATGACAATCTTGGCTTTAATGCGGCTGCAGTTGGCGACCACTTCCTGCAAGGCCTTCGCGTCGAGCGCCAATAATTTATCAACATTATTGTAAACATACTCAAAAAAATTGCGGTCGCAAATCGCCCCGTATTTAATGACTTCCGCCAGCCCGTTGCGTATCTGCCTCTGGTCCAACGTCGAAAGAAGGGCCGCGTCGCTAAAGACCAGCCTGGGTTGATAAAAAGCGCCGACCAGGTTCTTCCCCGAAGGCAGGTCAATCGCCACCTTTCCGCCGATGGCGGAATCGATCTGCGCCAAGAAAGTTGTCGGGACCTGTGCATAAGGGATGCCCCGCCGGTAAGCCGCGGCGACATACCCCGCCAAATCCCCGATCACCCCGCCGCCGAAAGCCAGGATAAAGATTTTCCTCTTCACGTTATAGCCGGCGACCTGTTCGATCAAGTTAAACGCCTGGACCGCCGACTTGCTTTCTTCGCCGTCCGGGACTTCCAAAAATTTCGTCGTAAACCCGCCCTTCTTCAGCGACGCGCTCAGAGCTTTGCCATGCAGTTGCCGGACAACCGGATTGCTAATAATCACGGCATCGTCCCCGAGACCGAGGGATTTCAGCCGCGCGCCCAGTTCCGGCAAACATTTATGCCCGATCAGGATCTCATAACTATTCTCGCCCAGATCAACCTTAATATTGATCATGACGTCTCCCTCCCTGTTTTACCCGGCCGCGTTAAATAGCGGACACATTCACTCCCAGTTTCAGGCCCCAGCGCACCACCCCCGCCCAAAGAAAGTCGAGCAGCCCTAAATTAAGGCCAGCGAAAACTATCAGAAGCCCGATGGGCTCAAGCTGGGCATATCGCCTCATCCACCGCATCGGCAGCAACCCCATCACGATCCGCGACCCGTCTAAAGGGGGGACCGGGACCAAGTTAAAAGCCGCCAGAAGCAAATTCAGAAGGATCACAACACTCAACAAATCCCTGAAAAAAGGACCGGGGGCAAACCGCAACAACACGCTGGATAAAAGCGCGATGCCAATATTTGCGGCCGGCCCGGCCAAAGCGACCCACAGCATGTCCCTTTTGGGAACCCGTAAGTTAGAAAAATTAACCGGGACCGGTTTGGCCCAACCGATGGGGGAAAATCCCATAAGTTTCAAGAGTGCTGGGACAAGAAACGTCCCTAGCGGGTCAATATGCTTTAACGGGTTCAATGTCAGGCGGCCGGCCATGCGGGCCGTCGGATCACCCAATAAATAAGCCGCCCAGCCATGAGCGATCTCATGCAAGACGACCGACACAAACACAATAATGACTAACAGGATAATATCACCCATGAGGAAGACGGGAGCCCAGCCCTTTCAGGGCCTTAGAGCACATAGCTGATTCGGTTGACAAAAATAACCGGATGAGGCGTATTCATCTCGGGGAGAACAACACCCTCCACGCTGACCTTGTTGTGAAGGAAAATATCGAACAAACGGCGATAGCCCTTCAGATAATAGGATTGATTGTTTTCCATGACAACGCTGTGACGGATATCCGCCGAGAGGGATTCCTGGTTGATATCAATAATAATGCCCTGAACCGATATCCAATTGGGATCTTTTTGTGAAACAGGCTCTTCCTCTCCGGCCGCCTGCGCCTCTTGCTGCGCGGCCTCCTGGGCCATGCGTTTTTTCACGTAAATATTTTTTGTCGGCAGGCGAACCACCCGCGCCGGGGGAATCGGAAAATCGGTCCTCTTGATATATTCGGCCGAAACCCAGCCGTAACTCTCATCAATAGGCTCAATTTTGACCCACTGCATGTCCGGCTGTTCAAGCACCCGGACCAAAGATTCTTTCTCGACCTGGCCCAGGATCGCCGCCTCAATGCGGGGCTGGGCCCGGATATTCACCCGGTCGCCCAAAACCTCAGCAATCCCTTCGCCGAGCATCTTCACGTATTTCGCGCTGACATAACTGTCCGCATTCTCGGGGAGCTTGATTTTATACCAGTCATAATCCTTGGCCACCACAACGACCTTTTCCCCGCTTATCAGCTTCCCGATCTTTTCAAAATTGGTGTTCTGTCCGGCCCGGATATTAAGATAATTTTGAGTGCTGATCTCTCCCACAAACGGGAAGGATTGGGTTTCTTGCGCGGACAGAATCCCGGGGGCCAAAATCAGCGACACCAAAACAGCGACGATAGACACCACTGGCCTCAGAGGCAAAAAGGCCCCTCGTCCCCGGGTCGAAAGCGGCCCCAGGAATCCAAGCGTACGCCCAGCAAAAATTTTACTTCTTCGCGGGTCCACTGGCGGCTGTTTCTTCTTCTTTCTTGACCTTTGTTTTCTTCGCTTTAACCTTCAAAATTTTTGTTTTCGGCAGGGCCACCACGTTCTGCCCTTCTTTCCACAGGTCTTTCTTCATAAGATCTTTAATGCGTTCGAGGCGGGTTAAAACCGTACGCTGTTGAGCGCCGGCCGTGTCGACACGCAAGGATGAATGTAATGACATGGTTATAATCTCCTTATTAGACAATCTTTATATTTCTTCTTTAATTCCTGCGACACCACCTTGGCTTCTTCTTCAACAGGAAATTTGCCTACGCAAACAATGGAATATTGTCCCTTGGGGACCACCATAATATCGTAGCCTTTGTCCTGTAATTGCATCGCCTCCTTTTGCGCCATGGCTCTTTTTTTAAAAGATGCTACCTGAATAGTATAGAACTTGTCAACAACTTTTTCTTCCTCCCCTTTCGGGCTGTCTGAGGCCCCGGGCACAGGCGCCCCCTCGTCTACACGCGCCAACGGAGCAGGCGCTGGGGAATCCCCAGCTATCTTGTTATCAATATTAGCTTTAGCTTCTTCATGGACCGGGGACGACGGCGACAGGGCTTCCAGCGTTGGCCGCTGCGGATAAAGCATCCTTAGGATCGAAGATTTACTGATCCTTTTCCCTTTCTCCATCCCCAGGGAAAAAGACATCACCATGATGACCACCACCGCCATCATCAAAATCGTGATACTTTCAATCGAAAGGCTCAGCTTCCCGACAAAAAATGTCCGATGTTCCGCATGAACCGGCGCATCCTTGTCCTTTGGAAAAAGTTCAAACTGAGTTGGTTTCCTTTGAAAAGTAGACATAGATTATTATTATCTTATCTCTTAATATTACTCAAGTAATCTCTAAATTTTTTTCGTTTATAAAGCTGGGTAAAAACACGGACGACTTTCGGATCAAACTGGGTGCCGCTGTGCAGTTGGATTTCTTTGACGGCCGTTGTCATGTTAAGTTTTTCCCGGTAAGGCCGGCCGCAAACCATGGCTTCAAAAGCGTCCACGACCGCCATGATCCTGGCCCCGATCGGGATCTGCTCCTTTTTCAGCCCGGAAGGATATCCCGTGCCGTCGTACTTTTCATGGTGATACAACACCAGCGGCAGAACCGGGCCCAGAAACTCAACCGGCCGGATTAGTTCCGCGCTTTTATTGGGAAGCTCCCGGATCACGTTAAACTCTTCCGGCGTCAAATGGCTCGTTTTTGAAAGGATATCATACGGCACATCAATCGCACCCGCATCATGAAGAACACTTGCGTAATAAAGGCAGTCAATTCCTTCCTGCCCGATATTGAGCATTTCCGCGATGGATTTTGCGATATAAAAATAAACCGGAGTGTGCGGGCCGGTGCGGCGGCCTTGTTTCTCAAGCAATTTATCAATCAGCTTAATACTTCCCAGGATAATTTTTTGTTGCTGTTCATAAAGCTGCAGGTTCTTGATCGCGGTGACCGACTGCTCGGCGAAAACCGACAACATCTCCCGGTCAAACTCGGTGAACGGGGGTTCCCCTCCGCCCCGCCGGATAAAAATGGCGCCGATATTCTCGTCGGCAACCATCGGGAGCCCCAGGAGCCTTTTCTCGCGGATCGCGTACCCCTCGGTGACCTTGATCTCCTTTTGAGGGATTGATTCAAGCTCACTTTTTTTATCGAGCAAAATATTGATCTTGTTATCAAATATCGCCACCAGCACAATTTTCTTTTTATCCGGGTCCAGGAGGATCACCCGCGCGGACTTTCCCCGGATGAACTGGCACAAAAGCCGGGTAAGGCGCAGGGACAGTTCCTTGACGTTATAAGTCGAATTCACCAGGCGGTAAACCATGTGGACCGCCGACAGGACGCGCTTGCAGCGCTCATTGTTGCTGATCACGTAGGTGTTCTGAAAGTAATGTTTTTTGTCTTTGGCCATGACGGGTTCTTCCCGGAGCCCTACACTTTCGTGTACGGGTTAAACAGCTTTTTATGTTCTTCCAGCGCGAAATGGTCGGTCATGGACGCGATGTAATTGCAGATCGTCTGATACTTCTCTTGGCGGGTATGTTTCCGGTCCCGGCCATAAATGTTATATGGCAGTTGCTGAGGGTCGCTGTCATAAACCCCGAACAGGTCATTAATAATGCGTTTCGCTTTATTGGTCATCCGCAGCACCCGGTAATGATTGTATAACTTGGTATTGATCAGCGTTTGAAGAGAATCCCTCTCCCGGCGCATCGAAGCGCTAAACCCAACGATGCTCCCCTGATATGCCTTGACATCCCGCGACGATTGAAGCCCGAGTTTCCGCAGGCGCTGGTCCGTCGTATTCATCAAGTCTTTAATCTGCATGTCGATGAGCTGTTTGACAACCTGGCATTTCAAGAGTTCGCGGCTCATGGCTCCGGAGGGCGCCTGAATGTCCCGTCGGGCTTTCTGCCATAACTGGTTCGACACAAGGTCTTCTTCCTGGATGCAACCCGATGTCAGCCCGTCATCAACGTCATGATTTAAGTACGCCAAAGAATCCGCGACATCCACCACTTCCGCTTCCAGCGTCGTCCCCTCCTCGATCTCCTGCCCGGCGGTCGCCGGGACATCGTAAAGGCTGCGGTGCTTCAGGATGCCGACCAGCACTTCCCGGGAAAGGTTTAACCCGTCAAAATCCGGATAACGTTTTTCATGGTGGTGGACGATCTCAAAACTATGCTGGTTGTGATTAAATCCCCCAAGCCGGGCGTCTTTCATGATTTTATTGAGGGCTTCCTCGCCGGCATGCCCGAAAGGAGGGTGGCCCAAATCATGCGCCAGGGCAATCGCCTCGATCAGATCTTCGTTCAGCCGCAGGCACCGCCCGATCGTCCGGCCGATCTGCGCGACTTCCAGCGAATGCGTCAGGCGGGTGCGGTAGGAATCCCCTTCCGTAACGATAAAAACCTGTGTCTTATATTCCAGCTTCCGAAAAGCCGCGCAATGGACAACCCTGTCACGGTCCCGCTGATAACAGGTGCGGTAGTCATGCGCGGGTTCGGGATAAATCCTCCCCGAGGACTCCCGGCTTTTCATCGCGTATGGAGCCAAATTTTGTGATTCTAATTCTTCTATATCCAGCCGGTTTCGCATGCTTCTCCCCTGCACAAACACAAAACCCTCACGCGCCGCCGCGCTGGGCCTTTTTAAGCTGTTGGAACAACGCTTGCATTGATTGAGAAATCACCCGGGTGCCGTTGACAACCGGCATAAAATTTACATCCCCTTTCCAGCGCGGGACCACATGCATGTGCACGTGTCCGGGGATTCCGGCGCCCGCCACCCTGCCCAAGTTCATCCCGATGTTAAAACCGTCGGGTTTCAGGACGGCCTTCAAGAGCCGTTTGGTGGCGGACATCAAGTCAAAAAAATCCAGCCGCTCTTCAGGCCGGAGCCGGTCCAAGTCGCCCACATGCCGGACTGGCACAATAAGGCTGTGCCCATTATTATAAGGGTACAGGTTCAGGACGGCGAAGCTGTGTGCCGAACGCGCGAAGATGAGGTTCCGCCGGTCCTCCCTCGCTTTGAGAATGGCGCAAAATGCACAGTCGCTTTTCTTTTGTATCACCGCCGTGACATATGCTTCACGCCACGGAGCCCATAACCGGTCCATAGATTATTTCACCTTGATGATCTGGCCTTTAACACCCTTGTCCGAAACCGTCAATATCCCGTATGAACAGCATGAAGCGCAAATCCGGTCGTTGGGCGTCCCTGGGTTAAAATACAGGACTCCGTCCCGGATTTCATTAAACGGTTCGTGAGAATGGCCGAAAATGATAACATCGACTTTAATTTTCTTGAAGCGCCCCTGGACTTTTTCCAACAGGAGCTTGGGCGCGCCTTCCCCATGATAAACACCGATCACCTTGTCCCCGCAAGGGACCGTCAGGTCCGCCGGCAGCGCCTTACGGACGTCTTCCCCGTCCATATTCCCGTAAACAGCCTTGACCTCCTGAACAGACGACAACGTCCGCAGGATTTCAAGCGAGCCAACATCCCCGGCATGAACAATCAGGTCAACCGTTTTAAAATCCCGCAACATCTGTGGCGGCAACGGCCGGCCGTGCGTGTCAGAAACAACCCCTATCTTCATGGTGTCCCCACGGGAACAATGAAAGGTTTATTGTAAAAATTCAACAACGTGTTCAGTTCATGCTCATTCCATATCCACATGCTTTCCTGCAAGGCCTTCACCCTGGTGTTTTCATCCAAAGAACAAAGAGAAATCAATATCCTCTTCTGCGGTTTCTGAATGATCTTCTTGGCTTCCTTTAACATTGACGAAATATCCTGCTCCGTTAACGGATCCCGGTTCAGCACAATAAACCACTCCCCATCCTGCGTTTGGGCTTTGATAACGTCATAAAAAGATCCGGACCCTTTCCGCGCCTTTGTCGTGCTGATGGCCTGGAAAAGGGGCAATTTATAACGGCGGTTATTAATCTGAACGGCGTCATCTTCAAAACAATATAGCAGCTCAACAATTCGGGTCGGCAAGTCTTTCTGGGAACAGTGATTGACTTCCCGGATAACCCGGTCCAGCTCTTCTTTGAACGCCTGCCGCTGATGGTCCTGGGAAGCGTCAAAAGTCCGCAGTTTTTTCTGCAGGACAAATTTCAGCCAGGCCCCGAAAAACTTATCCTTGATATAATAACTCGCGCCGTTCTTCATCACAAACCCCTGTTCGACCAAGCGGTTCAGCTTGGGAGAAACAAGCCCCTGACGGACAGACAAGCTGGTTGCCAACTCCTTGATGCGCTGCTTCTCCTCTGCCAGGGATATCAGGAGGGCGGCGCATATCCGGTTGCCCTTCCCTTCGCACAGCGCGTTGACAGTGGCTTCGAAATGCTGGCTGAGCACCCCCCACGGGTCAAACAGGACATTCTCGATCGCCTGAATCATAAGGGGATTAAATATTTCCGGCTGCCCGTACAGCCGAGACAGGGTTATCAACTCTTTTGAAATAATAGTCAAATACAACGGGTGTCCACCCGTGAAATCCACGAAAAAGCTTTTCAGGTCCTCGCTGAGCTTGATCTCTTTGAGCAGGAACGCGATAAATTCCCGGCTGGCCTTCATGGGGAACGGCTCAATGGGGACGACTTCAAAATTCCCGAACAAAAGGGACAAACGTTCAGAGATAATCTTGTTGGCGAGCACAGGGCAAGAACTGGTGACGACATACAAACACTTCTTCTGCGTCATAATACACTTCCCCAATTCGGCATAAACCCCCTCCACGCCTAATTCTTCCAGGTCATGGAACTCGTCAAAGATAATGAGGCAAAAGAACTTGGATTCCTGAGTGAAAACTTGAGGCAGGGAAATGATTTCACTGTAAGCTTCCTGCGGACGCTGATGCGCGAGGAAGCTCTGGATCTTCTTGATACTTTTGGTTGTTAAGGGAAGGTCGGCCCGGACGCTTTCCAATAAAAGATTAATATCATTATGCAGGGGCTTTTGAGTTAGCCGGGAATAGTGATACAGCAAGCCGCCGACAAACTTGAAATAGAAGTGTTCAAAATCCTTATATTCCAGATCCAGATACAATGGAATGATCAACGGGTCATCGAGATCCGCGACAAATTTCTCCAAGATGGAACTTTTCCCGAGGTGCCTCCCACCGAGAAACGCAATGTTCTGGCGGTACCCCTCTTTGAGATCCAGGACCCGCCTTTTCAGCAAATCCAGCGTGTCCCGGCGGTCAAAGAAAGCATCCATATCAATACGGCTCATGACGGCACCTCATCCTTAGCGGGGCAAATAATACAGCGGATTACTCGCCTGTTCGCCTTTTCTGATTTCAAAATAAACCAGGCCACCCATGCCCCGGGCCCCGGCCAAGGCAAGCCGGTCCCCTTTGGAGACATGATCCCCCACATGAACAAGCACCTTGGCATTCAGGGAATAGACGGAATGAAATCCGTCCAGATGATCCAGGATAACCGTGTACGCATAACCTTGCAGATAATCCGCGAAAACAACTTTGCCGGCCCGCGAGGCCGCAACACTTTCCCCCGGAGAGACCTGGATCCCAATGCCTTTATGGCTGATGCCCTGCCCCGCCTGGTTGAAATACCGTACAACTTTCCCTTGAACCGGCCACGCGAATTCATTCTTGTTCGGGTCGCTGCTTTTAGCGGCGACACTTTGGGTTTCCTTGGCGCCAGGGATAAACAACAGCTGCCCCTCTTCCAACCGGGCTGCGTCCGGGATCCGGTTAATCTGGATCACGTCATCAATCCTGACATTATACGCCTGGGAAATACTCCACAGTGTCTGGCCGTGCTGAACCGTATGATAGACCCCCGGTTGCCGGATGGACGAGTTGGGGCGGCTGTCCGGCTGCTCTATGGTGGCGCAACCAGACAACCCCACCAACAGAACCCCTGTTCCCAGGAACCGCATCAACCCACGGCGCGCGCCCAATTGACTTTGGAAAGAAAAAATACGCGAGCTCCTTTTTCAAACCTCTTAAAACAATCTCCAGAAAAAAATGGAGCGAGGGACGGGAATCGAACCCGCGTATTCAGCTTGGGAAGCTGATATTCTACCATTGAATCACCCTCGCGCTCACAATCTAATTCTTATTGACAACAGAAAACCTGCGGCATTATATCCAAATGTTTTACTGGACTCTTATTCTAACAGAGTTTAATCTTTCCAGAAAGAATTTTGTCGTCCGCTCAACCCGGCCGCTTAAGCACACAGCCCTGGTGACAGCCACACGATTCACGCCGAGATCTGTCAACCGCGACAAATTCTGAAGCGTTATCCCCCCGATAGCGTATACCGGGATATTGGATGCCTTGATCACCCGCGTCAGCAAACCCAAATCCATGGGAGGACGGTCGGGCTTAGTGAACGTTTTAAAAACCGATCCAAACCCGATATAATCCGCGCCGCCGGCTTCGGCTTGACGGGCCTGAGCCAATGTCTGACAGGAAACCCCGATCAAAACTTTGCGCCCCAGAATTTTCCGTGCCACCGGAAGCGGGAGATCGTCCTGGCCCAAATGAACCCCGGGAGCACCGGTCGCCAACGCCCAGTCAACCCGGTCATTCACAATAAACGGGATGTTCTGGTCCAGAAACCTCAACGCCTTCTGGATAAACCGCAGGGAATCGCGGCTTCTCCCGAATTTATCCCGTAATTGTACTATAACCTCCCCGGCCCGTACAGATTCTTTTAAAATTTTAAACAGCGCCGGGTACCCCTGAACCTGCGTGTCAAGAATAATGTAAAACCTGGCCCGCGATAACTGCTTTCGAATCCTGTCCATAACGTGTGTTCCCGGGGGCCCCGTCTTTCACGGGCGCCCGCGCGACGGGAGGAGCCCTTTTTGTTCCAGGATGTAAACCCGGTAGCGGAGGCGTTTCAAGGCCTCGGCTTGCCGGGGATCAAACAGTTTGGCGAATTCTTCCAAAACCCGGATAGATTCTTTGACCCTTTGGGAATTCGCGTAAAAAATATCCGTCACATCGCTCCGCGTCAGCTCCGCCGGGACCGAAAAACGGCCCTCATCATGCCGGACCTCACGGGTCGCCACGCCTTCGCGCCTCCAAGCCACAGACACCGCCTCGGTCAACGCGTGCCGGAGATCTTTGAATTGTTTTGTCAGAGAACGGCTGTCCCACACAAACCGGCAAACATCTTCACACACCCTTAACCCTTCTTTCGCCCTGTTAAAATTCGCGTCGATAACACGATAAATATTTTTATCTAACTTTTTCCGCACGTTTTTCGTATCGTTTCAATAATGTGTGTGGTCGAAAGGCCTTTAACGTATGTCACGAGTTCAACGCAGCCGCCGTTGGCGTTCACGATGTCTTCTCCAACGACTGTTTTCCCTTTCCAGTCCGCGCCTTTAATCAAAATATCGGGTTTAACGGCCTGAATAAGCCGGTAAGGGGTATCTTCATGAAAAACCGTGATCCAGTCGACGCATTCCAGGGCCGCCAGCACTTCCGCCCGGTCCCGCTGTTTATTAACCGGCCTTTGAGGTCCTTTGATGCGCCGGACCGACCGGTCGCTGTTCAACCCGACGATAAGGCAACGCCCGCCTTTCTTGGCTTTCGTGAGATACCGCACATGCCCGGCGTGCAGGATATCAAAACATCCGTTCGTAAAAGCGATCTTCTTCCCGGCGTGCCGGGCCCGGCTCACATGCCGCAGAAGCGTTGACACGGGAACAACTTTGGAAAGCACCCTTTCCCCCTATTATGATGCGAGAATATTTTCCACGCACGCGCACACGCAGTGCACGATGCACACATGAGATTCCTGGATTCTGGCGGTGCTGGAGGACGGGACAACGATCTTAACATCAGCCAGGGGCGCCAGCCGTCCCCCGTCCCGGCCGGTCAAAGCAATGACGGTGATCCCCATCGCCCGGGCCTGCTGTACCGCTTTAATGACGTTAGCCGCCATCCCGCTCGTGGAGATCGCAAGGGCGACGTCTCCCTTGCGCCCGAGGCCTTCCATCTGCCGGGAAAAAACATGCTCAAACCCGTAATCATTGCCCAAAGCCGTTAAAGCCGACGAATCTGTCGTCAGGGCTATCGCCGGAAAGGATGCCCGCTCTTTCTGAAACCGGCCGATAAATTCCGCCGCGATATGCTGGCTGTCCGCCGCCGAACCGCCATTGCCAAATACCAGCAGCTTTTTGTTCCGGCGCAGGGCCCGGACAATCACATCGACAGCCCGCTGAATCTCCCGGCTGTTCTGAAGGAGGGTCTCCTTCTTTACCGCGATGGATTCCTCAAAAATCTGCGTAATCTCGTTCAAAACCTGTTGTCTCATCCGTCCCTATCCTACGCAAAACACTTTTGACATCTTATACAATTCCATGTCGATTGATTTGTGTTTCTGGACCGCTTTCTCGATATCGACCGAATGCAGTTTATTATGCCTCAGGCTGACCATCTGGCCAAAACGGTTGTTTTTAACAAGCTCGACGGCCTTGATCCCGAACTGGGTCCCGATCAACCGGTCATAGGCCGTCGGAGAGCCGCCTCTCTGAATATGGCCGAGGATGCTGACACGGGTATCGTATCCTGTTTTTTCCTCGATAATTCTTGCAACCGTTTCAGCGATCCGTCCAAAACGACGGGAAGCATCGTCCCCCCCCAATTTCTTCGTATCCGACAACTGTTTAATACGGGCTCCTTCTGAAACGACCACTAAGCTGAACGTTTTACCCCGCTTATGCCGGAGCTCCAGATCCTTACATACGACATCCATATCTACCTCAATCTCCGGGACCAGAATAAGGTCCGCGCCCCCGGCAATCCCCGCTTCCAAAGCGATCCATCCGGTATACCGGCCCATCACTTCGATAACAATAATGCGGTGATGGCTTTCCGCCGTAGTGTGCAAACGGTCGATACACTCCGTCGCCACGTTAACCGCGGTGTTAAAACCAAACGCATATTCGGTCCCCGACAAAGCGTTATCAATCGACTTCGGCACCCCCACCACCTGGATCAACCCCGCCTTATAAAGATCCAGGGCGACTTTAAGCGTCCGTTCCCCTCCAACGGCGATAAGGGCGTCCATCCCGCTGCGCTTATAATTTTCGCCGATCTGCTGCACATGCTGGGGGTTGTCAAACGGGTTCACCCGGCTCGTTCCCAGGATCGTCCCCCCGGTGGATAGGATCCCCGATGTCATTCGGACATCCAGCACCCGCATGTCATAATCAATCAGCCCCAGCCAGCCGTTTTTGATTCCGGTGACCAAATATCCTTCCTGAATTGCGCTACGGACGACGGCTCGGATCACCGAGTTAAGCCCGGGGCAGTCTGCCCCGCCGGTTAAAATACCCAGCTTTTTCATGGTTGAATCCTTAGGTTAAGCTCGAAACAAATCTATAATTAAACACGATACCCCTGCTGATAAGGGACATTCAACCGCCCCTCCGGCTCCTCTTCGTTCTCTTTCGGGCGTTTCAGTTTCCTCTGCCCGGGGATAATTTTTGAAATATGGATACGCACTGTCGGCGTCTCTTCAATCCCGATGGTGTCCTGGACTTTCCGCTTGACCAGGTCCTGCAAATGCGCGGTCATCTCCGGGATATTAACGTCGGTGTTAAGAACCAGCCTCGCGTCAATCTCCAAGCCCTTCTTTCCCACCCGGATACTGGAGCGGACTTCCCGCACCTCCCCGACTCCGGCGATCACCCGCCGGGTCAGATCTTCCAAAGCATCGAGGGAGACACTCACGCGCCCGGTCGGGTTGTCAAAAGCAATGGTTTTCTCCCGCTGCTTCTCATCCGACATCGTCCTGACAAAAATATAATTCAACCAAAGCATCACCAGCCCGAACCCGGCCACAGCCACCCGTTTGTCCATATCCAAATGAATGGCTTCCAAATAGGCAAAAACATCTTTCAGGGGCAACAGGGCATATCCTTTATAGTGAGTCACAAACAGCACCAGCAGGACCCCGACAAACATGGTCAGCACCCCATAAAACAACATACCTAAACGGGCCATTATTTTCATGATTCCCCCCTCTCGATACCTTGAATGTTGACATTAATATCTTTAAGATCGATGTCAACGGTTTTGTCAATAGCGGCGCGCACCGCTTCTTGAATCTGACGGGCGGCGTCATGGATGTTCAGCCCGAAGCGCACCTTGACTTTCACCTCGATCGTGACCTGGCTGTTTTTCTCTATCGTCACGGCAATCCCGGGGATTTTCTTCACCCCGACCAAATCCACGAGATGGCTTCCAAAATCCTTCGTCAACAGCGTCACGCCCGGGACGGTCAAAACCGCGGACTGGATAATATCCGCGAGAACCTGTTTATGAATTTTAATTGAACCCAGATCCACTTTATTGAGGTCTTTCACGGGGCCTCCTTGAATTTAACAGAATAAACACACCGGCCCAACAGGCCGATTTAGGAAATAGGCGTGTTATTTTGCCGATTCATCTTTACGCAAATTCTTTTCCAAAAAATGCGTCGACACGTCACCGGACTGAAACAACGGATGATCGAGGATTTCGATATGCAAAGGGATCGTTGTTTTAATGGGGCTGACGTACATCTCTTCCAGGGCGCGGCGCATGATTTTAATCGCCTCCGGCCGCGTCGGGGCATGGGTGATCAACTTCGCGACCATCGAATCATAAAAAGGGCTGATGACATACCCAGGATAAATATGGGTGTCAACCCTGACCCCTAAGCCCCCCGGGAGATTCAACTCTTCGATCTTGCCCGGCGAAGGCATAAAATTATTATAGGGGTCTTCCGCGTTAATCCGACATTCAATGGCGGCCCCCTGAATCACAATCTGTTCCTGTTTATATTTGAGTTTCTGCCCCGCGGCCACGGCTATTTGTTCCTTGATGAGATCTATGCCGGTGACCATCTCCGTGACCGGATGTTCAACCTGAATGCGGGTGTTCATTTCCATGAAATAAAATTCCCCCTGGCCGTCGAGCAGAAACTCAATGGTCCCCACCCCGACATAATTCACCGACTTGGCCGCCTTCACCGCGACATCGCCCATCTTTTTCCTGATCTTTTCATTCAAAGCCGAGGAGGGGGACTCCTCCAGGAGCTTCTGGTGCCGGCGCTGAATGCTGCAATCCCGTTCCCCCAAATGCACGATGTTCCCGTGCATATCCGCGAGGATCTGAAACTCGATATGCCGGGGATCGGAGATGTACTTTTCAATATACACAGCCGGGTTCCCGAAATTCGCTTCCGCCTCTTTCTGGGCCATCGCGAACGACCCCGTCAGCGTCACGTCATTGTGGCAAACCCGCATCCCTTTGCCGCCGCCACCGGCCGCCGCCTTGATGATGACCGGATATTTAATCTTCTTGGCCACATCCAGGGCCTCTTCCTGGCTCTGGACAATCCCTTTCCCTCCGGGGATCAGGGGCACGCCAATCTTGCGCATGGTTTCCCGCGCCTGGACCTTATCCCCCATCAGCCGGATGGTTTCCGGAGTCGGGCCGATAAACTTAATGTTGCAGGACTCGCAGATTTCCGCGAAATGCGCGTTCTCCGCCAGAAATCCGTACCCGGGATGAATGGCTTCAACATCGGCGATCTCCGCGGCGGCGATAATCGACGGGATGTTTAGATAACTGTCCGCGCTTTTGGCCGGCCCGATACACACCGCCTCATCCGCGAAACGGACATGAAGGGAGCGACGGTCCGCCTCAGAATAAACCGCGACCGTCGGGATCGAAAGCTCCCGGCAGGCCCGGATAACACGCAACGCAATTTCACCGCGGTTTGCAATTAAAATTTTTGAAAACATGAATCACCTTAAGCCTTTGTCTTATACGGATTCTATCTCGAATAACGTCTGCCCGAATTCAACCGGTTCCGCATTATCCACGGCAATTTTCACGATTTTCCCCCGGACCTCCGATTTAATCTCATTCATCAGCTTCATCGCCTCAACAATACACACAACCTGCCCGATTTCAACCGTCTGCCCCTGCTCTACGAACGGGGGAGACTCAGGCGCCGGCGCCCGGTAAAAAGTCCCCACCATGGGTGAAGAGATGAGCTTAAAGTTGTTCTGAGCTTTGGCGGCGGGGGCCGCCCCTTCCGCTGCGGCCGGCGCAACCGGCATCCGGTATTCGACCGCCGGGCGGATCACGGTTTCCCCTGTATCAACGGCGGCTTTCTTGATCTTCAGCTTCTCCCCTTCCCGCTCCACCTCGATTTCCATCAACTCGTTTTCATTCATCAATTCCACGATCGCTTTAATATCTTTAAGATTCATTTTTCACCCTTTCGACATAGACTCCGGTTCGGGTATCAATCTTCACCCAGTCGTCAACATTTATAAAAAGGGGGACTTGCACAACAGTCCCCGTCTCAATTTTGGCGGGTTTAGTCCCCGACCTAGATGAATCCCCCTTGATTCCCGGTTCAGTTTCAGTAATCTTCGCGATAACGAAATTCGGCAGATTGATTTTTACGATTTTATCATTATAACTCAATCCTGCCACAATGAGGCTTTCCAATAAGAATTTTTCTGCCTCACCGACCTCTTCATCTGTCATGCTGACCTGCTCGTAGGTGGTGTGGTCCATGAAACAAAAATGGTCGCCACTGTGATAAAGGTACTCCAGTTCTTTCTCTTCCAAAGTAATGTCTTCCAACTTGTCCGCCGTTTTATA
Organism: Candidatus Omnitrophota bacterium; assembly: GCA_029560465.1. Lineage (GTDB taxonomy): Bacteria > Omnitrophota > Gorgyraeia > Zapsychrales > JANLHA01 > JAGOJP01. The sequence continues at coordinate 45,241 of JAKQKX010000102.1, forward strand.
CGTCCGCTCGATAACGTTGCCGGTTTTCAAATTCCGCATCTTAACGCGGACAAAGGCGCTCCCTTTTCCAGGCTTGACGTGATGCAATTCATTAACCATACAAATATCATTGTCAACAAGCAATCCCATCCCTATATTGAGCTGATTAATGGTGACCGTCATATCCCCTCCGATTTCAGATTAAACGCGTGAATGAGTCTGTAATATTAATACACATGCTTATTTACTTAAAATTTCGCATCCTGTGTCCGTGACAAGAACCATGTCCTCGATCCGCACCCCGAACCGGCCTTGCAGATAAACTCCCGGCTCAACCGTAACCACCATCCCTGGTTTGAGGATATCCTGGCTCACAGCGGACAGCTGGGGAGACTCGTGAATTTCAAGCCCCACCCCGTGCCCTAAAGAATGGCAAAAATATTTATCTAAATTTTTATTCTCTAAATATTTACGAGCTTCCCTGTCAACTACGGCTGCCGGCACTGCCGGACGGATTTTAGCTATCGCGGCCTGCTGGGATTCAGCCACAGCGTCGTAAACCTTTCTCGCAAGAGGAGTTATTTTACCTAAAAAGAACATCCGTGTCAAGTCAGACTTGTAGCCATCCTGCTGAATTCCAGTATCAACCAGCAAGACATCATTGCCTAACAGGCGCCGCTCGGTAACCCGCGCATGAGGATAAGCCGAATGCGGGCCAGAGGCCACGATGGGAGGGAAGGAAAACGACACTTTCTTTAATTTCACAAAACGCTCCATGCGCGCCAAAATTTCATATTCAGAAATCCCAGGGGCCAAAGTCCGCCCCACCACCCGAAACAGCTGTTTGTTGAGAACCAGACAGGCCCGGATTGCGGCAACCTCTTCAGCGTCCTTCTGTTCGCGCATCACATCCACCGCCCGATTCTTCGCCACCAGCGAAACCCCCGGATCCATACCCGCGGCCAACTGTTTAAACACAAAATGACTGATATGCCTTTCATCAAAACCGACCCGTTTAAGCCGGCGCCGCTGGATCAACCGACAGGCATCTTTCACAAGGGCGCGGCAAAGGACCATCTGAACGCCGTGAAGTTTAGCCCCCATTTCGTCATAATAGCGGGCATCCGTCAGGAAATACGCGCGGCGGGACGTCACAAGAAGCCACGAATCCTCGCACAGAACCCCGGTGAGATAAGAAACCTGAGCATGATGAGTGACAAGATAAGCATCAATATGATACGAATCCAGGCAGGATTGAAAAGAAGAAACACGCGAGCGCACGAATCGTTCCTAAAGCATTATAGTGAAGGTTAAATTTATTTTGAGAGCAAAAGGACAATGGCCTCAAGCCCAAGCACGTAACTGTTTACTCCAAACCCGGAAATCTGACCGTAACTGACCGGGGCGATCACCGATTTATGGCGGAACTCTTCCCGGGCATAAATGTTCGACAAATGGACTTCCACCACCGGAATATCAACAGCCGCGACAGCATCGCGGATTGCGACGCTGGTATGGGTATAAGCCGCGGGGTTCATAAGGATGGCCTCGACACCCTGGGTTTTGGCCCGTCCGATCGCGTCCACAATATCCCCCTCATGATTTGATTGCAAAAAATCAAGCGCGACCCCCAACCCCCGGGCTTTGGCTTCTAACAGCGCGTTGATATCCCCCAACGTTTCCGCGCCGTAAATATGCGGCTCTCTCTGGCCCAGAAGATTAAGATTCGGGCCGTGCACGACCAAAATTTTTTTCAAGACACCCTCCTGTCCTTCATGGTCAGCCCCCGCGGACGACCTTATTGTTCAGACTCCTCTTCCAGCATGACCGGAATCCCTTCCCGGATAGGATACTTTCGCCCGCACTGCACGCAGACCAACTTCTCGGCTTTCAGACAGACATCCGCTTTGCAGACCGGGCACGCTAAAATAGCCAGTAAATCTTTGTCAACCAGGATATGGTCAGATCCTCCCACGTTAAACCGCACCTTTCTCCCGCCGAACGCATTCAACGTATTTCATTTCCAGTTCATAAATACTCGAATCCAGGAGGTGATGTTCCTGCGAGCTAAGGTTCCCTCTTGTTTTTTCCCGCAGGAGGATCAGGGTGTCAATGAGGAATTTCGCCTGCACAGGGTTCGGGTCGTACTGATTATCATTCATAGGGTTTGGAACTTCTCCCAAAAAAATCATCGCCTGGAAAATAAGGCTGGTGATATAGTTGATAAAATTCAGTTCAACGTCACCTTCGTCCACCGGCGCGTCCTTTTCCTGCTCCGGCTCCTGGGACAAGGCAGACCCCTCCTCAGGGCTTTGCTGGGGAGCGGGCTGGCTTCCCTTCACGGTTTCTTTTTCCTGAGTCACGCTCGCTTTCCAGTCTTCATCAACATATTTTTCTTTATCCGGCATCAGACAGGCCTCCCCTTAAAAAGTGTTAAATAACATTTATAAATTTAAAATAGCAAACCCCTCCCCGCTTGTCAACTTATGCCTCAGCCGCCCACGCTCCCGGGATAACGCGCAAGGCCCCCTTAAGGGTGTTCTCCCAAACCCCGCCGGAAAAGCAGTTCAGTCCATCACAAACGATATGGAGACATTAAAAGACAGCTCCGGGTATTTCAGCTCAAAAGGAAAAGGCGGGAAAGGGCTGGATTCCTTAATGCTGCGCAAACTCACCCGGCGGAGGAATTCACTGGCGCGCGTCTTCTGGTCAATGATCCTGATGTCTTTCAGTTGGCCGTCCGCCCCCAAGATAAAAGTCAGGTAAACTTCGCCGGTTTGAAAACGGGGGTCGTCTTTAAAAATATTGGCCTGGCTCTTAATCTTGTTCCGGATATGCTGCTGATAATTCATATAATTAGGATTGCTAATTTTCTCAGAGCTTAAAATAGGCACGAGGATCTGACGTTTGCTGCCCAGATCGGAAATGTGGGCGGGGAATTTCTTTTGTTTTGAAAGCTGCACCGGGGCCTTGATATTCTCAGGAGTTTTCATGGGGACGCTGGCCAGATCCTGAGTGGGCAAAATCTTGGGGTTGGGGACAAACGGGTCCTCTTTCAGAGGTTTGATTTCCTGTCGGGTTTCTTGAGACGGGACCAACTCTCTGATATCTTGCTGATAGACAATTTCCATGATCTTAGGCGTGTTTTTTACATAATACATGTGGCCATAAAACACACTGATAAACACAAGGCTGTGCAACAGCGCAGACGTCATCATGGAGAATCGGAATATTCTGTTTTCCGGAATCATGGGCATTGCAGAAAAAAGGGTATCCGGCCAAAGCGGAAACGTTTTTCTCATGAAAAAACGTCCCCGCCCATTTTTTATAACAATCCAATTTATCATACGTCATCCCCGGGGGTTCGGCAACGACTTTATGCGAAAAACCCGCCCCCCAAAAAGCTCACTTAACGGCGCGAACGCAGTCCTTCCCTGATTAAATAGGCGAAAAACCGCCATGTGTCTTTCAGCGGGTTAATCTTACTCTTCTCGTCGCTGTAGATCGTCTTGATCGGCACAGAATGAATCCTGTACCCCAATCTAGCGGCCTGGATCAGGACTTCGGTTTCAATCTCAAAATCCCTGGACGTCAGGTGCATCCGCTCAAGAACCGGCCGGCCAATATAGCGGTAGCCGCACTGCGTGTCCGGGACCCGCTGGCGGCAAAGCCATGAAATAATAACGGACATGGACCAGTTGGTCCAGAAGCGGACCAGGGGCATGCCCTCGTGCCCCTTCATGCGATTCCCTGTCACCACCGAATCCGGATAAGATTCAACCATATTCAAAAACTGCTTTAAATCCGCCGGGTCATGCTGGCCATCCCCGTCCATGGTGATGACACCCGAATACGTCTGGCGCAAGGCATGCGCGAACCCTTCCTGCAAAGACAGCCCTTTCCCTTTCTTGGACGTGTTCGTCAACACAACCGCGCCCCGGGAAGACGCCTCTTTCTGCGAGCCATCCGTTGAGCCGTCATTAACGACCACCACATCCAACCCTAAGGCTTTAACAGCCGTCACCAGCCGCCCGATCGTGGCCTCTTCATTATGAACCGGGATAATGACACAAACATTCACTGTCACGAAGCCCCCGTGTTGATTTCCTGAATCACCTTATATGTTTCTTCGACGCTGTAGTCCCGAAACATCAACCATTGGTCCGGATACGCACGGATCATCTGTTCTATGACCCGGAGATATTTTTTGATAAGGCTTTTCAGGACATTTTCATGGATCCGCCCATTCCCGCTCACGGCTCCCGGGTCAATAGGTTTATGCGCGATGATCCGGAACCGGCCTTCCCCGGCCCGGACCAGGAAGACCGGAACGATAGGCGCCCCGGTTTTCGCTGAAAAAATCGCCGGACCTTTTGGGAACAGGGATTTCTTGCCGAGAAAGTCCAAAATAATTCCGTTAGGGCCAAACGAACGGTCAGCGACCACGGCGATAATTTTGTTCCTGTTCAGGATCGACAGACACCGGCGCGTGGCCGACTGGGGTGGCACGATAACCAGTCCCCGCGCTTCCCGTTGCTTATTAAAAAGGTCATTCACCGGCCGTTCCTTATGAGGAAGGGCGATGGCCACCGAGGGGTAACCCAACAGGCTGAGCAGCACCCCCCCCAGCTCCCAATTCCCGATATGGCCGGACAACAGGATCGCCCCCTTTCCCTTCTCAAGGGCTTCGTCGATATAATGCAGATTCTCCGTGACAACCCGTTCTTTAATAAACTGCTCATCTATCTCGTTGGCCATCCGGAAAAATTCCACAAGGTATCTCCCAAAATTACGGAAGACTTCCCGCACATTCCATTCCACGTCGCTCTTTTCAGGCAAAATGATACGGAGATTCTCGCGCACCGCCCGGCGGTCCCGGAAAGAGAAAAAATAATGCAGGTCCGACACGAAAATGGCGAACCGATAAGACATTTTAAGCGGGAGGCGGTTAACGAGGAACTGCCCAAATTTGTAAATTATAAATTTAAACATAAGCCTTAATGCTAGATAAACTCAAACCTGCGGCCGCGCCCCCCTTTTTTTAACCTTCTCACAGGATACTGGGCTTGTCCACATCTAAAATAAGCTTAGCGATATCCAGCGCGGCATGCGGCTTCCCGCTCGCGTACGCAGCCTTGCTCATAGCCATCAATCGGTCCGGAGACTTCAGCAACAGCTCCACCTCTTCGCCAATATCACTGGTTTTGTCGATCCGGATCCCTATCCCTTTTTTAAGGAGGAAATCCGTGTTCCTCATCTCCTGGCCCGGAAGCGGGTTGACAATCACCATCGGCAGCCCTTTCGACAGAGCCTCGCTGGTCGTCATGCCCCCGGGTTTACTGATGATAAGGGTCGCCAGTTCCATCAATTCATCCACATTATTCGCGAACTCATAGAACAGCAGCTTCTTGTCCCGTTTATCCGGCTGGCGGGTCAAGGCTTCCGATTCTTTTTTCAGCCATCTGACCAGCTTCTTGTTCACCCCGGTCAAAACGATGAGCTGTATCGGCATCCGGACGTGCATCAAAGACCTTACCACAGATTTAATAGGCCCCAGTCCCTGCCCGCCGCCCATAATAAGCGCGACCGGGGTTCTCAAATCAACGCCAAGCCGCTCGGCAATAGGCCTCCTGTCGAGTTGAACGGCGAATTTGGGGCGGATCGGGATCCCATAAACCTTGATCATGTCTTCCGGGACACCTTTTTTAATAAAACGTTCTTTGGCGTCCAGAGAAGGAACAATATAATAATCCACCCCGTTGTTCAGCCAGAAAGAATGCGGCGCGTAATCGGTCAGGACGGCGATCAGCCGGAAATTGAGCTTCTTCTCCTGTTTATAATCAGCCACCATCCCGCAAGGGAACGCCTGCGTGCACACCACCGTGTCGGGATGGTGTTTTTCAAAAAGCCGCTCAATCTTTTTATGGCTGGTCCGATGCAGATATTTCTTAACCGGCGCGGATTTCTTAACGATGCTGGGATTATCATACAAATAATCCCAGACCTTCGGAGTCCGCTTGATCACGCTCATATACGTACGGTGCACGACTTTATCTAATAAAGGATACGTGTATCCGAAGCCGTTCACCAGAGGGGCAATGACTGCGGGGTTCAAGTCTTTAAGCGCTTTTTGAATGGAAAGAGTGGCTTGACGGTGACCGGAAACCCGGGTGATATACATCAACAGAACACGGCGTTTTTTATTATCCATGAGTCCCTTCATTCTCCCGCAATTATTCAACAAGCTCTATCTGCGCCAGGGGCGCGCCAACAAGGACGCTCTCTCCGACCCGGGCGTAAACGTTCTTAACAACGCCCGCGCAGTCCGCCGGGATGATGAATGTCGCTTTGTCGGTTACCATTTCCACCAAGTCCGTATGCGGGCCGACCGCGTCCCCCACCTTGACATGCCAGAAAGCGACCTCCGCGCGGTCAATGCCTTCCCCGAGTTGTGGCAACACAATTTTCATAAACCAATATCCTATAACGGGTCCTTCTTAAAAGACCTAAGAAATCCGGTGCCCCCCTGCAGCAAAAATACGGAGGCAATGCCGCTGGCAAAGCCGTTTCACGTCCAGCATGTCTACGGCGGCTCCTTGCACCTGTTGAACCGATGTCATGAGCACATCCAATCCACAGGGTTTAATTAAATTAAAAAGCGGGAGAGCGGTATTGATATTAATGGCTAGGCCGTGAAAAGTCACCCACTGTTTCACCCCAACACCAATCGACACAATTTTTTTTGACTCAACCCAAACTCCGGTTCTGCCAGGGAGTCTACAAGTCAATATATCAAAATCCTTCAATAAATCAATGGCAACTTGTTCTAATTTATCCAAATACCACCTTAAATCACGGCGATAATTCTTCAAATTCAGGATAGGATACACCACAAGCTGACCCGGAGCGTGCAGCGTGACGTCCCCTCCGCGGTCAATCGCGACAACAGGAATCCCCCGTTGTTTCAGAGCATCGGCAGAGATCAAGATATGGCGGCTCTCCGCCAGGCGCCCCAGAGTGATCACCGGCGGGTGTTCGCAGAGGAACAAGTATGGGCCATGCCCAGACAGGACACCCTGAACAGCGGCTTTCTGGCGGGCATACGCTTCGTTATAATCAATGACATCCCAGTCTTCAACGGTCCATTGATTGTCCCTGTTCTTTTCCGTCATGATTCCGCACAAGCCCCCTTCCCTCCGGGAAGCGCCCATTTAAAATCTATCTGACTTATGTTCGCTGCCGCTCCATAAGTCACGTGCCTCTTTCTTAATACCCCTCCAGATCTCGGGGTTAATTCGCACTTCTGGCTTATGTTCGCTGCCGCTCCATAAGTCAAGTGCCTCTTTCTTAATACCCCTCCAGATCTCGGGGTTAATTCGCACTTCTGACTTATGTTCGCTGCCACTCCACAAGTCAAGTGCCTCTTTCTTAATACCCCTCCATATCTCGGGGTTAATTCGCACTTCTGGCTTATGTTCGCTGCCGCTCCATAAGTCAAGTGCTCATTAAAAAACAACCCCGAGCCAAAAAAATTTCTGGCCGGGGTTTAAAATTCCGCGAAAGCGCATCGTCAACATCACGCTTCAGCGCAGCTTCTGACAGATCGCCTCCGCCATTTCCTGGGTGCCCACCGCGGAAGGATCGTCCCGCCGCAATTTCAAATCATATGTAACGGATTTCCCTTCCCGCAAAACATCTCGGACAGCCTGTTCCAGACGGTCTGCCTCCCGCGTTTTATTCATATAACGCAACATCATAACCGCGGACAAAATCGTGGCGGTCGGGTTGACCTTGTTTTTCCCGGCATACTTAGGCGCCGACCCATGAACCGGCTCAAAAAGGGCCGCATCTTCACCGATATTGGCTCCCGGGGCAATGCCCAGCCCGCCGACCAAACCAGCGCATAAATCAGAAATAATATCCCCATACAGATTGGGAAGGACAAGCACATCATACAGCTCCGGCTTCTGAACCAGCTGCATGCACATATTATCCACGATCACATCCTCGAATTCGACTTTCCCCTCATAATCTTTGGCGACATCCCGGGCGACTTGCAAAAAAAGCCCATCAGTGTATTTCATAATATTCGCTTTATGGACAGCGCTGACTTTTTTTCGATTGTTCTTCACGGCGTAATCAAAAGCGGATTTAACAATCCGCCGGGAACATGTGATGGAAATCGGTTTTATGGAAATCGCGGAATCCGCCCGGATGGGTTTAGGCTGCATCCGGTTGATTTCCTCAATCAAATGCGCCACGTCCTGACCACCCTGTTCAAATTCGATTCCCGCGTATAAGTCCTCGGTGTTTTCTCTGAATATGACCAGATCCACCTTCTGGTTCACCGCTTTTGTTCCTTCATAATATCTTGCCGGCCGGACGCAGGCAAATAAATCCAGGACCTGGCGTAAATGAACATTCACAGAACGGAATCCCGCGCCCACCGGCGTCACAATCGGCCCCTTAATCGCGATTTTATTCCGGCGGACAGACTCAATCGCCGCCTCGGGCAAAGGCGTGCCAAACCGCTGAATCGCATATTCCCCGACCGGGTGTTCTTCCCATTCTATTTCTGCTCCGGAGGCATCAACACATTTTTTCATAGCCAAGGATACTTCCGGGCCGATCCCGTCCCCCGGCAATAACGTAACGCGAATAGACATAAAACCAAAACCCCTCTTTATATAGATTTATCCAACAACTGGGCGAATTCTTCCTTATTCTTGACATAAACCATAGCGGTTTCATACGTGATCACCCCATCCTGATACAGCCTCTGCAGGGATTTGTCCATGGTGTGCATCCCGTAAGCGCTCCCCGTTTGAATGGCCGTGGGAAGCTGCTCAATCGCCTGTTCCCGGATCAGGTTCCGCACGCCCGGGGTCGCGATCATAATTTCCGTGGCCAAAACCCGCCCCTGCCCGTCCGCTTTCGGCAACAGGATTTGGGAAGCCACCCCCTGCAGGGCGGAAGACAGCTGCAGTTTGACCTGCTGCTGCTGGTGCGGAGGAAAGGCGTCAATAATACGTTCTATCGTCTGTGGCGCGTCCGGGGTGTGCAGGGTCGCCAAAACCAAATGCCCCGTTTCAGCCGCCGTCAAAGCCGTCGAGATTGTCTCAAGATCGCGCATTTCCCCGACAACAATCACATCGGGGTCTTGGCGGAGGCACCGCTTCAGAGCTTCGGCGAAACTGTTGGTGTCCCGATAAACTTCCCGCTGTTTAATAATCGATTTCTTGTTAAAATGCACATATTCAATAGGGTCCTCGATCATAATCACGAGGTTTTCCCGTTCCTCATTGATCAGGTTGATCATCGAGGCCAGTGTGGTCGTTTTTCCAGTTCCTGTCGGACCTGTGATCAAGACCAAACCGTTTGGCCTCCGGGCCAGGTCAACAATAACGGGCGGCAACCCAAGCTCCTCCATATTGGGAATAAAAATAGGGATCCGCCGGAACGCCGCTTCAGCTGCACCGCGCTGCAAATGGACGTTAACACGAAAACGGTCCATCCCGGAAAGTGCCAGGGAAAAATCCAGCTCCCTGTCGCGCTCAAAAATTTCTTTCTGGCTGTCCGTCAGGATGCTGTAAATCATCTTTTTGAGCTCGTCCCGGGACAAAGGGTTTTTGTTCGTCAACACCAATTTGCCGTCAATCCTTAACACAGGCGGCGTATCATACGTCAAGTGCAGGTCAGAAGCCCTCTTTTCTATTGTCAAAAGAAGAAGATCCCTTAACTCCATATGAACTCCTTAGTTAAATTATTGAACCGATAGATTTGTGTCACGTCCGGTGCGGACAGGGCCAGGACAGAACAAAGGGTTAACGATTTTTGGCAATCCAGCCCGCGAGCCGTTTGACCCCTTCTTGAATTCTTTCTTTTGATGTGGAAAAACTCAAACGCATAAAACCAGGCGCCCCAAACCCGTCCCCGGGGATGAGCGCCACATTCACGTCGTTTAAAATACGCCGAGCCACGTCCTGAGAATCCCCTAAAGCAGAAAAATCACAAAAAAGGTAAAACGCACCTTCTGGTTTAATATACGTGATCCCGGGGATTTTATCCATCAAAGACATGAGCAGGTCCCGTCTTTGCTTAAATTCTTCCCGCATGGCAAGGATGCTCTCTTCCGAGGAACTCAACGCCTGCAAAGCCGCCTTTTGGCTGATTGAGGAGGGGTTCGACGTGGAATGGTCCTGAAATTTTTTCACATAATCCATGATTTCCTGAGGGCCCGCGCAATAACCGACGCGCCATCCCGTCATGGAAAAAGCCTTGGAGAAACCGTTCACCGTGATCGTCTTGGCATAGGCCTCCGGGCCTAGAGCGGCAATCGAAGGGCAGGTCGACGACTCGTAAATCAGTTTTTCATAAATTTCATCGCTGATAATCCAAATCCGGTTTTTCACGCATAATTCCGCAATCGGCCGCAACTCTTCAAGGCTATAAACCATGCCCGTGGGATTGGACGGAGAATTCAAGATAAGAATCTTGGTCTGTTTCGTTATATGCTGCTTGAGCATTGCGGCGTTAATTTTAAAATGGCTTTCAGCCGTCGTGGGGATAAAGCGGGAGGTCGCCCCAGAAACTTTCACCATCTCCGGGTAACTCACCCAGTAAGGGGACGGGATTAAAACTTCATCACCGTCGTCGGCAAGGACCTGAATCACATTATACAAGGAATGCTTCGCGCCACAAGACACCACGATCTGCTCCGGGGTGTATGCCAGGTTATTTTCACGCGCGAATTTCTTCGAAATTAACTGGCGAAGCTCCAAAGAGCCGACGCTGGGGGTATATTTCGTATAACCGTCCTCAATAGCCCGGATCGCCGCCTGTTTAATTTCAGGAGGCGTATCAAAATCCGGCTCTCCACCGGCGAAACTAACCACGTCTTGCCCCTGCGCGCACAGTTCCTTCGCGCGCGCCGTAATAGCCAAGGTGGAAGACCCCACCAGAGACTTAATCCTGCGATTGATATCCACGACGGGAACCTCCCTCTTAAAAATTATTCAGAGGTGCTTTTTCTTCTAAAAATTTTCTTTATGCCCCCCATGGCTCGCTTTTCCGGCGTGCTTTTATCCTTCTTTTCTTTCGGAACGGGCGCCTTGGACACTTTGGAGGATGAGGTTTTAGAAATATCCGGCTGTTTGCTTTCCGGACTTATTTCCGCAGGAGCAACACCAGGGCTGGCCGGTGTTTTCTTTTTGGCAACGGCCGCTTTCTTAGCCTTTTGGACCGGCGCCGGCTTTTTCTCGGTAAGCTCTAGCACGACCATCTGGGCGTTATCACCCCGGCGGTTCAACGCTAAAGGAATGATGCGGGTATACCCGCCCTGGCGCATTTGAAAACGCGGGGCGATCTTGTTAAACAACTCACTCACCAACTTATGATCACACAGAACAGCAAAAGCCTGGCGACGGTGCGCAAGGGTGCCTTTCTTGCCTAAGGTAATGAGCTGGTCGACCAATTTGCGTGACTCTTTGGCCTTTGCCTTAGTTGTAAAAATTTTTTCCCGCAAAAGGGTTGCCTTGGCAATATCCCTTACCGTGGCTTTCCGCCAACTTGAATTTCGACCTAGCTTATTCCCTGCAATTCCGTGTCTCATAAAACATCTCTTCCTTTGTGTCGCTTCTTTACAGGAGCATCAGGGCTCAATTGTCTTTTTTAGTTTCTTCAGATCAAGCTTCATCCCCAGATGCAACCCCATAATTTTCAGCAAATCATTGATCTCGGTTAACGATTTCTTCCCAAAATTCCTGAAGCTTAAAAGCTCCGACTCTGTTTTCCGCACCAACTCGGCGATGGTCTTGATGTTGGCATCTTTCAGGCAGTTCGCACTCCGCACGGAAAGTTCCAATTCGGAAATCGGAAGCCGCAATTTTTCATACATGGCTTCTTCCTCTGCCGATATTTCCTCCTCTTCCTCTTCTTCTTCCGGAAGCTGACCATACGCGACAAAGACGTCGAGATGGCGCTGGAGGATGTTGGCCCCGTAAAGCAAAGCTTCCTTGGGTTCTATCCCGCCGTTAGTCCAGATTTCAAGGACCAACCGGTCATAATCCGTTCGCTGCCCGACGCGGGTATTTTCCACGTAAAAATTCACTTTTGTGATGGGCGTAAAAATTGAGTCAACGGCGATGGCCCCGACCGTCAGCCCCTCATTTTTATGAACCTCGGCGGGAACGTATCCACGGCCTTTGCACACTTCCATCTCCATGTTAAACGGGATGTCCTGTGTGAGCGTTGCGATCTGATGAGTCGGGTTCATAATCTCTACCGTTTCATCGGTGATAATATCCCGTGCCAGAATCGGCCCGACTTTATCTTTCTTAACATAAATTGTTTTGGGAACCTTAGAATGTGAACGAAGGACCAAAGCCTTAACATTCATAATAATATCCGTCACCGGCTCCAAAACCCCTTGCAGTGTAGAGAATTCATGCTGCACCCCTTCAATACGAATGGATGTCACCGCACTGCCTTCAATGGAAGACAACAGGATTCTCCGCAGAGAATTACCTAAAGTTACCCCATAGCCCCGCTCAAAAGGTTCCGCAACAAAACGGCCGTAGCGCGTTGTATACGTTGATTCTTCACAGTCTAACCGTTTGGGCATCTGGAAATCTCGCCACTTGACTCCCATAGTCTCCTCCTAAATTAAATATATGCTGCTTGAGAGAGTTTTATCTTGAATAAAGCTCGACAATCAACTGCTCGTTGACAGGATAGCCGACATCTTCTCTTTCCGGCAAACGCAATACTTTCCCTTTAAAATGCTCCGGGTCACCCATCAACCATGCGGGGACAGTTCTGCTTTGCGAGGCCTCAAGATTTTCTTTGACTTTGTCTTTTCCCTTTTTATCAAATTTCAGGGACACTTCGTCATTCTGTTTAATGAGATACGAAGGAACATTCACCCGATGATCGTTGACATAAACAAATCCATGGGAAACAAACTGCCGGGCCTGTTTCCGGGACAGCGCAAATCCGAGTTGATAGACAACGTTATCCAACCGGCGCTCCAGGAATTGCAGCAAAATGGACCCGGTTACCCCTTTCTTGCAGGCCGCTTTCCCAAAATAAAGGCGGAACTGTTTTTCCAAAAGACCATAGATCCTTTTGACCTTCTGTTTCTCGCGCAGCTGCAAACCGTAGTTAGACAATTTCGATCGCTTGGCGCCATGGTCTCCCGGAGCATATTCCCTGCGGTCAAAAGCGCAGCGATGAGTATTACACCGGGTCCCTTTGAGGAACAATTTTTCCCCTTCCCGCCTGCATTTCTTACAACTCGGCTCTAAATCTCTTGCCATGCTACTCTCTTTCCTTTCTTTAATGTCCTTCTTCTCTAAAGCGGTGGCCCTAAACTCTTCTCTTCTTGCGTGGCCGGCACCCATTGTGCGGCATAGGGGTCACATCCCGGATCGACATAACATTCAGCCCCGCAGCCTGAACAGCCCGGATCGCCGACTCACGTCCGGAACCTGGCCCCTTCACATAAATATCGACACTGTTCAATCCCAATTCTTTCGCTTCCTTCGCAGCCGAACCAGCCGCGACCTGAGCGGCAAAAGGGGTGGATTTTTTGGACCCACTGAATCCAACCGCCCCTGGGCTAGACCAAGAGATCGCATTCCCCTGCTTATCTGTGATCGTAATAAGCGTGTTGTTAAAGGTCGCCTTGATATGCACAATTCCGACGGTGACGCCTTTAAGCATCTTCTTTTTTAATTTCTTTTCTTTCCTGACTGAAACCTTGCCTTTTGCCATATCATATCCTCAAATGTATTACACCTGTTATTACTTCTTGCCGCCGACAACCCCCTTACGGCCTTTTCGGGTACGGGCGTTCGTTTTTGTCCTCTGCCCACGGGCCGGAAGGCCTTTGCGATGACGAAGCCCCCGGTACGACCCCATATCCATATGACGACGGATATTCTGCGTCACATCCCGCCGCAGATCACCTTCAACGAGGAAATTATTCTGGATCACGCTTGTCAAACGGGCGATTTCCTCATCAGAGAGATCTTTGGCCCGGCGACCATATTCGATATTCGCCTCATCCAACGCTTTGCGGGCTGTCGTTGGACCGATCCCATACAGAAAAGGCAACGCCGCATCGATTCTTTTTTCTCTGGGTATGTCCACACCTAATATTCTTGGCATATTCCGTTCCTCAAACGATTGATTATATTAAAAACCAGGCCCTGCCGAATTCTGTTACCCTTGTCTTTGCTTATGTTTCGGATTAGAACAAATAACCCTTACGACATTTTTGCGCCGCACAATTTTACAATTACTACAAATTCTTCTTACTGATGATTTTACTTTCATTATTTGCACCTATAAGTAATTCTGCCCCGTGTCAAATCATAGGGCGAGAGTTCCAGCTTCACCCGATCTCCGGGGAGGATCCGAATAAAATGCATCCGAATTTTTCCAGAGATATGCGCCTTGACTTCATGACCGTTATCCAGTTTAACCCGGAAAAGCGCATTGGGCAACGCTTCCATGATAACCCCTTCAACTTCAATTAAATCTTCCTTGGCCATATACGTTTCTCTAACAGGACGTCAAAATCCGAGGCCCTTCTTTTGTCACCGCGATCGTATGTTCAAAATGCGCGGAAGGTTTGCCATCCAGTGTTTCCACCGTCCATCCGTCATCTAAAATTTTTGTCTGCCACGACCCCAAGTTCACCATCGGCTCGATGGCTAAAACCATACCCTCTTCCAAGACCGGGCCTTGATGCGGAGGGCCGAAATTCGGGATTTCCGGCTCCTCATGCAGATTCCGCCCGATGCCATGACCGACAAAATCACGCACGACTGAATAACCTTTGGCCTCAACAAAATTTTGAATCGCGTTTGATATGTCCGAAAGGTGATTATCCACTCGGGCCTGGGTAATGCCAACTTGAAGAGCCAACTCGGTCACCTGCAACAAATCGTTCAATTCCTTGGAGAGGGATCCCACACCAACCGTAACCGCCGTATCAGAAAAAAACTCATTATGTATAATCCCGATATCCACGCTCACGATATCACCATCCCTGATCACTTTCGGCCCCGGGATGCCATGAACGACTTCTTGATTAATCGAAACACACGCACAACTGGGATATCCGCGGTATCCTTTGAAGGCCGGGATAACGTTTCTTTCCGCGATCAGCCCTTCGCAAAGGGCATCCACATCCGCAGTTGTCATTCCAGATTTTAAAGAACAAATTAAATCCTTAACAATCCCCGCCAAAAGCCTCCCCGCCTCGGCACAAGCTTCAACCTCTGCGGGTGACTTGATTTTGATCTGATGTTTTTGACTCATTCAGAATATCGCTTAACTCATTTAACAATTCCGCCGTCTTTTTCTCGGCGTTAAATGTGTGCAATTTATTTTGATTTAAATAATATTCCACAATCGGCTGGGTGCTTTCCTTATACACCTTCATGCGGTTGGTAATCGTCCCTTCATTGTCATCCGCACGCTGATATAATTCCCCTCCGCAACGATCGCACAGTCCTTCCTTTTTGGGGGGCATGTTCTCAGTATGATAAATCGCATTGCATGCCCGGCATAAGCGCCGTCCCGTGAGCCGTTGAACGATAACCGGAAGCCCCGCCTCCATATAAACAACCAAGTCAATCGGCTGCCGCATCCGGGCAAGGATACGGTCCAATGATTCGGCTTGCGCAGTCGTCCGTGGAAATCCGTCCAGCAAATACCCGCACGCGGTCACGTCCTTCTGCCCTAAACGCTCCTCCATAATCTTGATAACCAATTCATCCGGAACGAGCCCGCCACTCTCAACATAGGTTTTCACACGCCGCCCTAAGTCTGAACCGCTTTTCATCGCCTCGCGCAGTATATCACCGGTGGAAATATGAACGAGCCCGAACGATTCCTTAATCATGCCGGCGAAAGTCCCTTTCCCGGCGCCGGGAGGCCCAAGCAACACCAAATTCATCGTCGCCCCCTTAATTGCCCTGACTTCATAAAACCATCGTAATGACGCATCAATAAATGTGATTCAATCTGTTTCATCGTGTCCAGCATAACCCCAACCGTGATCAGGACGCCGGTTCCGCCAAAAAATGACGCCACGAGATACGGGACCCGGAAAGACGCCATGATGGCATCCGGCATGACCGCAATGGCGCAGATGAAAAATGCGCCGGCCAAAGTGATCCGTTCCAAAACGAACTCTAAATAATTCGCTGTCTGGACTCCCGGGCGGACCCCCGGGATAAACCCGCCGTGTTTCTTGAGATTTTCAGCGACATCAATCGGATTAAACACGATCGCGGTATAAAAATAGCAGAAGAAAATAATCAACAAGCCGTACAGCCCATAATAAAACACGTGCCCTCTTTGCAGAAAAGACGCGAAACTCTGAAACCCCTGTGAAGGTATGAAACTGGCCAATGTCGCCGGGAAAAGAATAATAGACTGGGCGAAAATGATCGCGATGATCCCGGATGTGTCCACCTTCAAAGGAAGATATGTGCTCTGCCCCCCATACACTTTCCGGCCAACAATCCGCCTGGCATATTGGACGGGGATTTTCCTCTGCGCCTGCGTAATCAGGGTAATCGCCACCACAACCGCCACCAAAAATATAATCATCATGAGCAGCGTCAACGGCTGCAATTGAGCGGCCCCCACGGTTTTGGCATTCATCAATAAAACCAAAGTTTGAATGGCCTGCGGCGCCGAAGAAACAATGCCTGCCGTAATAATCAACGATATCCCCTGCCCTATTCCGCGTTCCTGAATCTGCTCTCCGAGCCACATCAGCAACAGCGTCCCGCAGGTTAACGTCAAAACCGTTGAAATGCGGAAAGCCCAACCGGGATTATTGACAATCTTAACGTCGCCGAACCCGTTTTCCATCCACAGCGCGATAAAAAAAGACTGCACCAGACACAACCCTAAAGTTCCATAGCGCGTATACTGGTTAATTTTATGATACCCAGCCTGTCCTTCCTTAGATAATTTTTCAAGGGCGGGAAGAACAGCCGTCAAAAGCTGCATAATGATTGAGCTGGAAATATACGGCATGATCCCAAGGGCGAACACAGTCATCTTGGCGATGGCGCCCCCGGAAAACATATTAATAATACCAAAGATTGAACCGGCATTGGAGGTGCTTAACTTCAGGAAATACTCCGTGAGCACAGCCCCGTTCACCCCCGGGGTTGGGATAAAGCAACCGACACGGTACAAAGCAATGATTCCCATCGTCATTAGGATTCTTTTTCTTAAGTCAGGGATTTTAAAACAGTTGGCAAATCCGGATATCATAGGAACCGATTACTTATACTTTTCTTTTAAAATGTTTTTATCAATAATTTTTATCTGCCCACCGGCGTTTTTGATGATTTCTTCCGCCCGTTTCGAAAAACCATACGCTTCAATCTGAAATGCGTGCTTAATATCAGAGTTTCCGACCACCTTATAGGGTTTAAACATGTTTTTAATGAACCCCTTTTCCTGCAAGGTCTCGGCATCAAGCTTCCCGCCGGAATTCAGGGCAGCCAGTTGCTTCAAGGAAACCAATTTGTACAAAACGGGCCGCCGGCTACGGAACCCCACTTTCGGAAGACGCCGGATAAGAGGCATCTGCCCGCCCTCTAATTGTTTCTGAATCCCCCGGCCGGACCGGGAGTTCTGCCCGGTTTGCCCACGGCAAGAAGTTTTCCCATGCCCGGAGCCATTACCACGGCCCACAATTTTACGCCTTTTTTTCGCCCCGTTCGCCGGTTTCAAATCATGAAGTTGCATTAGTCTGTACCTGTTCCAATTCCTTATATTGTTTAAATTTCATGCGGGTAAGACCATCCATCGTAGCCTTAACGACATTTATCGGGTTATTGCTGCGGTGGCATTTTGTCAGGATATTATGGATACCAGCCCCTTCACACACCGCCCGGACCGGCCCAGCCGCGATAACCCCGGTACCGTCGGAAGCCGGCTTCAATAAAACCTCCGCGCCGCCACAGACCCCTATAATCTCATGAGGAATGGTGGTTCCTTTCATGGGAATCTTCACCATGCTCTTTTTCGCGCGCATCAACGCCTTACGAATCGCGATCGCCACTTCCCCGGCCTTGGCCAAATTATACCCGACGTTCCCTTTCATATCACCGACAACGACCAACGCACTGAAGGACAATTTCTTGCCCCCTTTGGTCACCTTGGTCACACGCTTGATCGACAAGACTTTCTCCATAAAATCGGAAGGCTCGGCAACGAACTTTTTCTGGGATGCCCGCTCGCCTCCCCCTTGCCGGGAAGGGGAACGCTCTCTCCTCTTGCTAGGACCTCTCCCGCTAGAGTCTTTCGGGCTCTCGGGCCTGGAAGCAACAGGTTGTCCTTCGTGGTGTTCCTGCGGATTGTTATTTTCGTTATCCATAAATATCGCTCTCCCCAAATAAATTGTGTTTGGGCATGTTAAAATTCTAAGCCGCTTTTTCTTGCCGCCTCGGCAAAAGCTTTCACGCGTCCATGATAAACATAACCGCCACGGTCAAAACAAACCTCTTTGAGTCCCTTAGCGACCAATTCGCTGGCAAAGACCTCCCCAAGGGCTGCGGCCGCCTGAATGTTCCCGCCGGATTTGATCTTTTGTTTAATCGTTTGATTTTTTGTGGAAAGGCCGAAAAGGACCTTACCGCTTGAATCATCAATAATTTGAGCCGCAAAATTCTTTAAACTTCTGTGAATACAAAGCCTCGGCCGGGCCGATGTGCCGACCACTCTTTTTCTTATCCGAATATGCCGAGCCAGGCGTTTTGATTCCTTAACGATCTCGTTTCTTCCCATGGTTCAACTACTTTGTTACAGATTTACCTTGTTTAGTTTTCACAATTTCACCCAGATAACGGATCCCTTTCCCTTTATAAGGTTCCGGCCGTTTCAAATCCCTGATCTTTGACGCAACCTGTCCAATCAAAGGTTTATTGATCCCCTCAAGGACGATGGACGTCGGCTTTGGAACCGCCACCTTAAGCTCTTTCGGGACCACAAACTCAACCTGATGACTTAACCCAAGGGTGAAAATAATCGTATTGCCCTGCAATTGAGCCCGGTAACCGATCCCCTGAATCTCAACCTCTTTCTTATGGCCTGTGGTCACGCCCGTAACCATATTGACCAGCAAAGCCCGGATGGTGCCGTGATTCGCCCGACCCTGCTTCGTATCGTTCGCCCGGGTCACCACAAGCTGGTTGTCTTTCTGTTCAACTTTAATCCCGCAAGGCATACTCAAAGACATTTTTCCTTTAGGGCCTTCCAAATGGACTTGCGAGCCATCCACAGCCACTTTAACTTCTTTAGGAACAACAATTGGAATTTTACCTTTTCTTGACATAATTTTTTACCAGATGTAGCAAAGTACCTCTCCCCCAACGCCTTGTCGTCGGGCCTCATGATCATCCAAAACCCCTTTGGACGTGGAAATAACCGCCGTCCCCAAACCATTCAAAACCCGGGGTATTCTATCCCGCGGGGTGTAAACCCGTAATCCGCTTTTAGAAATTCTTTTGATGCCAATGATCGCAGGTTTCTTCCCTTCATATTTCAAATACACCTTGAAAGCCCCCTGGACATCATTCTTCATCAACCGATAATCTTCGATGTATCCCTGATTCTTAAAAATCTCCAGGATCTTCCCGTTCAGCTTTGAAGCGGGGATATCCACGGTCAGCTTACTGGCCTGAATGGCATTCCGGATACTCGTCAACATATTGGCAATTGGATCATTCAATGACATAATGGATTCCTCACAAATAATTCACTTTTATAACGATTACCAGCTGGCTTTTTTGATCCCGGGGATTTCCCCTCTCCAGGCCAGTTCCCTGAAACAAATACGGCAGGTACCAAACCGGCGCAGATACCCTTTCGGCCGGCCGCATAATATACAACGATTATGCTGACGGGTCGAAAATTTCGGTTTCTTCTGCGACTTAAGAATTAAGGCTTTTCTCGCCATATGAAATCATGTCCTCTTGTAAACTCTATGATTAACTCTTACTGAAAGGCATCCCGAACAAACGCAACAGTTCCTTGGTCTGTTCCTTCGGCCCCCGATTAAAAACAAAACATATATCCATCCCCTGACTCCGCGTGATCCGCCCAACGTCGATTTCCGGGAAAATGGCCTGGTCAGCGATCCCGATGGAATAATTCCCGTCCCGATCAAAAGATTTTAAAGGGACACCGTTAAAGTCACGGATTCTCGGCAAACACACATTCACAAACCGGTCAAGGAACTCATACATTTTATGACCCCTTAAGGTCACCTTGCAGCCAACAGGAACCCCTGCCCTTAACTTAAAATTAGAGATGGCCTTCTTGGCACGGCGGATGATCGATTTCTGGCCGGTGATTTTTTCCATATCCTGCATAGCCGCTTCTAGAATTTTAATATCCTGGATCGCTTCGCCGACGCCCATATTAAGGACAATTTTCTCCAACCTCGGGACAGCCAACCTGTTTGAAACCTCAAAGGCTTCCTGCATTTTAGGAACAATTTCTTCTTTGTATTTTACCAACAATCTTGGGACCACGTTCATATCCTCTTGGTATCAAAAATTATATAACTTCTCCACTCACTTTGGCGATTCTAACCTTAGAGCCGTCTTTTAAGATCGACACACCAAAACGCGTTCGTTTATTGGTCTTCTTATCAACAAGCATCACGTTGGAAATGTGCAACGGCACCTCCAACTCTATAAAGCCTCCGGTCTGGTCCTGCTGAGTCTTGCGTTTGGCTTTCTTAACCAGATTAACTTTCTCGACCACAACACGTTCAGTCTCAGTTAAAACCTTTAAAACTTTTCCGGTTTTCCCTTTATCTTTGCCTGCGATAACGACAACCTTGTCATTTTTTTTAATGCGCAACATTTTATACTACCTCTGGGGCTAAAGAAACAATTTTCATGAATTCCAAATTCCGCAACTCTCTGGCCACCGGCCCAAAAACACGCGTTCCCTTGGGGTTTCCGGCATCATCAATGATAACCAACGCGTTATTATCGAAGCGCACCGTTGTCCCGTCCGCCCTCTTGATGGGGAACTTTGTCCTCACAACGACACCGGTCACAACCGTCCCCTTTTTGATCGCCGCGTCCGGGGCGGCCTCTTTAATATTGACCTTGACAACATCGCCCACCTGCGCCCATCGTCGCCCTTTACTGTTCAAAACCCCGATCAAGGAAGCCCGGCGGGCCCCGGAGTTATCAGCGACAGTCAATATTGATTTCATGTAAAGCATGTCCGACCTCGTTAACTGGTTTTTACAATTTCCATGATGACCCACCGTTTATCTTTGGATAAAGGACGGGTTTCCATAATTTTGACGATATCCCCGAGTTTACTCGCATTCTTTTCATCATGGGCCTTATACTTAACGGCCTGACGAACCGTCTTCGTATACTTTGAATGCTTGTTAGACCAACGCACTTGAACAACCCGCGTTTTATTCATTTTATCGCTGACCACTTCTCCTGAAAGGAATTTCCTCCTATTAGTCCTTGTTTCCATCGTTCTTCCTTTCATTCAGGATAGTTTGAATGCGGGCAATATCTCTTTTGATCAGCTTAAACATGGACGGCCTTTCCACGCGGCCGATCTTGCGCTGATACCTCAGGTCGAAAAGATCTTTCTTTAAAGCCTTTTCTTTCTGCCCTAAATCTTCCTGGCTTAAATTTCTCAAGTCTTTTGCTTTCATGCTGTTTCCAAAATTAGGTTTTGAGTTACGTCAAAACGTGTTAATATTAATGGCCTTGCGTCGCACGGGTTATAAATTTTGTTCTCACGGGTAATTTAAAAGCAACCAAACGAAGAACAATTTTAGCAAAATCTTCCGGAATCCCGCCTAATTCAAAAATCACCCGTCCTCTTTGAACCGGACAAACCCAGTGATCCAGATCCCCTTTCCCCTTGCCCATACGCGTTTCGGCGGGCTTCTTCGTCACCGGTTTGCAGGGGAACACATTGACCCACATTTTGCCGGCTCCGCGCAATTTCCTAACCATAACGAGACGGCAAGCTTCCAGATGCTGCGCCCGCACAATCCCGTTTTCAATCGCTTTTATCCCGTATTCTCCAAACCGCAAATTACTGCCCCGGCAAACAATACCCCGGTTCTTCCTTTTTTGTGATTTACGGTACTTTACTTTTCTAGGCATTAACAACATAATATCAAACTCCTTTAAGCGCCCTTCGGCTCCGAAGCCTTAACCCGCCTCTTCTCCCGGATAATTTCCCCTTTATAAATCCAGACCTTCACGCCGATCACTCCATAAGTGGTATGGGCTTCTGCAAAACCGTAATCAACATCCGCGCGAAGAGTCTGCAAAGGAATGGACCCCTCGTGGTATTTTTCCGTTCGCGCCATTTCCGCCCCCCCCAAACGGCCTGACACCTTCGCTTTAATCCCCAAAGCGCCTGCCTGGCGGGATTGATCAATCGCTCTTTTAATCGCCCGGCGGAACGCCACGCGTTTCTCCAGCTGAAACGCGATATTCTGCGCGACAAGCCGGGATTCGAGGAACGGATTCTTGATTTCGATAATATCAATGGCCACCTCACTGGTCGTGATCCGGGCTAAGTCCTCTTTCAACTTATCAATATCCGCTCCGCGGCGGCCGATAATAATTCCAGGCCGGGCCGAGGCAATCTTAATTTTCACTTGGTCCGCGGCCAAACGCTCTATCACAATATAAGAAACCGCAGCGTGGACAAATTTATTCTGGATGTACTTTCGGATTTTAAAGTCCTCCACCACGTTCTGAGCGTATTGTTTGCGGTCAGCATACCAAAGGCTGCGCCAATTTCTAGTGACCCCGATGCGTTGAATATATGGATGTACCTTTTGTCCCACTCTACGATATCTCCTATTTAGTGATAAGATCCAGTTCTATGGTTAAATGTGACGTCCTTTTCAAAATCGGAGTCGCCCGGCCAAACGTGGCCGCCCGGTAACGTTTCCACATCGGCCCCTGATCAGCCGTAATTTTGGAAATATACAATTGGCTCTCCGTCAAACCTTTTTGCTTGGCGTTGCTCACCGCTGAATTCAAAATCTTCGCGATCGCCTCCGTGACTCTCTTATTCGTCTGCTTCAGCAGGGCTTGGGACGTCAAGACATCCTTCCCCCGAATCATAGCCATCACCTGATTGGCCTTGCTGGATGAAACTCTAACATATCGACATCGTGCTTTTGCAATCATTTCTCGTTCTTTTTTATATCAAGGTTTACGTTTTATCGGGAGCTTTCTTAGCTTTAACCCCACCATGTTTACGGAAAGTCCGGGTTGGGACAAAATCCCCAAATTTATACCCCACCATGTTTTCTGTAATAAAAATCGGCTCATGTTTACGGCCACTATGGACCGCGACAGTAAATCCCACAAACTCCGGAGTAATCGTTGACCGCCTGGACCACGTCTTAATCGGTTGCCTCTGCCCGGACTCAATCATCCTCCGGAGTTTCTTTTCCAAATCTTCGGCCACAAACGGGCCTTTCTTTATTGACCTAGGCATGTCACTTTGTCCTTCGCTTAACGATAAATCGATTGGAATATTTTTTTAATTTTCGCGTCTTCTTCCCCTTGGTGGCTATGCCCCACGGGGTGACCGGATGGGGGTTCCCCTGCGGGGCCTTCCCCTCACCTCCACCGTGAGGATGGTCGATCGGGTTCATCGCCACACCGCGGACATGTCCCCGCCGGCCTAACCAGCGGCTGCGGCCGGCTTTCCCGATCGAACGGCTCTCATGTTCCACATTCCCAAGCTGACCGATCGTCGCCCGGCACTTACCGCGCACCTTACGGACTTCACCGGAAGGAAGCCTTAAGAGGACGAGATCCCCTTCCTTAGCGATCAGCTGAGCCGAGGTGCCGGCTGAACGGACAATCTGTCCACCTTGCCCCGGAGACAACTCAACATTATGGACAGCGGTTCCTAACGGGATATTAAACAACGCGAAACAATTCCCGGCCTTAATATCCGCATTCCCCTCTTTGACGCTGATAACGTTATCCCCCACGCGTAACTCCAACGGAGCCAGAATATAAGACTTTGATTTATCAGGGTATTGGATCAACGCAATCCGGACAGACCGATTGGGGTCATATTCAATAGCCAAGACCTCGGCTTGTTCCTCAAACCGCTGACGCTTAAAATCGACCAAACGGTACATCCGTTTGTGCCCGCCGCCCCGCCAACGCACGGTGATCCGGCCATACATATTCCGACCGCCGCTTTTCTTCAATGGGCGCAGCAAAGCTTTCTCAGGCGTGGATTTTGTAATCTCAGAAAAGTCTGAAAGCGCGGTGTGCCGCAATCCGTTTGTTACTGGTTTATATCGTTTAATACCCACTGACATTCCCTCACTTAATTATGTTACGTCGATTTTAAATCCCTGTTGAAGCGTGACAATGGCTTTTTTCCATTGTGACGTGTAGCCAAACTGCTGCCGGACCCTCTTGCGTTTTGCCGGCATAATAACCGTGTTGACCGTCGCCACTTTCACTTTATAAATTTCTTCCACGGCTTTCTGGATTTCAATCTTATTGGCGTCCAGCGCGACTTGAAAGAGATATTTCCCCTGGGGCTCCAAAGCCGACCCCTTCTCGGTTCGTATTAAAGACTGGACAATATCATAACTTGTAATCATTTTATTCTGTCCCTAAACGTTTTAAAATTTTCTCCAAAGCGGTCTTGGTTAACAGCAATTTCTTGTTTTTCATCACATCATAAGCGTTAACATCTTCCGCTCGGGTGACCTGAAAACGGGGGATATTGCGGCTCACCAGACGCACGCTCTCGTCGCTCCCGTCCAGGAGCGCCAGGACCTTCCCACGTTCAACCCAAAGTTTCAAAATTTTAGCGAAATCCTTTGTTTTTGAAAACTTCTCTGTCAGTTCGGTTACACAAAGCAAATCATCGGCTTTATATTTCGCGTTCAGGCTTTCTTTCAGGGCGCATAATCTCATTTTTTGAGGAATCGCATAACGGTAATCCCTCGGATGCGGCCCAAAAACAACCCCACCCCCCACATAATTGGGCGCCCGGGTTGACCCGGCTCGAGCCCGGCCAGTACCTTTTTGCCGATACGGTTTTCTCCCACCTCCGGAAACAGCGCCACGCTCTTTGGTGGACGCATTTCCCTCCCGCAGACACGCCTGGTACATCACAACGGCCTGATGGATCACAGAAGAATTCACATGCTGCCCAAAAATCTGATCCGGAAGATCAACTTTTCCTACTTCTTTACCGCTTTTATCTAAAATTGGTATTTGTGACATAACTTAAACCTGCTGTCTTACGCTTTCTTTCCTTTAGCTTTAGCTTTACTTTGTTTCATCGGGTTCTTCTTATGAAGAACGACTGCGGCCTTTTCCTCCAAAGACTGGAATTGCCGTTTCCTGGACAGTTTAATTTCCACGATGGAATTTCTCGCACCCGGAACCGCCCCTTTAATCACCAACAAATTCTTATCCACATCAACTTCCATAATGCGCAAACTCTGCACCGTCACGCGCTCAGCGCCCATGTGCCCGGGCATATGCTGACCGCGGTAGACCCGAGACGGATCAGAACTCGCCCCTATGGAACCGACCCTCCGGTGATGCATGGAACCGTGACCTGCCGGCCCACCGGACCAATTCCAACGCTTCATCCCTCCGGCAAATCCCTTTCCTTTTGATATCCCTGACACGTCCACAAAATCCCCGGCCTTAAAAATATCGGCCTTGATTTCCTGCCCGACCTGATAATCCTTGTTATCATTTGATCTGAATTCCCGGATAACACGGGTCGGAGCAACTCCAATCTTTTTAAAAAAAGCCAACTGCGGCTTACGAACCCTCGACTCTTTTGTGGCCTCAAACCCCACCTGAATCTTCAATGGGGACTCTTTCAACGCCAGAACAGGACATGGGCCGGCCTGAATCACCGTTACCTCAAGGATATTCCCTTCCTTGTCAAAAATTTGAGTCATACCAATTTTCTTACCGAGTATTCCGAGTATCATCTTCTCTCTCCCATGTCAACAAACGTGGCAAGGATTTACTGCTTAATTTCCACATCGACCCCTGCCGGCAAATTCAGCTTTCGCAAAGCCTCCACAGTCTTAGCCGTCGGATCCAAAAGGTCTATCAGACGTTTATGGATCGCCAGGTGAAACTGTTCCCGAGACTTTTTGTCGATATGCGGGGACCGCAATACGGTGTACAATTCCCTTTTTGTCGGCAAAGGAACCGGGCCGGAAACTCTGGCCCCCGTACGGATCGCCGTATCGACAATTTCTTGCGCTGACTGGTCAATCAGCCGATGATCATAAGCTTTTAATTTTATTCTGATTTTCTGCATAACGCATCCGATCACCCCCGCGCCGCCGTGTTGCGTTGCGGCACGAAGCCGATCATAACCTCATTGAATGTAGTACCTGTTATTAAGCAATAACTTCGGAAACAACGCCCGCCCCTACTGTACGGCCGCCTTCACGAATAGCAAAACGCAATTCTTTTTCCAACGCAACCGGAGTGATCAGATCAACGGTCAATTCAATGTTATCGCCGGGCATACACATTTCTACGCCTTCCGGTAAAACGGCATTCCCGGTAACATCGGTAGTCCGGAAATAAAATTGTGGCCGGTATCCCTTAAAAAACGGGGTATGGCGGCCACCTTCTTCTTTCTTTAACACATAGACCGTGCCCTTAAATTTTGTATGAGGCGTAATAGAACCCGGCTTGGCCAAAACCATCCCGCGCTCAATCGCATCTTTATCCATACCGCGCAATAACAACCCGACATTATCTCCAGCCTGGCCTTCATCCAGTTCCTTGCGAAACATTTCCACGCCAGTGACAACGGTTTTCTGAATATCAGGGCGCAACCCGACACAATCAACTTCTTCCCCAACCTTAACCCGTCCTCTCTCAATACGGCCCGTCGCAACCGTTCCACGTCCCGAGATGGAAAAAACGTCTTCCACAGCCATTGAAAACGGCTTATCGAGTTCACGGACAGGCTCCGGGATATAATCATCCACCGCCTGCATCAAATCCAAAATCGGCTGAATCTTTTCAGGATTCTCGATATCGTTCAGAGCGTCCAAAGCGCTCCCCTTGAGAATCGGGGTTTTGTCCCCATCAAACTGGTATTTAGATAACAGTTCTCGGACTTCCAGCTCAACCAGATCCAAAAGCTCTTTGTCCTCAACCTGATCACATTTATTAAGGAAAACGACAAGCCGCGGAACGTTCACCTGGCGGGCCAAAAGAATGTGTTCCCGAGTCTGGGGCATAGGGCCGTCAGCCGCGGAAACCACGAGGATCGCCCCGTCCATTTGGGCAGCACCAGTAATCATGTTTTTAATATAATCGGCGTGACCAGGGCAGTCAATATGGGCATAATGGCGTTTGTCGGTTTCATACTCCAAATGTGCGATATTAATCGTGATCCCGCGTTCCTTTTCTTCCGGAGCGTTATCGATAGAATCATAACTGCGGATTTGAGCCAACCCTTTTTTATGCAAAATCATGGTTATGGCCGCACTTAAGGTGGTTTTCCCGTGATCAACGTGACCGATGGTCCCGATGTTCAAATGCGGTTTATTCCTTGTAAATTTTTCCTTAGCCATGACATTCCTCCCTTTTATTACAATTCTTTTTACGTTCTTCCGGCTTTTACCATAGTTTCTTGTCGTAAGCCTTTAATTTTTTCCATAACATGATATGGAACTTCAGCGTAAAACGCTGGCTCCATTGAAAAAGAAGCCCGACCCTGAGTTAAAGAACGGAGAGCATTTGCGTAATTAAACATTTCCGCCAACGGCACTTCACAGCGTGCGATCTTAAGTTTCCCCCGTGTCCCAAGATTGACGATCTTGGCCCGCCGCGTGTTGAGGTCTCCCATCACCGAGCCCATAAACTCTTCCGGAGCGGAAACTTCAAGGTCCATAACCGGCTCTAAAAACACAGAATGTCCTCTCTGCAATCCTTCCCGAAGAGCCGCTTTGCCTGCCAATTGAAAAGCCAGTTCGCTGGAATCCACTTCATGATAAGATCCATCCACCAATGTCACAACAAAATCCGTTACCGGATAACCCGCAAGAATACCATTCAAGGCGCCCTCACGGATCCCTTTCTCAACCGCCGGAATGTATTCCCGGGGGATCGAGCCCCCTTTAATCCGGTTATCAAAAACAACCCCGTCTCCTGGCTTCTCCGCCGGAGCGATATTAATCACACAATGGCCGTATTGACCACGCCCGCCTGTTTGAGAAACGAATTTCCCGACAATCCCGGTTACTTTCTCAGTGATCGTTTCCCGGTAAGCAACCTGCGGCCGGCCGATATGGGTTTCCAGATTGTTTTCCCGCTTCATACGATCAATGATAATGTCCAGGTGCAATTCTCCCATGCCGGAAATAATGGTCTGCCCCGTTTCATGATCGTACTGCACCCGCAAAGACGGGTCTTCATCCAGGAATTTCCGCAAAGCAAGGCCAAGCTTATCCTGATCCGCTTTGGTTTTCGGTTCAATCGCCATAGAAACAACCGGTTCAGGGATTTTCATGCTCTCAATAAGGATCTGCTGGGTATCATCACAAATCGTGTGGCCGGATTTCGTCTCCTTCAACCCCACCAAAGCAACGATCTCGCCGGCCCCCACCTTAGGAACAATTTCCTGTTTGTTCGCATGCATGACGACAATTTTAGCGACCCGCTCTTTGGCCCGGACGCTGGAATTATAAATAGTCGTGCCAGAGGTTATAACCCCGGAATAAATTCTCGTGTAAAAAAGTTTCCCGACATAAGGATCTGCGGCGATTTTAAAAACCAGCGCCGCTAACGGGGCCTCTGAAGATGCCAGGCGCTCCGTTGGCTCCTGAGTGCGCGGGTTTATCCCTGGAAGAGGCGGGACATCAAGAGGAGAGGGCATGTAGTCGACAACCGCATCCAGAAGAAGTTGAACACCGCGTTTTCTCAAGGACGTCCCCACCATCACCGGGATAAACCGATTTTGAATCACCTCGCGGCGAATAACCGATTTGATTTCATCGGCGGGAACTTCTTTCTCCTCAAGAAATCTCATCATGATCTGATCATCAACGTCCGCCAAGGCCTCCAGCAGAAGATGATAATATTTGTCAGCTTTTTCTTTTAAGTGATCAGGAATCGCCACGCGCTCCAGCGCAAGCCCATCCTCATCTTTATAAATAACGTACTGCTGGTTGATAACATCAACGATCCCTTTAAAATTGTCTTCTGTCCCGTCCGGGAAATTAATGGCGGCCGCGTTGCAGCCCAAACGGTCGTGAATCTCATCAATAACCCGGTCATAATCAGCCCCCAGCCTGTCAATTTTATTAACAAAAATCATCCGGGGGACATGATAACGGTCAGCCTGGCGCCAGACGGTTTCTGTCTGGGACTGCACCCCGCCCGATGCGCAAAGAACGACCACAGCGCCATCCAAGACTTTCAGGGAACGTTCAACCTCGACGGTAAAATCAACGTGTCCGGGAGTGTCGATAATATTAATTTTATTATTTTTCCAGTAACAGGTCGTACTCGCGGACATAATCGTGATTCCCCGCTCCTGTTCTTGCGCCATAAAATCCATGGTCGTGTTGCCGTCATCAACATTCCCCATTTTATGAATAACGCCACAATAATAAAGAATCCGCTCTGTCGTTGTCGTTTTACCGGCATCTATGTGAGCAATAATCCCGATGTTTCTAATATCTTTTAAAGAAATTTGTTCCATTAAATTACCACCTCAAATGCGCAAAAGCCTTGTTTGCCTCAGCCATCTTATGCGTCTCGTCTCTTTTCTTAATCGCAGGACCTTCAGATTTATAAGCCGCTAAAAGTTCATCCGCTAATTTTACTGTCATCGGTTTGCCCTTCTTTTTACGGGCAAAATCCCGAAGCCAGCGCAACGCCAAAGAATTTCCACGGGGCCCGGTCACCTCGATCGGAATCTGATAAGTAGCACCACCAACACGCCTCGGCTTCAGCTCCAAACGCGGACGGATATTATCAATAGCCTTATTAAAAACCTTCAACCCGCTCTCTTCGTGGGTTTTCTGTTTAAGAATATCTAGTGCACCATAGACAATCTTTTCTGCAACTGTCTTTTTACCTTGAATCATCAACGTGTTAATAAACTGCGCTACAAGGGCACTATCGTATTTAGGGTCGTATGCTGCTTCCCTTTTCTCTGCTTTTCGTCTTCTCATTACTTCTCTCTCTTGGTTCCATATTTTGACCGTGATCGTTTCCGTTTAGCCACACCCGTTGTATCCAGGGTCCCTCTCACGATATGATAACGCACGCCCGGCAAATCTTTTACGCGACCGCCCCGGACCAGAACGATGGAGTGCTCCTGCAAATTATGACCTTCCCCAGGGATATAAGCCGTGACTTCAATCCGGTTCGACAAACGGACACGTGCAATTTTCCGCAAAGCCGAATTCGGTTTTTTCGGGGTCATCGTTTTCACCTGCAAGCAAACACCTCTTTTTTGAGGGCATTGGTCCAATGCAGGAGATTTAGTTTTCTTGTTTTTCAGGCTGCGACTCTTGCGAATCAGCTGTTGTATCGTTGGCATATTTCACCGTTTCCACTTGGTCATAAAGTTTAAAACCCGTACCTGCAGGGATCAAGTGACCCACAATTACGTTTTCTTTCAAGCCACGTAAAAGATCGATTTTACCAGACGCCGCTGCTTCTGTCAAGACTCTTGTCGTCTCTTGAAAACTGGCCGCGGATATAAAACTCTCCGTCGTCAAAGACACTTTAGTGATCCCTAACAGCAGTGGCGTGGCTTGAGCCGGTTTACCTTTTTTCTTTAGAGTGGCTTCATTCGCTTTTTTGAAATGCATACGGTCAATCTGTTCTCCGACGAGGAAATTGGTGTCCCCGGAGTCTTCGATCTTAACCTTCTTGAGCATCTGAGAAATAATCAATTCGATATGCTTATCATTAATCCTCACGCCCTGCAGACGGTAGACTTCCTGGATCTCGTTCAGCAAATATTCCTGCAACACTTTATCACCGCAGACGCGAAGAATATCATGCGGGACAACCGGCCCATCCGTCAATTGTTGGCCGGCAAAAACCCGGTCATTTTTATACACTGTCGGATGCTTCCCGTGCGGGATTGTATACTCTTTTAACATGCCGGTGGTGCTGCGCACTACAATCGTGCGGAGCCCTTTCCGGTCTTCCCCGAATTCAACAGATCCATCAATTTCGGAAATAATCGCCGGGTCCTTGGGGCGCCTGGCCTCAAAAAGCTCCGCAACCCGTGGCAGACCGCCGGTGATGTCCCTTGTCTTTCCAACACCTCGAGGAATTTTTGCGATAAGGTCACCCGCGTTGATCAGCTGTTTATCGCTGACCAGGATATGCGCGCCGACGGGGATCGAATAAATACCGACAACCTCTTTTTTATCATCCGTGATAATAATCTGCGGATGATATTCCAGCTTATGTTCAACCACAACGCGCTCTGTAATCCCTGTGATCGGGTTCTGTTCCTGCTGCACCGTGACATCCTGAATCAGGTCTTCGGAATTGACAACCCCCTTGACTTCCGTGATGATTGGAATCGTATACGGGTCCCAGGTCGCAAAAATTTCATTCTCGTTAATTTCCACCCCATCAGCATACTTGATCGTAGCCCCCTGGGGCAGCTGATGACGCTCAAATTCCCGGCCATATTCGTTATTAATGCTGACCGCGCCGTTTCGGTTAAGGACAACGAACTCTTTATTACGCTCGACGACACGCAACTGGTGATATTTTATAATCCCTTTACTCTTAGAACGGTAGAAGGACTGCTCCACCGCGCGGCTCGCCGTCCCCCCGATGTGAAAAGTCCTCATGGTCAACTGGGTTCCAGGTTCACCGATACTTTGGGCGGCAATAACACCGACCGCCTCGCCGATCTCCACTAAACGCTGGGTGGCCAGGTTGCGCCCATAGCACTTAATACAGGTCCCGGTCTCGGATTCACAAGTTAAGACACTGCGGATCCTCACCTTTTCAATCCCCAATTGCTCGATCATCGTGGCTTTTTCTTCGGTGATCTCTTCGCCCGCTTCCACGACAACTTGATCC
The DNA here is from genome assembly GCA_029560465.1 of Candidatus Omnitrophota bacterium. Classification (GTDB taxonomy): domain Bacteria; phylum Omnitrophota; class Gorgyraeia; order Zapsychrales; family JANLHA01; genus JAGOJP01. The sequence continues at coordinate 77,373 of JAKQKX010000102.1, forward strand.
GTAATAACATCAACAATGCTATCTAAGGCAACACGGCCAATGATGCGTTCCCGCAGACTGACCACCAGTTCATCCCCTTCGACGATAGCAGAAACTGTAATTCCGTTTAATGTCCCGCAATCCTGTTCGGTCACCACGCATTCCTGAGCGACATCCACCAACCGGCGGGTCAGGTAACCGGCATCCGCGGTTTTCAACGCCGTATCCGCGAGCCCTTTCCGGGCCCCGTGCGTAGAAATAAAATATTCCAAAACAGTCAGCCCCTCCCGGAAACTCGCGGTAATCGGGTTCTCAATAATCTCTCCAGAAGGCTTCGCCATCAAACCGCGCATCCCCGACAACTGGCGAATCTGAAGGCGGGATCCCCGCGCCCCGGAATCAGCCATGATAAAAATGGGATTAAAAGCCGCCATCTGCTTAAACACCAAATCAGAAATTTTCTCTGTCGTATGCGTCCAGATATCGATAATTTTGTTGTAGCGTTCCCGGCCGGTGATGATCCCCTTGCGATACTGGTCCTCGACCTTGGCAACCTCCTGCTTGGCCTCCTTGATATGGACCTCTTTTTCCTTCGGGCTGGTCAAGTCGGAAATCGCAATGGATATCCCTGCTTTGGTGGCCATGTTAAAACCAAATTCTTTGAGGCTATCCAGCAAATTGACCGTCGTGTGCTGCCCAAAACGCTTATAACAGTCGGCGATAACCGCCCCGATCTGTTTCTTATCCATGGTATCGTTCACGAACCCGAAACCCTCCGGGAGCAGCTCATTAAACAAAATACGCCCAACGGTGGTTTCAATGATCGGCTGATTAGACACTTTCCGCGGATGAGCGCCGGATTCTTCACCGCCTACGTCTCCTTCCTGAGAAATAACCAGAGAAGGTTTTTCATCCCCCCAGACATGCTGCTTCAAGCGAAGCTTGATGCCCGTGTGTAAATTAAGCTGCCCATCATTATAAACAATAATCGCTTCCTCTTTGGTTCCGAAAAGGCGAGGGTCCTGGTCCTCCTCCCGGTCTTTCGTCAAATAATATAACCCTAAAACCATATCCTGGGTCGGAGACACAATCGGCCGTCCATCCGCCGGGGAAAACAGGTTGTTCACCGACAAAAGTTGCAGGCGACATTCGATCTGCGCTTCCAGCGACAACGGTAAATGAACCGCCATCTGATCCCCGTCAAAATCCGCGTTGAAAGCAGTACAGACTAAGGGATGAAGCTTAATGGCCTTCCCTTCAACCAGCACCGGCTGAAACGACTGGATGCTTAAACGGTGCAATGTGGGGGCGCGGTTAAGCATAATCGGGTGGTCTTTGATGACTTCATCTAAAATGTCCCACACCTCAACTTTGGCCCTTTCCACCATCCGCTTGGCGCCCTTGATCGTATGGACAAATCCTTTTTCACGCAACTCCCGAATAATAAACGGCTCAAACAACTCGAGAGCCATTTTTTTAGGAAGCCCGCATTGGTGCAATCTGAGAGTCGGACCGACAACGATAACAGAACGGCCGGAATAATCCACGCGTTTCCCGAGCAGATTCATGCGGAAACGACCCTGCTTGCCTTTGAGCATATCGGACAAGGACTTCAAGGGCCGGTTCCCGGAACCCAACACCGGGCGCCCGTGACGGCCGTTATCCAAAAGCGCGTCCACAGATTCCTGAAGCATGCGTTTTTCGTTACGGATAATAATTTCCGGCGCTTTTAAATCAATCAATTTCTTCAAGCGATTATTCCGGTTGATAACCCGCCGGTACAAATCGTTCAAATCGGATGTGGCAAAACGTCCGCCTTCCAAAGGAACCAAAGGACGAAGGTCCGGAGGGATGACAGGGATAACGTCCAAAACCATCCATTCCGCTTTATTCCCTGATATTTTGAAATCCTCGACGATCTTGAGAGTTTTAGCGATCTTCTTGGCATTGGTCCCGGCCGGAGTCGCTTTCTCCATATCTTTTCGGAGCTTTTTGCACAGGACGCCGAGGTCGATTTCTTTTAAAAATTCCCTCACCGCTTCGGCGCCAATCTTAGCCTTAAACGCCCCGCCGTATTTCACCAGCGCTTCCTGATATTTATCTTCAGACAAAAATTCTTTTTTCTTGAGAGGGGTATCGCCCGGGTCAATCACAACGTATTCTTCATAATAAATCAGTTTCTCAAGATCACGCAAAGAAATCTGCATCAAAGCGGACAGACGGCTGGGCACGGCCTTATAAAACCATATATGCGTGACAGGGCAGGCCAACTCAATATGCCCCATCCTCTCTCGGCGGACGGATGAGCGGGTCACCGTTACCCCGCAGCGGTCACAGGTAATCCCTTTAAATTTAATCCCCTTGTATTTTCCGCAGTTACATTCCCAATCCCGAACCGGGCCAAAAATCCGTTCGCAAAATAATCCGTCCTTTTCCGGCTTTAAAGTCCGGTAATTCAACGTTTCGGCCTTTTTAACAACGCCATGCGACCATGATTTGATCACTTCTGGCGCTGCGATCCGGATCGTGATACGGTCTTCCTGCTGAAGCTGTTCTTTTTTAGTGGTGGACATAATTATTTTTTAGTACCCTTTGTCTCTTTGATATTAGGTTGGTCCTGACCTTCTTTTTCCAGTCGTATATCCAGGCATAACCCCTGAAGTTCCTTAACGAGGACGTTGAAAGACTCGGGAGTGCCCGTTGACAGCTTCTGCTCCCCCTTCACGATCGCCTCATAAATACGGCTGCGCCCGGCCACGTCATCACTTTTAACCGTCAGCATTTCCTGAAGGGTGTACGCCGCGCCATAAGCTTCCAGGGCCCAGACTTCCATCTCCCCAAAACGCTGGCCACCGAAATGCGCTTTCCCGCCTAAAGGCTGCTGCGTGACAAGAGAATACGGCCCGATAGACCGGGCATGGATTTTCTCATCCACCAGATGATTCAGCTTCAGCATATAAATGTACCCGATAGTGACCTTTTGATCAAAACACTCACCGGTAAAGCCGTCGTAAACAATGGTTTTGCCGCCTTCCGGAAGACCGGCTTCCTTACTTAACTGGCGGATTTCCTCTTCCGTCGCCCCGTCAAAGACCGGAGTCTCCGCATAAAATCCTAACGCCTGGGCAACCCATCCCAAATGCGTTTCTAAAAGCTGCCCGACGTTCATCCGGGAAGGAACCCCCAATGGATTCAGGACAACATCCACCGGCCGGCCATCTGCTAGATACGGCATGTCTTCCTCCGGAACAATCCGGGACACAATCCCCTTGTTCCCGTGCCGACCAGCCATTTTATCGCCTTCCTGCAATTTCCGTTTCGTCGCCACATACACAACAACTCTCTTCAGGACTCCAGCGGGAAGCTCATCTCCTCTTTTAACCCGTTCAGCTTCCTGCTGCTGTTCTTCCAGCAGCTCGTTAACCTTACTTTCAAAAAATTCAATAGCCTGCCGAACTTCGGAATCCTCATCATAATCATTAAGATTCATCGTGAGGAGTTTCTTAGGAGACACATCCAGCAACTGACAAAGCTTTTTTTCCCGCTCAGTTTCGATAATCCCGATTTCCTGAGCATAATATTCCTTAATCTTCTCGACGGCCTCCTGTTCCTTAGCCTTATCGGCCTTGGATTTCCGGCCCCGTTCGGTCCTCTGGAACACCTCCGTATTAACGATAACGCCTTCGATGCCGGGAGGAAGGGTCAAAGACGTATCCCGGATGTCCGCCGCCTTTTCACCGAAAATCGCCCGCAACAAACGTTCTTCCGGAGACAGCTCCTTCTCGCTTTTGGGCGTCACCTTGCCGACGAGGATATCGCCGGCTTTCACTTCCGCTCCGACCCGGACAATCCCTTCCTCGGTTAAATCCTTCAAAGCTTCCTCCCCGACGTTCGGGATATCCCGGGTGATCTCTTCGTTCCCTAAACGCGTTTCCCTGGCCTCAACTTCAAATTTTTCAATATGGATAGATGTAAAATTATCTTCCCGGACCAGCCTCTGGTTAACAAGAATAGCATCTTCAAAATTATAGCCTCTCCACGGCATGAACGCAGCGAGAACATTTTGGCCCAAGGCGATGCGTCCGTCCTTGGTGGCCATGCCGTCAGCGATCACCTCTCCTTTTTCAACCTGGTCACCCAGCTGAACAAGGGGTTTTTGCAAAATACAGGTGTTGGCGTTGGACCGCAAGAAATTTTTCAACGGGTAGGCCCTGTCACCGACAACGATTTCCCGGGCATCCACTTTAGTGACTTTTCCGGATTCTTTCGCGATAACCACAACACCGGAATCGCGGGCGACCTTGCCTTCCATCCCCGTCCCGACAAACGGAACCTGTGTTGTCATAATCGGGACCGCCTGCCGCTGCATGTTAGATCCCATCAAGGCCCGGTTGGCGTCATCGTGTTCCAAAAACGGAATCATCGACGTTGCCACGGAAACCAGCTGTTTCGTGGAAACATCCTTATAATCTATCTGCTCAGGCTTAACCTTCGGGAAATCCGTTTTATAACGGCAAATAATCTCTTTCTCGGTCAACGTCCCGTGATCGTCCGTAACAGCGTTCGCCTGGGCGATATATTTCATCTGATCGATATCTGCCGTCAAGAATTCCACCTTGTTGGTCACTTTACCGCTTTCCACTTTATAATAGGGCGTTTCAATAAAACCCAAATCATTGACGCGGGCACAGGTGGTCAACGAAGAAATGAGCCCGATATTAGGCCCTTCCGGCGTCTCAATAGGGCACACCCGTCCGTAATGGGTCGGGTGGACGTCCCGGACCTCAAACCCGGCTCGTTCCCTGGACAGCCCTCCAGGACCCAAGGCGCTTAAACGGCGCTTGTGGGTCATTTCTGCCAAAGGGTTCACCTGGTCCATAAATTGCGAAAGCTGGCTCCGGGCGAAGAAATCATGCATCTGATTAGAAAAGAGACGGGAATTGATAAGATGATGGGCCGTGAGGTTTTCGAAAGAACTCATGACGACAAGACGCTCTTTAATGGAACGTTCGAGCCGGGCAAGACCGATACGGACCTGATTCTGCACCAACTCTCCCACAGTTTTAATACGTCTGTTCCCCAAATGGTCAATATCATCGACCTCTCCGTGCCCCTCTCTCAAACCGAAAAGATATTGGATGACCGCCACAACGGTATTAATGTCCAAAACCCGGTTATCTAAAGGCACGCTTGTTCCCAGTTTGCGGTTGATAATATGCCGGCCCACTTTGCTGAGGTCATAGCGTTTCGGGTCAAAAAACAAACGGTAAAACAAGGCTTCTGAAACTTCAATCGTTGCCGGCTCCGTGGGCCGCATCTTACGGTAAAAATCCAACAAAGCCTCTTCCTTATTCGTCGTATGATCCTTCTCCAGCGTGCTCTTCATCTTGGAAAAAGCATCGCCGAGCAACGCCTGCATATCCGCTTCGTTAGACAACCCCATAATCCGCAGGATCTGGGTCGCCGGGAAATGCCGGCGGCGGTCAATATAAGCCAGCAAGATATCATTCAAATCATATTTGATTTCAAACCAAGCACCCCGGGAAGGGATAATCCGTCCGTGATAAATACTTTTTCCGGTGGGGTGAACCTCCTCTTCAAATGAAACCCCAGGCGGTCGCTGAATCTGTGAGACCACAACCCGTTCGTCCCCGTTAATAATAAATGTTCCCGTATCCGTCATCAGCGGAAAATCACCGAAATAAACTTCCTGTTCTTTAATATCAATCGGCGTGATCAGTCGCAGTTTCACTTTCAGAGGGGCGCAATACGTTAAACTCCGTCTTTGGCACTCCAGGCTGGAATATTTTTCTTTCCCGAAATAATAGCTGATATATTCAAGCTTGATCTGTCCGTCGTAACTTTCCAGGGGGAAAACTTCCCGGAAGACCTCCTCCAGCCCCTGATCTTTCCTTTTTTCTGGCAGGCAATCCCACTGCAAAAAATCCTCGTATGACTTGACCTGAATATCCAACAAGTTAGGCAGCTCAAAGACGTCCTTGATCTTACCGAAATTTCTGACTTTTAATTTTTTCATATGGAATTAGGATCACTATTGGTTATGGAACTGATTGAGGACGATCTCTTCCTAAAAAGAGTTCCCGCGATAAAAGACACCCGAAAAATCACAATCAAGCGAATCGGCACTTTGGCTTCCTATCCCTCTAAGAGCTAAAACGCCGAGAGCCACTATTTTAATTCGACTTTAGCGCCTGCCGATTCAAGCTTTTTCTTCAACTCTTCCGCTTCTTCTTTAGAAACGTCTTCTTTAACAGGTTTCGGTGCCCCTTCGACCAAATCCTTAGCCTCTTTCAACCCTAAGTTGGTGATGGCCCGGACTTCCTTAATAACCGAAATCTTATTGGCCCCGACTTCAGCCAATACCACCGTAAAAGACGTCTTTTCCTCTTGAACAGCCGCCGCGCCGCCAGCCGCCGGTCCCGCCATCATCATGCCAGCCGGCATGGGGGCCGCCGCCTGAATACCGAACCGGTCTTCCAATCCCTTGACCAAGTCTGCCAATTCCAAAGCGGTTAACCCCTCAATCAATTTGGCCACTTCTTCCAATTTCGGCGAAAGCGTCACGCCTGCCTTTTGTTCCTGTTTTTCCGCAACTGTATTACCATTCTCCGCCATCTTAATTACCTCCCTTTTTTTCACTTAATTGTTTCAATATTGACAACAGTTCCCGAGTTTTGCCGTTCAAAACACTCGCTAACTGGCTTAAAGGCGACACGATAACCGATAAAAGCTGAGACAACAACACGTCCCGGGAAGGAAGGTCTGCCAACCGTTTCACATCGCTTTTATCCAGAACAGCCCCGCTCAGGACACCGCCCTGGACCGAGGCTGTTTCACATTTCTCCAAAAATTTCATTAACGTCTTTGACACCACGGCGCAATCCGCATTGCTCCAGACAAAAGCCGTCTGATTCTGGACTCTTCCGGCCAGGGTATCCTGCTGACATTCTTTCAACGCGATTTGAGCGATACGGTTCTTCGACACACACACAGCCGCGCCAATGCGCTTCAAGTCTTTTCTCAAATCATTCATCTGAGAAGCCGACACCGCAGAATAAGAAAGCAAAAAAACATTGTCGTTTTTCTGCAACCCATCCTTGATTGATTCCACCAGCTTTTCTCTATATATCCTTCCGACTTTACCCATGGCTCGCACCTTTATAATTTTAAGGGATAGTTATTCTTAAACGTCTGATATCTTCAATCCGGAACCCATCGTTGTTGAGAGGGCTACCGTTTTAAAAAGATCGCCTTTCACAGCGGCCGGCTTTAAATTCTGTATCGCGTCAATCAGCGTCCGCGCGTTCTCAAATATTTTTTCTTTCGTAAAAGACCTTTTCCCGATACCAACATGTATCCCGGCTTGCTTATCGGTCTTAAATTCCACCCGGCCCGCTTTCACTTCCTTGATCGCCTTCTCCAGATCATTCGTGACTGTTCCGGTTTTCGGGCTGGGCATCAAACCTCGCGGCCCCAAGACCTTGCCAAGTTTACTTAAATCCCGCATCATATCCGGCGTGGCAACAACCGTGTCAAAGTCAAGAAATCCATTGGACACCTTATCAATAAGATCATTGGATCCGACGATATCCGCTCCGCAGGCCTCCGCCTTCTGCGCCATTTCCCCTTTGGCGAACACCGCAACCCGGATTTTCCGGCCGGTCCCGTGGGGCAGCATCACCGTGCCACGGATCAATTGGTCCGAGCTCTTGGGGTCGATGTTGAGGCAAAAATGCAACTCGACTGTTTCATCAAATTTCACCTTGGGAAACTTCTCGATATTATTCACCGCTTCTTCCAACGTAAAGGAAGCTTTTTCTTCAGCAATCGCTTTTATTTCTTTTTTTCTTTTAGATAATTTAACCATATTAATCAACCACCTCAATTCCCATGCTTCGAGCCGTTCCCTCAATAATTTTCATGGCCTGTTGAATATCCTGGGTATTTAAATCTTCCATTTTTACCTTAGCGATTTCGGTAATCTGGGCCCGGTTCAAAGTAGCTATTTTTTCTTTTCCTGCTTCTCCCGAAGCTTTCGCCAGATTAGCCGCCTTTTTAATCAAAACGGAACTCGGGGGAGTTTTAATAATAAAATCAAAAGATTTGTCTTTATAGACAGAGATTACCGCCGGGAGAATCAGGCCTTCCCGGCCTTTGGTTTTCTCGTTGAAAGACTTGCAAAACCCCATGATGTTTACACCATGCTGGCCTAATGCCGGCCCCACCGGAGGAGCGGGGTTCGCCTGCCCTGCGGGTACATACAATTTAATTTGTGCCACAACCTCTTTAGCCATTTTAAATTTTCTCCACTTGCCAATATTCCATTTCCACCAGCGTCGAACGGCCGAAGATAGAAACGCTCACTTTTAATTTACCCCGGTCTGGATATACCTCTGTCACTGTCCCATTAAAATTAGCGAAGGGCCCTTCCGAGATCCGGATCGCCTCCCCGATCTCAAACACGACTTTCGGGCTGGGTTTAGTTTCCGTGTCTTCGGTGCGACGGACGATCGAATTAACTTCTTCTTCGGAAATAGGGGTCGGCCGGCGCCCCGGCCCGATAAACCCGGTAATCCCTGGGGTGCTCTTGACCAAATACCAGCTCTCTTTGCTCATTTCCATTTTGACAAGAATATACCCGGGAAAAAATTTCCGGGCCGTGATGCGTTTCTTACCGCCGCGGATTTCAGAAACCTGTTCGGTCGGGACAATAATCTCTTCAATATAATCTTTTAAATTCGTGGAATTCATCCGGCTTTCAAGCCCGGCTTTGGCTTTTTCCTCAGCTCCCGTTTGCGTATGTATAACGAACCATTTCATGGCCATAAGACGATCACTTAATTATAAAACTGATGAATTTTGAAAGGACGATATCGGTCACCCAAATAAACACAGCCAAAAAAGCAGAACTGATAAAAACAATCCAGGTCGAATCGATCAATTCCTGTTTCGTTGTCCAAGAAACTTTCTTGAGCTCAACGATCATTTCGGAAAAAAATTTGGATAATTTAGCTATCATATTTTTTAATAACAGGCCTGGTAGGATTCGAACCTACAACACACGGTTTTGGAGACCGTTGCTCTGCCAGTTGGAGCTACAGGCCTATTTTACACCGTGTCTGCAATAAACTCAGGTTACACCGCCTGATGTAAAATAAAACTATTTTTTAGTTTCCCGATGCAACGTATGCTTGCGACAAAACCGACAGTATTTCTTCAATTCAATCCTATCCGGCGTCTTCTTTTTGTCCTTCATGCTTTGATAATTGATTCTCTGGCATTCCGTACATTGGAACTGTATGTTCTCTCGCATCGTTTTCTCTTTCTATCGCAGAGCCCCCGACCGGACTTGAACCGGTGACCCCGTCCTTACCAAGGACGTGCTCTACCGGCTGAGCTACAGGGGCGATCTAATGATCGCTGCAATGTCATTGGCTTAATCAATCAGTGGCCCGAAAATTTATGAATGGGCCTTAACACATCTTAAAGGGTTTCACAAAAAATTCATTGCAGTAGAAAAAGTCCATACTACAATGAATTCATAAAATGAAAGTAAAGTATATATGTCGTACTAAATTTTGTCAAGTATTTTATTTTTCGGGCCGAAATATATCATCTTACCAACATTGTAGTTAGGATAGCCTCTTCAAGGCGCTATTCTAAGAAACCGTCTTTTCCCGACTTTGAGCACACCGGGTTGGGGCGCCCAATTTTCATCCTGGATCTTTTCGCCGTTCCAGGTGACGGCTCCCTGGGCCAGGAGACGCCGCACTTCTTTCTTGGAAGGTGCCAGGCCGGCCCCCAGCAGGATATCGGCAATGAGCTCGACATTCCCCGACGACAGAACATATTCCGGCATGTCATCTGGCACTTGTTTCTGACCGAACACTTTTTGAAAACGCACGCCTGCCTCGCGGGCTTCCCGTTCGTCATAAAACATCCCCACAATGATTTCCCCCAGCTTCAGTTTAGCCTCCTTAGGATGCATCGCTCGAATAGCAACAAGGTCTTCCGTTGTCAAAATTTCGTAGTAACGCATCATCAAGTCGTCGCTGATCGACATGATCTTTCCCATAATCTCATCCGGCGGCTCATCAATACCAATATAATTATGCAACGACTTACTCATCTTCTTCTCGCCATCTGTCCCCTCCAGGAGGGGGGTCATCAGCACGACTTGCGGTTCCTGCCCATAGGCCTCCTGCAACTGCCGTCCCATTAAAAGATTGAACGTCTGGTCCGACCCGCCGCATTCAATATCCGCTTTTAAAACGACGGAATCATATCCCTGCAAAAGCGGATAAAAAAGTTCCAGGATGCTGATCTCTTTCTGCTCTTCAAAACGTTTCTTAAAATCCGCCCGGGCGAGCATCTGGGCAACGGTCGAATGCGCGGACAGTTCCAACACTTGCTGCGCGGTTAACGTGGCCAGCCACGTGCTGTTAAAAACAACTTCCGTCTTTTGGGGGTCCAGGATCTTTAACACTTGCTGCTTGTATGTCTGGGCGTTCTTAGCCACTACCTCCGGCGACATCTTGGGCCTCAATTGATCCCGGCCGGACGGGTCTCCGATTTGCGCGGTGAAATCCCCGATGAGAAAACAGACCCGGTGCCCCAGATCCTGAAACTGCCGCAGCTTCCTTAAAAGCACCACGTGCCCCAAATGGATGTCCGGCGCCGTGGGGTCAAATCCTGCTTTAACCGTAAGCGGCCGTCCTGTTTCCGCGGCCCGGCTCAATTTCGACTTTAATAAATCGAGATTTATAATCTCGGTCGTGCCCCGGGCAATGCCGGCTATCTGCTGATCCATATCCATTATGCTTAAAAAACTCCCGCTTCAAAAAGCAGAAAAACAAAGGCACACGCTCACGGCGTGTCACCCTGTTTTTCGTTAAAACTAAAATATATCCCTGATGATTTAAAACGTGAGACGTGTCTCGACGAGGACAGCACTCTTCTCTTTAAAACACACAAAAGAGAAGCATTTCCAACTCAGGACAAGCGTGTGCTGACACCAATTTTCATCTGGTCCACATCAACCTTAATAATCTTGACGCGCAACTTATCACCGGGTTTCAGGGCCGCGGCCTGTTCCTTGTCAATCTCCGAAGAATAAACCAGCGCCTCGATTTCATCCTCCAGTTTCACAAAGACGCCAAAATTCGAATTCAGGACCACTTCCACTTCCACTTCATCCCCCACCTTGTATTTCTCCGCAATCATGGGCCAGGGGTTATCAGTCAACTGTTTTAAACCCAGTGTTATTTTTCGGTTGTTCGCGTCAATCCCCAGGACCATGACTTCGATCTCCTGCCCTTTCGAGAGGATATCTTGAGGATGGTTGACTTTCTTGGTCCAGGACATGTCAGAAACATGGATCATGCCTTCCAAGCCGGATTTCAATTCGACAAAAGTCCCGTAGTCTGTGAACCCCCGGACGACGCCCTTCACCCGCGTTCCGATGGGAAGGGTTTTCTCCGCTTCCAGCCAAGGGTTAGACTCGAGCGCTTTCATGCTGAGAGAGATTCTTTTGGAATCCTTATCGACGTTAATAATCTGGGCCTCGATCTCATCGCCAACGGAAAACATTTCCTGGGGGTTAACCAGTTTTTTCTGCCAGGTGATTTCCGATGAATGCAACAGGCCCTCGATGCCTTTTTCAATTTCCACAAAAACTCCGTACGGCATAATGTTGACAATCTTTCCCTTAATCTGGCTGCCGGCCGGATATTTTCCATAAATATCATCCCACGGATTGGGTGTAATCTGCTTTAACCCCAAAGAAACCTTCGAGTTCTCCTGATCAAAATCAATGATCAAAACCTCGACCTGATCCCCGATTGACACGATCTCGGAAGGGTGGTTGATGCGCGACCAGCTCATATCCGTAATATGCAGCAACCCGTCCACGCCTCCCAGGTCAATAAAGGCGCCGAAATCGGTAATCCCCTTAACGACACCTTTGCGTTTTTGTCCCTTCTCAAGTTCGCCCCACAGCTTTTCCCGGATCTGCTCACGCTCTTTCTGATAAATATCCCGACGAGACAAGATCAGATTACGGCGCTGCTTATTAATCTTGGCGACCTGAAAATTAAACTTATTGGCCATAATGGTTTCCGGGGAATACCCCTTAAAGGCGGACAAAGACATCGGCAGGAATGCTTCCAGTCCTTCTATATCGACCATATATCCGCCCTTGACCACTTTAATCACGCGGCCGTCCACGACGGCTCCTTCCTCGATGCCTCCCATGATCTTTTGCCAGCCTTTAACCTTCTCGGCCTTAATCTTAGACAACACGAGGCGGCCATCTTCATCTTCAATGGATTCAACAAGGACGTCGATCTGGTTATCAATCTTAATATCCTCTTTATTCCGGAACTCATCCAGGGACACAAATCCCTCGGATTTAAACCCGATATCCACGACCGCTTCAGTATCATTGAATGCGACGATCTGTCCCCTCACGATCTCCCCTTTTTTGATCATTTTGACAGACTTGTCATACAACTCAGACATAAGTGACTGATGTTCTTTATCCATATAAAAAACCCTCTCTTTTATCTAATTCTCTGAAGAATCAATTCCAATCTTCAAAGTGGTCATATTATCTCAATTATTATAAATTTGTCAAATAAAATCTTCGTTCCAACGGCGTATTTTCTTCGTCGGGACTCAATATTCTTCCGACATTCCTTTTCCTCGATCTTACAAATGCCCCGGCCTTAAGAATAATACAACTCGAACAGTTTTCGGTGAAAAACTTAAGACCGGCAAAGGATATCCTTCCCTATAATACTTCTTTGGGCGACTGCCCCCGTTTAAAAAATCCAGGCATATCTTTTAAAAACCGCCGAGAGAAAGAAATCCAATAGCCGCCATCACCTGATCGGCTATTTTTTCATACGATTGATCAAAATCGATAGAAACAGGCGGACCGAAGCGGACTCGGATCGGATGCCGTTTAAACCATAGGGCTCCGGGAGGAAGGACGTGGTCAGAGCCTTGAATCAATACCGGAATGACCGGAACCCGGCTTTTGGCCACCAGAAATCCAATGCCAGGCTGCGCTTTAGTCCCCCCAGTGTCCAAGCGTGTGCCTTGAGGGAACAACAACAACGGAGAGCCATTCTTTAACCGCCGCAGGGCTTCCCGCAAGGCGCCGATATCCGGCTCGCCTCGGCGGATCGGGAACGTCCCAACCTGCCGCAGAAACCATCCCAGCAAAGGATTCTTAAAAAGGGACTTCTTGGCCATGTAACTGATCCGGCGCCAGACGCTCAACCCGACGATGAGAGGATCAAGGTAACTGAGGTGGTTGCACGCGAAAATATAACTGCCTTGGGAGGGGATGTGTTTCCGGCCCTCGGTCGTAAACGGGAAAAACACCTTGCTAAAAAGCTTAATAATGACGTAACTGCCCCAGTATACCATCTTTGCCGGCGCTTCCTTATATTCAAGATCTTAAAAGCTTATCGCCATATTGAATCAATTCCTTGGCGCGTTTCAGAGTTTTGGCCTCTGAATAGGCGCGCACCAACGGTTCGGTCCCGGAAGGCCGGAGCATAAGCCAACTCTCATCCTCACAAATGAGCTTGACACCGTCAGAATCTCGCATATCAACGACTTTCTTCCCCAACAGGCTCGTGGTTTCCTTAAACCGCTGGATATCAAATGGTTTGGCCCCAAGCTTCACATCGCTTCTTTGGTAATAATAACGTCCAAACTCCTGTTCCATCTCCTCCACGATTTTCTTAATATTCTTCTTCTGATAAACCATCATTTCCAGCAGCAAAAGCCCGGCCAGAGTACCGTCCCGCTCCGGGATATAATCCTGGAAACCCATCCCGCCTGCTTCCTCACCCCCGGCGACAATATTTTCAGATACCATCAAATCAGAAATGTATTTAAACCCCACCGGCGTTTCATAGAGTTTCAAATCCAATTTGGCCGCGATTTTATCCAGCATCGTCGTCCCGCAGATCGTTTTCACAACCCCGCCCTTCCGGCCCCGATTCCTCACCAAATGTAAAATAAGCAACCCGAGGATTTTCTGCGGATGCAGAAATTCCCCCCCGGATGCCACCGCCGCAATCCGGTCCGCGTCCCCGTCCAAGACCAGCCCCAAGTCAAAACCTTCTGTTTTAACCCGTTTGATAATGCCGTCCAAGTACTGCACCACCGGCTCCGGCTTCTTCCCGTCAAAATAAGGATTGATGTCTTCCCGCATCAGCGACAGCCGGACGCTTGTGCCCTTCAAAGCCTCGGCGATCAGGCTATCCCCGCTGCCGTGCATCGCGTCCATCAACACCTTAAACCGGGCCGTCTTAATTTTCTTCAAATCAATGTAATTCCTTATAAACTTCAGGTAAGCGGTTTTGTAATTTTGCATGACAACCTTCCCGGCCTGCCTGGCTTCGTTAAAATCCATGGGCTGAACCGGCGTTTCACAGATATAGCCTTCCACTTTATTCGTGATCTCTTTGGAGGCCCCACCGCCCTGCGCCGTCTTGATTTTCACCCCGTTGAACTTATACGGATTATGGCTCGCCGTGATCATAATCCCCGCCACGCACGCGTGGACCGTGACCCCGTAACTGAGGGCCGGTGTCGGGATAGGCGCGTCTGACAACACCACATCGATATCGTTCTTCGCCAAAACACAAGCCACGGTCTCGGCGAACTCGGCGGACATAAAACGGGTGTCGTACCCCACCGCCACGCGTTTCCGGCCATTGATGTCAGCGAGGTCCCGTTTGACCCATTCGCTGATCGCCTGGCTGAGGACAGCCACATTCTCAAACGTGAATGTGTCGGCGATCACCGCGCGCCATCCATCAGTCCCGAATTTGATTATGTCTTTCTTAGAAATCATCTGCGCTCCCCCGTTTCTTTTATTTATCAATTTTATACAACTGATTTTGTTCAATATACTCCAAAACCTTGTCCGGGATAAGGTATTTAATCGTCTTCCCCTGCCCAATCGCCCGGCGAAGATACGACGAAGAGATGTCCATCCCGGGCAGCATGACAGACTGAAATTTAATTTTTTTCTGGTGATGCCGGAAGCCGGGCCGGTTCACAACGATAAAAGTGACGATTTCGACAATACGGTCAATCTCTTTCCAGGTCTCAAGGGTGTCGACATTATCCTCCCCGACGATAAAAAAAAGTTTAGTTTCGGCCGGATAAATCTCCCGGAAATGGCGGACCGTGTCGACCGAATAAGACTTGCCGCCTTTCTGAATTTCGTAATCGGACACTTCAAACCTGGGGTTGCCCCGCGTCGCCAGCGCCACCATTTGATACCGGTCCCGGGCCGACGCCAACCGCGGGATCTTCTTGTGCGGCGGCAACGCGGACGGGACAAAAATCACCTTGTCAAGACGGCACTTCTCCAAAGCCTTCTGGGCGATCGCCATATGCCCGATATGAACCGGATCAAATGTGCCTCCCAATATACCAATACGCGATGGCGTCATACGCTTTCGTCCGGTTTAACCCCTGATTTGCCCTTTGCCAAGGATGATGTATTTATACGTTGTCAACTCCTGCAAGGCCATGGGCCCCCGGGCGTGCAGCTTATCTGTGCTAATCCCGATTTCCGCTCCGAATCCAAATTCATAACCGTCCGTGAAACGGGTCGAGGCGTTGCTGTAAACGCAAGCGGAGTCCACCCCCTGAAGGAACTGACGGGCTTCATTTCTATCCGACGTCACGATCGCGTCGGAATGATGCGATCCGTATGTATTAATATGGTCAATCGCCTCATTGACCGATGACACGACTTTAACCGACAGGATAAGGTCCAAATATTCTTCACCCCAGTCTTCTTCCCGGGCGGGCTTCACCCCTTTGACAATACGCCGGGTAAACGGGCAACCGCGGATTTCCACTCCGGCCTTCATAAGGGCGCCCAGCATAACCGGGAGGAATCTTCCGGCGATGTCCTTATGCACCAGCATCGTTTCCATGGCGTTGCACACGCCGGGGCGCTGCACCTTGGCGTTAAAACAGATCTGATGGGCCATATGGATATCCGCCCGGTCGGAAACATACGTATGGCAAACCCCTTTATAATGTTTGATGACCGGGATCAGAGAATGTTCGGACACAAAACGGATCAGGCCTTCCCCCCCCCGGGGAATAATCAGGTCCACCTCATCACGGCATTTTAAAAGCGCCTGGACAGCCTGCCGGTCCGTGGACGCTATCATCTGGATGACATCAACCGGAATCCGAGTCTGCCTTAACGCTTCTTTCAGGACGTTAAAAATTGCCTGGTTGGAGAACAAGGCCTCTTTTCCCCCTTTTAATATGACCGCGTTGCCTGACTTCAGACATAACCCGACGCAGTCACTGGTTACGTTCGGACGGGCTTCATAAATAATCCCGATCAGCCCCAAGGGAACCCGGACTTTTTCAATTTTTAATCCGTTAGGACGGGTAAAAGTCTCGATGACGTCCCCGACAGGATCTTTTAACGCGGCCGTTTCTTTCAGGCAGTCAACCATCCCCCGGATGCGTTTATCCGTCAATGTCAACCGGTCAACCAGCGCTTGAGGGTGTTGGGCTTTTTGAGAGGCGGCCACATCTTTCTGATTCTCAGACAGGATCCGGGCCCCATTCTCCAGGAGGGCCTGAGCCATGCTTTTTAAAGCCTTATTCTTTTCCGCCGCAGTGGTCAGCGCCAAGACACGCGCGGCTGCCTTAGCCTTGCGGGCCATCGCCCTTATAGTTTTCTCTGTGTTCATCCCCCGTCCCTCACTTCAGCAGATTCTCAAACGCGCCGAGAAAGCCCCTTAGCGCTGACAAAGCACCAGGTTATCGCAATGGATAGCTTCCTTTTGTCCCCGCCGGGCTTCACTCCCCGTCTGCAGGGCTTTGTTAAGGTCCGCCGTGGAATAATTTGAAATCCCCCTGGCAATCTCCTGCTGGTCTTTCCCGCGCACCATCACAACATCCTGGGCCTTAAAATGCCCTTCAATTTTCAATACCCCGGGCAAAAGAAGGCTGCGCCCGCCTTGCAACAGGGCCTTCTCCGCCCCCGCATCGACAAAAATCACGCCCTGGGGTTTAGCCCCGAAAGAAATCCAATGTTTTCGTGACAAAAGCCGATTTTCTTTTTCAACAAACAACGTCCCGATCCGCTCTCCATCCAAAATGCGAAGCAAAACATCCTTCGTGCGGCCGTTGGCGATGATGCACGGCACATTCGCCCGCGTCGCAACCTGGACCGCCTGAAGCTTGGCGGACATCCCGCCTTTGGCCATATGCTTGTTAGATGTCCCGGCCGCCAGGCCTTCAATCTGCGCTGTAATCTCCCTGATTTCACGAAAGACTTTTTTGCGCCCGGTTCTCAGGTCATACAGCCCTTCGACGTCGGACAGAATAACCAGCAAGTCCGCGTGCATCTGGCTGGCAACCAGGGCGGAAAGCCTGTCATTATCCCCGAACTTGATTTCCTCCGTTGAGATTGTGTCATTCTCGTTGATGACAGGAATCGCCTTCCGCTCTAAAATCGTTTTCAGCGTGGCCCGGGCGTTGTTAAAACGCGCCCGGTCGGAAAAATCATCCCAAGTTAATAAAACCTGCGCGCAGGTTATTTTCTCCGGTTTAAACAAATCCGCGTACGTGCGCATCAAGACCAGCTGCCCGATGGCCGCCAGGGCCTGCAGCGAAGACACGTCTCCGGGACGCACGCGAAGCTGCTGCTCTCCCATTCCCAGAACAATAGCGCCGGAGCTGACCAAAATCACTTCCACTCCGCGTTTATGCAAAAGCCCGATCTGGGAAACCAAGGTTTTCAATAGCGCCGTGCGCGGCTTCATGCGGTATGACGCGATGCTGCTTGAGCCGATTTTAATAACAATCCGTTTAATAGGTCTTGGAAATTTCCTGGACATGATGCCCACCTTTTAGGACAAGGGGCCCTTCAGATTCTGCAAGCTCTCCCGAATTTGCGTCACGACAGCCTCAACACCGTCCCCGGTTTGAGCGGATATGGACATGGCCCTGATATCCGGGTACCTCTGCCTAAAACGCCGGAGATGCCCGGAGGACTGCGGAAGATCCATCTTGTTCGCCACCACAATCTTCTGTTTCACCGAAAGCCGGTCACTGTAAGACGCGACTTCCTCGTTGATCTTTTCATAATCCTCGCAGGGATCACGGCCTTCCGTGGCGGCCATGTCAATCACGTGCACCAAAATCTGCGTGCGTTCCGCGTGTTTGAGAAAGCGGTCGCCCAAGCCCCTTCCAGAATGAGCCCCTTCAATAAGCCCGGGGAGATCGGCCACGATAAAATCCTGGCCCGGTTCGCCTTGGACAACCCCCAGGACCGGGGCTTTTGTCGTGAACGGGTAATCCGCGACTTTTGACCTTACCTTAGATATACAATTAATCAGCGTTGATTTTCCGGCATTGGGGAAACCGATAATGCCCACATCCGCAATCAGTTTTAATTCCAGATGAATCGTCCGGGCTTGACCGACACCCGGCGGCGCCGGCGTCCGGTTATAGATATTTCCCCTGCCCCCGGCTCCGCCTTGGGCGACAAGGATGCGTTGCCCATGCTCCGTGAGGTCCCGGATCAAAAGGCCGGTGTCCTTGTCACGGACGATCGTGCCCACAGGGATCTTCAAAACACAATCTTCAGCGGTCTTGCCCTTTTTCCCTTTACTGCCGCCGTGTCCGCCGTTATCCGCTTTATAATGCTGTTTATACCGATAATCCAATAAAGTTTGGATATGGCTGTCGGCCTCAAAAACAATGTCGCCGCCCTTGCCTCCATCGCCGCCATCCGGCCGAGGATGGCGCATATACTTATCCCGGTAAAAACTTTCGCATCCTTTTCCGCCATTGCCCGCATTCAAAAAAATCCGTGCTTCATCCACAAAAGCCATGGTCTCGTCTTCTTTCAACCCTTGTTTCAGGCCGAATGATTTTACGCGCCGACAACAATTCTCTTGATTTGAAGCGCCGTGAGTTTTTCCCGAGAAGCCCTTTTGGAAGATGAGCTTTTCCGCAACCGATATTTGAAAGCCACCACCTTCGCCCCCCCCATGTGATTCAGAACTTCGGCCTGCACCTTCACGTCCCCCAAATAAGGTTTGCCAACCCGGACATTGGCGCCATCGGAAAGCAATAGGACCTGGTTTAAGCTCAGTTCCTCTCCCTTTTCCCCTTTTAAACGATTCAGCTGAATCACGTCGCCCTCACTGACCTTAAACTGGGATGAACCAATTTTAATAACGGCAAACATAAACTCCTCCTTCACGCTCCCCAAAACATGTTATAGAATTAGTATTTCTTAAATACTTCATTAAACCCTATTATAGGAAAAAGTCAACAAAATTCTGCAACCGGCCTGCCCGGGGCGTATGCCCCCCAGGCCGCGCATAAGGACGTCCCCCAACAGCGGCTCAGCTGGTTTTAACTCTCCCACGCCCATCACAATACGGGCAGACGCCAAAAGCGATGGATTCCAAAGCTTTGCCAGTCCTGGCCCGCGTCATTTCGACCAATCCTAAAGAAGAAATCTGATTCACTTCTGACTTGGCGTGATCTTTTTTTAAAGCCACTTGCAACGCTTCCAAGACTTTCCTTTTATGCATCTCCCGGGACATGTCAATAAAATCAATAACGATAATCCCGCCCAGATCGCGCAAACGGAGCTGCCGGGCGATCTCCGGGGCGGCTTCCATATTCACCATGAAAGCCGCTTCTTCAGGAGAAGCCTTCGTTTTAAAACGGCCGCTGTTGACATCAACGACTATCAGCCCCTCCGTGGGCTCAATGACGATATACGCCCCGGACTTCAGGAGAACCCGCGGATTATAAATCTTCTCCAACTCTTTGGACACCCCCTTCGCTTCGAAAAGTGGGCTGGTACCCCGGTACAAATGAATCTTATGGATTTCTTCCTTCCCGATCAGATTCTGGACAAATTTCTTCAACTTTATAAAATCTTCCGAAGAATCAATGACAACCTTGTCCACCCGCGCGTTGAGATAATCCCTGACCACTTTCCAGATAAGGTCAAATTCCTTATAAATCAGCGCCGGAGCTTTTTTATTCTCGGCCAATTTGGTGATCTGCTGCCAGATTTTATAAAGGAACTTCGCGTCCCTGAGCAATTCCCTTTTCCCCTGTTCACAAGAAACCGTCCTCACGATAAACCCGCCCTGCCGCGTGAACGTAAACCCTTTCAGCACATCCTTAAGACGCTGGCGCTCGTCCATATTCAAAATTTTCTTGGAGACACCGTTATGGCTGTCAAACGGCATATACACGATAAACCGCCCGGCGAGGGAAATATGCGTCGTCAGGCGGGCCCCTTTATTGCTGAACGGGTCCTTGACGACCTGGACCAAAATCTCCTGCCCCTCCTTCAGGGGCTGCGGCGACGCCTCTTGTCGGGGGGCAGTCTTATCTTTATGCTTTAAAATACGGTGCAGCAATTTCTTGGGCCCGTTGATCTCCTCTTCCAGCAACGGGTTGATCGCGTCCGTCAAATAGAGGAACCCGTTTTTCTCCTGGCCGATATTAACGAAAGCCCCGTTAATGGACGGCAAGATGGATTCGACCCTCCCCTTGTAAACGTTCCCCAAGATAGACTGATCATTGACTTTCTCAATATAAAAATCATCCAGTTTCCCTTCATCAATAATGGCGACCCGGGTTTCCCCCGTTCCGATCTGAATCAAAATCTCTCTCGACACAATCCCTCCTTATCCCTCAATCCAATTTCTTAACTATTAACGCCCGCCTCGGGGATCAAACATCCGACCCGCAAAACGCTTGCCCGGCAACCCCTGAGCCGCGGTCCATTCTCCCCGTAAAGTCCGTAAAAGGATACCTCTGCCCCCACGTTCCATCTTGCGTGAACCGGAGGCAGAGGTTGCGATCTTCAAGCTTCTCAACGCGTTACAACCCGGCAGCGCGATTACGGCTGCTCCTGCGAGATAATGTGCGGCGTCAGGAAAATCAACAAATCGGTCTTTGTCGACGTCTTTTCCGTCTTCTGAAAAAGCAGGCCCAAAAGCGGAATGTCTCCTAAAATCGGAAGCTTCCTTTTCACATCCGAACTCTGATCCCTGATCAAACCGGCGATAACCAGCGTTTCCCCGTTTTTGATCATAACGCTCGTCGTAACTTCTTCGGTGCTCAACTGCGGCATCGACGTGTTTTCGACCGTCACAAAATCCAGAATCGCAGTAATCTTCGGGTTGATGTCCAGAGTCACGAACCCGGTGTTGTTCACATGCGGCGTGACCTCAAAAATAATGCCGATATCCTTGAATTCCCAATCACTGATCTGCATTTTCCCTTGTTCATCGTTATAATTATAGTTCGGAATCGGATACTGGCTTCCGACGGTAATTTTGGCCATTTTATTGTCCAGCGTGACAATACGCGGGTTCGACAAAATATTGGTATCGCTCCGGGTTGACAGCATTTCAAAAACAGCCTGTGCCTCGGCGAAACTTAAAGTCCCGAGAGAGAACCCGGAAGTAGTCGTGGTGGGTTGAAAGCCAGAATCATCGTCACCTATCGACGGGAAATTATACGGCGAGTATTTATTGGACGTATCTATCGTAAATGGCCACATATGCGGGCGGGCTGATCCGGTGACAGTGGCCTTCGCGACCCAGTCGACCCCCAGCTTATCGGTGTTGCTCAAGGTGGTCTCCACAATCTTCGCCTCAATCAAAACCTGGGGCGTCGTTTTATCCAGCTGATCGATAACCGTTGATATCAATTCCAGATTTTCTGGGATATCGCGGACGATCACGGCGTTGGTGCGCTCATCCATGTTGATGCTGCCCCGGCTGGTTTTCATTTTATCGATGGACCCCATGACATCCGTCGCTTTGGCGTAATTCAAAATATACGTCTTGGTCACCAGCGGCTCCTGATCAGACAGCAGCTTGGCGTCTTCACGCCTTTTCTTTAAATTCTCAATCGTCGTGACCGTGATGATGTTCCCCCTCTGTTCATACGCGTAGCCGTACGTCTCCAGGACGACCTGTAGAGCCTTCTGCCACGGAACGTCCTGCAGTTTAATCGTGATCAAACCCGTCACCTCCGGGCCGGCCACAATGTTGACCCCGCTCTTGTAGGAGAGGATCCTCAGGACATTCTGAATATCCGCGTCCCTGAAATCCAGGCTGACGTTCCCCCCCTCCGACATGGAGAGGTTTTCTGGAGAACCCGCCGTTGTGCCGTCTTGCGCATACACAGGAGTCATCATCAAGGCCAAAAAAATAACCAGTATTACCCATCGTTTCAACATATTAATCCTCCTTTTTAAGTTTTAAAATGACTCGTTCTTGACCTTTTTGTAATGTCACTCGGTTTTCCTTTATATCTTTAACGGTAAACACACCGATGGATTCGTCTTTCTGCAAAATTTTCCCGTTGATAATCGCCACATTCTTTCCGCCATCCCCGACGTAAATCCCTTCCAGGATCAAATCCGTTGCCAGGAGGTCCTTTTCGAAACTGACAATCATGCCCTTGGAATTCACCAACGGCCAGAAAGGGTCCCGCCGGTCATGGCTGTCATACACATGGTCAGGGCGGCCCTCTCCAGCGGCCTCTTCATCGGCGGCCCCGCAGGGCGTCACGCCGGCCAAGGCCATGATCAGAACCGCTGACAAAAACCGGACTTTTGCGCTTTTCATTTTTTCTGCCCGCCTTCAAACACAACCATCTCTATAGCCAGGTTAATGGACGCCGTCTGCTTGTCCTCAACGCCCGTTTGAATGGAAAAATTCGGCAACCGCCAGAAAACCCCTTCCCGTTCCAATTCATTCAAAAACCGGCCAAACTGGTGATACCCGCTCTGGGCTTCGATGACAATAGGGATAGAAAAATACTTGCCCTCATTGCTCTCTAAAACCGGATCATTCATGGCCGTCTGCGGTAAAATCTGTTCGACCTTAACGCTGTGTTTATCGGCGATCCGCGAAATGTTTTCCAGAAGAAACGGGACATCTTCTTTCCTCTTAATCCTCCGTTGCAAATTTTGATACTTATCTTCCAGCCGGGCCAACTCCTTTTTATACTGGTTGACACGGAGAATGTTATTCCTGGTTTCCGCCACATCCCGGTTCAATTCTTCAAGCTTAGGGTTAATAGCCTGAAGCGTCTTCAATTGGAACTGCAACGGGAACAGGTAAAACACCCCGAGAATCACAACAAAGATGCCCGCCATCAAAAAGAAGGGGCTTTTCTCATTGATCTTGTTCACCACGGATCCCATCTGGTTCTTGACATCGCTCATGCTTTTAACCCTTATCCCGGGATACAGCTATAAATCCACCCGGATCGTAAAATCCGCGACCGGAGTTCCGTTAATCGTCCGGCTCTTAATGTACTCGAGTTCTATCTCACTAAAATCCTTCATAAACGCGTCATTGTCTTTCAAACTGGTGTTAAAACTGTGGACGCCAATCATTTCGGTCTGTGTTTTTGAAACGGCGCTGCCGTTAATCAGCAAGACCCCTTGTTCCAGTTGCATCTTCGTCAACCACACCCCGCGCGGAAGATTATCGCTGATCTCATTTAATTTTTGTGACCACATAAAATCCCGGTTTCCAAGAATCTTTTCCAGGGGCGCGAGCTTGCCGTTAAGCTCTTTAATCTGCCCGGTATAGCGTTCCGTATTGATTTTCTGCGGGACAAGTTCGGCCAGTTCGGACATCAAACGCTTGCGCTCCGCCAGTTTCATGGAAATCATAAACTGCAAAGCCCCCGCCCCCAAAGCCAGTAAAACGATCAGCAGGCTTGCGTAACCAATGACCGCATGTTTGGACAAGCCCGCGGCCGGCTCATGCGCCGCAGAGCGAGCTTTCTTCTTTTTTTTCAGTTGTGGAGGGACTAAATTAATTTCAATCATACGTTATGGACCGGCCCATTCTTGCCGTTACCTTTCGTGATCATGCGTACAAAGACAATCCCAAAGCCACCGCCAGGAATGCCGCGTTGGATTCCAGGTCCTCCGCCTTAACCGTCTCCCCCGGCGTCAGCCAAGGGAACGGGTTCCACCGGGACACTTTAATATCAAGATTTTTAGAAATGATATCGTCCATCCCTTCCAGTTTGGACGTTCCTCCCGTTAAAAGCAAATAGGTGATCCCGACATTTTTCTCCGTCATAAAGTAGTCAAAAGACACCCGGAGCTCCGAGACCAGATTAATCACCACCGACTCGCAGGCGTCCAGGACTTTCACCAACTGGTCTTCCGGATTCTTCTTTAAATTCTCCGCTTCTTCGTACCGGAGACTCATTGAATTCGTCAGGGCTTTTGTAAAATCCCGGCCGCCGATAAAAACATCCCGGGTGAACAACGGCATCCCCTGCGCCATAATGGTAAGATTGCTCACCACCTCTCCGATATCCAGGATGGCGACGGCGGCATGCTTCGAAGCGTCGGATGCTTTCTCCGGATTCTCCAGCATTTTCGGGTTCAAAACGTTCATAATGTTGGAGATCGCCACTGCGTTAAGCGAGATAAAATCCGGATGGTAACCCAGCCCGGTTAAGAGGGCAACGCGGTCGTCAATAATTTCCTTTTTCGCGGCGGCCACAAGGACCAGCATTTTATTATCTTTCAGCGTGGTATCGAGGATATGGCAATCCGTGTAAATTTGATCCAAGGGAAAAGGGAAATACTTGTCCGCTTCGATAGCAAAACATTTCTTTAAATCCCCCAGGGGCATCCGGGGAAGCTCAATGTAACGGATCAGCGTCCCTTTCCCGCTGACGGCCGTTAACGGATCCATGGCCTCAGCCGAAAGGTTACGCAAAGTTTGTTTCAGAGCCTTCTTCTGGTCTCCCCCTTCCACAGGAACGACCGACCAGCTCAGAAGCGTGTATCCGGAACCGGACTTTTTCATTTTAACGCCTTTACAGGCGAATGTCCCGATATCCAGCCCGACCGTGACCGCGCCGGCCCGTTCCGGAATGACACCTTTAAAAGCTTTTGGGAAAAAACCGGACATAGTTAAAAACACCTTGCTTCCTTATATAAAAATCCCGTTCAAAGAATTTTTATAACATGTTTATAATAAACGATTAATATTATCCCTATTGTAACAAAAACATGGGGGACTTCAAAAGCGCATTATATTTTTTTTTATTTCCTAAATATGCCGTCATCGCCCCGAACTCCCGTGGACCCGTGTTGTTCGTCCGCCTGGAAGAAAATCTCCTCGAAAAACCAGCCGCTGGTTACCGCTGGCCGACTAACCGGATCTGCTGCTGAATATCCTGATTCACAATAACGAGGTACCTGGCAAACGCAATAAACCCAAGGACAAGCACGGCAATGATGATCATGTTGAAATTCGGAGACTTCATCTGTCCCCCCCTTGACCGGTGCATTATAACACCTTTTTTTTCAAGTACTAGGTTTTGGTTTAATATTTTGATGCCTCCCTGCGCCTGAAAATCTATTCCCTGTTATAAACTCATCACGAACCCACAAAAAGAGGGGGGCCTTTTTGGGCCCCCCTCAAACCTGATGATAAACTTCCACAGACGGACTACGGAGTCAAGATTCCTCCTGTCGTAATCGTGAATGTCGTTGTCCCGGATGTCCCGACCGTGACCGGCGTTGCCGTAAACGTATAATAACCGGCGTCAAACGTACACTGGAAATTAAACCCAGACACTGTTGTCCCGCAATAATTGTTGTTGATGTACGGAGGTGTCGCACCGGTCAAAGAAGTAGCATTCGTTGGATAGTTTCCGGTGTTGGCCGTCGCGAACGTTTCTGAAGACGTTGACAATGACCGCAGCGTGCTCTTCGCCAACGCGTCATTCGCGGAAATCTTCGCCCTTAACAGGTTAGGAATCGCGATGGCGGCCAGCAAAGCGATGATGGCCACAACGATCATGATTTCGACGAGCGTAAAACCTTTTCTGTTCATATTCTGTCCCTCCTTCCTCAAGTCCAGATTAACCGTATCCGCCTCTTCAAAGATCCCGGCAAAAGCTTAACGAAAGAATAATGACGGTTTACATAATTTGCTCTGAATCATTGGTTTAGCGATACGATCGACTTTAGTCTTTGTTTTATGCTAACACAGGTGCTTAAGCTGTCAATTCAAATCCTAAAAAAAAATCTGTCCTTCTTCAAGAGGGACAGATCACTATTTATGCCGATATCTTTCCTGATGGCAACTGGCTACCCTCTTTCGGCTTTATCGCGCCTTCCGTAGGGCCCTATAGCTTTGTGTCCCATCCTTACGAATGGTTTACCTTTTGCATCGCTCGATTGTCAAATCTACTGCAAGTATACAACCCCCGGGGTTGAAATGTCAAGCCAGGGGCCCGGGGGCCAAGGCCGGGCCTCCCGCGGGGGCATCTCTCCGTCGACAACTATGGGCGGGCAACTTTTTCCTGGACTTTTAAAAGCCCTCCGACCTTTTCCTCCAAACCTTGATGTTCGCGCCTCAGGACCTTTAAATATTCATTCAACCGCGTTTCTTCCTGATAAAAATTTTCCACGGCTTTCCGCTCTTCTTCATAACGGGCCTGAATAATCGCCAAAGAGCTCGTCAAAACCGCCTCCCTTAACTGCAAAGCCTCGACGTCCCTTTTCAGGGTCTGGGCTTTGGAAAACGGCGCTGGACGGCGCGGGGCGTCCTCTTCCACCGCGGAAGCCGGGGCCCCTCCTTCCGGGGCCTCTTCAAAATCAATATCCGCCAGAAGCCGAGACAGCTCTTCTTTGATCTCTGCCGCAGACGGGGAAGATTCCTGCCGCTTAAGAGCTTTCTGATAATCCGCCTTCAACCCAACAATGTCTTTCAATAACAGCTTTTCTTTCTTGCGATAAGCCCTGATTTTCAACTGCCCCTTTCGAAGGGACAAATTCAAATCATCCATATCCGCCGTCAATTGTTTCCGGGAAACGTCCCGCGAGTCCGCGCGCGGCTCCTGGTCCGAAGAAGCCACATTTCCCCGCAAAGAGAGCGTTTCTTCCAAAGCCTGCTTTTTCTTCCTCAACAGGGCCGCCTCCTCCGTCAGGACCTGGAGGGAAAAAGCCATCTGTTTCTCCTGCTGCCGGGATGCGACCCGGACCACGTCCTGCAAATCCTGTACTTCGGCGAAAGTCTTTTCCAGCTGCTCCTTATCCTTCCGCAGCCGCGCGACATCATCCTGAAGCGCGGTCAAGGCCGCCTTGTCTTTAAGCCCGGCGATGTCCCTCTGCTGCTTGATATCCTCCAAATCCCTCCCGGCTTCCGACAAACGCTCTTGGATTTCCGCCAACTTCGGCAACCACGCGCTCTTCCGGAACTTTAAATCCTCCGCCCGTTCTTTCTGCGACGCTATCTTTTTCTGAAGCTTCAGGACAGCCTCTTTTTTTCTCTCGATATCATCACGCAAAGCGTCCCGCCGGGCCTCCAAATCTTTCTTTTCCCCCTCCCGGCCCCTCGGCAACGGCTGCGCGCTTTTTTGCTGAAGGCGTTTTTGAAAAAAGGCCACCTCCTCTTTCAACAACTGCGCTTCTTCCTGAAGGCGTTTTTGTTTTTCACCCAGGACCGTTATCTGTATTTCTTTTTCTGCCCGACTCCCGTCATGGCTTTCCCCTTCTTTGCGCAAAGCGTCCAAATCCTTCAGCAAGGCGTTCCGGTCTTCGTCCTGCAATTTCAAAGCGTCCCGCAGGACTTTTTGATCCTTAAGGAGCGTGTCCCGTTCTTCTTGCCAAGACGCCATCTCCTGCTCATGCTGCTCAAGGTCCCGGCGCAAAGCGTCGTTCTTCTCCCCGATCTGCGTGTTTTTCCGAAGCGCCTCCCCCATGGCCTCCTTCAAGTCCGTGACGGCGGACTCCAGCATCCGTTCGGCTGGCAACAGTTCAACCGTTTCAGCCTCCTGAGCAGCAACCTGTCCCGGCGGCCAATTTCCTAATACAATGGCCAGCATAAAAAAAGTATATTTGTGGATGCGGAAAGACATACGCCCTATTGCTTTAAGTTGAAAACTCCAAACAGCTTTAAATAATTTGAGTGATGCTAATAATCGGCAAGAACAGCGCGATGACGATGAAGCCCACGATTATACCCAAGAAACCGATGATCAGCGGTTCAATGATGCTTGTTAACCCGGCCACGGCCGCGTCAACCTGGTCATCATAAAAATCCGCGATCTTCCCCAGCATTTTTTCCAGCTGCCCGGATTTCTCGCCGATGGAAATCATGCGCGTGACCATAGGAGGGAAAACCCCGCTTTTCACAAGAGGGGTGGCGATGCTTTCCCCTTCGCGGACATTATTTTTCACGCTGATGACCACGTTTTCTATCACCCGATTGCCGCTGGTTTTCCCGACGATATCCAGGGACTCCAGGATAGGAACGCCCGTCTGGAGCAACGTCGCCAGCGTGCGGCTGAACCGGCTGATGGCCACTTTCCGGATCAGCTCGCCGAAAATAGGCACCCGCAATGACGCTTTATCAAGGGCCTCCCGGCCCCGGTCAGTCTGATACCAGCGGGTCAACAGAAACACCGACAGGACAATTCCGCCGATCAGGTATAAAAGATTATTCTTCAGCAAATCACTGGCGCCGATCAACATCTGCGTCATGGCCGGCAACTCAGAGTTAAAAGAGTCGTAAATGGAGGCAAACGTGGGGACGACTTTCACCAGAAGGATCACGGTAATAACAATCGCCATGAATACAACGACGGCCGGATAGATAAGGGCGGATTTGACTTTGCGTTTCAGCTTGAGTGTCTTTTCGAGGTACGAGGAAATCCGGTCCAGAATCGCGCTCAAAACCCCGCCGGTCTCCCCGACTTTAACCATATTCACAAAAAGAGTATCAAAGGCTTTGGGATGTTTGGCAAAAGCGGCGGACAGGCTGCTCCCCATTTGAATATCATCTCGCACGGCAATGACGACACTCTGAAAATACGCCTGCGTGATCTGTTCCTGCAACGCATCCAGCGCCTGCAAAATCGGGATCCCCGCATCCACCATCGTGGATAACTGTCTGGAAAAAATAACCAAATCTTCCGGCTTAACGGACTTCTGGACAAAAACCGCCTTTGACGCCGCCTTGACCGGCTTCACATCAATGATCGTCAGGTGGCGCTTCCGAAGCTCTTCGATAACAGCCGCCTGGTTCTCGGCGCTGATTTTTCCAACAACATTGCGGGCCGCCTGGTCTTTGGCGACATATTTAAAAGTCGGCATAACACGTTCCTTCTTTCGGCATGATCCAAGAGTAATTGTAACATCATTTCGCCCTGGATAAAAAGTGTTTCAGCAAATTTTTTTATGCGCGCATGATTTTACATAACTGAAAAGCGCTCCTCATCCCAGCGTCAAGTTGTCCTTTTGCCCGGGACGGGGTTCCTTTATATTATTATTTTTAAAACCGCGCCCCCGGACCACGTTAATCATTAGAAGTAATCCTCAACACTTCATCGAGCGTTGTGTCCCCTTTTAAAAATTTTTGAAGGCCATCATCCCAGAGCGTCAGCATGCCGAGTTTATCCCGGGCGTATTCCTTGATTTCGTCGGAAGACTTGCCCAGGATCAGCATCTCGCGGATGTGGTCATCGAGCGGCATCATTTCTGTGACTCCCAGCCTCCCGTAAAAACCGCTCTGCCGGCAGTGCGCGCACCCCTTCCCCCGGTAAAAAACCCTGTCCTTCTTAACGGAGATATCCAATTCCTTTAAAACCTTGGCCGGGATATCCACCGCTTCCTTGCAGTGCGGGCAAATTTTCCGGCACAATCGCTGCGCGCAGACCATCACCAGGCTCGAGGCGACCAAAAACGGCTCCACCCCCATGTCCACCAAGCGGGTCAGCGCTCCGGCCGCGTCATTCGTGTGCAGGGTCGAATAAACCATCTGTCCCGTCAAAGACGCCTTAATAGCGATATCCGCGGTTTCATAATCGCGGATCTCCCCGACCATAACGATATCAGGGCTCTGGCGGAGGATCGCCTTCAGCCCCTCCGCGAAGGTCAGCCCGATATCCGGCTTCACCTGAATCTGTGTTAACCCGTCCACGACATACTCAACAGGGTCCTCAATCGTGATTATATTCTTATCCGTCGTGTTCAATTCGTTAACAATCGAATAGAGTGTCGTCGATTTCCCGCTTCCGGTCGGCCCCGTCACCAGGATCATCCCGAAAGGCTGGGCGATCGCCTCCTTGAGCTTACCGGCCGACTCCTCGGAAAAACCAAGCCCATCCAACCCGATGCGGAGATTTTTCTTATCCAGGACCCGCAGGACTATTTTCTGCCCGAAGGTCGTCGGCAGCAGAGAAACACGGAAATCCACCTCCTGGTTATTGACCCGCATTTTAAAACGGCCGTCCTGGGGCACCTGGGTCGCCGTGATATCCAGCCGGGACATAATCTTGATCCGGACGATAATGGCGTTTTGATTATCTTTCGGGATCTTCATCGCGTGGACCAGAGTGCCGTCAATCCGGTAACGGACTCGCATGCAGTCCAGCATGGGCTCAATGTGGATATCAGAAGCGCGCTGTTTAATCGCCTCGCGAATGACGAGGTTCACCAGGCGGATGATAGGCGCCTGTTCGCCCTCGTCCGCCATCATCTCCGAGTCTGTGATCAGCTCGCTGTCGCTGATAATCTCCAGCTCCCCCACGTCAATATCTTTACTGACTTCCTGGACCGAGCTTGAAATCTTGCTGCCGTAATACGTTTCCAGCGCATGCAGGATATCGGATTCCGTGCTCATCACGACATCCACTTCCTTGCCCGTCAAGCTTTTCAGGTCATCAATGGCAAAAATATTCAACGGATCCGCCATCGCGATGGTCACCGTCTTTTGCATCTGGGATATCGGGAGGATCCGGTACTGGCGGGCGACACGTTCGGGGATGGCGTCTTTGAGGGACGGATCAATCTTATATTTTTTAAGATTAATAAACGGGATATGCAGCTCACGGACAAGCAAGACCATCAGGTCCTCTTCTTTGATAAGCCCCCGCTCGATCAGCGCCCGGTCCAAGCTGATATTCTTGCTCCGCTGCAATTCTATCGCTCCATCCAGATCCTCTTTTTTAATTTTGAGGGTCTCAACAAGCGTTTGAATAATTTTGGTTTTAAGTGGTTGCGACATGATTATAAACGGTTTTTCTCACCAACGTGAGCAATTATCACTGGTCAAACGCCCGGCTCATCCTTCAACGGCTCGTCAGGCGCTGTCACCCGTAAAACTTCTTCCATCGTCGTCAAGCCGGCAAAGGCTTTAGCCATCGCGTCCTCCCGCATCGTCGTCATCCCTTCCCGTCGCCCGGCCATCTTGATCTGAAGCTCCCCGGCCCGCTGTAAAATTCCCTTACGGACCGACGGCGTGAGGATCAGGACTTCCGCGATGCCAACCCGGCCGCTGTAGCCGGTCTTCAGGCAGCTCTTGCATCCCTTGCCGCGGAACAGCCGGATATCCCCTTTGAGGCCCAGCCCCACTTTTTCCGCCATCTCCTGGGACAAAACAAATTCTTCCTTGCATTTCGGGCAAATCCGCCTCAGGAGCCTCTGCCCCACAATCGCGATGACAGACGAACAGATCAAAAATGGCTCCACCCCCATATTGACCATACGCACTATCGAGCCCGCGGCCGTGGTCGTGTGCAAAGAACTTACCACGAGATGCCCGGTCAGCGCGGCCTTGACCGCGATATCCAAGGTCTCGCTTTCCCGAATTTCCCCGATCATGATCACATCGGGGTCTTGACGCAGAATAGACCGCAGGGTCGACGCGAACGTCAGGCCAACCGTGGGTTTAACATTCACTTGGTTCAACCCCGCCATCTGGTACTCCACCGGATCCTCCACCGTCACAATGTTCTTCCCGGGAGAATCAATATGCCGCAGGATCGAGTACAAAGTTGTTGTCTTCCCGCTGCCCGTAGGCCCGCACGAAAGGATCATCCCATGCGGCTTATCCGCGCATTCTTTCAGCCGGCGCAAATCCTCCGGCTGGAACCCGAGATTATTGATATCCACAGCACCCGCGGATTTATCCAGGACGCGCAACACGATCTTTTCCCCGAAAACCGTTGGAAGGACATTAACGCGGAAATCCACTTCCTTATTCCCGGAAAGGATCGTCCGGAACCGCCCGTCCTGAGGGATGCGCCGCTCCGAGATATCCAGGTTCGATACAACTTTAAGCCGGGAGATAATCGCCAAGTGCAGGGCTTTGGACATCTGGTCAATTTCGCGGATCACTCCATCCACGCGGTAACGGATGCGCAGGGTTTTCTCCAGCGGTTCAATAAAAACGTCGCTGGCTTTCGCCATGACCGCCTGTTGAATGATCGTGTCCGTCAGCTTGATCAACGGGGCGTCTTGAGAGATATCTTCAACAGAAACCTTTTCCGAATCCAGGTCCTGCTCTTTGACCAGCTCCAGCTCTTCGGCGTCCCGCATGTCCTTGATGATGCTCTCCAGCGTCTCCCCGGACTCCGGCGCGTCTTGCGCGTAACAGCGCTCAATGGCCTGGGCCAACTGCGTCGAACGGGCAATGATCGGGGTGATGCTTAAACCCGTTAACGCCTTCACATCATCAATGACAAAAATATTCAAAGGGTCGGCCATGGCGAGGGTCAGGTTCCCGCCCATCTTGGAAACCGGCATGATCTGATATTTCTCCGCCACGTCCCGCGGGATAAGCTTAACGACATTAGGATCGATTTTAAGGCGGGAAATGTCTATGGGCGGAAGGCCCAGTCCTTCGCTGAGGATATGGGTCAGATCATCTTCACTGATCAGGTTCATCCGGACCAGCACTTGGCTCAGGTCCCCGCCGGAATCCTTTTGTTCCAGCAGAGCCCTGTCCAAGTCTTCCTGTTTGAGGATATTGTCTCTTAACAGGATTTGCTGTAACCGTTCTTTTAAGGAGAACATGACGTTCCTTAGGGGGTGGTGCTGCGATATTTTTTGATAGCTTCTTTAATGTCTCCAGCCGTTGAAACAAACGTCTGCACGCTGCACCCGGTCAGCATTTCAACATCTTCAACGGCGGTGCGGTTCAGGGGGTTCGCCATGGCAACGGTAAGGCTTTTTCCGATTTTATCAATGGGGATCAAGCAGTATTTCTTACAGACGGTTTCCGGGACCGCGTTAAGGACCTCTCGATCAATCTCATAATTCGACAAAGGAAGGAAAGGAAATCCGTACTGGCAGGTAAGCGCCTGGGCAATGTCTTCTTCCGTGGCGAACTTCAACTCAACCAAGATTTCACCGATGAGCCCGCCTTTTTCGTTTTGATAGGCCATGGCCATCGCGATTTGTTCCCGGTCGAGGACCCCTTTCTCGACGAGCAGTTCACCTAGATGTTTATTGGATGTCCGTTTATAATCTTTCATATATCAGGCCGTTATCCCTAATGATAAACACGTTGAAAACAAAATTTTTCCCTCCACCCGATTCCGGGCAAAAAGAATTTTGCCTATTATACAATATATTATCATTTTCATATATAGTTTATAATGAATTGTTTTAAAATGCCAACCCCGGCCCCGTGTCATACACCGGATTTCATGAGGGAGGACCAACAAAATCCTGGCTAAAAAACCGTGTGCCTTTTGCTTAAATTCAGCAAAATACCGATCATAAACAAAGAGACCAGGAAAGATGTCCGGCCGTAGCTGACCAGCGGCAACGTGATCCCCACCACCGGGCACATGCCCAGCACCATGCCAATATTGATTAAGACCTGCAAAGAAAAGATACCGGTCATCCCGACCGCGATCTGCATGCCAAAACGATCCTTCACATGTTCGGCCACCTTCAACCCCGCGTAAATCACCACGCCGTAACACGTCACCAGGGCCAGCGTCCCCAGCAACCCCCACTCTTCTCCGATCACGGAAAAAATAAAATCCGTGTGTCGCTCCGGGAGGAAATTCAGCTGGTTCTGAGTTCCCGACAGCCATCCTTTTCCCCATAACCGGCCCGATCCCACTGCGATCTTCGACTGGATAATCGTGTAACCCGCCCCTAACGGGTCAATATTAGGATTCAAAAAAACCAGCAGGCGGTCTTTCTGATATGGCTTAATAATATGCCAGCCAAACGGCATCATCATCAGGCAAAGCAGGAGGAATCCCAGGATATACCGGTAACGCAGCCCGCTGGTAAACAGCATAAAAATAAAAATCCCGAAAAACAACAACGACGTTCCCAGGTCAGGCTGTTTAAAAACGAGAAGCATCGGGACCAACGTCATCAGAAGCGGGACGAACAGGTCGTGCCAGAGCACCCCCAAGGAGCTGCGGGGACGGGCAGACAGGGAGGAACGCCGGTCGCTGAAATACCGGCCCAACCCGAATATTAAAGTCAACTTCGCCACTTCCGAGGGCTGAAAACTGATCCCGGCGATGCTAAACCACCTCTGGGCTCCCAGCGCGTGCCGTCCGCTCACCAGGACAAGGATCAACAAAATCACGCTGCCGCCATAAAAGAAGTAGGCCAGGTCATAAAATTTCCGATAATCCAAATTACTGAGATAAAGCAGAAGAAAAAGGCCGACCACGGAAAAAATTACCTGGTCATAAAATATTTTATGGGACACCCTCACATTGTGATAAGACGCGCTGTACAAGGCCACCAGGCCTATCGCGATCACCGCAAAGGTAAAAATTAAAATCACCACGCCCATATCTCTACGCATAACACCTCTTCCTCCTCAAACAGGAAAACCTGTCACAAAATATCCTCGATTCTAAGGCGCTGAAACAATTCCCGCGTTAACACAACCGCGTTATAACTCGACCCGCCATATTCGAGGAACACGCAGAAAGAAACCCGTTTCTTTCCTTCAAGGCTGTATCCCGCGAACCACGCGTGCTCGTCCTTGCCGGGAACGGATTGCGCGGTCCCTGTCTTCCCGAATATCTTGAATCCCGGCATATCCAGGAGCCGGGCCGTCCCGTGCGGGTCTTTGACAGCCCCTTTTAACCCCTCCTGAACGATGGTAAAAATCTCCGGGGCAAGGTTCACCAGCCGGACCGTTGAAAACTGAACAATATCCTGCTCACCAATCTTTTTGATCAAAAACGGCTGCACCTCTTTCCCGGAGCGGCCCACGGTCGCAGTCATCCTGGCGACCTGCAGCGGGGTCGCCAGCACTTCCCCCTGCCCGATAGAGTAATTCAAAGTATCCCCTTTATACCAGCCGGTCGGGTTCCTGATCCTCCTCAAACGGCGGCTGGGGAGGAACCCTCTTTCTTCGGCCGGCAAATCCACATGCGTCACCTCTCCCAGGCCGAGGAGCCTGGCATATTTATACATCTGGTCCGGGCCGATTAACAACCCTGTGTTAAAAAAATACACGTTACAGGAATGTGCAATCGCTTCAATAAGATTCTGGGCGTTATGCACGTGCGCGCACCGGAACTGCCGCTTCCCCAGAGTATAATAACCCGGACAGTTAAACGTCGTATGCCTGGAAATTCTTTTATTCGCCAAAGCGGCCACGGTCAGGATGATTTTAAAAACTGACCCCGGGGGGTACTGGCCCTGAATAGCCCGGTTTAACAACGGAGCGTCCGGGCTGGAATACGCGAAACTGATTTGCCCCTGCAAACGATGATCCACAAAGATATTCGGGTCATACGTCGGGGAACTGACCATCCCAAGTATTTCTCCGCTGTCGAAATCCAGAATAACAATCGCGCCCTTGCGGTTCCCCAGAGCTTCTTGGGCGATCTGCTGGATGCGGGCGTCGATGGTCAAATGCACGTCTTCCCCGCTTTCCGCGTCCCGCATGCTCAGTAACCGCACCTGCTGGCCGCGGCTATTCACCTCAATCTGAAGCCCACCCTCTTTCCCTTTCAGGTAATGGTCATAATACTCTTCAATCCCAGAATAACCGACAATGCTCAACGGGGTGTAGCCGTAATCTTTCAACTTCTCCATCTTGGTTCGGTTAATCTTCCCCACCTGGCCAATAAGGTGAGCCCCGATGCTGCCCATGGGATAATACCGGCGGGAATGCTCCTGCACATAAAGGCCCGGGAACCGGAATTTATTTTCCTCAAGGATCATGGCCACTTTCTTATCCACATCTTCAGCGACGACAACCGGGGCAAAAGGCGCATGTTTTTTCTGGGAATACTGCTGAAATAATTTGGATTTCTTAACATTCAACACCTGGCTCAAATAGTGAAACACCTGGTCATTTTCTTTAATGTCCTGCGGAATCATCGCCACATTAAAAGACAGCCGGTTATCGGCCAGGACAACGCCGTTGCGGTCCAGGATACGGCCGCGGATCCCATCCAGCGGGATAACCCGGATCCTGTTGTTAACGCTCTGGTGGTAATAAAAACTCCCCCGGATGCCCTGGGTATAAACCAAGTCAGCGGCGAGACACAAAAGTCCCAAAATAATGATTACGCGAATAATCTTAATGCGCATTGCCGGTATTTTTTAAAGGCTACTGGGGCGATGAGTGTGGTCAGACCGACTTCCGGAACAAGGATATATAAAAAAACCGATGGAAAGGCCAACGACGTAAACATCAGCTGGATGATCCAATACGTTGTCACATAGCCGATCGTCACGATAAAAACCAGCAGTATCCGGGATGCCATCACTCCCGGCTGATAGATATACATCTTCATCAGTGTCGTAAAAAAAACCGCGATGATGAACGCAAACGTATACAGGCCGAACGGCCCGGCGCTGAAACTGTCTTTAAACAATCCGGCCAGGATCCCGGCCACCAGGCTGTAGCGGGTGCCCCGGTAAAGGTTGAAAAAAACCACCAAAATGATCAACAAATTCGGGATATACCAGGAAGACAGGACATGGACGAGGACACACTCCACGACAAATGTCGCGAACACCAGCCCCAAAATAACACATAAAAGGTACATAATTACCGTGTCCGTATAATAAGGACTTCTTCCAGCTGAGAAAGCGGCACCGCCGGCTGAATAATGCAGTCCAGCGAAAGCCCGTTTTTCTTATATTCCACAGCGATCACTTCCCCGACGAATAATCCTTCGGGGAACGAAGAGCTGAGTTTTGAGGTGATGACCTGATCCCCCACTTTAACATCCGCGTTGGCGGAGAGATACCTCATCCGGCAGAGCCCCTGGAGCGTGCCGGACACAAGCCCGATTTCGCGCGACCTTTTCACCAGGCCCGCGGTGCTGAAACCGGGGTCCGTCAGGAGGATCACCTTGCTTTTTCTATCACTGACTTCCGCGACCTTCCCAACGACGCCCTGGGCGTTCACGGCCGGCATCCCCACATCCACATCATCCTGGGACCCTTTATCAATGATCACGGTTTCATTCCAGTTCGACGGATCCCGCCCCACCACGTTCGCGCCGACCGAAGAATAAACCAGGCTGCGTTTAAATTTCAACAACTTTTCCAGGCGATTATTTTCCCGGATCACTTCTTCCATCCCGATCAGGCGGGCTTTAAGCGTATTGTAATCCTTTTGCAATTTGACATATTCCGCATATGTGCGGTGGTAAAGAAGAACCTTTTTCAGTTCAAGCAGCGGGAAAGAAATGATCCGAACCGGAAGCGACGTCCAGGAAATAAAATTAAATTTCAGGGGAGAGACCATGCGGGCTGGCAAGAAAAAAAGGACGACGACGCTCAGCGTGATCAACCCGTAAATCAACGTTTTTTTGTGGTATTTAGACACGCGCGAATTCAATAAAAAGTGTTGATTAGAAATATCCTCGGGAAGGATCAGGGGAAACCGCAGGTATGCCACAGGAACACGCGCGAGGGATCAAAAAATTCTATAAATTAAGGAGTTCCCAGAACCCGGTTCGTTAAAAGTCCAGTTTCGTCGCGACCACAACACGCCTGCGAAGTTTCGCGGGCATGTTGAGAACCTGCCCCGTTCCCAAGACAACGGCCGTTAGCGGGTCATCAGCAATATGGACAGGCAGTCCGGTTTCTTCGGCAATCCTTTTATCCAAGCTGCGCAGGAGAGAACCGCCGCCGGCCATAACAATTCCGCGATCAATCAAATCCGCAGCCAATTCCGGAGGCGTGTTTTCCAACGTAATTTTTGAAGCATCCACAATCGCCTGGATCGGCTCCTGAAGCGCCTCACGGATTTCTTCCGACGAAATGGAGATCGTCTTGGGCAATCCGGCAATCAGGTCACGGCCGCGCACGTCCATACTGAGTTCCTCTTCCAAAGGAAAGGCCGAACCGATGCGGATCTTAATCTCCTCCGCCGTCCTCTCCCCGACCATCAGATTGTAGGTTTTTTTCAGATATTCCGTGATGGCCTGGTCCATCTCGTCTCCGGCAATACGTATTGATTTGGAATACACCAATCCGCCAAGCGAAATCACGGCGAACTCCGTGGTCCCGCCCCCGATGTCAATAATCATGTTCCCGGCCGCCTCCTCCACAGGCAGGCCGACCCCGACCGCCGCGGCTTTCGGTTCTTCGATCAACTCAATTGAACGGGCGCTGGCCCGCTCCGCGGAATCCTTGACCGCCCGTTTCTCCACTTCCGTAATGCCGGAAGGAATCGCGATCACCATGGCCGGCCGCACCAGGACTTGGCGTTTATGAACCTTCCGAATAAAATATTTCAACATCGCCTCTGTGATTTCGAAATCGGAAATAACCCCGTCCTTCATGGGGCGAATCGCCACGATATTGCCCGGCGTGCGGCCAAGCATCTTTTTAGCTTCATCCCCAACGGCAATAACCCGATTGGTGTCTTTTTCAATGGCGACGACTGACGGCTCGCACAGCACAACCCCTTCTCCTTTGACATAAACCAATGTCGTAGCCGTTCCCAAGTCGATCCCCATGTCATTGGAAAAAAGGCCAAGGACATAATTGATCATTCTTTGCAGATACCGGATTAACTTTAGCAACATAGCTTTTCCTTATTTTTTATATTAATAGTATTATTTCTCGAAGAGAAATGATGAGTAACTAGTTGCTATTTAACAGGAAACATCATATATGAAAAGAAATTCACTGTCAATCAATTATAAGAATATTAAGCGAACAAATCCGGGCATCTTACCGGCTTTTTTTTATGCTGGCCCCCACGCTCTTAAAATCCCTCACAAAACCCGGATAGGATTTGGAAACACAGCCGATATCCTGCACGGTCGCGCCAATTTTCAAGCCTAAAACACAAAACGCCATGGCCAACCGATGGTCATGCCGAGGATCCAAAGTGATATTTTTTTTATACTGAGCCTGCGGAACAATGGTCA
Source organism: Candidatus Omnitrophota bacterium (assembly GCA_029560465.1). Lineage (GTDB taxonomy): Bacteria > Omnitrophota > Gorgyraeia > Zapsychrales > JANLHA01 > JAGOJP01. The sequence continues at coordinate 116,601 of JAKQKX010000102.1, forward strand.
GCGTATCGGCTGTTTCCAAAAGCCGCGCACCGGCTTTTGATAATTCCTGCCTTAAGTCCGTGATCCTGTTGGACTCCTTAACCCTCGCATGTTTAATATCTTTTAACCGTGTCCGGCCCTGCGCGAAAAGCGCCAACACCGCCATGACAGGGACCAAATCCGGACAATCTTTCAGGGAAAAATCCCCTCCGCGCAAAACCCCCGGCGGCCGCCACGACAACGTTCGGGCCGTCAGCTGAATAGACACGCCCATCCGTTTTAAAAATTCCAAAATCTTCCCATCCGCCTGAATAAATTTCCGGTCAAAATGCCCGGCCAATTCCAAAGGCGAATCCGTCAGCAGGCCGGCGGCTATTAAAAAAGCGGCCAACCCGTAATCAGACGGGATTAAAAACCGCTTCAAACCACGGAACCGCTGCCCGCCGCAGATTAAAAATGTGCGTTCTTTCTGCTTACGGATCGTCACCCCGGCCTGGGCTAATACCAGGCGGGTCATCTCAATATAATCCACCGAAACCATACGGCGGCCCTTGACGCTCAAGCGGGTGTCTTCGGGAAGCTGCGGGCAGGCGATGCATAACGCCGAAACAAACTGCGAACTCACCGTGCCGTCGATATTGATCTTTCCGCCGCGGAAACACCCCCCGGACAGCGTAATCGGGACGGATTCTTTCGGCCCAACTCCCTTAAGAATCACCCCCCGGGCCCTCAAAGCTTCCGCCAGCTGTTTATTGGGACGACCCAACAAGGTCCCCTGCCCGGTCACCGTAATTCTCCGCCCCTGGGCCGCCAGAAGGGGCAATAAAAACCGCAGCACAGTGCCCGATTCCCGGACATCAACGTGCGCGGCTTTCCTCGCGACGGTCCCCCCTTGGACATCCCAGGTGTTCTCAGCGATTTTCTTAACCCGGGCCCCTAAAAAACGCGCCACCTTCAAAGCAACCCGCGCGTCATCACAATCAGACGGATGAATGATAACAGAATGCCCACCGCAAGCGGCAACAAGAAAACTTCGGATGGAATAAGACTTCGAGGCAGGGAGGAAGACACGCCCCCGCAAACAGGGCGTCTGCCGAATCAATAAATTCATTCCTTAACAACCACCGCGTCATCCTTGCGGACCTTTTCGCTTCTTAAAGGAGGGACAACGTCGGCAGCCGACATCTCCGGCAAAACCCGTGAGACTTCCACATCCCCCAGGTATTTCTCCCCGCGATGAACGGACAGGAGCATGCCCTTTTTAATGCCGTTCTTCTCTCCCAGGCTCACAATAATAAAATCCGCTTCTTTATCGACGCTGATGACAGCCCCGCGGTTGGCCTCCCCCGTATTAATGACAATCGGCTCAAGATCAACGCCCTCTTGGACAGCTGCGCCGTCATCCGGGATGCCTCCATCACCGGGAATTGTTAATTTCTGGGTCAAAGCATCAATTTGCTTCTTCAAGTCGCCGACCTGATTTTCTAAATCCTGCCGGATTGTTTCAAGTTCTTTGTTCCTCGTCTGAGTCGCCCCCAACTCTTTCTCCATTTGGGCCACGCGCCCCTGAGCCGACTCCAGTTCGACAGTCAGTTCTTTACGGATATCCTCTTTCGCTTTGCTTTCCTTTTCAAGCTCGTCTTTTAAAAGCCGTGCTTCCCTTTTCACTTCTTCTTTAAGCTCCTGCTCCAGCGCCTTCTCTTCGATGAGGTCTTCAATCCGGCCATTCGCTTCTTTATTTTTTTCTTCCAGGAGCCTGATCTGTTTCTCTGCTTCTTTCATGTCCGCCCGCAACGAAGCCTCGGCCACCCGCAACTGTTCCAGGTTATACTCCGCAGATTTCCTTAAATCAATTTCTTTAATAAAGAAAAATACTGATATCCCGGTAAAGCACACCAGCAAAACGGCAATGATCACCAAAAAAATAGTTAATGTCTTCCCAGAATTATTCATCGTTTTTGTTCTCCTTATCATTTATCATGCCCCGTCCAATAGAACAACGAACACTCACCGCCCTTCCCGGAGCAACCTAAAAGGAACGCCCCTTCTCCCCAGGGACGCGTGAACATTCCAGTATTTTTATTATAACTTATTATATGGCAAATCCTAAGGAAGTAAAGGGTTTCTCTTGAAATCTTTATGCGTTGGCCGCTCCTATGAGGTCTTCGCGGCTGAACTCCGGGGGGGCGGGGCAGGAGAACTCAACCCATTTCTTGGTTTCAGGATGAAAAAAACCCAAAAACCGGGCGTGAAGAGCCAAGCGAGGAAACGTTCTTGGATCTCCATATTTGGTGTCTCCCAAAATCGGATGCCCCAGATGAGCCATGTGGACGCGCAACTGGTGCGTCCGCCCACTTTGCGGGGACAATTCCAAATACGTAACAGGATTCTTAAACCGCTTCAAAACCCGATAATACGTCCGGGCCGCGCGGCCTCCCTCCTCGGATGTCACGGCTTTCTTGTCCCGATGAACGGGGTGCCGTCCGATGGGGACATCGACAACCCCCTCGTCAAAAGCCACCCATCCTTGCACCAACGCGAGATAGTGTTTGCGGACTTTGTGCTTTTCAAACTGCCGGGCCAGCCGGACATGATATGTGTTGCTTTTGGCAACAACCAAAAGGCCGGACGTCTCCTTATCCAGGCGGTGGACAATGCCGGGCCGCTCCTCCGTATTCACGTCGGAAAGGGATTGCCCGGTTCTCTGGCAATAAAACAAAAGCGCATTGACCAGTGTCCCGGACAGGCAGCCCTGGGCCGGGTGAACCACAAGCCCGGCTGGTTTATAAATAATAAGCAGGGCCCGGTCTTCATAAAAAATATTTAAAGGGATGTTTTCCGGCCGGATTCCCCCGGGAGACAATACCGCTTCTTCAGCGCGGACGGCAACCTCATCCCCGGCCCGTGTCCGGTAATTGGCTTTAACCGGGCGCTGATTAACCGTGACGTTCCCTCCGGCAATCAGCCGCTGCACCGCTGTCCGGGACACATCCCCGCCCCATTGTTTGGAAAGGTACAGATCGATCCGCTGCTGCGCGTCGGAGTCATCAACGTGAAAGATAGTCTGCGGCATAAAAATCTCCCCCTGGACCCAGGGGACGGCTTAACCTTTTCGTTGTTGCCGGATTCTTAAATACACCATCAACAACAGACCGGCGGTGGAAAGGCCAAGGCTGACAATCTGAAAAACGCTTAAACCTATAGCCGTCAGTTCATGGTCGGCACGGAAGAATTCGATCACGAATCTTTGGATGCCGGCTAAAATAAAATAAAGCGCCAAAACCTGTCCCGGCGCATGGGGATGTTTTCTGTAGGCCTTCAAAACGCAATAGATCACAAACAGTGCCGCGCTGGCATACAATTGGGTCGGATGCAAATGAGCCTGATGAACCGGAAAATAAACTCCCCAGGACACTTCCTTCCCGTAACAACACCCGTTGAGAAAACAGCCCACCCGGCCAATCGACTGCCCCAGAGCCAGGTAAGGGGCCAGGAGGTCCAACATGAGCCGGAAAGGAAGTTTTTTAATATAGATAAAACCAGCCCCGATAGCGGTCCCCAGAATGAGTCCCCCCTGCCAAGCCAACCCTCCCCGCTGTAGCATCACAACTTCTTTCAAGTCAGCGGCGAAGATATCCCAGTTCATCAAAACAAAAAATATCCTCGCCCCGGCTATGCCCCCCAAGACAGCCCAGAAAACCAGGTCATAAATCACATCGGCCGGGATATTATAAACAACCGCGTCCCGTTTTAATAAAAACGAGCACACAATGACCGCAATCGCCAACATCAGCCCGTATGAATATATATGAAACGGCCCGAAGGCACAGATGATTGGCAGCATAGCTCACCCCCTCTTTTTTTCGGACGTCAACAGCGTTTTGAAATTAAGGATGCATCGGCTCCTTATGAGCGTCTGCCCGGGGGATGCATTTCAAGGCGATAATCAGGGCCCCCACCGTGATGGCGCTATCGGCGATATTAAACACTGGCCAGATCTGAAAGTCAACAAAGTCGATGACATACCCATAACAAATACGGTCAATCAGGTTCCCGATCGCCCCGGCCAGGATCATGGAAAAAGCCACAATATAAAGGCGGCTCAACTTTTCATTATTGGATTTATAATAATAAATATTATACACCAACAAAACGATCGCGATCATAGGGACAATAATAAACACAATCCCGTGGTTCTTAAACAGTCCGAACGCGATCCCCGTGTTATGAACAAGCGTCATGTGCAAGATATGGCGGATCACTGGCAACGACTCCCCTTCTGCCAGGATATTGGAGAAAAAAATTTTAGTAATGCGGTCCAGAAAAACGATAAAAGAAACAGTGAACAGGGAAAGGAAAATATCTAATTGCGGCTTTACAACATTTTTCATAATAACTCAATATCTGTACACATGACAACCTGCTAAAAGAGGAATGGAAAATCCTTTAGGAATCAGAACGTTGCCATATTTCAGGAAACCCCTGGTAATTCTTAATGAGCCGGTTTTTTTTGCTGCTCCAGCTTTTCCTGACATTGGAGGCAAGTTTCCACATAAGGGATGGCTTCCAGGCGCACTTCCGAGATGGGCTGCTGGCACTCCACGCATAATCCATAATTGTCTTCTTCTATCCTCTTAAGGGCCTTATCAACCTTTTGCAACAATTCGCGGTCATTCGACGCTAACCCCAGAGTGAATTCCCGGTCATACATGTCCGTGGCGAAATCCGCCATATGCAGGCCATGCCCCCCGGAAAACTCTTCAAGGGGCTCCTTGGACTCGGACGATTTTCCACCGGTCATATTCTTAATGTCATGGACTATTTTTTCTTTAATCTCCAGAAGGCTTTTCCTGTAAACATCTTTCTGCTTTTTATTCAACTTGTTTTCCGTCATTCCCTATTTCTCCTTTTCTTGCTTCCCGCCATGTTAGGGAGAAGAATCCAACTTGATTCGAAATCCGACATTAACCTATAGCCAAGTATACAAGATGAACTATCTAAGTCAAAGTCCCGTGCGCCCCGTGCTAACAGGTCCTCCTCAGGCAACGTCCACCAACCCGTCCCGAATCATGGCCTCCACAACCGGCAAACAACGCTCGCACAATTCCGGATGCTCCCGGCTTTGCCCGACTTGCGGGCTATAATTCCAGCAACGGACACACTTGTTCCCATACGCCTTCTGGATAATAATAGCCGTCTTGGGAAACTCTTCATGGACGCCCTGGCTTACATGCTCCACCCGCTCCACCTCAACCTGGGACACAATAAAAACCTGCGGTAAAATGGCCGCCAAAGTATTTAGGTTTTCGGCATCCCGGTCGCTGGAGGTCCTGAATATAATCCGGGCTTCCAGGGAACTGCCGATTACCTCTTCACGGCGGCTGTCTTCCAGGGCTTTAAGAACATGCGGCCGCAAAGTTTCCAGGAAACAAAATTTTTTTTCTAAACGTTCATTACGCCAGCCTTTCAAACAATCCGGCCATTGAAGAAGATGCACGCTGGACAAACAGGCCGTTTGCGGAGTCTTCGGCATAAGCTGAAACACTTCTTCAGCCGTAAAACTCAGGACCGGAGCGATGTAACAAACCAGGTGGTTAAGAATATGAAAAAGAACAGTCTGCGCTGATTTCCTTTCCCTTGAAAAAGCGTGAGAAGTATACAGTCTATCTTTAAGAATGTCAAGATAAAAACCCGACAACGCTTCATTACAATAAGAATAAATGAGTTTGTAGGCCCGGGCGAACTCAAACTGCTCGTAAGCTTCCCGCAGATCAAGAGCGACCTGTTGAAGTTTGTGCAAAGCCCACTGGTCAATTTCAACCAAATGGTCATAACCCAAAAGCTCTTTTAAGGGGTCAAACCCATCAAGGTTCCCCAAAAGGAACCGGATGGTATTGCGGATTTTGCGGTACGCATCGATCACGCGCGCCATGATCTCTTTGGATAAACGGATATCATCATGATAATTGCTGGAGGCCACCCACAAGCGGAGGATATCCGCGCCGTTGGTCTTGATAACATCCTGAGGAGAGATCACGTTCCCCAAGGATTTCGACATCTTCCGGCCCTGGCCGTCCATGACAAAACCATGGGTTAACACGGCTTTATAAGGCGGCATCCCGTCCAAGGCGACCGCCGGGATCAAAGAAGACTGGAACCAACCGCGGTGCTGGTCAGACCCTTCCAAATAAAGGTCCACCGGGATCTTCCGCCCCAGCATGGGGCCAACAACCGCCTTGTGGCTCACCCCGGAATCAAACCAGACATCCAGGATATCGAATGTCCGTTTAAAAGCACGTTTCCCGCAGTCCGGACACGCAAAACCCTCCGGGAGAAGTTCAGGCAACCCCTTCCGAAACCATGCATCAGTCCCTTCCGTCCTAACAATGCTTGCGAAATGGTCAATCACTGCGGGATAAAGTTTATGCTCCCCCCCGCATCCTTCACATTCCAAAGCGGGAATCGGCACGCCCCAATGGCGCTGACGAGAAAGGCACCAGTCCGGCCTGGAAATGATCATTCCGGTCATCCGTTCCTGCCCCGACGCCGGAATCCAGAGTATTTTCTCCTGAACCGCCTGGCGCAGCTTGGCCCGCAAGTCCTTATGATCAATCTTCATAAACCACTGATGCGTGGCCCTGAAAATAATCGGCTTCTTGCAGCGCCAGCAATGCGGATAGCTGTGGCTGATCGTTTCTGAAGCCGCCAGCATCCCCCTGGCCTTCAAGTTCTGGATGATCTGTTCGTTCGCTTTAAAAACATGCTGCCCGGCGAACGCGCCCGCCTCTTGAGTAAATAACCCCTGGTCATCAACCGGCATGAGGATATCAAGGTGATGTTCGAGGCCGGCTTCATAGTCTTCCTGGCCGTGGCCGGGAGCGGTATGGACCAGCCCGGTCCCGTCTTCCTTCGTTACGTAGTCGACCACCACAACACGGCAGTTTTGTTTTAATCCAAACGGGTGCGTATACAACAATTCCTGCAGGGCCTCTCCCGAGACCTCCTGGAGGACTTCATATTTCGCAACCCCGGCCTTGCCCAAGACGCGTTCGCACAGGGTCTTCTCCAAGACCACCGCTTCTTCCCCGATATCAACGCACACATACTGAAAGGCCCGGTGCACGGCCACCGCGACATTAGCCAGCAGCGTCCAGGGCGTGGTCGTCCAAATCATGAGCGAAAGGGGCTTGCCTTTCGGCGTCCTTCCCAGAGCCTGAGGGTTGTTCACCTGGAATTTAACATAGACCGACGGGGAATTGTGATCTTCATATTCGACTTCCGCCTCCGCCAAGGCCGTCTCACAGTTAGGGCACCAGTTCACCGGTTTGAGCCCGCGGTAAACATACCCGTCCTTGACCAGGCTGGAAAACGACGAAAGGATCCAGTACTCGTATTCCGGAGACAGGGTGAGATACGGCTTCTCCCATTGCCCCAGGACACCCAGCCGTTGAAACTGCTCCCGTTGAATATCAACGTATTTCATCGCGTAGTCATGGGCTTTCCGGCGGAAGTCCACCGTATCCACGTCCGACTTCCTCTTTTTCAATTCCTTGAACAATTGATGCTCAATCGGCAGCCCGTGGCAATCCCACCCGGGGACATATAACGCGTCATATCCCTGCATGGTTTTCATTTTCACGATGATATCTTTTAAAATCTTATTCAACGCGTGACCGATATGGATATTGCCGTTAGCGTACGGGGGCCCGTCATGCAAAACATACGGTTCGCAACCAGCCCGCGCCTCACGGATCGCGGCGTGCAATTGATTGGTTTCCCAGAGCGCGAGCCACTGCGGCTCCTTTTGGGCCAGCTCGGCCCGCATGGAAAATTCGGTTTTAGGCAAATTCAGGGTCTTTTGATAGTTCATGGCATCATCACATTCTATAAGAAATCATCCTTGTTATTTTTTCATCCACCCAAGAGTCCGGGCCTCGGCAGACCAGAGTCCCGTTATTTCAAATATTGTCCGATAAAAATCTCCAGTAATTTCTTTTTATCATCAGGGATCAGGGACCGGTCGGTCACCAGGGAGAACTTCAGCACACCGGCCGCGCTGAATTCTTCCATGGCGCCAATCAGGGGAATCGCCCGTTCCAAAATTTTACGGGCATTAATGACGTTTTTATTTAAATTCTCAATGATCATCTCCACCGTCACAGAATCATGCGACGGATGCCAGCAGTCGTAATCCGTCACCGCCGCCAGGGTGGCATACGATATTTCCGCTTCGCGGGCCAGCTTCGCTTCCGTCAAGTTGGTCATGCCGATGATGGACATGTCCCAGGTGCGGTATAAGTTGGATTCCGCTTTTGTCGAAAATTGCGGCCCTTCGATATTGACATAGGTGCCTCCATCGTGAATGACGCACCCCGCCTCCCGGCCGGCCTTCAGAAGCGCGGCGCGGACTTCCGGAGAAAACGGATCGGCAAACGGGATATGCCCGACAATCCCGTCCTCAAAAAAGGTGTCGGCCCGCTTGCCTTTCGTCCGGTCAAACAGTTGGTCCGGCACGACGAAATGCTGCGGCTCAAACGCCTCCTTCAGGCTCCCAACGGCCGAGACAGCGATAATCGCGCTGACGCCCAATTTCTTCATGCCCCAGATATTGGCCCGGTAATTGATCTCACTGGGAGAAATCCGGTGCCCTTTCCCGTGACGGGGCAAGAAAACAACATCCACGCCCTGGAACCGGCCTACCACAAAATTACACGACGGCTGGCCAAACGGCGTAAACATCGACCGCTCATCCAGAATTTCTATCCCGTCCAACTGGTACAACCCGCTTCCACCAATAATCCCGACTTTAGCCATGAGGTCCTCCTCATTTTAATAACCGGCGCACCCTCGCCGGATCGACCAGCCCAACCGCATCACTGCCTAAGCTGCCTGGCCCGGCGTTCCGCCGCCCCAAGCGCCCGCGTGAATACCGTCTGGATTTTATATTTGTCAAACACGTCCATGGCCGCCTGCGTGGTCCCGCCTTTGGATGTCACCCGGGCCCTGAGCCCGGACGCTTCTTCCTCCGAATCCAAAAGCAGATGAACACTGCCCTGAAGCGTCTGGCAGACCAACTGGCGGCTGAGCTTGGGGTCTAGGCCTAAAGACGCCGCGGCATTCATCAGGCATTCCGCGAATAAAAACACATAGGCCGGCCCGCTGCCAGAAACCGCGGTCACCGCGTCCATCCACTGTTCATCCACCACTTCGGTGGCGCCGACATGTTTAAATATCTCACGGGCTGTCCGGATATCAGCCGCGCGCGTGTTCCGTCCCCCGCACAGGGCCGTCATCCCCTCCGCGATCACAGCCGGCATATTCGGCATGGTCCGCACCACCCGGGCCCCGGGCGGCAGCCCTTTTTCCAAAAACCCGGTCGTCAGCCCGGCCGCAATAGAAATCAGCACCTTGTCTTTGGTAAAACTGCCGCCGACTTCTGCCAAAACCCACGGGCTATCCTGCGGTTTAACCGCCAAGATGACAATGTCCGACTGCTTGACCAAATCCGGCAACTCTTTATTATCAACGCGGTACTTCCGTTTTAAAACCTTCGCCTTGGCGGGGTCCTTTTCACAAACAGCCACCGCGTAGTGCCGGTAAATCCGGCTTATAATCGCGGTCCCCATATTCCCGCCGCCAATAAACCCGACATGGTGTTTCATGGTTGCCTCATCTCCCTCGCAGAGCCACATCCCCTTGAAAATATTAACCAAATATCGCGGTGCCGACCCGCAGCATGTTGGCGCCTTCCTGAATCGCGAAGGCATAGTCATGCGTCATGCCCATCGACAAATATTTCATGGAAACCTGGGGGGCCCCCGCAAACCGCTTCGCGGCCCGGTCACGAATAACGCGGGCAGCGCTGAAACAAGACCGGATCACAGATTCATCCTCCACGAACGGCGCAATGGTCATAATCCCGTTGACCCGGACATACTCTAACCCGGCCGCCTGGTCCATAAAATCCAAGGCTTCCTCGGCCGGAACGCCAAACTTCTGTTCCTCGCCCGCGCAATCAACCTGAATCAACACGTCCGCCTTCTGCCCCCGTTTACGGGCCTGTTTGTCGATTTCCTCCGCCAGGCGCAAACTGTCCACCGACTGAATCATGTCAAAAAGCTCCAGCACAGGCTTAACCTTATTCGTCTGTAGGTGCCCGATCATGTGTTTCCTGACCGCCGGCAACAATTCCCCCAAAGCCGGGAATTTACCCTGGGCGACCTGCACTTTATTTTCCCCGATATCAGTCAAACCACAGCGAACCGCCTCCGCGATCTTGTCCGCATCAGCGAATTTCGTCACCCCGACAAGGATGATTTCATCCGGATTCCGCCCACAGCGCGCGCATATCTGCGCTATGGCGGCCCGGAGAAACTCAAGCTTTTCTTTAATCATTGCCATAAACTAGCATAAAAGCCCAAAGGCGTCAATCAATAAAGAGCCTTCATTAATATAGAATTTACTGATTAATATTAATCTTAATTATAGACCTATTATTACCGAAACGGCTCGATGATCAGACCCGGGAAGCGAAAGGACGTCCCTCTGGATGACAGAGATTTCTTGACTGACCAAAATGTGGTCCAAAGGAATCCTCATGAAAGCCGGGACATAAAACGGCCAGGTGGGCACAGCCCCTTTTCCTCGTGCGGAATCCTTCAGCCCAACAGCACTAAACATTCCAAACCACGGACACCACGGGGCCATGTTCAGATCCCCCGCGACAAGGCTCGGCCGGGAATCCCCTCCAATCTCTCGAACTAAGCTTTTTAACTGGCCGTTACGCCAGGCCCACCCCTTCCTGCTCATCGGAGGCGTCGGATGCGTGGCCCAAAGGACCCATTCCTTGGCCCCCTGCGGCATAACACACCGGATCGAAGGCACCGGCGCTTCCCCCAAATACCGGACATCCATGGACACCGCGGGCACCCGCGAAAAAACACCCAAGCCAAAACAGTCATTCCGGGGCACCACTTTCTGAAAAAGATATTCCTTAAGATAAGGACGCAGGGCTTCATAAAGCGGCGTACTGATCTCGGAAATGACCAACACATCAGGATTATCCCTGAGCAGGACAGCCGCAATGGTGTCATAATCGACATTGGCCACGTTCACGTTGGCGTAGGTCACCCGGACAGGGGAAGAAACAGGGGCCCCCTCCGGCAAGGGAACGGAACCCGGGACGTACGCCACCAATGGTGTTCCGGCGAGCAGAATCATAAGCAAGGTCGCGGCAAAAAGGACACGCTTCCTCCACAAGGCAAAAAACGGCAGACTCAGGACAAGGAACCCGACCTGCTGCAGACGGAAATGGCTGAACAGGTCAAAAAACCAAAACCACCGGCCCATCCAGCCCAACACCGGCCCTGACAACGCCAGCCAAAAAAATATCCAGGGGAAATACTTCGAAGGAATGCGCTGGCGCTGTGTCATGAAAGCCCCCGTTTGCCAAAAAATTTTAAGGCCGGCGCAAAACCCGATGGCCGTTAATGTCCTGAACGACAATATCCGGGACCGCCTTAAACAAATCTCCTTGCTGGATTTCTTTAGCCAACCGCTCCTGCTGAATTATGTTAGCGGCGTCATAAAGCGGCGTCTGGCTCAAGTCATTGATGACCGCAATCTTTTTGCCGGGCTGATTGTCCAGGACCTTGTAGATCCTCCTGATATAAAGATCTATCTTTTCCGGCGGGTAAGGGAACACTTCAACCGCGGCCTTAAATATAATCTTGCCCCATTCCTCTTCTCCCAGTTTTTGCATCAAAGCATACAGGGAGCTGTACTTGAGCAACCGCTGCTGTCCCGGCTTCAAACGGCGGGAATGGCTCAGGAGCATATGCGTCAGTTCCTGAGGGTTGAACGTCTTGAGCTCTTTATGCACGTCAAAGTTCAACAGGTTAAAATGATAGACGCCTCGCACCGCCCCGGACGCGGTTTCCACGCTGCGGTTCAGCAAATCCAGGCAGGATTCCCAGATAAATTTCTCGTCACTGCGGATCACGTTCACCGCGAGGACGGTATAGGCGTCCCCGCCCTCCTCGGCCTCAAACAGCTGCATATGGTTCGGGACCAGCCCTTTAAACCGGATCAGGGCAAACGGCGGCAGGGGCACAAACGTCGGGCTCGCCGCCATGTCAAATTCGATCAGGTTCGTCATGCGCGCCATCCATTTTTAATTTTTAATTGCGCTGTCTTCCAGCGCCCGGGAACACAGCCCGGGGCAAGAAAACGAGCCCCATTTCTAAAAAACCGCCTAAGGATTTGATCGCGTAGAGGATTTTATCAATTCCGCCAACGTGGACGGCTGGACCGCCCGCAGCCATTGATGATCAAAGGCCGGGTCGTCCCCGCTGTCGGCGGTCCAGTCCACCAGAATTCCCTCATCACTGAAAACATACGCGGCCGGCCCGGAAGGCAGCGCAAACCAGGAGTCCCTGGGGCTGAATGCGATATAATAAAAGCCGCTTTTCTGCCGATTCTTGACAACCCTCTGCGGCATCCTTTTTAACGCGACATACTGGGTCACATTGGAAAATTTTTGTTCTGGGCTGTTGATCCGGCGCCATCTGAATTCCGAAGTCAACCATGCGAGGACGGGAAAAACCGCCCCCAGGGTTGCCAACACGACAAACTTATTTCGCTTGCGCACCGGTCTGCCTCATACTTGTTTCCCGTTAAAATCATTCCCGAGGAAGGGGAAAGGCCTGTCACGGTGATTAGTCGTTCCGGTCTGTGTACCAATCATAGTTCGCCCGCCGGTATGTTTCATCCCTGCGGTCCTGGGAATCCCTCCGGTAACGGTACGAGTCGTCGAGGATCCTCTGGGTATCCCGCTGCTGATCTTGCCAGATTTGATACCGTTGCCGCCAGTCTCCCCCGCCCTGCGCGGGCTCAGATTGCTGCGGATACGCCTGCTGCTGCACCGGCATATTCCCGTCCTCTACCGCCGTGGTGATAACCATAAACGTGAGCCCAAACATAAGCACGAGGGACAGGATAGAAAGGCCCGCCACCCAAACCGCCCTGCGGGGATTTTTCCGGACATAATCCTGCACAAAAGAAGGCTTTCCTCGCCATGGCCGAAACCCCCACATCACAAAACGATACGCAGCCGCATCCAACGGGCATAATCCTTCAGGCTCATCCCCGGCAGGAGCATCCGACTTGGGCGGAGGGGGCTCTTGCTCCCGGGACGCGGGTTCGGCGCAGCAAGCGCGCTTGGGTAACGGCGGAGGAACCGGCTTCTGAGGGGCCGCCTTGGGCAAAGGCGGCGGCTTCATACACTCCTCAAGCAACGACCCGAAAGCCTCCTGGAGTTCCAGGACATCACACAGGGGCAGCCATTCCTTCATGCCTTGGCACCAGGCCAGCGTTTCTTCCGTAATCTTCCCGTCCATAATATTCTCTTTAATAACGTCTTCCTTCAGCGGGCCGACTTCCTGATGATCAATTCCGAAAAAATATCTTTTCTTAAGCATCACACCTCCTCTTGTCCTATCCCCCGGGGACTGCCATTACCTTATAATTTCTTTGAGCCAGCAGCCGCCCCGCCGCCGGCTGGATTGATACCGCCAAAACATTCCGTCCCCCAGGGGCCAGGGGGATGCCGCTCAATCGCCGAAAGTAATCTGGGCCATATGCGCTGACAATTTCAGGGCATCCAGAAAATGACGGGCCGGCAACTTATTCTTCACGACCAACCCCATCATGCAACCGCCGGAATACGCCGTAAACAGCGCGACATCCGGATTTTCAAAATTCAGAGACAAAACATAATTCGAAATAAACGTGACGTCATGAAAAGACGGGTCCGCCTCCCCTGAAATCTGGCCGCGGCCAATGTCCATAAGATTCAACGCCAATTCCTGAGCCGGCCACTCCGGGTGCTCCCAAACCAGCCTGCCCTTGATCTGCTGATAATCCGGGAGAACCCTGTTACAAAAATCCATAATCTGCTGTCCATACGTGCTATAAAGCGGCGCGGCGATTTCTGTGGGATTCCGGTCCCCGGCATCAGCCCGCCCTATCATCAAAGACGCCACCCCCAAGACCGGGATAAGAAAATTTGCGAATCGAAACCTCATTAAGAATTTTCCTCCACACGCAAACCCATTGAAAGCACAAAGGGCTATGAATCTCTGACGTCTTTGATCAGCCACTCTTTGGCCGCTTCCAAATCATTAAACGGGACCATCGGAAGTCCGGAATAACTGCCAATCATCTTCATAAGGACGGCCTTAAAGCCGGTCACGCCGACCACCGCTGTTTTAACAACGCTACTTTTGACTTTAACCGCTGAGTCTTTCAGGTCGGCGACCGCTTCTTTTGTTCCTGTTGACCCTTCCACATTCACCAGCAGCAAAACAGAACCCCGGGGCTCATGACAGACCAGCTCGTTGATCTGCACTATTTCCATTCTCCGCTCCTCTGAGTCCGCCACGAAATGACTATAGTCTGCATAAAGAATACGCTTGTTTTTATACACGATCCATCCTGACTTCATCATCAACGCCTTTCTTTAATTAAATATTGGACAGGAACCACGCTCTTAACAATTTCAAAAACGCACCTGGTTGATAAAAATAGCGGTTTTTCTTCCGCCATGGAGCTCAAAATTTCAGAATAAAGATTTCTTAAAAGCAACCGGCAGTCCTAAAGCGCCCTCAACAAAAGTCTCAACAATTTTATTGGGAAAACATAAGGGCTCTGTTCCCAGTTTCGCCCAGGCACAAACATGGGCTTCGTGATCCACTTCAACACCAAGATCTTCAAACAAGCCCTTGGAAAGGGTGTCCACGAGACCATCCTGAAAGTGCTCAAATTTCTCTCTGGTCTGCGGGTTAAGAAGCATAAGCGGCGTGGTCACGCGCAAAGATACGCCGTCAGCCTCTTCCCGGGCGACAATGGTAAACAGCAATCCCTCGCTATTCCTGTATTTTACGGTCATCCGGTCTCCCTGGACAACAATCGGAGACCCACTAAACCGGCTTTCTAAGTAATGGTTTAATGCTTCCAAATTCATGCTCATGTCTGGTGCCTTGCCGGTAACCTTAATAAAGATTACCCGGGGTTGAGGGCCGTGGCCATTTTAGCTTTTTAATTATATATCAATTGTTTATTTATGGAAAATTTAAATAATTGAAAAAACAAACGGCCTCCAGGAGGATATTTCTTCTTATATAATCCTTATTAAAATGACCGTGCCGGCAAGCCAGGACAATATCATGATGATAAACCACCTCTTTTTCTTGCGGCGCAGAGAAGACAGGCCGTGTGACGCGGCCCCCGGGGATATCCCCTCTTGCCCCATGACCAAATCCCACCAAGCCTCCACATTATCACGACGGGGCTTTCCGGGCATCCCGGCTTGAGCCCTTTTCCATTTTAAAAGATAAAATGTATAAACAGCCGCCGGGAGAAGATACCCCCCTAGGCAAACAGCGAAAACAAGCATAGGCTCTGATAAAAATACCGGCATGGAACGCTCCGAATAAGACTCTTGCCCCTGTCGGGGCCCTTTTCAATTTTGGGGTTGACCTTTAATTGCGTCTCTCCAGGCCGGGAGATTCCCCCCGGCTTCACACGGCCCTTGCCGCGGATGAATATCAACAATACGGGTCATGCACAAACGGCACATCCGCGTTTAAGATTTCCGCCAACACAAAATCCAACACCCGTAAAAACCCCTGATTGATCCTGTCATAATCGTCCACCGAAGAGCGGCGGATCAAGGGAGAAAGCTCCAGCGTCCGGAGGTTATAAAACGCCGCGTTCAATTTTTCCCCAGGGAAATATTTTTGCAGGTAATAAAAATACAGCGGCAGCTGAAACGACCGCACATTCTCATAAATGGTTTGCCGGGACAGGGACATCCTTTCAATAACCTCAAGGCCTCTCGGCAGGGGATCCGCGCCGCCGGTCTTATAATCCAGGATCATCACCGTGCCGTCCTCCAGGCGGTCAACCCGGTCGAGCCGACACACAAAAGGAAACGCGCCGCAGGGCAGGGTTATTGTGTCCGCAAAACGTTTTTCAATAAAAAGGATTTCCTTCACCCGCCGCTCCGGGTTCTCGGCTTCGTTGCGCAAAAAAAGTTCCAGCCGCGTTTCTAACACCGCCTTAAGCAAAAACGCGTCGGCTTTCATGGAACGCGCGAACGTTTTCTCAAAAAGGTCATTAAAAGATTCTTTGAAATATTTCTGAAAAGAGGCACTCAAGGCCGGCCGTTTGCCGATAAATTTCTTAAAAGTCTCTTCCAGCAGAGCATGGACAAACGTCCCGACTTGCCGGTTTTCCGGCTCATCCAGCAAGTCTTCTTTTTCCCTTAAGCCCAGGACATAATTCAGATAAAAATCCATCGGATTACGAAGATAGGCATTAACGCTCGACGCGGAATACGACATGCCCCGAAGCAGAGTTATCATCTCCGGCGTCTTAACAACCGCTTTCCGGCCCGACACCGCATCAACCCGGAATCCCGGAGTGAGGACAGGAAAGCCTCCCCGCTGCCCGGACTTTTTTTCCGCATCCCAGATCAGCTCCTCAACAAAGCGGCTTCGCTCCTTATCCCTGCTTTCCTGATAAACCAGGTGCACGGTCTTGGCCGACGAAATCAGGCGCATGAACTGGTAACGCTGAATTTCCTCTTCCTGTTCGAGCCGGTCTAAGTTCAGGCTGATCATAACCTCCCGGGGGATTAACGGCTCATAAAGGTTCACGTGAGGCAGGGCCCCCTCATTCACATCCATGACAATAACGTGCTTAAAATTTAATGCCCGGGTTTCAAACAAACCCAGGATCTGCAAACCTTTCAGCGGAGACCCCGAAAACGCGATGATTTCTCTTTCTATCTTCCCAGAAAATATTTTAAAAAGGTCTTCGGCCGGGAACGGTTCCCCGGCAAAAACCGCCTGCCGGATCTCATCGACAATATCATACATTTTTCCAGCGATCTTAAGATTCAACGGGTAATGGGACAAAGCGCTGGCCCGGATCAGGAGGTCAAGGAAAGTTTCCAGGGCAGCGCAAAACCCGGAAAAATGTTCCAATGTCTCCCAGAGAGTGAACAGCCCTTCATGAAGGGCTGCCATGGCCCTGTGCAGATCGGCTTTCGTCACAACGATACCCATCCCCGCCAGGGTCGCTAAAGTGAGATCATAAAGTTCCCCTGATCCTTCCACGTCCGCCAGCGGGACAAAAAGCAGCCCGGAGATCGGTGTTTCATGCTGGCCGGTTAAAATCTCTTCCAGCTTGTGAACAAGGACACGCGTGACCGCGGGGGATCCGGACAAGCGCAGGTTTTTCACCAAAGGATGCCGCAGGACCTTAAGGTAATCTTTCGTGTAATAACAGCCTCCTCTTCGGGAGAGCTGCGCTTGGAAAACTTGAACGAACAGGGAATACAAGGAACTGCGTTTTAAAGGATACCCCATCGACACGTTAAAATTTTTTAAATGCGCGGCGGTTTCTGAAAGCAGCGGGATCACGTGGTCCGCTTCCGGAAGGACAATCACCGTCTCTTCCGGCTCATTAATGCTTTTAAGGAGTTCCCGCACCAGCCCGATTTGTGAATGCAGATCAAAACCGCAATACAGTTTCAGGTCAAATGCCGGAGAAGGGACAACCTCCCCTTCCCGGATCGGGCATTGGAAAGAACGGGTTATCCTCTCCAGCACCGGCCACTTCCGCTCGTCACCCTGCACGATCACACGCGCTTTTTTCCGCCCCAGGAGGTCCTTCATGATGGCCTCCTCCGCCCGGTTAAGATAAAACACATTGCAAAACCATATTTCATCAAATTCCGGGAAATCCGTTCCCGGGATAATATGCGCGGCCCGCAAATACTGAAACCCGCGGGAATATTGTTTTTTCTCTAACATGTCCCGGTGAACGGCTTGGCGGAGCGTTACAATACTCTGCAACAGGCGGTTGATGCTTTCCGGGACGTCATAGCCAATTTGCGCATGGGCTTTAACATTATTCAAGACGCTGTTCTCAACCATTTCGAGATCCAGCTGTTCAATAAAATGCAGGATTTCGCTGGCCCAGGGCAAAAATTGCGCAAACGAAGCCCGGTCCTTCAGGATATCCGGCACCAATTGAGTGGCCAACCGAAATATTTCATAACATTGGTCCAGCTCCGTGCCCCTCTCAATGACATCCTTTTTCCCCAGGACATACCCGATAAACGTGTCAATGGTGAAAAACTTCGGGGGGATAAAAGCTGTTTTAAACTTTTGCGCCAAGGCACGCTTCAGGAAGAATTCCGGGCGTTTCCCGCCGAACACCAGCGCCAAACGGCTGAAGTCTTTTCCCGAACGGACATACTCCGCGTCTAAATACTCCGCGAGGCTGTCAATAAACGGCTGGCAAAAGGAGAATGTCACGACTCTGTTCTTTTCAATGTCGGTCATAGCATCAAAATCCCGCGGTCTCGTTTAAAAACACTTCCTCCGCCGCACAGGTGTCGATATACAGTAAAAATCCCCGGACAACTTTCCCCGGGAAGAGATCCCGGACAATATGCATATACGCCCCGACCTGGTGGAAATAATCCGCTGCCGGCTCCCGGGAACTCTTAAAGTCCGCCACCCATATTTCTTGAGAGCCCAAAATGAGCCGGTCTATGCGGCGGGTTTGCCCCTGACGGTCAACCGTTTCCCATTCCCGGCACACCGCCCCTTCCTTAATATAAAAAAAGGGGCGAATCTGCTCATCGCTGACAAAACGGCAGACCAGGGTTTGATACTCACGGCCCTCTCCGATCTGGGGATAAAGGGCGCGGGCCTGCCGCAGAGCCAATCCCACGGCCTCTTCAACATTTTCCCCTTCGAGGTTATCAAGAAAAGACAGCACCGCATGAGCAATATCACCCCGGAGGACCGCCTGGCGGCGGAGGACTTTATCTCCATCCAGGAATTCGTCCTTCAGGTAAGCCAACCAGTCCTGGTAAACCGGCGGGGGCAAAAGTAACCGCGGCCCCTTCCGGGACGCTTTCCTGTCGCGGCGCGCGGCCTCCCCCATCTGCATACATTCTTCCGGGAACAAAAACTGCGCCGGGTTGAAGCCGGTTCCCGTTTTGTTAGGGACAAAAACATAAAGCTCTTCCGAGGCCCGGGTCAAGGCGACATAAACGCTGTTCAGCTCGAAAAGAAACGCCCGCACATATTCCTCCCGCCAGATGTCATAAAGCGGCCCGGAATATTTCAAATATTTTTCTTTAATGCGCATCAACCGTAAATTTTGCTCCTTAAAATCCAGCACATACGAGACCTGCCCCACACCGCCGCCGGCTCCGACCTTGATCCGCATCCCCAGAAACGGGATCACCACAACCGGGAACTCAAGCCCTTTGGCTTTATGAATGGTCAATATTTGGACCGCTTCGGCGTCCGTCATGTGCACGTAAAGCTTCTCATCCTCCATCTCGTCGAACTTTTCCAGGAACGAACCGGCATCTGTATAATTCTCCTCCTCTTCCTTGATCAACTCAAGGAACCGCATGACAAAACCCTGCTGGCCGGGGAAATGCACAAACACGTCAAAACGGCGTAAAATACTGATCATCAGTTCATACAACGGATAAAGCCCCGCCTGACGGAAAAACTCATCAAACATGTCGTCCCACACGAGGGGGAATCTGCTCCGGAAATCCCGGTAAAGGACAAAATCTTTCTCCGTTACCATTTTTGTCCGGGTTTCCAACAGATATTTCTGGTAAACATCTTTATCCCGGACGCAGGCAGAAAACAGATCCCCCAAAATAAATCTGGCGAACGCACAATTATCAATGGGAGAATGAAGGAACTGGAGGAGAAATATTAAATCCTGCACAAGTGCGTTCTCCCGGATATTCACCGTGCGTTCCGATTGCACCGGGATACCGGCTTCTGTCAGCCAGCGGGTTAACAGCTCGATCTCATCGTTGCTCCGCGTCAACAGGGCGATGTCTTTCAAAGGGAAGCGGCGCTGCGCGTCCTCAATCCTCCCGACCACCATCTCCCGGATTAACTCGTCCCGGTCTTCTTTGCGGTCGCTCACGACAATTTCCACGCGCACCACCCCCGCCTCCCGTCCGGGGCTATGCGACTGCCGGCTGGAGCCATACACATTCTCCAGCATCTGGAACTCTCCTTCCGTAAAAACGACAGGCGTTTTTTTCTTGTCTTCTTCAAATTCCTCTTTGGCGGCAATAAACCTGCGCAGATTTTCTACAGAAAAAATCCGGTTGTTAAATTCCACGATCGCCTGCCGGCTGCGGTAGTTATTGGCTAATTGTTCCCGGCACACGTTAAAATGCGAGAACTGCCGCTGGATTCCGTCAAACAATTGTATTTCCCCACCCCGGAACCCGTAAATGGCCTGCTTCTTGTCTCCCACGTAAAACAAGGACCCTCCCGTCGACAGCGCCTCTTCGACCATCATCTTAAGATTGCTCCACTGCAAAAGGCTGGTATCCTGAAATTCATCCAGCAGATAATGGTGAAACCGGGTTGCCAAGCGGTAATACAACTCCTCCACGGTCACGGCTCCTTCATCGAAAAGTGACTTGGCTTTTTTGTTCAGCTCCTCCAAAAACAGCAGGTCATCCTTCCGGGCTTTCAGTTCAAAATCCGCCCTGATATGCTGGAATATTTCGATATAAGGATCAAAGGCCGTCAACGCCTCTTCTTCGCAGAGGGTCTTTAAATGGCTGCGGATGTCCGCCCATAAGCGATACACGCTGTCCGAAAGTTCGGCGCTCTTTTTGGCCGGAAGATCTTCCCGGGTGAAGAAGTCCGATACCCGGTCAATGTCAAATCCGCCCTGGTATTGCGCCAGAAATTTCTCCAGGCTCTTCAAGAAACGCCCGTCGAGCGCCGTACCGGACTGTTCCTTCAAATCCCGGATCAACCCCAGGATGACTTTCTTGTGCTTCAGCAACTCCTTGTCAGTAAGGGGATAACTTTGAAAATCCTGCCCGTAAATATTGCTCTGCCGATAAAGGCCGGATAAAAGGGCCAAAATGTCTTTCTTAGGGAACCAACTTGGTTTATTCTCGAGAAAAATATATTGGTGCAAAAAACTCTCAAAAACTTTCTGGATAACCGGATCCCGGAGGGCCCGGTCGATCATCTGGTCCAGGCTGTATTCAACGTATTCAAAAGCGTTCGTCTTGATTTTAAAATGCGCCGACAGCCCGATTTTAAAAGCGCATCCCGACAAAAGCGCATTAATAAAGCTGTCGATCGTCTGCACCTGAAAATAATTATACTGGTGCACAAGGGTTTCCAGAATGCCATACGCTTTCTCCCGGGCCTGTGCCCGGGACAGGCCCAGCGGTTTGAGCAGGGTGTCTTCCTCGATGGGAGAAAGCTCATCAAGCGCCATTTTCTTAAGGAAATCCAAGATGCGGCGTTTCATTTCAAAGGCCGCCTTGTTGGTAAAGGTGATCGCGAGGATATTCCGCAAGGAGACAACCTGGGGATTCCCGGGTTGGGTAAGAAGCAACTGAATATACCGCTGGGCGAGAGCGTAGGTTTTCCCGGATCCCGCGGACGCCTCAACGACGCGGACTTCTGGAAAACGGAACATCTTCATCGAAGGTTTAGCCATAGGCCGTATTATATCGCATCCAATGCCCCCCCACAACTCCTGTCCTCAATCGTTACATCATGATAATGAATAAATGCGGGTGTCCGGCACAACAACACACATCATCTCCCGGATCGCGATCTTGCCACTCTCCTGATCAATCCAGACAACTGATCATAATGCGATCCTTTCCAGTGGCACGATCGGCAGGAATAAAACCGGGAACTGGTCCCCTTCACCCCCTCTGGGAGCTGCCCGGGGACTTCCTTAAACTGAAGCTGGGGGGATCCGGGGACCGTACCCATAAGCCCGCCTTGACAGCCCCGTTCTTCGTAAGGGGCCAAACAACAAAGCTGCCTTCGACAACCAATCTTGTCAATACGGCGCCCCCCGGGGCGGATCAAAATCCGCGTTCCGGGGGACTTAAAACAACCGCCTTGCGTATCCGGCTAAAAACGCACCTTCATGCCCAGCATCACATTTCTTTCCACAGCCGGGTAATAATCTTTCGTGTCAGAGAAAGAAGATTTAACAATATACGTATCGTATTGTTCATTAAAAATATTATTCAAAGAGAAAAAAACCTCCAGCGGGTCTTTGGTCCAAGTGATTTTCCCGTCCATGACAACATATGGTTTGCCGGGCGTGGTCGCGTTGGCGACGTCGTTGATCGCATACCGCGATCCGACATACCGGCCGGTCAACGACAACCCCCAGAATTTCCAAAATTTCAAACGGGTCCCCGCGTTGACCTGATACACCGGAACCCAGGGGATCTGTTTCTGCGCATTCGGGCCATCCTTAAACGTGGCATTCTGATACGTGTAGTTCACAAAAGCATCCCACTGCTCGACGGCTTCCGTCTCCACCCAGTGCAACAGGTTGACCGTCTGCCCCAGTTCCAACCCGACCCGGCGGGTCGAATCGTAATTGGCATTCGCATATGTAGACGGATCATAAAAAAGCTCGTGCTTGATGTCCATCACATAAGCGGTGGCGTCAAGCTGAAGGATTTGGTCAAAATCGTGCCTGATCCCCACCTCATACTGCATGCCGGTTTGCGGATCCAAGGATGTGTTCAATCCGCTAAAGGAGCTGTACCATTCGTCGGTGGATGGGAAGCGGAAAGTTTGCTGGACCGAAACATTTACGTTAGAACCGGCAGCGTATTCATAGCGGGCTCCGATCTGCGAGACATGTTCATCCGGCCGTTGATTCTCGTAAAAAGGGATTCCGCTCTTCTGGTCAAACGTGTACCGCGCTTTCTGGTAACGGGTCCCCCCCAGCAGGAACATCTTGTCCGTCAGACCGTATTCCGTTGAAACATAATATCCCAATTCCCTTTTGGAAATGGTCAATTCATCCGAGTTGCCGGCGCTGCCCAAGATATCATTATCAACGTCATAATAATCCAGCCCGATGACCCCTTTAAAAGGAAATTCCCCCTCCTCCAGGCTGCCGAGAACATAACGGGCGTTAATGCCGTAACTATCGATCCCCCGTTTCGTGGCAAAGTCGCCAAACTCGCTGGTCAGCAAAGCATACGTATCCCGGTTACGGTAGTTGAGGTCCACAATGGCGTTCCCCTGCGCCCAGCCTTCCACCGGAGGAGCCCAATCCAGAGACAGCTGAAAATTCCGGTCCTTGGTCGAAGCGTAGTTCTCCTCATCCGCGGACCCTCTCCTGCCCAGCAGCTGTAATTCCCCCTCATTTAACCCGCCCGGCAAACCATAGTCATCCTCGTGCCAGGAGGTGTTAATCGTTAAAGAAAAGTCTTCAGAAACACGGTACCCCAGGTTATTGACAAAATCCTTATACAAAAGGTCACTGTTAGAACGGTAGCCTTTTGTATCAAAATATTTCGCGAGCATAAAATAAGACAGCGGCCCCTGGCGCCCGGACACAGTTAAATCCTCGCTGGTCGTATTATAAGTGCCGTGATTGATCCCCAACGCCCCGCTAATTTTTCTATCCCCTTCCTTCTTGGTTATAATATTGACAACCCCGCCGACGGCGTTGTCGCCATACAGAACCGAACCAGCCCCGCGGGTGACTTCAATACGGTCAATGGCTTCCAAGGGGATATGCATGGGGTCAAATCCGGAATTATCAATGGAGTTCATTTTCCGGCCGTTCAATAAAAACAAAACGTTATTTTTCGCGGTGTCTCCGAAACCGCGGATGTCGATTGTCGACACCTTTAAGGACGTCCCCGGCTCATACATAAAGATCCCGGCCTGCTCCTCCATGACCTCACTCATGGAACGGGAAGGGGACAGCGCAATGTCCTGGGGGGTGATAACGGTGATGTCTGACGAAACCGCCCCCTCCCTTTGTCCCATGCGGCTGGCGGTGATGATGATCTCTCCCAGATCCATGTCCCGGCCGAACGCTGTTGCAGGGCTCCCGCTTAAAAGACATACAATTAAAACGATCAACGCATTTTTTCCAGACACTTTTTTCTCCTTTCGTGCAAAAAAAAACTCCCAATCGATTTAACGATTGAGAGTGCACCCGTCATACTTAGTCTCAATATATCCGTATCCTTATACTGTCTGACGCAGCATAAAAACACTTTAATATACCGGCAGGTGCTCTGGCTTCCGGAAATTATTGACTCCGGTTACAGTGGCGGGACCGCTCCTGAATCTCACAGGATTTCCCTATTTCATCTTCGGGTTTCCCTCGAAGACCGGCATAACAAAACAGGATTCAAAGAACCGCGCTCTCTCGGGTTGACTGCCTTATCTCTTCCCTATAAACACGTCTCTCTTTCGGGGATACAAAAGGCCGCCTCACGATCGAGAAGACGATAAAATGGCGGCAAAACGAGTATTTTTAACCGAGAAAGAGACCGCTTCATACAACCCACAAAACAGCGCCGTATACACCACGGTACTTAAAAGGCTGTTCCTGAAGAAAGGAATCGCGGCCACATAACAAGAAACAAATCCTGCGGCCGTTTTAGGATACATCACAAGCCAAGCGCCGAAATTCGTTATAAGAAAATAGATGACCGCGGCCAAAACCCCGGTTCCCAAAAGGGTTGCAGCATTCTTGCGCCCCCGCATTTGGTGTCCCAGCAAGGCGATAAGAACAATGCTGCCCCAGGTAAAAAAGACGATCGCGTGCAACCCGATGACCAGGTCGCTGACGACCATGAGAAGTAACGGCGTAATCCAGCCCCTCATCTTGCCCAGGTAGAGTCCCCCAAATAAAGCCAAAGCGATAACCGGAGTGAAATTGGGCCAATGGATAAATATCCTGCTCATAATGCCGAAAAACAATATCGCAAAAGCCAACATAGGAATCCTCCTGAAATAAAATTATTATAACAAAGTTAGTGGTTATTTTATCCTATTGTTCTGCCCCCGACAAGCAAAAAAATAAAAACCTTAACACCTTCCCCTTAATAAATTTATTGTCCTGATAAAACCCACGCCGCAGCGGGCCAAATCCCCCGATGGAAATCCCCTACCTCAAAGAATCACAACGGATGAGAGAAAATCACATCCGCGTTTGGATCGGTAAACACGTTCACGCGGTCCCGGCGTTCTATAAATACGGTGCGGACAATTTCCAGCAAATCCGACTCAGCCTCACGTTGTTTTTTCCCAGACGTAATTAAGGTAAAGATATAAGTAAAATCCCCCTTCTGCGTCACATAAATGACATATAATTCATCATAGTCCAGGACAAAGGAAAAGATACCCCATTCTTTGCCGCTGAATATTTTTGTATACGGGTAATCCCTCACCCGGAATGTCCGGCCTTCTTTCTTTTCATACATATTCCGCACTCGGGGGAGGAGGCCATAATAAGCATAATCAAACGGCTTGGTCCCGTAAGGGTTACCGATATCCACATGCAGTTTGATTTCCGCGCGACCGAGATTTCTGCTTTGCCGTTTCCTTAACGTCACGACTGTTTTATCCGAAGAAATGGATTTTCTCCAGGAGGACGGGATGAGAATTTGATATCCAAAGTGTTCATTATAATAAATGTCTGGTTTAGCGCGGGAACAAAATAAAGGAAACAGCAGCAACACGCAGAGGAAACACAAGAAAACCATAGTCTTGTTTTCCAAGGCTTTCTGAACAAAGGGACGAAATTGAGGATATTTATCTAAAAGTCGTTCAAGGACCGGCATCATAGGAATCACATCACGCTCTTCTAGGGCCGGGAGTAAGAATATACCAGGCCAAATCCGTTACATCATATCGCAATGTCTATTGAAACACAATTAAAAACTTAAAGAAGCCTTGGTAAAAAACAGGCCAAGGTCTCCGCCGGGGCAAGGGGGTAAAAACAGGAACAGGGAGGACCTCAAACAAAAAAAATTAAAAATAAAGAGGTGATTGGACGAAGAGCTTTACATCAAGACACCGTAACATTGGTTTGCCGGGCATCCGTCATGCAAACACGTACTGACTCCCGCACACCCGTCACGGTAAAAGTAGCCGGGATCACACACACAAAGATTTCCGAGCGGATGAGAATGCGGAGGGCACACGCACCCCCACCCCGTCCCCGAGGGGACATACCCAGGAAAGCACTCCGCTTGGCACTTCGGCGGGTCGGTGCATCCGCCGTTGGCAACAAAGGTCACTAGGGTGTTCCCAATTAAATTAATTGTATCATCGGGGCAATACGCCGCGAAATTCAGCATGCTTTGTGTGATCACGTGCCCTGCGTTGTCTGTACAATAAAAAATGCAACTTGGGTGAGGTGGGGCAGGACAACCCACCTGCCCTGCGCAAACATGTTGACACACTAAATTCACCGTGGCCGGGCCAGACGCGTCTCCGCCGCACCCATTCTGATACTGCATTTCTCCATACGGACAGCCAGCCAGAAGCCCGCAGACCTTTGTTTCTTCCCAGTCTGAACAACAATAATCCCGATATTCACACTCCTCAATCCCTGAAGGATATCCCG
Organism: Candidatus Omnitrophota bacterium; assembly: GCA_029560465.1. GTDB lineage: Bacteria > Omnitrophota > Gorgyraeia > Zapsychrales > JANLHA01 > JAGOJP01. Next base: position 143,091 of record JAKQKX010000102.1, read on the forward strand.
GGAGAAACATCTCGCATCCCGCTGGGAAACAGTCGCGTTTCATATACATCTGCCTTGGGTCGCACGCGCCGCCACCGCATACAATATCCACCAGATTGGTACAAAAACACTCCGGAACCTCGACGTTCGGGTCGCCCTGGGCCATTTCTTCTTTAAAGGAGTCATCCAGATCATCTTCAATATTTTTGAACAATGCGTTAATGGAGCGGGTCACGTAAGGCCCCATAACAAGGATGCCAATCATAACTAGCGTGGCGACAGTCACATATTCAATCATTGATTGGGCTTTTTTACTTTTCAGGCAGGACATGAACATGATTCCTATACATTTATAAGAATTATATTTGTATTAATTATAGCACACTTCTATTTTCTATCAAAATAATGATTTTTATTTTTTATTCTCAAAACTTAAGCTAATGCCGGACAATATATTACAAAATTCAAGACATCGCGCCCCGTCCTAAGGCGAATATTTACGGGGTGGCGTTCCTCTCTTGGGAATAAGAAATTTTTCTTCACTCCGGCGCCGTCAGAACTTTTAGGGAATCGTGAAAAAAGGCCCTCTCTTCTTCAAGCCCAAGCCTGGCACAAACATCTAAAAGGGCTTCAAACCGCGCAACGGGATCCTTAGAAAGCCCCCAGATCAACTTTCTCAGACACACCGGGCAAAGCCACACCGGCCTTGCGTCCGATTCACGCCGGTGATTACTCCCGTTCATATTGCACTCAAAGAAAACACAATGGTGCATGGAAAACATGTGCCCTATTTCATGGATTCCGGTCTTAATCGTCCTCAACAGGCACAATTTCCTGGCTTCAACACCTTCGTGGGGGTTACCGTTTCTATAGATCGACCATATCCCGACCCGGTCTGGAAGCGATGCTTGCCCAAAAACAAAATTCCATCCCTCCCCCGGCCACAAATCTTCCGCGGCAAATCCGATCAGGCAAAAAGCGTCTTCCGGTTTTAAAGGCTTTAAAACTGACTCTATAATATATGTGGTCAGAATCTGCCGGTCCTGAGTCTGGGGATGAGTTCTCCGGGCCGCTGCCGGAACAACATCAACGCCAACAGGGGGCAGAAATTTCACGGGCAGCGTGAAATAGGCCTCGATAAACTCCGCGGTTTCCTCTATGATACGTTTCCGTTCCTCATCAAAGTCCCCGATCAAAATAATATAAATAACCCGGTGGAGGTCATCAGGGAGAACCGGGCCGGAAGAAACGTAATCGTTAAAATCCTGCCCCTCTTCCGGATGAAGCGCCAGCCAGTCATAAGGCCCGGGCGCGGTTTTAACCCGATGCAGCGGGAGCAATTTCATGAAGGTATCGGTCGGCACATGGTTACGGCGGGGATCGTCCCGGACTGGGGTTGCGTCAAATCCAGCAGGCTCGCCGGAGAGTACCGGGCCGGCTAAAGCCACGCTGGCCCCAAGGAATAAACAAAGGCCTGAAAAGGAGAGGACCATGCACCCTGAAGCTACAATACAAAACAAAACTTTTCGAATTGTTTTACTCGTTTTATTACCCCGAATGAAATCCCCAAAAAATCCTTATCATAAAATTTTAATATCCCCGGAAAAAACGCCAATTTTATTTTAACAACAATTTCAGCGTTTCGGCTAAATCCTTATCGGTCTCCAGCAAAAATTGATACTCCCTCTTGGCGGAATCAAAATCTTCGATCATAACATAGGAAAACCCCAACTGATAATGAGCCTGTGTATGGTCAGGAACCAGGGCAAGGACATCTTTAAAAGAGCGGACGGCTTCTTTATATTTTGAAAGCTTGATAGCGGCCAACCCCAAGGAAAAATGGGCCTGGACATGCTGCGGGTCCAAGCGTGCGGCCTTCAGAAACGCGGATTCCGCTTCTGCATATTTCTCCAGATGCTCCATCTGGGTGTCCCCCAGCCGCCAATAAAGATCCGCTGTTTTATATCCGTGCTTAAGCGCCTCCTGAAAAGATTTCTCGGCATCCGTCATCCGCCCGGCTTGCTGATAAGCGATACCCAGATGATAATAAATTTCGCTTTCAGAACCCCGGATGTGGGAAGCCTTCTGAAAGGCCTCAACCGCTTCCGGCGCGCAGCCCTGATTTAAAAACGCCCGGCCCATGAACAGGTACGCCTGCAGGTGAATCGGATCAAGCGCGATGGCCTGGCGGAACAGTTTGACCGCCTCCGGCCAATTCTTCATCATATAATACGTATGCCCGGCCTCAAAAAAGGAATTCGTTTCCCGGGGGTCTTCTTCCATGGCGCGTTTTAAAAAATGCAGGGCGTCAGGATACCGCCCCAGATGACGGTAGGCCAAGGCCAGGTTATAATACCCTTTCGCATTCGCCAGCGGCGCGTGCCGCCCCAGGAACTTCTTTACGGTGAAAATAATTTTATTAAATATAATATCGGAAACAAACTGACTCCGGACCTCCGCCATCGTGAGAAATCCGATATAAGACCCAACCGCGACAAGGTTAAAATAAAGGCGGAAGCAATACTGCAGCATAATCACGTACCACTGGCCGAGCTTCATAACGACAATCATCGACAAAATGATGCAGTGAATAATCCCCAGCACGATAAAAGACATCCGGGCCCATTGTTTGCGCTCCAAAATCCCCCAGGCGCAGACCATGACAAAAACAATCCATCCGACATGAGCGGCCCATTGGTCGACTAGGTACGATTGATAGAAATCATACGGGAACACCGCCAGCGTTGAGATAAAAGGGACCACGCTGGGGAAAAAATGTTTGTGGGTAAAATAAAACAAAACATACTGCAGGGTCAAGACAATAAAATTAGAGACGCACAGCAAAAGCGCCACCGCCCTAATCCCAAGGATGGAACGCCTGGCGGGCTCCCCCGGAACCCCGATCCTGTATTGTCTTGATAACAACGGCACAATTTTTCTTATTTTAAATTCACATTCAAAAAATAATATTATGAACGGCTGGCCACCCCCATCCACCCCAGCCATTCTGCAACGACTGCCTAATTATACGCTCAACACCATCCAAATGCAGCGCCGAAATTTTATTTTTTCTAGAAGCCATTTCAAAACCTCCTGAGAGTCAGGAGTAAACACGCGACATGAAAAAACGCACTGTAAACCACAATATCGCGTTCGTATCTTACGACGAGACGGCGGCTGTTGCCAAGCCAAGCAAAGGTTCGTTCCACCTT
>JAKQKX010000082.1 GCA_029560465.1 Candidatus Omnitrophota bacterium
ACAATAAGCACTGTCGGACTTTTAAGCTCCGGCATCTGGCGCATCTTCTGTGCGGCAAAGACCATTAAAAGTGACTTGCCCGAACCCTGAAAGTGCCAAATAAGTCCCTTCTTAACCGCCCCCTCTTTAACACGCTGAACAATAAGGTTTGCGCCCTCATACTGCTGATACCGAGCGATAATCTTTATTCTTCGGTTTTTCCGGTCAGTCGCAAAGATCGTAAAGTGCTCAAGCATATCCAGAATAACTGACGGCTTGAACATCGACTCAAGCGCAACCTCGATCTCTTTTAGACCGATCAGCTCTTTTAAGGCGACATCTTTATTAGATTCATCGCGCCAAGGCCCCCAGATTTCAAGCGGCATTCGAATTGACCCATACCGGAACGTTTTCCCCTCCGAAGCAAAAGAAAAGATATTCGGCACAAAAAGTTCCGGGATCGTATTTTCATAATCATCGTGTATCTGAACTGCCCCATCCAACCACGAAATAGACGGCCGTACCGGCGTCTTGAACTCTCCGACAACAACCGGAATACCATTTATAAGCAAAACCATGTCGGGAATCTTGGTAACGCCCCGCACGATCTTGTATTGATTCGTAGCGATGAAGCTATTATTGGACAACTTATCAAAGTCAATCAGGCGTACCGGCACATGCTGATTGTTTTCGCCAAAGGGCATTGTCTTTTCACCCTGAAGCCACTTTGTAAACTCCTCATTGGCTTTAACAAGGCCGACGTCATTGACCGATAACAAAATGGCCCGAAGCTTATAGATGACCTCGTCCGCCCGTTCCGGTATGGCGCGAATTTCAGGATTGATCCTAATAAGGGCATCTTTAAGCATCTTCTCAACTACAACCTCGCCCTCATCACGGCCAAGCTGATCGACAGACAAATACTTCCATTGAACGGTTTCGGTATACTCCGGCCGCGCGCTGTCGCCCGTGCCACCTGTTTTTTGGCCGGTTATTTTTGAAATAACATACTGCTCGATTGTGTTTTGCTCGTAAAATGTCATGACTTTCCCTTTTTCTGGCCATCAATAATTAATTCCCAAGCATTTATGCAATGGTCTAAATATTCAAAAGCATCGCCAATAGGCTTATCCTGTCCATCCAATACAGGCATCTCCCATGCGACCAGTTTGGCGTCTTTAACGTCAATACCTACATCAAACGCGCCAAAAGCTAATTCCTTAATAGCCGCTTGCGGAATGTGATATTTTAGCTTGCCGAGCTTCGGCGATTTTCCCGACCTGCTTTTTCGATCCAAGCCGCTATGCTTTAACCCATTGGCCAAATCAGCGCAAACAGACAAATAGTCGCTAGAATTTATCTGCGCCTCAATCCAATCCCCATTTTGTAAGCTTTTCTTAATATGATCTTTTAAGCTCCATAACCAAAGAAACATATTTGCAACATCGTCCTCAACTTCTTCCGGTGATTTAACACCCTTTAATGTGTATTTATGAACCTCGCCATTCTCAAGAGGGCAATCCCAGCTGGTACCGGCGCCATCTTTAATACCAAGACGGGTCTTGATTCGATTTATTCTGCTAAACAATTTATTAATGTCGTCTGTTTTCATATTATCCAAACATTTGGTTAATAACTTCTTTGCGCACCGCCTTCAATTGTTCGATATTAGCGACGATTTGACTTTTAACCTTCCAAATCGATTCAAATTGTGATGCAATTTCTTTCTGTTTATTGATATCAAGAACGATTTTTATTGTTTTCAAATCTTGTTTTGTAATGCCTTTTACGGTTGTACCTCTCGCAAAACACACAACCTGCGACTGAACATAATCGGAAATTAACTGATAAAATAAATAGTCGGGTTCAATTCGTTGCTTGTTAACTATAAGACCAGTAACATCCTGATTGATCGCCAAATCTACAACTGCTTTTGAACACTTCCCTACCCCGACCCTTGTGCCAAACAAAATATTCCCTTTTCCTACGACATGAGTGTTTGTTTCTCGAACGGCAAGGTCTGTGATGTATCGCTCACCATCTGAAACATAAAAACCATCCATCTTTCTTGTCGTAATCCATGGAACCTGTCCGTTCTCCCAATATGCCTTATTTTTTGTAGACGGCGTACCCCAGACACAAATCTTTCGATCACATGCTCCAAGGTCACTTTATTCTTATGAGATTCTTTAAAATGCTTTTTCTCACTAGCAAGCCTTAATATCTCGACTTTGCTTAATAGACTAAGGTTATTTTCAATCGCGCTATCAATGCTCCACAACAAATCCGCGATGCGTTTCTGGTCATCAGGCTTTGAAGGTAATTTCAACGAGAACTTGGCCAGATCCTTGAACTTTGTGCGAGGCGAAAGAGATCCGGCTGACGTTTTAATCGCAAAATCAAAGAAACGATCGCTATGAACCACAAAAGGCAACAACTCCGGAATCAACTTGCCCTCGATGGCTTCACAAACGAGGATGTCGCCGGAACAAATCCCATCAAATTCAGCCAAAGCCGCCTTCTTCTGATAGGCGCGTCTTTTACCAAACAAAACCTGCCCTTTACGAAATACCCGGGTAAATGTCGTGCCTTTGGCGACCTCTCCCCATGCCTTGATATGAATATTGCCCGGCTCGATATGTTCAAGACCGACGTATCTATCAAGCCCATCGGACAAAGGATCTTTCGTTGCTACAGTCAAGCACCGCGCAACATCCCCAAAAGAAACCTTGTCCCATTTAGAAGTATCTATGGTCATTTCAGCTCCACCGACAGACTATCTATCATTTTCGTCAGGTCTTTTTTCAATCTCTCGGACTGCTTTTGCCAATCTTTCACAAGATCATTTAAACCCGATTCTTTGACATCCTGCTTTCCATTTTCCAAGGCATGCGCGTACAGAGAAATGGCCATGTTCCCATGGTTCACTAAAACATCCTTAATTGAAGCGACCTTTGCGAAGCCGGTAACATTCTTGAAATCCACAAACGCCTTATGAATCTTTGAAATATGCGCATCCGTTAAGAAGCTAAAGGCACTCTCCCGCTTTACTTCATTAACAGCATTGATAAATAGAATCTTTTCTCGGCGTTCCTTCTTCTTGCCCTTATTGCATACAAGGATGCATGCTTCCATGGGCGAGTTATAAAACAAGTTGGGGCCAAGACCAATAACCGCCTCAACTACGTCAGCCTCAATCATTTTCTTACGCATATCCTCCTCGGCGTCACGGAATAGAACTCCGTGCGGCCAAAGTATCGCGCACCGGCCGTTCTTTTCATCAAGGCTTTTGATAATATGTTGCTGAAAAGCATAGTCTGCGCATCCCTGCGGTGGAGTGCCGTAGATATTGCGACCGTAGGGATCTTTCTCAAATTCCGTCCTATTCCATGACTTGATCGAATATGGCGGATTAGCAAGGATAATATTAAATTGCTTGAGCTTATCCTTTTCCAAGAATGCCGGATGCTTCAACGTATCCCCGCGAACAATCTTAAAGTCCTCTATGCCATGCAAAAACATGTTCATCCGCGCGATAGCTGAGGTCATCAGGTTAAGTTCTTGTCCATATAATTTAAGCGATCGATATTCCTTACCATCATCCTTAAGTTTATTTACGCAAGACAAAAGCATGCCTCCAGATCCGCACGTAGGGTCATAAATAGACTCGCCCGGCTTGGGATCCATAAGTAAAGTCATTAAATGCACAACAGTGCGGTTGGTATAAAACTCTGCGGCCGTATGTCCGCTGTCATCAGCGAATTTCTTGATAAGGAACTCATACCCTTGCCCAAGTTCGTCGTTAGGAACATTCTTAATTGATAAAGTCTCGGATGAGAAATGCTCCATCAGGTTAATGAGCGTTTCATCACTTAAGCGGTCTTTATTCGTCCACTGCGCATCGCCAAATATGCCAAAGAGCGTGTCCGGATTAGCCTTTTCGATCTGGCGCATGGCCTTCTCAATAGCCATGCCGACATTTTTAGTGTTCTCGCGTGTGTGTTTCCAATGCGCTCCTTTAGGTATCTGGAAGCGATGATTCTCTGTAAATTCGGCGAACTTCAAGTCACCGCCGGATTCTTTAAGCGCGTTTTGGTATTCCTCATCGTAAACATCGCAAATACGCTTATAGAAAAGAAGCGGGAATATGTACTGCTTATAATCTCCGGCATCGATAAGGCCGCGCAATAACGTTGCCGCTCCCCAGAGATATTTTTCTAATGCCTGCTGTGTCATCATTTCAGTAACCCAAACTCCTTCAACTGCTCTTTCATCTTATCTTCCGCCTTGACCGCCTCGTTAAACGCCGATTTAAGGTCATTCAGCGCCTCTTTGACGCTGGGCAAATTGTCCTCAATCTTTTTTTCGACATAGAGCGGAATATTCAAATTAAAGTCATTGGCTTCAACATCAGATAGCGTTACCAGTTTGACATGATCTTGAACATCTTCATAGCCGCGATACCAGCCATAAATGCGCTCAATGTGTTCTTTCTCAAGGAAGTTTTGCGCGCGCCCCTCACGGACTTGATCCGAAGCATTAATAAACAGGATTTTGCCTTTTTTGTCCTTCTTTTTGAGGGCTCTAAAGACCAAGATGCAGGCGGCCAGCTGTGTGCCGTAAAATATGTTAGGCCCAAGCCCAATAACAGCCTCAACAATATCCATCTTGAGAAGCTGTTCGCGAATTTTTCCTTCCTTGCCCTTACGGAATAGGGCGCCATGCGGCAAGACAACCGCCACACGTCCGCTTGGGTATTCCATGGACTTAACCATGTGCTGAACCCATGCAAGATCGCCGTTACTGTCCGGAGGAACGCCAGCGATGTTGCGGCCATAAGGATCCTTCTCCCATTGGGTCGCTCCCCATTTTTCAAGCGAAAATGGAGGATTGGCAATCACGCAGTCAAATGTGGCAAGGTTATCCCCATTAAAGAAAGCCGGATTGCGGAGAGTGTCATCGCGGACAATGGTAAAGTCCTCCACCCCATGCAAAAACATATTCATGCGAGCGATCGTTGAGGTGGTAAGGTTCTTCTCTTGGCCAAAAATTTTGAGCGTCCGGTAATCCTGCTTCTTTTCTTTCAAATGGTTAATACATTCCAAAAGCATGCCGCCGGTGCCGCAGGCCGGGTCGTAAATAGACTCACCGGGCTTGGCATCTATAATCCGTCCCATTAGATTGACTACGGAACGCGGCGTATAAAACTCCCCCGCTTTCTTATTCGTTAAATCAGCGAAATGCTTGATCAAATATTCATACGCCTGACCAAGAATATCCGGTTCAATGTGGCCGTTAGCCAGATAGTATTGAGAGAAATGTTCAATGAGATTAATGAGAAGCTCGTCCGAAAGCCGGTCTTTATTCGTCCACTGGGCGTCGCCAAAGATGCCGTAAAGAAACTTCTGGTTCGCCTTCTCAACCTCACGGAACGCGTATTGAAGCGCTTGACCGACATTCTTTGTAACCTGCCGCACATCATTCCAGTGACAGTTCTCCGGAATTATGAACCGGTGAAATTCCGGCAAACTCGCGTATTCCACATCGCCGCCCGACTCTTCTAAGGCTTGTTTGTATTCGTCGTCATACACGTCTGAAATGCGCTTGAAGAACAAAAGCGGGAATATATAAACCTTGAAGTCGGCCGCGTCTACCGGGCCTTTTAGGATCCATGCGGCTTTGGAAAGATATTGCTCGAGTTGTGAAAGGGTTATTTTTCCGTTATTCATAACCCTCCCTGATCGGCAAAGCTGAAATGCTTATCGCCTGCGATAATAATGTGATCCAAAAGCTTTATATCCAAGAGCTTCCCTGCATTGGACAAGTCCTGAGTGAATTTCCTGTCTTGTGCGCTTGGAGAACATTCCGAGCTGGGATGGTTATGAACACAGACAATTGACTTGGCGAACTTCTGCAACGCGGCGTGGATTATTTCACGGACAATAGGAAATGCCTGATCAACGGTGCCGACCGCGGTATCAATGATGTCGATAATACGGTTATTGCTATCAAGATAAACAACCTTAAAAACCTCTGTCTTAAGGTCGCGAAGCTGAGGCATGACGATATCCACAACATCCTTGGCAGAGGCAATCTTCTGCTTCCCGGTGGACACATCGTCCTGTCGATAGCGCCGCCCGATTTCAAGCGCGGCCTGAATATGGGCAATCTTGGCCCCGCCTAAACCCTTAAACTCTTTCCAGTCCCGGGCGTCGGTATGGGCCATGTTTCGGAATGTGCCGAATTTCTTTAAGATCTTGCGGGCGAGGTCAATGGCGCTGGTGCCAGCAGTACCGGTGCGAAGCAGAATGGCCAGAAGCTCTGAATTACTCAAAGCCCCTGCGCCCTTCTTGAGGAGTTTCTCTCTCGGCCTGTCATCCTCCGGCCAAGACTTTATGCCTGTAACTTTCTTTTCCTTCACCATTCTTCTCTTCTCTCGAATTAACCCGCAATTAAACTATCCTACGGAAGCGCAAAAGCGCGGCACTTAATGCGAATCTCTTTAAGCTCCTTCAGCACTGCCGTCAAGTCAAACGATTCACCGCGAAACGTCAAAGTCTGCGTCAAAGGATCATACGCCCTATGATGATTGCTAGGAAAATTTCTCTTCATTGACTTGAATGAATCTATTGCCAAGTCGCTGTAGACAGCCGAAGATTTCCCCTTAAACCATTTTTCTATTCGATCGTCATAGTGTTCGAAATGATTGCGGAATTTGCGATCAGAAAGAAGATTCCCTTCGTCGACTTTAAGCAACTCCCGCAATCTTTTGCCTCGTACCGCGTATTTCTTTTCCTGTGGCCATAAAATCTTCGATACGTTTCCAGTAGCCACGAGAATCGATTGAATTGAACTCCAAACTTCAATCTGATCGAAATTTTTTGTGATCGCCGATAAACGTTTAGCCGCCAATTCTGCAATCTTTGACTGCAACACAATCTCGCCTATAAAAACCATCTCAGCAAGGGCTTTTTGTGGCCTATTATCCATCGTTCACTTCCTCAATTCATCTAAACTTCCGGCTACCGGATGGCCTTTCATAACTGATTCGGCAATCCGCCGTATAAGTCCTTTGATAATTCCGATTGCCAATATTCTTTGGTATCAATATCCATAATCGTCAGTTTGCCCGACCACCCAGCGCCGGTGTCCAGATCCCACACGTTGCAAACATGAATCGGCTCAAGCGTTCTATAAATCTCCGTTGTCGTATGGCCGATAAAAATATCATCGTATTTTGTGATCTGCGCTTCACGTCTATAATTAGCCGCTTCCCATGCGTCTTTTAATAAATCCCTATCCCACACAAGCACCTGAGCACTATTTTGTTCCAATGGCAAATCCGGCACAAAACCGGCATGAACGAAAAGCTTATTCCTGACTTCCAACCAAAGATGTCCACTTTTTAGGAAGTCAATATGCGTCTGCGGCATAGGCCCACCGTTATACGACGCCATCGTCCGGTCACCACCTTGACTTGTCCATATCTCCGGCTTATCGCCTCGCAAGGCCCAGTCGAGCGCCCACATGTCATGATTGCCAATGATCAGATCGCAGTGCTTGATCTTTAATAACTCGTCGATACACTGCCTGACTTCCGGATACCCATCGCAAACATCACCCATCACGATCAGGCGGTCTTTCTTATAATCGAACTTTGAGCGCTCAAAGCACTGCATCATCGCCTTGTAGGCGCCGTGGATGTCCCCGATGGCGAAGGTTCTCATTCCTCAATCCTTCGCCGAATATCTCCAAACTTCTCAAACGCGTCTTCTCTCACATTCGCGACATAAGCGTCCGGGCCGTTTTCCTGCTCAACAAATAAAGGCCCCTTTGAGTCAACACTGGCAAAATACTCTTTGAGATTCTCTTTGACCTGTTTGCCTTCTTTCAGTTTTTTGATAAGGCCGACCACATCGTCGCAAAGCTGTGCCTTTGTCGGGCTGAATCTGATCATATAATAAACGTAATAAAGGTCTTTCCTGAGCTTAGCTTTGTTTTCCCGATCGACAAACGTCAGCAGTTTATGGAAAACAAACATCGATTCTGTCGGTATCTGGATACTCTTGCCGTTCATTTTCACCGGCATGACAGAGCCAAGTAACAAACTGAAATGCTGGATTTCATTGATCTTGATCTCTTGGCCAACGATCTTATTGATGACTTTCCGGGAAACCTTGGGGTCGGTGATAAATTCAACTTCCGCTTTGGCATCACCGGAGGCATCTTTTACAATAGGCACAAAGGGAATCAGTCTGTCCATTGAAGCGTGGCGCTCTCCGTATCCCAAACGTTGCACCCGGGAAGCAACAGTATCCTTCCCTTTAAAGTCATGATCACCAACGCCGAAATCGATGTCTCCAGTAGTCACTGCCATATTGGGGACGTCTTTCCACATGTGTTTGGCATAGATGTACGGTACCCAACCGCCAACCAGAACAAGATACGGCAAAAAATCAGCCAGATCGTCTATAACTTTGATGAGGAGCTTTTCTCCCGGGAATTCTTTAGGCAATTGATTTTCCTTCCTCTTTTAATGTCTTGAATAAATACTCGGCATGATCACGGCCTCTCTGCGGAAAATGGTAGAGGTCCAAATAAAGCTGGAGATTCGAAACAACATTGTATCCTTTGATCACTTGGGTATTGAAAAATGTGGCGCTTTTATAATACGGGTTTATTAAATAAAAATTACCGCCCGTCTTTAATTCCTTCAGATCAAGCACCTGCCGCAAGTCCAATGAAGCGCTTTTGAAATTCTTTACCGGCAGGTAACAATATATTGTCTGCGTGTTCACGTAGCTGGTAATGAGATTGGCCCCGGTATGAAGCGCCAGGGCGTATTGATTGGGCTCTTTCTTCCCTGCAAAATATTCCTTTAGCCGGGGAAGAATATCCTCTCGGGTTGAGTAATAAAGATGGGCCTCGTTAAGCTCAAACTTATAGACTTTGAGCCACTCCTCAAGAAGCTCTTCTTTGTTTTGCAATATGCTATGCGCGAGCCTGCCAGAACGGACTCCTCCGACAAACCCCTTGGCGCGAAGTTCTGATAGCACTTTTGCCGCGCGCGCGCGGCCCACGCCAAATTCTTTCTCGAAATCCCTAGCGACCCATTTCCTATCGGGTTGAGATAGCATGGCGCGAATGATTATGTTCGCCTTATCTCCTAAAAGTATTTTCATCGTAGTAACTCCTTCGTACAATCCATTACTTGACTATCTGTTAAGCCAAGGCATATTAAATGTCCACTTTTCCTAAATGTCCACTATTTAGTGGACATTTCCAATTAGTGGACATTTTACCATGATGCACCTGAGAGTCAAGAGAAATATCTGATGCAGGTCAGTAAAATTATGCCCATCCATGTCCATCAAAATGCCCTTTTTGAGCCCTCCCGGACGCCTGCAGGATACCCCTAAAATCGCCTGTTTTCCGACGCTGGGAGCTTATTTTGGCCGAGGTGACCACTTATGCCCAAACCCCAAAAGTGATGGACATGGACATCGATTTTTTTGACCACTATCACTGGCTCCTTGCGCCTCGCCCGACCTGCTCCCCCACCCGGCTTCCAAGGACCCATGGCGCCTGCCAGCATAAAAAATCCCTATGGCCACGCCTCTCCGGCTCTACCATAGGGACTTGAGTTGCTAAAGCGAGCTGATCCTTACAACGCCCCGATTACCGCCTCCGCCAAGCGCGTCATCGCATTACTATAAATCTGCCACTGGCCAGCCGAAGGTGCGCAAAAGGATACGTAGCTTCTTCGGACTTTTTTCTGTATTTTCTGCTCTGTTTCCGCTTGTTTTATCCATTTTAGCCCTTCGTCATAGCAAAGCTTCCACGGCCGGCTAGGCCCTTACCTTTAAAATTTATGAGTGAAATACGGAATGACCAAAATATACAACTAGTTAAATCTATTGTTTTATTCTGCCTAATTTTTGCATAATTAAATCCCCAAGTTGGTTCGGGCTCTTAAATTGTAAATCCACATAACAAATTGTCGGACGTAATCCGGGGAGTTCAGTCTTGTCAAAGCGCGCGGGCAAGATATACTCCCCTTTTTCTTCTAATTCTAAGGCTTTGGCTAAGGCACTTCCTCGCTCATGGCTCGGCCAAATCTTTTCCTTATAATGCTTGGAAATAAACATAACGCAATATCGAGCGTCGCCTCTGAATACTTTGTCTAAATGCTCAACCAAATCTTTTCCCCAGAGAGTGGCTTCTTCATACTTATCATAGAAGAAACGAATATTTTTTTTCTTTAAATAGGCGGCAACTTTCTCGACATAATCCCTATCTTCTCCTGCGAATGAAAGCGCCACTTCATAGGCATTTTCACCCGGCATATTTTCTTTGTTCTCGCCGATTCTTTTTGCCTTGTATATGCCTCTGCCAGATATCTGGGAATCTATATCAAGCCTATATCCATCCGGCTCCAAGTATTTGTTTAGCTCATCAACAACTTGTTTTACCTCACTCGCATCACGCTCTCGCAAGACAACAGGATGGACTACCTGTTCAATAAATTTTAAGAAGATAGTTTCGGGACATTCAAATAGTTTTAAATAATTGGATAAGAGAAAATCTTCATCCCAGTCACTATTATTAATCATGTGTTGCCAGATGTCGCCTTCTGCATTTTCAAATCTGCCATCGGTGGAAGGCATTGAGGACAAATCCCATACCCTTTTCAGGAAACCGACAAGGTCTAATTTACCGTAAAAAGGTTTACCTCTTACAAGTAGATAATCAATAATATCTCGTCGGGTTAATTCTGTAATAATCATTTCAAAAATCATTTCTTTAGGCTTTTGTTATTTCAGCCCAATCCTTGCAAATAAGTACCGTCTGATTCAAAACTGTTTCAGTATCTTTTTGCTGTTAGTCTGGCGGGTAGCCATATTTTGTTCAGTAAACCCAGTGTTTTATCTATATCAAAACTTTTCTGCTCATCAATTGTCAGGACAGGGAACAGCTCATCAGAAAGCCGGGATTTCATTTCCTTTATTTCTTTGTCTTTTCTTCCAAGATTCACCCGGTAATTCTTTAAATCAGTTGAAAAGCCGTCCTCTTCAAGCTTTCGCTTGAAAAGTGATAGCAATTCCTTGCTTTTAAAATCAAACCCGCTTTTAAGTAAATAGCCCAAATCATAAAAATCCCGCGATGCAATAGTCTGCCTTGTTGATGCCGCCCGGAGCTTCTCAGCGACAAGCTCATTAATCGAAAGGCACGTTATCTTGCCGGCATCAAACAATTCTTCTTTTGTGAATGGGTGCAAGAATTTATGGTTGATTTTCCTGGTTGTAAAACTAAGCATAGGATTAAACCGAAGCCCGATTTCAAGCTTGATGGATTCTTTTTTGCCAAGAACCACTGAATCATAGTCAAGGTAATAGATGTATTGGGTGGATTCGTTATGTCCTGCGCTATCCAGATTCCCGACGCTCATTGCCAGTTTCTGTAATAGCGGCTGTAATGATTTCTTTATCGGTTCGATTGCTTTTTTTCGAATTGCGCGCGTTGCCTCATCTACAGGCAGTTTTAATGTAAAGTCCAAGTCCTCGCTTAAGCGGTAATATGAATAATAAACCTTGCTTAGTGCAGTGCCGCCCTTGAATACGAGGTCTGGGCTAAGCTCATTTATTTTTGAAAGAACTATGGTTATGTAATAATCTTTTTCAAGAAGCCGCAAGGGAAACCCTGTCTGGGCTGATGTCCTTTCAAGAATTTTTAAAAATTCAGATTTATTCTCATGAAGCATTTTCTATGACCATCCATTTTTTGTTTATACTGCCTTTTCTTGACTGCGAAGGATAAATGTTAATCAGGGATGTCTTTTTGACTGCTTTTAATAGCGGGCTTAACATGCCATCACTGACCCTGCATTCTTCAAGGGCAATGCCGATTCTTTTAATGAGTGCTGTATTGGAAGATTTAACCGCGTATTTAATAAGCCTTGCAATATCTGTCTTTTTTCCCATGACATCGGATTTCAATATCTCAAACGCTTTCTTTAATCCTCCGACTGGCTCGGAAAAATAAAACAGGTCAATCAGTGTTTTTTCCCTGTCGCTGACAATAACATCAGTGTCTTTTATTTTTATCGTTTCAAAACCATAAAGGCGTTTTGGGGCAATCTTAATCATCTTGAAGCGCATGTTGCTGACAACCTTTTCTTTTTGAGTGGAAGTGTTCAGGATATACATTGTCTGGAAAAGCTGGTCAGTAAAGCCGTAGTAGTTGTACATTGTTGAATAGCCGATATAATAATTTTTCTTTGGGAAAAAAAGCGGCGGGATTAGGAATTCATTGATGTTGCTCCCGGCAGGGCCTGCTTCCAAAGGTGAATACAAATAGACGCCATTCTTGATTTTTTTAAGAATGCCTTTTTTGGAAAGACGGTAAAGCGTCTTTGCCCGTATTGACTTGAGATAGCCAAATAACTTGTCAAACTCTTCCTGAGTGATTACCGTCACTTTCTCATAGGAGAGCCTTGATATGACTTCCTGCTCTCTCGGATTCAAGTATTGCATTGTATTGTTCTTTATCATTTTGCCCATAAATGGAAATGCTAGGAATTTACATACAATATAAATCTTATGGTTTTATTGCTGTTTGTCAATATATTTCAGCATGTTATGCGATAACTCCCCATCTCAGCAATCCGCTTCAAGACCCCTTCCATAATACGCCTGTAGCGCGCGCATCAATACCCTTTTCGTCACAACTTTTTTTCTGAATAAATTCCGTAAATTCCGGGGACACACAACTAAACCTTATTTAGTGTGGGTGAGTAAATTATTCTTCAATTATCCGATGTAAGCAATCTTCGGCGATAATCATCCGCCGCGTCCTGCCGGTCACGCCGGTACTTGTAGACTTCATCACTAATCCTTGACGCCTCGCGTTGCGCATCCATCACAGCACGATGCTGTGCCTGCCATCCGGCGTCTGGCGCCATCATCATTTGTTGTTGGCCTTGGGGCTGTTGAGCCTGGTTCTGTTCCTGGTACGGAGTAAACGCGAAAGCAATTAAGATAACTCCAAGAGCCATGACGACAATGGTCCCGGATGCAACATAAACCGAATTCTTGGGATTCTTGCGGACATAGGCACCCAAAGGCGAAAGCTTTCCCCTCCACGGACGATAGACAGCCGTAGAAAAACGATAGGCTTTTTCTTCAAGCGGAGTCAGTCCCACCGGTATCTCATCGCCGGGAAGCGGCGGAGGCGTTGCTTTATCTCCGGGCAAAGGCGGCGGCTGAATACGGCTTTTGAATAATCCCGCCAATTCCTGAATCTCTACGGCCGGTTTCCAATTATTCATTCCCTCGCACCATGCGAGCATTTGGGAAGTAATCAGGCCTTCCGTAATATTTTTTTCGATGGCCTCCTGGTCAAACGGGCCGATTTTCTGATTGTCCTTGCCAAAATAATAAACTTTGCCCATGTCTTCTTCTCCTTTTTTGTCGCTTCCTAAAGTTCCAGAGACGCACAACCATACCTTATTTAGCTTGGGTTACGGCGCGCATCCCCCTCATTCAAAAAACACTCCTTGTTTTTTCACCGTAGATCATTTGTTTGCCATCTAGTAAACTCCTTAAATAAATCGACTATACGATCCAACCGTCAGCCAAAACTTTTCAAATAAATCTTTTTAATCATAATGGGTAATTATCGTTCAAGAAAGTTTTGTAGTATAAAATTTTTGGACTGCATTGATTATCCAATTATTTCTTTAATATAAGGCCCTAAATCCATATCTTTATACGAAGTCCCTGCCCGCACAACAGGGTATAAGACTTCCTCGACATCTGTCATGACTTCAAGCAGACAGGGGCCCGAGGATTTCATAAATAAGTCAAGCCCTTCGGACAACTCGCTACGGGAAGTAATTCTTTTTGAGAATTTGTACTGGCAGTGTTTAGCCAACTCAGAAAAATTCACATCAGATTTTCTTTCAGTGGCAGAGTGCCTTTTTCCATAGGACACATCTTCAAGATTCCTTACCATGCCATCACTTCGGTTGTTAAGAAGAAGTATTTTAATCGGCAAGTCAAGTGAACCGATTGTATGCAATTCCCCCATATTCATTCTGAAACTGCCATCCCCATCAATAACGATGACAGTCGCGTCAGGATTTGCGTAATATGCGCCTATCGCGCTCGGCATCCCAAAACCCATAGTGCCAAAACTTCCGGGTGTAAGAAATGACTTTGGCTTGCTCATCCGCAGATATTGAGCCGCTAAAAGTTGATGATTGCCTACGCCTGTTGCAATTATTGTGTTGTTATCTACAAACGTGCTCATAAGGTCGAGCACTTCCGCCTGATGAATCAATTTTCCGTCCCGGCAATAATTCAACGGCCATGTTTTTTTCAGCTGGACTGCATATTGAATCCAATCATCAATGGCTATTCTTATATTCTTGCGCTTTGCATAATCAGTCAAATCATTAAGAGCACTGGCGGCATCACCAATAAAAGAAAAATCAGGGTTACGCTCATTTCTTATTTGATGGACTTTCTGGGTATTAATATCTATATAGGCAATTTTAGCTTCAATAGCAAACCCCACCTTTTCCGCTACACGGTCATCCCAGCGAACGCCAACAGCAAAAAAGAAATCATTTTTCTGGATTATTTTATTAGCGTAAGGCGTTCCAAACATGCCTAATAACCCTAAAGAAGATGGCGCGTTTTCGTCAACAACTCCTTTGGCCATTAAGGTATTAACAGAAGGGATATTAAAAAGAGAATTAAATTTGCGTATGGCATCGCTTCCATCTTTTGAATTAAGGCCTCCGCCTAAATATAATAATGGGCGTTTTGCTTCTGTCAGTAGTTTAAAGAAATGCTCGCACTGTTTTTCGGAGAAATGCCATTCATTGCTATACACTGTTTTAAACCTATCAAGATTGTTGCCAGCGTATTTGTTAATACTCTGTTGAAGATTGATTGGAATATCAATAACAACTGGCCCGGGCTTTCCCGATTTTGCCAAGAAATAGGCGTCTTTAATAACGGACTCAATATTGTCGATGCTGTCCACAAGAACAACCTTCTTGGCAGTAGGCCCGAAGACTGCGGATACGTCAATATGCTGAAATGAGTCAGTCCCAATTTTATGCTCGGGAACCTGCCCGGCGATTACAATCAATGGAATACTGTCAGCAAAAGAATCAGCTACAGCAGTTAAAGTGTTGGTAATAGCAGGCCCGGAAGTCACGATAGCGACTCCGACGCTGTCGCTTGCCCGGGAATAACCGGCGGCGCTAAAAGCAGAAGACTGCTCGTTGGAGTTAACAACAATCTGAATAGAACTTTTCCCCAGCTCATCCATTACCGGAAGTATAGCTGCTCCCGTATATCCAAAGATGTGTTTTATCCCGAGGTCTTCCAGGCTTTTAACTAAAATTTCTGCGCCGTTCATTGAATGCTCCTTCTTAATGAGTCCATTCGATAATTTTGATATTTTGTCCAATTTTTTTAATGATGGATTCTTTCATGTTTGGGCAAGCAAAACCAATAGGATTTCAAACTCAGATGGGCTCAGATAACCAAGCGTTGAATGATCCCGTTTACGGTTCTCCCAAAACTTCTCGGATTCATCTTTATCTCCTGTGTGGTCCATTTCATTGCTAAAGGGGCACAATACGTTTATTTTTGCCTGAGCCTCATCAACCTTACTTAAAATCTTTTTCATATGACCGCCACCTTACTGGCTTAAGAGTCAAGAAATTGCTACGAATTCAATTGTTTAAATATTTCACCTATCCAAGCCGGGGCATAACGAATATCGTTTATAAGCTGTTTTTTATCCTCGGCTGATAACTTTTTTTTAAGCGAATTAATAATCTTCTCGTCAATATTTCTTTGTTTCATGTAACGGAAAGCCTGAATAACCAAGCCGCTCACACGCCCGGCAGTCGCCATATTCTTTGGTGATGTCTTCTTAAACTTAATTTGCCAGTTGCCAACTTGAACCGCCCGGGTAGAGCCATTTGTTAATAAAACAATCTTTGCCGGTACTTGATCAGACAACCCCAGCAAGTTGGCCGCGTATGCTCCTGAAGGCTGAATCTTAAGATTATCTTTTTCAGCAAGCGCGGCGGTAACACGCTCAACGCTCGGCGGCGTTTCTTCAAAATCCGGATGTTTTCGTGGATAATCATAAAGTCCACGCGCTAATCTGCGGATATCTCCAGATCGAACCAGTCGGCTCAACGCCTGATCTACAGCGGCACGATTGCCAAGATCAAGAAAATGGCTTGGGGCAAATACCCATCCCTTTTTCTTGCCGATAATCCGGCGAAGGATTTTACTCTCAATGGATTCTGTCATATTTATCTCTTTTTATAGTCAGAAATAATATATTGCACTTCTGACAGAAAGTAAAGCTGTTTTTAAGCTCCTGCGCCTCGCCCGACCCTCACCCCACACCGGCTTCCAAGGACCCGTAGCCATATCTAGGAGCATAAAAAATCCCTATGACCGCACGTCTCGATACGACCATAGGGATGACTGATTATTACAAAAGGTTTTGTGACTTAAAGATATTCTCTATGATCGTCCTGGCAGTCTTGCCCGAGGGATTCTCGCCTCCGGCAATATTGCAGGCAAAAACGTAGGTCGTGCCGTCATGCTCCAAGAAGCCCACAAACCAGCCCAAATTCCATTTCCCGTCAGGCCCTGTGCCGGAGCCGGTTTTGCCGTAAAGCGTTCCTTTGGTGGTCTTCTCTACCCGCATGATATCGCGTAGTAGCACAATATTCTTTTCAGAAAACGGAAGCTTGCCATCCAAAAGCTTGTTTAAAAGAGCGACCTGTTCATCCGCGCTGATCTTGATAGATGTGGTTTCAGGGCGCGGAAGCCAGAAGATATCGATCCCGGCAGAAATATCCTGTGAGCCATAGCTGATCTTTCCAATATACTCCTTCATCCGGGCTTCACCGATCTGCTGTGCTAAGAGCTGGTATGCGGGGACGGCCGACACCCTAAACGCTTCGCGGAGCGTTAAATCCTGATTCCATCCCTCTATGTCACGCTTCACCCCATCCCATTTATACCACGATTCATCAGCGCCCTTTATGAGCCCAAGCTCAAGCCCGATGAGCGTATTGTAGATCTTGAATGTCGAGCACGGCGAAAGACGCCGGGCGCTAAGCTTCGGATCCGCATTGACAACCTCGCCGTTTGCCCGGTTATAAATCACCAGAGCCGCGTCATACCCCTGCAAAAAAGCTTGATCGATTTCCTGAGCAAAGGAAACCGGCCCCATAAACAAAAAACAGATGCAAAATACGGTTTTATTTATACGCATAAACCCTCTTTACTTTTCCGCTACAACAAGCATCTCAAAATCCCCTGTCGTCAGCTTGTCGTTCCTTGAGTACGCCCCGAGCTTGGCGCCGAAAATATCGATTTTTTTATACCCCAGTGTCTTTAACAGCCATGTGAGTTCACTTGGCACATAGTAGCGCTCGTTACAGGTTAATTCCTTTTTTGTCCCCGCATCGTCCTCGAACACGACGGTATTGTGGTCCCGGAACGTCATCAGATCGAAAGAACAATTTTTACACGCTGAATTGCCTTCTTGGGCCGCGGACTCATAAAATTCTTTGACGGAATGAAAAAGCGGAAATAACCCGTTCAATGTCGTGAATATAAACTTGCCCTTATCTTTTAACGCCTTTGTCGCGTTCTTCAATATTTCGTAATTCATCTCATCCGTTTCCATCAAAGAAAAACCGCCCTCACAGAGCATGATCGCCAGATCGAATGCGTCTTCAAAAGGAAGGTTGCGTGCGTCATGTTTCTGAAAATCGATTGTCACCCCTGCCTCTTTGGCTTTTTCCTTTGCCCTTGCAAGCTGTGAGTCGGACAAATCCACGCCAGTCACGTTATTATACCCCCTTTTCGTCAGTTCGAGCGAATGACGGCCGGTGCCGCAACCGATATCGATGATCTTTAAGGACTTATCGCGGCCGATTTCAGCTTCAATAAAATCGCATTCGCCCACAGTCCCCTGAACAAAGCATTCCTTATCGTATTTGCGGGCGTAATTCTCAAATAATGATTCGTACCATTGTTTCATTTGAATTCCTTTCAGGCTATTAGCCTATGCCTCTATTCGAATATCGCCTCGGCCAAGATTGTCATCGTCTTGCTGCAATCCTGCCACCGGCCAACCGTAGGTGGATATGTACACGCGTTTTTGTAGTTCGTTATTTTTCCTTAGGTTATGCATCTATATTTTTTATATTTATCTCCAAATGGGGATGAATGATTATGGTTTTTGTTAACTTTTAGTCTCCCGCATTGATACTTCCGACCAAAGCCCTGAGCAATATAGGATTTGCATACAATTATTTGAAGGGTAAAAGGAGCATGCCGCCTACATGTTGCCACTTTGCTTTTTTAAATGTTCCGATCCCATATGTTACCGATTTAATATCAGGTCGAGTCACAAAACTTTTAAATAAACGATCCCAAAAAGAAAAGATAGTCCCGTAGTTTGAATTTGTTTCACCCCATATTTCCGAATGGTGAATTCGATGCATCCGAGGCATAACGAAGAAATAATTTAAGAGATTATCCATTTTCTCTGAAAAAGCGATATTACTGTGGTGAAAAAGAATAACTGGCACCATGACCGTGTTATAAATAGCCAGGAAAGTAAAATCAAGCCCCAAAAGGCCCAATACAATCAAATTCAGACAATACGAAAAGATTATTTCAAGGGGATGAAACCGTACGGCTGTGGTGGAATCCATATTGGGGTCAGTGTGATGCATTCGATGGAAACGCCAAAGAAAATAAACTTCATGGTTGAGACGATGCCAGAAGTACATCCACAAATCGAACAGAATAATGCCGATCAGAATTTTAAAAACATTATGATTCATGGATGATAAAATACCAGCAAATTCCTTGCTGAACCATTTTAGCCATAAAGCAAAATAGGTGATACCGGCCAGGATAATCATTCGATTGATTGCGGCTATCCCTAAATTGTTCAGGGAGTGTTTGATCCTATATCCGGGATTTTTAAAAAAAGGGAAAAGATATTCCAGGGTAAAAATAAGGATGAACGAAATTAAAGCGATTGTTGAATCACGGCTCATTTAAACTCCAATCGTAAAACGTATATTTGATTCTCCACCTGGCCGCATCTTGGGAAAGGGGCGTCCCTTCTTCTTCAGACAGATAGCGGGCAATCCAACGTAAAACCGCTTCAGGCTTTCTTCCAAAATCTTCCTTAAACCATCCGAAAATGGGCGAAATGTTTGCTATTTTAGTTTCAAAATTAAATGAATTCTTCTTCTTTTGAGCAAGAAATATTCTGCCTTGACTATCGAGCTGCTGATCCAGTTTCTCGGCTTCATAGGCTTCATTTCTTAGGGGCGGGCAGCCTTTAGCAGCGCAGACAATGGCAAAGTGAATGCGGGGGTCTTTAAAAATGGGCCGCATAATTTTATGTTCAATATCGCTTAAAGAGGTTTTCTTGCCGTTAATGGTAACGATTTTTTTATCCCAAACGGTTGATTTAAGGACCATGCCCATCGCTAACCCGCCGGAGTGTAATTCATTGATGCTTTTTAGCGGATAATTATCACAAATGATCTTTAGCGTCCAGGCATTGTAAGCATTAATCCAAAAAGCAAGCTTCTCCTTCTCTGACTTAAGTGCATCGGGATTAACGTTAACAAGTTGGTCCAGATAATGCGCAAAATGAATATTTTTACATAAGGACTTATAGTCAACGGTTCCTTCAACGACGTGTTCATTGAGCGCGGCCGTAAAGAGATGGTGATTACTTTTGGCAAAAGATTGGCTTGTCGACAGAATAAGAAAAATCATTAAACCAATTAATCGCTTCATCTTATATACTCCTTCGCCAGTTTCCCGGGAGAAACGCCAGCCAGATATTTTAGGATCAAAATCCCGTTTCTGATTTGCTGTCTTATTGGGCCATTTTTCTTAAATTTTCTTGCTGAAGTGATAACTTTTGCGGGAAAAGAATGGATTCTTGTTTTCTTACGTGCTTGGCGCAAGAAATCCACGTCCTCAAAAAGCGGCCATTCCGGAAAACCGCCCAGCTCATCAAAGAAATTGCGCCTAACGACAATACACTGATCGCCAAAACGCGTAAGGAGTGAATCGAAGCGCGTTAAATATCCGCATAATTTTAAAAACCAATTATCGCTATCGAAACGCAGACGAAAAGTGCCGATCTGGATTTTGGAATCAGAAAAAATATTATTTAAAACCACAAAGGCCTCATGAGGCAAACAAGTATCGGCATGCAGAAAAATCAATATGCTTCCCTTTGCATTCTTTGCCCCGCAATTGCACTGTATGCCTCTCCCAGGTTGAGAAAGGACAACTTGCGCCCCCGCTTTCTCGGCTATCCGTGCTGTTTGGTCGCCGCTGCCCCCATCAGCAACAATGATCTGGACAGAAGAATTAAAAGTCCGTATCCTGTCAATGCAACCTGCAATATTTTCCGCTTCATTTAAAGTCGGAATTATGACGGAATAATCAGGCATTGTTTCAATAAATTAAATTGGTATAATGAATATATGAAAAGGTTAATGTTTTGTGCTTTTGTCATTTTCTTCGGCTCAGCGGTGTGTGCTGATACGGTTACTGAAATTTTTCCTTATCAAAAAGAAACAGACAGTGTCATCTTTATTGATAAAAAGACTAAAGAAAAACGTTCCGAATTAACCTACACGCTTAAAAAAACACTATCGCCAGGCGAAGCGGCTTTTGATTTTTATCGTACGGGTAAAGGCAAATGCGATAAATACCAGGATATTACTTGGGAAACCACGGCCCGGCTCAAAGAAAAAGAAGGTTTTCTATACTTATTGAATTCCTCTTGCGTTGCCAAAGACCCGCGAGGGAACATAATTCTTCGATACGAAAAACAATTTGATTATGACAACCGGCTTATTACTTGGCGGCAGCTTGATGCTGACGGCAAAATCGAGAAAGAAGCGCGCTATCCTATCAAAGGCAAGACCACGGATGATGTAACGCTTGTTTACTTTCTAAGAACGTATGTCGCCAACCGAAACACGCCCGGTTATCAAACCTATTATTTCCTTTCTAACGAACCGAAATTATATAAAGTCAATATCAGAGTTTTGGGTAATGAAACGCTCGACCTTCCCATCGGGACCAAGAAAGCGATCAAGTTAAAGCTGACCGGTGACATGGGGATCGTTGATGACATACTCGATAAATATGTGCCGCATACCTATGTCTGGTACGAAGATGCCCCGCCCCACGAATGGCTGCAGTATGAAGGCCTGGAAACCAGCATGCAATCCGCCAACGTTATTGCGTATGTGAGAGAGCGCTCTCGCAAATAACGGAGCTGTCGGAATCAGCATTTTTCTTCCCGTCTTCGCTATAAAACACCGACGGCCCTGAAAGCACCTTCCACTCGGCCTCCTCAAGCAATCTGCGGCAATCCCCCACGCTCATCCCACGGGCTTCCTTAGTTTCCTTTTTGGTGTCACGCGGATTGGAGCCCACTTCCGCCCAGAATAGATTAGCGCCGGCTGCGGCACCGATAACATTCGGCTCATGTGTGCAGTTGCCAGGGATGTTATATCCCAATGCTAACCGCACCACGGCAAGGATATGCGCCATACGAGCTTCGCTAACCAATCCGTATTCAGAAAGCTTCGTGTTTGGAATAGGAATTCTGCGCGCAGCCCCGCTGAAGACTGGACGTGCTTCGCGAGTGATAATCGTCTTTTCAACTAACTCATCAATGGTGTGTTCATTACCAACAGGTTCAAGACAGGTTCCTAATAAAAGTCCTGCTTCACGGGCATTAGAAAATGTTTCCAGGCGTTTTTCGGGTCGAAGGCGGGAATCCCGGCCTTCTCCGAGGCGAAGCGCATGGTAGACGCCACAAAATCCGGCTGCCTTAATCCGTTTTGCCTCCTCGAGAGTGAAATCGCCGACATTCGCAACGAGCTTTGTTTCAGTCCGCAATGCTTTGCGCACCTCCAGCCCGGTTTCAAGAAATTTAGTGAACGGATAATCTGCGGTGCTCATCAAGAAAACAGCATTGGCTCCATCTGCCTCAAATCCTTTAGCGCGCTCAATGACTTCGCTTAAAGGCAATTCGCTTTTTTCCTTAAAGACCCCGCTTGAGGCCGCAAAAGCGCAGAATAAACAGTTTTTGGGACACGGCGCGATATTTAAACCAATCTGCGCATGCACTTCAGCGAGATTCTCGGAAGCTATTTTACTCTTACGATAAGACGCGACTTGTATCAAAGCTGCCTCATCAGAAAAAAGCGGCACCTTGAATAATTCAGCAATTTCTTCAGAGTTTAGATCCTCATCTCCCATTGATTTCTTTATTAAATCATTGATATCCATCTATCCTCCCATTTTTTGAATCGAACGATAATTATGGTATTTAATTTACTCTTTTTTTCCAAATATCTGCGTCACAGTTTGAACCAGGTTTCCTTTATCAAATAATGGTTGCTTATGATTGAACTGAAAGAACATTTCTTCGTTAATCATAATGATCGGCGGATGCCAAGCCCCGCGCTTTAAACAATACCAGGCATTATCCAGCCAGGGTTTGATCTCGAAAATAACATTCTTACCCTCGAATTCTTTCTCAACAAGAGCGCGCAAGGTATGCGTCGTTAAGTCGCATTCTTCGCAACTGGATTTGATCTTAAAAGGCCCCCACGAACCCGCCCACTTATATTGAGTTATGATGACTGGATTATTTGAAACATTTTCCATGTAGAAATCTCCTGGTATGTTGGGCAAAATTTTTGTTTGTCTTTAATAATGTCCTAAGCGCTTTAAGGTCTTCGTATTGGTCTATGTCACGCCATGGTTTTAACAAATACACTTTTTGATCAGCCTCCTTTGCTTTTCGCAGGCTTTCCGCAAGCACGCGTGATGTGCTCCATTGTATTCCCAGGAAGATATTTCGCATAGATTTTTTTAGAGCCACCAGATAATATCCTCCGTCCCTTGCCGGGCCAAAAACTACATCATGCTTCGAAAGTTTTCTAAAGGCAGTCTCAATATACTCAGGAGGAAGATCGGGCGCATCGGATCCGACGATAACGGTTTTGGTGGATCCTTGATTCTTTGCGAACACAAACGCCGCATAAAGTCTTTGTCCTAAAGAAGCACCTTTCTGCTTATAAAAAATGTAGTCTGCGGCAATCCTTTTCAAATAAACAGGATTCCCTTCAGAGTGATACGCCATAATTTTATGGACGTTTTTATATTTGTTGATTAGCTCAACGGTGTCTTTAAGGAATGCCTTGTAAAGACCCACAGCTCTCTCTGGGGAAAGATCGTTGTTCAGGCGGGTTTT
Organism: Candidatus Omnitrophota bacterium; assembly: GCA_029560465.1. GTDB lineage: Bacteria > Omnitrophota > Gorgyraeia > Zapsychrales > JANLHA01 > JAGOJP01. The sequence goes on from JAKQKX010000082.1 coordinate 23,359, forward strand.
GACCTTGCCGCGTTGAGGCTCTTTAGCGAATACAATTATGAAACGTTTGTCTCTCATCTTAATTGTTTCTTGGCGGCCGGTAAGCAACTGGATTTCCTGAGAAATGATAACCGTCCTCAAAGGCCTTACGCTCTAGCTTTTCCAACGCCTCGATGAAATTCTTTTTGCCGAGGTTGCTGTCCGGGACTGCGACGTCCGCGATTTTGTACCCGAATTGTTTGCGGTAATGGGCGTAGTGTTTGGTCATGACCGCCTGGATACGGTTTAACTGCGACGGCCGGCGGACCAGGTCAAGCGCCTGACGGCGCCAAGCGCTTATGAATGGCTGATCAATTTTTCCCGGAGCATTGGCCAAAGCCACCCCGATCGCGTTTGCTGTCGGAATATCGATTTCCTGGCAGATGAATTTCAGGGCATGCCAAATATCATACAATTCTTTTTTGACGTGAATCTCCTGCCGCCTCAGCCAGGCATAAGCATGTAACCGACGGCGCCAGTCCCACCATTTCCAGGGGCTCTCGATATCAAGCGCTGGGATCAAGAAATAATCTTCCTTTAATAGCATGGCGCCAAAAACACCGGGAGGTTTGCCCAAGCGCTTATCTTTAAGGGTCGTACGATAGACACCGCATGTTGGACTGCCCTCCATAAAAGCAAAAGCCTCAACATCCGCCCTCTTGAGCGCGTCCAGGCAAACACGCACACCCTCTCGAATATTTTCCGAAACATCTCGCCCTCTTCGGTTTTTGACCTTGGCCGCGCCATTCCAATAATCATCTCCGTTGCCGCTGACCAAACGAACCGGGTCTCTGCCCACACCCAAACCGCTCATCACCTCCGGGCAAATCGGTGTCCAGATATAGTCGCTCTGGGCCCGGCCTAAAGCGCTCACGCGGTCCCACCCCTTGTGATCCCAACGGACCTTGGCGCCAAAATTACAGGCGCTGATCCCGATCCGAATTTTATCAGTTAGAATATACTTCATGGATTATTCCACTGCGATTTTGACTTTGACCTGATATTCAGCGAGCTTCCCGCCGCGCACTGAGCCTCGGTGTTCGACCACTTCAAAGAAATGAACGATGTGTCCGGCGCGAATAATTTCTTCAACGGCAGCTTTGACCGCTTCTGTGTAACCGTCCGGGGAGCCTCCGATAACTTCAAGCATCTTTAACATCTTTTCCCCCTCCTTCAAAAATAAAACAAAAATTAATTTAAGAAAATTAATACGCAGTTTAGAATCACAGCGAAACTTACCCACAGAATATACGGAACGAGTAATGCTGCGGCCCATTTTGATAACGGAAAAAATTCAATAATCGTCCAGATGATGGCTGAGCAAAGTATCGCTATTATCACAAAACCCCCGATGATAGAATGAGCGCCAAAAAAGATGACGGACCACAGGCTGTTCAGCACTCATTGAACAATAAATACGCCGAGAGCTTTTTTTACCCCTGGGGCATGAAGTCCTTTTGTCTAAACAAGAAACAGGTCAACACCCATAGACGTGTAAAGAATTATCCACACCGGAGCGAAAACCCAATTGGGCGGGTTAAAGCCGGTTTGTTAATAAACGCATACCATTCCGGGATTGCTGGACGAAAGCACTCCCCTCTGTCAAAATCAAACTATAAATGATCCGGTTTCTGGGGAATATTATACTCCTTTGCTGATTATTTCAACAAGGGGGTATAGACTTATTCGTGATTCTTTAGGACATATCTGTTAATAGGGATTCTAAATCCTCCTCGTGTTCAACTTCATCTTTTAGTATTTCTAAAATAACATGGTAGGTGATAGGGTCTTTATCCTTCACAAACTCAAGTAGTTTTTTATATGTTTCAATCGCACATTGTTCGCCGTTAATATTTTGTTTTAACAACGCTTTTGTGCTTGGGTCGCTGGGCTCCGCGTACCCGCAATTCGTTTCTTTTAATAGATCTTCTGGCTTTAATAGCGGAGTTCCACCCAATGTTATAATCCTTTCCGCAAGCATCTGAGCGTGTTTCAATTCTTCGTTGGCGTGTTCTTCCAGCTCTCCAGCCACAATCCCCCGCATCCTGCCAGAGGCGACTTTAGCCCCCACCCAATACTGATAATAGGCGAGCCACTCATCAGCATAAGCTTTGTTGAGCACGGTCACTAATTCTTCAACATTCACACCTACAATCGCTTTCCCTTTTGTGCCCATAATCTTTTCTCCTTCCACTGGGATCAATATTATTGATACCCTATTTTAATTTAAGTGTTTTAAAACAGATAAACCAATCCAGACATTTAATCCCTTCTTTTTGAGCGCCTTCAACCCGCTCTTTTGCGGTTCCGCAGCTTCCCGGAGGAGGGACAATCACATCTTCCCCTGGCTGCCAATCGGCGGGAGTAGCGACATTATGGGTATCCACCGTCTGCATGGATATGAGCAATCGTTTGATTTCCTGAAAATTACGGCCGGTTGATAATGGATAATACATAAGCGCCCTTACTTTAGCCTTTGGATCAATAAAGAACACGGCTCTTACAGCACTCACGTTGCTCTCGCAGGGTTGAATCATACCAAACTTCTTCGCGACATCCATTGTGAGATCCGCAATCACCGGGAAATTTACTTCAACATTTTTCATGCCTTTGTATTCAATTTTTTCTTTAATAGTCCTCAGCCACGCGATATGACTGTAATGACTGTCTATGGAAAGGCCAATCAGTTTACAATTCAACGCCGCAAACTCTTTTTCCATAGAAGCAAATGTTATGAATTCAGTCGTACATACGGGTGTAAAATCAGCCGGATGGCTGAATAAAATAACCCACTTGCCCTCATAGTCTTCAGGAAATTTAATATGCCCTTGTGTCGTATCTGCCTCAAATGACGGGGCAACATCCCCTATCACCGGCATGTGTGTTTTCTCGCAGCAATTTTGTTCCATTTTGTTTTCCTCCTTTTTGAATTTTTGATTACCTTTATTGATTTCTGTTGGCAGACCGGGTTATAAACGCTAAATGAAAAACCGCCCATAAGCGTTTGGGGAATGATTCATGCTCCATTCCCGGCAAATTCAGCAGAGTTCTCTCCCAACCTCACTAAAGAACGTACGGATAATTATATTTAATTTTTACCTAGGTGTATGTCCTTTTTGAGGTCTTTGATTGCGGCTTTATACTAAATAGTAATCATTACTAATATAGGGATAAAAAAATATTACTTGTCTTTACATTTAGAACAAATTCCTTCTAATACCACTCTTTTACTGGTAACTGTTCCATGTTTCTGCACTTCATCAGGCACCGAAATATCATTATAAGAGTCGTTTTCAAAATCAAAAATTGTGTGGCATTTAATACATCTGAAATGGTGGTGTTGATGTAGATTTGGTTCGAAACGTTTTTGTTCACCATAACCTTCCACAAGACCAATAATACCGATTTCAGTAAATGAAAGAAGCGTTCGATAAACTGTATCAAAAGAGATATTCGTTAAGTTTTTACGTGTTCTTTTGTATAGGGCATCAGCAGTAGGATGGTCTTTGGCTTTAATGAGCTCCTCATAGATTACCTTCCTTTGAGGAGTAATCTTTAAACCATGCTCAGCGCATTTATCATAAAACAATTGTGTTAAATTTTGTTTTTCTTCTAAGTTCATCCTGTTACTATATCGTAATGGTTCTTATTTGTCAATGACTATTTAAGCCTGTTGGCGTTTATTATCCTTTATACCAAACTATTTTAAAAAAGCGCTTGTGATTCTAATACATCTTCGAGCAACCTTGCCGGGAGGTTCGGGTTTTCCCCAAGAAAAGCCCTAACGGCCCAAGCGGATGCTTGGGGATGGATAAAAAGCATTTTCTTAAAAATGTGGCACGGCAATTAAGAGATAATTTTAAATATGCTTTTCGCCTTTCACTGCGCCTGCTTCCCATTTCCCAACCCCGGCCATGACATCTTTAAAACACAATTTTGCTAACTCATCAAAATTGCTTTCAAGGATGCGCTGAATACGCCCCGGCTTTGAATAGAATTCCCGCATACCCCAAGCACCAAGCCTCCCAAGATCTTCAATGCTTAAATGTTCGGTTGGAACCACGGGATGAAGAAAATCCCACTTCAACATGTCTAAATTTTCTGGATCAATCCACCCCCGTTTTATACCATCCGCCCAAATAGGCGATCCTGGAGGCGGAGTAAGATAGCCTACCCACATAACATCCGGATCAACTTGATCGGCAAATTCAAAACGCTTTTTAATGATCGCTTCAGTGTCATAATCGAACCCGATCATGATGTCTCCAACAATGGCGATGTCATTCCTTCGTAGGATCTCGATGGTTTTAAATATTTGGTCAACCGTGATCCCTTTATCAAGTTTGCGCAACTCGTCATCGCTGGCCACTTCAATCCCAAAGACAGCCATAAATAAACCTGCCTTTTTCATCAAAGGAATGTCTTTTTCCATTCTTACCCAGTCACTTGCACACCCTAAGCTTACCCATTTCATCTGAAGATTACGCTTTATTTTCTCTTCACAAAATTCCCTCACGCGTTTTCCATTAAGATTAAAGTTGTCTTCTTGGATCACCACAACCTTGGTCCCAAATTTCTTTTCCAGCAGTTCAATCTCATCGATAACCTTTAAGGCCGACTTAAAGCGCCAAAGTTTAAAATGGTTAAGCGCCCGGGGATCATGCTCGCTCCATTCATAACAAAAAGTACAGCCGTGCGTGCATCCGCGGGAAGTTACGATTTCCGCAAACGGTTTCCAATAAGTATGCCCGACATATTTATCCATCGGGAAAAGATCATAGGCAGGCAAAGGAAGGATGTCTAAATTCTTAATAAGATCACGAATCGGGCCGAAAACAACCGAACCGTTATGCCGCGAGGATAACCCGGGGATATCGCTAAAATCTGTTTTCCCTTTGTTTAATGCTTCCATTAAATCATTAAAGGTAATTTCACCTTCACCCATAACAACAAAATCAATGGCGGAATCCTTTTGCAGTGTTTCCTTGCCGAAGAATGAATACCACAATCCGCCAACAACAATTTTTGTCTTGGGAAGAATTTTCTTTACGGCTTGGGCCGTATCATTAAAATATTTCTGAACGGCGAATCCTCCATAGGAATGCAAAACATCACCTAACACAACCACTTCAGGATTTTTCGCTTTGACCTGCTCAAGCATAGCGTCAAAGGGGATATTGAGCGCCTTGCAATCCAAAACTTCCGGTTGAATTGTCCCTTTTTCTCGGGCATACGCTGCCCAACTGGCATGCATTTGATTAGGTGCCACATGATGGCCATGTGTTGCCCAAGAGCCTAATTGTGGTGTCAAAAAAAGTGTTTTCATGTCTCTCTCCTATTTTAATATTCCTTTTGACCAAATATCCATAACGGTTTCCAGCGCCTGCTGAAAACTTACTCCCTCCTGCTGTAAAACCTCAGGGTCAATAATATTATTGACCGCGCCCAAATACGCTCTTACTGCTAATGCCGGATTAACATCACGGAATTTTCTTTTTTTAATGCCGGCACCAACAAGTTTTTCTAAATCCATGACTTTCCCCGCGCGAAAATCAACAAACTCCTGCCATAATTCCGGCAGTTCAATCTGAATATCTTTTAAGAAATGTTCAAACCATGGTGTTAATTCCTGTTGCAAAAAAAGGATATTAAGTGAAATAATCTTTAACGGATCTTTCTCTGTCTTCTCGATTTTAAGCTGATAATCATTGATCTTATTTTTTATTCTCACGACCAAGCCCTTGGCGATATCTATTTTGCTTGGGAAATGCAGGTAAATTGTGTTTTTACTCATTCGAAGATCACCGGCGATTTCATCCATGGTAACCTTGTGATACCCAAAACGGACCATGCGGGCTTGTGAGGCATTTAAGATTTTATCAATAACGGGATTAGGCGGTTTCATCATAAATTTCAATAATACTTGATCAGTATTTATAGTATCTTAACAAAAGAAACCTCGCTGTCAACAAAAAAGCCCCTGAGCAAACGTGGGGCTTTCCCGAGAAAATTATTCTGTTAAACGATTTACTTGTCGTTAATTTTTTGTCCCCAGCGGATCTTCCTTCTTTTTTAATTTGCTTATTTAAAGAATAGCCGGAATTTATTTGTTAAGCTTTGCAAATAGCCTTTTTGAAATTCTATAAAATACGCTTTGCTCCAAAATACCGGATGATGAGTCGCTACGATCACCTGACAACCCGTTTTAACAAGAGCATTAAGACCTTTTCGAATTTTCATTACTCCCTCAAGGTCATGTCCGTTTTCCGGCTCATCAAGAATAAAACAATCCCCCTTTTGAGGATGATACAATCGTAATACATCCCGCATCGTTTCCCCATGCGATGAAAACAAGGCACGCGTTCGGATAACGGTACCCCGCAATCCCTTGAAATATTTATAAGCCCGATGCGGATTCATGATCTCCCCGTTAAAATAATGGTAGACAGGCTTCGGATGTCCTTTCCTCTCGCAGTCCCGGCATTTATAAATTGCCTGCAACAAGGAACTTTTGCCGGAACCGTTAGGCCCGACAATCACATTATATCCGGGCTTAAAATGAATTATTTCTCGCCCGCTTATTCTGCCTGTATGTCGAAAACATAAGCGTATTTCCTGCAGCATGTGGCTGAACCTTTCATTTTATAAGGACAATCCGATAAGCCCCGGATTAACCAAAAGAATGATCCCTAACAAAATCATGATAATACCGCCGATGAATTTGATAACCTCCATCTGCCTTTGATTGATTTGTTTTGCCCGGAAAGTATAAATAAAGATAAAGGTGATCACCAAAAGCGGAATCACATAAATGATATTATAATACGCTAAATACAAATAATAAGAAACCGTCTTTTCCAACCCTTTCCCCGACAGGATGCTCGTATAAATAAGGGGGAAACCTGCTGTGCATGGCAATTCAACCAAAGACGAAAGAGTGGCCAGGCCGATGGATGACGCCAACAGCATAGGAAAAGAGCCTTTTTGAATGACCTCTTTCATGGCCTGAATTTTCCTCATCAACGGGCCTTTATGTTGTTCTTGAATAGTCAGAGAAATCCCTTGTTTAAAAAAGAACAGCTCTTTGCAATTGATAAAGCCGGCCACTAACGCGATGAGGGCGATCCCGATTCTTAGCGGCGAAACAAACCCTATATATTGAAAAACATTCAGCCATGCCGCCATAAAAAGAAAATAAAAAATAAAGCACATCCCGACAAAACTAATCCCTACGACATAAAGACGCATCCGCGCCTGAGAGGTTGATATTAAAAGCGTTAGCAAGCAGGTCAGCACGAACATATTGCACGGATTAAAACTATCAGCCGCAGCAATCAATAAAGTAAAGATAGGTAACGGCAAGCGGTAGCCTGCGGATTCCAAAAAATTCGGTGAAATATTCTTGGCAAAAAAGAAAAACGAGGCTATCGCCAAGAACGAAATCGATGCAATAACAATATCTCTCATCCGGGACCGCAGTTCAAATTTTACAGGCATCCCCTTTTTTACTTTCCGGATACTGACTTTGAAGAAGGATAACGCGAGAAGCAGAACAGTCAGGGAAATTAATAATCCCAAGAAACCATATTCAACAGACCTGCTTTCTTTCGGTTTTAATACCGCAGGCGAGCCGTTCCATTGTAAGCGCCAACCCCCAACCATAACGGCATGTTGAAAAATAATTTTATCCTGTGAAATTTCAAACGAAATGGGCTTTACTTTAGTAAAATTAACGTCCTGTAAAGCCTCGGAGATATCTTCCGCCATAATCAATTTTTTTAACGTTTTATCATCGCCGTTTTCGCCCTTAATAAACACCCGGTTTTTTGTCCATATATTCACGTGTCCCGGCAATTTCGTAATATCTAATTCATTAAAACTGACGGATGTGCCGTCTTCTTTGGGGAAATCGTTGGAGTTAATGCTCAGAATTTCTTCACTGGCTTTTAAGACGTTGAACCGCCCTATGAAAGTTTTATTTTTATTAATTATAAAAAATGGCACACCGACTCTTCCGGCGGGCAAATAATTCCTAAAATAAGCATCTGTAGTCTTTTGATTGGCTTTCTGTGAACGATAAATCTCATATTCAAAGATGACTAAATTCGGATTAGCTGTCACTGCGTTTACAAACAACGCAGGATCAGTTATGGCGCAATTACCGCAACCGATGCCCGTTATATATACAGCACAGGCAACCTTTTTATTAAGAGCCGTTTCCGCCGATGCCAAGCCTCCGGCAATAAGTACACCTAAAAAAATCCATAAATTTATTTTATGGCAAATGGAAAAGGACATTTTCATAATACCTTTACGCTCCTTTCTCTAAAAACTAAACAATTTCAATTCCTGATTTTTTTGAGAAATATATCCCCTACCATTGATCCGGAATGTCGGGCGATTACAGGGCACTTTACTTTCAGCAGAAAATAAACCTCTCGACTACAATCGCTTAGGGCTTCATAGTTACCCTGGCCTTTGCTGATGATCAAATCTGCCTCCTTAAAATCTTTCAGGAATTCACTCGAGCAGTATTTCAAAATCGTTCCTGGAGCATCGACACCGCTAGATATAACTTGAGCAACCTCATTTATCCCACACAAAATTGCATCTTCCATAAGGGCATCATTAATCGTGGGCTTATCCCGAACCACAAAAATAATTTTCCAATTGTCGCAAAGTTCCTCAATCAAAACCCGGTCAAAAACAATTTCGCCGGCATTATCCGCTAAATAAAGAACTGTTTTCGCCGTGCCCAAATCCTTCCGGAAATCCTCATACTCAAAAATTCCTTTCTTTCCTGGAGTAAAATCATCCTGAAATAATTTTTCGATCTCTTCTTCAATATTAAGCGTGCTTTTTGCTGCATAATCGATAATATTGCCCGCAATAGCAATCTCAACGGCGGTTAGCAATCGGTCATTTGACTGGGCCACTTTTTCTTTAAGTTTGGGGTAAAGCTTCATGGCCCGGCGATTACTTTGGTCTTTGATCCCCTTATAGAAATCTTGCTCGCCGAATCTTTTCCTGAAAAGCTGGTGCATCTCCCGCGCCATCTCGGGAGGCGTTAACCCCAAAGAAAATTTAGGAATTAATCTAGCCACTTCATCCATTATTTCTTTATGGATAAGTTCATTCCCGGTGAATAATTTTCCCATCTCAAGCGCCTGTTTAAAAAAGCACGGGATGCATTCTACAAATGTTCTCATCATTATTCCTTATTTTTAAATAGCCGCAAAGCCAGCTTATTCCTGAACTTCATCTGAAAAAGCTGATCATTATCTTTCTCCAGCAAATCATCCAATTTCATCACCGATGAAATACGAAACACTATTGTATTTATAAAATTAAGTTAAGAGTTGTTCTGATGGTTAACGCAACCATAATCATGATTAAAGTTGCTTTCAACATATCTTTTATTCCCAACTCCCGCGTTAAAACCATATATGTGGCAATACATGGAAAATAAACCGCCAATATTATTGACCCGATAACAAGTTGTTTTGTCGTCAGGTTAAGCGGGCCTAACATCCCAACGGCGATGTCTTTTCTTAAAAAACCCATGATGAGCGCAGAAATCGCTTCTTTCGGAAGACCCCATAAACCGGATAATAGGGGTGCAAAAATTATGGCCAAAAATTCGATAATCTTTAAGGTGTAGAAAATATTCACGACCAGAACCCCTAATAAAACAAAGGGCAAGGCATGAATATTTTCCCATGGAATTAAAGTCGTCGGGACAGGCATACAAATCATACCCATATACATTCCAACCGTGTGTCAAAAGTACCACAGAACGCCGATGCGGCTTATTGGAGGCCCCGATAACGGCTACTTTTATCCCTTTACTCCTTTAAAGCGCTAATGACAACAAACGAACCCTTGCCATAACCATTTTTTATCGGTTCAATATCTTTAATTTTCCTCAAATCTTTAAAAATAGTCTGATTAAACTCAAATTTTTTAAATCCCGCATTTTTTAAATAAAACACAACCTCGTCAATGGAATAAAAGGTCGCAAGCTTATAAAATTCGTTTTCATTTTTATGTTTTTGGTAAATTTCCCCAACAGGACTATTTTTGTCAATAAATCCGATTACCAAATGGCTGTTTGGTTTCAGGATCCGATATGTTTCCCTAAATGCTTTATTTATATCATCAAAAAAACAAATCATTGTGACCATTAAAACAAAATCAAATTGAAAATCATTAAAAGGAAGATATTCTCCACTTGCATCAATAACTTTTATCCCACGCGCTTTTGCTAGCATTCTCATTTTAGGAGAAGGCTCAACACCAAAACTAATTCCCAATGGCCCGGCAAAACGGCCGCTTCCTACTCCAACTTCAAGGCCGTTTCCTTGTTGAGGTAACAGCCCCTTGACAGCCTGAAGCTCTGACTGATAAACCCAATAGTTTTTTTCAAACCAGCCCTCATACTGATCCGCATATTCTTCAAATGGCTGAATTTTCATTCTGCCGCCCCCCAATTTGTCACGTCAATACTGACAGAACCCGTTTGAGTACCCAGGGGAACAATGCTAATTCCCATAATCGGCATTTTAATTACTTCTGTTTAACTTTTTTTGACAAATAACAAGGGAAACACAATATCGCTCACGCAACAGGGCAACCAAACAGCTAAAAAAAGAAAAACAAAAACACCTACATACATCAGCCAGTTCAACGGGGCCCCGATTGCCATAATCATATGAAACAAGGATGCCCATGTGCTCAACAAAACATGCACGGCATGCGGAAACTTTGTCGATGGTCTAAAATAAGCGATCGCGATCCCCAAAATTGCCAACGGATTAACTAACCACCATTTTTCAATGAATCCAATATGTATTTCTCTGTTAGGCATATTCAACATCACTTCACCTAAGTAAGGAATTATTGAATCACTTATAGTGGCGATGCCCACAGATCCGACATATCCAATGACAAGCAGGACCCCAATAGTACATTCTTTTCTCTGATGACTACACATATAAAATTCATACATCGAAGCCGTTACAAGGGCACTTAAAATGACATGCAGGGGATGCAGGACATAAAAAATATTAAAAGAAATATTTTGAGGAAGTCGTTGCAGGAAGACAACGATGATAATTCCGGTAAAGGCCCCTAAAATGGTAAAAGGCGCATGAATTTTAAGTTCCCGAAAGATTTGATTAACTTTTTTCATTTAATTGTTCCCCTGAACAGTTTTTATATTTAAACAAATATTTTTTCAAAGGCCCTTTTTATTATCTTTCTGTGGACTAAAAATGGAATATACGGGATACTATTTCGATGGAAAAATTTTGCATCCTTCAGCTCATCGCTTATGCAGATGTTTTCGTTAGAAACCTCGACCGCGTAACCTATAACGATTATAGATTCATAAATCTTTGTTTTCCGAAGGTAAACGCCTGCCAACCCCTTTATTGTCCCTTTTAGCCCCGTCTCTTCTTTCAATTCCCTCAAGCAGGCTGACTCTGGACTCTCATTCGATTCAATAAATCCTCCGGGTAAAGCCCATTTATTCTTCCCAGGCTCCCGATTTCTTTTCCCAACCAGGATAGGATTTTTCCTTCGGTATTTATAACCGCGCAAACGGCAACTGATAAAGGATTTCGATAGTCTATCCAACCACATTTTCGGCAAACTAATTTTTTCCCGTTTTCAACTATCCCGGGGACTAATTCACCTTTACATAAAGGGCAGAATTTAAAGGTTCGTTTCATTATTAATTTTCCAAATCCCGTTATGCGCATTTTTATTGTAAATGTTCTTATCAATGTGCCGCGCATGAATTTTCTTTATCCCCGCATGTTTTAATTTTCTGAACAAAGTCAAATAATCGATAATTAATTTTCAATCAATGGCTTGTTTTATCGCTTCTTTGATGACATTTTTTCGGGGCTCCCCAGCTTCTGGGGGAAAATGATACAAATGTTTTGCCAAGGGACAATACACGACCGAAGGTCCTGTTATATTAATGATTTTACCGTTTGAGACGCTGATAAACGTCCTCAAATACCCAAAGACATGAATATGCTTATTTAAAGAATTCATCATGTCCTCAATCCTGGACTTTTTTCCAAATATTTCTTAACTCCTGGCTTAACGTGCCATTCGCGTACTCAACGATGCTTTTCCCTTCAACCATGGCTTCCACAACTTTTTTATCAAATCCTAACTTACCGATCAAAGGTACTGTTCTTTTCTGGCACATACTCTCGATCTGATCCGTCATAGATAAATTGAGATCGTACTTATTAACAATAAGTTTTACCGGCGTTTTAAAATGTTGCGCGACATCCATAACCCTCTCTGCGTCGTGAAGCCCGGAAAGCGTCGGCTCCGTCACGACCACCGCGCAATCAACACCCGATAAGGAGGCGATGACCGGACAGCCAATCCCCGGAGGCCCGTCGATAATAACATAATCTAACTGTTGCTGTTCTGCCAATTCTTTAGCCACTTGACGTATTTTTGCTACCAATTTTCCGGAATTCTCTTCTGCGATACCAAGCTTGGCATGGATAAACGGGCCATATTGGGTATCTGACAAGAACCATTCCCCGGATGTATTCTCTTCCATCCTTATAGCATTGCAGGGACAAACACGGCTGCACAAAGCACAGCCCTCGCAAGAAAATTCCTCAATACGATAATTCGAAGTAATGGCATCATAACGGCACACGGCAAGACATCTCCCGCACCCCTGACAGGCATTTTTATTAATGACAGCTCTTTTCCCGCTTTTAAATTCATGCCGCTCTTTAATAATGGGGTGGAGTAATAAATGCAAATCTGCTGCGTCAACATCGCAATCGACCATGACTTTTTTATTGACTAAGGCGGCCAGAGACGCCGTGACAACTGTCTTTCCGGTCCCCCCTTTCCCGCTGATAACGAGTATTTGTTTCATCGTATTTCCTGTTCGAAATTTTTAAAAAGCGACAAGTCGTTCCTTTAAAATATTGTGCCTATTTATTTTTCAAAAAAGAAGCATCCCTCTGCAACCACGCAAATAATAAGTAAATATACAGGGTTTAACTTAATGCCGCTAAAGCAAGTAAATAAGGATGGAAATCATAAAAATTTCATTTAGCCATTAGATGAACTGCCCGCACAAAAAAATAAGAACTACGACTATAATGGCGCTTAAGAATTCCTAACGGAATCTTAATTACAATGCGGGAAAAGAATGGCACCCAAAATCCTATATAATCTTATAACTAACACATGTAGCCCTACTGTTTGTTTAAGGCATCCTGCGCTGCCATGATAATCGGATACATCGTTGGCGCGCTTGTTAAATACGGATGAGTCGCTACTTGTAATGTTTCCAATTCCGTTAAAGACATGCGTTTCTGGATGGCAATGCCGATGACATTAATTAATTGAGCGCAGGAAATCCCGCAGCTAATCTGCCCCCCTAAAATTATCCCCGACTGTTTAGAAAAAATTAATTTGACCTTGCCTTGAGAAGCTCCCGGCAGCGAAGCGGGATGTTTATCAACACCATCAACACTTCCGACCATAATTTCAAACCCTTCTTCACGGGCGGTTTTTTCTGTTAACCCTGCGGAACCTAATACCAAACCGTCAATATATGTGGAATAAATAGCAATCGTCCCTTTGTTTTCCCTGACAACTTTTATCTGATAAAGGTTAGCGCCCGCGATTCTTGCTTCGGCGGTCGCCGTTGATGCCAGCATAACCGGGATAGCCTTTCGGGTATAAAAGTCTCTTTTACAGGAGCAATCGCCTATCGCGAAAATGTCTTTGTCGCCTGTGGTCCGCATATATTCATCAACGAGGATACCTTTACACTGCCCTATTTCCAGACCGGCACCTGTCGCTAATTCAACATTGGGTTTGGAACCCACGCCCAGGATTATTCCGTCGAAATCCTGTTCTTCCCCGTTCGAAAACCGTACCCGCTCAACTTTATCCACACCAATAATTTCATCAACTCGTGTATTTGTTAATACCCGAACACCATTCTTTTTTAACTTAATTTCCGCCATCGCAGAAAATTCTTCATCAAAAGAATTAGCCAGCAAATGCGGCAACATTTCTACGAGGGAAACTTTTATTCCGTTTAATTTAGACAATTCATCGGCGAATTCCACACCGATAAAACCACCTCCGATAACTAAAACATTCTTACATTGTTTTACTTTATTTATAATATTTTTTAAATATCCAAGATCTTTATATATGGAATATACACCTTGCTTCTCAATCCCCTTAATCGGCAAGACAATCGGTGTTGAGCCGACAGCTAGAATTAATTTTTCATAATAATATTTATCTTGATTGACCGTCTCGACAACTTTATTTTTTCTGTCAATTTTAAGGGCTTTATCTACAACAATCTTGACATTATTTTTTTCTAGTGACGCCATCCCCAACTTGTTTTCTTCGGGGTTATTTAAACTCGCGAACATGTAGGGAATCCCGCAAGGGATCACTCCGTCGGCAATATCTTTCATCAATAACACGTTTTTGGAAGGATAATATTCTTTAACAGTTAGTGCGCTGACGACCCCCGCCGGCCCTCCGCCGACAATAAGAACATCAATTTTGTTTCCCATTGGCTAACCTTTCTTTTTGTTGTTGCCTTTAGAGTTTGTAAGTTTGGCAAATATGCTCAAACAGCCGAACAAATTTTTCTTTATAGGAAGGATCTTCCTGGACAATCGGAATTCCCGTTGAATACAAAACCGCGATTTTTTTGCTGAAAGGGATCCTCATTAAGATCGGAATCCCTTCCCTTTCACAGTATTTTTCTACGCCTGAATCGCCCAAGTCCGCCCTATTAATAACGACTCCAAATGGAATTTGTAATTTGCGTAACACTTCAACCGCCAGGATCAAATCATTCAATCCAAAAGGCGTGGGTTCCGTGACCAGGATGCAATAATCACTTCCTTTGACCGTAGTTATAACAGGACATGAAGTCCCGGGAGGGGCATCAATAATGACTGTTTTCGTTGGATTAATATGTTGTTTAACCTGCCGAATAAGCGGCGGGGACATGGCTTCTCCGATATTAAGACGGCCGTGAATAAATTGGATATCATAGCTCTGCCCGATTCCTATCCGGCCGATCTCCTTATCAACTTCTTTAATAGCCCCTTGCGGACAAAGCAGACGACACGCTCCGCAGCCATGGCATAAATTTTGGAAAAGTAACCAGTGCCCTTTTTTATCGTCTTTGGCAGGAAATACTGCAAGCGCGTTATAAGCGCATACATCACGGCACTGGCCACAATAATTACATTTACCCTCATCCACTTCCGGTATGGGGATATAAGCTTTTTTCTCT
This sequence comes from Candidatus Omnitrophota bacterium, assembly GCA_029560465.1. Lineage (GTDB taxonomy): Bacteria > Omnitrophota > Gorgyraeia > Zapsychrales > JANLHA01 > JAGOJP01. The sequence goes on from JAKQKX010000082.1 coordinate 38,708, forward strand.
TCCGAGATGATAGGTTTTAAAAATAAATGAGCGTTGGGCTCTTCCACATCACAGTCGAGGAATTGAACATCCTTGAGTGAAAGCGCGAAATTCACGGCCACCGTAGTTTTCCCGGTGCCGCCTTTCCCGCTAGCAATGGAAATAATCATTTTTTTGCCTTTTAACATGTCGAACGATAATTATTTTCTGAATTTAGTTTTGGAATTTTCTATGTTACACAATAACCAAAGTAAAGGTAAAACGACTTTTGCAAATTCCAATTGCAAGAATTCTTTTCAAAAATAGGCAGGGACTTATTAAGAATAAAAATTTTTTCTTGTTTTTAATCGTAATTAAATATTGTTTCTAATTCTTCAGAATCCCTTTATCCAAAATATTTCTTTATTCCCTTCGCATTTCAGTACCGCATTTAGGGCATTTCATAGAAGAACATGGCGATCCGGCCTGATGGGGGACCTTTGTCCCGCAGCTCAGGCAGATACAGTTACCGCGTGGCCCCGCGCCTTGGCGATTTCCACCCATTCCGCCTTGACCCTGTCCGTTAGGCATTTAAACTCCTCCTTTATGTGGGAAGCGATAACGCTTCGCTGGGACATTCATTAACACATGCACAGCATTCTATGCAGGCATCGCTAATAGACGCCTTGCTGTTTTCAACTTTTATTGCATCAACAGGACAAATATCCTTGCAGGTGCCGCAACCGTCACATTTATTTATATCCACGTTTACTGCCATCACGACTCCTTGATATTTATTTCTAAAATAATTATTAATTTTTATAATATGAAATGCCTCGATGAAGAAACTGCGACTCAACTCTTCCCGGGTTAAAATATTTCGCGCAGGATTCCTGCGCTTTTTGTTCGTCAAAATCTTTACAACAATAAACATCAATGGAAATAAAATTCTTCTGGCTCAAGGTATGAATAACTACCGAGCTTTCAATTAAAGGCACCCATCCGGAAAGGCCGGCCTTATCGGGAAATTTTTTTTCGTCACTGCGAAAAATGCTCGGAGGCGCCTGTTTTTCCATTTTAAGCTCCTCCACAATAGTGTCGAGAAATCGATAACACAAATCCAAATCGTCGCAGGCACCTGGTTTACAATCATAAAAATCTAAAAGGAGCTCGTAACCAAAAGCTTTTTCTCTAATTTTGAAACCAGATTCCGCTTCTTTTGTGTCTGGAGTTTTTAATGCTGCCATCTTTTCCCCTTTTTGTGTTATCGATTAAACCCGGACTTTTTTGCAGCATCGGGTGCATCAGCTTTTTTAAGCTTCCCGTTTTTAAAATTTTCAATTGTTTCAGCAGCGGTCCCTGAAGCGCCAATATAAATATCAATTCCTGCGGCTTGCAGCGTCTGAAAAGCATTCGGCCCGACGTGCCCGGTCACAACGGCTTTGACGCCTACCGTTGCCATTAACTGCCCTGCCTGAATTCCCGCGCCACCACTGGCATTAGCGCTCACATTGTCTTTTATCTCAAATTCTAAAGTTTCCGTGTCGACAAACAAAAAATATTTACATCGGCCAAAGCGCGGATCTACTTTTGAATCAAGATTCCCGCCTTCTGAAGTAACACATATTTTCATAATTCCGGACCTCCTTAATGGTCGCACTCCTCTTTATGGGGGTGATCACATTCGTCTTTTTCCAGCCCATAACCTTTGCCGGCACCGGGGTTGCAAAGGCTTTCACCGCCTTCTAAGGTGTCTTGTTGAAGTTGATCAATGACAGTATCTATCTTCCCACTGATCCCCAGAATCGTTTTAATATTGTATCCATCAAAAAATGATGTTGCCCGCATACCCATGCCCCCGGCGATGATGCAACTTACTCCTTTTTGATGTAAAAATTCAGGGATAGCGCCCGGTTGGTGCCCCGGATTCGCGACCGGTGTCCTCTTAATAACTTTGCCGTTTTCAACGTCGACAAGAGTAAAAGAAGGACATCTGCCAAAATGAGCAGACACAAATTCTCCATCTGTAGAAATAGCGACCCGCATTTAAACTCCTTTTTCAAAATAAACTGGAGAGGGAATAAATTTTATTTTTATTCCCCCTCGCGATAACGTTTACGCATCCTTCTCTATGTTGGCTTTTTCTAAAGTCTCAATACGAATTTGGATATCCTCAAGTTGCTTCTTTAAAAAGTCAGCTTGATTCTTTAAGAGATATGCTTCCTGTTTAGGCGTCATCTCAGACGTGTAGGGATATGCTCCGCCAAAAGCCGGCATCTCCATTGAGGCTCCTTGCCAACCAGGAAGGCCGGTAGCATAAAACCAATTCCTGCGACCTCTGCCACCGCCGCGGCCCAAAGATCCTCTGCCTTGGCCCAAAGCACCTCTTCCAGGCAGGGGATTCGTATAACCGGGCATAGAATATCCGGCGCAGAAACCGGCTCCTCTTCCTGTCATCGGGCCTGTCCCCACAGGTCCAGTATCATCTCCTCGTGGCATATCAAACACCCCCTTTCGTTTCCCTTCATCAATTTCAGCAGTTGTTGAATTTAATTTAACGACACAATATCCAAGCCCCTTTCCGCTTAACGATCTTTTTCCAAAGGGGCCTGTCCGTCAAAACCTGGCATGGACATCACCTCCCATTTATAATAATGGAAATCATTCCCATGATTGGCAAAAAAAATATAAACCTTATCTCTTAGCACATATTTTACATAGACCATAAAACTGAATTAGGTGATTAGTTATTTTAAATTCATATTTTTGACAAAGACCTTTTTCCGTTTCATTAAGCAATTTTACCTCTTCATCAATAAAATCCGTGTAGTCAATAACACGTTTACAACTAGTGCATATCAAATGATGGTGGTGCTGTGCTCCTTTAGGCCCTTCAGCCAATTCATAACGTGCTCTTTTGTCTCCGAAATCAAACTTGAAAATAAGACCTAAATTAGCCAATACATCTAATGTCCGATAAATAGTTGTTAATCCGATGTTGGGGTATTTCGGATGCAGCTTCATGTAAATATCTTCAGCACTCAAATGGCCTTCGGATTTAGATAAAATATCAAGAATCGCCTCTCGTCCGGAAGTCAGTCGGTATCCACAACCCCTAAATTTTATATTCCACCATCCATGTCTGCGGCAGTTATTTTTTACCATACATTATCCTATATGAAAATGGTTTCCATTAGCAAATATATGTTATAAAACAACACTTGTCAACAATTTTTTACATTAATTAAGGGTCAATGTGGCCGGAGGTATGCCAAAGTGGGTTGAAACTCTTTGAAAAAGAAGGTCAGACGTCTCCTGAAACAGGGTTCTCAAAGACTCTATTTTTAAAAAGGAGGAAGAATCCACGACGCATGCAGGAAACTGATAACAAGACAATACTCCGGGAGTCTGTGCGGCTTTGCGACAGATCCTGTAAAATTTAAGGTCTCGACGAGACGTTAACGTTGGTTTATCGGTTGAGATGGACCACGGCCAGTGCTTTGGACATTGAGCCCGGCAACTCCCCTTGTAGCTACACCTCAAGGCTTGGGGTCCCTTTTCAATCTCCCGTGTGGTCAAGCCTTAAGATTCTCCACTCAATCCAATCCAGCGGCACCCGGCCTCTATATGTGCGAACACTCGTCAGAATACGTTCAGGGTTCCCCAGCGTTTCCAAGGGTATCCTTATAGTTATTTCACGTGATTTTCGGTCAACCTCAATGATCTCGGCCTTTAGCGATTTCCCCTGGTCATACACCCGGTAGGATTCAGTTTTTAACAGCACGTGCAACTTCGGCATATTGGAAAAAGGAGAATCTGCTCGATAGCCGAAAACGTACAAGGAAGCCGTTATCTTACTGTCAATAGGCCTCGATAGGCGCAAGGTAAAAACGAGAGTTTTATTTTCAAGAGAGAGGAATTCTTCTTCTATTCCAACAAAATCCACCCGTTCTTCTTCAATAAGTTCTTCGGGGAGTTCATTAAGGTAATCTTGGGCATGCTGAACCAGGCTATTTTTTATCCCTCTTTCCTTTAAGAGTATCTGGGGAAAATCGCCGTATAATTCATTGCGGCGCAGAAAAGAAAGAAGATATTTCGAATTAGATATATATTGGGAACGATGTGCCATGATCGCGTTCCTATTATTCTCGATCTCTTGCGTTGTCAAATCAACGACGCTCCAGCGAATCTCTTTATTGAGAGCAGCAGGCGGCATAAGTGCGGCTTGCGGCTTATAGCCCTTTAGTTTGGGCCAATTTTTAAAATGGATCAGGTAAGGATATAAGGTTGGTTTAATTTCATCCTCAAGTTCCCATAGAGCAATCTGAGTAAAAAGATACAAAGCCCTGTGGTCCGGGTTATGATCGGCAGGATGGGACAAGAACACCTTGGTCGGGTTGAATTCACGCAGAATATTCTTCAGGTCTTTGACTATTTCATCGCCTTTATAAGGCGCTCCTGGCCTAAAGGCATTTGAGTAAGGGACCGCGTTGACCCGGGAGAGCATACTTTTAGCCGCTGGCCGGTCATCCCCCCAATGTCTGCGCCAGAGCGTCAGTGTCCGGAAGTCCGGATACCCCAAAAAAATCATTTGTTGCGGTGTCAGCCCCAAAAATTTCCCCGCATGAAGAGCTTCCTCGCGACGAGTCTCTCCCATGATTCGGACTGCTTTAGGTTTGATGACAGGGTGTTTCCGGTAAACTAAAAAAGACCATTGGTTGTTATCTCCATAAGTCAGGAAAACCACCTTGAGAGGCAATTTCATGCTCAAGGATTTTTGAATGATACCACCGCAACCCAAGACTTCATCATCGGGATGAGGAGCTAAGATTATGATGCGGTCATCCGGGGTTAATGAGATCTCCGGTGAAGTTAACTCCTGTTTGTTTTCTTGCGCGGTCGCGGCAAACGGCAAAAGGAAATTTAGAGAAAGGATAGGGAGGAATATCCCTGTCAGTAATATCCACCGATAATTAAAGTTTTTTCCCAAAGACATACGAAGTGACCTCGCCGGCAATAACAGATTTTAAATAAGATCGTTTTCGGGCGTATAAGATATCGAATCCCATTTTCAGAAAGAAATTTTTTGCTTTTTCTGAGAACGTGCTGAGCTGGACACCTTTTATCTGCTGCTGTTTCAAAAAGTTGATGTAAACTTCTATCAGCCGTCCGCCGATATCCTGTCCGCGGCAGCTTTTATCTATGTTGATGTGTAGCGTTGCCGGGAATTCCTTAGAATAATCGGGGACCAAAAATTCGCCCTTGAAGAAACCCAAAACACACCGGAAGAAAAAATTTAAATTTGTTTTATTTAAAAAGGCCTTCCTGTAAAACACCTTGACCAGCAAGGATGGAAGGATCCTTCTTTTGATGATGCGTTTCATGCGCGGGATATGAATTGAACCGATTAAATACCCGACAACTTTGGAGCCGTCCGTGGCCACAAAGCATGAATGCGGTTCAAAATCCGTGAAATATAAAGACAAAAAATCAGCTAAGAGCTCATCGTCTTTGAAAATCAGCCCGCGATCTGACTCCAGGAAGGCCGTCTCACAGCACAGCCGCCGGACGTCCGCCCTATCCTGGATAGAAAATTTTCGAATATTATACGTCATGATTTCTGGAGAACGGTTACAATCCTTTGCGATGTTTCCAGAACCAGGCTGCGGTAGCGTTGGTTAATTGATAAAAACATCCCCGCGCAAGGTCCCGAATTTTGTAAAACATATGTGTGACGTCATTAAAATTGTCAGCAGAACACTGAACAGAGTACTCACGACAATAGCGATCATGATCATCAACTGATATTTGATGGCGACTTCGGGGGTGGCTCCACCGAGAATAACACCCGTCATCATCCCGGGAAGGGCCACGATTCCGATCGTCGCCATAGACGCGAGTGTCGGTTTAAGCGCGAGCCGGACACTTTCCTGTATATAAGGGCGGGCGGCTTCGCTTTGGGTTGCCCCGAGCGAAAGCACATAGAGGTATTTTTTTGTGTCTTTCCTGATGCTCCTGTAGAAAGTGTCTATGCCTACAATGTTGCCTCTTAAGGAATTCCCCAGAAGCATCCCCCCTAGCACAATCAGGTACCGGGCGTCAAAGACGTCGTTTATCCTGATGACAAAGAAATTAAGATAAAAAAGTATTGAAAGAGTTGTCAGCGCAAACGAGGCAAACACCGGCAAGAAAATTTTTCCCGGTTTCATGGCGGAGCCTCGGATGGCTGAAAAGACCGCGACAAGGATCATGATAACAAGCCAGGCTAAGTTCAAGACGGCATTATTCCAGAAGAAAAGGTATTTTAGGAACACGCCGATCAGGAGCAGTTGAACCGACATCCTCGCCACAGAACTTAACAGGGGTTTGATAACACCAAGGTTATAAGCACGGCTCAAGATGACAGGGAGAGCGAGCAAGAGAAAAACCAAAGATAAGGCGGGCAAGGAAATATTTATTGTTTCCATTCTGTGGCCTCCAGGTCAAAGACCCGTACGGAAGGGCTGTCCAGCCAGACAGGATCATGGGATATGCTAAGAACTGTCCAGTCAGCGCGCCCTGTGAAAAAAGTTGCCACTTTCCTTTTTAGATTTTTGTCCAGCGCGGAAGTGGCTTCATCCAGGAAGAAGACATCTCTTTTAAGCAGAACGGAGACAAGGAGCGCGGCTCTTTGTCTCTCCCCGCCCGATAAATCGGAGGCGCCCTTCTCCAGCGTGTCCGGGCTTAATTCGAAGAAATCCAGCAGTTCTTTGATCGTTTTATTGCTGAAATCCAAAGAACGATTGGCCTCGAACCCGGACACAAGCGCGAACCAATCCGCGATTTTATAATTCCCGATACTGACGTCCTGATCGACGAACGCAACCTTCCGGCGGATGTCCCACACGCTGTCCTCGTTGAGCGGGAGCCGGTCAAAAAGCACATGACCGCTTTGCGGCAGGATAAATCCAAGGGCGAGAGCGAAAAGTGAAGATTTGCCGAGCCCTGAGGTGCCCCGGATAACGACTTTTTCTCCTCGCCGAATGCCCAAGGAAAAATTTTTAAAAATTGTTTTAAAGCCGAAATTCAAACTTATTTGTTTATATTCGATCATGTTAAAATTCCGTATTCCCAACCCCTGATGATAAGCAAGATCATTTAAGGCGTTTTACGCTCTTAGAGCGTAATAATATCCTTTTTTTGTTGTAATTTCAACCGGAGAACCGAACAGCTTGCTGATATTCCCACTCGTCAAAACAGAGTCCTTGGCTCCGTCTTGATAAAGTTTCCCTCCCTTCATCAGGATGACCCGTTTGATCTCGGGGATGATATCGGAAAGGTTTTGGGTCACCAGAATCACGCTCGTCCCCGATTTTGTAATTTTCCGTATCATGTCAGTGAATTTATACATAGCATGAAGGTCAAGGTTGTTGGTGGGTTCGTCCAGGATCAGCGCCTTCGGGGCGTGGACCAAAGCCCTGGCGATTAAGAAACGCCGTGCTTCGCCTGAAGACATTTCATTCATATTCCTGTGCTGCAGGGGCCTGATCTCCAGAAAGTCAATGGCTTCTTGGGCCTTTTTCTTCATCTTGGGAGTCAGGCGTTCCTTATATAATCCTATACTGCTGAAAAAACCGGACAGGACAACGTCGAGGCCCGAGGTGTCTCTGGTGCAGGCGGCTTGAAGGTCATTGGAAACAATCCCCAGTAACTTTCTTAGTTCAAAGACATTCCACTGATCCTGCCCCCATATCCAGAAGGAACAGCTTTTATCCGCATGGATGGGATAATATTCCTTGGTGATGACTTTGATCAATGACGATTTGCCGGCGCCATTGGGCCCCAAGATGGCCATGTTATCTCCTTCATAAATCTTAAGCGACAGGGAATCGAGGACCTTCCTCCCTCCTTTAACAACCGTCAGGCGGTTAAACTCTAATAAAGGCGGTTTTTCGTTTTTCATGCGTGTTTTTTTTGTCCCGTTTATTTGATCCAAGGGCCTTTAATGTCCGTGCCCGCGTGCTTTGTCAACCAGATGGTCGGTCAGGCGCAGCCACTCCAGGAGGAGTTTTTTGAGCTCGACAATATGGATGATCTTGTTGAACTTATTGACGTCAACCGTGTTGACCGCGTCGATATAATCGTTCAGGGAAATTTTTCCGAATGAATAATTCCGCGTTTCGTCCGTTAAAACGGCTTCGGATAATTTGATTTTCTCGTCTGTCAGGCGGATGAGCTCTTTTTCCCGCGATATCTTTAAGTGCAGGTTCCTTAAGTCCGTGTATAATTCCAGATATTTGTTCTGGTGGGTCAGCCGGGTTTTTTGCAGGTCAATCTCGGCGGTTTTATGTTCCGCGCGGTCCTTCTGGCCCGGGAAGGGCCATTCCAGGGACACCCCGGCGTAAACCATATTATCTTCGTCTTTGATCCCCCATCGGGTCCCTTCCACGGTATAGCCAAGGAGCAGGTTTGTCGAGGGCAGAAGGTCATCTGCGTTTTTCTTGACATCAAGGGTGCTTTTTTCTTCTAACAGCTTGAGGATCGCATATGTCCGGCTAGAGGTGGTAAATTGCCTGTACCCTTCCTCAAAATCTACTTCGAAATCATGGAATCCGGAGGGGTCCTGAGGGACCCATTCAATCTTGTCATCAGCGCGTATGGCGGTTATAACAAGATTCGTGTGATTGTTATAGGCTTCTTTCAATGAAATCATGTTTTCTTCTTTGGCGATAACAAGCAGCTGGACCTTGTTAACGTCGACAGGGAGGGCGATCTTACTGGCGGCCCTACGGTTCATATTATCCAGCAACTGTTTGTTCTGCTCATAAGAGGATTTCCCTATCTTCAGGTTTTCATAGGCCGAATACCAATTATAGTAGATGTTAATAAGGCTGGCCAGATAATCCTCATAGGCTTCGGTAATTTGATAGCGGATGACATCGATCTCAATGCCCGTGATTTTATCCTGCAGCCGGGTGGCGTGGCCGAACGCGTTTTCCGCAATCGGCTGGGAGATCAGGAAATCCATCCGGGATTTCTCCGTCGTCGAACTGACAGACGGGATATTTTCATACGACACGGAAACATGCGTGCCGCTCCCGGGAAAAAGCTTGTCCAGGCCCACTGCCACTTCAGGGTCCTCCCTTTTTTGGTTCAGAATAAAATCATATTGCCCTTTGACAGACAAAATAATATCCCGTCCCGGCAGAAGCAAATCCCTGCGGTACTGGAGTTTTAATTCATCAATCAGTATCTGCTCAAAGACGGTGTCATTCTTGCTGGCAAGCCGGATAAAATCCCCGATGGTTAACACCCTGGCCTCAGGGCTTTCTAAATCCGCCGTTGTCGCCATGCCGGGGCCGGCGGCCGAACCGCCCCCAGAGAAGCCAAGCAGGCATCCCGCCAGGAACAGGGCAGTGACAGCCCGGGTTATTCTTAAATCAGAAATTATTTTTTTCATTTTAAAAACCCCAGGGCTGATTTGAGCATGACCCTGCTTTCCTGCATAAAACTATAAATACAAGGGACCAGCAGAAGAGTGATGAACGTTCCGAAGCATAATCCCCAGGCCATCGCGAGCATCATGTCCGCGAGCATTGCGTCGTAACCGGCCACGCCGTAGGCGGTGGGGAACAGCCCGGCCACCGTTGTTAAGGTTGTCAGGAGCACCGCGCGCAGACGGGTCTGGGCGGTCCGGCTTATCAGGGTGTTTATTTCGGAAGAATTCATGCATTTGATTTTCGCGAATTCTTCATCCAGCCTGGAAAGCATAATGATGGAGTCGTTGATGACAACCCCCGCCAGCCCCAAAGCCCCGATGGCGGCGAAAAAGCCGAAAAGAATTTTGCCGTGGAACCAGAAAGCTAAAATAATCCCCACCAGGCCGAAGGGAATCGCCAGCATGATAATCAGCGGTCTGGTCAATGAATTAAATAGAGTCGCTAAAACTGAAAAAATCAGAAAAAGGACCAGGATAATCCCTTTGCGCAGGTCCCCTTGCGATTCGCGTGTGTCCTGGATTTCACCGATAAAAGCGATGGTTGTTGAAGGATGGTCAGCCGTGACATGAGGAAAGACATTATTTTCAAGATTGACGGCGATTTCCAGAGGGGTTAAGCCTGTTTTAGGCTTGATGTCCGCGTAAACGGTGGTGGTGCGTTTCCGGTCACGGCGGGAAATGGAAATCGGCGTCGTGGTCTGCTGGACGTTGACTAGGTCCCCCAAAGGTACGAGGTAATTGTTGCGGTTCTCAACGGGCACTTTGAGGATGTCGTTGATATCCTTTTTGGCTTCATCAATGATTGACAGCCTCACGTCGATTTCCTCGTCGCCTTTGGGCAATTCATACAGGACCGTGCCCTCCAGGGCGGCGCGGAAAGCGTTTGATATATCCCCGGCGCTTATATCGAGCCGTTTGATCCTTTCTCTCTTAAGATCGATTTTATATTCCGGGATTGGCATAGGCCGCTCGATGTCGACATTGATCAGGGCCTGGTGCATTTTCATGAGTTCAGCGAGTTTGTGGGCGGCCTGCTCCCTCAGGCCGTCGTCGTTTTCCTGAACGATAATTTCAATCGCGCTGCCGCTTGATTGGCCCCAGCGGCTTTTCTGGATGGTCATCTCCTTGAGGCCTTTGATTTTGTCGATGTCTTTTTTCCACAGGGCGATCAGCTGGTCAGCCGACTGGGCCCTTTTTTCCTTGGGGACAATTTCAATGACCGCCCGGAAACGGTTTTCTTCAACCCCGCTTCCACGCCGGCTGCGGGCGATTTCGGTCCTCACGCCGATGACTTCCCTGCCCAAGAACGGCTTGATGATCTCTTCGATCTCGCGCGTTAAGGCGGCGGTGTCATAACGGTCATAGTCGTCGAGCGCTTCGCCGCTGACCATCACCTCCCTCGTTTCTTCGTTCGGGAACATGACGAATTTCATTTTCTGGGTCATGATCAACCACGACATTCCCAAAAGGAGAATGAATATTGATAGGACCACCATTTTATACGGCAAGATTTTAACAAGGAGGCCGCCGTAAGCATCCTCGACTTTCTCGAACCAGTGCGCGCGGGTCTCGGCGATCGTGTGCTTCTTCCTTCGCCAATAATTATTAAGGTGCGGGATTTCAAAATGCATGTGTCCCGGTAAAATAATTAACGCTTCCAGCAAGCTTGAACCCAGCATCAAAAAAATAATGGGCGGGATGAACCGGTTGATCTGCCCAAAGCGGCCGGTGAAGAAAAACAGGGGGACAAAGGCGATACAGGTCGTCATGACGCTGGCCATGACCGGCAAGAAAACACTGGCCGTCCCTTTGACCGCCGCATCGTGCGAGCTCATCCCCTGCGCGCGGAGCCGCGCGATATTCTCGGTCACGACAATCGCGTCATCAACCACCATCCCCATGACGATAATGACCGCGGCCAGCGTGATGTTGTTGATAGAATAATCCAGTAAAAAGGCGGCTAACAACGTGAAGCAGATCGTGAAAGGGATTCCCATGGCGACCCAGAAACCCGATTTTTTGTCCAGGAACAAGAAAAGGAAAAACAGGATCAGGAAAAAACCGATCGAGCCGTTGACGGCGATGATGGACAGGCGGTTGCGCAGGTCGGTTGCCTCATCATCCATCACAGTGATCGCGACCGGGCTGTTTTGAAGGAAGTTCCTTTGGAAACGTTCGATTTCACGCAAGACAGCCGAGATGGAATTCAAGATGCCGTAAGACGTGTTTTTGACGACGTTGAGGATAACGGCTTCATGGCCGTTGACTTTGATGATTTCCTTCTTGGTGTTGAACCCGGATTGCAATTGAGCAATGTCTTTTAACGGGATCGCTTTGCCCTCAAATCCGGCTTGAATAATCAAATGATCGAGTTTCTCGATTGTGTCCAGCTGGGAATTCAAGGTGACCTTGGGTTCATTTTTGGTTTCAATGTTCCCGGCCGGTTGGCGCACATGATTGTCTTTCACCGTGTGCATGACCTGGCTGATGGGAATTTCATATTCGATCAATTTGGCCGGGTCCACTTTGATCTGGATTTCTTCCTGCAGGTAGCCGGACTTATTGAAACTGTTGATCTGCGGAAGATTCAGCAACTGGTTTTCCAGGGCGTGCGCGTATTCCTGGAGGAGTTTGCGGTCAGCCGTGTCCATGAGGTGTTTCCCCGTGTGGTAGAGGGCGACGTCCATGATGGCCATCTTAGCGGTCTTAAAGACACGCACGGTCGGGTCATCCCGCACGTCATCCGGCAAATCAACATCGAGGACCGCGTTGCGGATTTCGGTGATCACTTCATCCTTGTCAGGATAATCCTTCTCGATCTCAACAGTTATATTGGTTGTCCCTTCGGTGGCGCTGCTGGTGACGCGGTATACGCCGTCAATGCCCTGAATTTCGTCCTCGATAGGCTTGGTGACGAAATGCTCGACTTCTTCGGCTGTCGCGCCGGGATAGCTGGCGGAAATGCGCACGCGGTCAAAAGTGACATCGGGCATTTCTTCTTTCTTGATGTTCTGCCAGCTGAGTATCCCGCCTATGATGACGGTCAGAAAGATAAGATTCGTCAGAAGGTGGCGACGAATGAAATATTGTATGAGTTTTTCAAGCATAAACCATCAATATGTGTTAAGACGTGTTTTATCAAGATCCAATTTTACAGTTTTTTCTCTTCCAGAAAGGCAAGCTTTGCCCGGCCTTTATGATTCCAGGAGTTTCGCGGTCACGAATTTTTTATACATCCGGCGGTCGAACCCCCCTGTTATAACCCCTTCTTTATCGGTCACGGGCAGAAAACCCAATCGGCAATTGTCCATGTAGTTTTTGGCCTCCCATAAACTGGTCTCCAGGAAGACCGCGTGGGGGAACCGTTCTTTCAAATCGGCGGCTAACAGCAGCGGGTTGGCTTTTTCAAACAAAAGGGAATTCTTTATGCCGTCAATATTAATCACGCCGCTTAATTTCCCCTGCCTGTCCACGACGGGATATTGCGTGTAAGGGCTTTGGGCGAAAATTTCCAGGATCTCTTGAGCCGGTGTGTTCTCATGAATGAGCGGGTAATGGGTGTCCATGAGTTCCCGGACTGATGTGGCGCGCACGATGTCTTCTTCCGTGATGTTTTTGCCGGCTTCCTTGGCTTTCACGACCGCGTATCTCACGCAGGGCGGCCCGAGCAGCTGCACGACAAAAGTTGTCATCGTAATGATGACAATCACCATGTTGCCCATGTCCTTGTCCAGAGACTGCGCAGCCACCAGGGAAAGCCCTATGGCCACACCGGCCTGGCTGAACAGGCATAACGGCAAGTATTTCCTGACGACCGTGCCCGCGCGGGATATTTGGGCGCCCCAGTAGGCCCCGACCATTTTTCCTCCTGTCCGCCCCAGCAGATAAAGGACAAACACAAGAGACATGATGGGGGTGAAGGCTTGCAGGTTCAGCCGGGCGCCCACCATCACGAAAAATAAGATAAAGATCGGCGGGCTGAAATCCTGAATGATGCTGAATACCTGCTTGCTCATCGCAGAGAGACGGTTGGCGACAATCATCCCCAGCGTCATCGCGGCCAGGAGCATGCTGACGTTGACCGCCATGGAAAAGCCGAGCACGAATAAAACCATGCCGATGAGAAAGACGAGCATCCTCTCTTTCTGCTGGTAATGGTTGATGATCGTGACAAGGACCCATCCTGAAACGCTTCCCAAAATAAATGCGCCGCCGATTTCATAAAGGGGCTGAAAAAAAGCAGCGAAGGAAGCGTTTTGCGAAGTCCCTATCAGGTGAGTCACGACACTTGACGCGACCGCGAACAGAATGATCGCCAGGACGTCATCTAACGCCACGATGCCGAAAACCATTGTCGTTAGAGGGCCTTTTGCTTTATATTCCCATAAAACATCCGTGGTGGCGGCTGGGGCCGTCGCCGAAGAAATAGCCCCTAAAAGCAAAGCCAGAGACCAGACCATCTTCGTGTCCTTGAAGAACAAAGTGCCGATCCCGCCGATCAGCAAAGTCACCAGGACAAAGGCGAACAGCCCTTCAAAAAGCAGGATAATCATGAATTGTTTTCCGTACTTTTTTAATGTTTCCCGGTTCAGTTCCCCGCCGATCATGAAACCGATCAGCCCCAGGGCGAAATAACTGAAGGGCATGAGGGTCTGGAGCATTGGCGCATTAATGACCCCGATAACGCTTGGCCCCAACAGAAAGCCGATGAGGATATAACCCACTACCTGGGGGACCTTGATTTTTTGGAACAGACGGCCTCCGATTGTCCCGCCGAATAAGGCCAGGCCGAGCACAAGCAGCATGTTCAGATGAAAATGGGAAATGTTGGTGATCAGAGAATTGAATTTTTCCATAAGTATTCCCGGTTTATCCTTTCATAAAACAGCATAAATTATTCCCGGGGGTCGTCCCTTCTTCAACTCCCCAGAGGGTTTCCATAGGGGTTAATCGCGTTTGCTGAACTCAAAAATTCCTATCAGTAACATAACAGACGCAAAGATTATAAGAAATAAAAAATCGATCATTAAAGGGAATGTTTGTATCCCCAAAGTGGCCCACCGCAGGAGGTCAACCCCGTACGTTAAGGGGTTGATCAGGACAATACAATTGACCCAAGGAGGAAGGTTGTCTAGGGGGAAGACCGCGCCGCTTAAAAAAAACATGGGCATAATAATGAAATTAGATATGACACCAAATCCCTCAAAAGAAGTCATCCGCGCGGCGATAACAATCCCCAGGCTGGTGCAGACAAACGCGATCAGGAACATAAACGGTAAAAGCAAGGAAAGCTGGGCCACGGAAATATTTATTTTTATAAGCGGGGCGAACGCCATGACGAACAGGCCTTCAATAAACGCGACCGTTGAGCCGCTTAAGGCTTTCCCTATGACGATTGAGCTGCGCGGTATGGGGGCCACCAGGATTTCGCGAAGAAAACCAAATTCCCTGTCCCAGATGATACTGATGGTTGATATCATGGCCGCGAAAATGAGGTTCATGGCGATAATCCCGGGGAAAATAAAGTGGGGGTAAGAAACCCCAGGGACATGAAAAGAGGCCTTTAATCCCGTGCCCATGATCAGCAGCCACATCACGGGCCTGGAGATAGAGCCTAAAAGCCTCACCTTATCACGGAAATGACGGGTAATATCTCTTATCCAGATCATCCGTATCGCGGCACAATCCATAATTACCTCAATTTCTGCCTGGCTCGGAAAAATGTCCCTAGCGATTCTTTCCCGTTGGCTTCTTCTTCCCTGATCCCCCGGCCTGTCACATTCAGGAAGACTTCATTCAAAGAAGACACGTTATATTTATTTTTTAAGCTGTCCGGAGTGTCCAAGTCAACGATTTTACCGTGATCCATGATTCCGACTCTTTGGCATATTTCCGCTTCGTCCATGTAATGCGTCGTTAGAAAAACGGTGATTTTTTCTTTCCGTGCGAGATTTAATATATAATCCCAAATGTACTGTCTTGTTTGCGGGTCGAGCCCTGTGGTGGGCTCATCTAAAAATAGGATCTTGGGGCTGTGCATCAGGCCCCGGGCGATTTCCAACCTGCGCTTCATGCCTCCTGAAAACGTGCGCACCACAGAATCCCTTTTGGGGCATAATCCGACCATATTTAACACCTCATCAATGCGTGTTTTTCTTCTCCTAGAGGTGATATGATAAATCATCCCGTGAAAATTTAAGTTCTCATAAGCCGTGAGCCGTTCATCAAGGCTGGGATCCTGAAAAATAATCCCGATAGACTTTCGAACGTCTGTAGGGGAATCCGTGACATTAAAACCATTCACGTCCGCCCTGCCGCTGGTTGGGACCATAAGGGTGCACAGGATGTTAATGGTCGTTGTTTTCCCGGCGCCGTTTGGACCTAAAAAACCGAATAATTCCCCTTTCTTAACATCAAACGAGATCCCGTCCACGGCCCGAACGCCACTGAAATGTTTTGATAAATTTTTGACGCTTATGGTTATTTCATTCATATATTGTTCATCTATTCATATGCTGGATTTATATCCTGCGGGAAGGAGCGGGGTCACCCCTAGTGATGGCGATAAGGATCCAATTCATGAACAGATTCTTTATCCCTTATTTTCGCATTTATTGCACAGCTCAGGGTTCTTGGCGGAAATTCGCACACCGAAAATTCTTGAGGCGATCAGGCGGTATAAAAATCCTTCCAGGGGGACTTTGCATTTTTTACATTTCTTAGTCATAGCGTTTTCTCCTCAATAACTGATTTTTATCTTTTCCGGCCCAGGATGGAGCCTAACACCCCGCGGACAATTTGACGGCCGAGAGAACTTCCAATGGAGCGCATGGTGCTTTTGGCGAAAGCGGTCCCAAGGGTATCCCTGGGGCGGCCAGGGCTTCGACACTGGGCCGGTTTCTGGCCGCGGGGTTGCGGCAGTCGGTACTTTTGCTGCCGCGGGGCGGGGAGCTGTGGCGACTGAGCGGCTTTTTGTGCCGTCCGTTTCTTTATCACTTCAAACGCTGATTCCCGATCAACAGTTTTTTCATAGTTGCCGAAATGAATCGAGTTCTTAATAATTTCCTGCCGTTCATCGGGCATGATAGTGCCCAGGCGGCCCTGGGGCGGGCACACGAAAGCTCGCTCAACAACCGCCGGAGTCCCGTTTTCTTCCAAGAAAGAGATGAGGGCTTCTCCTACTCCCAGTTCAGTGATCACTTTTTCAATGATAAGTTGAGGATTAGCGCGAAACGTCTGTGCCATCATTTTAACCGCTTTTTGTTCCTGAGGCGTAAAGGCCCGTAAGGCATGCTGCACGCGGTTGCCTAATTGGGCCAAAACTTTATCCGGAATATCTTTCGGGTTCTGAGTGACAAAATAAACGCCGACTCCTTTAGAACGGATCAGCCTCACGACTTGTTCGATCTTATCCATTAAAACCGGCGGGGCTTCCTCAAAAAGGAGATGCGCTTCATCAAAAAAGAAAACCATTTTAGGCTTATCCAAATCTCCCACTTCCGGCAGGCATTCAAAGAGTTCCGCCAGAAGCCAAAGCAGAAAAGTGACATAGACTTTGGGCCGGTTAATCAGTTGATCCGCCGTTAGAATATTAATGACGCCTCTGCCATCCGAATGCGTTTGGATGAGGTCAAAAATATCCAGCATCGGTTCGCCGAAAAATTGATCTCCGGCCTGGGTCTCCAATTCCAACACCCCGCGCTGGATGGCGCCGATGGACGCTTTAGAAATATTCCCATATTCCGTGGTGAATGCCGAAGCGTTATCACCCACATACTGAACAATGGCGCGTAAATCTTTCAGGTCTAAAAGCAACAACCCGTTGTCATCGGCAATCTTAAAAATTAAAGTCAAGACTCCGGTCTGCACTTCATTGAGATTAAAAAGCCGGCCGATAAGAAACGGCCCCATATCGGAAACCGTCGCCCGTACCGGATGGCCGTTTTTCCCGAAAACATCCCAAAAAGCCACAGGATATTCCCGGAAAGAATGCTCGGAAAGATTGATGAGTTTAACCCGGTCCAGAATTTTTTGCTTCTCGCTTCCCTTCTGGCTGATTCCTGATAAGTCCCCTTTTACATCAGAGAGAAACACGGGAATGCCATTTTCGCTTAGGCTTTCGGCGATTCTTTGTAAGGTAACGGTCTTGCCTGTCCCCGTAGCCCCGGCAATCAAACCATGGCGGTTCGCCATGTGCGGAAGCAAATAAAATTCCGCATTCTGCAAATTTTTAGCAATCAGCATCGGTTTTTTCATTTCCGAGGACCCTTCTTCATGTTTTTATTTCGGCATGTTCTTGATAAAGGCATCAGCCTCGGCAATGGAGGTATTCATCCTCTCGATCAACTGCTCAATCTGGGATTGAATGCTTATCGCCTCCCCTTTCAAAGAACCAATCGCTGCCGCATTCAGGTTGTGCTTGAGATACAGCACATGGTCTTTGAGCTGCGTAAGCACGGGCTTCATGGACTCCTCTGAGGCACGCACAGCCTTTAATAATTGCGAATAACGGGATTTGGTTTCCGTGAGATTGCGTTTACTGTCGGCGGCAAAAGTCGGGTTACTGTATTGTTTAATCTCTTTTTCCCACTCGCTGAACATGGATCCTGCTATGTTCTCCATGTTTTGAATACGGTTATGCACGACATCGGATTGGGACGCGGCGTCATCGTAGGCGGCTTTAAATTTGTTATACATATCTTCCAACCTGTCTCCTTGAAAACCGTATAACTCCTTCAGTTGAGTCATCGCATCCTTGAATTCTTGCTGCGCTTTTTGTTCGTCCTTACGCAGGGAAGTAACAGCTTTTGTTAGAAGCTGGCGTTTCTCATAACCAAACACTTTCTCCATTGTCGTGTTATAGACCGTTTGACACCCTGACGACAGTATCCCTAAAAGAAGAAAAAGCCACAGCATTTTTTGTCTCATTTTTAAAAAAGCCTTTCTATGGTATGTCTGAATTTTGTATTAAATGGCATCAGTCATGATTGATTGTCCATCCGGCGTCTACTGTGCAGGAACACTTATCAATTATCGCTATTTGCGAGTGATTTTTCCATAATTATTTATATTAACAATAAATATCCGCTTTTTGCTGACTCTGCATCGTCGGGACCAATCCTTCGGCCACTGGCAAATTGCCATATAGTGCTTTTCATTTATTTTAATTATTGTATATTAATAATAAACACTTTTAACGTTGATAAATGAGGGCAAATCATCATGAGTAAGCAATGTCCGTTATGCCACGCGGAAAACATAAAAGAATCTTTTGAAAAAAATTTAATTTTCTATTACCGTTGCCCATCATGCCGTTTTTTGTTTTCCGGCCAGGATCAAAATCCGAATTTGGAGAATACGGCCATCGAACACTATGAACCTGCCTATGTCCGTTATCTGGAAGATTCTCCCGAAGACGAGATTAATTTCAGCAAGACACTGGCATGGATTGAACAATTTAAGCCTTTAAATGGCCTGCGCGTGCTTGACGTCGGCACAGGCACGGGAAAGTTTGTGCGTTATCTTAGGCGGAACTCGGTTGACGCTTTTGGACTCGAGCCTTCTGTGGCTTTATTTAACCGGTATCTTGCCCGGGAGCCGTTCTTTTTTCTGACTGACCTTCAGGGATTGCCTTCGGCAACTTCCCCGGAGCTTAAATATGACGCGGTCATTATCTCCGATGTGATCGAGCATGTCCGGGACCCGCACCCCTTCTTTTCCGGCCTGGACCGCGTTTTAAAGCCAGGAGCGGTCGTGTACATCTGCACGCCGAATGCGGGCAGTTCCCTGGCGCGTCTCTGCGGGAAAAATTGGCATTATATCAACAAATATCATTTTTCATTTTTTTCCCGCGAAACATTACAGGGCATCACGGCGCAATATGGGTTAAAAGAATTAGGTTTCACGCATTGCGCACGTTTTAGGTCCATCGGGTATATCTTTCAGTATTTCGCTGACTTCGTGGCCGGCGACAGCAAATTCCGTATCCCCGCTTCGTGGTACCAGCGTGGCCTCCCCCTGAATCTGCACGATTTAATGCAGGTGATCTACCAACACGCTTAAAAATTTTGTCCCCGTCCCATCCGTTTCATTCTCTGGTGCCAGGCGATGAGGATGAGCAGGTTCCATATTTGCTTGGCGTTGTTCGTCGTCCCGGCGAAATGTTCGTCGCACATTTGCAGGGCCGCCTGGTGATTCAGGCCGGCCTCGCGGATATTTTCGGCGGTCAGAATATCACGGATTAGGCCTTTAAAATCATTTTTGATCCAGAGCGCCAAAGGGACAAAAAACGGGCGTTTCTTGCCCCGGATGATGCGTTGAGGAAGATAGGGGCGCATCCCTTGCCTCAGGATGAATTTCGGTTTTAATTTATAGGGCCAGGGTATACTGTTGACGCACGCGATAAAATCATCATCCAGATACGGCATTTTAAATTGCAAGCGCGTGCCTTGCCCCACGGCGTTTAATTTCATAAGCCAACGCTCGCTTAAAATTTTAATATAAGCCGTTAAAACCTGGTTGACGAATGTGCGGGCATGGGCGTGCTGCTGCGATTCCAGCACTTCTTGATAGACCTCCGCGCCGTCTAAGCACAGACGCGCGCGCATGTCCTCCGGGTATAAGGGATTTTGATATGGAGGCGGGAATGGGCCCCACCAGGCTGCGTCACGCAGGGCGGGTGGATACCCGACGCCGCCGAGAAACTGCTTGAAGCGGGCATCAAACGCGCAGTAGCGATAGGATACCGGCAGAAAACGTATTGCCGCCTCGAAATATTTTCTAAACAATTCCGGAACGCGCGCGTAGATCTCGGTGATCCGGTGGGCAAGGAATGACGGGTACCCCATGAAAAGCTCGTCCGGGCCGTCCCCCAGAAAGACATCATCCACGAGATTCTCGGCTACCGGTGACAGGACCCCCCCGCAAATAATATCGTCATCGGAAAACGGGTCATCCACCTTTTCGATCCAATTTTTCAGAAACGCAAGGGCTTTCTGCGGGGTGAATAAGATTTCGTGGTGCTGGGTTTGAAAGAAGGACGCGACGAGCCCGGCTCGGGACGCCTCATTGAACGATTTCTCGTCAAATACAGCGGTAAATGTCTGCACGCGTGTCTCCGGACTGATGTGCTTGAGAACCGCCGCTAGGGAGCTTGAGTCAAGCCCGCCGCTTAAAAACAATCCAACCCGGGAACCGGCTGATAAGCGCCGTTTCGTGCTTTGACACAGGGACTGGAAGACGTTTTGGCCATGCCACGCCTCTTGCTTGCGGGGGGGGGCTTCCTGTTCTTGAAATTGAATATCCCAGTAGGCCCTCAAGCCCGTTATGTTTTGCTCGAAACAGAGGAAGGTCCCGGAAGCCAGGCGATGAACCCCTTCTAAAAGGGTATTCGGGCTAGGGACAAACCCGTAGGCAAAATATTTCGGCAAGACGGGCAGATGCAGCGGCGGCAGGAGTCCGGATATCTTAATGATGGTTTCCATGTCTTCGGAAAAAAATAAACACCCCTTATGTTGGGAATAATAAATTTTCCTAGGGTGGAGTTTCCCGTTGAGCAAGTAGAAAGTGCGCTGGTGGATGTCTCGCAGCGCCATGGAAAAATCCCCGTTTAACCGGGTGAAACAATGGTGATTGAATTTCTGAAACAGGCGCGTTATTAACCAAGCCGCGTCTTCAGCCGCGGGAACGCGATCTTCTTCCGGCAAAAGTATCAGGAGTTCTTTATGGTTGTAAAGGCTGCCGTTGAACAAAACAGAATATCCCGGGATTTCGGCCCCCTCCCCTTTTTTTCCTGCGGATGGTCGCGGGGCAAAACCCATAAACAGCCCATCCGTGGAGCTGTTGAGAAGACAGGGTTGGCCCGCAGGAACGGCGAGCCTTTTGAGACGATGTATGATGTCTGGAGAGAGTGGCCGCTCCCAGGAAACGGCTCCGTAAAAGCCGGGCATCATAGGCGCTCCTTATGGCTTGAAACGTGTTTCTCTTTTGAGAGCAGAAAGCAAAGCACTTCCATAATCATTTTGAAACTCCAGGTCCAGTTGAACAGATAAAAAAGCGAGTAATTTTTAATATGGGCCAAAAGAAACGCCGGCCTGAAAAAAAATTGCCGGTAAAATCTTTTTTGAAAAATTTTTAATTCCTGATCCGTTAAGCGGCTGACATTGATAATCGGCCGGAGATAATGGTGTGGAGCGGCGGACGGCTTGAGGGACGTGCTATAACGTTGATAATCCTGCGAGCCGGGATAAAGCGTAAAGTTGTGCACTTTGATGAAATCCGGCTGCAACTGAAAAGCGAGCCTGATGCTTTCATCCACGTCCGCACGGGTTTCCTGGGGATTCCCCACCATAAACAGCGCGCAGGTCGCGATGCCTTCGGCCCGTGCGTTCTGGAAGGTTTCCTTTGCTTGCGAATTCCAGTTGCTCTCGTGTCTGCTCTTATGCAACAGCCGGATAATCCCTTCTGCCCCGGATTCAACACCGAAAAGGATTAAAACGCATCCGGCTTGTTTCATATCATGAAGCAAACCAGGGGTCACCTCGTCAATCCGGGCATGACAGGCCCAGTGGATATTCAATCTTTTTTTACGAAGTTCGGCGCAGATTGAACGCACGTGTTCAGGGTTTCCCGTGAAATCATCATCTTCGAATGAAATGATGTTGACCCCCAGGTTCTGCAAACTTTCAATTTCTTTGACGACGTGGCCGGCCGACCGCAACCGGAGGCTTTTCCCGAAACTTTTTCTGACTGAAGGCGAGCAGAAGGAACAGCCGTGCCGGCACCCCCGCGAAGTGGAGATGTAACCCGGCAATATTTTTTTAGGAAGGCGTAAAGGGTACCTGTAGGGGTAGCTTCTTAAATCCTCTTTGGTCCAGCTCGGGAAAGGCAGCTTATCAAGTTCAGAAACCAGGCACACATCCTTGTTGACGGCGGGCGCGTCATGATACGGAAGAACGTTGCCCCCCCCGGTTTTATGAACATGGATCATGAGACGGCTCAATTCCAGTTCAAATTCCCCTCGCAAGATCACGTCAAAAACGTCTCTGGCGGCTGAATAAAACGGGTAGCGTTCACTAACATCAGACCCCACGGCGATGATCAGCAAGCCCTTATGCCGTTCCCGCATGTTTTGGCATAAAGTCAGCCCCCTTTCACTGGCTGGAGAAGCGATCTCAACGCATACTGTTTGGGCCGGCCATTGCGCGATAATATTTAAGATGCTTCGATCCGGAACGGAGGCGACAAGGCTGTCAATGATCCGGACTTTAAAATGGCCGCTTTGCTCCAGCAAGGCTTGCGCGTATTTCAACGCCAGTGGCGGCGGGTAATGCAACGGATGGTCGATTTTTTTCCTTTGCGCGTACCCGGCGCGGATTAACAGGATATGATGGTTCATATTCATAAAGGCCTAGCTGGTCCTGGGTTTTCGTGGGGTCGCTGCGCACGTCCGCCGGCCCAAATGCCGTTCCCATTGACGGCCAACAACCGCCGCCGTCAGCGGGATGAGCGGCAGGACATACCTGGGCAAGTTGTACGTGCTGATAAAAACAAGGGCAAAATAAACCAAGCTTATAAATGAGTAAAATTTTTCTGTCCGGTCGTTCCCAAAAACAAAAAAAGCCGGGAACAGAAGTGCGGTCCCTGCCAAAGTCCACCTGAGGAATTGCACGCTTTGATGGAAGGCCGGCGAAGGGCTGTACACGACTTCCATCGGGTATATCCGTGATAATAACGAAAAATGATCAAACCGGTTAAAATGTTCGATTAATAGGCATTTGACATACACGCCGGAATCGCCGGTCATCACGCCGGCCAGGAAAATGAAAGACAATAAGCTTAAGACGATGCCTCCATATTGGAAGAAAAGCCTTTGGGCCTCCCTTCTCCTTTCTTTTAAGAAAATGAACAAGGCGCAGATACTCAATAGGATAAAGAGAATCCCATAGAACCTTGTCATGGTCGTGCTCGCAGCGAACAGCAGAAAAACAGCGTTATTTTTTCTTAAAAGGAAGATATAGGCCAAGAGGATTTGCCATATAAAAAAATGTTCTATAGAAATAAAAATAGCGGGTTCTTTTAAGACAACGAACAAATACGCGAGCATGAGCCCCGCACAGGTTAAAAAGCGTATTTTGGATTGGGGCGGATGCCCTTGAGCCATCACGGCGCTGAACATCATGACAATGAAACTAAGGGACAGCAGTGACAATGCGGCAAGGTTTTCTCCAAAAAGCAGCGTGGCAAATACGGAAACGTAAGGATACAGCGGGGGGTCCGTAAAAACATACCCGAATTTGTTGGAGTATTCCAGGTCCCAATAGGGCAGGAGATGGGTCCTGAGGCTGTTGGCCAGGCCGAAAACTTCAAGGGCATCTGACTGCTGGCCAAGCGGGATCGCCAGGATCATGTCTTTGTCGTATTGATATGCGACGGGCGCCCCATTGAGGATGACTGGGCGGAAGGTTAGCCCAAACAGGACAGCCACCAGGATCAAACCGCAATACGGGGTGGCGTGTTTCAAGGAGAGGATCAATTTTTTGTTAGGATATTGTTTTTGACCGTGCCTTTTACGGGATAACGAGACCAGTTCAAACACGGTAGAAAGCATCAGGAGGCCCAAAAAGTTGATCCTGTCCAGGCCGGTGGCGGGCCGTATGATTTTATAAATCGTGGTCACGAGAATACAAATGAGAATGCTCGAGAGGAAGGAAACCCCCAGGAAGACAGGCAAGTCGTTTTGCAACCTTCTGAAATGCAGGGAGAAAATCCATCCCGGAATCACATAAAGCATCAGAAACCCGGCTCCGAATACCAGGAAACTGATTGTGGTCGCGGCCGCGTTACCCTTATGGGGGCTGAAAATATGGACCTCCTGAAATCCGCAATGATAAAACAGACTCAGCAGGTATGTCCCCAGGAGATATATTCCGATGGCCAAACCCGCAGCGCCTGTGACGCATCTGATATTTTGGATTTCAATCCGCAGATTGCGAATTTTTATCGGTATTGTTGATTTCATGGCATTAAAACACGGTTTTGTTTCATTATTAAATTTTTTGATCACGACAGTGGCTTTCTTCCGGGAAGTGTTCCAGAAGATATCTCCGGACCTTTTGCGCCATCAGGATATCCCCATCTTGCCGGTATTGCTGCTCCGTCAGGCACAGCGCGCGCACTTTCAACCCCGGGTTCGGGACCCAGCCGTTCGCCGGAAACGATATAAAAGAAAAAGCGTTCAGGATAAAATAAAAAATCAGGAACGGCACCCCATAACGGGCCCGGGGAAAACGTTCCAAGAATTCTGCAAGCATCGCAGATCCCAGGATAAGCCCCGGCAGGACTAAAACAATGGCCCACCAGAAATTATCCAGGTGGAAATGATACCCCCCCCCTGTCCTGGGCCGCACAAGCGAAAAAAACAGGAAATTAGAATAAAAGATCCAGATTAATAAATTTAATAAATTATTTTTAGTATTACGGAACAAGAAATAGACGGCTCCCCCAAGGCAGATCAGGCCCAGGACCCAGTTGAAAAAAGGATATTCAATCGAGCAAATTTTGAATATGTAGTCACTGGCGAACTCAGGCAAATTAAAGACAAATATTTCTCCGAGGAAAAGGGCCGCGGGAACCAGGCTGATGGAAAAGAATTCGGCCCGGCTGCTCTTGACCGAATAGTCCACCCAAGCGTGTTGGACATTCCAGAGCACATATGGGGACACGCATAAGAAGATAAGAATATGCAAGATAAGAAAATCGTTCATGGAGAACCGTTTGGGGTTTGCGGGATCGATAAAAAGGTAATACAGGATAATGGGCCAGAGCGTTATGATGTTTAATTTCACCAGGAGCCCCAGCCCCATGGAAAACCCGGCTCCCCAAAGGTAAAACTTCCCCCGGCTGATACGCGCTTGCCCGGCGAAAAATAAGATGCAGACAATGAAAAATAACAATATCCCGTCCGGTTTTAGCAAACGGGAAAATCCTATGAAAAATTGGCTGAACGCCGCGAAAAAAAGCGCCCACTGGGCTGTTGGGGTGTTCACGTGTTTTTTAACAAGCAGGTACAGGACCCCTAATGTTAAAGTCCCGAACAAGACCCCAGGGAAACGCATCGCGAGGGTATTCTCCCCTCCCGCCGATAAACTCCATTGGAGTAAGTACTGGACCAATGGGGGATTGTGAGTCAGCTCACTGCCGGCCGGCATTGATGTTGCCCCGCTGAAGGATGGCACACTTCTTAATATCTCTTCTTCATCCAGGACGCGCGGAACCGTTGTGGATCCATAAAGCCGCAGTAAAAATCCTGAAGTGAGGCAGAGGATCAGAATCGTCCGTTCAGAGTTGTTTTTTATCCGTTTCATGGATGATAAAAATTTTTTTGTAAAATCCATGTCTGGCTTCTGCCCCGTTATGGTTTTAACGCCCGCCGGCCCGTTTTAGCATATTCATGGCCCCAGAAAAATTAAAGGATGCCGCTAAGTTCATCTCCACGGTAGAGGCGCACCAGCAGTCACAGCACGGGCTCACCCTCATCTGGGTGACGGCTTTCTTGACTCCGACCTGGCGGATATCCGCGTTTTGGGACTGTTTCGATTTCGAAAGGAACTGGCGGCTGCAATTTGTCATTAACCCGTCCGGTTCGATGCGGAAATGCACTTTCCCGGCCGAACACGCAATGGCGGTCGGCTTGGGCCAGCGCGCGAGGTGGTCTAACCCGGCGAGTGAATTTAAAATATGCGGGTTGCCCTTTCTTTTCGCGGTTATGATTTTATGGATGGCCGCCTGATAATCTTCCGGTATCGGGGCGAGCGGGTTTTCTTTCTTGCTTTCCAGGAGACAGAGAGAAACAGGTTGAAACGCGACTTTGACGTTATACTGCCGGGCGGTCTTAAGGATATCGTCAACGTGCCCGGTATTCATTCTTGTCAATACGGTATTGAACGCCGGCACACAACCCTCCCGTATCAGGGATTCTACGGCCTTCAGGACAAGGTCGTGCGTGCCGCGGCCGCGGATGGCGTCATGAATCGCTTGCGGGCCGTCAAAACTTAAAGTGATGCGGTCCGCTTTTTTGAGCACTGGTATCCGCGTTTGCGCGATAAGCCCATTGGTGTTAATCGATACATAGATTTTTCTCCGTGCGGCATGGTCCAGGATCTCTCCCAAATCAGGGCGTAATAATGGCTCGCCGCCTGTTAAAGATATTACCGCCGTGCCCATGGTCGCCAGGTCATCCATGATGGCCATGATTTCCTGAAGGCGGAGTTCCTGCTCATGCGGGTATGACCAGTTTTCGCAATACTGACACCGGGCGTTGCATTGATATGTGATAGCCCAGCTGACGACGATCGGGATATTCTGCCTATAAATTTGGGCGCGCAGGAAATTTTTCGCTATGGAAATGATTGTGCTTTTATTCATAACGGGGCGCCCCGGGTCGCAGCAGCTCTTTTCTTATTTTTATAAGTTCACGGTATATCCCAGGATTCAAAACATAAAAAACAAAATAACGGCGGGCATGATCCCAGAGGAAAGACGGCCGCAATAGGAATTTTTTATAAAACAAAAATTGGGCGGATTTAAACTCCTGGTCTTCCATATGACTGGGGTTAATCCTGGGGACGCTGTAATGATATAATTCCGAAGAATGATTGTCTGGGAATTTTTCCCGGAACGTCGTGTAATACCGGGACCCTGGAAACGGCGTGAAATACGCCACCTGAATAATGTCAGGATTGAGCCCCCGCACAAAATGAATGTCATTTTTCAAATCTTCATACGTCTCTCCGGGACAGCCGACCATGAAGAGGCACACAGCGCCGATGCCCTGCGCCTGGGTTAGAGCCACCGCCTTTCGGGTTTTCTCCGGCCATGAATCAGGGGCTGAAGTTTTCCCGATGGCGTTCAGGATGTCCCTACTTACGGTTTCCACGCCATAACGCAATAACAGGCAACCGCTTTCCCGCATCAGGCGTAACAGCGGCTCGTCAACCTCATCAACCCGCGCGTGCGCGATCCAGTGGATTTTTAACGCGCGGCGCAGAATCTCTTCACAGATGGACTGGACATGAGCCCGGGAATTGGTGAAATTGTCATCGTCAAAGCTGATCACGTTCGCGCCCATGTTTAAAAGGTGTTCGATCTCATCCGCCACGTTCGTGGCCGAGCGCAGGCGGATCTCGGCCCCATAGCTTTCCCGCATGATTTGAGAACAAAAAATGCACCGGTGTGGGCATCCGCGGCTGCTTAAGAGGTGTCCCCAGACGATGTGTTGGGCCAGTTTTAGCGGATAGACAAAATGGTAGCCCTGGAGTTCTTCCGGATTATACGGGGGGAACGGCAGGGCGTCCAGGTCGCGGACAATCCAGGGGTGACTCACGTTTGCGGGGTTTTCATAGAAGTGTTTCAGGTCTCCGGAGGAATGCCCCGCGGCAAATTTTTGGATAATATCCACGACCGCCTGCTCCGCTTCGCCGGCCAGGACAATATGGAATTGGGGGTATTTCGCCCTGAAGGCCTCTGCGTCGGCGCTTGGGGCCTGGCCGATGGCAATAAATATAATGGCCCCATCCCGTGCAGCGCAAAGGTCCCGGGAGAATGTCCCGGTCACGGTTTCATTGAGGGACGACACGTCAAAAATAACGGCGCGTGGGTTGCTCCGACTCCAGAGCTCCTGGATCCCGGCCAGGGTTATGTCGGAAATATGCTGGTCGACCAGGGTTACTGAAAACCGAGCCTCCTTTTTGAGGCTGGCTTCCACATATTTCAGGATGTACGGGGGCCGGTGCCCGATAGGATGATTCGAATGCCTGTAAACGTCGGGAACGAGCCGCAACAACATAATCCCGCATGGAGGATCATATCTGGATGATGGCGTGGTTAAGTTCATGTTTTTGGGATTAAGCAAAACGTTGGCATTCTTTTTCAAAAATTTCCGCTATAAAATTTATTTCTGTTTCATTTAAATGATGATAAACCGGGAGAATCAGGATCATGTCCGCAATCCGTTCGGCTTGGGGACAGTGTTTCAGGGCATCCCTGAAAATCTTTAAACGGTTGCAGTTGTAAGTATCAAGGGTTTTCGTGCTGATCCCGTGCTGAAGTAATTTTTTTATTAAAACAGGCCGCCGGGGAACCAAGATCGGGTAATTCCAGTAGGTGTGTTCCCCTTCCGGCGCGGTCTGGGGGATCTGGACTCCCGGGATTTGGTGAAACCGGGCGTTGAAAATCCTGGCGTTCCAGAGTCTCCTCTGCTGGATCTGCTCGCTGACCGTAAATTTATGGATTCCCACCGCAGCCTGAAAATTTGTGTATTTATGGCGCGGGACAGCTTTCAGGGGGCGATCTTTTTCTTCGATGAAATAATCCATCAGGTCAAGGCCGGCCCAAAAACAGAGGAACTGAACCGGGAAGACCAAGAGCCCATAAAAAAGGCCTGAGCTCATCACCAGCATGGCCGTGTTTTTAAGAAGATCGGCCATGGCGCTCGTCCAAGAGGGGCACCGCATTTCCTGTTCATAAATACGCGTCAGCCTGGCATAGAGTTCTTCGTCGTTCGTCAGGATCATCCCTCCGCCGAAGGTGGGGATGTCTTTTGTAGCCCCGAGGCTGAAACAGGACACGTCTCCCCATGTGCCGACGTACCGGGATTGATAGCGTGTCTCCCAGGCGTTGGCGCAATCTTCAATGACAAACAGGTTATGCTTCCGGGCCAGGGCCAGGATCGCGTCCATGGGACAGGCGTTTCCAAACAGGTGAACGGCGACAATGGCTTTGGTTTTGGGGGTAATGTTGGGTTCGATCAGGCGTTCATCCATGTGCAGGGTCTGGCTGTTAATATCAATAAAGACCGGCTTGATGCCCTTGCATTGTAATATTTTTGGAAAAGCCGGCATGTTAAAAGCCGGGAGAATCACTTCGTCCCCGCTTTTAATATCCAAAGCGTCCAGGATGAGCGCGAAAGCGGAGCGGCATGACCCGGTGGCCAAAGCGTGCTTTATGCCATAGACTCCGGCAAAACGGGCTTCAAATTCTTTTATGTACGCTCCCGTCAGAAAACGTTTTGTCCCGGCTAAACAAATAGTACGCCAGAGGTCGTGAAGCGTGTTGCTGGATTTTTGGCGGGGGATCGGTTTAAATATCATGTTTTATGGGCGGTAAGTTATTATTTTTTATTAAGCGTATAATTCCCGCATTCCCGGCATTTCCGGACTTGTGTATCAGGGTTCTCATTAAAGGCTTCGAAGCCGTTTTCCGGCAGGGAGTAATCCTCCTGTTTCCATAACATATCAACGAGCGCAAGGACCTTACGTTTTAATTCCAGGAATGAACCGATTTTTAGTAAATGGTTCCATAAGAAACGGGGCCTCGCGTAATAAGAAATATAAGCCCAACGGGTCAGTTGATCGACCTCCTGGTTTGTCAGTTCGGTCCAAGGGCGGGGCAATTCCCTGTCTGTTTCTTTCCCAAGGATCCATTCCCGCCAATAGTCTTTTTGTTCTTTAGCCACCAGATCTTTCCAAAGCGGGGTCAAGGGCTTGGCCAGGCATTTGGAAAACTGCACGTAATCCAGGTCGAGTTTTTTAGCGAACGCGACCGTTTCCCTGACCGTTTCCCGGGTGTCTCCCGGCGCGCCAATCAAAAAGAAACCCAAAGTCCGGATTCCCAGAGAGGAACAGGCGGCAATAGTGTCCCGGACATTTTGCAGGGAGACCTCTTTATGAACCCTGTCTAAGATATCCTGGCACCCGGACTCCAAGCCGAAATAAATCCTCCGGCAACCCGCCTGCTTCATGGCAGAAAGCAATTCCGGGTCGACGGTGTCAATACGGGAGCGGCAGGCCCAGATCATATCCAATTTTTTTTCTTTTATAAGCCGGCATATTTTCATGACCCGGTCGCGGATCCCCGTGAATTCATAATCAAAGATATCGATTTCCCGGACGCCGTATTTCTGATAGCATTCTTCCATTTCAGACACGACTTTCTCCGGCGAACGGGGGTTATAAGGGGTACGGCCCGCCTCACAGAAAGCGCAGCCATACGGACACCCGAGAGACGTCACCATAACTGTAAAGTTCCGCCGCTCGGTTGGGAATTCGGCGTAAAGATGATTGGGTAAAAGGTGCCTAGCTGGATTAGGGAAATCATCAAAGTTGATTTTTTGCGGGTGAGGGGTGATCAGGGTCAGCCCGTTTCTTTTATAAACAAGCCCCGGGACCGTCGCGAAATCATGCCGGCCGCTTTCCAGTTCTTCCAAAAGCCGCGGGATCGTGTAGTACGCATGCTCGACCACGCCAAAATCTATGTCCGGATGGGCGAGCGATTCCTTGGGGTACACCCTGAGATTGTATCCTCCAACCACAACGGGGACAC
The DNA here is from genome assembly GCA_029560465.1 of Candidatus Omnitrophota bacterium. GTDB lineage: Bacteria > Omnitrophota > Gorgyraeia > Zapsychrales > JANLHA01 > JAGOJP01. Next base: position 69,522 of record JAKQKX010000082.1, read on the forward strand.
GAACACGGGCTTTAAGAAACCTGATCCAGGCCAGCGTGTCCTGAAACATGTAGGTTGTCATCATGAATCCCATGATATCCGGGTTGAACTCCCTGACCTGTTGCCCGGTTTCTTCCATGGAGAGCTTTAAAGTCCGTGCGTCAATTAATTGGACCCGGTGTCCGGCCTGTTCCGCGATGGCCGCAACCCAGGCCAGGCTTAACGGAGGGAACAATCCAAAATATTTTTGAACAATTTTCAGGTTCTCTTCATGAGCCTTATAGGAGAACGGATTGAAAATCAACGATAATTTCATGCCCCGTTCTTTCTGGCATTATTGGATAACGCCGTTATATTTGAGGGGACGCTTCTGTTTATTATTGTATCATATTCGGTTCAATCCATAAAATTGCGGCCCAGGAGATAAAAAATTTTAAATGGAAGAAGTTTTTTAAATAAGGGAGAAGAACGGGGTGATGCTTGGGCCACTATTATTCCCTCTGCGTCCGCCCTTCCCCAGATAGAATTTTATAAAGGGCTGCGATAACACCGGTGCGCACAAAAGCGCTTTCGTCATAAAGACTCTGCTCCAGATAGGGGAGCGCCTCATGCTCCCTCCTTTCCCCCATCGCCCAGGCGGCAATCTCTCTGACCGTTATGCTGGGATCATTTTTCAGGACTTGATTCAGAACCGGCAACAAGGGGTAATCTTTAAAATCTACCAAATCTTCGATAGCGCGTTCACGCACACCTTCATCTCCGGTTTTTAAAAGATCTAACAAGAACGGATAAACATAGTCCTGTTCCCCCAGAGCGTTTAAAGCTTGGGCGGCTGAGGACTTTAATTCAAGATTTTCCTCTCTGGATACGCTATTTTTCAAATCATCCAGATTGGCCGCGTCTCCCTGCGCAGCCAAAAGCGTGGCCAGCCATATTTTTACGGCAGGGTCTTTCTCCTGCCGAAGGATCTCTTCGATGACCGGGGCGCCGATTGTAACGTTCGAATCCTGGAGCATGTGCGCGAGATATTCGCGGGTTTCCGGTGACGACTCCTGAAGGAGAGCGTTTTTCAGATAGTCCAGTTGCGCCGTATCGCCGATTTTATACAGGAGTGCCGCAATTGCGAGCCGGTTCAGGGGGGCCGATTCCTGGGCCAATCTTGTTTCAAAGGCCTCTTTCAGCGATGCGTCAGCAAGAGCCAGGCATCCTTCTATGGATTGCCGGCGGACCTCCGCGTCGGTGTCTGACAGAGATTGCACCAGGAACGTTAACACCGCGGGGTCATTGTGATTCAGCATCCCTGCGATGGCAGACCTCCTCACGAAGGCGTCTGTTTCATTAATATATATTTTCCAAAGATCATCCAGGATGCCGGGTCCCGGGAGCTCGCCCAAAACTTCCGCGACGTTCATCCTCACGCGGATGTCTTCGTGATCAAGTTGCCTGTAAAGGAGGTCTCGCAGCTGCTGTAAATCGTGCCGGCCGGTTTTCTTAAACGTGCTCCGGTATTGAAAAAGTGCGTTATCTGGAGTATCAATGCCGGGCGTGTTTTGAACCGTGATAACCCGATCGGCAAAGATCATAAGCAGGCACACAAGGAGTGCGGACAAAAATCTCAGTTTTTCTGATAAGCGTTGGTTCATCACGTCCTGATGGCGCATGTTGGAAATGACGACACCCTGGCGATCACCATGAAAGACAGGGCTGTCCGCAGATCGTTCCCGCGTTTCTAAATATTAATAAGTATATTTATAAAAGTCAAATAACAAATTTAATTCTCCTTTACCTTCATTATATCCTTTGATCCGTCAGCGGATCCGGAATCATAACATTTTGCTAGTTTTGATTCATTGTTTTTAGTATTATTAAAATCATCTGCTGTTCAGGAATGTTTTTTTAAGCCGCCAGGAGACGGCCTTATTTGGCTTAAAAGGGGTTTTGTCGTAAAGCATGAAAATCACATTTTTTTATAAAGGTCGTTATTTCTTGCAGGATGCCGTTGTTACAGAAACCCTTTCGGCGATTGCCAAACGCTACGGCCACGCAACGGCTCTGGTCTATGATCAGGATATTTTCGGGCTTTCAGACAACATCATCTCCTCTCCGGCTCTTCATCGGTCCTTTGCCAACCCCAAAAACTTTGTAAAGAAAGTCATGGAAACCGACCCGGACTTACTTGTTTTTTATGATGCCATCCATCTTAACAGGAATTGGATACGGGCCTTGCTCGCAGGCATTACACAAGCGGGTGGCTGCGCAAAAGCGGTTTACCTCTCCTGCGTGGAGACCCCGGACTCGGAAGACTTTAATTTCACCCTGATCGGCGAACCGGAGCTCACGTTTGACCTATTCCTGCGTGAGCGGCAGGACTTGGGCTCCGCACGGGTGTTCCGTCATCCCGGGGTCGCTGATTTAAACGGGCTGCCGATTCCGGATAAAAGTTTATTTGATGGGTATATCGACTTTAAAGACAGTTACTTGGTTTTTACCAGCAAGGGGTGTCCCGGGAGGTGCTCTTACTGCCTGGAAACGGTATTAAAGGATGCGATGGGCGCTCATTATTGCCGGCGGCGCTCTCCGTGGCATGTGTTGGCGGAGCTTAAAGCTGCGAAAGAGCGCTACGGCATAAAAGAGGTGATCTACAAAGACTCCATTTTTGCCATCAATAAAGACTGGCTTCGGGAATACCTGCCGCAATACCGGGAACAAATTGCCCTGCCGTTTAAATGTTTCGCGAAGGCCGGGAGTTTCGACGCAGAGATGGCCAGGATGCTGAAAGAAAGCCGGTGCTATTGCGTGGAATTCGGTGTGCAGACATTCAATGAATCCCTCAAACACAACATTTTAGCCCGGGAGGAAAAAAATACAGCCATTCAAGCAGCCTTTGCTATTTGCGATGAATACGATCTTACTTATGATGCTGATCATTTGTTCGGGATTCCGCAAGAAAGCCTGGAGGACCACCTGACGGCGGCTGGGATCTACGCGCAGCTGCGTCGTTTAAACAGGATCAAATGCCACAACCTGGTTTTTTATCGCCATGCCAAAATATTTGAATCTTCTCCTGTGGACATCAAAAACGATAGCAATTACCAGGCGGATTTTTTTTCTTCCATTGCCGGGAGCCCGGATATGCGGGTTATCAACGCCTGTTTCCAGAAATATTTTAAAATCCTCCCTCTTCTTTCAACGGCCGCGAATGCTTTCGTGCGGAACAAGCACCGGTGGAAGTTTTTCAAATTCGTGCCTGATGGCCTGATCATGGCCGGGATGCTGATCCTCGCCATGAAAAACCGGGATAAACGTTTTCGTGTTTATCTTAAACAGTATCCGAGGATGATCATTAGGATGATCCGGGGGGTGTGATGCGGAAATATTTTTTAAAGAAAATCATTTTGCCCCTGTCTTCACGGTTGACTGCCAACAAGGGGTGGCGTTATTACAATCATTATATCCGGGCGGATTTTGATCCCGTTGAGGCGCGCAGGGAAAGGCAATGGCAACGCGTGCTCAACGTGGTGCGCCACGCGTATCAGCATGTTCCCTTCTACAGGAAAAAATACGCTCGGGCCGGGGTTCACCCCAAGGATATAAAATGTGAAGCCGATTTCAGGAGGCTCCCGGTGATAACCAAAAAAGAACTGCGGGAGAATTTTCCTCGGCAGGTCATCGCCGATAATTATCCGCCGAGGTTCATGCGTTACTCCAACACATCCGGAACCACGGGTGCGTCGCTGATTCTTGTTCATGATCATGACGACATCAATTATAAATACGCTTCCAAGCTCAGGAGCTGGCATCTGATGGGGTGTGATATCGGGGATTCTGTCGTGCGGTTAACCCCCAATGAATGCCAACCCTGCCTGCCGACGGGAGAGAGCCCTGACATCGGCATTTTGGAATACCTCCGCATGTTTTTTGGGAACCATGAGCATCAAAGACAAGCCTATTATATCTTTGTTGAACGGCGCATTACGAACAAGCTCCTTAACAACCGCCGTTTTCCCCCGCCATTAACGCCTGATTTTTCCGATACGGATTTGCGGAATTATATTGATGTGATCTGCAGCTTCAAACCGCGGATTATCTCCGGATACCCGCTTTATTTGTATCTGTTAGCGAAGTTCATTCAGAAAAATCATATCTCCATCCCGCCCCCTCAAGGTCTTGATTTAACCGCCGGGCTGTCTTCCCCGGCTATGCGGCGGTTTATCGGCGAACAGTTTTCCTCGGGGGTTTTTCAAAGCTACGGCGGTTGCGAGTTGGGACGGGTGGCCAGTTCCTGCGCGCAGAGCGCCGGACGAATGCATATCCTTGAGGAACAATGTTACATGGAATTCATCCATAGCAATGGTGAGCCGGCCCGCCCGGGTGAACTCGCGAATATTATCATGACCGCTTTAAATTCATACGGGATGCCGTTTATCCGTTACGAGCATGGCGATGTCGGGGAATACTTTGAGGACCCCTGCCCCTGTGGCAGGACAACACGTTTAATGCTGGTGGAAGGACGGCTTCAGGACTTAATCCTGGCGGCCAACGGCAAAGCCATCCCTTCCCGTGAGATCCTTGATTTGTCCCTGGGGCACCCTGGAATCAAGCTGTTTCAACTCATCCAGCGTGCGCCGGACCAGTTCGACTTTAAATTCGTAAAGGACGCCCCAGAGGCGGACATGGATTTGGAAAAAATTTGCGACGCATTAAAAGCTGTGTTGGGCCCCGGCGCCGACATCCGTCCGCAATCCGTCGATTACATCCGGTCGGCTTCTTCAGGTAAATATCGTTTGGTCCGCTCATCCACTTATGAGCCGTTTCGATGCGTTTCAGAACCTCAAACGCCGTTGGGCAATTTCTGGTAACGGGTGTCCCCCGGCGTTGCCTGTCCGTCCATGTCAACAGCCGGCCACGGGTTGGAACGGGGGTTAACACAACGGCGGTTTTTTCCCGTGGACAAAAACCAGGACAATCAGCGCAACAACAAAGCCCGAGCTCAGGCACAATCCCAGGATAAAACTTGCCGGTAAATAATAAAAAACCACCCGCTGGTGACCGGGGCCCAGCCGGACGGCGTTGAGGCCTTTATATACGGCCAAAGGAAGTCTCTTCCCCTGGGCTTTGACGCGCCATCCGCTGTAATAGTTCTGATTCAAGACAAGGGTGTCCTCTCGGGACACATCCACGGAGACAGCGACGGTGTTGGGCGAGAAATGGATGTCCAAAACCGTTCCATCCCCATTCTTGAAATAAGCTTCCCCCTGGTAACGGGGATCGGATTCGGTCCGGACGTCGCCTCTTTTTACGGCGGCGCATTCGTAAGCGTTTAAAATGCCGCTGTTACTTAAAAATATTGGATACTGGGAGCTCCGGCTCAGCGCTTTTTCTTTATAGAAATTTATAGTGGCATAACGTTGCCTGAAAACCGGTTGCCGGACGACTTTTTGCGGTGGAATGCAAAACACGTTTTTTAACAAACCTGCGTTCACCAGCCCAAGGTCAAAGGTCACGAAAACCAGGATCAGCAACGATAGCGTCCGGCCGCTTTTGCGCGAGCCGTTTTCGATGTATGAAAGGCCGAAACCGGACAGGATAGCCACAGGAAAAAGGACGCAAAACATGAACCGGGACGGGACAGTCAATGACTCATAGACTGGGAATTTATGCAATATTCCCCAAAGATTAACGGGAGACGCGTCTCCTAATGCCAAAAGCAGGCAGATGACAGCTGTGCCTATCAACGGCCAAAGAGTTTTACATTGTTTAAACGCGCCTAAGACAAATAAAAAGAACGGTAAAAATCCGATATACGCCCCGTATTCATGCCAACCGTACTGGTAGGTCCCGTCCCCGAGCAAGACGGTTTCCCAGAGCCGCGTATCCAGGGATACTTGTTCCCGGCTGAAGAGCATCATCCCCAACGTGGCCAAGTCAACCCCGCTTCTTTGATCAATCAGACGTGGGACCTGCCGCACAAATTCTAGCATGGGGATCAGTTTGACTGCGCCCAAAAGGCCCGCACCGATGCACATAACACCCAATGTCAATAAAGGGCCTTTTTCCCGTAACTGAAAAGACTTTAAGACAGCGTAGGTCAGCAAGAAGACAAGAAAAAGATTGATCACATAAACGCCGCTGACGAGGATCAGGGTAAATGTCATGATGGCTCGGGCCAAGGGTTTGACGGCCGTGACCTGGAAATTTGATATGGAAGGCTTTTGCAGAAAAGGCGTGCCGGATGCGGGATCCTTCCCCGGAGTGATGCTTTCTAAATAGAACATAAAGACCCACGGGACAAATGAAAGAGCCAGCCATTCCACCTGCCCCTCGCCCAGGTGGAGGGGGAATATCGAACTTAACATGTAAACGCATGCGCTCAAATACGCGCAACGGCGGTTTAGTCCCATAGAGAGGGAAAGCCGATACATGCCGGCCAGCCCCACGAGAAGGTGCGCGAATATTTCCAGCTTGAGTCCAAGGATGGGCCCTCCCAATAGGACAAAAATAAAAAAAGGGGATAAGAAAGCAGACTGCGGGTGGGCCAGCAGCACGTTCCCCCCATTGGCATAGGGGTTCCACAGAGGGAATTGTTTATACCTTACGATGACTTCCCGGGGCACGGCGTGCCAGAAGGTAAACTGGTCCCAATCCATATGCCCCCAGTATGAAATGTTTTGAAATACCGGGCAAGCGTAGAGAAACGCCAAGGCTAAAAATATCGCCAAGCTTGTCCAGGATATTTTTTTCATGCGTTTTTCGCCCTTGCGGATAGCATTTTAGGGATCACGCCTCCCGCAAGCCCTGCTCCGGGCGTTTTGGAGAAGGGCCGAGAAGGAGCGCCCGGCTGGCCGGGCCTTCATTAAATAACAAATCCACCGCCGACATGTAAGGCAAGAAAGGGGTATAAATTTGGCGGTATGTGGGGTGTTGAAATTCCTGAAAGTCGACCCGAACCCCCTTTTTCTGAAACAAAGGCATCTGGATAAACGCTTTCGCGCCCTGGCTGTCATAAAGCTCCTTGGCCTGCAGTTTGGTGCAAATGGCAAGGATGTGTTCATTCCCGGCAATGTCCTGAATTCCAAGTTCCGAGGAACGGACCATCGGAGTCTTGATATTCATTGCTTCAGCGAGAAATGAAATAATGGTCACATCCAGGTCAACCAAAAGCTCCCATGGACGCGAGTATAAATTTTCAAAGAAACCGATATATTCCCTGAAATAAGGCGCTTTGGCGTAATGAATTTGTAAGCCCTTGAGATGCGTTTGCCCCCAATGATCATCATTATTGATCTTTGTTTCCGAAATGAGCTGCCCTCTTCGGTTTTTCGATAAGACAGGAACGGTTAACCATATCCACCCCTGTTTGGTGCGGATGCGGTTGCGGCTCCGCCAGTCACGTTTGGTAAAAGGCACGTCATCCAGGATGACGAACAACTCACACCGGGCCATGAGCTCGAAAAATCCCAGCCAGGGGAGATACCCGGGTTGCATGATACAGATCCGCATTTTAATCTCTCTTCCGCAGGATTGTCCAATAAAACCAAAAGCATAAAATATCCCGGATACTCCGAAACACTTTTCCGGGCCGCCCGCATTTCGGCCGCCCGCCAGGCCTTTTATGAAAAGTACGGACGACTTCCCGGTAGCGGCATCCCTTATCCAGAAGCCTGATCATCAATTCCGGAGGAACGAAGGTTTCTTTCGACCGGATCCGAATATCTTGCAGAAGGACGCGTTTATAAACCTGAACAAACTGGAAATCGGAAATTCGGACTTTAAACAGGATGCGTATGAGCCAATAATTGACAAGGGACGTGAATTTCCTGTAGCATGTGTTGGCGCTGCGGTCCGCCCTTACGACTACGATAAAATCAGTGTTGTGAAGGTCAACGGAGCGGATCACCCCCTCCAATTCCGATAGGGAAAAAGGCCGGTCGGCAAAGTTGCTGACGAGCAGTTCTTTTTCGGCGCGTTTCAATCCTTCCCAGAGGCTGGCCCCGCTCCCTTGATTGACAGGGTTGTTGAGGATTTTCAACCGCGTGTCGCCTTCCGAAACCCGCTTCAAGATCTCAGCGGTTCCATCCGTGCTCCCGTCGTTAACAACGATGATTTCGTAATCCCTGCAAATCAGGGAAAGGTCCTTGCCAAAGATCGCGAGCGTTTCCGCGATGATTTCCGCTTCATTGTAAACGGGAACAACCAATGAAATACTTGTGTTGAGCATGATGGAATCAGGATATTAATGATTGTACATGTGTTGATCCTGGCCGCAGCCATTCCTTTATTTTAGCGGATGATAATTGCGTCCTGGAGAGAAACGGAGCCAGGAAAAAAAGCCCAAGCATGATCGGGAAGACTCGGTTCAAAATGAGGATCAACAAAGCAACCGAGACAAGGGTTTCTTTCGGGGCTAAGTTATAAAAAAAGAAAACCAGGGCCCCTTCCCGCACGCCGATCCCGGCGATATTCAACGGGGACTCGCTGATCATCATGGCCAGCGGCACAAATAATAAAAGGGACGCGGCAGGAATTCTCAGATGATAGGCGCGTGCCAGGGAATAAAAAATAATCACTTCGGCTAATTTATAAATTGTTGCCAGCATAAAAAACCCGAAGATTTTTCGTCGGGGAAGCCCTTTCCAAAGATTTATATTTTTTTCAAAGATTTGAAACAAAGGGCTTCTTTTTTTGAAACAGGCGTAAAAAAGGACGCGTTTCCCTAAGGCTTGATTAAAATAAAACGCATACACAACGCATCCGATAAACAGGATGACCGGGACAAGCTTGATCATTAAATGTTGATTGAGTGAAACCAGGTCAGAATATCCCGGCCGGTAAAATATGTATCCCAGGAGCAGCAAGAAGAGGACGCCGGTGAGGCTGAAGAAATTAACAACAATGTTCGACAAGATGCCTTCGCTGAGGGGCATACGGAGGCGGTTTTTTAAATACAACGCCATCGCCAACCCGGTATCCTTAAAAGACGGGATCGCCTGCAAAGGCAAGCTCCCAGCCCTGATCAATAAACATTCCTGATAAGAAATAACATATCCCATGTATCGCCAGATTTTTTCCCGGATCAGGGCATAAAGCCCGATGTTCCAAATGGCCGAAATCATCAACGCGAGGATAAAAAATTTTTTATCGGCATCCCTGAGGTCGCCGATCAAAGTCTGGAGATGAATATTCCTGAAGATCAAATATATAACCGCGACAGTCGCTATCCCGGAGGTCAAAAGCATGATGAGTGTGCTCAAGATGTTGTGTCTTTTATTTTGCATAAAGCGCCTGTGGATTAGTAGTTCCCGACATAAATACCTTCGTTAAAGACCGTTACAAAAAACCGTCTATGAAGGGCGTCAACAATGATCCTCCGGATATAGGACCGCCCTTCTCCTGCCCGGAAATATCGAACCGTCTTTTTGGTTTTCAGGTCAATGACTTCGATGATGTTTGTAAAATGATTGGCGGCGAACAATAACCCCCGTTTCCTGTCGAGTGCTCCGTTCTCCGTCCCGTATGGAATGAGGAAGCGGTCGAGCAGATTCATGCTCCGGGCATCAATGGTAAAAATGTTCACGGGCCCGGTACTGACACCGCAATGCAGGCGTTCTCCGTCTTCGGAGACCATAACGATTCCAGGTGAGGTTAAGGGGAAGCGGTTCAGGATTGCCAATGTTTCGGCGTCGACTTTATAAATGAAAAATTTTGATGAGGGCTCATTCCAATTTGTAGCATATAACACGCCGAGTTTCTTGTTCGGCACCAGCATGGAGCCCTCTCCTTCCCGAATGCAGACGCTTAACATGGTTTCTGCGGGGGACGAATCCGCCGGGTTAAGTTTGTAAATACACAAGCCTTCTTCCGTGAGCCCGTAAATACGGTTATTCAGGTAAGTTATATAATTATCCCCGGCATTAAAAAGCGGGGATGAGAGGGCCTGTTTGATGGAATGCGTCGTTAAATCCATGATCAGCAGCTGATGGAACCCTCGGTCTGTAAAATAGAGTTCTTGTGTTTCATTGTTGACGGCAAGCCAGTCCCCCATGGAGTCTTCGGTCCCGCTTGGCATCACGGCTTTATACAGGATGACCGGAGGGGCCATGTGTTCAACAGAAATACGCTCCACCTGCCCTTCCAAGTCATTGAGGACGATCAGGGCGTCTCCGTTCTCATAATATTGTAGGTCGTAATAATATCCTTTTTGCAAAAGATGCATGTCAACAAGAGAAGAACTCTCCAAGGGCGTCATGAGAAGCAGGGTGATAAACACAACCAGGGAATAATGCCCCTGTTGAATGATGTGCGCTTTTCGGGGAGGTATCGCCTTCCCCTGAAGCAAATATAAAAATTTTAGGTAAAGGGGAAAACAAAGCCATTCGGTCACAAAAAGACCCGTGGCAGAGAAAGCCATAAAGACATTTTTCCTTGTCCGTGATGAGAAAAAAGACTCGCTGTTAAAAAAAATGAAATCCGCTGCGTAAACAATATTGATTAAGGCCGTTAAAAACAATGCCGTCACAGGTTGAAAAGATTTGATGACCAGGCAGAACACGGCCGACCAAATCAAATGCAGTAGGAACACTGGGGAGGGCCCGGACACGTTATGAGAAGATTTGCGCCGGCGATTATCCGAGAAATGAATGCATAAGAAAACGACCGCTAAATAAAGAACATTTAAACCGATGGAGCGCGATAACAAGCGGACTTGGCCGTTTATCATTACGACACAATTATCGACTATATTATTAATGGCCGCAGATTTCAAGAAAAGATACTTAGAAAATTCCCGGACAGAATCCGAAGAATCGACAAAATTTTTATAGTAAGGGTTCCGTATGACCTCAATCAATAATAAAGGAAGCAAAATAAAGCGGTATTTCAGATAAGGAATTATCAGTTTGCCGTTTTTCATGGAAACGCGTTCTCCCAAAGCCGTTTTCAACCGCTGTCTAGCGGTGTCCCGGGACATCTTGATCCGAGGCGGGGCAGCCGGGGTGCCTCTGTGACATGAAGGACCGAAAACATTGCTTGCCCTGCAACCATGCCCGGCGGGCAGACTGCTTGAGTCTGCGCCGGATAAAATACCGGTAATAATACGTTTGCATTTTATGGATATATTTTAACTCATAATTGTTAGCCGGGAAATTCCAAAAAAAATACAAAATTCGTAAAGGGATAAAGCTGGGCATAAAAGTGTACGCCTTTTTTTGATAAAGCCAACGGACGGCCTTGGCGGGAAGGTGTCGAGAAAGAAGAAAGAAAAGATAGAGCTTCCTGCTGTCCGTGTTTTCCGTGTCTCCCCCAACCGCGAAATTCCGGCCTAAATTCCCTTGGGCTGTTTTTAAAACCTGTTCATGCGAAATCAGGCCATTTTTATACGCCTCCTGCGTGATGGTGACCGCCGGGTAATACTTCAACCAGTAAAAATTAACGCTTCCAAGTCTTTTCGCCCGGCACATCTGTAAGAATTCAAACAGAGAATCAAGGCTTTCCCCTGGGATCCCGCTGATAATGTCCAGGACATAACTGAATTTAAATTGACAGCAGATGTCCAGCAGCTTCTCCAGGGTTTTGTTGTCCTCCATCCGGTGCAAGATTTTTCGCCTGATATTTTCATCCCAGGACTGGATGCCCAGGTTAATTTCCACACAGCCGCTGTCCTTGAGGGCCTCAAGCACATCCGTGGAGACTTGAGAAGGATAAAGGTAACAGAGAAACGGCAACCCGACCTCCCGGCTGTATTTTTCCTTAAATTCATTCAACCAGTTGATTTCCGTTGGGAAACAATCATCCATAAACCGAACCAGGGAAATGCGGTAAGCGCTTTTGGCCGTAACCAGTTCTTGAATGACATTATCAACACTGCGTTGGCGGCAGTACTTCCCTTTTCCCTGGTATAATTTTCTAAAATAAGAATGGATGCAATATGAGCACGCGTGCGGGCAACCGCGGTTTGTAAGCGTGTAATAGCAGAACCGGAAATGAGGGCTTACGGAATAATAAAGATCTTTGTCGGCAAACGGCAACGCGTCTAAATCCTCTATCAAAGGGCGGATGTCATTTTTTATGATTTTACCATCTGTTTTGAACCAGATATTTTTAATAGATACGTCGACCGTCCCACGGGCCATACTGTTGACCAAGTCAAGGAGAGCGTGTTCTCCTTCCCCCAGGCAGACCATATCGATGCCATTATTTTCGATAACGCTGTCCGGGCTGGATGTGGCGTGAATCCCTCCGAAAATAATGGGCACATCCATTTCACTTTTGATCCGGCGGGCCAGGTCGCAGGCCCACCGGAAAGAATCCGTGATGACTGAAAAGGCGACCAGGTCAGGCTTGAAGGGCTTTAAATCCGCCAACAGCTGAGGTTTGAAGTCAAAAAATTTTCCCAAAGGAGAAATTGTTGTGTCGGAATCGTTAAACAGCTCCGGATCCATGAATAATTTAACGTCATGGCCGGCCTTTTTTAGGACGGCAGAAAGATATTCAAACCCCATGCTTTCATAGGCATTGCTGATGAACGCGATTCGCATGTTTATCCTTTCCGTTGTTAATGCGCGCCCTTCAAGAGGCGGCTGTAACGGGCAATCTCCCGCCTGATCAGCAATTTGTCATTATAGGCGGTCGAAAATAAACTTGTTAAAGCGGCAAAAATGCCCGGAGATTTCATCCTGTTGAAATAACGGTAAATTTTTTTCTTTATCATCCAGGATACGACACGGGGCGGCAAGAGCGGGATAAGAAAGAACAGGAATTGCAGGCCCATCCAATCTTTATTCATGGTATTCCCCCCCCTTGAAAATGGGCGGCTCGGCGCCCCCTCCATAATAAGTTCATAATCCTCTGCGCTTAAAATCCCTCGTTCTTGGGCGTATTCTGTGATCTTGGTCCCGGGATAATAGCGCAACCAGAAAAAATAGATCCGGTTGACCCTGCGTTGATTATAAAATTGGGCCAGATGGACAATATCGCTTTCTTTTTGCCCGGGCAGGCCAACAATATTATCCGCGACAAGCCGGATATTTTCTTTTTTCAACATATCGATCGCGTTGGCGATCGTTCGTACAGACATATTTCGGTTCAAAACCGTGCGGCTTAAATCTTCGTTGAGGCTTTGAACGCCGATTTCCACTTCACAGCACCCTGCGGTCTTAAGCAACCGGGCGGCCTCTGCAGACACATGGCTGGGATACATATAGCATATAAATGGCAACCCGACTTCCCTCGGGTACTTCTCACAAAATTCTTTCAGCCAGTCAAGGTTTAATCCCAGGCTGTCATCAAAAAAGCGCACATACCGTATCCTATATTGCTTTTTAGCGGCTTTCAGTTCATCCAGGACATTGTCGACCTGCCGTTGCCGGAAATAGGCCCCTTTGCCACGGCAGCCTTGCCTTAAAACAGAGTGGCAGCAGTAACTGCAGGAATACGCGCAGCCCCGGCTGGCCATGATGTAATAACATTGCGCCAGGTGCGGGCTTTGGGAATAAAAAAGATCTTTTGCCGGGAAGGGCAACGTGTTGAGGTCCCCGATTAAATTCCGCTGTTCGTTCTTAATGACGGCACCATTCTTTTTAAACCAGATATTTTTTATGGAATAATCAGGGGTCCCGGCGCTTAGGCTCTGAACAAGCTCCAGCATGGGGTGTTCCCCTTCTCCCACGCAAACCATATCCACGCAATTATTTTTTATGACGCGTTCGGGGACGGATGTCGGGTGGATCCCTCCAAAAATAATGGGAGCCGGGATCTCCTTTTTGATGAGGCCCGCCATTTGACAAGCCCACGGGTAAAAATCCGAAACCACGGAGAACCCGATAAGGTCAGGCGCGAAAGCTTTAAGCGCCGGGACGATCGTTTTTTTGTAATCAAACCGGGCATGAAGGCAGCGGATGCTGATATTTTCGTCATTAAAATATTGCGGGTCGACGAAAAGGCGCACCTCATGCCCATGGGACCGCAAAAAGGATGCGATATACCCGACGCCGAGACGTTCACAGGAATCGTTGACAAACGCGATTTTCATTTTTTCTTGAAATAAAATTTAATTTTTTTCTTTATAAAATAACCATACCGCCAAAATGTGATGTCCTTGAAATACCTGGATTCAAAATCATTCGCCAGCAGGGTTCGGAACATCGTCAACAAAGCCGGATTGAGGAAAGGGGGAAAATACCGGTACCATTTTTTCTGGATAATGACCCGTGTCCAGCCGGCCGGGATAAGGTCCATAAGGACAAATAAAATTTGGGCTTGTTTCGATTCCCGGTTTTGCCGGTTGGGGTTGTTTTCCTGGGACGCATTATAACGCAGGATCCCCAGCGTGTCCCCTCCCTCCAGGCAGTCTTCGTATTGCGAAGCCGTTATCCAGTGATGCTGGACAGCGATTTGACTCAATTTTGTCCCAGGATAAAAATGAAGCTTATAAAAATAGTTCCGGGTCGGTTTATAGCGCGTGTAGATATCCAGGGACTCTATGAATTTTTCCATGCTGTATTCAGGGAAGTCAAACAAATTATCGATCAAAAGTTCGATCCCGGAGTCTTGGATAAGTTTCAAAGCGTTTTCCATGATTTCATTGGAAACCCTGCGGGTCAACATGTCGTGTCTCAATTGAGAGTCCCAACTCTGAATCCCCAGGGAGATGGACCGGCAGCCCGCCGCTTTAAGGCAGGCGATCGCTTCCTGGTTCACCGAGGCGGGGTGCATCACGCAAAAGAAATCCAACCCAATTTCCCGGGAATACTCCCTGGAAAATTCCCGCAGCCACGCGATATCTGTCCCGAAGCAGTTATCAGGGAACATAATCCGTTTGATATTTTTGTGCGTTTTGAGGATTCCAGATATCTCGTCAATAACGTTCCGAACGCTGCGATGCCTGATCCGCTTGCCTTTGCCTTGATAAAGATCGTGCAGATACGACATGGTGCAGTAACTGCAGCTGTGCGGGCACCCCCGGGATATCATGGTGACATAACTTTTCGTGTCATAGGAACTGCTGGAATAAAACAGGTCCTGATCCGGAAGTGGCAGGGCATCCAGATCAGGAATCAACGGACGGATGCCGTTTTTGATAATCTCCCCTTGTCCGGTTTTGAACCACAGGTTCGGGATCGTGTAATCAATTTGCCCGCGATCCATGCTGTTGACAAGTTCCAGCAGGGGGAACTCCCCTTCTCCGACGCAAATCATATCGACATATTCTTTCTGAATGACCCGTTCCGGGACGGCTGTCGGATGGACGCCCCCGAAGATGATGGGGATGTTGAGCCGCTTTTTGATTTTCGCCGCGAACGCGCAGGCCCATTGATAAATCGGGCTAGAAACCGAGAAACCGATTAACCCGGGGTTGAATTCGGCAATTTCTTTAATAATAGAATCCTGATAATCAAAAATTTTGTTGAGTTTGGGTAACGTGATGTATAAATCATTGAATAAGCGCGGGTCTGAAAATGTTTTGACGTCATGCCCATGCGCCTTGAGCATCGCCGTAAGGTATTGAATGCCGACATGCTGATCAGCTTCGTTGATAAAGGCGACTTTCATTACGTTTCCCTTGATTGACCCTGCTTGTTGCGGTCAGCGGCAGGCGTTGCCGCGATTTAAAAGCGTCACGTCAGAAACAGAATCCGACAACGCCAGATTTCCGTCCTGGCTGAAAACAAAACCCTGCCCGCAGTATTGTGAAATGCCGGCGTCGTATTTATATTTATCACAGACCGTTCCAAAACTAACCAATAAGATCTTCGCGGGGATTTTTACGTTCCGTTTTTTCCCGGGCAGCAGCATGTTGAACGGCATGACTTGAATTTTCTTGACCGGATCGTGCGTCAGGATGTTCATGATAAATTGCAGCAGAAAATATCCCGAAGCCAGTGTTTTATTCCCTTGGATTATCCGGCTAAAACGGTCAAACTTTTTGTCAAACGCGGCCAGGTCAAAGAGCGCGTCGAAGGACTGATACCCCCCCCGGCCGTCCCTGATTAAAGCGAGCTGATGAAAATTATAGCAGCGCCGGATATTAAAGACAGACAATACAGAATAATATAATTTTTGAAATAAATAAAGACTGCGCCGGTTAATTTTCCCTTTCGTCTCCTGTTCCGCTAAGTCAATCAGGTCATCCGGCATCAGCAAATCCTCGGGGGAGAAGTTCTTCTCCGCATTTCCCAAGAAGGACACCGAAGCGAAGCTCACATCCCGGATAAACGTTTTTTTAATGGCGTAATCGATGATCGGGTTGATTTCCTTCTCATTCACGCCTTTGGCGATTGTGACATTGAGGCCTGTCGGGATATCCAGCTTTTCAAGATTATCCAGGGCTTTCAGTTTCAGAGAAAGCAGGTTGCGGTCTCTTAATTTCATGTACACGTTATCATCAAACCCATCGAATTGCAGGCTCACATAATCAAGGCCTGCTTTCTTTAATGTTTCCAGGTAATGATAATTGTCAAGCTTGATGCCGTTGGTGTGAATATTGACGAGATTCCCGTATTTTTTAAGTAAAGCGATCCATTCCGGGAGGTCATCACGCAGGGTGGGTTCTGCGCCGTAAATGTAATACCGGAAACGCGGGTTTGCCCGGATCACTTCCTTGAAACGTTCCAAGTCAACATCCGCCATTTTATCCTGGTTTGGTTCCAGGAGGCAAATCGGGCAATCAAGGTTGCAGCGGTTACTCAAATATATATAAAAACGTTTTTGAGGCATACGGCTTGGCATGACTCTAAAATAATAGTCCGTGAGGTTTTTGTAATACCAGGGATGCCGTGACACCCGCAGTTTAAATGTCCCGTGGGCCTCACAATGCTTCACCAGAAAGATTTCGCCCCTGGATTCAACAACCGATGCCTTGACTTTCCGTTGACACTCCGGGCACAGGCTGAATGTGTCCCGGATGTGGTTTTCATTTTGAGTGTTCATGGCCTCTCCTCGGTCCCCTCAAACACCGGGTCAGGTGGTACCCGTAGCGTGATAATGTCCGGCGTTTGAAATACCGCGTATCCGTGTCAGATGACAAGAATGTCCTTAAAATCAGAACAAATGCCGGGTTAATAAAAGCAGGAAAATACCGGTACAGGCGTTTATTGATAATAAATTTTGCCCATGTCTTTGGTAAACAATCCATTAAAAACAGAAAAGATTTCATCTTAAGGGAATTTTTTTGGATCTGCCGGTCCCGCTCATCAGGGCCCAGAAAAACCCCCTTTTGATCCTGCCCTTCCATAATTGATTCGTAACGTCCCGCAGAAATAAAATTCTCCTCCCTTGCCTTCTCCGTGATGGGCACCCGCGGGAAATATTTCAGTTGATTAAACAGAATCCGGTCGGGTTTGATGTCGGTATAGGGTAACAATGACCGGATATAAGCGTCATCATTCACAACGGGAACACCGAATATATTATCACAGATTAACTCCAGACGCGCATCCTTGATAAGCCGCATCGCTTTCAGCATCGTGGCTTGGCTCACATCCCGGTTAAACCAGTCTTTTCTGACGGTGTTGTCCCAGGTTTGGATGCCTAAAGTTACGGAACAGCACCCCGCCTGTTTTAAAAGGCGAACGTAATCCCGGGAGACCATTTCCGGGTGGGTGGTCACGGTAAACCGTCTTCCAACGGTTTGGGCATACCGGACCGAGAATTTTTCTAACCATGAAGGGTCAGAACCAAAATTGTCGTCAAAAAAAGTGATGATATCAATTGGATATTGAGACAAGCGCTGTTCTAATTCTTCAAGTATGTTTTCAACGCTGCGATGGCGGAAATAGGCCCCGTTCCTCTGGTATAGCTGCCGCAAATACGCGTGAGCACAATAACTGCATGCGTATGGGCACCCGCGGGAAGCGACCGTGCTGTAGCCCTTTTGAAAATAAGGATAATAATTATAAAAAAGGCCGTGGTCAGGGAACGGGAGCGTGTCGAGATCATAAACCAGGGGGGCCAGGGGGTTTTTTATGATTTTGCCGTTCGTTTTGAACCATAAATTTTTTATAGACATGTCCATGCGTCCCCTGGACATGCTGTCCGCCAGTTCCAGCATGGGGTATTCCCCTTCCCCGACGCAAAGGATGTCCACGCTGTCATTTAAAATAACACGCTCCGGAACGGACGTTGGGTGGATTCCGCCGAAAATGATGGGGGTCCTCAAATGCGCTTTGATACGCCTTGCTGTACGGGAAGCCCACTGGTAAGATTCCGTGTCCACGGAAAACCCGATCAGGTCCGGCTGGTATGTTACGAGGTCCTTAATAATTTTTTCAGAGTAATCAAAATACCGGCTCAAGCGGTTTATTTGCATATACACATTATTAAAAATCTGGGGATCAACAAAAAGTTGAACTTGATGGCCGTTGTTTTTGAGGATAGCGGAAATATATTCAACACCCAGCCTCTCGACGCAATCATTGACAAAAGCGATTTTCATGGCTGATGTCCTCGGGGTTGGCGGCCAGGACGGATTTTTTCCCCGATAAAATGAGCGTACCGATTAAAGGCCCAGGCGCGCTGAAGCCGGGCGTTCATGTCGAAAGCCAGCAAGTTGCGCAGGATCACGATCATGGCGGGGCCCAATGTTAACGGGAAATACCGGTACAATTTTTTTCGGATTATGAACAAGCTGACCCGTTTGGGGATCAAATCAATCAGATAGAACAAGATTTGAAACTGGATCATTCGTTTATTAACCTGATCGCCTCCGATTGTAAAGGACGTGACGTTTACCCCGTCCATCACTTCTTCATATCGGGATGCGGTCAACCGGTTATCCCGCTTCGCCCAACGGGTTATCAGGGTGTTGGGGTAATGTCTTAGCATGTAAAAATAGATCCGTTTGGGCCGAATCTCAGCGTACCGCCGTGCGCTTTCCAATATATCATCCTCGGTCTGCCCGGGAAGGTCAAAAATGCTGTCCGTCATGATCTCGATCCTGTGGTTTTTGACCATTTGGATCGCCCGGGACATGGTTTCATTATCGACATCCCGGCGCAGGATTTCTTTACGGATGCGCTCATTCCAGGACTGGACACCCATGTCTATGGTATGACACCCGGCCAGCTTTAAATATTTCAGGGCCTCTTCCGTGACGTCTTTGGGATGCATGATGCACCAGAATTTAATGCCAACCTCTGCCTGATAAGCGGGTGCGAATTCACGGAGCCACTTTATATCATAACCGAAACAGTTGTCCATAAACGCGACGAATTTTATGTTATATTTTGCCTTGTTGATCCTCAATTCATTCATAACGTTGGCGACGCTCCGCTGCCGGATCCTTTCCCCTTTCCCTTTGTAAAGGTCCTGCAGATAAGAAAAACAGCAGTAACTGCAGGCGTTCGGACAGCCGCGCGCGGTCATGGTGATATACAAACCTGTTTTTTTAAAATGAGGGCTGGCGGAGTAATACAAATCCGTGTCCGGGAGGGGCAGGGCGTCCAGGTCTTTGATAAGGGGACGCACTTCATTTTTGATAATATGGCCGTCGCGTTTAAACCAGATATTACGAATAGTGTGATCCATCGACCCCTGTTGCATGCTGTTAACCAGCTCCAATAACGGGGCCTCCCCTTCTCCCAAGCAAACCATGTCAAAGCAGTCGTTTGTTAGGACTCTTTCGGGCACAGACGTCGGGTGGATCCCGCCGGCTATGATGGGGACATCCATTTCGTCCTTGATCATCCTGGCGATCCGGCAGGCCCATTGGTAAAAATCCGTTACCACAGAGATGCCGATCAGGTCGGGCTGATACGCCTTTAAACGACGGATAAGTTGTTTCTTAGAATCAAGCCATCGGCTGAATCGGGGGATACGGATCATATCATCGTCAAACAACTGGGGGTCCATAAACAGTTTGACCTCATGGCCGTTTTGTTTAAGGACAGCCGACAGATATTGGATCCCGAGCTGCTGGGAAGAGTCGTTGATAAATGCGATTTTCATGCTAAGTCGCTTTGGCCTTGAAGAATAATTGTTTAATGAAAAAGGTGTACCGCGCCAGGGCGCTTCGCCGGTTCACCCTTGACTCAAAGGTCGATGTTGAAAAATTATTCAAGATGGACATTATAGCTGGCGTGAACACCACGGGGAACCGTTTATAAAGACGTTTTCGGATAACCGTCTTCGCCCACCGGGGCGGTAAAATACGCACTAATAAAAACAGGAACAAATACCGCATCACATCCTGCTCTGTCATGGAGCCGTCTTTGGACAAATATTTCCCGTAATGGCCGTCTAATATCTTTTCATAGTCATCCGGCTTTAAACTCCCGTTTTTAACAGACTGTTCAGTCATCTGCGTTCTTGGAAAATACTTAAGGATGAACGCGTACGTTCTGCTGGGTTTTATATCGGTATAAATTTCCGCGGCTTTAAGAATATGCTCTTCTTTTTGCCCTGGATAACCGAGGATGTCCCCTGTCACAAGATTGATGTCCGCTTTTCTGATTAACTTCATCGTCTGGATCATCGTGTCGTTTGAAACACGCCGGTTGAATACCCTGCGCCTCACGTCCTCGTCCCAGGACTGGACCCCGATCTCGATTTCCCCGCAGCCGGCCTTCGCGAGGTATCCGACCGCTTCTTCCATCTGGAGGCTTGGGAACATCATGCAGTAAAACTTAATGCCGATTTTCTCCCGGTACTGGGCCGCGAATTCTTTTAACCACCGCAGGTCGGTCCCGAAACAGTCATCCAGAAAAAAAACCGGATCGGTCCGGTAACGCTTTTGAGCCTGAACCAATTCTTCAATAACATTATGGACGCTGCGCGACCGCCGGGGCGCGCCCAGCCCTTTATATAAAGAATGCAAATAAGAATTGCAGCAATAACTGCAGGCATGGGGGCAGCCCCGGCTGGCGGCGATATAATAACTTTTGGAGAAATGCGGGCTGGCGGAATAATACAGGTCTTTATCGGCAAACGGGAGGGCATCCAAATCCTCAATAAGAGGACGTAAGGGATTGCGGATAACCTGTCCGTTTTTTTTAAACCAAATATTTTTTATGGCGCTGTCGGGCTCCCCTCGTGCCATGCTCTGGGCCAGTTCCAGCATGGGGTATTCCCCTTCGCCAATACAAATCATATCCACGGCTTCGTTCCGGATCACCCTTTCCGGGACGGATGTCGGGTGAATGCCTCCCATGATAATGGGGACATTCATTTCAGCTTTGATGGCCCCCGCCATCTGGCTGGCCCAGGGATAAAAGCTTGAAACCACGGACATGCCGATCAGGTCCGGCTGATAAGCCGCGATGGCCCGGACGATCCTTTTTGTGTAATCAAAGCGCCGGTTGAGGAATTTAACAGTTATAAATTCGTCATCGAACAAAAGCGGGTCAACGAACAAACGGGTGTCATGCCCCTCGGATTTCAGCAACGCGGAAATATATTCAACCCCCAGATGCTCACAGGAATCATTTACAAAAGCGATTTTCAGGCCTTGTTTTGTCATGGCATATGGTTCACGAAGTTTTGGTATGGCGTTGAAGGTTTTCCCGGGTGACATCCAGCATTTTTTTGGCAATCATGGGGGGGCGGTTCAAACTGTTTTGTAACCGGGCCAGTTCCAGGACGCGTTTATTGATAACCTCGGGCGCGACATCTCCGGGAAGCGTTCCCGCCTGAGTGCCGGGGCGCTTTTCATAAGCGAAAATATCGACGTGTCGAAACCTTATTTTTGATAAAAAGTTTTTGGTTAATTCAAAGTCTTGATCCGTTTCACCCGGGAAGCCGGCGATAATATCCGTCGTGAAGGCGATCGCCGGGGCGTTCTTTCTTAAGGTCAACAGCCGGGATTCCACGTCTTCAATGGTATAATGGCGGTTCATTAATTTCAGGATGCGCGTGCTGCCCGACTGAATCGGAATTTGAAGATACGTGATTTTATGCTGATTCCGTGTCAGCAGCGGTTCCAGGTTGTCATAATATTGCACGAACCAGCGGGCGTTAAAATTAGAAAGGACAATTCGGAAATCACGGTTATGCCCGGTCTCAAAAAGGGCTTTTAACAAGGCGATGATATCCGTGTGCTGGTCAATCCCATAGCATCCGACGTCTTCTGTTAATAAATAAAACTGCTTCTCACCGGTTTTGAGCCCGGCCCGGAATTCATCGAGGATGGCGACAGCGGGTTTACTGTGGAGCTTCCCTGTCGAATGTCTTTTAGCGCAATAACTGCAGTTCCCCAGGCATCCTTTAGAAACCCTCAAATAATAAAATTTATTCCGGTTGCAGGATAAAAACGGGTTGATGTGCGCTTTCATGACAGGGATGTCATGGATTCCCGCTTTTAAAGACGTTATGAACCGTTTGAAGGTTTTAAAATCAGGCTTGAAATTACGGAAAGCCTGTCTTAGGACGGCCCTCCCCCGCAATGCTTTCTTCAGGAAAACACTGTGCGTGACTTCTGCGGCTGAAATTTTATTCGGTTCCGGCACATCCGCGAACTTGGTCACCGGCGGCACAATGGTTTCTATATCCGCCAAAGTTGTGGGAGAAAGCGTTGGAATATCCTTAAAAGAAGATAACAGCCCGGGGTTTATGACCGGAAGGCACCCTATAATTAAAAAACGGGCCTGTTTATTTTTCTGTCGTAAAAAATACCGGATGTAATCCAAAGAGCTTTCATCTTCTTCATGCCCGAACGAACAGGTGCTTATAATGACCAACCCGGCTTGATGAACCCGCGTCACCGGCCGCCAGCCGTTTAACTTGAGATAGTCTGAAATCTTCTGGCAATCCAGCATCCGTTCCATGCAAAATGTCGAAGCGCTGATAAAATATGTTTTCATGATTGCCTCGGGATCGTTAATGGCTCGGGTTTTCCGGGACCGATTTCAATGTTATAGGATGCGGGCCCCTGTGCCCTCGTCTGAACGCCAGCTGTAATTTGTTTTTTATTTTTTTAAAAGTATAGACCCGGTACCGGCAAACAGTGATGTGCAGCGCCCAGTTGTAACGGTACGGGATGCGCAGCCAGTTAGAAAAAATAACCAGGATATAATATGGTAATGGGATAAAAAAACGATACAGTTTCTTCTCAAGGATATAGTTATTGATCTGTTCCGGGAGATAAAGCAAAAAAGCAAAGAATGTCTGGAGCTGCTTGGCTTCCCGGCTCAAAATGTCCCCGCTTTGAATGAATGTTTTAACATTCACTCCGTTCTCAAGATTATCCACGTCTTCATCGGTCAACAGCCCCGCATTCCTGGAATATTCGACGATATCCGTCGCCGGATAATGCCGGAAGCCGAAGCAGTATATTTTCATAATACGGTTTTTATTATAAAATTTTATGAGGTCAAGAAGTTCTTCTTGACCCTGATGAGGGAGCCCTAAAATATTGTCCGTGACCACTTTAATCCCTGCGTCTTTCAAGATTTTAAGCGAGCGGATTAATTGTTCATCCGAAACGTTACGGTTGAGGACCCCTGAGCGCGTCTCCGCCGAGATCGACTGAACCCCGACTTCAATATCGTGGCAGCCCGCTTTCTTGAGCAGGCGGGCTTTTATCTCTGTCACGCTGTTGGGATGCGTGAAGCAGGCAAACGGCGCCTGGATACGCGTGGAGTATTTTTCCGCGAATTCTTCGAACCAGGGTACATCATGAGTGAGGAAATCGTCATCGTGAATGCGGACCATCTTTATGCCATATTTTTGCTTGGCCAGCTCCAATTCCGCAATCACGTTTGCCGCGCTGCGGAAGCGCAGGTATCGCCCTTTTGAATGGTAAAATTTCTTCAGGAATGAATTGCAACAATAACTGCAGGCGTAGGCACACCCGCGGTTGGTCATGAGAAAGTAACATTTGGAAAAATGCGGGCTGGCTTCGTAAAAAAGATCTTTGTCAGGGAAAGGCAGGGCGTCCAGGTCTTCGATTAAAGGCCGCACGTCATTTTTGATGATCCGCCCGTTTTTTTTAAACCAAATATTGGGGATCGCATAATTCATCCGCCCCTGTTCCATACTGTTCGCCAGGTCCAGCAGGGCCAACTCCCCTTCTCCCCGGCAGACCATATCCACGCAATCCTGCTTCAGGACCTTTTCCGGAACGGATGTCGCGTGAATCCCTCCGAACAAAACCGGGACATCCATGACGGTTTTGATACGCCGGGCCAGGGCACAGGCCCATTGATAAAAATCTGTCACCACCGAAAACCCGACCAGGTCCGGCTGAAACGCCTGAACCTGGGCCAGCAGTTCGTCCTGCTGGTCAAAAAACCTGGCTAAAGGCGCGATCGTGAAATTTTCATCATTGAACAATTGCGGGTCTGCGAACAGTTTGACAGTATGGCCATGCTGTTTAAGCACGGCCGAAATGTACTCCACACCCAGCCGTTCACAGGAATCATTGACAAACGCGATTTTCATAATCTTATGCCCTGCCCTCCGGAGGAAACGCCTCGGGCCCCTCGCCGTTCGTGTCCGGCTTTTTCCAACGCTTCATCTCCTCGATGATATAGGTTCCGTAACTTTCATGTTGGGCGGATTGGCTGATGATCCCCTGTCCGCAATTTAAAGCAACCGTCGCGTCATATTTATAAGGGTCGCAGATGCTGGCCAACGTCACCACCAAAAGTTTTCCGGGTTTTTTGGGATATCCTCCGCGGGATAATAAAAACAAGCCGTAGGGAATCAGGGCCAGGCTGTCCCGTTTCAGGGAGGTTAATAATATTTTAAATAACAGAATTTTCGTCATTGTTCGTTTTTTCTTTTGACTCGCGTCAATTTTCTTGGTGATCCCCCGCAGGTCCAGATAACGTTCAACACCCTGATACCCCTTGCCGGCCCGGATAACGCAATAATGGTAATAGTTAAAACATTTCTTTTTCCGGAAAGCGATTAAATAGGCGTAAAACAATTTCTGAAAACAAAGGACATCGTCCCTCTGGATCCGCCCCCGGGAATGCTCTGTGAGGCGTATGACCAGGTCATCCGGCATCATGGCCCGCCCTAAAGAATCTTCCTGGGGTGAATAATGACAGTATGTGATGTAACTCACGTCTTTAATAAAATCATTCCGGATCACATAGTCAAAAATAGCCCCCCATTCCTGCTCGTTAACACCCCTGGCGATCGTCACGTTCAATGTCACCGGGATTTCCAGGGTTTTGAGATTATCCAAAGCGCGCATTTTTACGTCGAGCAGCTTTCCACCCCGTAAAGTTTCATAAATTTCATCATGAAAACCGTCGAACTGCAAACTCACATGATCCAGCCCTGCGCGTTTAAGGGACTGGGCATAATCATAATCGGCAAGTTTCACCCCGTTTGTATGGATGTTGACAAATTTTCCGGCTTTTTTAAGAAGCTGAATCATTTCGGCCAAATACGGGCTGACCGTGGGTTCTCCGTGGGAAAATGTAAAACGTTCCACATCCGGCTTATCCTGGAGCGCGGCATAAAGGTCCCGGGACAGAAGCGGTGGCTGGTCGTGGCAATAATTCAGGTAACAAATCGGGCAAGAAATGTTACACCGCGTGCTCGCGCAGACGTAATATTCCCGTTGTTCCAGGGCCCCTGGGATAAAATAAAAATAGCAATCGGACAAGGCCTGATAATCCTCCGGGTGGGTTGAAACCAGAACGCGAAAGGCGCCATGCCGGGGGCAGGTTTTTTCCAGATAAACAGCCGCCGCTTCAGCCCGGACCATGGCCGGTAAGGGGGCCAAACAGACAGGGCACACGCTCATGGTTTCACGGATGACACGGCTGTCATGCTGGGCGGGCTTATTTCTTTTTAACGCTTCCGTTTTCCCTATCAATGCGAATCGTCTCCTTTTTGGCAGTTTTACGGTAACGTCGTTCAAAATCAATGGCGCGAAGCCCGTCTACCCCCTGGTTTACCAGGTGTTCCTGTTGATGGTCATAAAAAATGATTTCATCCTGGCAATGATTCACGAAACCGTAATCGATTTTATAAGGATCGCAGCTCGTGTTAAAATTCAGGTAAAGAAATGGATTGCTTTTTAAAGCGTAATCCTTATTGATCATGAAAGAGAATCCGGTCCGTAAAATTTCTTTCAGGATCACCAGCGTGGACCATCGCATCAGAAAAAACGGCAAGCCCAAAATCAAAATGATTTTGGCGAAAACGGGATGCCGTGGAGCCAGCCTTTGATAAAATCTTAATAGCCTGTCAGCCCGTTCCAGGTTAAGATAGCGGTCAATGGGATCATGGGTCCCGTCACGTTTTCGGAACAGGACAAAAATCTGGCTGTAAAGGCAATACCGTTCTGAACGCAGGGATTTAATGGCCAGGTGCAGTTTCTGAAAAAGAATAATGCTGCGTTTGGAAATCCGGCCGCTTGATCCTTTTTCCAAAATGTCGCCGATCGTATCCGGCATTAAGAAATACCGTAAAGGCCAGCGGGCCGTTTCCCCCAGGTAACAAATCGTAAAAAAGTTAACGGAAGAAATAAACGGGTGCTTGCTGGCGAATTCGACGCTGTCCATGACGGCCTGTTCATTGACGCCCCTGGCGATTGTCATGTTCAGGTCGGTTGGCAAATGTAGTTCTTCCAGGTTTTTTAGGACCAGCAGCTTTTTATCCAGGATATTCTTTCCCCTAAAAATTTCATACGCTTCCGGAGCGAACCCGTCAAACTGAAGGTTAATTCGGTCCAAGCCCGCGGCCTGTAGGGAACGGATGTAATCTTTGTCATGCAAAAATAATCCGTTTGTGTGCAGGCTGATATGCTTGCCATGTTTTTTAAAAAGTCGAATAATGGCCGGGAGATCTTCCCGGCACGTGGGCTCCCCACCGGAAAGGATGTAGGCCGGCTGGTCATGCCGTGTGATAAATTCCTCAATCTTTTCCAGGCTGGGGTCCGGGATGTCAATCCGGTTGCTGTCTCCCAGATGACAAATGGTGCAAGATGTGTTGCAACGCATTGTCACCCAGATTTCATATTCACGGATGTGGAAAGACGGACTCATAACGCTGAAAAAGAAACTTTCCAGCTCTTTATAAAGACTTGCGGTTTCAGAGAGAAGAATCTCGGATATCCCGTGCCGGGGGCAGGTCTTGCTTAGATAAACCCGGCCGTCCTTCTCCAGGACCGTCGCAGGCACGGATTCAAGGCATAAAGGACAAACGCTTTGTGTCGCGCGTATCATGTTCTCCGTGTTCATAGGTCACCCCGAGTTCTTAGCATCATGCCGTTTCTCCAAATTTATGAAATAGGCCCCTTCTCTCCCGATCGGCCGTAAAGAGTGCTGTGTTTGATCCGCGGCCATGATCTCATTCTGGCAATTTTGCAGGATCGTTTGATCAAGTTTATAAGGATCACAGCTCGTTGTGAAACTTAAAGCGAGCAGGCGGCTGGTCTTAAGATAACGTGAGGTCCTGGCAAAGTAAGATAGTCCTGAGGCCAGAATTTCTTTCAACAGGACAAAAATACGGGGATGACAGAACAAACATAACAACGCCAGCGCCAGGTGAACAGCGGCGGCTCCGCGTTTTTTGGAGGCGTAGGCGCGGCTGTAACGGTCCAGCCAAGGTTCGGCTTTGGAAAGGTTCAGAAACGCGTCAATCGGCTCGAAAGCGGCCCCGTGGCGTACCAGCACATAAAGTTGATTATATAAACAGGCGCGTTGTCTAAAAAAGGCTTTGACAGCGAAATGAAGTTTTTGAAAAATATGAACATTCTCTTTTTTGACATGATATGCGGGGATAGCGCACACTACGTCAATCACTTCATCCGGCATCATGTAGCGGTCCGGGTTCCAGTCCCGCGCCCCGCCGTCGAACGCGATCGAGAGGAACGCGATTCCGTTAATAAACGGATGCGCCAGCGCGTAATCAATCAATTCTTGAACCGTATGTTCGTTAACATTCTTGGCAATCGTGGAACTGAGCGCGGTTGGCATTTGGTGCTTCTCTAAAAGAGACAGGATGGATTGCCTTTCAGTCGTCACGTCCCCCCCCCGCATAATAACGGAAACCCGGGAGTCAAAGCCGTCACACTGTAAAATAACGCGGTCCAACCCGGCATTTTTAAGTTTCAATAAATAGGATTCATCCTGAAAGCGTAGGCCATTGGTATTCAACGTCACCGCTTTCCGGTATTTTTTTAAAATACGGATAATATCAGGCAGGTCTTCGCGGACAGTGGCTTCCGCGCCGGAAAGGCAGTAAAAAGGGTGTTTATCCCGGTTGACGAACTGTTCAATCGCGGCTAATGTCGGCTCAAAAAGCCGCGGGGACTCCCTCGGGCAGCCGAAAAAACAGATAGCGCAATCCATGTTACACCGCAACGTGGGCCAGATTTCATAATCAAAACAGGGCTGGGCGTCACTCATTAAGGCGCAATAAAACCTGTCCAGGTCGGCGTACAAATTGGGAGTGCCTGATAGGCGCACGCGGAAATTCCCGTGCTTGGGACAATCTTTTTCCAGGAAGACCCCATCCTCTTTCGACACAATATGGGCGGTCAAAGGGGCCGAACATGCCGGGCAAACACTTTCTGTTGTGCGCAAGACCGAAGTGGCGCCGACCGTTATCATGTCTTATCCCCTCCGCCCATGGAAAGCAGGGTTTGCTTCAGCGCTGCCGCCACAACCCGGATGTCACGGGCATTCAAATAAATGCCATTCGGTATCACAAGGAGATTGGAGGATATCCTTTCAAAGGCCGGGAAATCCCGGCTGTCCGCCCCGAAAACACGGAGTTGTTGGGGGTTGGTTAATTCATTTAATTGAGTATCCACCGATCGTTTAAGCAGTCTTGCCCGAAGCTGGTCCAAAGAAAGAGGCCGTTGGATGTGAACCGCATAATAAAGGTAAATATGCCCGACGTCGGGATGGGGGACCGGCAGCCCGATCCCAGGAGTCCCTTCTAATAACGCGTTCAATAACTGGGCATTGCGGGCCCGGTCCTGATTGCGCTCGTCCAGAGTTTTTAATTGTTCCAGCCCCAAAGCGGCCTGAAATGAGGATAACCTCACCTTCCATTCTTCCGGCATATGCTCCAAAATGACTTCGGAATCTTTTTTATGCTCAACGGGGTTGTACGGGTCCCGAAGATTAAGAAAGCGCATCACCGGGTAAAGTGTCAGGAAAAAAAAGCGCGGCCGGGTCAGAATATTGGCAATCATAGAATTGATAACTGAAATTGCCAATGGAACGGCCCGGGGAGCGTGAAAATTTTGAATCATCGCGGAGACAAAGTCTTTCATTTTAGGATCATTGAAACACAACATCCCCCCTCCAAATGTGCAGATCGCCTTGGCTTTTCCAAAACTGAAAATACTGGCATCGGAGAAACTCCCCACCTTCTGCCCTTTATAGGTCGCGCCGGTGGCCATGGCGCAATCTTCGATAACCTTTAGATCATAGGCGTTCTTTATTTTCGTAAAAGCGTCCATGTCGCAGGGTTGCCCCCACATATGGGTTAAAATCAACAGACGGGTCTTTTTTGATATCAGTTTTTTAACCAATTGCGGGTTTGTGTTATGCGTTCTTTCGTCAATATCGACAAAAACCGGCTTAAGACGGAACGTTTTAAGGACCGTAAAAATACTCTGATGCGTAAACGGGGTGATGATGACTTCCGTCCCTTCCGGGAAATTGAAATATTGAAGGATTGCGTAAAGCCCCAGCCGGGCAGACGGCATAGACAAGGCGAAACGGGTGCCAATGTATTCCGCGAAGCGCCTTTCAAATTCCGGGAGCAATCCTTCTTTTTCAAAATGGGACGCGAAGATAAACGCAAAAATACGCTTATAATCGCGCCAGGTGATATCAACGGAATGTCGGGGATACGCTTTCAGCATATTAACAGGGATTGATTTTCTTTTCTTTGGAAACTTTATTCAAATGCCTTCTTTCCAGGCCCATGCAATAAAGCCCGTCGCTTCCCAGATGAGTAATGACGCCATCCAGGTCTTGGGCCGCGATGATTTCATTCTGGCAATGCTTAACAATGTCAAAATCGAATTTATACGGGTCACAGCCGGTTGAAAAACTCACGGAGAAAAAACGGCTGCCTTTAAGATAATGCCGGGTTTTTAGAAAATAAGACACGCCTCTTAAAAGGAGCTCCTTTAAAATAACGATAGACTCTTTTTTTATAAATAAACACACCACCGCCATCCCGAGATATAACCGCGCCCTGAAGGGCCTGATTTTAAACGCGTCCTTGTAACGGTCTAGCCAGGGTTCGGCTTTGGGAAGGTTTAAAAAGCGGTCAATAGGCTGGCAACCCCCGTTCCCTCGGACAAAAAGGTAAACCTGGTTATAGAAGCACCATTTCTGTGAAAGAAATGATTTAACCGCCAGGTGAAGTTTTTGAAATATATAAACATCCTTTTTAGAAATCGGCACGTCCGTCTGTTCAATAAGCACATCGATAATTTCATCAGGCATAATATATGAACTCTGTTTCCAGTCCCGGGCGCCCCCCAGGAAACAGATGGTAAAGAGGTTGACACCGTTGATAAACGGGTTGGCCGCGGCAAAATCAATTAATTCTTTTATCGCCCGCTCATTCAGGTCCCGGGCAATGGTCGCATTAAACGTCGTCTGGATCCCAAGGACCCGAAGGTTTTCCAGCACCTGGAGCTTGATATCCAGATAATCCTGACGGCGCAGCGCACGATAGGATTGGCGGTCAAACCCGTCAAATTGCAGATTAACCCGGTCCAGCCCGGCCTCCTTTAATTTCTTAAGATAATTTATGTCCGCGCATTTTAAGCCGTTGGTGTTAATCGTTACAACCTTACCGTATTTATGAAAAGTTCTTATGATTTCATCGAGATCTTCCCGGCAGGTCGGATCGCCTCCGGAGAGGATAAAGAAACGTTTCTGGCTGTTTTTGGCTAATTGCTCAATCTGGGCCATGGAGGCGTCTTGCCCGGCCATCTCCTGGTTTTGCCTCCCGAAACAGCAGATCGTGCAATCGGCGTTGCATCGATACGTCGGCCAAAACTCATATTCCGGGACCTCGTAATGTTCATCCGATAGAGAAAAATAATACTGCTCGAGCTCGGTGTAACAAGACGGCGTAGAAGACAATACGATCTCAAAAGTCCCGTGGCGGGGGCAGGATTTTTGCATAATCATTTTGGAACCCTTCTCAACAATATGGGCTTCAATCACCTCTAGGCACCGCGGGCAGACACTTTGTGTTTTTCTGATAAGGCGCTGGGGTGTCATCACACTGTCCTTGGCTGTTCGGCCTGCGTTGAATTCAGTGTTTCCTTCAGAGCCAGGAAATAATCATAATTCCAGTCCCGGGCCCGCCAATCCAGGCAGTCCGCGCAATACGGGATGTCCTGAAATTTTCTTTGCCTATGAAGTGTCCGGATCCGCTCGTAAGCCGGAGAACACCAGACCGATTGCAGGGTGGTTTCGTTGATATTTCCTATAATAGATTGGTCATGCCAATCTTCCACACAAAATTCGGCAAAACCATCGACATTAATAAACGACCTCTTCCAGAGGTCAGGGCATGGCCAGCGCGCGACAGACGGGTCGATTTTAATTTTAGCCGGGTCGACAAGGCCCCGTATGGATGTGTAGGCCCGGGTAATAACCCGATCGACACGCGGGGTCCAGTAAGCGATAAAAGCGTCCAGTTCGGCCTCGGCTTCCGGCTGGTCGATAATGCTCACAAATATTTTGGTGCGGGCTTTCAATGCGTCTCTTCTTTGGATAAACTCATTTACCTGGCGCATGACTGTTTCAAAATTTGAGCCTTTCCGGATACGTTCATAAGTTTCTTTACAAAACGCGTCCAGGCTGAATTCAACAGCCTCCACCCCGGCTTCCAGTACTGCCGTGGCCCGGGATTCATCCATCAAAAGTCCATTCGTGATGAAATTCACCGGGGCCAGGCCTTGCATTTTCGCATAACGGATCATCTCGATGAACCGGGGATGGCATAATGGCTCCCCGTCGCATAAAAGCCGGAAAATGGTTCCGGGAAAAAGGGAAACCTCGTCAACTATTTTTTTGTAAAGCGGCCAGGCCATATGGCGCGGCCTATAACCCGGCTCTTGGGATATCAAACAAAATGGGCAGTGGACGCACTGCAAATTACAGACATTCGTAATTTCAACCACCACCATGGGAGGAAATTGTCTAGTGTTAACTCCGCTGAAATCACAGGACGGCATCACTATTTTTTCTGGATCAGGCATAGCGCTTTAATAATGGTGGTAATGTTTGCGTTATGTGCAAAATTTCTTTTTTTGTTAACGATGGATATATAGGGACAGAGACGGCTGCCCGCATAACATGCTCTGTGTTCGGGAATAAACGGCCGGATAAACCTAAATAATGGTGCAGAGGATAAGGCTTGACCGGCTGTTTCACCTTGATCCCTTTTTGCAGGCATTGTTTCATGAGGTCCAGGATATTCCCGCGTACCTGGATCATATAACGCTGGTAAATATGGCGGCCATTGACGCAATCTGCCGGATGTTTCTCGGTCACAGATGCGAAGGTTTCGTCATAAACTTTAGCGATGGCCCGGCGTTTTTTAATAAAATTTTCAAGTTTTTTTAACTGAACCCGCCCTACGGCGGCTTGCAGATCGGTCATCCGATAGGTGTATTTAGCGAGAAAATCACGTGAATCACGCTCTTTCAACTTGCGCAACCTGTTTAACAAGCGGGGAGAGTTGGCTAAAACCATCCCCCCTTCCCCGGTCACGATATATTTTGTACCTTCGAAAGAAAGCAGGGCCAGGTCTCCCCAG
>JAKQKX010000084.1 GCA_029560465.1 Candidatus Omnitrophota bacterium
GAGGGTTTGACGTGATCTATGACTCCATCGGCAATGACGGCAGCCTGAACAGCTCGCTCAGGTGGGCGAAAAGCCGGGGCACGGTCGTGATTGTGGGCGTCAACTTCAAACCGGGGAAAATCGACTATTCGCCGATGTGGCATCAGGAACTGCATGTCACGGGCATCAACTGCCATATTCTTCAGGAAGGGTCTCTTCCCTCCTCCTTCGATATCGCCGCGCAACTGATTGCGGAGAAACGTCTGCCCGTCAGCCGACTCATCACCCACCGGTTTCCCATGGACCGTTGGCGCGACGCGGTGAAAACATTTCTTTCCAAAGGGGACAGGGGGGCGATCAAGATCGTCCTCGAACATCCTTCCGTTTAGCGTTTTTAGCCCGGTCCCATGACCGGCCCGGAGCCGCCGGAAAACGATTCCTGCTGTCCCGTCGGAAATTCAGAATGCGGCTTAATCGAATCCAAAATCCTGAAGGTTATAAGACCGGTCTTTGAGCCATGCCCGGCAGCGATTTACCCCCATCATCTGCGTTATTTTTTCAATTTCTCCAAACCAAACTTTTTGATCATGATCCGGTCTTTCACGTTATTCGGCAGCCATCTGAATTGAGATTTCAGAAATGAATTTCCTCGCAGCAAGCTACGAGGCATCTAAAACAGCAAGGAACGAAGCAAGCTTCGGGGAATTCACCCCGAGAGATTAACGCCGTGCAGTTCCTTCTCAAATGGATTTCCATTCTGCCATCCGGTCTTTCCATAAGTGCGCAGACGTTCGAGACGTCGAATCATTATTTCACAATAGATGGGGTCTATGTCACAGATCACGCACCTTCGCCTCATATAGTCTGACGCAACAAGAGTCGTCCCGGAGTGACCGAAAAAGTCAATCACGGTGTCGTTTTCCCTCGAACTGGCCGCAATAAGACGCTCAATCGCCTTTATGGGTTTCTGTGCGTAGCACCCATTGACATTCTCTTCCATCCGGTAGAATACCTGCTGAACATCCACCCAGACATTCCCGGGACGGATATTCTCTGACTTGCTCCGCTCCATATTCTCCGTTTTCTTCCCATTGATCTCCTTGTAATATCCACGGAGAATTTTCGGAATGTCCGTGTACTGGACAAAAAATACAGGATTGCCTTTGGTGTAGTACAGACACTCTTGACGAACCGACATCCAGTTCCTCTGCGTTCCGTACCCACGCTGATTTCGCATAGTGATAAAAGAGCGTGATGAAAACTCTTTGAAATCGCGCATCATTAAAATGAATTCCGGAAGAGGCTGAAAGTCCTCGTTCTGATCCGCACCAAGCCAGACATAAAGACTGGAGTCGGGGGCGAGGGAAGCACTCGAGGTTTCAATCCACCGAGCGCACCAGTGGAGGAACTCGCCGATAGAACGTTTTTCGAACGCAACAAGGTTATAGGGGGGATCATGAACGGCTAAAGATGCCTGTTGTCCCTGCATCAACTTTCTGATTTGCCCGGCATCAGTTGCATCGACGCATCCGATACGATGACCGCGTACAGGGTCTATCCAAATTTCACCGGGGGCCAATCGGCAGTGGGGAAGCAATCTCTGTCTGATTTGCTGATCCTCATCAAGCCTTGGCAATGTATAGTTCTTCATAGTCTCTTTTTCTTATGCCCAACAGTTAAAATGTTCGGTTGGCTTTTTTGGATTTTTCAGGAAATATCACTCTTTGTTAAAAAAAATGCAAAGAATAAAGTGCTTTATTTTAACAAAAGCAGTCCATAAACCTAGGCCAGCGGCGGCCAATAAAGAGCCAAAAAAGAAAGGGGCCAGCTATTGCCAACCCCTTGATTTTCTGGAGCCGATGGGCGGATTCGAACCGCCGACCTACTGATTACGAATCATATTTTTATCATTTCCCGTAGTTTCCCGAAGCCTCAAATAACAGAAAATAAACCATTGACATTTAAGGAACTTATGCTTATTCTCTTGATTAAGGGACATTAAGGGAAATTGTTTGAATGAACGAAAAAAGCGGGACTATAGCGGGACTGGAAATGGAAATATGATATTCATAGAAAACGGGACAAAAATCATATTGACCTGAAAAAATGAGTCCCGTTTTTATCCCGTCGGCACCATGCAAACGATTATAATGAAGGGGGTTTTCATGGCGACAAAATGGATCAAGACAACGTTTCCGGGGGTGCGCTACAGAAAACACCCG
>JAKQKX010000103.1 GCA_029560465.1 Candidatus Omnitrophota bacterium
TATTTATTTATGGAACCGGCGAATACATCGCTTGCCGCCCCGGGCTTCATCCCCCGGGGATTCTCGCAGCTTCACCAGGACGCCTGGGGCATAGCCCGGCGGTATCCGTTTTATTTCTTTGTCCTTCCCGCTGTCCTCTTCTTTCCTTTTGATTTTCTTTCGGAATGGATTGTCTCTGTGGTATCCAAGGACGGGTGGGCGGCCTTTAAATTGGAATACCGTATGGCTGAATTGATAGACCTTCTGGTCGGGGTGTTTGTGAGCGCCGTCCAGTTGAATGTTTTAAAATGTATAGCCAAAGGGGACACCATGGATGTCCGGACGGCGCTCCGGGCGGGCTTCAGCACCTATTTCCGGCTGGTTCAGGCCGGATTCCTTCTGGGGGTGCGGGTGGGATTACGGTTTTTACTCTTGATCGTCCCGGGTATTCAGAAAGGATGCGCTCTGGCCATGACTTTTCCCGTCGTTGTCTTTGAAGGGCGGGAAGGCGATCCGGCTCTGTTGCGCAGTGAAATCCTCATGCGGGGGCAGAAAGCCAGGCTGTTCCGTTATGGTTTGGGTGCGGTTCTTATATATAGTGCGGGTTATTTCGGGCTTTTGTTTTTTTCTCCGGATAGCGTCTCTCCTTTATGGGGCGCCTTTGAAAGCGTGCCGTGGAATGTTATGGGGAGTTTGTGGACGATCGGGATTTGCCTTTTTTACGCGGACTTGACCGGGGATGTTTCCTTATCCCGGCCGGTGGGAATCCCCGGCTGCCAGCGCCCGGAGTATGATGAAATCAGCGACCGGCCTCGGAAGACCAGCGTTGTTTTGGCTATAATGATTGCATTGGCGCTTCTGATTGCGATTCATGTATTCATTCCAGCAGCCTTATTTTGAGGGAGCGCGCCAGTTTTTCGGGGAGGCCCAACATGAAATATATTTCCCGGGATCCATGTCAACCAGGGATGTGCAGCAGATCATGAAAATTTGTTCCGAAAATGAACTTTTTAAACAGGACGATTCCCGGATTCTGCTGCTGGAAGAGGAAGAGGATCAATATGTATTAAATATCATCTCTGCTCAGGAGGATTGGGAGGATGAGAATTTACTGAAGGGGCTGGATGACTTGTATAATAAACTTGCTGTTTTATTCTTAAAGAAGCCTGTCCGGCTTATGCTTTATGATGACTGGGCTGAGCGGAAGACGCCGGTCCCGGCTCCGGCAGGAGTGATAACGGATCTGCAGAAGGAGTCAGGGCGGTAATTTTTTCTG
>JAKQKX010000096.1 GCA_029560465.1 Candidatus Omnitrophota bacterium
TGCCGTTGCTCTTGATTTATCAGCTAACTCAACCGTGCTCGACATCGGGTGCGGAACGGGCGGCCTTTCCGTCTGCCTTGCTCGGAAGTGCAAAAACGTCTACGCCGTGGACATTTCGCAAGCAATGGTCGAGGTCCTAAATTTATGCAATTCCGTTGGTAATATAATTCAGAATTTAACTGGGATAACCCCTGAAATAATTCAAGCGATTGATGATTTATAGAAGACCTAACAAAACGCTGCATCCGACCGTAACCCGCACCGAAAAAGCACAGCGCGGATTCCGGCGGGTGAGCTTGAATGTTCGGTAGGAAAAGGAATGTTTGAAGAATTGGAGAAGATTAACGAACAGCCAGAACCGTTTCAATTTTACACCGCAAGCGATTTCCTGGACTGATGAACATACGTCAAAGCAGACACGGCCCTTTTCAAGAGGAAATTGAATGACACTGGAGAGAAAAATAGCGAATGTGTTCCACCTAACCGATGAAAACTGGATGAGGCACGCCAACCCTGTTAGTGTTTGGACCAGATATTCAGTTTTGCCGGTCATCATTATTTCTTTTTGGAGCAGAGCCTGGATCGGTTGGTGGTGTCTGATTCCGGGGGGACTGTCCCTTCTTTGGATGTTTTTCAACCCTGTTGTCTTCGGCAAGCCGAAATCAACCAGAAATTGGGCATCCAAGGCGGTTCTTGGGGAACGGGTCTATTTGAACAGAGATCAGGTGAAAATCCTCGGCCGTCATAATGTGCCCCTGCACAAGATTTTGAAAGGCATATCATCAGCAGGATTGATATTGGCCTTATGGTCAACTGTCTGCTACTCCATCTGGGGAGCCATCCTGGGCGTGACAATGGCTTATCTTGGCAAGAGTTGGTTCCTGGACCGCATGGTTTGGCTATATGAAGACATGAAAAATGAGGATGAAACATACAAGAGCTGGGAATACTAAACATAACGAAACGTCCCTTCGGACAAGCCGGTGCTGTAATAGGAGATTATTGAAACCAGTATGGATATAAAATTAACACCCATAACTAAAGAGCATCAAAAGGAAATAATAGATATATTCAATTATTATGTGGAGAATAGCTTTGCCGCGTATCCTGAAAATAAATTGCCGTATGAATTCTTTGAGAAGTTTCTGCAAATGTGCGCGGGCTATCCTGCCATTGTCGCGCAAGACGAAAATAAAAATATTTTGGGGTTTGGAATGCTCCGCGCGTACCATTCTTTGGCGACATTTGCTCAAACAGCAGAGATAACCTATTTTGTTAAACCCGAATGGACAGGCCGGGGCATAGGCAAAGTCATGCTTGACTATCTCATGCGAGAAGGAAAAAGAAAAGGCCTGACTTCTATTCTGGCCAGCATATCTTCTCTTAATGAAGGGAGCGTAAACTTTCACGGGAAAAATGGTTTTGTAGAATGCGGACGGTTTAAAAATATCGGCAGGAAAAATGGTAAAGTATTCGATGTGGTGTATATGCAAAAAACGCTGTAACAGCTTTTTCCATATGGGTGGCCGAGCCTTCTTGCGTGGAATTCAGAAAAACGACTTGCTAACATCCATGACATTATCAAGGCACCTCAGCATTTTTCAGAAACGCACTCCAGGAAGGGACTGCCGGCCCTTCCGTTTTTTTATGCGTTAATAAAGTAGGTGAATTCCAAGGGAAAAAGATGTATGCTGGTTTAGTGGTTTATTAAACAATGCATCTCATAGAAAGGAAACTGGTTATGAATAAAAAATTTTTGCTGATAGGAATGGGGCTCGCTTTTATTGCCGGGGGCTGCGGGAACCAACAAGACCAATCCGGGGCACAGGGCGGCGATGTTAAATCTGTTGTGCGGCAGGCGGACCAGTCTTCCGGGCAACTGCAGCAAAATATACAACAAACGGCCGATGACCTGACTAAAAAAGCCCAAACGCTTCTTACCCAAGCTCAACAATATCTGGACCAGGGCAAATTTGATGAGGCTGTTTCTTTGGCTCAAAATGTGCTGAGCTTTGATCCCCAGAATATTGACGCGCAGAAAATTATCGCCGCGGCCAAGGCTAAACTTAAAGCCCTGGCCGAGCAGAAGGCGCAGGATTTAAAGTCTGGTTTGATGAATATCGGGGCTACGGAGCAATAAAAAACCCGGGACGGATCGTTGTGCTTTGTTTTTTGTGCTTTCCAAGGGGGTTTTATACGCTCTGCGGCTTGTTTTAACGGATAAAAAACCATAAAAAAGAGAGGGGAGAAAAATGAATATTGTTAAAGAATTTAAGGATTTTGCCATGAAAGGCAATGTCGTTGACATGGCGGTCGGGATCATCATCGGCGGCGCTTTCGGTAAAATCGTGTCGTCAGTTGTGAATGATATTATTATGCCGCCGATAGGTCTTTTAATGGGCGGGGTCAATTTCACTGATTTGAAAGTGACGCTCAAAGCCGCTCAAATGGACGCGGCGACAGGGACAATGCTGGATGCCGTCACATTAAATTATGGCCAGTTTTTGCAAACAACGGTGGATTTCCTTATTGTCGCCTTCGCGATTTTCATGATAATCAAGGCGCTGAATTCTTTTAAAAAGAAAGAAGTGGCCGCGCCAGCCGCGCCGCCTGCGCCGACCAAGGAAGAGCTGTTGCTCTCGGAAATCAGGGATATTTTAAAGACGAGAAAATAGGCTCAACCCCGCTGTTTTGCCGGCCGCGTTTGGGGCTGCCGGGCGGCGGTTACGGTTTATGCCAGAGGAAGTCCTGGAGGGGGTGCCCATCCAGGACTTTTTTGCCTTTGAAATCCGGGCTTTGGCCTTGAATTGGCTGAATTTTTCTTGCGGGATCCCGGCTCTTGGTTTATATTAAATAAACTTAATAACATGCGTGGCGCCCGGGGAGACGCGGCCCGGCCTGGCGTGTCACCTGGCAACCCAATTGTACAGATCACCTTTTATAATATGGATATATACGAAGCGTGGGCGAAAGCCCTTAAGAATACGGAAATCCTCCGCGCGAGGATCCAGCACCTTTTGACGTTTGACGACACGGTCGTGCCGTATATCCTGCTGTCGGAATCCAGCATTAACGCCGGAGACACGGTTGCCAGGACCGGGGAGGTCGTGGTGGAGAAGCCATCGTTGATCCTGCCGCCGAATCACCCTCAATTTGAAGGGTTCGAGTTTGATCCCGGCCGGGCCCCCAAAGATGGTTTGCTGAATTTCCTCCTGATCCGCGGTATTCAGATGCCGTCGCTGAATTACAATAACCGAACGTCGTCTTTGGATGTTTATGAGGGGGATTTGAGCAAGGCCGCTTCTTATTATCTGGATCGTTTGCAGCGCAAGGAAAATGTTCATACGGGCTTGATCACCGGGCCGGAAGACTGCTGGCAATTCTCTGTGCTGATTTACGTTTGCACGCAGGTCGCCAGGAATTCCGCCCGGGATATCGTCAAGCTGCTTGAGGAATACCGTAAGGGGAAAAAATAACAGGAGAATGATTATGAAACGATGGGTTTTCGCTGTGATATTATTGTTGTGCTGCGCAGTGACAGTGGGCCGGGCTGCGGAATCTCGGCTTGGGCCCGACGCCATCCATATCACCACGCGAAAGCACGTGCTGGATAACGGGCTCACGGTGCTGATCACGGAAATGCCCGCCAGCCATTCCGTGTCGTTGTACGCCATGATTAAGACCGGATCAGTCATGGAGGGGGCTTTCCTGGGGGCCGGCATGACGCATTTTGTCGAGCACATGCTTTTTAAAGGCACGGAGAAAAGAGCGGTCGGGGATATTTCCGGCGAGATCCAGGCCATGGGCGGGTCGATCAACGCGTCGACGAGTTTTGATTACACGGTTTACACCATCACAGTCCCGGCCCCCGCGTTTGACAAGGCCCTGGAGGTGCTGGCCGATATGCTGACGGGCGCCCGTTTTGACCCGGAAGAGCTGGAAAAAGAACGGGAGGTCATTATCAAGGAGATCCGTTTGAGGAATGATTGGCCGGGGTACGCTTTAGGCCAAGCCGTGTTGGAAACGGTTTATACGCTTCATCCATACCGGATTCCGATTATAGGGTATGAAGACCTGTTTAAAAAGGTGAGCCGGGAAGCGTTGCTGAATTACTACCGGGGGTTTTACACTCCGAACAATATGATTTTTTCGGTCGCCGGCGCCGTACAGGCTCAAGAGGCCCTGGCAAAAGTGAGTGCCGCTTTCGAGGATTTCCATCGAGGACATTACATCGTCAGGAATATGCCGGCGGAACCGCTCCAGTTGGGGGCCCGCCATTATGAGATGGAATACCCGACCCAGCTGACGAGGATGTCTTTGGCGTACGGCGGCGTGGATTTTTTGAATGATGAGATGCCGGTGTTGGACGTGCTGGCCATGATTATGGGGCAGGGGGACAGCTCCCGATTGTATCAGGCGCTTTTCAAGGGGAAGCACCTGGTCCGGACGATAACGGCGTCCAATTACACGCCGATTGACAGGGGTGTTTTTGAAATCGTTTGCACTTTGGATTATGAAAAAATCCCGGATGTGCTCCGGGAAGTTGACGCGCAGATCACCCGGGTCGCACAGAAGGGGGTCACGGCCGAGGAACTCGCCAAAGTTAAGCGGCAGGTTTTAAGCGAATATATCGGCGAGTTTCAGAAGTCCGGAAGCGTGGCTTTCCGGACCGCCATTGAGGAATATATGGCCGGCGACCCGGAGTTTTCCAAAAGATACCTGGAGATGGTCCAGCAGGTCACCAGTGAAGACCTGGCGAGGGCCGCGCGGCAGTACCTGGTCCCGGCGAGGCGATCCACGGTGATCCTGAAACCGAAAGGGATGGAGGCGGTGGTGGGAGCTGTGGAGGAAAAACCGGAAATCGGGGAAATTATTAAGAAGACGCTGCCAAACGGCATCACGGTGTTGTTGCGGGAGAACCATACGTTTCCCCTGGTAACGATGATGGTTTCGTTGCACGGCGGCACCCGTTATGAAACCGAAGAGTTGAACGGGCTTTCGGAGCTGATGTCCCGGGTCTGGGTGAAGGGGACGAAATCCCGCACCGCCGACCAGATCGCCGCCCAGGTGGAATCACGGGGAGCCGGATTCGGCGCTTTTTCCGGGCGGAACAGCCTGGGCGTCACCGCGTCTTTGCTGTCTGAGGATTTCCGTTTCGGCCTGGACCTGGTGCGGGAAACCGTGCTGTCGCCTTCTTTTGAAGCGGGCACGCTCCAAAAAGAAAAAGAAATCCTTTCCACTGCTATTATGGCCCGGGATGACGATATTTCCAATGTGACGATGGAGGCGCTTCAGAAGCGGCTGTTTTCGTCTCCGGGGTTCCGGTTGTTGCCCCTGGGGACCCGGGAATCTATCGCACGCATCACCCGGGATGATATCGTGGTTTTTTACCGGCGGGTTTGCTCTCCAGAAAATATGGTCGTTTCCATTTATGGCGATATTGATGCTAATGCCGTTTTTAAGGATGTTGAGGCTGCTTTTTCACCCTTGAAAAGACAGGGCCGGGAAACGCTGGCCGCCCAAGAAGAGCCGATGACCCAGGCACAGGAAGAAACGGTGAGGGTTGATAAAGAGCAGGCCATGATCATGGTCGGGTTCCGGGGGCCGACGATTTTTGAGCGGGACCGGTACGGCGTTCAGGTCCTGACAGGGATTCTGGGGTCTTCTTTCAGCGGGCGGATTTTTAATCAGATCAGGGAAGAACTGGGGTCGGCCTACACGCTGGGCGGGCGGTTTGTCCCGGGGCTGGACACCGGCCTTATTTATTTCGGCGTGCAGACGACGCCGGATCAGATTGACCTCATTAAAACGCGGCTGCTGAAGATTCTAAAGGATATTCAGGAAGAACCGGTTTCCGATCAGGAATTAAGGGATATTAAGGCTTATATGAAAGGCACATTCCTGATGGGGATGGAAACGGACGGGGAGATGGTCTTTACGACCTCCCTGGATGAGCTTTACGGGTTGGGTCATGCGAAGTATAAAGATTTTGACCAGGCGGTTGATGAGGTGGGGGTTGAGGATATTCAGCGGCTGGCGCGGGAATACCTGGATCTGAATAAGGCGGTGATCATCACAACCCTGCCGCGTGAGGAAAGCGAGCTGGGCGGGACCGGCGGCCCTGAATAAAGGCAGCCGGGAACACCGTGTCCTGAGACTTTTAAGGAATGTGTTTACAGCTCCGGGTTTTGGTGGTACATTTATTTAGTTTTTTAATAAAATATATTTATATTAAAGATTGCCAGGTGTAAGACTATGGAGAAGAAAGAAAGAATACAGTTATCGATGCTTCTGCTTGAAAAAACGTACGGAAAGTTCCGGGTGATGCAGGATTACTCGGAGAAAATCCAGTTGATTCGCAAGGCGTTGGGCGAGATATTGAAAAATGACACCCCTGGGCAGTTTAAAAGGGCTAAAGAAGAGCTAAGTGTGGAGGAAGTGCAGCAGAGTTTTATCAATGAGTTTTTGTCTTACGATCAGATTGATTCTTTCCTGGGAGATTTTAACTGTGAAGACATCATTATTAACGCCCTGAACCCGATCTATATTCACCACGGCTCGAAAGGGCTTATCGCGACTGACAAGAAATTCAAGACCCTGGATGATTTAAATTTATTTATAAAAAAGTTGATCGTGTTTTCAGGCCGGCAGACGTTTGACCCGATTATGAATATTGAGCTTCCTAACCTGGAAGGCCGGGTCAATATTGTGAAATCTCCCTTTGGGCCGCAGCTGACGATTACTAAAGCGAAATCGACTCCGTTGAGCATCATTGAGCTCATTGAAACCGGGGCGTTGTCTTATGAAGTCGCCGCCCAGCTGTGGCTGTATTTGGAGGGGATGTCGATCCGGCCGGCCAACATGATCATCGCCGGCGGGCCCGGCGTGGGCAAGACCACGCTTCTCAACGCCCTGTTTTCTTTTATCCCCCAACGGGACCGCATGGTGATTATGGAAGACACGCTGGAACTCAACAGCGATTTTGAGGAAAGCTGTTCCCGGCTTGAATGCGGGGAGGATTTTGATCTCGCGGATTTGGTGAAAAACAGCCTCCGGATGCGCCCGGAACGCATTGTGATCGGGGAGGTCCGCGGGGCGGAGGCCCGGGACATGATGACGGCCGCCAACGTGGGGAAATACTGCATCGGGACAATCCACGCCCTGACGTCCCGGGAAGCGATCATCCGCCTTCAGAACGAGCCGATGAATATCCCGGAGGACCTGATCCGCCTTATTGATGTGTTCATTGTTTTAAAGCGGTATCATGTGGAAGGGAAGGTGTTCCGGGTCGTGGATGAAGTCAGCGAAACAAGCGGGATGGAGCAGGAAAAAGTTCTGCTCTCGCATATTTATAAGTATGATTATGAAACGAAAACAATA
Source organism: Candidatus Omnitrophota bacterium (assembly GCA_029560465.1). GTDB lineage: Bacteria > Omnitrophota > Gorgyraeia > Zapsychrales > JANLHA01 > JAGOJP01. The sequence continues at coordinate 7,381 of JAKQKX010000096.1, forward strand.
AAGACCATGGCGACCAGTACGGTGTACCGTGATCGTTTAGCCAGGGGTGCCGGCCTGTTAGGAAAGGATATCCTGCTGGAAGTTCAGCTTCGGGCTTTTCTTCTGCAGCAACTGGCGGAACGTGACCTGAAGACGATCCGGGAAGTCACCTCTTTTTGCCGGGCGTATAGCGCCCAGCCGGATATCGCCGTCAGGAACCTTGGGTTTGACCGGGCTCAGCTCTTGGGCCGTAAGTAAAACATATATTAACGCCTCGTATGCTTTGCGCCTGTAGCTCAGCTGGATAGAGCACCAGTCTACGGAACTGGGTGTCGGAGGTTCGAATCCCCCCAGGCGCGTTTTTTTATTATGACGGTAAGAACACATAATTCTCAAAGACCCCCCCGGCCCAAGATTGTGTTGGATAATCCCGTCGCGCCGTTTCTCTCCCAGCTTGATTTCCCCCTTTTTCATAAGATTATTGATAATATCGGTGATGAATTGATGCTGATTGATAAAGAGGCCCGCATTATTTTTGTCAACAGCGCGACTGTTAAAGGGCTCGGCCTGCCGCGGGAGGAATTGCTTGGAAGAAAGGTAACCGACTTTTTTAAAAAGAAAATGAGCCCCCGGCATTGGCAGCAGACGCATTATAAAGAGTTGAAGGACAGCCAGCAGCCGGTATCGTATCAGCTCGAACGCGTGAATCATAAGGGCGAAACGGAAACAATCAGCATAACAGCGGTCTACACGACGTTTGACGGGCAGGAGTGCGTGCTTTCTATCGCCAGGAATATCACCCGGATGGAGATGCTGGAAACTGAATTAAAAGAAGCCGTGGCCTTTTACAATTTGGTCAGTGACGGGGCGGGGGACCCGATTTTTATTTTTGACGTCAACGGCTATGTGACCTATGCCAATATCGTTGCGGAAAAAACCCTCAATATCGCGGTCGCGGATATTATCGGCCGGCATTATAAGGACATCCTGTCGGGCGAGTCTACACAGGCCTTTAAAGCCGTTTTTCAGCAGAGCATTAAGTCCCCGGGGCAGTTCCGTGTCGAGGTGAAAGGGCTGGACGCCAAGGGAGTGCTTATCCCCGCCGAAGTTACGGTTTCCAGAATTGTCCATAATAAGAAGGTCGTCGCGGTTCATACCATCGCCCGGGACCTCCGCCCGCGCCAGGAGCTGGAACGGCTGGTTATCGAGTCCGAGAAGATGAAGGCAATGCAGTTTTTTCTGACCGGGACCGCCATGGAATTGAGAAATCCTTTGTTCGGGGTTTTAAAGAAATGCGAAATCATGACGAGCAAGTACCGTGACAAGGATTTTGAGTATATCGGGTTCCGGGAATTCTCCGAATTGTGTTCGACGCTGGACAGCATCCACCAGCAAATCAAATATTGTGTCGAGACGACCGAACGCCTGCAGATTTTGAGCCATAAACGGATCCGTATGCGGACCACAGGATGCCAGCCCAATGACGTCATCCGGGATTTGCTGGGCAGGAAAGAAGCCCAGATGAAGACGGCTGATGTCCGTTGTGAATTGCGGCTCATGAAGAACGTCCCGATGGTCAATGTCGGCGCAGTTGATTTTTACCAGATCCTCACCAACGTGATTAATAACGCTATTGAGTCCATGACGTCCGGCGGCACGTTTACCGTGCGGTCAGCCTTTCAGGCCAAAACAAAGATGGTTTTGGTTGAAGTCAAAGATGACGGGATTGGGATTTCTAAAGACGTTTTGGGCCACATCTACGACCCTTTTTTTACGACCAAACAGCAGGGGAGCAGCAGGAATTCCGGGCTGGGGTTGACGATTGTTTACGCGTTGATTAAATCCTGCCACGGGACAATGAATGTTGCCAGCGACCTCCGGAAAGGGACGACGGTTCAACTGTGTTTTCCCGCCAGGGCCCTTTCGGCCGCGCGCCGTCCTGTCAGGCGGAAATGAAATCCGCGGTCCCGGCATAATTCCGGAAGCGCGGAGGGAAGACGGCGATCATGAATTATGACCTGATGTTTATGCGGGAAGCGCTGAAAGAGGCGCAGGCTGCTTTTGACAGAGATGAGGTTCCGGTGGGGGCGGTGATCACGCTGGATAATCATATTGTCGCCCGGGCGCATAATCAAGTGGAATTGCTGAAAGACCCGACGGCTCACGCGGAAATCCTGGCGATCACGCAAGCGGCCAACAGTTTAAAAAGCAAATGGCTTTTGGGCTGTAAGATGTATGTCACCTTGGAGCCCTGTTGTATGTGCGCCGGAGCGCTGGTCCTGGCGAGGTTGAAGGCTGTTGTGTTCGGAGCCGCTGACCCGAAGACCGGGGCCTGCCAGTCGGTTTTTCGGGTCGCGTCTCACCCCGCGCTGAACCATCAGCTCGATGTAGAATCCGGCCTTTTGTCGGAAGAATGCGGGGCGCTGTTAAGCGGGTTTTTTGGGGCGAAACGGACGCCGAGTAATGGAAAATAGTTCTTGATTAATTACAGAGGATGCTTTACGCTATTTCTGAAATTGTTTTCAAGGTGTGGTTTTTTTGGGATTTTATGCGGCTAGATGGAATACGTTTCTTCGGCCTAATGTGAGGCCGTAAAGATGCCAGGCGTTTTAACGGAGAGATGCCGGAGTGGTTGGCCGATTGTTCTGATTAGTCTTTGAGGAAATCGGCACATTCTGGAATACGTTTCTTCGGCCTAATGTGGGGCCGTAAAGATGACAGGCCTTTTAACGGAGAGATGCCGGAGTGGTTGAACGGAGCTGCCTGCTAAGCAGTTGACCTGGGTAACTGGGTCCTCGGGTTCGAATCCCGATCTCTCCGCCATTGTTGACGCACAGGCGAACCCTGTCCGGTAGAGATATCGGGCGGGGTTCCTTGCTTTTCAGGGGCAAGGAGAAATTTTATGGGAAAAACAGGAAGAAAAACAATTTTAAAAAGATGTATTAATAAATCGGAGGTCCGCGATGAAAATAGGAGTCATTATTTCAAGCAATGACGCGGAAACAAGCTGGAACGCGCTTCGCTATGCTAATTTCGCGCTTGGACAGAAGGACGAGGTCAAGATTTTTTTCATGGGCAAGGGTGTTGAGTATCAGAAAATAAGCACGGAGAAATTTAACACCGTAGAGCAAGCGGAAAAGTTAATGCAGGCAGGCGGTAAGATTTACGCTTGCGGTAGTTGCATGAAATCGAGAGAGCAGGAAGGCTCTGATATGTGCCCGATTTCAACCATGAAGGATATGTATGATATCGTCAAAGAATCCGATAAGATGGTGACATTTTAAAATGAAAGAAATTATTGCGGTTAAACCTATAGGCATTATCCATACTCCGTATCAAGAACCAAAGGGCATGCCCATTCAGGGCAAATTTAAAAGAGGAGTTACCGGCACTGCCAGAATATTCCCTGAATATAAAGCGGGATTAAAGGATATTGAGGGATTTTCGCATCTTATTTTAATCTATCATTTTAACCGTTCGAAAGAAGAGCGGGTCGCGGGTAAACCATTCCTTGAAGATACAGAGCATGGCATATTTGCCATGCGCAGCCCGCACCGGCCGAACCATATCGGGTTTTCGATCGTGAAATTACAAAGCGTAAAAGGGAATGTCATTACGTTCTCGGAGGTCGATATTTTAGACGGGACCCCGCTTCTGGATATTAAACCATACGTGAAGCATTTCGACAGCCGGGATAAAGTTAAAAACGGATGGGTAGAAAAACATTTTTTGCAATCTAATATCCCGAAAAGAACAAGAATATGAATTGCCGCGCAGGTTCAAATGGTGTGTCTGAAAATGCAAATTCAGTTTCACTCGTAAATATTTTTGGCACTTTTTTTCGAATAGGGTTGTTCACTTTGGGCGGAGGCTTGGCGATGTCTCCGGTCATGAGGCACGAACTCGTTATCAAACGCCGATGGATGAAAGACGCGGATTTTATATCTGTTATGTCTTTGGCAACCGTTGTGCCCGGAGCCATTGCGGTCAATATGGCGTACCTTTTGGGGCGGCGTTTGCGCGGGAAGACAGGGGCCGCCATAGCAATTTCGGGTACGATTCTGCCGTCTTTTTTCGTTATCCTTTTCATCGCGGGTTTTTTATTGCCTTTTTTCAATTATCCTAAAGTCGCGGCTTTTTTCCGCGGCTGTGCGATAGCGGTCGTGGGACAGTTGGCTTTTGCCGGTTTTATTTTTGGAAGAAAATTATTGAGGAGCTGGAGGCATTTTATCGTGTGCGCGGGAGGCGTGCTGACTATCGGTGTGTTGGGAATGCATCCGATATGGGGGATAATGGCCGCAAGCGTACTCGGATTCTGGCTCTGCCCGGGGGACAATCCGCAAGGAGCGGATTGTCATGCTAATGATGATTAAGTTGTTTATGAGTTTTATGCTTATTGGCCTGGGCGCCTATGGCGGAGGGCTGGTTACGATCCCCCTTATCCAGCATGAGCTTGTCAGCGGTAGGCATTGGCTGGGCTTTGATGAAATGGCGCAGATTCTTGCTATTGCCCAGATGACTCCCGGGCCTATTGCGGTGAATGCGGCCACGTTCACGGGATTTCGGTTAAGCGGCATTCCGGGTTCAGCGGTCGCCACAGCCGCGGTCGTGCTTCCTTCAATATTAATTCTTACGCTGATAGTGCCGTGGGTAGAAAAGTTTAGAAGCAACGGATATGTAAATAAATTCAGAAATGGCATTCAGCTGGGGGTCCTAAGCCTTATCCTTTTTGCGGTCTGGTCATACGGGGTTGCGGCCGTCAGAGGGTGGATGGATCTTGTGATTGCGGCGGCAGCTTTTTCCTTCCTGGTTGTGTTTGACGGCAAATTGCATCCGATCATCGCTATTTTAGCCTGCGGTGTGATGGGTGTAGTTATTTTTTAAACACGGAAGCAGCCGTGGCGATGAGGCGATTGCAAAATAATAATTTACGGTGGTTAACTTTATGATACAATAACTTCCAATAAAAGTTGAATTTCTGCCGGGGAGGATGTATCTACGGCAGAGAGCGGGGGGCCCGCCAAAGATTCTTCACGGGAATCTTGGGGCTAATATCCTAACAGATAGGATGTGCTCACATCCAGCCCGACAGCTAACCTCGTAAACTAAATTGAGAGAGCTCAACCAGAGAAGACTCTCTGGTTTTGTTTTTTGGGGCGCTCCGAGGGGTTGAATGAAGATTAAATTATTTCCTGGTCAGAGGCTATCAACGGATGAGATCTACCTTGTTCTGACTGTGCTTGGCCTTTCGGGTCGGTAAATTTGTTTACGCTTCGCTTTTCGCGCCGCACGCTGTCGGCACCGGGTATGCGTGAGTTAAAAGCCATGCGCGCGTTTCGGTGCCGCCGTATCGGCTTCAACAGGCCTTGCCCGTTTGGTCCTTTGGGTTGTATGTATTCAGGCGGGCCGTCACGCGGCTTTTTATTGTATGCCTTCCTGTCCTCACGACTGTTCCTATGCCGATATCGGTCAAATATTTGATTGTGAGACGGGATATCCGGTTGCATCAGGGAGAAGATGAGCGTTTGCCTGATCTAGAAACAGAATCGGAAGAAAGGATTATATAAACACAGAGAAAGATAGATTGGCGTTTTTTAATCGTTTTTTAGGAAATCTACGGAGGACAGGGAATGACAAAGTCACAACAGGATGATAAGAAAATGAATGATGGCGCCGGGATCGATGCCAAGTTTGATGAATGGCGCAGGATGGCTACAGAAAAAAGTTTAGTCGACCCGTCGCTTTACGCGAAATACGATGTCAAGAGGGGGTTACGCGATATATCTGGAAAAGGCGTGCTGGCCGGATTGACCCAGATCGGCGAGGTTGTCGCATACGGGCCGGATGGAGTCCCGGCTCCGGGGCAGCTGATCTACCGGGGGATTGATATTTCACAAATTGTCCAGGGTTTTACTTCTGATAATCATCTCGGTTTTGAAGAGACATGTTATTTGCTCCTTTTCGGCGACCTTCCAAACAGGAAAGAACTGGATATATTTGAAAAGCAGCTTGCGGAATTCCGGGTACTGCCCAAGCGTTTTGTGCACGATGCCATTTTAAAAATGCCGAGCAAAGATATTATGAACGCCATGTCGCGAAGTGTGCTGGCGTTGTATACTCTTGATGAAAATCCCGAGGATATATCCATTAAAAATATTTTGATGCAGAGTATGCGCCTGATTGCCGCTTTCCCTTTGCTGGCTGTTTACGCGTATCAGGCTTTTATTCATCATTTTGAAGGAAGAAGCTTGGTGATACATCATCCTGTCCCGGAATTGTCAACGGCAGAAAATATCCTGCATATGCTGAGGCCGGACAGCCGATATTCCGAGCTCGAAGCGCAGTTGTTGGATCTTGCGTTAGTGCTTCATGCGGAACACGGAGGAGGGAATAATTCTTCTTTTACAACGCACGTCGTTTCATCAAGCGGTACCGATACCTACGGTACGATAGCGGCAGCTTTGGGATCGTTAAAAGGCCCTCGCCATGGAGGAGCGAATATTAAAGCTGTCCAAATGTTCGAAGACATGAAGCAGGAAATTAAAGACTGGAATAACGACCAGGAGATAGAGCTCTATCTTGCCCGCCTGCTTAATAAAGAGGTCTTTGACCGTTCCGGTTTGATATACGGCGTCGGTCATGCGGTTTATTCCGTGTCTGACCCGAGAACCCTGATTTTGCGGGAACATGCCGAGGAATTAGCTAAAGAAAAAGGGATGGAAGATGAGTTCCGTCTGCATGCCAAAGTCGAGAAATTGGCGCCGGAAGTGATCGGCAAAACACGTAAAATATATAAGGGCGTCAGTGCCAATGTGGATTTTTATTCCGGATTCGTTTATAAAATGATGGGTATCCCCCCGGAGTTGTTTACGCCTTTATTTGCCATCGCGCGTATCGCAGGCTGGTCTGCTCATCGTATTGAAGAGATCTCAAACGGCGGGAAGATTATACGTCCCGCTTATAAAAGCGTCGCGCCTCGAAGAGAGTACGTGCGTATAAACGATAGATAAATATTTTAGCGTCCTGTGCGATTGATTTTTTAGGCAGGGATTGATCTGCGGCCGTTTTCGTGATAGAAATAAGGTCATTCAGGAATTTCTCAATGAGTTGCGATACCCGGTTCCCGATATTGTAAGGGAGGGACTCGTTGATGGGCTCGCCTAAAGATATTAAAGCCCCCATGTTACGTTCCCTGCGGAATTTCACGCGAGGCCTTATTTTAATGGTTGCGTAGTTCGCCTGGCGTACCCTGTCCGGGAGTTATTGGGCAGGGTTTTTATTTTTGAAGGTGGATAAATATGATGCCGATGGAAATTGTTTTATTATGGGTGGCGGTGTTGCTTTTCACGAGCGCTGTCTCAAGCAAAGTTTCGGAAAAATTCGCTGTCCCCGTATTATTGCTTTTTTTGGCGATCGGCATGCTGGCCGGTTCGGAAGGCATGGGCAGGATTTATTTTAACAACGCGCCGTTGGCGAAATCTATTGGCGTTGTCGCCCTTATTTTTATCATTTTTTCTGGCGGGCTCGACACGAATTGGAAAGAAACCCGGCCCGTTCTCTGGCCGGGAGTTATCCTTTCAACGGTCGGGGTGTTGCTCACCGCTGTTATAACAGGGTTTTTCGCTGTCTATATCCTGAAATTTTCTTTTTTGCAGGGCATGCTCCTGGGCTCGATCGTTTCTTCGACGGATGCCCCTGCCGTTTTCGCAAGCCTGAGGTCAAAACGGATCAGCCTGAAAAAGCCCTTAAAGCCGCTCTTGGAATTTGAATCCGGCAGCAACGACCCCATGGCTGTTTTTCTCACGGCCAGTTTTATTTCCCTTTTGACAGTCAAAAACATGAGCGTGCTTGCTTTGATCCCCAGGTTCATCCTGGATATGGGGGTGGGCGCCGTTGTCGGCTCTTTGATGGCCGAGGGCATGGTCTTTCTCATTAAGCGTTTGAAGCAGGAGTATGACGGCCTTTATCCGGTTATTATGATTTCCCTTGTCCTTTTCACGTACGTTATCGCGGTTTTCCTGAAAGGGAACGGGATCCTCGCGGTGTACCTTGCTGGGCTGAGGCTCGGGAGGACGGAGTTCCCGAACAAAAAAATGATCGGGAGATTCCACGATGGGTTGGCGTGGCTCATGCAAATCGCCATGTTCGTGACGTTGGGGCTGCTGGTTTTTCCGTCCCGCCTGGTCCCCCTGGCCGGGACAGGCTTGTTGCTGACGTTTCTTCTGATGGCGGTGGCCCGCCCTGTCAGTGTTTTTTTATGCCTGTGGCCGTTTCATATGAGTTTCAAAAAAAAGGCCATGTTGGCCTGGGTGGGGTTGCGTGGGTCGGTCCCGATTATTTTGGCGACGTTCCCGCTGACGGCAGGCGTGCCTCAGGCCGAAACTTATTTTAATGTCGTGTTTTTTGTCGTTATCGCTTCGGTGTTCATCCAGGGGACTTCGATCTCAACCGTTTCCAAGCTGTTAAAGCTGGCCGTGCCGTTAACCGGCAGGAAGAATTATCCCATCGAGTTCGAAAGGCGGGAAGGCATTGACGCGGAATTGATAGATATCATAGTCCCGTATAATTCAGAGGCCGTCGGCAAGATGATCCGTGATTTAAACGTCCCTGAAAAATGCCTTATTATGCTGATTTCCAGGGACGATAAATTTGTTATCCCCTCCGGGGGCACGGCTATAGACGGAGGCGATGTTTTGCTGGTGCTGGCGAAGGAAACGGACCTTGCGGCCCTTCAGCAGACGGTGATGCGCCTTAAGAAAACGCAGGAATAAAAAGCGCCCTCATGAACCAGGCCGTTGACGGATAAGGAACAAAAGGATGTCGGTCCTTTATGCGGTTATCACCCGCTTTTCATAATCACGGCTTTATCATCCTTCTGGTATTTACTTTCATGGTCTGGCTTTTCGCCCCGGCCATGAATTTTGAATTCGTGAACTGGGACGACCCGGAGCATCTTCTGAATAACCCGATGGTCCGGACCCTCACTTTTAAGAATATACGCGCGGTTTTCTCTTCAACCGTTGTCGGAACGTATATCCCGCTCACACTTCTGTCCTTAATGATTGAGTACCATCTCTTCGGGGAGCAGCCGTTTGTTTTTCACCTGACGAACATCATCCTGCACGCTCTGGTCACGGCGCTGATTTTTTGCCTGGCGCGCCTGATGGGCGCGGGGGCCCTGGCATCGGCGGTCGCCGCTGTGCTTTTCGGCGCGCACCCCATGCGCGTGGAATCCGTGGCCTGGGTGACGGAGAGGAAAGATGTGTTGTACGCGTTGTTTTATGTTATGGCGCTTTTATGGTATGTCCGTTATACACAACAGGACGGGCAGGGGCGGCACTTTCTCGCGACCGTCCTGTGCGGGTTTTTGAGCCTTTTGGCAAAACCCATGGCTTTGAGCCTCCCCTTTGTCCTGGTTCTCTATGACTGGTGGGCGCGTCGCCCTTTGTCCCGGCGGCTGGTCATGGAAAAAATTTTTTTGCTTGCGGTGTTCTTTCCCGTCGTCTGGCTCACCTTCCGGGCCCAAGCCAGGCTCCCGGAGCCGGCGTTTGGGGAGGGCGCCCTACTTTTGTTATACACGTTTACGTTTTATATAAGAAAATTTTTTGCGCCGTTTTTCCTGACGCCTGTTTATCCGGTGCCGCGGCCGGTTTCCGTCCTGACGCCTGATTACGCCCTGTCTCTGGTTTTTTTCTTCAGCTTCGTGTTGATCGTGTGGAAAAACCGGCATAATCGCTGGTTGGTTTTTGCCGTGTTTTTTTACATGGCTTCGATTTTTTTTCTGTTCAAGAATGACACGGTTGTCAAGTGTATTGTGACTGACCGGTTTATGTATCTTCCCAGTTTCGGGGCCTGCCTTGGCCTGGGCGTGTGGGTCGAAGGGATGTGGGGGAGGATGCGCCGGCCCGGGCGCCGGGTTTTAGCCGCCGGATTGTTTTTAATCCTCACCCTTCTGGTGGTGAAAAACCGCCAGCAGCAACAGGTCTGGAGTTCAAGCCTGGCTTTGTGGGATTATGTCATCCGGCACAATTCCGGTTCGGCTGTCGCTTTTAATAACCGGGGGGCTTTGTACGGGCAAAGAGGTGATTTCGCGCGCGCTCTGGACGATTTAAACCAGGCCCTCCGGTTAAGGCCTGATTACCGGGAGGCTTATAATAACCGCGCCATTGTTTTTGCCCGGGCCGGGCACACGGACTTGGCGCTGGCAGATTACGGCACGGTGCTGCGGTTATACCCGGAGTACGCCGAGACTTATTATAACCGGGGGGTGTTGTTTTTCCGGCAGAGAGAATTTGCCCGGGCCCAAGCTGACTTAACCCGGGCGGTGCAGCTTAACCGTTTCTATGATAAGGCTTATAACAGCCGGGGCATGGTGTATGATGTTTTGGGGGAGGATGACCTGGCGTTGGATGATTTTAACCGCGCGGTTCAGCTTAACCCCAGGGGGGCGGAAGCTTATTTTAACCGGGGCAATTTTTTCGTGAAAAGGTCGCAGTTTTTCTGCGCGATCAAGGATTTTGACCGCGCCTTGGATCTGGACCCGTTTTACAGCCAGGCGTACTGGAATAAATCTGTTGCCTGTTTCGGCCTGAACGATTATCCCCAGGCGTTGGAATTGGCCCGCAAAGCCAAACAACTCGGCTATCCCGTTGATCCGCGGTATTGGGATTATCTGTTATCGCTTGTCCCATAGGTCAGGGCGGGGCGGCTTGCCCTCTGGTTTGTGTCAGGGTGTGGGCATATCTGTCGTATTGACATATCTGCTTTTTATATTTAAAGTAATTAAAATAGTAGAAGAAAGAAAAACGTGTGGCCAGAAGCTTGTTCCGGCATTAAAAGATGAGTAAGATTTTTTTATGAAAAAATTGACTTTATTATTCATGATGATCATCGCGGGGGCCGGGCTTGCTTATTATCTTTCTGAAACGCCCCGGCCGTCCTGGGCTCAGCTGGTCCCAGATTTCCCGGGTAAGCCCAAATTGGATGAGCCGGCTGAAAAAGGGATTCAAGACGGCCTGCATAAAACATTTTATCCCTCCGGGGCATTAAAGGCGGAGGTGTCGTATCGATACGGCATGAAAAACGGGCCGTTCCGGATTTTTTATGAAAAAGATCAAATACTGAAAACAGAGGGGCAGTATAAGAATGACCTGGTCGACGGTGAATTGAAAGAATACTTCACCAACAAGCAATTGCAGTCTTTGGTGACCTACAGGGACGGGGAAGCCCATGGGGATTATAAATATTATGATCTTCAGGGTTATATGCTCGGGAGCGGTGCGTATTCTGAAGGAAAAAAAGACGGGCTTTTTCGTGAATATTATCCTTCCGGGACCATAAAAAAAGAAATCCCTTTTCAGAAAAATGTCATCAACGGTGTTGTCCAGGAATTTTATGACAACGGCCAGGTCAAGCGCTTGGAGCCTTACAAGAAAGATCAGTTGGATGGAATTGTGAAAGGGTATTTTTCTAATGGTGTTATGAAGTCTTTAAAGGGGTATCAGCAGGGCAAGCCGCATGGGGCTGAAAAAATATATGATGAAAGAGGGCAGGTTATTGCTTTGTGGCATTATGAAAACGGGTTAAAGGAAGGTCTGGGCCGGGAATTTTATTCGGACGGGACCTGGAAAACGACCATGAAATATAATAAAGGCCAACTGGAAGGGATGTATAAAGAATATTATTCAACGGGTGTGTTAAAAAAGAAGGCTTTTTATATCAATGGTCAGCGCAGTGGGTGGGTGGAAACTTATTCCGATGACGGCACCATTTCAGCGCGGGCGCATTATAAATATGATCTTATCGATGGAGAAGTTAAGCTTTTTTTCCCGAAGACAGGGCGGGTCCGGCTTGAAACCACATTCAAGGATGATGTCTTAACCGGGGTGAGCCGGGAATATTATGAAAATGGTAGTATTAAAAGGGAAACAACTTATGAGAATAATATAAAGGAAGGCCCTGAGGTTGAATATTACCCTGACGGCAGCAAATCCTCTGAGCGGGTGTACCAGAAGGATAACGTTGTGGAGATCCGCCGTTACAATCAGAGAGGGGACCTTGTTGTTGAACAATAATTTTTTGTAAACCCGAATTCAACCTTGAAGTGCAACACCTGCGGCAAAGACTTCAGCAGGGGTTTTAAAACCGAGACATTTTCTCGGTCTGTTATTGAGCCAACGCTCAACCGTTTTAATTCTGTTCTTTGAGATCTTAGCAAAGTCTGTCTTTTTTGGGAAGAACCGTCTGACCAATCCAATCGTGTTCTCAACCGTGCCGCGTTCCCAGCTATGGAACGGTTCGCAAAAGTACGATTGTGTTCCAAGGACTTTATTGGTGCGCACATGCTCCGTATTCTCAGTGCCATTGTCATAGGTGATCGACAATCTGAATGCTTTTGGATACCGGCTTAAGCGACGGGTCAAAGATGTGCTCATCTGGCGAGCTCCTTTACGAGATAACTTGCCAAGTTTGGTGATCCGGGTCTTTCTCTCAACACTGACTTGAAGCGCCGCAAGACTTTGCCGGGAGACAGCCGTGTCTGTTTCCCAGTGCCCGGGTTCCTGCCGGTTAAGGACATGTTCCGGCCGTTCTTTGATCGAGACTCTCTCGGGGATATGCGTCTTTTTATGACGTCTGGAATACCCGCGTCGTTTGCGATTCTTGTGGGCCCGTACAAGTAACGGGATGAGTTGCCTGGCATCGGTATAGAGCCATTGGTAAATGGCTTCATGGCTAATGGACAAGTCGGGGTGCAATTCTTTAAGGCGCCCGGCAATAAGCTCTGGTGACCAGCCGTTCTTGATCTTTCTTTTAACATGCTTGCGTATTGCGTCATTCTTGAGCCGCTGATGTGTTCGGCTGACAACAGCCCGTTCTGTGGCGCGATCATGTGCTTTGTGGGCCAGATAATATCCTGTGCGTACCGGCGGAACATTGCGTTTGAGTTCCCGCGAGATTGTTCCAGGGTCACGATCAAGGGCGCGGGCGATTTCACGTATTTTGTGCCCTTTGCTTCTAAGGACGGATAAAAGGTCTCGTTCATGTTTTGTTAGGTGCTTGTAGGATTTTGGCATAGTCCGCCCATCATAGCGCGGAAGCCTTCATGCCCTCAAGTGTTGCACTTCGTTATTGAACTGGGGAAAGAAAAAATATTCATAATTTTATTTTAAAAAGTCCTAAAAATGGTTTATCTTAATAAGAGTCCTTTTCAGTCTATTTATATGATCAAGCGCCCTGTATCCCTGGCATCGTTTAAGAAAATCTTTTTTAATGGTCAGGGGTTTTTAGGAAAATGTTCGGGCGATTGTTATAAATTATTATAAAATAATTATTTATGGATTAAGTGGGACAATATTTTTATCGAGAGTATATGTTAGTTCCCGGATAACCAACCTGCATAATCCGCGTTTTTTTGGCAATATTTTAAAAACTGTTGCATTTTTGCCAGGTTGTGTTGTATACTTAATCCATATTGTAACAAGAAAGGGACGTATTTATCCATGAGTTGTCAGCAAACTTCTGTTTTGACCCGCAAAATTTTTACTTTAATATTTTCCACCATACTTCTTTGGGGTTGGCCCTCTGGAAGCCAGGCTGAAACTGTGGCCTTGGACGGCAAGAACGCCGCTATTCAAAAGGAACTGGAGTGTATTTCCAAGGCTAAAGCCGCTAATAAAGGTTTTGAGTGGAATGATGTCTGTTATGTGAGCGAAGCCCAGAAAGCCGCTGGCCTGGTTCTTCCTGGAACAACCGGGAGCGGGGCCCCTGAATATGGCGCGAACACCGCTGAATACCAGTTGGCGTTAAACGAGGACGAAACTCCTTCCACACGGGAGGATGGCTATCCGTCCAGCCGGGCTTTAACGCGTGAGAGTGAATTTGTCTTATTTGGGTTGGCTGAGAATAAACCTGCGGATCCGGATGGGTATGCCAGCCGCTACGGCCTGTTCCCTAACGAAAATTCAAAGTTTTTATCCGGAGGAAGCGTCAATGTGGGTTACGGGTTGCGGCAGGATGACCTTATCTGGAGCATCGGCTATCCTGGCGGGCCCAATATCCTTTCTGAATTAACCTGGGATGACGTGGAAAGCGTTCAGCTGAAAGGCCGCGCTGACCTGGTTTTTTACGATCATTTTGTCCTGGACGGGATGTATGCCTACGGCGATGTTTATGACGGGACCAATCAGGATTCTGATTACCTGGGAGATTTCCGCACGTATGAATTTTCAAGGTCCAGGAACGATTCCAACGGAGATGACGTTAATGATTTCTCTTTAGGCGCCGGGTACCGCCTGTATTTTGACCTCCCCAAGAAAGATTTCTACTTTAAAAAGGCTCAAGTCACCTTGCTGGCTGGTTATTCCTATCATGAACAGAATTTTAAGATGACGAACGGCTATCAGGTTATTCCGGCAACAGGCGCTTTTTCGGGATTAGACAGCAGCTATAAAACGGAATGGGAAAGCACCTGGATCGGGGTGGACTTAAAGGCGATGCGCAAAGATTTTACCGCGTTTCTGCGTTTTGAGTATCATTGGGCGGATTATTACGGTTACGGGAACTGGAACCTGCGCACGGATTTCGCCCATCCGAAAAGTTTTGAGCATTTTGCCGACGCGTACGGCCGGGTGTTGACTTTCGGCGGGGATTACGCTTTTACCGAGAATTTATCGGTTAACTTGACTTTTGACGTGCAGGACTGGGATTCAGAGGATGGGATTGACCGGACACATTATTCGGACGGAACGTCAGGGGAGTGCCCTTTTAATACCGCGAACTGGGAGTCTTTTGCCGCGATGCTCGGCCTGACATATTATTTCCCCAATAAGAAATAAATCAAAACGCCAGTCATTTAATTTTAGATAAAGGATTAATTTATTATGAGGAATATCCCTGATTATCAAAAAACAGCAGTGATTTTCTTGGGCGTTGTGGCTTTGAGCCTGACAGTTTCTTCCGCGGTTTTTGCGAAAGCGACACAGGATGAGCGGGCCCAGTTGGTTGATAAAGAATTGTCCTGTATTTCAAAAGTGAAGAGCCGGCAAGGCGCGTTTACCTGGAATGACGTCTGTTATCTTGAAGAAGAATCAAAAGCTCCCGGTAAACCGAAGAGCGTGAGTGTGACTGTTGACGCCGAGGGGGGGGTGACTTTGGAGAAGCAAGGCGCCCAGAAGTCTGTCCCGCCGAAGAAAGCCGTTAAGGCTCAACCTCAAAAGGACGTCAAAGCCGTTGACTTAACGGCTCAGGATTTTGATGTGGAAGAAGATATGGCGTTTGGAGCGGACAGGTTGGCTCGGGATGACGATTATGACATCGCCGGCACGCCGATCAATCGGGACCGTAAAAAGCTGAATTTTGAGTTCGGGACGGAAAATTTTTATTATGATTTTGATTCTGATGACGGGAATAGCCGGGTCGGGACTTTGTTCGGTGTTTTCGGTGCCTTGACCTACCACCCGGGGCCAACGGAAGACCTGTCCAAATATGACAACATTACCATGGCGAAACTGGACACGCACCTGGCCCAGGATGTGGATGTGTTTATGTGTGACATCCGGGCTTTGGGTGGAGTTGATTTTATTTCCAGAAGTAGTACCCGGCTTACCCCGTATCTCGGGCTCGGGTACCGGTATTTGAGGGATAAAGAGGGGGGATCGACAAAAGTAATCGACGAGGCGTTTGGTGGTTTAACATATTATAACGGGGCTAGTTATATTAAAGAAGAAATAAAGTATATTTATATCCCGGTCGGGGTTGAATTGCACCGTCCGATCCGCAACCGTTGGGCTGTTCAAATGAATGCGGAATTTGACTTTATCCTGCAAGGAAGGTCCACGCGGCATTATAATCAACTCGGCGCGGTACTCGTCGACGCCAACACCGGTGACCTTCATATCCCCAACACGATGGAATTCACCCACGATAAAGGCTATGGCTGGAGGGCGTCTGTTAAATTCCTCCATTCAGGGGCGGAAATGGATTTTTTTGTTGAACCGTTTATCCGCTTCTGGAAGCTTGATGATTCCGATGTTGAACAGTTCCGGTCTGATGGGACGGGTGTCATTTGGTACTACATTGATACCAATGATGCCGTTACCGACCAGGTGCGCGGCCATGAAATCACAGAATACGGTTTTAAGGCCGGGGTGCTTTACTAAACACGGCCCAGAAGTTTTGTTTTGTTGTAACAATATGTAAGTTTTTAGTGCGTTGTTGTAACACAAGTCCTTTAAAAGGTTTATGTTGAGACAGACATCTCTCCCTTTCCAAATTCTTTCCCGACGGATTTCTTTCCCGTTCATCCATATCATTTCTGTAATTTTTTCTAACCAGACAAGGTTATTATGATCGATCAATACGTTGATAAGATATCCGGTGAACTGAACATTGTTCCTAAAAAAATCCAGGCAACGATCGAGTTGCTTGACGGAGGGTCAACCGTGCCGTTTATCGCCCGGTACCGTAAGGAAGTGACCGGCAGCTTGGATGAAACGGCGATTACCAATATCCGCGACCGTTTGCACCAGTTGCGCGAGCTGGATAAAAGGCGGGCGGCTATCTTGGCTTCCCTGGAAGAACGCGGCAAGCTCACCGATGAACTTAAAGAAAAAATCCTCGCCGCTGAAACGTTGGCGGTGCTGGAAGATGTTTATCTCCCGTACCGGCCCAAGCGCCGTACCCGGGCCACGGTGGCGAAAGAAAAAGGCCTGGAGCCGCTGGCCGAGCTTATTTTTAAACAGGACCTGAAGGATATGGAGCAGGAGGCCGCGAAATACATCAACGAAGAACTGAAGGTCGCCTCGGTGGATGAGGCCCTGGCCGGCGCGCGGGATATCATCGCGGAGTGGATCAGCGAGGATGGCGACGCCCGCGGCAAGATGAGGGAGTTGTATTTTGAGAAAGGGGAGTTCCGCGCCAAAGTGATCAAGAAGCGGGAGGCGGAGGGCGCGAATTACAAGGATTATTTTGACTGGCAGGAATCGGTGAAGACCTGCCCGTCTCACCGGGTGTTAGCCGTGCGCCGTGCCGAGAAAGAACAGTTTGTGACCCTTCGGGTGGTCGTGCCGGAAGATGAAGCGAGCCAGATACTGGAATCCATGTTTGTGAAAGGGAACAGCCCGGCGTCCGAGCAGGTTCGCCTGGCTGTCCAAGACGGGTTTAAACGGCTTTTGTCGCTGTCCATGGAAACCGAAGTCCGGATGGCCACCAAGGAGGTGGCTGACAAAGACGCTATTCTCGTTTTTGCCGACAACCTGCGCCAGCTTTTGATGGCTCCGCCGTTAGGATACCGGAACGTGATGGCCGTTGACCCGGCTTACCGCACGGGGTGTAAAATCGCCTGCCTGAACCATGAAGGCAAGATGGTGCACAAGGAGACCATTTTTCCCCTGGGCTCGGACCTGCAAAAGGAGGAAGCGGTGCGCGTGGTCAGGGATTTGTGCGATATCCATCATATTGAATTTATCGCCATTGGAAACGGCACAGCGAGCCGGGAAACGGAAGAATTTATACGCAATATCGGGCTTTCCAAGGATATCCATATCCTTATCGTGTCCGAAGCCGGGGCGTCGATTTATTCCGCGTCGGAAGTGGCCCGGGAAGAATTCCCGGATTTGGATGTCACCATTCGGGGCGCGATTTCCATCGGCCGGCGGCTCATGGACCCGCTGGCGGAACTGGTCAAAATCGATCCCAAGAGCATCGGGGTGGGGCAGTATCAGCACGATGTGGACCAGGCGCTGCTCAAACAGGGCCTGGATGACGTCGTGATCAGCTGTGTCAACCAGGTGGGCGTGGAACTCAACAGCGCCAGCAAGCAGCTTTTGACGTATGTGTCCGGCTTGGGCCCGGTCCGCGCGCAGGCCATCGTGGAATACCGCGAGCAGAACGGCCTGTTCCGCAGCCGCGAACAGCTCTACGAAGTCCCCCGCCTGGGCCCGAAAGCGATCGAGCAGGCGGCCGGCTTTTTGCGGATCCGCGACGGCCTCAACCCCTTGGACGCCAGCGCCGTCCACCCGGAGAGTTATCCTGTCGTGGACGCCATGGCCCGCGATCTGGGCGTACGCGTGCAGGAATTGATCCGCACCGAGGAGCTCCGGAAAAGGATCCAATTGTCGAAATACGTGACCGACACCGTGGGGATGCCGACTTTAGAGGATATTTATGAAGAGTTGGCCAAGCCCGGCCGCGACCCGCGCCAGCAGTTTGAGGTGTTCCGTTTTAAGGAAGGCGTCCAGAAGCCGGAAGACCTGACACCAGGCATGAAATTGCCCGGCATGGTGACAAACATCACGAACTTCGGGGTGTTTGTCGATATCGGCGTGCACCTGGACGGGCTTGTGCATGTGAGCCAGCTGTCCGACAAATTCATCAAGGACCCGCGGGATTTTGTGAAAGTGCACCAGACCGTTGAGGTCACCGTGATGCAGGTGGACCTTGAGCGCAAGCGCATCGCGTTGACGATGAAGAACAATCCTGACGGCTTTTTCGGGCAGCCGAAAAAGAAATCGGAAAAGGCCAAAGACAAAGTCAAGGACAAGTTGAGTCCGCCCGGGGCCAAAGCGAAACCCAAGGCCGCTTAAACCGTTATCCCCGCATTGATTCCCTCCATGACCGTTGAACCGCGAGGCGGGACTGCCTCGTAATCTGACGGGAAATGATTTTGGAAATCCGGGTTTTAATGATAAAATATGTCATTCTATTTTGACGATAAAAGAACCGGTTTGTAACCCCGAATTATGTCATATCTTGTTTTAGCCAGAAAATACCGTCCCAACACTTTTGATGAAGTCGTCGGGCAGGAGCACATCACAGGCCTGATCAAGCAGGCGATCACGAGCGGCCGCTTGGCGCACGCGTTTTTGTTTTGCGGGCCCCGCGGCATCGGCAAAACTTCCTGCGCGCGCATCCTGGCGAAGTCCTTAAACTGCGCCAACGGGCCGACGCTGACCCCGTGCGGCGCATGCCCGGCGTGCCGGGAAATCACGGCGGGCAACAGTTTTGACGTGCTGGAAATCGACGGCGCGTCTAACCGGGGCATCGACGAGATCCGTACCCTGCGGGAAAACGTCAAGTTCCTGCCGGGGAGTGGCCAGTATAAAATTTATATTGTCGATGAAGTGCATATGCTGACCACCGAGGCGTTTAACGCCCTTTTAAAGACCTTGGAAGAGCCCCCCGGGCACGTGAAGTTTATTTTTGCGACCACTGACCCCAATAAAGTGCCCGGGACAATCATCTCCCGCTGCCAGCGGTATGATTTTAAACGGATTTCCCTTAAGGACACGGCCGAGGCCCTGGCCGAGATCGGGAAGAAAGAAAAGTTCCAGATAGACCAGGAGGCGCTTTACGCCATTGCCAAAGCCTCACAGGGGAGTTTCCGGGACGCCTTGAGCATCCTGGACCAGGTCAGCGCTTTGAGCGGCCGGGGCATCACATCCGAGGACGTGCACACGATGCTCGGCTTGGTGGAAGTGGACCTCTTGTTTGACCTGGCGGACGCTTTGGCGGGCCAGAATTGTGTCGAGGTCTTAAAGGTTTTTGACAGTATCGTTGAGAAAGGCAAGGACATCAAACAATTATACAAGGACCTGCTGGAACATTTCCGTAACCTTATGATCATTAAGATCGGCGGCAAAACGCTGGGCCGGCTGGTGGATTATCCGGTCGTGGTTAAGGAGAAATACCTCGCGCAGAGCCAGCTGTTCAGCCTGCCCAAGATTCTGGACGCTATTGAAAGCTTTATCCGGGCCCAGGACATGGCCCGGATTACTGAAACCCTGCGCACGCCTCTGGAGATCGCTTTTGCCCGGCTCTCATGCCCGGCGGGGCAACCGGCTCCTGTCGGGGGGACTGAAGCACAAGCGCCCAGTCCGGCTCCTGTCGCGAGTAAGGCGGAGAAGGCGAAACCGGTTAAGAAAACGGCCTTGAAGCCGGCGCCAACCGCCCATGAGCCTGCGAAAGACCCCGGGCCCGGATCAGGGGGCGATCAGGGGGAAGGGATGATTGCCGCGGATGCGGAGGAAGAAGACGACCCGGGTTCCGCCCGGGAGGACGCGATCGTGGCCCATGAGCCGGAATCGGTAGCCCTGGACCTGGACAATATCCGCCGCTCGTGGGACGCTTTGACTTACGGGGTGTCGCGCAAACGGATGTCTTTAGCGACGTTCCTGCAGGACGGGGCGCCGATTGAGCTTAAGGGCAACAAACTCACTGTTGGGTTTTCTCCGGAACACGCGTTTCATAAGGAGACCCTGGAGCACCAGGATAATAAGCAGATCGTTGAAAATATTTTCGCGGAGAAATTGCGCGCGAAGATCGTGCTTGAATACGTTATGATCGAGCAGCTGGACACTAACGCGCATATCGTGCAGGATGAGCCCATGATCCGCAACGCGCTGGACACGTTCCAGGGCAAGGTGGTCAGCAAGTGGCACAACGAATAAGTTAAAAGGACGTGATGTCAGATGGCGTACCCCAAATTGGTTGAGAGCCTGATCGAGCAGTTTACGAAGTTCCCCGGCGTGGGCCGGCGCAGCGCCGAGCGGATGGTGTTTTGGGTGCTGAACAATCCCCGGGAAGAGTCCGCGGCGATATCAGAGGGTATTTTAAAACTTAAAGACGGGTTGCGCCTCTGCCTGCACTGCAATAATTTAAGCGAGACGGACACCTGCACCATCTGCGGGGACGCCCGGCGGGACCGCTCAATCATCTGTGTGGTGGAAGACCACAAGCACCTGCTTTCCATCGAGCGCACCGGCGTGTTTAAGGGGCTGTACCACGTGCTTTTGGGCGCGATCGCGCCGTCGGAAGGCCGGGGTCCGGAAGACCTCAACCTTCAGCCCTTGAAGGACAAGATCGGGGCCCTGGGGGTGAAAGAAGTGGTGATCGCCACGGACCCGGACACGGAAGGGGAGATGACCGCGATCCATATCACCAACGAACTGCGGCCGACGGGCGTGAAAGTGACCCGGATCGGCCTGGGCATCCCGGTGGGAAGCTCCGTGGAGTACGCGGACATATCGACACTGACGATGTCGTTGACCGCCCGGCGGGAAATTCATTAAACGGAGGCGCGCGGATATTCCGAACTTGATATTGACTTTTCGGGAAATTCGGCTATAATTTGTCATATTTCTGATTTTATTCCCCTGTAGCTCAGCTGGTAGAGCGGTTGGCTGTTAACCAATAGGTCCGAGGTTCGAGTCCTCGCGGGGGAGCCATTTAGGTGTAAAATCCGAACCTGCCTTTTTTTGTGAGATTGACTTGTAGTATGTGTCGATTTCGGGGAATTGGTAGAGGTCGAGTCGTATCTTGTACCATTTAGTTCGGATTTTGGCTGTGAAGGCCCCTGGCGTTTTGCCGGGGGCTTTCTCTTTTTGGGGGTCATAGCTCCACACCGTGACTTGTCTTAGGAGTAAGGAGAAGAGGTCTTTTTGGTCTTCGAGGCTTAGTGCAGTTATTGCTTTGTCGAAGTTTTTTAGGGTTTTTGTTATTGTGCCTGCGTCCAAGATGTCTTGTCTGC
>JAKQKX010000097.1 GCA_029560465.1 Candidatus Omnitrophota bacterium
TGCCGTTGCTCTTGATTTATCAGCTAACTCAACCGTGCTCGACATCGGGTGCGGAACGGGCGGCCTTTCCGTCTGCCTTGCTCGGAAGTGCAAAAACGTCTACGCCGTGGACATTTCGCAAGCAATGGTCGAGGTCCTAAAGAATAAAGTCGAAGGCCACGGATTAAAGAATGTTGTACCTCGACAAGCTGGTTTTCTGACGTACCAACACGAAGGGCATGCTCTGGACGCCATCATCGCTAACATCACTCTTCACCATCTACCGGATTTCTGGAAGCAGATAGCCCTTTGTCGGCTCTACGATCTACTCAAGCCGGGCGGCAAGATGTTTCTTTCCGATGTCGTCTTTGACTTCAACCCCAGGGCCTACCGAGAGACTATTGATGGCTGGCTGGACGGCATGAGGAAACTCGCAGGCGCGCAAATGGCAGAGGAGACAGTTTCGCACGTTCGTGATGAATTTAGCACTTGGGATTGGGTGATGTCGGGGATGATCGAGCGTGCTGGATTTCAGGTCGATCAAGCTCTTGAGATCGTGCCGCAGATGCGAGCGTACATATGCAGAAAAGCAGAAGAATAGGACACACAACAAGCCGGATGCACGCGACAGCTTATAGCCGCCGGTGATGCGCCGGCGTTATAGGAGAAATTGAAATGATTGTTTTATTAGCATTCGCCCTGTTGATAATTGCTGGCTCGACTATACCGGCAATAAAATTGACAAAAAAATATAAAACCATGTCGACATGGGATTGCATTTACCCCTATATCGGAATACCTCTTTGGCTTGTGCTTTCATCCATGCTAAAAATCGGCCAGACTGCCACTTTATCGAATTTCGTGATCGAAAATTTCTGGATAACAGTCATTTCAATGGCTACGCCGTGGATTACTTTATTTATGCATAAAACTGGAAATAAATCAGCTGTATTAATAGCGCACGGTTTAACATTATTGCCCGTTATTTTTACAGTTGTATTAAGATTGCTGATGCAAAGTCTGCCGGAATAAAAGCCTATACCCAGCGAATCCAGCGGACGCTGACGCGCCGCTCAACTTTTTCGTTAGACTTGGAATGGAGTTGATATGACAGTCCAATACAAAGCTGAATTTGATAAGCTTGAATGGGAGTCCCCTATAACGGGAGTCAGGCACAAGTATATTGACCAAAATAATTTGCGTATTCGTCTTGTTGAATACTCGAAGGAGATGCCGCTCCATTGGTGTGAAAAGGGGCATTATGGCTATCTCATCAAGGGACAATTGGAAATTGAATATGAAAATGAAAAGATAGTTTATAAATCAGGTGATGGGATCTTCATTCCTGATGGCTCCGATCACAAGCATAGAGGAAAAACTCTTACAGAAAAAGTGTTGGTTTTCTTTATTGAGAAAGTCTAACCCGCCACTCCAGCCGACCGGCTTCGCCGGCGGTTGAGCAGCACGTTCGGCGGGAATCTAAAAAATAATAAGGAGAATTTGATGAAATGTTTTCGCTGTTCAAAAATAATTGATCTGCCGGGTGATGCCGGCTTGACCTGGAAACTCGTGGTCGCAAATAATACCTACCATTCCAGTCAGACGGTTCATCCTTCAATTTCTTATTCAAGCACGTTTACCTTTGATCAATACCTTAAGATAGCGCACGAGGAGGTTGTTTTATGTGCTGATTGTCTTAATAAAAGAAGAAAATTGCAGCGTAATTGTATTATTATTGGAGTAGCCCTGTTTCTCCCTTTTCTCATTACCGTCATTGTCATGGCCGGGAAACAGGTTGATACCTTCGCTAAAGTGGCTTTGACTTTTGGAGTTATCGGCCTTCTGACAGCAATAATCGGGGGAATGTCTTTTGATGAGAGTGAATTTAACGGGATGGCTAATAACTATATTATAAATCGTTATGTTGCTATGGGGCATTCCAATGTTGTGCTGTTTTCAGAATCGCGCTGGGAAGAGATGGTAAAAAAGAACGGCGGTTAGTAAAATAAAAATTTTAACAATTTCATCCACCCGGCCCTTCCCGCGCTTAGTCAGGGCGGGTGATGTCAGCACGTTAGGCGGCTGGAACAGAGAGGTTATCGAGACTTGACCGAGATCATCCGGACATCGCGGCTTGATTTGGTGCCGGCAACGGTTGCGCTGCTTTCAGCGGAACTCGAGTCGATCAATGGGTTTGGTTCGCTTCTCGGCGCAGAGGTTCCCGAAGGGTGGCCACCCGGCCAGTACGACCGGGGAGCAATCACGTTCTTCCGGGACCGATTGAATGAAGATCCGCAGGCCTCAGGATGGTATGGTTGGTATGCTCTATTGCGTGCGGATGGGAAACGAGGCCGGAGTCTTGTGGGGGCGGGAGGATACTTTGGCCCACCGAATCCCAATGGCGTGATTGAAATCGGATATTCGATTGTTCCTTCCTGCGAGGGGCGGGGATACGCTACGGAGCTTGTACGAGCACTCGTGGGACACGGTTTTGCGGATAGCCGGGTTCAACGAATCGTTGCGCATACGACGCAAGACAACCCTGGCTCGATCAGGGTATTAGAGCGTGCGGGATTCCTATGCAAAGGCCCAGGTCAAGACCCCGGCCTCCTCGAGTATTCGGTCGATCGTCCAGCCGCCATCCGTTATGAGATGTGAAAAAGGAATAAAATGTACGCCTTGATTTTAAACTGGGATTTATCGCAAAAACCAAAAGAAATATTCCAGACATTGCGGGAATATATAAAAAACGAATCCTGGAAAAGGTATGAAAATAAACCGGGATTAGTCCAGAAAACATGGTATTCCAACCAGGAAACCGGACAAAACCTGCGGTCTTGCCGGTTATCTTTATGTTAGCCATAAACAAGGGAAAAAATGCCTCCGTTAGATACAGTGAGTAAAGCATATCGAGTGCCGTTCAGTTCTTTTATTCCATTTCTGCTGATTTCGTTCGGCTTGGCTTGGGGGATTCTTGGTTTATACATTTTTTTCCCGGAAAAAATGGTGTCGGGGTTTGGTCAGATCACCGGCAACCATCCACTCTTTTTTCTGGCGGTGTACGCGCCTGCCATCGCGGCGTTCATTCTTGTTGCCCGCACCGTTGGCCTTGCCGGCCTACGGCGCTTCCTCGCCCGAGCTTTGCTCTGGCGCTGCGGCGCGGGCTGGTATGCCTTTCTGATCATTGGCATTCCGTTGATCTTCATTGGCGGTTCCGCGCTTAGAGGGAACCTTTTTTCGGAACCGTTTCCCTTTGCGTCCTTTCAGACTCTGCTCGTGGCGTTAGTCCTTGCCGCCATCAAAGGCCCGATCGAGGAGTTCGGCTGGCGTGGTTTCGCGCTTCCTCTTCTGCAAAGGAAGTTCGCCCCGATCTGGGCCGGGCTGATTCTTGGTGTCATATGGGGGGTGTGGCATCTTCCAGCGTTTCTGTTGAGCGGAACCCAGCAGAGCGAGTGGTCGTTCACTGCGTTCTTTGCTGGATGCTTAGCGATAAGCGTTATCGTGACGGCACTGTTCAATAGGTCATATGGCAGCATTCTGCTGTCGGCAGTTTTTCATTTCCAGTTGATGAACCCGATCTTTCCCGATGCCCAACCCTACGACACGTACCTGTTAATCATCGTCGCCAGCCTAATCGTCTGGTTGAACCGCAAGGATATGTTTACAAAGGACGGGGCAGTTGTGGACGTCGTTCCGAACCAGAGGAAAGTGACCGGTGGCTAACCATGTCATGCACTCGGAGGGGAATTCCGCTTCGCTCCATTCCCTCCGGTGATGGCCACGGTGGACCATTATCCCCCTCAATGGGAACCCCCTTCAGGAGCTGGACCCTTCCGAAGAAATTGAATTCCTGCTTGTTCCCAAAAACGGCATCAAATCTTTCCTCCTGTGCGAGAAAGAAAACGGCACCCACATCGCCGCCGGCGTGTGGTATGTTTTCTGCCTGGGCGCGTGAGTTTCTTCAGCTTCCCAAAGACTGACTTTGTGATTTGATACAGGAAATAAACTAAAAACTCTTGATATACGAAGTTCCGTATAAGTGATATTACAGGGCAAATGGATACCATTTTATAAAAAACAGGGCTATAATAATGGAAAAACAGCGTAAAATTGGATTATTCTAATGGTAAGCAACAAAATTAACCAGGGAATGGATAAGTCGTTAAAGAATTGTTAGCGATGAATTGAGAAATGAAATGACGAAAAGATATTCAAATACTGGGAAATTAAATGAACATCCTTTTGTAAAAGATATTCTACGAGATGCTATGAAGGTTTCAATGGCACTTCAAGTTAAGGGTACAGTTTTCAAAGTAGATGCAAAATACAAGCGTGACCCAACATCAGCTGAATTCTATTGCATCGGCACAGGAAGTTCTATTGCCCATTTAATGGGGATTTGCCAACAAATGGAACATTCTGTTCTATATTTTTCATCTTTTACTCCAACAAAAAAAATGAAAGAGGCTGGGATAACAAGACATAGTCATTTGCTATATTGTATTGAGAATTATATCATACGCACTCAATCAATGTACGATCGAGTCCTTAGGTTAGTAGATAAAGTTTTTTATTTATATAATCCAACCCACCTAATTTCTCATGAATTAATAATAAGTAATTCACACATTCTCAATTCTGATATTCCATCAAAATTAAAAGCCATTAGGAAATGTATTAAGGATTATTACAGAGATAGAAATGAGATTATGCATGAGAGGCAATATCTCGAAAGTGATCTTCGTAGACTGGAAGGTTATACAATATTATTAGATAAAGAACCTTTTAAAAATGATAAATACTTTATGATGGATGTTAAAGACATGACGAGAGAAATTATTAAGGGTAAAACTAATACTTTTACATCTGTTAATAAAAATGTCCTTAATGCAATTGCAGATCTATTTGATGCTTTGTTTAAAAAATATCAATCTCAACTTAAAATTCTTGAAGCAATTTACGGTAAGATGGAAATGGTAACCCAATAATTCGCTAACAAAATGCTCTACCCGACTGGCGAAAAAACCCGCCAGCCGGTAAGCATCGGCGATAAGGAGAAATAAATATGGATGATATTATCGCAGTGGCGGTAATACTAAAAAATAAGAAGAGACAGTACTTTTTAACTTGGGGGCGAATTCAGGACAATATTGATTCATCTGAAGTTGAGAAGCTGGTTTTGGAATATAGCAAAATTTGTGAATTGGGATCAGAACCGATGAAGGCGCAAATATGCAGAACCTTACAAGAGGCTAAAAAAGCGCCATATTTCTATGAATATTTTTTTGTTATGGCGCAGAAAACAATTCCTTACGGGAAGACATATGAAAAGTGGCGAGAAAAGATGAATAAGAAAATGAAAAACGGAAAAGAAATATATTATCTTGGAAAACAATAGCCTTATATCAAGTCACTACAGCGGACGACGCTTCGCCACCTGCGGCGGCTCGCGCCGCCGCTGAGTTCCGAGGGACAGGGTATCGAGGTGGTTTGATTCATAAGCGAATTAGGTGCATGTCGCCGGAATTATTACGGAGTTCGGATTACGGGATGTGTTTAAAAATTTTGAGGTAAAAATTTATGAAAAACCTTTTTGAATCTTCTTTCTCCTGGCTTCTTTCTGATTACTCCAACCATAACTTTTTCTGTGAACGGGATATTGTCTGGACTTTGCAAAAGTACATTCTTGGGGAAATAAAGGATAAGCAATTGCCGTTCAGCCTTTTTAATGAATGGCCGATGGAGCCGAAAAAACAATATGCCGACCTGGTGATCGGCGCGAAAACCAGTGTAGAGCAGTTTAAGCCGGAAGAGATACTTGAAGTCAAATATGAACCTGACCGAAACCGCAAAATATTTTTGAAGACAAAATTTCCGGTAGTGAGTTTAAAAGAATTCAAGAAGGATATTGACAGAGTTAGTGATTTTGTTCGAAAGGGAACAGTCGAGGCCGGTTATTGTTTGTTTGTGGATGAGGGCGGATATTATAAAGAGGATCATGCCGCGCTTAAGGATGCTGAGCGTGTTTCTTCGGATAATAACGGCCCGGTATTTTATTTGTTCAAGTTTAGATCCGGTGCCACAAACGCGGACGCTGCACCCTGACGGATACTTTCACCGTTTGACTTGGAAAATTATGGGGACATAATACTTATTTATTGTGAATTAAGTATTGTGTCCTTTGAATTACCTGCTTGAATAAACAACACATAAAATCATTTCAGTGGACGTTGTTACACGCCGCTACTGAATTCTAATGTTAGGGCAAGGCAATTGAACGCAATGGTTTCTAGTATGTTGGCTCAAATGAGTCGTACGCGCATCTCGAAGGATGACTTCACGGAAGCGTCTGAGTACTTAAACGCAATGCGCGGTCGTCAAGCGGTTGTGGTCAAACGAGCACTTCTCTTTGCTGCCATAGTTGCCTATGCAAGACCCTTTACGGAAAACGAAGACAAATTGGGGAGGGCAACGACATTCCTAAAGGCTAGCCTATCTAGGATTCTGAATCAATCGGAGCAAGCTCAGCATGACAAGCTGCTTTCTCTTCGTGACGAGGCGCTTGCCCACTCACAGTTTGATCGAAAACCCATCGTTCGCGTCAGAGGATCGAGTTCGGGCTTTTTGATGAAAGGCCGGCCATTCGATATTCTTGCCGAGCCAATCAATCTGGAGCTGTTTGGTTCATTGTGTTCAAAAATGGAGCGGCATTGTGTTAATCAACTCTTTGACCTTAATCGCAAACTCGATGCTCTCAAATCAAAGTCTTAACAACAGCTTTGAGAGCGATGCGTAGAAGACAACGCGCGCCTTAATCTGAGCGTTAGAGGAGGACAACAAGGAGGAAAAATGGATGCGATTACTTTTAGAGGGATCGAAAGGCTTTTAATAATAATTGGTGCCGTGGTTTACGGTTATTTAGGTTATCGTTTATACATTAAAGGAATCACAACGGGAGAAGATAATCTGAAGTTTGGATCAAAGGTTGTGAAAATCATTCTTTCTGGCACTAGCCCCGGATTATTTTTTATGGCATTCGGTGCAATTGTACTTATCACATCAGTTGTGACCGGTGGTGCTTCTATTAAAGAAGATTTAAAAGAACAAACAATAAGGATGAGAACTGGCCCAAGCCCATTAGGAGAATTAAACATAAAGATTGAGGACCCACAAGATATAATAAATGCACCTGGCAACGAAACATTACACAAAAAAGTATTACAGGATAATCTTATTTATGATAAAAATGAATCTCTAAAAAAGTGAAGTACTGCCCTAACCACACAATTCACGCTGACCTCAACCAGCGCATCGCTGCACGCCGGCTCTTGCTCCGCATCTTGTCTGGTGGTAATTTTCGGCAAGTACTTTGCTATGGTTTCAGCGGATAATTGCGGTCGTTAGGCACAGGATGACAAAAAATAAGAAATAATAGTGCCGGGTACCAATAATTTCCAGAGATTATTCCAGTAACCCTAGATTTACAGAAATGACGATCCATGACTAAAAGAATCCCCTGGTTGCTCGCCGTTTGCCTGGGCGCGTGCGGATGCGCGTACATGCTGGGGCTGTATTATGATGTGCGGGTGACATTGGTCCAATCCAACGCCGGCACCGTCACCAACTCCCGGGGGGAGGCGTATTCTCTTCATCAGGAGCAGAAAGTGAAAAGTTACGGGTGCGGGGACGGGTATTTTACAGACACCCTTTACACAAGATATTCTTTGGTGTCCTCCTCCGGGCAGGACATCACGCGAAAGGAGTACCGGGAGGACATGGCCGCAAAGATGTTCTTAGGGCGGGATGACAGCCTGGTGCTTGTGTTCGAGAATAACCGCCGGACCGACATTTTTGTCCTGGCCTATCCGTATACAAAGGCGGAAAAGATCCCGGACACGCGGCAGGCTTTGGCCAGCGGGGAAGACTTGATCCGCGTTTACGCGCTGCGGCGCCTGGCCATGGACGCGTTCAACCGGATGGATTTTTATGCGGGCGGCGATGAGAACAATAAAAAGCTGGCGCGGGAACTTTATCAGCGTTTGGGTGACGAGGCGGTCACCGCCCTGGAAATCCTTTCGGAAGCGGCGCCGCGTTGCGCCGACCGGGATTGCCATTCTTCCAGTTTTCCGATTCAGGTGTCGAACCTGCAAAGTATGCTCGGGGCCTCGCCGGGCATACTGTATTGCCGGAACCTTCAGCCCGGGTTAACCCTGGGCCTTTCCGCCGGTAAGGACGCGTATCAGGCGGGGGATCAGGTTGTGCTGACATTGCGGTGGCATAACGCGGGCGATACCAGCGTTGAATTGGCGTTTCAGGAAAGCGATGTGCTGCGGCGCATGGTGCGGCTGACGGACGGCAAGGACAAGGCGTTTATCGTGAGGACTGTTCAGGTTGAGGACGATGTTGAGCACAGGGTGCCGCTTGAGCCGGGAGGCGTTTATGAATACCGGCTCACCGGGGAAATCCGCCGGGAAGACCTGGAAGATCCATATCTTAAGGAAATCCAGCAGAGGGGCGGCAACCTGATCCTGCGGTTTCAGGGGGCGGTCCTGTCGCGGATGCCCGTGTTGTTGAAGAAGCCGGATACCATTTATGTTAAAGCCCAATATGCCGGTTCTTTGTGCTCGAATTCAATTTGGTTCAAGATCAGCGAACCGTAATCCCGAAAGGAACCCATGAAAAATATTCTTATCGGCATCCTTGTCCTCGCGGCCGGCGCCGGGGCGTATTATTTTGCCCGCAGCCGCGGCCAGTTAGAACCGCTTTATCCGCCGCCTTACGTGGCGATTTACGGGCGGGACGCCTGCGGATATACCCAAAAATACCGGCAGGACATCAGCGCTTTGAGCATGCGCTCCTATTCGAAAGATATTGACGACCCGGCAACGGCGGATGTCTTGCACAGCCGCATGGAAAAGGCGGGGCTGGACACCTCGCGCTATGAATTGCCGGTGCTGGACGTGAACGGGAAAATTTTTATCCGGCCCCCCATGGACCAGGTCATCAAGGCGTATCAAGAATCTGCGGCAGAGAAATCCGGAATCAAAAAATTTGGAATTAAAAAGCCGGAAATTAAAAAGCGCGCCCCCGGCTTTTTCAAAGACAAATTGACGCTGGAAGGCGTCAGTTTAGGGGACCCGGCCATGGCCGTGATCAACGGTGAGGTGGTAGGCGTCGGTGATGAGGTGGCCGGCTGCAAGATTATTGAAATAGAAGAATTTTCCGTCAGGTTAAAAGACAGCCAGGGGAAGGATATCACGATATCGTTAGGCGGGCAGGCGGGCGCCGCGCCGAAAACCTCGCCGCCTAAGCCGGCGCCCCAGGCGGCACGGGACGCGACCGCTCTGGAATCCTTCCTGGACCGGCTGCCCCCTCCGCCGGACGGGTTTGAATGGTTTAAAATGGCGGAGATCAAGGCCGCCATCCTTGCCCCGAAGGGCTGGCACGTCAAACATCAGGACCTGGGGGATAAAAAGATTTGGGCTGTCAGCAAAGAAAATGCGGATGCGCGGGACGGTTTTCAAACCGGCCTGACATTTATATCTTTTCAAAACGTCGCCACCCAGCCGCAGGGCCGTGTCCTGCCGTCGCAATTCGCGAAAGCCATGGCCGATGAAATTGAAAGCCGGTATAAACTTGAAAGGCGGGAACATGGCCCGAAGGGGCCGTTTTGGGGCTGCCTTTATCAATATGTCGAAGATTCGCCGGGGAGGGAGCCGGTCAGGATATTTCATTCTTTGGTGGCCAATGACCGGACCGGGACATTGTTTCAAATCATTTTTGAAGCCCCTGTCGCCGCCTGGGACGCGGAATGGCCCGTGGGGGATGTCATTACCAAGAACATCGTGTTGGACGATGAAATATAATTTTTTGCGCTTTTTCGGCCGCTTCATATCGTGTAGAAGGAATATTTAACCAAGGAGGAGACATGTCAGACGTTAAACGGAAAGTTATTGATCTGTTAAAAACACCGCAGTTGTCCAGCCTCGCGACGATGACCCTGGACGGGAAACCCTGGGCCCGTTATGTCATGATCAGCTCTGACGAAAACTTTAATATCCGTTCGGCGGTCTGCCTTGAATCCAGGAAAGTAAAACAGATCGAAAAAAACCCGGAAGTGCACCTGACCTTTGGAATAAACGATCCCCGGGACATGGATAAGCCTTATGTTCAGATTCAGGGGACGGCAAGCATAACGACGGATCAGCAGGAAAAGAACCGTTATTGGTTTGAAATGCTTTCGGCCGTGTTTAGCGGGCCGGAAGACCCTAATTATGCGCTTATGCTCATTAGGCCTTATCGCGTGGAATTCAATAGCCCGGGGAGCATGGCCCCGGAGGTTTGGGAGAAATAAAATATTGCCGCGGCGCTGGTCTGCTGAACCCTCGAAAAGTGTAAAAGGATTTAAAAATGATGAACCTGATTTCTGTCCTGTTTTTCCTGCTTTTGCCGGTTGGCGCGTATTTCGCGGCAAAACGGTTTTATCCGGAATTCGTCTGGGCTGTTACAGGGGCCTGCGTGGGCATGATCATCACGCCTGTCAGTGAGAATTTATTAAGGTATTCCGATGTGTTCGCGCGGATTTATTTTTTCCATCAAAACGCGTTTGAGGCCCTGTCTCTGGGCGGGCGGGCCGGCTACCTGCATTTTGTGATCACAAACGGAATTGTGTGGGGCCCTGTTTATGGCTTTCTCGGCTTTCATTTGGGCAGATTAAGAAAACGGTGCTTTTTGAATCCCCGGGAAGTCCCGTTTCCCGGAACTTTATTGTTAAAATTCAAGGAATTGTCCGACCTCACGTTCCCGCTCATGATGTGTGTCTGCCGGCCGCGGGGCCTGGAAAATACCGACGCGGCTAAACTTTTTGAAGCCCACTGCCCCAAGTGCGCCGCGAAGATGGACCCGGACGTTTTGCTGGAAGTCGCGGCTTTGTCGGCCGGCTCCTTGCCGGTGGCCGGCGGCATCCCCCAGGGTTGCCCTCACTGCGGGAGCCGCAAACTGGCCATAAAATTATTTGATCTCACCGATGATGAAAAACAGAATTTATTGAAAGACAAATTTTTTAAGAAGATCGCGAAGAAAGGAATTTGATGGACGGCCTTTATGTGATGTTGTTGTGGTATTTCGTTTTTCTGCTTTCCCTGGTTGCGCACGAGGCGAGCCATGCCTGGGCGTTTATGAGGCTGGGGGATGACACGGCTTACGAAGAGGGGCAGGTGACGCTGGATCCCGTTCCCCATATGCGCCGGGAACCGGTGGGCACGGTGCTTGTGCCGTTATTGACCTATTTTTTAAACGGCTGGATGATGGGGTGGGGCAGCGCGCCGTATAACGCGCGTTGGGCTTATCATTATCCCCGGTCTGCGGCCTGGGCGAGCTTCGCCGGGCCTTCGGCCAACCTCGGCCTTGCTGTTATTGCGGGAATCATCATCCGCACCGGAATTTTTTTCAACCTGTTTTATGCGCCGGATTCAATCAATTTTGATACTGTCGTGGCGACGAGCCGCGGGGGGATCATCCAGCCCTTGACCTTCCTGTTGAGCATCACCTTCTCTCTAAATGTTTTACTGTTTATCTTCAACCTCCTGCCGTTCCCCCCTCTGGATGGGAGCGGCGTTATCCCGTTGTTTCTCCGGGGGGAAGAGGCGGCGGTGAAATATTTGCATTTCATCAGCAATCCGTCGTTCCAGATTTTCGGCCTTTTAATGGCCTGGCATATTATGGATTTTATTTTCTATCCTGTTCATATGGGGTTTGTGAACGCGATGTATTGGGGGCTGGCGCATTATTGATGGATTCTTGAAAAAGGGATACAATGATCCCAATGGCCGCACGGACCAGATGTTTAGCTTGAAGGAAAGGGGAACTCTATGACGGAAGTATCAATACTTTTAGTGGCCCAGTATATTCTGAAATTAATCCGGCATTTTATTTATATTGATAAAATCCCCCCGTCTTGCCTGATGCGCGAGGAGATCGTGGGTGACAGCGCGAAGGTCCCGGTTGTGTCTATAATTTTTATCGGCCTTTGTATATTTTTAATTATAAAGAAAGAAAAAGCCGGGTATTTTCTCGCCTGGTGTATTTCAGCGTTTTCCATTTTTTCGGTTTTTTCCTATGGATTATATTTTCATGTTGTGGTCAATGAAATATCCGCGGGGTTTATCGCGTTAAATATCCTGCTGTTATTTGTAAGCGTGAAAACAATCTATCGTGTGCGAGGGCTGAAAATAAACAACTTTTTTAATAAGAAAATAAAAGCCTGACAAGCCGCTTGGCAGGGCGCCCCGCCGGGAACCTTGTGTTAACAATAAGGAGGAAAAGCAATGGCCATTAATGAAGAACTGTTGAATTTCGTCAGGGATGCCCTGGCGCGCGGGCTTCCGCGGGTCCAGATTGAAGACGCTTTGCTGAAGGCGGGTTGGGATTCCGCGCAGGTGAAAAGCGCGATGACCGCTTACGCGGAGATCCCGTTCCCGATTCCGGTGCCGCGGCCCAAGCCCTACCTCTCCGCGCGCGAGGCGTTCATGTACCTTGTCCTTTTTACGACGTTATATATCAGCGCGTTCAACCTCGGGAGCCTGATTTTCCAATTCATCGAGCGCGCGTTCCCGGACTCGGCCGCGTCCTCCGGTTACAATTACACGCGGGAGGCGATCCGTTGGGCGGTCTCGTCCCTTATCATCGCGTTCCCGGTTTTCCTTTATTTATCCCGGTTGCTTAGCGGCGCGGTCAGGCGCGACCCGGTCAAGCGCGCGTCGAAAGTGCGCAAGTGGCTGACGTACATAACGCTGTTTATCACCGCCGGTGTGATTATTGGCGATTTAACGGCCCTGATTTATAATTTTCTGGGCGGGGAGATGACCGCGCGTTTCTTCCTGAAAGTGCTGACGGTCGGGGGTATCGCCGGCGCGGTTTTTGGCTATTACCTGCGCGACATGCGCGCGGAAGAAGCGGAGATCAAATCATGAGAGGGCGGGGGCAGGTTGTTTTCACCGCGGCGGTCGTTGTCGTGGTCGTGGCTGCGGTGGCCGGCGGGCTTTTCTTGCTCGGGTCTCCGGCCCAGGAGCGAATACGGCGCATAGACGGCCAGAGGGTGTCTGACTTAAGCGCGATGGCCGGAGCGGTCGACCTTTATTGGACGCGCCACACGCGGCTGCCGGCTTCGCTGGAAGAGCTCGCGGCGGAACCCGGGGCTTACGTAAAACGCGGGGATCCGGTCACCCAGCGGCCTTATGAGTACAGGGCCCGCGAAGGCAACGCCTATGAGTTGTGCGCCGCTTTCGACCGTGAATCAACGGCCAGTCAGCCGGGAGGCTATTATTACAGGGATTTCTGGGCGCATGGGGCTGGCCGGCAGTGCTTCAAGCTTGAAGCGCAGGAGATCAAACGGTAGTGCGCTGGCGGTTTTTCCCCGGAGATAAAACTTTTTTCAGGCCAAGGGTTGCATCTTTTCTAATATTCTGCTAATATTTAGACAGTCCCTGATTATTGACGTACTTTTCAAAATCACCCGATATTAATATGTCCCGCCTTTCGTGTCAGCCCTTTCTCCTAAAGGAGGTGTTTCTATCTTGCGAAATATACGCAACAGTGCCATGGTTTTTGTTTTTCCCTTCATTTTCCTGTTCATTTCAACCCTGTCGTTTGCCCAAACGCTGACGTATCAGGGTGTCATTTCACCCCGCAAGCCGGATGTGGATCTTAATCAAGCCTTTACGCCCACGCTTTTGGAAGGCCTTATCGTCTATCCAGACAACCCTTTAAGCGTCAATTTCGTCATTTTGCCCGGCCAGGACCTTGGCGAGAAGGACAGCATTTCCCCGGAGCAGGTTAACGAGTTCGCGAAATATTTTCTGGCGTCGTTGACGATCCCGGAAGAAGACATTTGGGTGAACCTGTCGCCTTATGAAAAAGAAAAAACGATCCCTGACATCTTAAGCCTGACGGCCATGGGCCGGGAGATGCTGGAGCAGGATTACATTTTGAAAAAATTGTCCGCGGCTGTCATGAACCCGGAAATACCTTCTGGGGAAGATTTCTGGAAGCAGACCTACCGGAAGGCCGCGGAAAAATACGGCACCACCGGAATCCCGATCCAGACGTTTAATAAAATTTGGATTATCCCCGATAAAGCGGTGATTTATGAGAACGCCAACAGCGCGTATATCGCCCAAAGCCATCTGAAAGTTATGCTGGAAGAAGACCTGATGGCGCTCGACCAAAGTTTTGAGTCCCGGGTCCTGGGGGAACGCGGCCAGAGCAAAGAGCAGGCCCAGGACGTGAACGCGCTTTCGTCCCAGGTCGTGCGGGAGGTCCTGGTGCCGGTTATTGAGAAAGAGGTTAATGAAGGCCGGCATTTCGCCAAACTGCGCCAGATTTATCACGCTATGATTTTAGCCACGTGGTATAAAAGGGCGCTGAAAGAAACCTTGTTAAAAAAAGCGTATGTTAATCAGGAGAAGGTTGAAGGTATCGCGCTGGATGAAACAACGTATAAAGAAAAGGTTTACGCCCAGTATTTTGAGACGCTCCGGCAGGGCGTCGTGAATTTTATCCGCGAGGAAGTTGACCCGGTCAGCCGGGAGATGGTTCCCCGGAAATATTTTTCCGGCGGAATAACCCCGGCGAAGAACCTCGGGAAAATCCTGGAAGTCACCAGTTCTCCGATCACAGCCACCCTGGTGGCCCAGAAGTTTCGTGATCCGGGCCTGAATCCCAACGGCAGGCTGCCGAATATCGCGTTTTTAGAATTCGTGCCCGTGGGCGATAACTCGTACCGGGCATTTTGGGACACGATGAACGTGTTGAATATCCCAGGGCCGTACTTAAAACAAATCCGTTTAACGTTTAATGAAACCAGCCAGCGGGACCGCACGAAGATCATCAACGCCGTGTTGAAGCTTCCCGCGGCCCTGCAGAATCCGGAAGAGAATTTTTATTATATCGTCTGGGCTATCAACACGCTGACGTTGCCGGTTTCGGCCCTGGAGCCGTATTTAAAAGCGAACCGCCCCCAGGATTGGGAATCGCTTCTGGCCCGGTTCCGCGATATGGCCGGGCAGCTGGAGCGCGGGCGGGCGCTGCGGTTGTCAAAGAATATCAACCTGACCCGGGAGACCGGCGGGATCAAAGGGTACCAGGAAGAAGAGTTGATGGAAGCCCCGGATTATCCGG
Organism: Candidatus Omnitrophota bacterium; assembly: GCA_029560465.1. Lineage (GTDB taxonomy): Bacteria > Omnitrophota > Gorgyraeia > Zapsychrales > JANLHA01 > JAGOJP01. The sequence goes on from JAKQKX010000097.1 coordinate 15,157, forward strand.
AGAAAATCGCCGAGCTCAAAGAGCTGACCCGGCAATACGTTGGGCAAGAGGGCGAGCCGTTGCGGGTGTGGATGATCAATTCTTCGATCGCCGGCGGGGTGGGCGACATTATCTCCGCGTTCGTGGCGCACGCCAAAGCCTTTCCGGAAAATCTCGTCATGGAATGGTTTAAATATGATTTGAGCGGGCTGGAAGGCACGCCGATCCTCCATTACCTTTTTCACGGCAAAGAAGACGGGCTGCGCCACACGCCGGGCATGAAAGACCAGTTTGTCTGGACCACCATGCGCAACGCCGCCGCCATGATTCGGATGATCCAGGCACAGAATATCCCGGCCCCGCATTACGTGATCGTTAATGACCCGCAGCCGGCGGCGTTATACCGCGTTATGCAGCGGCAGTTCCCGGAATTCTTTGAGTCCTATTTTAAGAATACGGTCTTCACCTGGTTCGGGCACATCCCGTTTGAGGCGCGCAGCGACGAGGCGAAGACCGCCACCCGGTTCCTTTCGTATTTCGTGGACACCCACGCTAACAGCGCGTACCATGATTACCTGATCAACGGGCAGGGCAGCAAAATTTTGCCTGTCACGCATCCGGTGGTCGCGAACTTGAACTCCATCGATATTTTCGGGTATTACAATATCGGGTTGAATGAACAAACCGTGGCCGCCGTCCTAGACCATTTGAGGATCGAACGAGTGCAACAGGATGTGTTCTTCACGCATAATTCCCGGGTCGACCCTTTAAAAGGAAAGACCGAGGCCCTGGAAGCGTTTGAACGGATGTATGACAAAAATGAAAATGCCGGCAAGAGGATTCGTATCATTCTGACCGGGCCGGTGGCCAGTGACAATCCGGGATGGGAAGGCATAGAAGATTTGAAAAGCCGCGTGGACCGCATCAATGCCAAACTGAACGCCCGCTTCCGCACCGGAAACCTGGAATACGCGGTTTTACGCCTGTTTTTCGCGACGAACCCTGAACGGGATATCAGAGCTGAATTTGAAGGCCGCCGCACGCCTTCAAACGTTCAAAGGGAAGAGGGGAAACTTCAACAGTGGAGAGAAACGCAGGAGCGTTTGCGGGCCATGGGCATTGACCCTGATTTGATGGTGCCGCAGCTGGATAAAGAAGGCAATCTGGAGCAGGCTTTGGGTGAAATGTCGATCAAGGTGAACGTCCTGACCCCGACAGACATCCACCAGATCATGCTCAACGCGCTTATGACCCTGCCGATCAGCAACCTGGCCAATTCCCTGGAAGAAGGGTTTGGCCTAGCCGCCACCGCTGATAAGCTGCATGGCAAAAGTCGCAGATATATGGATGAAGACAGCCGGCGGGAAATCCTCCGGCCTGGCCCGGTGCCGATTCTCGGAGACACCGGCGGCCTTGGCCGTCAGCTGGACCCGGACGGGCACGGCACCATGGGATTTTTGGTGGGGATCAGGGACCATGACCGGCAGAAGGGCGTCACGGTTGATGACCTCCTGCAACGGGACCGGGCGCGGCGCCAACAGGGGGTTGACGAGGCGTTTTTGGATATCGCCGAAATCCGCGACCAGGTTCAGTCGTATATGGACACGCACGACGGCCAGCCCATGCCGTACGTGGAATTTATGACGGCGGAAACTGAATATTATATGACAAAAATTCTGGAATTGTATTCCCGCTGGCTGGAGGGGGACCCGGCGTTTGAATCGATGGGCGACCGGTCGTATCAGGATGTCTTGAAGAACTTCACGACGATCGCCCATATGATCCGGGTTTTAAGGTGGATGGATGAGCCATCGGCGAAAGAGTTCGCGCGAGGCAGCCCCCTGGCGGCCGGTGATGCGGAGGGGGTGGCCGTGCAGCCGCTGACCCTCACGGAAACGGAAGCCCTGGCCGGCCGTGCTGACACGCCCGGTGGTATTTTGTTTGACGGCAACCTTCTGCGTCTGGACCGCCGGTATGTCCCATCGCCTGTCCCGGGGATGGGGCCGGACTACGCCGTTGACCTTTCCCCTGGCCAGGATGTCCAGGGGCTGGCTCCTCATTTGCTCAGCATCTCAACAGTGCCTTTGCAGAATATTCCGGTATTATTGAACGTTCATTAACGCCATAAGCCTTTGGCCGGAATTCATCAGGAAGGGGGCACGCAAGCGCCCCCTTCCTGGCGCTTTCGGGGCATGGCCCAAGAATTTATTCCGGAGGTCACCGTGATGATCAATCAGAAACTCAAGGTGCTGTTTGTTTTTTTTGCTTTATTCGCCCTGCCCGCGAGCCTTTTTGCCGGGAGCTCTTCCGGCACAACTTATCCCGGGTCGATCATTGTGGGCGGATTAAAACGGACCTATCTCCTTCATGTCCCGCCGGCGCGTGATAAAACTAAACCAAAGCCGCTTCTCATCGCGTTGCACGGCGGAGGAGGGCAGGGGAAACACATGCGGAGGCTCACGCGGGGCGGGTTTGACCGGCTGTCCGACCAGGACGGTTTTGTCGTGGCCTACCCGGATGGAGTGGAAAAGCACTGGAACGACGGCCGGGGAGAGACCGCGTATCGCGCTCATCGGGATAATGTGGATGATGTCGGGTTTATCTCCGCCTTGATCGACCGGATGGTCCGGGAGCTGAACGTTGACCCCCGTCGGGTTTATGTGACCGGGATGTCGAACGGCGCGATGATGTCTTATCGCTTGGCCTGCGATTTGAGTGAAAAGATCGCGGCCATCGCTCCTGTGGCCGGGGCCATCCCGGAAAATTTGTATCCGTCGTGCTCGCCTTCCCGGCCGGTTCACGTCCTCGCCATCAATAACGTCAATGATCCGCTTATGCCTTTCGCCGGGGGGAATGTCACAGGCCCGTGGGGGCGGAAAAAACTGGGCGAAGTTTTATCAACAGCGGAAACGGTCGCGTTTTGGGCGAGGCATAATAATTGTTCATTGCCTCCGGCCGTGATTTATGAGCCGGACCGGGACCCGCAAGACGGTACCAGGATACGAAAAGAAGTGTACCCCGAGGGTGAAAATGATGTGACCGTGATCCTTTACGCGGTTGAAGGCGGCGGGCACACATGGCCCGGAGGCTACCAGTATTTTAATGAAAGGATTATCGGCAAGACAAGCAGGGATATGGACGCCAGCGAGGTCATTTGGGGTTTCTTTAAAAAGCATAAGGCGCCATAGATTTTTCTGCCCCGATAAAAAATTTAATGGAATGTTTGTGGGGTGAGGTAGAAAGAGTAGAATGTGGGTAAATAGGTTAACAAGGAGAATACCATGCTGCATCGGAAAACATTCTTTATCCGGGAACACGTCGGGTTTATAAAGCTGACGGACACGTACGACATTCTGGATCCGGAAACGCGAGAACAGTTGGGTGTCGCGAAAGAGAAACCGGCCCCTTTTATCCAGGTGTTGCGACTGCTGATCAATAAACAACTCCTGCCCACCAAAGTTTTTGTCTATGAAGGCGCTGATCATGAAGATGAAAATCGGCTGCTGTTTTCCATCCAGCGTGGCGTCACGCTGTTGCGGTCCCGGGTCAACATTTATGATGGCCGCGGAACGGTTATCGGCTGGTTAAAAAGCAAGGTGTTCTCGCTGGGCGGCGCGTTCCATGTTTTTGACGCCGCGGATAATGAAATCGCCTACGTCAAAGGGGATTGGAAAGGGTGGCATTTCCGCTTCCTGGACAAGGCGGAAAACGAGATAGGGACGATCACCAAGAAATGGGCGGGGATCGGCAAGGAGTTTTTCACGTCCGCGGACAACTACATCATCGCCTTGAACCATGAGCCCGAGCCGCAGAAAGCCGTTTTATTGCTGGCGGCGGGATTAGCGGTGGATATAATCTACAAAGAGAAGTAGCCAACCCAGGGGCATGTTTTCATTACAGGACAGGAGGTCCCGGATGACCACTATAAAAGGTTCGGCGTTTTTAACGTCCATGAACCTGGCTCGCCAGACTCACGGAGAAACCGGGCTGAAAAAAGTTTTGGATTCCCTCAGTGAGGAGGATCGGCAAATTTTGTCTTCCGTCATCAGCATCGGGTGGTACCCTTTAGACGTTTATGTGAACCTGCTTACCGCGGAATTGATGGAATTTTGCCGTGGGAATGAAGCCGTATTCGTGGAACAACGGGTGTATGCCGGAGTCGAACAACAGTTTAAAACGATATACCGGGTGTTCCTGCAGTTTGGGTCCCCGGAGATGATCATGGCACGGCTGAAGAGTGTCAACAAACAGTATTTTCAGAATGTGTCAACCGAGATTAAGAAACTCGACAGCAATAAATTTCTGCTGGTTTACAGCGGTTTTGAGAAAAGGCACCGGGTCTTCGAGCTGATTTTGAAAGGCTGGTGGATAAAAATTCTGCAGCTGATCGGCAAAAAGGATGTGCGGTTTGAAATTCAGACGTCTATCGGCGCGGGCAAAGAATACAGTGAATACATCGTAAGTTGGCAGAAATGAAACACGTCCGTTCCCTGCTGCGGAGCCTTCCGTCTTTATTGGACACAGAGATGAAAAGAAACATCGTACTGCTTCTGTTGGCCGCGCTTCTGGGATTAAGGATCGTTATGCTGAAAACTGCGAAAGAAGAAGCCCTCTCCCCGGAGAGCAAAACTTACCTGCTGAACCTGGCCCGGCAAACCCTGATCTGGCGTTTGCGGGATAACGCTCTGCCGAATCCATCCGGGCGCGGCCTCAATCCCGAGGTCCGCCGGAAAGCGGGTTGTTTTGTTACGCTGTCCAATAAACAGACCGGGTTGCGGGGGTGCATCGGCATTTTTGAGCGGACGCGGCCTTTATACAAAAATGTGATCAGCCGCGCGGTGGCGGCGTCGCAGGACAGCCGTTTCATCTCCGACCCGGTGTCCTATGAAGAAATGAAGGACATCATCATCGAAATCAGTGTTTTGACCGAGCCCAAAGACCTTGGATTTAATTCCCCCCAGGACCTTTTGGCCAAGCTCCGTCCGGGCATTGACGGCGTTGTCCTGTTTACGCGCTACGGGAGCTCGACGTATCTTCCACAGGTCTGGAAATCTTTTCCCGGTAAAGAAGCCTTTCTTTCCAGCCTTTGCGAGAAACACGGGGCCCCGGCCGACACGTGGCTTAAGGAATATAATCATATCAAGGTTCAAACCTATCAGGCCCTGGTGTTCGGGGAAGAAGTATCGGAGAGAAACGTGGCCGGCCCTCAGGGGGCTGTGGTTGGGAAGGACGGGGCGATGGTCCTTGGGGTGGTTGAGCCCTTGCCCCGAGGCGTTTCCCGCGGCAAGGCCTTCCTTAAACAAGGATCCCGTTTACCTCCGGCAACGATCGTCACCTGGGTGTCTGATATTTCTGAATCCGCGTTTTAGGTGTTATCCCCCTGGCCCCTCTTTCCTTCAGGCCGTGTCACGCGGCTGCTTAACAGCAATAATAACGCCGGAGTCGCGTGTAAAAAAAGCCGGGCATAGCTATCCGGGAAGTGGCTGGCTATGCCTTCCGGCGGATGGCCTGAATTCGCGCCTAAACTGAAAAGCAGCATGGGTATTGAAAACACGAGCAGGAATTTCTCTTGGGGGCTCCATCGGCGGTGCTGGGTGTTTAAGAGTGTTAATACACAAGAGGCACCTGAAATGAGGATGAGGTTATTCTTTAAAGTCTGCTGCCAGGCCATGCGCGACAGCAATATTATTTTTTCCAGAGATATCCCGGATTGGAGATGATAGAAATTTGTTCCGTAACCCTGCCGAATCACCCAGAGGATCCATAAAAAGGGCAGCAAGCCGACCAGCAGATATCCGAATAAAATTTGTTTTTGTCCTGTCCACAGCCTTTTGTCCCTGGTGAGGCTGAACAGCGCGCCGGCCATAAACAGCGCGACAAGAAATCCTTCCATCTTGGAGAGGCATAATCCGCCGGCCAGCGTAAGGGTCAGCAGCAAATATTTTTTTTCTTCCCGGGAGCCCATCCAAAGCAGAGCCGCTGTCAAACAAGCCGTCAGATACGCCATCAGGAGGTTCTCGGCATTGGCCGTCACAAAATTATTCGTCAAATCCTTGTTAAACGGGTTGTAGGCCGCGGAGGCCACGTAGATGATTATTATCAGATGCTGCCAGAGTTTTTTTATCTTCATAATTTCAAAGGCCTTGAAGATATTGATCAAGAAAACAATAAATAAAAAGCCGGCGGTCCATTGGGCGGTTTCATCCTGTATGCCGTCCAGCAATGTGAACTGGAGGGCAATGTTTAAAGGCCATAAAAGGGGATATAAATTGTGGTGTGTGTAATCAAATATTAATTGTTTATGGTGAAAAATCACTTTTGACTTCATGATCCAGTGTGACATCCCGTCCCAATCCCGGACAGGGGTCATGACCGTGATGCCCCAAATGGCCGCGGCTAACGCGAAAGCGAAGAATCCGGACAGGAATGTGAGCTTGTCCCGGTCTTGGGAAGAGGCCTGCTGGTGGGGGGCGGCTCCCTGGGGCAGGAGCCGCCTTTGATTCAGAAGTCCGAAAATAACGGCCAACCCCGCCCAGAGTCCCAGCACGTTATGGCGGGTTAACTGGCCTCCGGACAGAAGCCAAACCCAGGTTGACGTGGTGGTGGCGAGGTATCCGATGAGATAACTGGTTGAATAAAACCACGCCGGTCCTTCTTTCGTCGGGCTCATATGGAAAATGTTTAAAACAAGGCGGCCCAGGAAAAGATAAAAGGCCGCTAGGGATAAAGAAAACAGGACGATATGGAGTGTTGAGCGTTTCAGAGTGCTGCTATCGGGTGGGTTTATAAATTTCTGGTTTTCTTTTGCGTATATATTAATGCCGGTTGAGAGCGTGTGCTTCTGCCAGCCAGGAGGAGGGGGCCCCGGCTGGTCATGCCCCAGGTCGAGGACATGTGTCCCCGCGGGTTTTATATGAATCGGGAAAAGGTGATACCGCACCGCTGTCTTCAAGAGAGACATCGTTTGGTTTGGGATCTCAACGACCGCTTCCGTGGGGAGCTTTTTCTTCGCTTCAATCCCGATCTTGGCGCCCGGCATAGACTTGCTTTGCCGCACTTCTTCGTAATTGAAATGATGGGCTTGAAATCCTTTGAAGTAAAGTCCGGCCTTTAAGAAGATGAAGGAAAGTTCGTGGAAACATAGCAAGGCCATGGATAGGATGATGGCGGCCTTTATAATTTTTTTAATACAGGGCATGCTGTTTTTTGTGACGATTGAATCACCCGGTTTCAACAACATTCTTTCAGGCGGTATTTTATCATAGCTTAACAAAATATTGTTGTTTTTTGGCTGCTTTATCATGATACAATAAGCCCGGGCGGGGCCTCGCATCCGCGGGGCTGGATACGGTATTTATGACAGGGGTATAATATGAAAAAAGTATTTTTGATGGTATGCCTTTGCTGCGGGCTTGCCGGGTGCTTAAGCTACCAGAAGTACACGTTTAAATTTGATTTTAATACCGGCGTTGTCGAAAAAGAATATTACGACATCCGGACGCAAAAAGGGGGGGACGAGGATTACAGCGTGGAGAAGGATTGGGAGCTGCTTAAGGCCAAAGCTGGCGAGGAATTCGGCAAAGAGTTTGACCCCGAGGTGATCAAACCGGTCCGGGCCGAGCTTTTTCAGGACGGGGAAGTCCTCTCGGGCCGGGAAACCTTCGCGGTCCAGTCGCCCAAAGCCTTCCCTTCCAAGGCCGCTATTCTGGAATTTTTGCACGCGGACGACAATCAGGAGATGGAATTCCGGGCCATAAAAGGAGAGATTTTCCTCTTTTCCGGCAACAGAAATATGACGTCATCGTCCGGGAAGACAATAGTGACGGAAAAGAATTGCGTGATCGTCTGGCCTCAAGAGGCGGTTGTTTTTGACTTCACGGTGCCGCAAGAGAATTCCGGCGGGACATCGCTTTTGCCGTTTTTCCTTTCTGAAAAAGACGCCCTGCCGCACCCTTGAGGTTCTTTTTGCGCACATTTCATTTGGGTTTTCCTGCCGCTGGCAGTATAATTAATATGCCTATAAATAATCCCGATGAGGGGCTAAAGGGGAGGATCCTGAATATGTTCGGACTGGGTTTCCAGGAAATAGTTTTAATCCTGATCGTGGCGCTTTTACTGTTTGGGGCGGCCCGTCTGCCGGAAATCGGCCGCGCCCTGGGTAAAGCTTTGAGCGAATTTAAGAAAGGGATGCATGATATCGGCGGGGATGATTCCAAAGACAAAGACCAGCCCCAAGATTCCGCTTGATGAATGACCTTTATCCTCCTGAATCACAACATCTTGATATAATAGGACATCTGGAGGAGTTGCGCCGCCGCATCCTCGTGTGTCTCGCCTGCCTGGTATTGATAAGCGCGGCTCTGTTTGCCCGGGGGCGCGCTCTGATCCAATGGGTGAAGCAGCCGGTTGAGGGGCTGGTTGAAGATTTGATTTTTATCACCCCGACCGAGGTGTTTGTTTCATATCTTAAAGTCGTCCTCCTGTTCGCGTTCGTGCTGTCTTTTCCAGTGATCCTTTATGAAACATGGGCGTTTTTGGCCCCGGCCGCATCTAAAGGTTTCAGAAAACGGGCCGTGCTTTGGCTGACATTGGTGATGGCCTTTTTTTTATTGGGGATATGGTTTGCGTACACCATGGCCTTGCCGGCGGCATTGCGGTTTCTTTTCGCGTTCGGGCGGGATATCGCCACCCCGCAAATCACGCTGGCCCGATATATTTCTTTTTTTGTGGCGTTCATGATGATCGGCGGAGTGGTGTTTGAAACTCCTGTCTTGATCGGGCTGTTCACGGATATGGGGTTTTTAAACGCCCGCATGCTGGCCCGCAAGCGGAAATACGCTTTTTTGTTCATCCTGGTGTTTTCCGCAGTGATCACCCCGACGCAGGATATTTTTAACATGCTGGTTTTTGCCGTGCCGATGGCCCTGTTTTTTGAAGTCGGCATCGTCCTGTCCCGTTTGATTGAGAAGGTGAAGCAGGCATAATTCAACGCAGGGTTGGTCCGGTGGTCCTTCATGGGGAAGATGACCTCCGGCTCTTTTTAAAGAGAGGGAGAGGAGAAAGGAAGGCGCTATGGAAAAGTTCCTTTACAATTTGGAAACTTTTTTGAAGACACAGATGAACCGGAAAGGATTCCTGAAAGTTTGCTGTGCGGTGTTGTTGGCGTTTATCACCGGGAATCAGCTTCTGAAGGCGGCTTTCGCGAAAAGCGAGGACTCCTCCGGCCGGCCCAAGAAAGGCCTGAAAGGCCTGCATGATATCGTGGCGGTTAAGGGAGGGGACCCGTATCAAAACACGGTCAAGGCGGTTGAACAGATGGGGGGGATAGGCCGCTTTGTTAAAAAAGGCGACGTGGTCGTGGTTAAGCCCAACATGGCTTGGGACCGGACGCCGCGGCAGGCGGCCAATACCGACCCCATGGTCGTGGCCGCGCTGGTGGAATTATGTTATAAGGCCGGGGCTAAACGCGTGAACGTGTTTGATATCCCCTGTAACGAGGACCGCCCGGTTTATGAGCACAGCGGCATTGCGGCGGCGGCCAAAGAGAAAGGGGCGTTTGTTTATTTCGCGGACCACTGGAATGTCGTGAAAGCGAAATTTAGCTACAACAGTTCCATGGAGGGCTGGCCGGTTCTGCGTGACGCGGTGGTGTGCGACACGTTCATTAATGTCCCGGTTCTGAAGCATCATGGGTACACGAAATTGACCCTGTCGATGAAAAACCTGATGGGGGTTTGCAGCGGGAAGCGGGGGTTGATCCATCTGGATATCGGCACAAAACTGGTGGATATGACTGATTTTATCAACCCGGATTTGACGGTGATCGATGCCACCCGCGTGCTGCTGCGTAACGGCCCCAGCGGCGGGAATGAATCCGACGTTCAGGCGTTTAACACGGTCATCGCCGCGACCGATCCGACGCTGGCTGACGTTTATGCCTGTTCCCTGGTGAAAATTGACCCGGCCGAGATCCCGTATTTAAAAGCCGCCATGGCCCGGGGAGTTGGCCGCAGTGATTTGACTCAGGCGGATGTCCTGGAGGTTCAGGCGTGATGCCGGCGGTAACCGGACGGCTCTTTGAAGGAAGGTCCTTTTTGCGTTTATGAAAAAACTCGTCCTTTTACGGCGCATTTCACAGGCTCTGTTTTTAGGGCTTTTTGTTTATATCCTCTGGTCCACGACCTACCCTCTGGGCGGCGGGATTTCCCCGAGAATCCTGTTTAATCTGGACCCTGCGCTCATGATTTTTACTGCTGTGAGCGAACGGCTCCTCCTCCCGGGCCTGGTGTTTGCCTTTCTTATGATCGGAGCGACTTTTATCCTGGGCCGTTTTTTTTGCGGGTGGGTGTGCCCTTTGGGAACGGTCATCGACGCCTTCGGTTCTCTCCGGAAGAAGAACGCGCGTGACCTGTCCTGGCTGAACAACCGGCGCCTGAAAAATATCAAATACGTGTTTTTAGGGATATTTTTCCTGCTGGCCGTGGCTGGCTTTCAGGCGGTTTGGGTGATGGACCCTGTTGTGACCGCGGCCCGGGTTGTGTCCCTCAACGTGATTCCCGCGGTGACCTTCGCGGCGGACCGCGGTTTTGTCTGGCTGATTCAGCGGTTCGGCCTTTACGGAGGATTTTATGATTTTTACCGCGGTCTGAAGGCGGGAGTTCTGGGGGTGAGGATCGTGTTTTTCGCCAACGCCTTGATCACGTTTATATATTTTCTGGTTATCGGGTTTTTATCTTTGGTGGTCGCGCGGCTGTGGTGCCGCGCGCTGTGCCCTTTGGGCGCGCTTTACAGTTTGGTCGCGCTGTTTTCGCGGCTGGAACGCAAAGTCGACGCCTGCAACGGGTGCGGGCTGTGCCGCCGGAACTGCCGCATGGGCGCGATCCGGGAAGAGGGGGATTACGATAAAGGGGAATGTGTTTTATGCATGGACTGCGTTTATGACTGCCCGACGGGCAAGACGCGGTTTGCCTTTAAAGGAGCGGCCGTGCCGGCCTTAGCCGCGCCGGCTGCGGGAAGCAAGGGCATGACCAGGCGGTCGTTTTTGTGGCTCATGGCCTCTTCGTTCTTGTCTTTGGGCGGGCGATGGGCGCCCGCGGCCCGGCGGCGTGTTATCCGGCCGCCCGGCGCCGTGGAAGAGGCCGGATTTTTAAATACCTGCGTGCGCTGCGGGAACTGCATGAAGGTATGCGTCACCAACGGGCTTCAGCCGGTGATGCTGGAATCCGGTTGGCAGGGGCTCTGGACGCCCCGGCTGGTCCCGGAGATCGGGTACTGCGAGTATAACTGCACCCTTTGCGGACAGGTTTGCCCGACGGGTGCGATCCCGCGGCTTTCCCGGGAAGCGAAAAAACAGGTTCGGATGGGGCTGGCGCGCGTGGACCGTTCCCTCTGCCTGGCCTGGGCCCATAACGAGCCGTGCATTGTGTGTGAAGAGCATTGCCCGGTCGCGGACAAGGCTATTAAGCTGGATATTGTCCGGGTTCACGGCCGGGATGTTTCCCGTCCTGTGGTGGACCGGGCGTTGTGCATCGGCTGCGGGATCTGCCAGAATAAATGCCCGGTCAGCCCTGAGCGGGCGATCCGGGTGGAGGCCTTTGTCCCATGAACGGAAAGAGCCAGGCCGTGAACCCGGACACAGGAATCCCTGCGCAAAAACTGCGGGTTTTTTCCGGCGAGCATCTTTGGTACGAGATCCACATGCTCTATGGGGTCATGGAGCTCCTTCTTCAAGGGGTCGACGATTATTATCTTTATAACGCCCTACTGGAAGCGTTTGTCCTGCACGCGAGCGTTATCTTGGATTTTTTTTACAAGCCGGCAGTCAAGCCCGATGATGCCCGCGCGGTCCATTACGTGCGCGACCCGCGCGCGTTTCATAAGGCGCTGCCGCCGTTTGAACAGAAGTTCGGAGGGTTCACCCGGAAACGCAACAAGGAAGTCGTGCATTTGAGCTACCGGCGGCTGTATGTGCGGCCGGAAGAAAAGCATTGGCGGTCCTCTAAGATCACCAAAGATATCCGCCGGATCGTTGACATTTTTCTGGATCACGCCGACCCGGCACGGCTTCATCCTAAAATGTACACATTAAGGACCGGGGCTGAACGCCGTGGCGCGTTTTGAGAAACGTTTAATCAGGAAGGGATTTCTAAACATAAACAGAGGAGAAGCGATGAAAAAAGTTTTTGTGCTGGACACCAACGTGCTGATACATAATCCGATGGCTTTGTACTCGTTCGCGGATAATAAGGTGGTTATCCCCATTACGGTTATCGAGGAGCTGGACAACCTGAAAAACAGCGTGGACAAGAAAGGGATGCACGCCCGCCAGGTCTTGCGGGAGATTGATATTCATATCAAGCACGGCGCCTTAAAGCAGGGGTCCAAGATGCCGAACCACGGAGTGATGGTGGTGTCCCTGGGTGCTCCGCCGGAAGAATTCCCCCTGCTGGACGCCAATATTAATGATAACAAGATTTTAAGCGTCGCGTGGGATCTGCAGCAGCGGGGGGAAACGGTCTTTTTTATTTCGAAAGACGTGAACGCCCGTATTAAAGCGGAAGCCCTGGGGATACGGTCGGCGGATTATGAGAAGGAAAAAGTCGAGTATGAGACCCTGTATAAGGGGTGGAAACAGGCCGCCCTGCCCAAACGGGACATTCAGAAATTGCGGCAGGGGCAGCTGGTGAAATTGAAGGGCGTCCATTTTAACTGCAATGAATACGCCGTGGTGTCCGCCCCCAAAGATCCGGGCGAGCAAGTGCTGTGCAAGTACGATGATGGGGAAGATGCCCTGCGGGCGCTCCCGGGAGCGTGCAACGTGATGGGCATCGTCCCGCTGAATATCGAGCAAAGGGTGGCGTTGGACCTGCTTCTGGACGACCGGATCAAATTGGTCACCCTTGTGGGGCAGGCGGGGACCGGGAAGACTTTGCTGGCGCTGGCCTCCGCCCTTGAAAAGATCCTCGCGCGGCACCCGGTCTATGAAAAATTGCTTGTCGTCCGGCCCATTGTCCCGTTAGGAAAAGACCTGGGGTATCTCCCGGGGACCAAGGAAAAGAAACTCAATTACTGGATGCAGCCGATTTTTGATAATCTGGTATTTTTACTTAAGCAATCCATCAACGCGCCGAACAAGGACTGGTCGACCAGCGATCTGACGCTGGATAACCTGCACAGGTCGGAGCTGATTGAAATAGACGCGGTCACCTATATCCGGGGGCGGAGCATTCCCAACCAGTTTTTTATCGTGGACGAGGCGCAGAATTTGACCCCTCATGAAATTAAGACGATCATTTCCCGCGCGGGGGAAGGGACAAAGATCGTCCTGACCGGGGACCCGGCGCAGATTGACAATCCATATCTGGACGCCAATTCCAACGGTTTGGCGTATGTGGTGGAGCGCCTTAAAAAATTTAATTTGTTCGGGCATATCCTGTTAACCCAGAGCGAACGGTCCAGTCTCGCGTCGCTGGCCGTGGAACATTTGTAAACCGGCCGGGGGCCGCCCAGGGAAGAGGGCATAGAATTTATGAGGGGCCATTTGACGCAGCAGCGCGCGTTTGACCAGACGGCCGGGTTCTTAAAAACGGCGAAGAGCGTTTTGTTTATCACCGGCGCGGGAATTTCTGCCGAGTCCGGGCTTCCGACGTACCGGGGGCTGGGCGGGATGTATAATGACCGCCTGACCGAAGACGGTGTCCCGATTGAAACCGCGCTTGCCGGAGCGACTTTGCGCCGCTCCCCGGACGTGACCTGGAAGTACCTCGCGCAACTGGAAGAACGGTTCCGGGGAGCGGCCTTTAACCAGGCACATCGGGTTGTCGCTGATATTGAGCGTCTCTGGCCGCGGGTCTGGGTGCTGACGCAGAATATCGACGGATTTCACGGGGATGCCGGTTCCAAGAACGTTATTGAGATCCACGGTAATATTCACCGCGTCCTGTGCGCCGCGTGCGCGTTCCGGATGAATATCCGGGATTTTTCTGAGATTGAGATCCCGCCTCTTTGTCCGCGGTGCGGGCATTTGATGCGGCCGGACGTGGTCCTGTTCGGCGAAACGCTGCCCGTTGAGGCGCTTACGACTCTAGTAGAGCAAATGGAGCAGGGGTTTGACCTGTGTTTCAGCATCGGGACAATGAGCGTGTTCCCCTATATCTGTCAGCCGCTGGAAGACGTCCAGAGGCGCGGCGGTTTTACGGTCGAGATTAACCCGGAAGAGACAGGACTGTCTTCCATCGTTGACGTCCGGATCGTTTCCGGCGCGGTTGATGCGTTGACGCGGATATGGGACGTTGTGTCTGGGGGCGCAGGGACGGCTGGACACTGTTTTTCATAAGGCGTTGGATTTTTGAGCCCGGACACAATATAATAATTGATAAAGGGGCCGGGGGAACCCGGATTATTCAAGCGGATTTTGATGCTATAAAACTAAGGAAGGAATCGCAGAGGTATGAAGAAGATCAGGATTTTATTTCTTGTTGTGAGTGTCTTGTGGGGCCTGGCCCCGAACGGGCAGGCCGCCCAGCCACGGCTTTTTGAGCGCCGGCTGCAGAAAAACATCACGCAGACGTATTTTGTGCAGACGCCCCAAGGGTACAACCCGGATCAAAAATACCCGCTTCTGATTGCAGTTCATTCAGAGAAGGAAACGTCCCGGGATGCCGTGGACCAATGGGGCCCGCTTGCGGATCGGGAAAATTATATTTTGATATGCCCGTCGTTCTCTTTGGGCTTTGAAACGCTTCAGAATAAAGAGGACCTCTGGCTGATGCACGTCCTGCTGGAGTTGCGGTCGGATTTTCCTTATGATCAGGATAAGGTGTATTTGGTCGGGTTTTCCGGCGGTGGGGAATGTGTCCACCGCATGGCTTTCAAAAGGTCGAATATTGTTCAGGCGGTGTGCGTGTTCGCGGCTGCGGAGTATGACATCCCGCCGACTCTGATGAGGAACCGGCAGGTCAAATTTTTCGTGGGCGTCGGGGAGAAAGACAATTTTGTTAAAGACAACCGGGTTTCCAAGTCGCAGAAGTTTTATAATCTGCTTAAAGTGACCGGGTATGACGTGACTTTTAAAATATACCCCGAGACCGGGCAGTCCCTCACCGAAGCGATGAGGGAAGACGCGATGATGTTTTTTAACACGATCCGCAAAAGCCAGTAGGGGGCCCCGCCATGGCCGATTTCCTGGAAAAAGTGTTTCATCTAAAGAAACGAGGGTCCTCCGTCCGGAAAGAAGTCCTTGCAGGGCTTACGACTTTTCTAACGATGTCGTATATCATTTTCTTGCAGCCGGCCGTGCTGTCCAGGGATTTCAGCGGGAACCCGACGGGCCTGGACTTCGGCGCGGTCCTTCTGGCGACCTGCCTTAGCTCCGCCGGCGCTTCCATTTTTATGGGACTTTACGCGCAATACCCCATTGCTTTGGCGCCCGGCATGGGAGAAAATTTTTTCTTCGTTTCTGTGATCATGACCCTGACCACCATGGGCGTCGCCGACGCCTGGCAAACCGCGCTGGGGATCATTTTTATTTCCGGGGTCCTTTTTCTTCTCCTTTCGGCCCTGCGGGTCCGGGAGGCCATCATTGACGCGATCAGCCCCAGCATGAGAAACGGGATTGCCGTCGGGATCGGCCTGTTTATCACGTTTATCGGCCTGCAGCACGGTCGCCTGATTATTGATAAGCCGGGAACCCTGGTGGGGTTGAATACCCATTTCGCGGCCCCGGATATCCTGGTTTTTTTTGCCGGGCTGATCGTCACCAGCGTCCTGAAGGTGCGGAAAGTCCGCGGCGCTATCCTGTGGGGAATCCTGGCCGGCGCCCTCGTGGCGCTGTGCCTGGGCAAGATTGAATATCGGGGGATATTCGGGCTCCCCGACATCCGGCAGCCGCTTATTTTCAAAATGAATATTGCAGAGGCGTTTCGCGTGGCTTACCTGCCGTTTATCATGGTGTTTTTATTTATGGATATGTTTGACACGGTCGGGACCCTGGTGGGGGTCGCGGAAGCCGCAGGGTTTATGGACGGCAACCGGCTGCCACGCGCGGACCGGGTTTTAATCGTGGACGCGGTCGGGACTCTGGGTGGCGCCTGCCTGGGCACGAGCACCGTCACGAGTTATATTGAAAGCGCGGCGGGGGTCGCGTTCGGCGGCAGGACGGGGTTAACGAGCGTGACCGTGGGCGCGTTGTTTCTTGCCGCGCTGTTTTTCGGGCCGCTTATCGGCATGATCGGGAATTACCCCCCCATCACGGCTCCGGCGCTGGTGATCGTCGGCGTTATGATGATTGAAAGCGTCAAAAAAATTGATTGGGACGACGCCTCGGAAAGCATCCCGGCATTTTTAACTATGATCGGGATCCCGTTTTGTTATTCCATCGCGGACGGCCTGGCGCTGGGATTTATCAGTTATCCGGTTATTAAGATGTTGAGCGGCCGGGGCCGGGATATGAGCTGGCTCATGGCTGTGCTTGCGGTTCTGCTTTTGGCGTATTTTATTTTCCTGCGAGGTCGCCTAGGCTAAAAGACGCGCATTTTCAGAATCCAGACATCGCGTCTAGGCCGGTGATCATAAAATTTTGCGCTCCCAGAGAAGCCAGTACGCATAGGTTGGCCAGGAGGAACAGGATTTTGAGGACAAAGGGCTGCTTCTTGGGGAAGGACCGCAAGAAGGCAATGTCCGTGACTCCCAGGGCGATCGCCTGCGATAACAGGATGCCGCGGATAAGCCCCCACAACGGATTGAAAATAAACGCGAAGATCATGATGCCGGCGGACGCGCCGAAATGATCGCTTTCCCAGAATGTGGCGTGAAGGCTGGCTTCCGGATTTTTTTTGCTGTTCGTTAATCTGGAAAAAGCCGCCTGCCTGGCCCCGAACACCCCTCCGAGGCAGACGGTCAGGATAATCCCCGCGGGTAATATTAAAAATAACAGGTCTTGATGCCGGGTTCTTAGAAGGTAGCGGAGCGTTTCGTTGGCCAGGAGTGCCGCCCAGATGCCTGGGGTTGCCAGGAGGATGCCGGCGAAGCTGTTGAACAAAATCAGGGTGACCGTCCCTTCAGGGCCTCCGGCAGGTTTTTCGGCCCGCAATGTCCCCAGGCCCCAAGCCGCTAGATAGAGGCCGGTGAAGAATGGGAAGACGAAAACAGGGTCGCTGAAAATATAGCTGAAAGCGGTCGCGAGCGCGATATATGTCAGGGCCCCGTGGCCAGCAGCGCATGAATTCAGAAATGTAAGGTGTTTATGGGGAGGCATAGTCTTCCGTTATCATTTTAAGCCGTGTTTTAATCGGGAATTTTGAAATCAACGTGTCATACCCGCTCAGGGAGTGGTCTGCCGTGTTGGGCAGAGAGTAGCTGATGATCCCGAATTTGGCCAGGTCCTTCCATCCGTATTCGAGACGGGGCCGGTATTTTTCTTTGTAATCTTCCAGAAAAGAAGCGCGGGATTTTTCCGAATGAAAAAGGACGAGTTGTTCCGTCTCTCCCAAAGATTCCTCTTTCCCCCGGTAGGATCCTGCAAGGGGAAACAGCCCGGCGTCCAACGCGGTCCGCGCTTGGACAGACATCTTTAACGGGGACGACAAGGTGTTGGATGTGATAACGATCACCCCGTGTTTTGAGAGGAGGCGTTTAAGGTCCCGCAGGAATTGAAGGCTTAAGGTTTTTGTTTTTATTAAATTTCTTGTCCCCCCCGGCGGGGCATCGACAATAATGAGGTCGTAATGCTTGTTGTCGCGCAAAACCCATTCGAAGGGATTCATGAAATGCAGTTTAACGCGCGGGTCATCGAAGGCGCGGCGGGTCAATTCCCGCAGGTAAGGATTTTCCCGGGTTATTGTGACCCACGCTTGATCGGGTTCCACGACCGTGATCTCCTTCGCGGATTTGTACTGGACCGCTTGCCGGGCCGCCAGCCCGTCCCCGCCGCCGAGAATAAGGAGGTCCTTGATGTAGGGCCGCAGAGTCATGTAGGGGTCAAACAGAAAGGCGTGCCCGGGGTCCCCCCGGGATTCTAACGGAAGGAAAAATTGTAACGCGCCGTTTGTCAGCCCCAAAATGAAATACTTGCTGGGTCTGGCGAGGATTTCTTTCTCTGTCTCTAAAACCGGCCACCCGTCTTTCCGGGTGATATACAGCAGAATTTGTTGAGACGGTGTCTGATCTTTGGCAATGAGTGTGGCCGGCCTGTGTCCCAGATAGGCCCTTTGAAGAACCGTGTTTTCTATTTTGTCACTCCACAGGGAGACGGCGAGAAAAAATCCCACCAGGGCGGCGATTCCCCAGCGCCAGAGGCGGTCAACCGGCTGGGCTTCATTCCGGGAGAGAAACAGGAATAGAACGAACAGAAAGTTTATAAAGGAGATCATGAGGGATGTTTTGAAAAAACCCATGGCGGGGAAAAATACCGACGTGTAAAGCAGCGAGGCGATCGCGCAGGCGAGGGAACTAAAGATTTTAACTGAGGCCCGGTCCCGGGCGCCATCTGTTGAAGAAAGCCGCGGGGGATAAAATTCCCTCCAGGCCCGCCCGCTTAAAAATCCAATAGCTGCGGCGAGAGCCAGCCCGAACACCCCGGCTTCCAGGTTGATAACAGCCAGGGAGTCAAAGAGGATGATGTCGATGCCGAGGATGCTGAAAAAACCGGCGAACGTCAAACCCATCTGGAGCCATATGAGTTTTTTCGGGGTCCTGTGCTCGGGCTCCGGGGCTGGCGCGCTCCGGCGCGCGCTGCCCAGGCCTATAAAAAGGATAAATACGGCGGCCACGACCGGATAAACAAACAGGTCTTCCCCGAACACCCTGGACAGCCGGGATGCGATCAGGAACAGATAGCAGGTCGGGCAGAAGGTCATTAAAAACGCCGCTGCGGGGTTAAATATCCGGATATTGTGGGCCAAGGTTTTGAACCGCATGTTTCGTCCAGGGGTCAGGGGCGCCTCACTTGTTGAATGATATCCTGGGCCAGGGACAGGCTGATTTTGTCAATCCCCGCCAGATCTTTCGCGGAAGCGGACTTCAAATCTGTCGCGTGTTTATAACCGTTTTCGTAAAGGTGCCGGGCCCGGATCCGTCCGATTCCTTTCAGGTGGGCCAGGGAGATCAGCTCTTCTCTAATTCCATACTTGACGCGGCTCCTTAAACTGGATAACAGGAGCGTGAGTTTTTTGTACTGGAAGAGTTCCGCGAATGTGATCGCCGCGTAAAGCAGCCATTGGACAGCCTCGATGTGCCGGTAGATGTCTCCCGGCCCGATATTGAAATCATCGCAGATTTTCTCTTCCTTTTCTTCGTCGATCCAGCGGCATAGCATCATCGTTGTTTTCATGATGGACATATTGAGACCCAAGTCGGTGAGCATGGGGAAATCTTCTTCCTGGAGGATGATTTCGTCCTGGCAGTTGTAGGCAAAGGCTTCGATTTCTTCCCATTGGCTTTTCCAGTTTTTTAATAACGGGCTGTCGGGGCAGCAGCAGGTGAGGTGGAGTAACCCCAGATACGAAAAAGATTTGCCTTTGGCGATTTTATGCAGGCCGTCCCGGATGATGATGCTCGAGGCCGGGTCGATGTACAGCCGGTTGGTGTACTGGCCGAACGGTGTCGCGAAAAAACGGAAGCCCTGTTTCTCGATGAAGTCCTCCTCCTGGAGGAAATCGAAGACGTTGCCGATCATTTCAATCAGGTTGAGGGTCCGCTTTTGATGGGCCAGGAATGTGTGGGAAATGAAATTAAAGGTGTCGTTGATGTCATGGACGTAATCCCCGGCGATGGACGCGAGGATGTGCGTCCGCAATGCGCTGTCCGACCCGAGCCGGCTGGTGACGGGTTCGGGATCGGCGTTGATGTAGCGTTCCGCCAGCGCTTTGGCTTCCCCCGGGGTTTTGGCGATGAGGACCGCTTCCCCGCAGTCATCATACTGCGGCCGGCCGGCCCGGCCCGCGCATTGCTTGTACTCGGAGACCGGGATAAAGCTCGCGCCCAGCCCTCCTTCAAACCGTTTGACGTCGCGGATCACCGCCCGGCGGGCCGGGAGGTTGACCCCCGCGGCGAGGGTCGGGGTGGAGCAGACGATTTTGAGGAGGCCGTTTTTGAAATTTTCTTCGATCAATTTGCGTTGTTCGGGCTTCAGCCCGGCATGATGGAACGCCACGCCATGCTCTACGGCGTCGCCGAGCCTGCGGCAGATCCGCGTGGCGCTGTTTTCGGAGCCCCGGAGGGTTCTGGCCAGTTGAGCCAACACCCTGCGCTGATCGTCCGGAAGGAACGTGCCGGCCGTCCCGCACAACAGCCGGCTGGCGGCTTCGGACGAACGGCGGGAACTCGTGAAGACAAGCATTTGGCCTTTGCCTCGCAGCGTGTCGTCGGCCAGCTTGTTCAGGTCGGGGCCCGTCCCCTGGATGAGGCGGTTGGGCCCGTTATTGAAGCGGATTTCCGCGTTTAAATAAATGCCTTCCCTTAAGGGGATCGGCCGCCAGCGACTTTCGACGAGCCGGGCATCCAGCCATGACGCGATATCCGAGGCGTTGCTGACGGTCGCGCTCAGGGCGAGGAACTGCACTTTGGGATTCAGCTGTTTTATGCGGGCCGCCAGGATTTCCAAGGTCGGGCCGCGTTCCCGGTCGTTCAGAAAATGGATTTCGTCCAGCACCACGACATGAAGCCGGTTGATGAGCCATTGAGTGCGGGCTCGCAGGAGGGCGTCGACTTTTTCCGCCGTGGCGACAAGGATGTGGTATCCGTTTAAGATATCATGCGCCGTATCGGTGTCTCCGGTCGCCAAACCGACTTTGATTCCAACGGAAGAATATTTTTTTTTAAGGTCTTCATATTTTTCGCTGGCCAGGGCTTTCAACGGCACGATATAAAGGCAGCGGCCGGGGGCAGACAGAAGCGCGCGCAGCATGCAGAGTTCCGCCACCAGGGTTTTTCCGGCGGCCGTTGGGACGGAGAGCAGGATATTCCGTCCTTCCAAGGCTCCGGCTTCGATGGCCTCGGCCTGCGGCGGATACAGCGTGCTGATCCCAGACCGGAGTAAAATAGCCTTTAGCTCTTCCGGGAATTTGTATTGAGACAGGATTTCTTCTATGGTCATGATCAAAAATGGTTTTGGCCCGTTCAGGCCCGGTATTTTGGAATGCTTTATTCTGTCATAATTTTTTTTGTTAGTAAATAGAGAAGAAAATTGATTCTGTCCATCGCCCTCACGCCGCATTATTCAGTTGACCCGCACGGCGTGGGTTATTATAATCAATAAAATTGTTTTATATTAATATTATGAAAATCGTCATTCAAAGAGTAAAGTATGCCAGGGTGGAGGTCGAGTCCCGGTGCGTGGGGGCGATCGGGAAAGGGGCCCTGATATTTCTCGGTGTGGCCAGGGATGACACACCGGAAGACATCCAGTATCTGGTCCGAAAAGTGTCACACTTAAGGATGTTTGAGGACGCGGACGGGAAGATGAATTTGGCTGCCGGGGACGTTGCCGGGGAGTTTCTGGTGGTGTCCCAGTTCACGTTGCTGGGGAACTGCGGGAAGGGGCGCCGGCCTTCTTTTGACAAGGCGGCGGATCCGGCCCTGGGAGAAGTTTTTTATAACCGGTTTGTGGAACACTTGCGCGCGCAGGGTTTTAAGGTTGAATGCGGCCGGTTTAGGGCCATGATGGATGTCATCCTGCTCAACGACGGGCCGGTCACATTTATCCTTGATAGCCGAGAGGCTCCCGGAAGGGTTGAGGAGGCCGGCCGTTAAAGATGATTGATACACACGCGCATTTGGATCATGTCGAACACCTTCCGGATGTCCTGGCTGCCGCCGCACAAGCCGGGGTTTCGGCCATTATCGCCGTGGGAGAAGACCTCGAGTCCAACCAGAAGAATCTTAAGATCTGCCAGTCAGCCCCGCGCCCCCGGGTTTACCTCGGGTTTGGTTTTCACCCGGACCGGGCGCACCGCCAGGATCTGGAGCCGTGTCTGGAGTTTATCAAGGCGCATGCCAAGGAGGCGGTGGCGATCGGGGAAATCGGACTGGATTTCTGGTACCCGTGGGTCAAAATAGACCCCGCGCTGCAGGAAAAACAAAAAGCGGTTTTCCGCAGGATGTTAGAGGCGGCGAAAGAGTGGGGCCTCCCGGCGATCATCCATTCCCGGGGCGCCTGGCAGGAGAGCCTGGATATCGCCCGGGAAACCGGAACTCGGAAAGCGGTTTTTCACTGGTACAGCGGGCCTTTGGACGTGTTGGAGGCGATCCTGGCCCAGGGGTATTATGTGTCCTGTTCTCCGAGCCTTTCTTATAGCAAGCCGTCACAAGCCGTTGTCCGGGCCACGCCTTTAGACCGGCTGCTCATTGAAACCGACACCCCCGTGTTTTATCGTAACAGTGATGGCGGAGGCGGGTTTGCCGCTTCCCCCAAAGACGTCCGGATCACCCTGGAATGTGTTTGCCGGCTCAAAGAGCTGCCTCAACAAGCGGCGGCTGAAAGTTTAGATCAAAACGCCTGCCGGTGTTTTGCCTTAAAATAATCCAGTCTTTTATTTATAAATTTTTTATGTATAATTATCTAAGGTTTTGGTGATACGGTTGAGAGAATATTGTTCAAGGAAGGGAGTTAAAAAATTATGAAAAAGGTCTTTTTAATCGTGCTTATGATCGCGGTGATTGGCTTAGTTGCCGGGGGAATATTTCTGTATTGGCAAAGCACGCGCCCTCCCCTGGCCGTAGAGGCGATCCTGCCTCCACAGCCGCTTATTTTTGTCCACATGAAAGATATCGAGAAGAACCTTGATGAGTTTTCTCAAACCCGGTTCTGGCAGATTCTCAAAGGGATTGACTATATTAAATATATAAAAGAATCCGGCGGGAACGAAGAGGCCTTGGAGCGCTATAACACAATGATGAAGCAATTGTTTTCTGAAGAGATGAAGATTTTTGTCAAAACTTTTTTGGGGAAAGAAGTTGTCCTGGCGGTATATCCTGGAAAGGAAAACAGCCTTGATTCCCAGAATATGATGGAGGTCGCGTCCCAGACGTTTTTGGTCACCCGGCTTAAGCCGGAGCTGAAGTTTGCGGAAAAATTTTCTGGCCTGATGGGAAAGATAGACCCGAATATTAGCGTGGAAGAAGTGAATTATGAAAAGAATAAAATTTATCTGATTTCGGTCAAAGGGGCGCCTTTCAAGATCGGGTATACGCGGATTAAGAATCTGCTGGTGGTGGGGATCAATGACCA
The DNA here is from genome assembly GCA_029560465.1 of Candidatus Omnitrophota bacterium. Lineage (GTDB taxonomy): Bacteria > Omnitrophota > Gorgyraeia > Zapsychrales > JANLHA01 > JAGOJP01. The sequence continues at coordinate 38,360 of JAKQKX010000097.1, forward strand.
GGCGGCCCGCCGGTGCATCGATATTTATAAGAAAAAGGATAGCGCGTCCCTGAGAGCGGATGCGGATTACTTGCGGGTGCGGTCTCATGCGCACCAGGACGCGGATTTTTTAGGGTACATGAATTTTGTCAAGCTTATTGAGGACCTTAAGGCGCAAATCGTGGGCTGGCTTGCTGCCAACGGAGAAGACAGCGCGTTGTTTCTTAAGCAGGTGGAGGACAGTTTCAGGCAGGCCAAAGGGTTCCAGATGATGAGCCTTTCCGCGCTTCCAGGCCCGCAAACACGTTTGAAATTAGACATTCATTATGACAGGGATGCGCTTGAGCCGGACGTCAGGCCGCTTTATGAGTGCGCCCCCCAGGAGAATGCCTCCCTTCAGTTTATCCCGCGGGACGTGCTGGGCTATCAGTGGAGCCCCTGTTATGATTTTGAATATTATTGGCAGCAGGCGCCTGAAAAAATGGGGGATGCTTTGCTGGCAAAAGGGGTCGAGGCCGATCCGGAGGAGTTTATCGCCGGGTTGGAACAGGCTTTAGGGATTAATGTTAAAAATGACCTTATCCCGGCCCTCGGCCGCGAGATGGGCTGGTTTTGGACGGACGTTTCTCTCGATCAGCTTGTCCCTGTTCCGCAACTGGCGTTCTATATCAAAACCGCGGATCAAGAGAAGGTTAAAACCCTGATACGTGACTTGATTGCGAAACAGTCTTTTGTCCGGGCGGAAACCGAAACGGTTGATGGTGAGGATATTTATTTCTTTAAAATTCCCATGATTGAGAATTTAGAGCCGACCTATTCTTTCTTGGATGGATATTTGATTATAGCGACCAGCCGGGATTTGATCAGGCAGGCGAAGGCCGCGAAGGCGGGGGACAAGCCGTCCATTCTGAAACAGGCGGATTTCCAGGAGCCGAATTTGGGCTTGTCTGCGAAAAATAACGCGGTGGTTTTCTTAAACGTTCAGGGCATTGCCCAGAAAGCCGATTCTATTCTGGAATGGGGCGCTGGATGGGCGGATCAGCAGATTGCCAAACAGAAAGCGTTTCGAGACGGGACGGAGAGAAGGATGCAGGATGTGATCGATGATATTGTTTCTAATAAGGATCAGGTGAGCAGCCTGGAAGCCGAGATAGAGAGCCTGAAAGAGCAGAAAGATGCGATTGTGGAGCAGCCGGAAGAAGTGCTGAAAGTCGACCGGGAGATTGAAAGGATCGATAAATTTTTGGAAAACCTGGAGAAAAGCCTTGAACCGGACCGTGAAGAAGAACGCCAGCTTAAGTCTGTTCAGGATGATGAGAATTTTCTTTTGCCTCCGGAAGGGCTGGCGCGTTTGAAATTTCTCCAGGATAGCATTAAAAAGAAACAAACAAAGAAAGATTCCCTCAATGAGGAAAAACAGGCTTTCCTGAATCAGAGGGAAGACCTGACTTCTGTGGACCGGAAGAAAGCCAAAATAGAACAGGCCATCGCGGACAAGACCGAGGAGATTGAACGGTTGAAGGGTGGTATTAGCGCCGGGATAGACACGCAGGCTGAGCTGGAAGCCATGCTCATGGAGATAGATTCCCGGAAGACATTAACACCGGCCCAGCGGGAAGACGTGATTCAGGGATTGGTTAAACCGTTAATTCAAGCCGTAGGCCAAATTTCCACATTTTCGGCCAAGGTGAATCTTGGCCCAAAAATTATAGAGATGGAAAGTTTTCTGAAAATTAAATAGGGGGGCGTATGGATTCATTTCAAAAAGGGCTGGAAACCCTTAGGGAGATTGATCCGTTATCCGGGGATCGGATCATGAAAATGCTGGAGGATATCGCTCCGGACATGGCCCGCTGGATCATTGAATTCCCGTTCGGAGAAGTCTATTCCCGGCCGGGCCTGGATTTGAAAACCCGGGAGCTTTTAACCATCGCTTCGTTAACCACGCAGGGCGCGGCTTCCCCGCAATTGGAGAACCATATCCACAACGCGTTAAAGGTGGGGTGTTCCCGGGGGGAAATTGTGGAGGCGATTTTGCAGATGGCGGTTTATGCGGGTTTTCCTAAAGCCCTGAACGCTCTTTTCACGGCCAGGGCCGCTTTTTCGGATAAGGCGCCCGGGTTATAAGCGGCGGAGCCGTCTCCCGTACGGCTTAATCATGAACGTCGGGGGAACCCCTTGGTCACGCTGTTGGCTTGGCAAGTTTGTCCTTTCCCGGTTTTGGGCATGGCTGTCATTGTCTTTCCTTAAAATTGTATCCACATCATCACGGCTGATCAGCACGCTTCCAGAACCTGCCGGTGCAAGCATGGCCGGGAACAAGATTGTCATAATCTTTAATAAGGAGGTCCTGTATGTCCTCAAAAGTTAACCCTGGACGCGTTGTAGTTCTGGTTTTTGTGTGCGGGATTATTGTGGCGGCGGCATGGGGGGGGCGACAGATTTATAACGAGTATATCCAGAAAAATAAAATACTGAATTTGATGATCAGCCGGCTGGAAGCGGATTCCCGCATCGCCGAGGTCCTGGTGACGGATGTTGTTTTCAACCCCATGACCCAGAAACATATGACGACCATTAAGTTCCTGGAATATGATGCCCTGCAGGAGCCGATGCCACCTAAGTATTTCACGTTCAGCGGCAATATCATCCAGTTCCAGTCTTTGGTCGTCCGTTTTGATGATGTTTATGTTAAACAGGGCGACCCGTTAAAAGGGAAAAGCGCTTACCTTTTCTGGAAAGTATTTGTGCTGGACGGGAGAAATACAGAAGAATATATTGTGACTCCAGTCCACAGCATTCCTGAAGGGTATAAGGTCCCCGGAGGAGACCATGATTTTGAACAAAAACTCTGGCGGGAGTTCTGGTCGCTTGCCCTGGATTCCAAGAAGGCGATTTCCAAAGGGATCAAGAACGCGCAGATTGAGGCCCCGGGAACTAAATTCGTGCCGGGGGTTCTTTACACCCTGAAAATCGAGCATGACGGCGGGATCAGGATTGACACCCAACCGATTCCCGCCGTGTTAAGAGGGGAAAAATTGTAAGCCGGGGCCCGGCCTTTTGTCCGCGTTTCCGGTTTATTTTAATGAAGGAGTTAGAACTGCATGAGAGTCGCATATCCATGGAAAGGGGTTATGGCTGGTCTTGCCCTGTCCCTGTTGGCCGTGCTGGGGCCGGCGGCGGAAGCGTCCGGCACCCGGACGTTTTTTCAGCAAGCGGTCGAAGCGTTTAATCATCAGAATTTTGAATCGGCTTATGATTTTTACCGGGTCGTCCTGGAGGAAGACCCCTCTAACCTTGAAGCCCGCAGTGGATTATTGTTATGCCAGATCAACCTCGGAGAGCCGGTTGCGAGATTGGAGGCCGCGCTGAAGACGGAACTCGTCGAGAACCCTCGGGATGCCATCGTTTTGTTCAGCCTCGGCGTCCTGTCGGATTTAAAAAAGGATCCGGCCGCGGCCGTGCCATATTATGAGGCGGCGTTAACGGCGGCCCCGGAGCCGGCGGAAATTTATCTGGTGTTATTGAATCTCAAGCTCAAATATTATCCGGATGATCCCGCCATCCCCCGTTATCTGGAAGGGCTCGACCGGATTTCCCCGAATTCTTATCTGAACTATGCCGGTCAGGCCATGTATTATTTGTCTTTAGCTGAAAGGGAGCCTGCGCGGGAAGGGATGGTTTCAAAATTGAACCTGGCTGTGCGGGCGGCCCGGGAGGCGCAAGCCCGGCGGCCTTATTCGATCACTCCGTATTATTTCCTTTCTTCCGGCGCGCTTATGGCCGGGGACCTGGAGCAAACCAAGGGCCTGCTGACCCAGGCGATCGCGCTGGCGCCGTTAGACAGCCTGCTCCACATGATTTTGGCTTCGCTTTACCTGCAGGAAGAAAATTTTGAAGAGGCTCATCAGCATTTCGTTATTGCTAAAAAGAGCCTGACCGCGTTGGACCGGCTGGGCGGGCATGACCGGTCGATTGAAACGTTCCTCAAGATCACCAAGATCCAGAACCGTGTCAAACCCTGGGTCCATCATGCCGCCGCTTTTTTGATCTTGATTTTTTCCGTGATTCTGCATGAATATATGCATGGCTGGATGGCCTTTAAACGGGGGGACCACACCGCGCATGCCCTGGGCCGGCTGTCCCTTAACCCGTTGGTGCATATTGACTGGTTTGGCTCTGTGTTGCTTCCCATGGTTTTGCTGATGAGCAAATCCCCGTTTTTGATCGGATGGGCCAAGCCGGTTCCGGTTAACCCGGGGAATTACAAGCATCCCCGGTGGGATGATGCCCTGGTGTCCCTGGCCGGCCCCGGGGTTAATATCGTGATCGGCCTGATATTCGCAGGGGCCCTGGTGGCCTTTGGGCACTATTTCAAGAGCCAGGGGTATGTGTCTTACGGGTTCAGTGCGCTCGGGGCGAACACAATTGTCGCCGGCGGGCACGGCAGGGAGCTGTTGTTGACATATGGCGTGAATGTCTGCAAATACGGATTCGTGATCAATCTGCTGTTGGCCGGGCTGAATTTGCTTCCGATCCCCCCGTTGGACGGGTCGCACGTTTTCAGGGCTCTGCTGCCTTTCCGCTGGCTCGATAAGCTTTTTGCGTGGTTAAGTTCCTTCGGCCTGGCCATTGTCGCAGCCCTGGCTTTTTCCGGGATATTGGAGTCTCTCCTGCTGCCGGTTTTTGTTGTCCTGCAGGTTATTTTAATCATGGTCGCCCGGATATACGGGTTGGGTTAATCCTTATCAGGAAACCTGAAGAGGAGGAAAGAATGAGCGATAAAAGACGATGTCACCGTTTAATGGTGGAGTTGCCTGTGAGTTTCCCTTCTCCGGGGAATAAAGAGGAAATAGTCTTGGCGGCTACGATGGATATCAGCGCGACAGGCATTTGTCTTGTGACCAAAGAGCCGTTGGAAATCGGGCAGGACCTCGCTATCCAGGTGGAGCTCCCAACGGGGGAGAAGCCGGTTATTCATGTGAACGTGATCCGGGTGGAAGAGATGATCGGAATGGAGGTCATGGGCGGTTTTAAAGAATATAAAATCGGTTTTAAGATTACCGGCCCGGTGGAAGAGGATGAGGCCATTTTTGTCCGGTATTACGCCGAGAAATTGAAGGAAGTTTTTGAGAAATGAATAACCAAATATTGGCCGATTTATTCAACCGAATGGGCACGCTCCTTGAAATCCGGGGGGAAAATGCTTTCAAAATCCGCGCCTATCATCAGGCGGCGGACCGGCTGTCCCAACTGGCGGAAGATGTCCGTGTCCTGAGGGATCAGGACCGCCTTTCCGGTATCCCCGGCGTGGGAACGGCTTTGAAAGATAAGATCGTCGAGTACCTGGATTCCGGCCGGGTGTCGGCTTACGATAAACTGGTCGAAACGGTCCCGGAAAGCCTCTTGGATATCGTGCGGGTTCCCAGCGTCGGCCCCCGGAGGGCCCAACTGTTTTTTGAGCATTTGAATATCCGGGATATTGACGGGCTGGAGAGCGCCGCCCGGTCCGGAGCCCTGGCAGAGTTGCCGGGGATCAAAACGAAGGCGGTCGAGAATATCCTGGAGGGGATCCGGATCGTCCGCCAGGCGCAGTCCTTTATGATGCCGGACGAAGCCGACCGCGTGGCTGCCTATATTATTGAGGAGTTGACGAAGCTGCCGGGGATCAAACAGGTTGAAGCGGCGGGCAGTGTCCGGCGCCGTAAAGAAGAGATTCGTGATATTGACATCCTGGCCGCGGCTTCCGATGCCGGCCCGGTGATGGACACTTTTGTGTCTCTCCCCCGGGTGAAAGCGGTTCAGGCTCAGGGGCCCACAAAATCGTCTGTCCTCATGGCTGATAGCGTTCAGGTTGATTTGCGGGTTGTAGACCCGGCCTGTTTCGGGGCGGCATGGCTTTATTTTACCGGATCGAAGAATTTTAATATCCGGTTGAGGCAGGTGGCGCTCCGACAGCGGAAAAAGGTCAGTGAATACGGAATTTTTTCGACCGCCGGGCCGGAAGAAATCCGTCTGGCTGGAGAAACGGAAGAAACCTGCTTCCGGGCCCTCGGCCTGCCGTTCATCCATCCGGAGCTGCGGGAAGAAATGGGCATGGACCGGATTTTTAAAGGGGCGGACCCCCGGGAGGACCTCCTTATCCCGGAGTTGATCCGGCTGGAAGATATCAGAGGGGACCTGCATGTGCATTCGGACTTTTCCGACGGCAAGAGCTCGATTCGTGACATGGTGGCCGGGGCGGCGGCCAGAGGGTATGAATACGTCGGCATCAGTGATCATTCGGCCAGCTTGACCGTGGCCGGAGGGTTATCTCCGGAAGACTTGAAGCGGAAACGGGTTGAAATCGAGCGGGTTCAGAAAGAGTTCCCCGCTTGCCGGATCCTTTTCGGGACCGAGGTGGAAATCGACGCGGATGGAAATATCGATTATGACAGCGGGGTGTTAAAAGATTTTGATTTTGTTATCGCAGCGATTCACACGGGCTTGGAGCAGAGCCGGAAGCAGCTGACGCGCCGGCTGGTGAAAGCCTGTCGTAACAAATATGTCCACGCGATCGCTCATCCCACGGGCGTGCATAAGGGGAAGCGGGACGCTTATGAGGTTGATCTTAAAGCGGTCTGCGATGCGGCGGCGGAAACGCGTACGTTTCTGGAAATCAACGCCTTCCCGGTCCGGCTTGACCTGAATTCTGAGAACGTTTATTATGCCCGGCAGCGGGGGGTGTCTTTCGTGATCGACACGGATTCCCACGCCACGGTCCATTTGGGGCATATGCCGTACGGCATCGGCGTGGCCCGGCGGGGATGGTTGACAAAAGAACAGGTCCTGAATACCCTGCCTTTAAAGGAATTGCTCAAAGTTTTACAGAGATAGGAGCCTGTGTTAAATACTGGAATCCACGGTTGCACATATCCGGGGTCTTCCCGTATAATACAAACGCCATGTTTACAATTATTAATCGACAGCTTTTATCCAAGGATATCAAACGGTTGGATATCGTGGCAGAAACCGTTGCCGCCAAGGCGTTGCCCGGGCAGTTCGTGATCGTGATGCCGGAAAAGAATGCCGGTTGGCTGCCGTTGACGATTGTCGAGAACGATCCTCTCCGGGGCACGATTTCCCTGGTGTTCCAGGAGCGGGGGCCGGTGACTCGCCGGTTGGGAGGGTTATCGATCCAGGAATCGGTCTACGCGGTCATGGGGCCCCTCGGGAAGCCGGCCACCATTAAGACGGCGGGGACGGTTGTGTGTGCGGCGTCGGGTGTGAGCATTGCTTCCCTCTTGCCGGTTTGCCGGGCGCTGAAACGTTGTGAAAACAAGGTGATCGGCCTGATCGGGGCGGACAATAAGAATTCCGTGCTCCTTGAGACCCAAATGCGGCTGGCCTGCCATAAGCTTATGATCACGACGGAAGATGGAACGTATGAACGCAAAGGGACCGTCGTTGAGTTGTTGAAAGAAATTCTTGACCAGGAGCGGGTCAAGCTGGTGTATGTGATCGGCCCGGCGGCCATGATGGAAGAGTCCTGCCGCATGACCAGAGCGAAGAAGATAGAAACTTTTATCCAGGCGAACACGATCATGCATTGCGGGTCAGGGATCTGTGGCTCGTGCCGCCTTGATGCCGGGGCGAAACCGGTGTTGTCCTGCGTGGACGGCCCGGAATTTAATGGCCATGAGGTTGATTTCGAGAAGCTGAAGGTCCGGTTGCACGCGCATGATCATGCGGCCGGCGGGCTTCAGGATGAGAGCCATCCGGCCGGAGTCATGAAAAAATTTTTATCGGGTCTGTGGGGGGAGTAATCCCTGCCCCGTTTTATGGCGAGGATTCTTTGTATGCTGCAGCCGCCTCAAAAAATTCAGTCAAAAGAAAAGCGCGTTAAGAATTTTCAAGAAGTGTGCCAGGGGTTTTCCCGGGCGAACGCTTTGGGGGAGGCCCGGCGCTGCCCGCAGTGCAGCGACCCGGTGTGCGTGCGCGCTTGTCCGCTGAATATTGATATCCCGGGATTCATCCGCCTTTTGAGGGAATCAGATTTCCCGGCGGCCTTGCAGAAAATCAAAGAAGGCAATGCCCTGCCGGATATTTGCGGCCGGGTTTGCGGGGCCCCGTGTGAACGGGCCTGTATCCTCAAGAAAGAAGGCGATCCGATCGCCATCAGGGCCCTCGAGCGCTACGTGTCCGACCATGGTCAGGCGTTATCGATATTAAAAAAGAAGCGCGTATCTTCCGGCCCTCCTGTCGCGGTCATCGGATCCGGGGCGGCCGGGTTAGCCGCGGCTTATTATTTGGCCCGGCGTGATTTCCAGGTCACGGTATTTGAGTCGTTCCCGTTTCTCGGGGGAGTCCTGCGTTACGGCATCCCGGAGATCCGGCTGCCGGATAAAACGATTGATATGGCGGTCGCTGATATTGAGGAAGAAGGGGTGCGGTTTGAGACCTTAAGCCGTGTTGGCCAGTCTTTGACGATTGATGACCTGTGGGCCAGGGGGTTCCGCGCCGTTATCCTGGCGGTGGGGACCGGGGGCGCGGATTTGAAACAGATTCCCGGGCATTTTTTGGGCGGTGTTTTTTTCTCCGAAGAGTTTCTTATGAAGGTCAACGTCTCGGAACCGGACCCCGCGTTGATCAACGACGCGTTGTTCCGGCGATGCAAGAGGGTGGCGATTTTGGGGGCGGGGAACAAGGCGTTGGATTGCGCGCGGCTCTGCCTCAGGCTGGGGAAGGCCGCGTCCCTGATTTTTCCCCAGGCGGAGGACGAGATCGCCGTCCATCCCTCGGACTTTAAAAACGCACAGGAGGAAGGGGTGACGATCGTCCCTCTGACCCGGCCGCTCAAGCTGCAAGGGACGGCGGACCAGGATGTCTGCGGGGTTCTCTGTGACCGGATGGATTACGCTGACCCGAAAGGCGACGGCCAGTGGCAGCTTATGGCCGTGCCGGATTCGGCGTTCGTGTTTGAGGCGGATGCTGTCATCCTTGCCATGGGGCATAAACCGAACATGGCGGTCTTTGATCTGGTGCCGGGATTGACCTCTACGAAGAAAGGGTACCTTTGGGTGGAAGAATTAACGATGAAAACGCCTCTCGCCCATGTGTACGCCGCCGGGGACGCACTCTCCGGGCAGCTTGATGTGGTCGGGGCCATCGCCTCGGCACGGGAAGCCGCGGCGGCTGTTGAGAAAGAATTCTTAGAACCATGAGTACCATAACGCCACGCCATGTCGTTGAAAAGAAGCAGCAAGGGAGTAAGATCTCCATGCTCACCGCTTACGATACCCCGTTCGCCCGGCTTATAGACGGGTGCGGGATGGATATTATTCTCGTGGGAGATTCGGTCGCCAATGTGGTCCTGGGGATGGAATCGACGCGTCAGGTGGACATTGAGGTGATGCTGCACCACGCCCGGGCTGTCTGCCGTGGCGTGTCCCGGGCGCTGGTCGTCGGGGACCTGCCTTACGCGACCTGTCAAAAATCGGCGGAGGGGGTGCTGGCGGATGCCCGTCGTTTTTTAGAAGACGCCGGATGCGGGGCCGTCAAAATCGAATGGTTTAAAGATTGTTTGCCTGTTGTGCAGGCTTTGATCCGTGCCGGTGTTCCGGTGATGGGGCATGTGGGGCTGACGCCCCAGACAGCGGAAGAACTGGGTGGATATAAAGTGCAGGGCAAGGGGGCGGAGAGCGCCAGGGCGATTTTAGAACAGGCCGCGCTGTTTGAGGACGCCGGGTGTTTCGCTGTTGTCTTGGAATGTATCCCGGACCGGCTGGCCGGGCTTATCACACGGCGCTTGACCATTCCAACAATCGGTATAGGCGCTGGCGTTCAGTGCGACGGCCAGGTCCTCGTGCTGCACGATGTCTTGGGGCTCTTTGACCGGTTTCGCCCCAAGTTTGTCAAAACCTATGTTCAGCTGGATACGATTGTCCAGCAGGCGGTGAGGGCTTTTCAGGAGGACGTTCAAAGCGGAGCGTTCCCGGGTGACCAGCACCGTTTTATTATAACGGATGAAGAGTACCGCAAACTTGAATCCTGGCTGGATTCTAAGCAGGCGTGAGGGGGAAAGGCGACATGAAAAAATGCCCGTTTTGCGCGGAAGAAATCCAGGATGAGGCCATCAAATGCCGGTATTGTAATGAGTTCCTGCAGGGATCGGCCAGCAAGCAAAAGGCCGCGTGGTTTTTCAGTAAGACTTTTTTGGTGCTTGGGTTTTGTTGTGTCGGCCCGCTCATCCTTCCGCTCGTCTGGATCCATCCGCAATACAGCCGGAACATCAAGATCGCGGTTTCCCTGGTGATCATTGCCATAAGCTGGATTCTGGGGAAAGTGGTTATGCATTATATGGAATATATTTCTTCCTATTATAATACTATTTTTCAATCCATTTAAGATTCTGCCCCGTAAGCCATGCGTTCATTAATTCGCACGGAAGACTTATGTTCGCTGCTTGCTCCGTAAGTCTTGTGCTCTCTTGAATATCGTTGGCGTTTCACGCAAACTCAACCCCGGTAAAAAGCTCCGGGGTTAATTCGCGCGGAAGACTTACGTTCGTCGCTTGCTCCGTAAGTCTTGTGCTCTCTTGAATATCGTTTGCGTTTCACGCAAACTCAACCCCGGTAAAAAGCTCCGGGGTTAATTCGCACGGAAGACTTATGTTCGCTGCTTGCTCCGTAAGTCTTGTGCTCTCTTGAATATCGTTGGCGTTTCACGCAAACTCAACCCCGGTAAAAAGCTCCGGGGTTAATTCGCACGGAAGACTTATGTTCGCTGCTTGCTCCGTAAGTCTTGTGCTCATTAAAACCCCTTGCATTTTATGGAATTTTTAGCTAGAATATGGCCTCAATTAAACCTTCTGTTGTCTTTTAGATAAGAATCATTCCTATGCCAGCATCCGTTGATATGGATAAAATTGTTTCCCTGTGTAAACGCCGGGGTTTTATTTTTCAATCTTCAGAAATCTATGGCGGCTTAGGGAGCGCTTGGGATTACGGCCCTCTGGGCGTTGAGCTGAAACGTAATGTGAAAGCCGCCTGGTGGAAAGCCGTGGTGCACGACCGTGACGATGTCGTCGGGTTGGATGCCAGCATCCTTATGCACCCCATGACATGGAACGCGTCCGGGCACACGGAGAATTTTACCGACATCTTGGTGGATTGCAAACAGTGTAAAAAACGTTTCCGGCAGGACCATGTCGGGGAAGAATGCCCGAATTGCGGCGCCCGGGATTTCACGGACGGCCGGGCTTTTAACCTGATGCTGAAAACGCACTTGGGGGCGGTTGAAGATGAGGGGAGCGTCGTGTATCTCCGCCCGGAAACGGCCCAGGGTATTTTTGTGAATTTCCCGAATGTTGTTGATGTGACCCGGCGGAAGCTTCCGTTCGGGATCGCGCAAATCGGGAAATCGTTCCGTAATGAAATCACGCCGGGGAACTTTACCTTCCGGACCCGCGAATTTGAGCAGATGGAGATCGAATACTTCACCCGGCCTGATGACGCCCAGGCCTGCCACGAACAGTGGATTGAGGCGCGTCACCGGTGGTACCTCGACCTGGGGATCCGGGAAGAGAATCTCCGGTTGCGGCCGCACGGCACAGACGAGTTGGCCCATTACGCCGCCGGGTGCACGGACGTGGAATATCTTTTTCCGTTCGGGTGGTCTGAGCTGGAAGGCATTGCCAACCGGACCGATTATGATCTCCGCCAGCACGCCCAGTTTTCCGGGAAAGACCTCTCTTACCAGGACCTGGCCACAAACGAGAAATTCTACCCGCATATTATTGAGCCGTCGGGCGGGGTTGACCGGGCCACGTTGGCTTTTATCGTTGACGCGTATCATGAAGAAGAGGTGAACGGCAATCTCCGCGTGGTTTTAAAGCTTCACAAATCTCTTGTCCCGATCCAGGTCGCGTTTTTGCCTTTGTTGAAGAAAAACGCCGATATCGTGACGCTGGCCAAGGCCCTCAAGAAGGATCTGCAGAAGGATTTTACCTGCGCTTATGATGACACGGCTTCCATAGGAAAACTTTACCGTCGGCAGGATGAGATCGGGACGTTTTATTGCGTCACTGTGGATGTCCAGTCTCTGGAAGACAAACAGGTGACAGTCCGGTCCCGTGACACGATGACCCAGGAGCGGGTGCCGGCCGACCGGTTGCGGGAGTATTTGTTGAAACACCTCAAAGAGTCATAACCCTTTTGGGAAATTGTATAACCCTTATTTAAAGAAAGGTTGAAGAACAATGGCTAAAAAGTATGTCTATTCCTTCGGAGGAGGGAAAGCGGACGGGAAAGCGGAAATGAAAAACCTCTTGGGCGGGAAAGGGGCGAACCTGGCTGAAATGGCTGGGCACAAAGATTTGCGTTTGCCGGTCCCCCCGGGCTTCACGATCACCACGGAAGTCTGCACGTATTATTACGCGAACAAGAAAAAGTATCCGTCTGAACTCAAAGCCGAGGTGGCGGCGGCCCTTCAGAAGGTTGAAAAATTGACCGGGAAGAAGTTCGGTGACCCCAAGGACCCGCTTTTGGTTTCAGTCCGTTCCGGAGCCAGGAAATCGATGCCGGGGATGATGGAAACGGTCCTGAATGTCGGGCTCACGCCCAAAACCATCCCGGGTTTGGTCGCCAAAACCAATAATGAGCGCTTCGTCTATGACGCGTACCGCCGTCTCCTGACGATGTACGCGGATGTGGTCATGGAAAAAGCCGCGGGCATAGAACCGGAGGAAGGCAAGGGGATCCGCCGCCAGCTGGAGCAGATCCTCGACCGGTATAAGAAAGACCAGGGCGTCACGAACGATTCCGACCTGAGCGCAGACACGTTGAAAAAGATTTGCGCTGATTATAAGGTGAAAATCAAAGAAGTGATTGGAAAAGAATTCCCGGAGAATGCCATGGACCAGTTGTGGGGCGGCATCGGCGCGGTTTTTTCCTCCTGGAACGGGAAACGGGCGATCTCGTACCGGATCATCGAAGGGATCCCGCATGAGTGGGGAACCGCGGTGAACGTGCAGGCGATGGCGTTCGGGAACATGGGGAATGATTCAGCGACGGGTGTCGCGTTTACCCGCAATCCGGGCAACGGGGAGAACAATTTTTACGGCGAGTTCCTCGTCAATGCGCAGGGCGAAGACGTCGTGGCCGGGATCCGGACTCCGGCTCCGGTCAACACGTATTCCCAGAGTGAATACAACAAAAACCTGGAAACCCTTGAGCATCGGTCGCCGGCTATCTACAAGCAACTGGTGGATATCCGCAACCGGCTGGAAAAGCATTATCATGATATGCAGGATATTGAGTTTACGATTGAAAAAGGGGTTTTGTATATGCTTCAGTGCCGGGTGGGAAAGAGGAACGGTCCGGCCGCATTAAGGATGGCGATGGACATGCTTAAAGAAAAGCTCATTGCCCCTGAAGAAGCCGTCCGCCGGGTGACCCCTGCTCAACTGGATGAATTGCTGCATCCGATTATTGATCCGGCTAAAGAGAAAACCGCGGTTTTGCTGGGCACGGGGCTGCCGGCTGGCCCGGGTGGGGCTGCAGGGCAGGTTGTTTTTACCGCTGAAGACGCGGTGGCGTGGCGCAAAGACGGTAAACGCGTGATCCTTGTCCGCGAAGAAACGAATCCCGAAGACGTCGAAGGGATGCGGGCCGCGGAAGCGATCCTGACCGCCAGGGGCGGGATGACATCTCACGCCGCCCTTGTCGCGCGCGGCTGGGGGAAGTGCTGTATTGTCGGGTGCTCCGAGATCGAGGTTGAACTCGCTGATAGGGTCATGAAAATCGGATCCAAGACATTGAGGGAAGGCGATTGGGTCACCCTTAACGGGACCAAGGGCAAGGTTTATGAAGGCAAGTTGTCTATGATCGACGCGGCCGCGGAAAATCAGCTGTTAAATGACTTTCTCAAGGTCTGCGATCGAATCCGCACCCTGAAAATTCGGACGAACGCTGACACCCCGGACGACGCGGCTAAAGCGCGCGCGTTTGGGGCCGAAGGGATCGGCCTGTTCAGAACGGAGCACATGTTTTATGGGCAGAATTCAGAGCAGCCGTTGTTTAAGCTTAGAAAGATGATCGTGTCCAAGGATATTGACGAACGCAGGAAAGCCCTGGATGAACTGTTCCCTTACGTGAAGAAAGACATTAAAGGGACCCTTTCGGCGATGGACGGGTATCCGGTCACCATCCGGCTGCTGGACCCTCCTTTGCACGAATTTGTCCCTCATAATGAAGAGGCGTTTAAGCAGCTCGCTGAAAGTCTCGGTGTTTCCTTGGAGGACCTTGAAAAACGGGCTTCGGGGTTGAGGGAGTCTAACCCCATGATGGGGCACCGCGGCGTCCGCCTTGGGGTCACGTACCCGGAAGTATCCGAGATGCAGATCAGGGCTATTCTTGAAGCGACCGTGGAATGCATGAAGGAAGGGAAAAAAGTGTTCCCAGAGATCATGGTGCCGGTGATTTGCTCGGTGAAAGAGCTTGATAACCAGAAAGAAATCGTCGAGAGAGTGTACGCGGAAGTCTGTGAGAAGTACAACGTCAAACAGATCAAATATATGTTTGGGACGATGATTGAAATTCCTCGGGCCGCCCTGACAGCGGACAAGATCGCGGGGTCCGCGGAATTTTTCTCTTATGGGACGAATGATTTGACCCAGATGAGTTTCGGTTTTTCCCGGGACGACGTGGGCGGTTTCCTTCCGGATTATCTGGAAACAGGTATCCTGCCGGAAGACCCGTTTACCAGTATCGATGAAGAAGGGGTTGGGGAGCTTATCGCGATCGGTGTGGAGCGCGGCCGGTCGGTCCGTCCGGACCTGAAGATCGGTATCTGCGGCGAGCATGGCGGGGACCCGAAATCCATCGCGCTTTGCCAGAAGGTCGGGATGAATTATGTGAGCTGTTCCCCGTTCCGTGTCCCGATCGCCAGGTTGGCGGCGGCGCAGGCGGCATTAGCCGGGGCAACACAAGCCAAGAAGCCCGCTAAGAAAGCTCAGAAAAAAGTTGCCAAGAAAAAGACAAAACGTTAATATCATAAGGTAGTCTATAAGAACGGATAGGGGGTGGGCGGAGAGTGGTTTTCCCGCGCCCTATCCGTCCTTTCTTAAAAATTAACGTGTTTTTTTTCGACAAATCAGTATTGTCATTAAAGGAGCCGCATGGATCCCATTAAGGCCTACCTCAAAGATGTCCGTAAAATTCCTTTGTTGACTCCCCAAGAAGAAGTTGATTTAGCCCGGAAAGCCAAAGACGGCGACCAGGATGCCCGCAACAAAATGATCCGGTCGAACCTCCGGCTCGTTATCAGTATTGCCAAGCGTTATATGAATTTGGGCGTTCCTTTAAGCGACTTAATAGAGGAAGGCAATATCGGATTGATGAAGAGTATCGAGAAGTTCGACCCGGAAAAAGGATTCCGTTTTTCCACGTATTCCGCCTGGTGGATCAAACAGGGGATTTCCCGTGCGATTATTGACCAGGGCAAAATGATCCGTGTCCCGGTTTACATGAATGAAGAGATTTTGAAATATAAAAAGGCGATGGAGGCCTTGACGCATAAATTGAGGAGGAAACCCCGCATCAGCGAGCTCGCCCGGAAGCTTCAAACCACGGTCGATAAAATCCGGGACTTGGAACGGTCTATCGCGAAAATGTCCAGCCTCGACGCCCCAATCGGCAGCGACGGAGACAGCCAGGTGAAAGACCTTATCGAAGACCAGAGCTCGGTCAGCCCGGATGAGCAACTGGAGGTTTTCTTTAATCGGGAACGGGCGCAGAGTTATTTGAGCATGTTGAGTGACCGGGAAAAGAGGATCCTTATGATGCGCTACGGCCTGGAAGACGGCAAGACGTTTACCTTGGCCGAGATCGCCAAGAAATTGGGGGTTTCCAGGGAACGCGTCCGGCAAATTGAAGCGGCGACCATTAAAAAGATTCAATTGCTTATTAAACAGCAGGAAGTGGAACGGGATGAAAACTAAAAAGGTCAAAAACACGTTTGTGCTGACGATCCCGAGTTTTGAGGATTTTTTTCATTCGTTTTATGCCGGGGAGATTATTAAAGGCGTCAGCCTTGCGGCCAGCCGGCTGAAAATCGACGTCTTGATTCATATCACTGACCGTTACGACCACCGCGGCTGGTTGGATTCGATCTTACTGGACCGTCATTATATTAACGGCGTTATTTTTGCGGATATTGACAATGATGTTCATGTCGTGAAGAAAGTGATTTGCCGGGGGATTCCGACCTTTGTGCTGAATAATGCCCTGGAGGAGCCCATCAACTGTATCGCGGTTGATAATTACAAGGCCTCGTTTGAAATTGTGAAGCATCTGCGGGCCTTGGGGCATACCCGTATCGCGACCATCGCCGGCGATCAGACAACCCAGGCTGGGGCGAGGCGGCTTAAAGGGTTTGAAGACGCCCTCGCCGCTGAGAATGTCGCCGTTCCGAAAAATTTTATCACGCACGGGGATTTCCTGCGCACGCCGGCGCGGGAAGCCGCCAGAAAATTGCTTAAACTGAAAGAACGGCCAACCGCTATTTTTGCGGCGTCTGATGTCATGGCGCTGGAGGCGATCCATGTCGCCCGGCAGTTGAGCCTGCGCGTGCCGGAAGACCTTTCCATTGTCGGCTTTGACGATAGCCCTTTGGCGTCGATGAGTTCAGTCCCGCTCACCACGGTTTTTCAGCCCCTGGTGGAAATGGGGCGCCTCGGTGTTGAACAATTATTCCTGGTGAGCTGCGGAAAAGCGCAATTGCCGGTCAAAATGACCCTTTCGACCCGGCTTATAAAAAGGAAATCAACCGCGAAAGCCTGTCAGGAAGACGTCAGTCCGGCGGCCTGAAGCGCCATTTTTATCTACTTGAGGGGGAAAAGATATGAAGACACACTCTGCGTCCCAAAGCCTTGCCGCAACAATACGGGATGTCCCGGATTTCCCGAAACCCGGAATCCTTTTTAAAGATATAACGACTTTATTGCAGGACCCCCGCGCGTTTAAGAAAACGGTTGATATCCTCGTCAAGGAATACAAGGGCAAGGAAATTGACGCAGTGGTCGCTGTCGAGTCCCGGGGTTTTATTTTCGGGGCCGCGCTGGCTTATAAGCTGGGGGCGGCATTTATCCCGGTTCGCAAGAAAGGCAAATTGCCGTATAAGACTCAAAGCGTGACTTACGCCCTGGAATACGGGACAGACACCCTTGAAATGCATGTGGACGGTCTGAAGAAAGACGCCCGTGTCCTGATTGTGGATGATCTCCTGGCGACAGGGGGAACGGTCCAGGCGGTCGCAAAATTAGTCAAAGGATTTAAAGCCAGGATCGTTGGGATGGCGTTTGTGGTTGAACTGGGATTCCTGAAAGGCCGTCGGAAGTTAAAAGGGGTTCCCGTTTACTCGGTCATCACATTTTAATATCTTTCATGCCGGAGACGGTCCTCGGCATGTTCCTCTCAGGGCCTCAGGCCCGCTTTTTCGCTAACCTCACATTTTTTTCTGGTATGATGCCGGCGTTAAACAAGAAACATTTTTTTTATTTTGTCGCTGTCCTCTGCTGGGTCTTCTGGGCGTTCGCGCCGACCCTGCAAAACGGGTTTGTTAATTATGATGATGACGCGCATCTTTTGCAAAATCCGTTTATCCGCCCTTTGGACCCCGATCATGTGCGGTTGATGTTCTCGACGACGGTCAATAAAACTTATATCCCCTTATCGCTTCTTTCTTTCGCCTGGGAACACGCCTTGTGGGGGTTTCATCCTTTTGTGTACCATTCCCATAACCTCCTTTTGCACCTTTTGAACACGGCGCTGGTTATCTTGATCGCGCGGTCCTTGGGGTTGCCCCGGGCCGCGGGATTGCTAGCGGGATTGATTTTCGGCGTGCATCCGATGCATGTCGAATCGGTCGCCTGGGTGACGGAACGCAAAGACGTTTTATACGCGTTGTTTTATCTTCTGTCGGTTTTTTGTTACATAACGTATCTTTGCCTGGCGGGCTTTGCGCGGTGCGCCCGGGACGGTTTTCCCGGCGGGGAGGGCTGCCCCGAGCGCGCGGGCGCGCGTTGCCCCGCTTGGATCTGGTGGGGGATGGCGCTTGTCTGCGGCGTTTTAAGCGCGTTATCCAAGCCGATGGCTTTAAGCTTGCCGTTTATTTTATTGCTGCTCGATTGGTACTTTAAAAGAACATTCACGGCCTATGTCTGGATTGAAAAACTCGTCTGCGGAGTCTTGTTGTTCCCGATCGTGTGGATCACTTATTCTTTGCATATCCGGCATGCCCCCTTGCCGTTCCCGGAGTCCGCGCTCATATGGGTTTGGTGCCTGACATTCCACTTGAAAAAATTCTTTTATCCGGATTTTTTTGTGGTGTTTTACCCGCCCCCGTTTCCGGTGACGCTCCACAACGGGGCCTTGCTTGGGGGGGCGCTGTTTTTTGTTTTGACCATCGCCGCGCTGATTCGGTTCCGCCGGCACCGGCTGTTTTTGTTCGCTTTTTTATGGTATGTGTCGTCGGCTTTTTTCCTGTTCCGGTTTGATTACGGCGCCGACTCGCATGTTGTCGCGGACCGGTTTATGTATTTGCCCAGCCTGGGATTTTGCTGTTGGGCAGCCTGGATCATTTTCCGCGGGTACCAGGCGAGCCGTGGAAAAAGAATTCGGCGGGGCTTGGTCCTGGCCGGGGCCGTGGTTATGACGCTGTTTTTGTCGGCGCAAACCCGAAAACAGGCTGCTGTTTGGAAAGACGGGGTGACATTATGGGAACACCAGATTGAAACGCACTGGGATGGCCAGCCGGGATTAATTCAGGCCCTGGTGCTGACCAAGTATGCGGACGCCCTGGCGGCGCAGGATGATTTCTCATTGTTTTTAAAATCCGGGCCGGCTCCTGGTCAAGGTCCTTTAGAGCAGCCGGGGGGGCTGGGTGTTCCCGGGAAGATGGCCCGGGTTGTTGGTTATTATCAAAAGGCGTTAAAACTCCGCCCTCATCATGCCCCTGCGTTATTTGGTTTGGGGAGAATCTTTTATCAGTCGGGACAAATCTCTTTGGCTGAAGATTATTTACAACAGACAATCCGGGCTGACCCCACCCACTTTAGCGCGTATTTTTATTTGGGGAAGGTGTATCTTGGGACCGGCCGGATTGAAAACGCCGTAGTGGCGTTTCGAAAGGCCGAGGACGTTCATCCCGGCAATCAGAAGGTTGTCAACGATATTATAAAGGAATACGCCCTGTTTCTCGCTTCTCACCCCAACGCGCAAACGGTCGCCCGGGAACTGAAACGTTTGCAGTCACGGTGACTTTAAGTTGTCCGGCGGTTGTGGGGCAAGAGAGCCCTGACAGGTTAGAACGGCGTGGCCGTTAAAAAGTCGCGGTGTTTATTCAAGCATCTGATGGCGGGCCCTGAAGGCTCCGCGCGTCCAATGCGCTGAAGATGCGCATGGAATCTCATTGACAGTGGTTCTATTTAGTGATTAAATGGGGGCGGTGTTGACGGGTGTTCTTGTGGAGGCATGCTATAATTGTGCGCCTGTAGCTCAGATGGATAGAGCGCGGCTCTCCTAAGGCCGGCGTGGGTGGTTCGAGTCCACCCAGGCGCACTTTTTGTGAACGCGTTGGAACGTATTGTCTGAAAGCCGCTGGAAAAAATCTTCAAAAATCATTGACTCCGTTATATCTATGTGTGAAAATATTTCACGTTTTAATTTTCTAACCCAGTGATGATTCCAATCGGACACAGAAGGGAGGGGGATGCTTATTTTATCGTCGGGGATCATCAAGCTCTGGTCTAATGAAGCCATTAGCTAGACCATAATATATCTAGTTTATTATATAATTGCCGGTTCGCCGGCGGCTAGAAGGAGATTACAATATGAAAAAAATAGTTTTAACATTGCTTGCCGTGGCTTTGATGGCTTTACCGGCCGCTGCTAGTGTGCAGAACATCAAAGTCAGCGGGGATGTCGATTCTACGTGGCTGGTGAGAGATCAGTTTGACCTTGGGGCTCAAGGCCTCGTCACGAACGACAAACAGTTCTATCAGAACATGTTAGTCACGCAGACCCGCTTAAGAGTTGATTCGGACCTGACGGATAATGTCAGCGCCACGATTGGCTTGATCAACGAACGGGTTTGGGGTGAAGATAATGAAGAAACTTACGGCAACAATGATGTTGACCTCAATCTGGCGTACGTGACCTTAAGAGAGATGTTGTATTCTCCGTTAACGGTCATCGTCGGGCGTCAGCAGTTCGTTTACGGGAACGCTTTCGTTATCGCTTCAGGCGGGATGAGCGACAGCCTCTCTGGCGGGTTAAGAGGGGTGGCCGGCGATATGTCCAAGAGGAACGCGGCGGACGCGGTCCGGATGGTGTTTGATTACAGCCCGTTGACGATTGACGTCGTGGCCACTAAAGTCGCCTCCAACAACCTTTTGGGGGTTGGAAGCCAGGATGACGATATTGATCTTTTCGGGATGAACGCCAACTGGGAACTGGGCGATGATAGCGGAACAGTCCTGGAAACTTATTTTTGGGCGAAGATCGACCAGAGCGTGAAAGATGACGCTCTCGGTGTTAAAGCGGACACCGTTTATATGCCGGGTCTGCATCTCGCGGCTAATGTCCTGGACGGCCTTTCCGTGTCTGCTGAGGTCGCCTATCAGTTTGGTAATAAAAATTATGGTACGGCGCAGAGCGCTGACCGCAAGGCGGCCGGGGCCCAGTTGATGGCCAATTACATGGTCCCGCTCGAGAGCACAAAGAGCTGGAGCCCGGTTTTAACAACGGCTTACACCTATGTGTCGGGAGACAGCGACCCGTCAGATTTGACGGATGATTATGAAGGTTGGGATCCGATGTTTGAAGACCAGTCCAACGGGAAAATTTATAACACGTTGTTTGCCCAGACGGACTGCCATGTTGTGAAAGTGCGCGGATCGATCGTCCCGCTGGAAGATTTAACCGCGGGCATAGAGTGGAACGGGTTATGGTTAGACAAACCGTTAGAGGATACGGATGCGGATGGTTTATCGTCTTTGAGCCTTCTTCAGCCGGACGGCAAGTCGATTACAACGGCAATGGATACCGACAGAGGACTCGGGTCTGAGCTGACTTTTGATCTGGCCTATGATTACACCGAAGACGTCAAGATCGGCGCCAGCTATGGTTTGTTCTTCCCGGGGACAGCGTTTACGTCCGCCAATGACCGACGGGCGTCTCAGTTGATGTTAAACGCGATTGTTAACTTCTAATTGATTCAAAGCAGTTTTGTTTGAAGCACCGAGCCCCTGCTTAAAAAGCAGGGGCTTTTTTTGTCGCCTTGGATTTGTGCTTGAAACGCAAAGCCCTCGCGTCCCAGCGAAGACAGATGTGCCCGCGCGGGGCTTGGCATTCAACAGGCAGGCCGCGCGGTGGTCAGGAGGCGCGATGAAGAGAATCGGCCTTTTAGGCCGGAGCCGTAATGCGGGAATGGCTTTATTTCAAAGGGGCCGGCCGTATTGTTTGGAATCGTGTTTATTCTCGACGGGCAAATTGTATTAATATAATTAAAAAAAACAAAATTGTATTTTAAAATCAGTATTTATTTGTTATCATAAAATTACATCAAAGAAAACTGCCGCGGGGCAAAGTCGTGACCCCGCGCTTAAACTTATTTCAATAGAGGTGTTTTAATGACCAGAGACGAGATTTATGACCATCTGGCTCAGGTTTATATCGGGAAAAAGAGCAAGCATGAGAAAGAAAAGAAGAAGCAGTTTAACGCCTGGTTAGTGATTAATATCGTCATTACGGTGGTTATCTTCGTGAGCGCTTTTTACGGTTTTACCGCCTTCCTCGCCCATAAGAAAGATTTTTTTGACAACAAGGTTATCTATTCTTTAAACAAAGGGCCGCTGCGTATCAGCTATGATTTGACTTATCCGTATCCACCGGTCAAGACATTTTCTCTGACGACGCCGCAAATCAACGCGGTCAAATACCGTTCTTTGCAGTTCGCGGTCCGCGGCCTGGAGGAGGGTTACCCGGGAATCGTTCGCGTGGAAATCCGCAACCGCTTGAACGAATCCTCGTCCGTTTTTATCGACGGGATAAAGCTGGGATGGAAGCGCGTTGATGTCCCGTTTGATGATTTTGATCAGATCTCCGACTGGACGGGCATCACGGAAGTATCTTTTATCCTCGAGGCATGGAACACCGAGAAACAAAGAGGAATTATTCTTATAGATGAAATTTGCTTTTCTAGCTAAAAAGGAGGCTGGTGTAAAATGAGAATTATATCTGTCGCGAATCAAAAAGGAGGGTGTGGAAAAACCACAACGGCGATTAACCTTTCCT
>JAKQKX010000018.1 GCA_029560465.1 Candidatus Omnitrophota bacterium
TAATCAACCTTATGTAAACAGGTTCTGGTTTTTCCTCTCCAGAAGCCGTTTTTCGGTTTTCGTCTCTTCCGAGGGCACTGTACGGAGGGGAAATATCCATTCGAGGGAAACCCCGTTTTTTTGCGTTTGGCGTGCCCCAGGTTCGACGATGACCCCCCGGGTAGGGTTCCTGGTCCTTGGGGTGGTTTTTGGTGGTTTTTCCTTTTTCGAAAAAAACAACAAACAACCCGTCCGAAAATTTGGCGGATCTCGAGGGCCGGTTTGCCCTCCCAGGTTTGGGTTACCTCTAGTCGTAAGTCTTTCTAAAGTCTTTCTAAAATCTTTCCTCTAAAAAAAAGTGCCCGCCCGCGCCCTATTGATGAGCCTTTCCGGGAATGCCTCTTCCCCCAAATAACGATACTTCTTCCCTCAAACAACGATAGTTCTTCCCCCAAACAACGATAGTTCTTCCCCCAAATAACGATAGTGGCTAACGTCTTTTCGAAACTTGATGCTATTGTTTGTTTGTGCTATAAATTCGGAATTACATTTTTACGATAGGGAGGGGCTTATGTCAAAGGAGATGGTCAAACAAGACATCAACCTTCTTGAATACCCTCTTTGGTTTCAAGATGAATGCGAGGCGAAGAGGACGCAAACAGGCTTTGTCTGGAAAATTTCGAAGGAAGATGGTTCAGGCAAAGAATTTGTTCTGAAAACGAGCTTCAAACCTCCCGTAAAAACCGACCTGATATTTCTTCTATCCCTTTTGTTGGAATCACAAAAGCAGTCTTGGAAGGATGAAATCAGGATCAGCAGGTATCAAGTCTTGAAAAATTGTGACTTGGGTACTGGCGCTCCTTGGTATGAAAGGCTTGAAGAAAGCCTTGAGCGCTGGGAAGAAGTCAGCCTTGAGTTCAACGGCGTCTTTTACAACGGCCAGGAATACAAAACACTCCATTGTGGCATAGTCGATTCTTGGGGCATCGACGAGAAAACAAAGCTTCTCCGAGTGCGCTTCTCTCCTGAATATCTTTCGATGGTGAAGGAAACCGCCTATTACCGGTATTTGAATTTCGACCAGGTGAAAAAACTTCGGTCCCCGCTTGCGACGAGATTGTATCAACTCCTGGTGAAGACCTTCAAAACCCGGGATCACTGGGAAATAGATGCTGTCCTGCTTGCGGAAAAAATTCCGATGAAACAGCGCTTCCCGGCTCAAATCGCCTTGAAGGTGAAGCCGGCGGTGAGGCGGATTTACAAACATACGGACCTGAAAATAACGCTTGAGGAGCGGAAGAAGGAGCGTGGAAAAATCGTCTTCATCTTCCGGAAAGAGACCGTCGCCGATAAGGCAAAGCCCAGTTTCAAGGAAAACAAGACCTTCATCATGCCAGAAGATGAAGATTTCAAGCGGCTTGTTGCTTTGTTGCCGCCGGAACGACAACGCCAAAAGAGCCTATTGGAGCTTGTTTTGACGGCATTCAATCAAAAGGGTTTTGAGTTTGTCGCCTGGAACATCAAGTATGCCAACAAGCGCGCGATCGGGAACTATCCCGCGTATCTCCTGAAATCCCTTCGCGGGAATTTCGGGTCAGTCCTGCGGGAAGAGGAAGAGATCCACCAAGCCGCCAACTCGAAGAAGCACGAGGAAGCCAAGGCCCGCCAGATCAAACTAACGGAAGACCAGGCCAAGGAAGCCCAGGAATCGGCAAGGGTTCAGGAGTATCTGAAATCCCTTGCTCCCGGGGAATTGGAAGCCGTCGAATTGGAGGCACATTCCCGTCTTCCTGGATTCATGCGGAAACCCATCGAGGAACTTCGAAAGGCGAACCATATTTCCTTCCGAAGCTTTGTCCGAATGGTTGCCCTGGAACGGCTTAAGGCCGGGAACACCCCGAAGCCGGAAGCCAAGCCCAAGCAACCCGAACTTTCGGAAGTCGCGGAATAGCCAGGCCGAACCCCGGATGCCTTCGGCACCCGGAAAGATAGACCGGGAGAGCGTTCCCCCGTCCGGCCGAGCGGCCCAAAGATGGACGGGTGAACGCCGACGAAAGACCCGCCAAAACGCGGACCGCTGATCGCGGCCCGCGCGGGATCCGGAAGCCGTGGCGGTCGTCCGCCGGACGCCCACCACGGGGAACCAACCACGACGGACCGCGAGCGCGGACCGTCGCCCGGAGCCGGGAATAAGCAGGTGGCGCGGCCCCGGTCGGCGTTCCGAGCCGGCGGCCGCGCACAAGGACATTTCCGCGTGGTTGCGGCCCGACCGGGAGCCCGGATCGGTTGCCGCTCTTAGATTTTGGACTCCCCCGCCCGCCCAGGGTTGCTCCGGGACATGCTAACCGGCCTTCCGTTCGTCCGGTCGTGTTTTTTGGCTTGCGCCAAAAAACAGGGGTGGGGCTTAGCTACGGGGTAAGCTTCGGTCGGGGCGGGTCATGCTTTTTTTCACTCCGCTTCGCTCCGTAAAAAAAAGCACCGGGCTGTCCGCTCCGCTGGAGCAAAACCCGCGCCAGTCCCGGCCCTCCCTGGCCGGTCCTGTCACGGGTTTTGCGGCGTCGCCGTCCGATAATCGTCGATTATCCGACGCAGCCCTTGCCCCGCCCCGTCCTCGGGCTCCACCCGGCGGGAGCCCGCCGGGGTCGCCTTTACATAACGAAACATTATGCAAACCTGCCCCTACGCCAACCCCCACCCCGCCGCGCTCACGCGCGGCCGACCGTCCAGAGCCT
Organism: Candidatus Omnitrophota bacterium; assembly: GCA_029560465.1. Lineage (GTDB taxonomy): Bacteria > Omnitrophota > Gorgyraeia > Zapsychrales > JANLHA01 > JAGOJP01. Next base: position 2,712 of record JAKQKX010000018.1, read on the forward strand.
TTGTGCTGTTATCGTGGCCTTTGTGGTATGAGCGGGTTTCCCCCGGTGCGTCCCTTCCCACGGGCAAAAGGAAAAAAACGTTTGCGTCCCATTTTCACCGGTGCTAAGATGTGTTTGTAATAAATACAAATGAATAAGAGGTGACACTATGCCGCGCGTTTATACGGTCCGCCTTCCCGATCTTCTTGGTAAGAAAATCCGCATCAGAGCCGATCTTGAACACCGCTCCATTTCTGAGCAGATCAAAAAATACCTCTATGATGCTTTGCTGTGCGAGGAAAACCCCGATGTACCGCTTTCTTTCATCAAGGAAACCCTCGAAGCAAAAGAGGAAATGAAGGCTGGAATCAGCCAGGAATACGAATTCGGCGTAATTAAATGAAAATCTCCGTCTCAAATTCTTTTCTTCGATTCAAGAAGAAATCCAATAAAAACATTCAGCTAGAGATAGACGAACAGGTAAAAAAGATCCTCGAAAACCCGGAAATCGGGGAACTGAAAAAGGGCGATCTTCGCGGTATTCGCGTTCACAAGTTCAAAATCAAGAGTCAGCTTTATCTCATTTC
>JAKQKX010000022.1 GCA_029560465.1 Candidatus Omnitrophota bacterium
CCGCAACAGACCCGGTGAAGAAAAGCTTGTCGAGTCCGGCGTTGAGGAACGCGTCGCCCGCAAACCGTCCCGGGATGTTCACGTACTGGAACACTCCGTTCGGGAGTCCGGCGGATTCTATGCAGTTTTTAAGGTGGTGCCCTATCACCTGAGTCTCGTCCGACGTTTTCAGGAGAACGGTGTTGCCGGCGAGCAGGGCCATGACCACCTCGGAAAAAGGTATGGAAAAAGGATAATTCCACGGCCCGATGATGCCCACGACCCCCCAGGGTACGCGGACGATCTTACTACGCTTGTTGATAAAAAGAATATTGCCCATGGCGAGGGGCCTGTCTTTCAGAAACCGTTTCGCGTTCTTGCAGTAGTAGCTCACCCCCATTGCAGCCGGAACGATCTCCGCGACCATTGCGTCGACGCGGGTCTTGCCGTTGTCGCGGGCGGTCGCCTCTGCCAGCTCGTCCAGATTGTTCATTATATAATCACGGAATTTTATGACATAGGATATCCTCTTTTTCAGGGGAACGGCCTGCCAGCTTTTTTGTACATAACGTGCTTTTTGCACCATTTGGGCGATCTCTTCGACCGATGTTCTGGAATATTCGCCTAAAGCTTCCCCTGTCCCGGGGTTAATCGAACGAGTAACATTTTCATATGCCGGAGCATTAAGCGCCTGAGACTTTTTCATGGAACCCTCCTAATATTTATTTATGGGAAAATATTGAAAACTCTATGCGGGAAATATCGCAAATAATCATTAATTATTACAAAAAATCAAGAATAATTACAAATTATTACAATGTGTTTCGGTCCTGACTTATAACTCAGCACTTTTTAACCGCAAAAACCGACATTTCCCCGGAGTGATTGACATTTTTTACCCCCCTTAGTATTCAATGTTGCGCGATTGATAAACCGTCATATGAGTGGAAAATCCTTCATCAATTATTGATGGATCATATAATATAGAAAAAATCTGCGCATATCAACATGTTTGAAGACCCGCGAACATTCAGGGAAGCCAACCGGAAAGAATACGGCGGCCTCTTTTATCAGATGCGATCGCTCGACAGGCCAAGCGCGGATGACGCGGCGGTCAGGCGCGGGGAGCTCCTCGATCGGCTTGCCGGCAAGGCGGATTTCCTGTGCGAGGGCAGCAAGCCGTGTTACGGAGAGCTTTCTCCCGGATGCAGGCATTGTTCAGGAGGAACATGGTCGTGCCTGTTCATAAACAACAGGTGCAATGCCGCCTGCTTCTTCTGCCCCGCCCCCTAGGAAGACGACGGCA
>JAKQKX010000043.1 GCA_029560465.1 Candidatus Omnitrophota bacterium
ACCAGTCTCCCGTCGGGGAGTCTATTGACCCCGACGTCAATGACCACAGCCCCTTCCTTCACCATCCCCCCCCGGATCATCTCCGCCTTTCCCGCTGCCTCTACGAGAATATCCCCTCTTGCTGTCACGCGACGGGAAAAGACTTCACCGACTCGAAGCCGAAAAAGTTTTGGGTCGTCCCCTAAAACCAACCGAGCACGTCCACCACATAAACGGCGATAAGTTAGACAACAGGCATTGCAACTTAATAATTTGTTCAAAGTCATATCACCACGCCTTGCATTTCCGGGCCGCAAACGCCTATGGCCGCTTAATAACGGAGGAAACAATATGAGAGCCCCTGTTCACCGATTAAAAAAATCTGAAATTGTATGGCTATCGAAGCACAAATGTCAGCACCGCCATGATTTTTTATCCCACTATCAATGCTACCTGGCCGAGCACCCGAACACAACCAGGCGCGGATTTTTCGACATTGAAACGACGCACCTTAAGGGAAACTTCGGCGTCATGCTTTGCTATTGTATCCTTGACGACGCAACCGGAGAAATAAAAAGCCACGTTATCACCCGCGATGAAGTCTTAAACCACGAAACCAGGGACAAGGCCGTAATCCGTTCACTCATTAAGGACCTGACCAGCTTTGATGAAATTATCACTTTTTACGGGACAAAATTCGATATTCCTTTTTCCCGGACGCGGGCCCTGATTCATGGTATGACGTTTCCCACCTACGGCACGCTTAAACATAAGGATGTTTATTACACGGTCCGCCATAAATTCAGCTTGCACTCGAACCGCCTGGAAAACGCTTGCCGGACCTTGACCGGGACCACAAACAAAACCGGACTTGACCCCTTGACGTGGCAACGTGCCGCCTATGGGGACAGGAAAGCGCTTGCCTATATCCTGGACCATTGCCGAGAGGACGTCAAAGACTTACGCCGGCTCTATTATAAGGTCCTTGAATATGCTTATCCCGGCGTACGCGCAGTATAGACGCACGAAGGCCCGGCCGCTTTTCCAGGCGACCGGGCCCCGGCTATCAGCCGCCCACGCCGCCCTTATATGTCGCACGCCTGGCGTTTAGCATCATCCGGGCCACGCTGGGATTTAACGGATTAAGGAAAACAATTGCCGGACCGTTTTCGGCCGGGTCCTTACAGCCCCGCGGGCACACCGGGAACGGCGCTTCATCTACTTCGCCCTGATAATAGTCAGATAACGCCGGCACGTCGCCGCACCAGCCGCACACGTCGCATTTATAACGTCCGTTCATCATACCGCCTCGCTTTCTTCCCCGTAGTAAAGGGAGTTAAGACATTCACCGCACAGGTTGAACTCGTAAAGATTTCCACAGCCCGCCTTAGCTTCCGACAAGGACCGATAGCCGGAGCACTCATAAACATCGGCGCCGCCGCTTTTACAATACGAACAGCCACCCCAGGAAAAGAAGGGCTCGTCCGAATAGTTAAGGAGCCCGCCGCGTATAATGTCCTCAATCGTTTTTTTCATTGCCGCCCCCTTTCAGGCCCCACGCCATAGGCCGTGAACGTGCCGTCGAACTCCGGCGCGATAATCCCGTAGCCGCCCCAATCATTAAAAAGCGTGACGTCGTGTTCAGCCATATAAGCGCTGTCAATCTTAAGAGCAAAACCCCGCGGGTCATGGTTGACAAAGACCGGGATATTCTGCACCCGGAAATTCAATAGCCTGTCCGCCTCGTCCAATATCTTATCGTCCCAGCTGGACGGCGGCTCGTATCCCCCGCCATCGCACACAGCCCTAGCAATCCGGCCAGCCTTCACTTCCAGGCGCCGGAGAGCTTTACAAAGGGACACCGGCCCCAGG
>JAKQKX010000064.1 GCA_029560465.1 Candidatus Omnitrophota bacterium
GCGATACCGGCGGCGAGAGATCTCGGTGGAAGAAGCGATGATGGAAATGTATTTGGCGGGAGTATCGGTGCGGCGGGTGGAAGATATTACCGAAGCGCTATGGGGCTCGAAGGTGTCGGCCAGCACGGTGAGCCGGATCAACAAGAAGTTATATGAGCGGATTAATGAATGGCGCAATGAGGGTTTAGAAGAAGAATATCCGTATGTGTATTTGGATGGGATCAGTTTAAAGCGCAGTTGGGCAGGAGAAGTCAGCAACGTGTCGGTGCTGGTGGCGGTTGCGGTGGACTGGTCAGGGCACCGGAAAGTCATCGGGATCATTGAAGGCGGGCGGGAAGACAAGGCCGGATGGAGCAACTTTATGAAGCATTTGAAAGAGCGCGGATTAAAGCGAATACAGTTAGTGATTTCGGATAAATGTTTAGGATTGGTGCAATCGGTGGAAGAATATTATCCGATGGCCAAGTGGCAGCGATGCATGGTGCATTTTTACCGGAACGTGTTCAGTTATGTACCGCAGCAAAGGGTTTACGAAGTGGCGCGGATGCTTAAGGCGATCCACGCGCAGGAATGCCCGTCTGCGGCCACGAACAAAGCCCAGGCGATCTATCAGAAGCTCAAAGACATGAAGTTGCCTAAAGCGGCCGAATGCCTGAATGAGGGGATCAACTAGACGCTGGTGTATATGAATTTTCCGGTTGAGCATTGGATCCGCATCCGGACGAATAATCCGCTGGAACGGATCATGCGGGAGATCAGACGCCGGACGCGCGTGGTGGGCTGCTTTCCGGATGGCGAATCGGCGTTGATGCTGGCGGCTGGCCGGGTGCGGCATATCGCTGGTTCATACTGGAGTCAAAAGAAGTATTTAAACATGGAATATCTGCGCAAGCAGCAGCTGGAACCGGCACTCGTACTGAATTGAGGACTTTTATGCTCTTTGAAATGTGCGAAAAATTCTGGACACTACCATCATTGATCCAGGTCTTAAGATCATCCTGAAGATCGAAAGGACTGTCCCATTCATTGATCCAGATGAAGTCTTCTTTGATTCTGCGCATCACGCGTTCGGTATCAGCATTGCCTTTGGGGTTCGACCAGGTTGTAAAGATTTGTTTGATGCCGGCTAAAGAGCAGTTGAGTCTGAACCTGCCGCTGGTAGGCTGACAGCCGTTATCTGAGATGAGATACAGTTGTTCTTTCTTATTAATCGTGTCACGAATGCCGTTGGGGAAGCGGTTATCAATGGCCATTTCCAGAGCGTCCAGCCAGTCATCTGTTTTAGACTGGATACTTAGAGAATAGCCGACGATTTCTTTGGTGTACCAGTCCAGGACAACGGTCAGGTAAAACCATCCCCAGGTGGCGAGTTTGATTTTGGTCATATCGATGCCCCAGAACTGATTGGGGCGTGTGGCACGGGGTTTCCGGCGGAGGATGCCGCGTTTGGCTTTGAGGCGATCGTTGGGTTTGACCGTCAGTTGGTTTTCCTGCATGAGACGCTGGACGCAATTTTTACCGATTTTGTAATGTTTGCGGTTGTTCAAATAGGCCCAGACTGAACGGTAACCCCAGAGAGGATGTTTCTTTTTCATTTGCTGGATTTTGACCAAATGTTTTTGGTCTTGTTCCATGCGTTTGAGTGACCGCCGTCTTTTCATAGCTCGTACTCGTTTTTTTTTAATTCAACGGTCAGGTCGCCGATAATGCGTTTAAGTTTGATGTTTTCGGTTTCAAGGCGTTGTTCTTTCTGAGATTGTTGTTTGACGTCAAAGGCCGTATGGCATTCTTTCAAGAATTGGTCGCGCCATTTGTAGTATTGGGTTTGGCCGATCTGGTATTTATTACACAGTTTGCTGATGTCGATTTTGCCGCTGAGGCCTTCAAGCACGATTTGGGTCTTTTGCTGGCTGGTCCATTGACGTTTTTTCATGAGAATTGGCTCCTTTCCTTGGGAACTCAATTCTACACCATTTGCTTAAATCTGTTAACTGGGGTCAGTATAATGGTAGTGTCCAGAATTTTTCGCACATTTCAAAGAGCATAAAAGTCCTCAATTCAGCACGAGCGCCGGTTCCAGCTGCTGCTTGCGCCGCACCCGGCCAGCGGTAGTGTCCAGAATTTTTCGCACATTTCAAAGAGCATAAAAGTCCTCAATTCAGTACGAGTGCCGGTTCTAACTGCTGCTTGCACCGCACCCGGCCAGCCGCCAGCATTAACGCCGATTCGCCTCCGGCAACCCGCCACATTATCAATTAATTTAAAGAGAATCTGTACATAATTTTAAAATTTTAATGTAATATACAATTTACTAAGAATTATTTTTGTAAAGTTAAAAAAATAGTTAAAAGCAACAAAGCGTAAATCAGGCCTTATTTTATGAAACTTCTATTGATTTGCCCCCGGTTTAAATATGCCAGCGGTGATGTGCCCATCGGCCTGGTGAGCCTCGCCACCTTCATCAAAAGCAACGTCCCGGATATCCAAATCACTCTCATCGACGGCGCGGTTCAGAGGGACAAGGCGGCTGTCGTGAAATGGCTCATGAGAAACCGCCCTGATATTGTGGGGATCTACGCCGATTCCTTGATGTATGACGACGCCATGGAAATGGGGCGTGCCGCCAAGCAAAGCGGCGCCCATGTCATCGTCGGCGGCCCCCACGCCACGGTGTTGCCGGACACGGTGATTTATCAAAGTTTTATTGACGCTGTGTGCGTTGGGGAAGGAGAGCATGTCCTGCTGAAGTATATTCAGGGTTATTCCGACAAAAAAGGACTCCCGGACATCCCAGGCTTGTGGTATAAAGAAAACGGGAACATTGTCAAGAACGCACGGCCCGGCGGCTTTGAGGACCTGGACCTTCATCCCAGGCTGGACTTCGGGTTCCTCGACCTGGAGCGTTATTTGTGCCAGTGCATCCACCTGGATTCCTACAGCCCGGGATTAAGGCTCCTGTCCGTCATGGCGTCCCGGGGATGCCTTTTTAATTGCGCCTATTGCCAGCCGGTGCTTAATGACATGTTCGGCAGAAAATTAAGGATCCGTTCCGCAGGCAAAATGCTCGATGACCTCATTTATTGGAGAGACCGGTATCGCATCAACGCGGTTTTTTTTCAGGATGACACGTTAACCTTATTCCAGGAATGGATGAAAGAATTCTGTGAGCTGGCCATTGAGAGAAAATTAAAGATGGTCTGGGCCTGCAACAGCAGGTCCGATACTCTGAATTTTAAAATGCTGGATTTATACAGGGAGGCCGGGTGCGTCAAAATCCGGCTCGGCATAGAAACGGTTTCCGACCGGGTCAGAAACGGCGTGTATAATAAAAAATTGAACCTGGATGTGATCCGGGAGTCGATCGTTCGATTGAAAGAGAAGAAAATCCAGGCCTCCGGTTATTTTATGATCGGCGCGCCGACAGAAAGCGATGAGGAAATACGAAGCACGATCCGTTTCGCCTGCGAATCCCGTTTGGATGAAGCCGTGTTTACGATATGCTCCCCGTTGCCGGGCACGCATCTTTACGCGCAGGCGAATGATGCTGGATGGAATTTGTCAGGGCAGTTCGGCGATTTTGATTATTATCAAGCGAGGACGGAGCGGTTCACGCCGTCAGATGTGGCAACGGACAAGCTGAATTATTATAAAAAACTCGCCTACTGTCAGTTTTATTGCCATCCTAAAAGGCTGGCCCATACGTTGAAGACTGTCCTGGCCGGGAATCCTGTTAAAACGATCAATAAATTGAGGGTTTATTTTTAAAAGGTATGCCATCCATAGAAATAACAAGCCCTGTTTTGATGTTCGCTTTTATGCTGTTCCTGGTCCTTTTTTCGCCGGTTTTCTTCAGGCGGATCCGGTTGCCCGGGATCGTGGGGCTGATCGTGGCCGGGATTGTCGTCGGGCCCCACGCCCTTGGGATTCTTCAGTCGACAAAGTCTCTGCAACTGTTTTCCACCGTGGGGCTGATTTATATCATGTTCCTGGCGGGACTGGAGATCAACTTAAACGAGTTCAGCCGGCAGAAAAAGAACAGCTTCCTTCTCGGAGCGCTGACGTTTTGTATCCCCATGTTGGCCGGGACCCTGGGCGCGAAATATTTTTTTCCTTTGTCCTGGCCCGCGGCCCTGCTTTTGGCCAGCATGTTCGCGTCCCACACCTTGATCCCGTTTCCTATCACCGCGCGCCTGGGGATCAACAAAGAAAGGTCTGTGGTGGCCACGGTGGGCGGCACGATCATCACCGACACCGCGGCGATGCTGGTTTTGGCCGTCATCGCGGAAAGCGCGGTAACACGGTTGACGGCGGTGTTCTGGGCGCGGCAAATCATTTTCCTCCTGGCGCTTGTCTGGTTCGCGTTATGGGTTTTGCCAAGGATCGCGTACACGCTTTTTAAAATATTCGCCCCTGACGGGGAAAACGAATTCTTGCTCACGCTGGCCCTGGTCTTCCTCACGTCTCATTTCGCGCATTTGGCCGGGGTGGAAGCCATCATCGGGGCTTTTTTCGCCGGGCTGTCCTTAAGCCGGCTGATAGCGGACTCCAGCCCCCTGAAGAACCGGCTGGAGTTCGTGGGGCACACGTTATTTATCCCGTTTTTTCTGATATCAGTCGGCATGCTTGTCAATCTGCGGGTCATGTTGTCGGGCTGGGAGGTCTGGGGCATCGCGTTGTTTATGGTTGTTTCCGTGATTATGTCCAAATACGCGGCGGCGTTTATTTTTGCGAAAACGGTCCGGTTCACGAAAGATGAAATGAACGTGATCTTCGGGCTGAGCGTCAACCAGGCGGCTGCGACCCTGGCGGCGGTGATTGTCGGCTTCCGCCTGGGGATCTTCAACGAGGCCATTTTGAACGGGACGATTTTCATGATTTTTATCACCTGCCTGATCGGCCCCTGGTTCACGGAAAAGTACGGACAGAATGTCGCGCGCGCGCGCCATTTAAAGGCCGGGGAACACAGGCCGGAGGGCGGGGACAGGATCATGGTCGCCGTCAGCCGCGATGAGTCCGCGGAATTCCTCACGGACGTGGCGTTAAGTCTGCGGGTGCCCGGTTCGAAAGAGGTGATTTACCCTCTTTATGTTGTTCAGGATGGCATTGATATTGAACGCCGTGTCAGCGCGGGGGAAAAGGTTTTAAGCGGGGTTGTCGCCCGGATTGTGTCGGCCGATGTGCCGGTCTCTCCCGTAACCAGGATCGATGTCAATATCCCGGGCGGGATTTTGCGGGCCGTCAAGGAATGTCATGCGGACACTTTAGTTTTGGGGGTGACCCCTTCGCGGGAAATGAATTTCAAGGCCAGGCTGTTTGATGTTTCAGATAAAGTGTGTGATGAGAGCCATCAGCTTCTTTTGTTATGCCAGATGGCCCACGCTTTGAATATCGGGAAAAATCTTTTCGTGCTGATCCCGCCTGTCCTGGAATGCCAGGACGGGTTCAGGCAGGCGTTGGAATCCCTTAAGAATCTGGCCGCCGGTAACAAGCTGCGCCTCTGCCTGATCGGCATGGCGGACACGGTCCGGTTCCTGGAGGATAACGTGTTGAAAGGGCTCTCTGTCGGCGGCGAGGTTTCCTTGCACACGCTGGATCAATGGAAAGATCTCCCCGCTTATATCAAGAAAGCCGGCTTGCAGGCATCGGATTCCATCATCCTGATGGCGGCAAGGAAAGGGCGCCTGGCTTGGCGGCCGTCTATGAAGAGCCTCGCGCACGCTTTGACCATGGAATGCCCCGCCAATAATGTCATCATGGTTTATCCGGCGGACGCCGGCCCGGAGGATGGGGAGGAAGAGTCACCGCAAGAAGACCGTGCTTCGGCCCATGCGTTGTTGACCCGCCCCGCTGTTCCCATTGACAGCAAAAATCCGGAGAAAGGGATACGCCAGCTTTTAGAATCACAATTTTCCCCCGGCTCTTTAATTTTTTCTGAGGTTATGAATAAATTGTCTCCCCCTGCCCCAGTGGCGTTGTCGCCCGGGATTCTTCTTTTTCACACGCATTCCGCGTATCTTACGGAGCCGGTCATACTGTTGGGGCTGGGGCGTCATGGGAAAACGCGCGCTTTTTTTATCCTGATCAGCCCTGCTAACCAGATCAATGCCCATTTGCAGGCGTTAACAAAAGTGGCGCGGATGGCGCGCACGCTCGAAGACCGGGAATTCAAAACGTCTGAAACGCTGAAAGGCCCGGGTTCAACCCGGGAATAGCAAGTTAAAGGAAAGGACCCATGCGGGAGGGCAGGGTAAAGTGTGCCCGTCCTTTTGCTGATCGCATTGGCAAAATTCCCCGCATTTTATGATTAAAGACTGGTAAGTAACATTTAATATTGGTATGCAAGAGTATTAAGACTATCAGAGGAAAATAAAGTTAATTTGGGCGGGGTGCCGCTATGTCCGACAAGGTTATGTATGCTTTTTAATTCATTGGAATTTGTGGCTTTTTTCTTGGGTGTTTATTGCTTGTACCTTGTGCTCACGCATCGCTGGCAAAACAGAATGTTGCTTGTGGCCAGTTATGTTTTTTACGGGGCATGGGACTGGCGGTTCCTTTCTTTAATTTGGCTGTCTACGATTATTGATTACTTTTGTGGTGCTAAGATACATGAGGCCCAAGATGCCAGAAAGCGAAAATTATTCCTGTATTTAAGCCTTGCCACGAATTTACTACTCTTGGGGTTTTTTAAATATTTCAACTTTTTTTCCGCCAGTTTTCAGGAGCTGTCCGCGATATTGGGGTTTTCCGTGCAGCCGAATTTTCTCCGCATTGTTTTGCCTGTTGGGATTTCGTTTTATACGTTTCAGACAATGAGTTATACCATTGATATTTATCGTTATAAACTGCGGCCAGCCGTAAATTTTTTTGATTTTGCCCTTTTTGTCGCGTATTTCCCGCAGCTCGTCGCGGGTCCTATTGAAAGGGCGAAGCAGCTTTTGCCACAGATCGAAAATCCCAGAACTATCACCTTGGAAAAGATATCCGAAGGCATGTATCTCATTTTATGGGGGTATGTCCTTAAAGTTTTCGTCGCCGATAACATCGCAGGTATTGCCGATGACATCTTTTTGAGCAAGGCTTTCTGCAACGGGGCTTTCTTGCCGCTGGGTTTGTACGCTTTTGCCATACAAATATTCGGGGATTTCGCAGGATATTCCAATATCGCCCGCGGGTTAGCGAAATGTATGGGTATCGATTTAATGGTGAATTTTAACTTGCCCTATTGCGCGAAGAATCCCCAGGATTTCTGGCGGCGTTGGCATATAAGTTTGTCGACTTGGCTGAAAGATTATTTGTATGTTAGTTTGGGAGGCAACAAGCGCGGCAGATTCCTTACTTATAGGAATTTGTTTATTACAATGGTTTTGGGCGGACTATGGCATGGTGCGGCATGGACATTCGTGTTGTGGGGGGTGTACCATGGGGTGGGGTTGGCGATTCACCGTTCCCTGCAGCCCTTTTTGACCCGTGTTCCTGAGTTCAAGAATGCCGTTGTCCGCCATGTCTGGTCGGGTTTTCGTATGTTATGTTGTTTCCATTTTGTTTGTTTCGGGTGGCTTATTTTTCGTGCGGAATCCCTGTCGCATCTTAAGAGATTGGTCGCTATTTTAACCGGTAATTTTCATTTTGGCTCCGGATTCGGTCTGAAAGACACGCTTTTGCGCATAATTCTCTACTCGTTACCCGTCATCGTTATGCAATTTTTTCAGTATCGGGGGAATGATTTGATGGTCGCGCGAAAGCTTAACCCTGTCGCAAAGGCAATTTTGTATAATATTTTTTTAGCCCTTATCATTTTTTTCGGAAATTACGGTGGGAATGAATTTATTTATTTTCAATTTTAAACGTGAGATCTTTTCTCGCGAAGCTGTATCCCTTATAACGCGCAAGTTGACCCGCTTTGCCCCCTTGATGGGTATTCTTTTTTTGATATTATTGTTCCCTCTGGTTGTGTTGGTCTTGTCCGGGGAAACTGTCCCCGTGAAAACGGTGATACATAGGCAACAGAATAGCCCCCGGGAAGTGTTTTGGGGGAGGGCTTATACGGGGGTTGACCGATATTATAAAATCCTGTCTTTAAAGATACGGGAGCCTGGGATTATCGTATTGGGAAGTTCCAGAGTAAATCAGATCAGAGCGAACTTTTTTAAGGATAGCCGGGAATTTTATAACGCCGCTCAAACCATTGAACGCACCGAAGATTTACGGGCTGTTTTAAGAAGGATCCCCAGGAGGAAAGAACCCCGGCTTCTTCTTCTCGGGTTGGATCATTGGACTTTTAATGACCATTGGGCCGGATATAAAATTCATAAGATTTCAAAGAGGGAACAGGGAGAACCCTTTTGGCCTTTTGTCCTTCTTTCCAAATGGCGGGAAATTTATCAGGATTTTTTTGCAGATAAGTTTTCTTTGAATGCCCTGTTGTCTGCAGAAAAACGACGTGACGCGATAGGGCTGAGCGCTTTTATGAGCCATCGGGGCTACAGAAATGATGGAAGCTACTGTTATTCCGACGTGGGTAGTGATTATGAAGTTTCTTCCCCGACCCATATAGAATTTAAGCATGAAATGGGACGGATAGCGGATGGGGGCAACCGTTTTGAGTACGGGGAAGCTGTTTCTGCTCGTGCTGTGCGTGAAGTCGATCAGTTTCTTAAAGAGTGCCGGGCCAGAAATATTCATGTCATCGGGTTCTTGCCTCCTTTCGCCCATGTTGTTTATGAGAGATTACAGGAATACGGTGAGAAGTATGACTATATGTGGAAGCTCGAGCAATCTTTGAAACCCTTATTTGAAGCTTACGGCTTTGAATTTTATGATTTTTCAGACTTGGCCGGACTAGGCGCTTCTGATTATGAAACTTTCGACGGGTTTCATATTACGGAAAAAGCGTATTTGCGGTTGTGCCTTGCCATTGCCGGGGAAAGTCAACGCTTGGCATCGTATATTGATGTCCTATTACAAAAAAAACGATTAGACGCAACGCGTGGGGATTTAACCGTTTTTTTGTTTGAAGAAACTCCAGAAGAAGTAAAGAAGTGAACGGTCCCTTGTTGAAAGGCCATTTTGTCATGAATTTTCTGGTTTAACCCGGGAATAGAAATTAAAATAATGGAAATTTTAAAAAATTGGCCGTCTTTTTTGATTTTCGCGGGATAGGGGAGAAGGGGCCATAAAAAAGGGAAAGGGTTGATTATGACTTTATCGGCTGTTGAAGCGAGCCAGCGGATGAAAGCCGTTTGTGATAACCTCGCGCAGGTGATCCGCGGGAAGGAAGACAAAATTGAGCTGGTGGTGCTGGCCCTGGTCGCCGGCGGGCATGTCCTGATTGAAGACATCCCCGGCGTGGGCAAAACCACCCTGGCCCGGGCGCTGGCTAAAACCGTGGACGGCAAGTTCAACCGCATCCAGTTCACGCCCGACCTTTTGCCGACCGATATCACCGGCATTAATATTTTTAACCAGCATGACAACAGTTTTTCCTTCAATCCCGGGCCGCTGTTCGCGCATATCCTGCTGGGCGATGAAATCAACCGCGCTTCCCCGCGCACGCAGTCCGCGCTTTTGGAAGCGATGAGCGAGGAGCAGGTGACGGTTGACGGCGTCAGCCACAAATTGCCGTCGCCGTTTATCGTCCTGGCCACCCAGAACCCTATTGATTACCACGGCACGTACCCGCTTCCCGAAGCCCAGCTCGACCGGTTCATGCTGCAGATCGACCTCGGCTACCCGCCCCAGGATAAAGAGCAGGCGCTTTTAATGAACCGCACGCGGCAAGACCCCGTGGATCAGATCAGCCCGATCCTGTCTCTGGAATTTCTCGAACAGTTACGGGTCGTGGTGGACACGATCCGGCTGGAGCCTTCGGTCAGCGAGTATCTTTTGAAGATCGTCCTGGCGTCCCGGTCGCATCCCCAGTTAAGGCTCGGGGTTTCCACCCGGGGCACGCTGCTTTACGGCCGCATCGCGCGGGCCCGCGCGGTCATGCAGGGGCGCGATTACGTGATCCCCGAGGACGTGAAAGACCTGGCGGTCCCGGTCCTGGCGCACCGCATTCTGCTTGACACCAAAGCGCAGTACGGCGGCATCGCCCGGGCGAACATCGTTTCTGAAATTTTGTCATCCGTCAAAATACCGCGATAATGCCGAAACGCACGTATTCATTCTTTATGCCGGCGGAAGACCATCTGTTCATTAAAAGGGCGGTGGTTTACACGCGCATGTGGCTCACGGATTCCGGCCGGATTCTCTGCGGCATTGCTTTTGTCGGCATCATGGTGTCTTCGCCGGGGTTGCACATTTCCGCGTATCTTCTGCCGAGTTTCATTATCACGCTGTTTATGACCGCGTTTATGTTCGCGTTTTTCAGCAAGCCCCGGGTCGAGGTAAAACGGCTTCTGGCGCCCAGCCCCTGCGCCGGTGAATATTTGGTGTATCAGGTGGTCGTTAAGAACGCCGGCAGACATCCTGTGAGGGATTTGAATATCTGCGAAGACGTGCTCCCTTACGGGCTTTATGACGCGCCGGACCATCCGGAATACAACAGCACGGCCCCCTGGCTGGAACCGGGGGAAAGCGTCGTGGTCAAGCTCATCATCCGCTGCAAGTTCCGGGGGTGTTATGAATTGCCGCGTATTCTGGTAGGGACGAGTTTCCCTTCCGGGCTGCTGCGCTGGCCGGTCCGGGTGGGGCATCAGGCCCGGCTGATCGTTTACCCGAAATTCATTTCCCAGGCCGGTTTCCTGGTGCCGTTCAAACGGGTTTATCAGCCCGGTGGCATCGCGGTCAGTTCGCATGTGGGGGACTCGAATGAATTCTTGAGCACCCGCGAATACCGGCGGGGCGACCGCCTGAAAGACATCCACTGGGCTTCGTTCGCGCGCACGGGCCGGCTGATCGTCAAAGAATACGTGGATGAGTATTTTATCCGGGTGGGGCTTTTTCTGGACACGGAACTGAAACGCCGCCAGAGCCAGAAATTTTTCGAGCGCCGGATTTCGATCGTGGCCGGCATCGCGGACGCGATCGCCAAAAAAGATTACATCATAGACCTTTTCGCCGCCGGGGATGTGCTGCATCATTTCCAGATGGGCCGGGCCCTGGCGCACTTGGAGAACTTGCTGGAACTGTTGGCCTGCATCGAGCACGCGCGTTCCGTTAACTTAAAACGGCTCATGCTCGGGCTGGAACCTTATCTGGATAAATTATCATCCATGATTATTCTGCTGGGGGACTGGGATGAGGAGCGGGCCGCGTTCTGCCGGATGGTCGAGAGCCACGGCACGAGCATCCGGGTGATTGTGGTGAGGGACACTCCGCTGTCGCTTGCCCCGGACCGGGAATTGACAGTGGTGGCGTCTGACGATGACGAAGGGACAATCCGGTGATGATGACCAAACGCGAACAGACTGAGGTCTTTATTTCTTTGTCGGGGGCCTGGCTCGTTTACGCGTTCTGCCAGGGGGATTTCTTGGCCCCGGCCCTGGCGTTTTTGCTGGTTTTTCCGTCTTACTTGAAACAGGTGTTCGGACGGCCGTCCCGGAAATCGGCGGTGAACATGTCGTGGCGCTCGCTCATCAGCATGGCGGTGATTTTCGGAGGCACCTGGCGGAATTTTTTTGAGCCGCCGGACACGGCAGTATCGTTCATCCCGATTTTAATCCCGGCTTTGCAGACGGCGTCCATTGTGGTGGCGGTCCTGGCGTGGTTCCGCTTTGATTATCAGTGGCGGGCGTATTACCTTAAATTTTTGCCCTGGCTGACAACCGCTTTGTCCGTGAACGTGCCGTTTAACGCTTTAACCCAGCTGGTTTTCTGGCTGTTCTGTCTTATCAGCGTCGGCTTCATGGCCGCGCAGTTGTATATCCCGGTTTCCGACGCTTCAAGAGAGGCGCTTAAAAGGTCGAAGCACAAACATCCTTTGATGTACGCGTATCCGGTGTTCCTGGCGGTGATCGCCATGGGGCTTTTTTCCGTGTTGGTCCGGGGTATCAAACTCGGGGACGATATTTTTATGACGCTGATTCAGGATTACGTGGGCCGGCGGCACCTGAATCTGTTTGATTCAACATTGAGCCTGGCCGGGTCAGGCAACACCCGCAGCGATGTCCGGCCTATCCTTGAAATTGACCGGGGCGGGGTTGACACCGCTTATCTTATCGGGCAGGTGTTTGAGGATTACGGAAACGGCGTGTGGAAAGCGCCGGTTGACGTGCCGATGGCGCCGCTTCCGTCCGTCCTGCCGTCAGGCATAAAGACGGTTGAACTGGTGATGTATGAATATCTCGCGGATGTGATCCCGGCCCCGCGGGGCACGGCCGCCATGACAAGTAAAGGCGCTTCCTACAAAAAAGATTTAAACGGCATCGTCTATAACGTTGATAAAAAAATACCCAAGGCCAAATTGCAGGTGAGCGGCCCGTATCCGGAAGGATTTTTAAACGAGGCCGAGCGCGGGCGCCTGACCGCGGTGCCGGATTTCCTGCGCATGCATTTAAAGCCCCGCGACGACGCTATTGTGGGGAAGGAAACCGATCCTTGGCGGGTGGCGAAACGCATTGAGCGTTTTTTTAAACAGAATTTCCAGTATAACCTTTATGTGGATTTTATCGGCGATGACCGTGGGCTTTTGTATATGCTGGATTACCAGAAACCGGCTTATTGCTCCTATTTTGCCGCGGCTATGACCTTGATGCTTCGCGAGCGGGGCATCCCCGCGCGGATGGTGGCTGGGTTTATGGCCACGGAAGTGTCCCGCTTGAGCGAAGAAAAGTATGTCGTGAGGGGCCGGGACGCGCACGCCTGGGTGGAGGCGTTATTGCCCGTGTCGGCAGAACCAGGGCCGGTTGTTCTGCGCTGGGTCCGGTTTGACCCGACCCCGCCGGATTTCCGTTTGGCCGCGATTCAGGCCGACAGCCGGCTGAATAAAATCGCGGACTGGATATGGTGTTCACAAAAACGCCTCAAAGCGTTTATCCTGGATATTGAAACTAAAACGTTGGTCGGGATATTATTCGCGGTGGTTATGATCATCGCTTTGGAAGAAGTGATTAAAAAAGTGTTCGCCCGCTATTTTAAAAAAGGACAAGCGGGCCGTGAATACGGGGCGGAAGGCCTGGTCAAGAACGCGAACCCATATTTGCCGGTGTACCAACGCTTCGAGCTTTTCCTCAAGAAGAAGCTGGATGTGGATCGCCTGGAAACGGAAACGGATGCCGAGCTGGTTCAACGGCTGCGCGTTTTGCCGGGCATCCCGGCGCGGTTAGTTGGAGATATCGAACATTTTTTTAAAGAGTATCATGACGCCCGTTTTGGAGGGAAAAGGGTGCAGGGCCTGGAGAATATTATCAGACTCTTAGGAGAAAATTAAGAGAGGGTGGCAAGGAGATTAAAAGAGGTATGAATATCAGTAAAAAAAACCTATTTAACCTGACGATACTATTTATCATCTCCCGGATCATTTTTTATATGTTCGGGGTCCGGTTCGACGCCAACACCCTGCACTATTTACAGGTTCTGGATACAGATCTTTTAAAGACCCGTTTGCTGGAAAGCCTGTGGCACCTTCACTCCCAGCCGCCTTTGTTTAACCTGGCCTTGGGGCTGGGGCTTAAAATGTTCCCGCACAGTTATCCGCTGGTGTTCAATGCGGTTTATCTGGTTATGGGGTATGGGTTGGTCTTGGCCATGTTTCTCTTGATGAAAAAACTGGGTGTCGGCTCAACTTTAAGTTTTTTCCTGACATGCCTGTTTATGGTGAACCCGGCGGTCATCCTGTACGAAAATTGGCTATTTTATTCTTACCCGGTGGCGGTCCTCTTGTGCCTGTCCGCCCTGTTTTTGCACCGTTATGTACAGTGTGGCCGCACCTGGGATTTGACAGGTTTTTTCTCATGCGGCGCGCTGCTGGTCCTTGTGCGGAGCCTGTTTCATGTGTTCTGGTTTTTAGGGGGGATGCTGGTGCTGTTGTGTTTCAGAAAAGAGCGGCGGAAACAAATTGTCCTGACCGGCCTTATTCCGGTCCTTATCCTTAACGGCGTTTATTTGAAAAACTATCTGATTTCCGGGAATTACACCACAAGCTCAACATGGTTCGGCTGGACTTTGGCCGGGATGACGATCCCGTTTGTTTATGAAGACGAGTTCAAACAGATCAGGAAAGACGGGGGGATCTCTTTTGTTACCGATGAAGAATTCGGCGACCCGATGGATATCGGGAAAGTGTACGCGCGGCATTATCCCGTCCCGGAAACCGGGGTGCCGGTCCTGGACCGGCGGATGAAAGCTGACGGCCGGACCCCGAATTATAACAGCCTCTTGTCCCTTCAAACATCCCGCTTGTATTTGAAAGACGGGCTTTATGTCCTGACGCGGTATCCCCAGGCGTACGCCCGCGCGGTTAAACGGGCGTTTTTTGTTTATTTTTTCCCGGGGCCGACCGACATCCGCATGGTCAACCGCCCGGCCATCCGAGCTTATGAAAATGCGTATAATTTCATGTTCGCGCGTCTGACCCGGATCAACAGCCAGGACATTAACTGGTATAGCAGCGTGTTTTACCCGGTGCGCTGGGATTTCCTGAGCCTGATCCTGTTTTTTTCCGTGGTTGAATATTATTTGGTACTTTTTTTCTTCCTGGGGTGGGCGCTGTTCAAGGCTTTCCAGCGTGAACCTTTTGACCAGGCCTTCGCGTTGACACTTCTGTACGTGACAGTTAATATCCTTTACATCACGTTGCTCATCAACGCCTTTGAGCCAGTCGGGAATAACCGTTACCGTTTCACGATCGATCCGTTTTTCTGGATTACCTCAGGCCTTTTGCTGGCTCATTATAAAGACCGGCTGTTTAAGAAGAAAAAGAAGGAAGGGCCTGAGGTGTTGTCTTGAGCTTCACCTTCCCATCACCCCTTTCCTGTTGACGGGTAGAACACATTTTTATATAATGACTTCGTTTGATTTTTATTGTCTTAATATTTTTCGAAGATAAGAGGACGCAAGGGATGCAGGAGTGAATGAGCCCTTTTTGTTTTTTAAAAAACAGGGCGCTTGAACGACGGCGTCCTTTGCCTCCCCTTGTAATTAAATAATTTATAATTCTTAAGGATTAATCGATGCCTGCTTCTAAAAAAGACACGTTTAAACTGTTAAAGACCGGCGGGAAAACGGTCGGGATTTATCATCTGGCTAAATTAACCAAGTTGGGATTATCCGAACCCGGTAAACTCCCGTATTCTATCAAAGTCCTGCTGGAGAACGCCCTGCGGAACTGGGACGATTATCAGGTGCAATTTGAGGACATTAGGAAACTGGCGTCCTGGCGGGGGCGTGACTTGCCGCAGACGGAGATCGCGTTTAAGCCGGGCCGTGTGATTCTGCAGGATTTTACCGGCGTGCCTTGCGTGGTCGACCTGGCGGCGATGCGCTCTGCCATGAAGCGTTTGGGCGGGGATTACAGGAAGATCAATCCGCAGGTGCCGTGTGACCTGGTCGTCGACCATTCTCTGCAGATCGACGCGTATGGCTCGCCCCGGGCGATTAAGACAAATGTCCGCCAGGAATTCCGGCGCAACCGTGAACGGTATGAATTTCTAAAATGGGGGCAGCGGGTTTTTAAGAATTTCCGTGTGGTCCCCCCATCAACGGGAATTATCCACCAGGTCAACCTGGAATACCTTGCCCACGGTGTGCTCATAAAAAAAGCGGGGAAAGACCGGGTGGCGTATCCGGACAGTGTTGTGGGGACCGACAGCCACACCACAATGATTAACGGGCTCGGGATTGTGGGCTGGGGAGTCGGCGGCATTGAGGCCGAAGCCGTGATGCTGGGAGAGCCGATTTACATGCTGCTGCCGGAAGTGGTGGGATTTAAATTGACTGGCGAACTGCCTGATAGCGTGACCGCGACAGACCTGGTTTTGACGGTCACCCAGATTTTAAGGACGAAAGGGGTGGTCGGAAAATTTGTGGAATTTTTCGGGCCCGGGCTGAAGACGCTAAGCCTTCCGGACCGGGCGACCGTGGCCAACATGGCACCGGAATACGGCGCGACCATGGGGATTTTTCCCATCGATGAGGAAACCCTGGATTATTACCGCCTCACCGGCCGTAAATCCGCCCAGGTTGACTTGATAGAGCGCTACGCAAAAGAACAGGGGATGTTTTACACGAGCCGGGCCCCAGAGGCGGATTACACCGATATTTTGGATTTGGATTTATCGACGATTGAGCCATCGCTGGCTGGCCCCAAACGGCCGCAAGACCGGGTCCTTCTAAAGAATATGCAGGAGTCGTTCCGCAACGCTTTACGCGCACCGCTTAAAGAGAGAGGCTTCGAGTTAAGTGAGCCCGCTTTATCCGCGCGGGAGGGCTGCGTGTCTCACGGCGCGGTGGTGATCGCGTCCATCACCAGCTGTACCAACACCTCTAATCCCGCGGCGCTGATTGCTGCCGGGCTGTTGGCGAAGAAAGCCGTGGGGCGGGGGCTGAGCGTGCCCGCGTATGTCAAGACAAGCCTGGCGCCGGGATCATTGGTGGCTGAAGAATACCTGTCCGCGTCAGGGTTGCTGGCGTATCTGGAGCAATTGAAGTTTCATATTGTTGGCTACGGGTGCGCGACGTGCATCGGTAACAGCGGGCCGCTGGCGCCGGAAGTCGTCGGCATGATCCAAAAACACAACTTCGTCGCGGCCGCGGTCTTAAGCGGGAACAGGAACTTCGAGGGGCGGATCAACCCGTACACAAAAGCGAATTATCTTGCCAGCCCGCCGCTCGTTGTGGCCTATGGCTTGGCCGGGACCGTGGATATTGATTTTATGACCCAGCCGGTCGGCCTGGACAAAGAAGGGAAACCGGTTTTTCTCAATGACATCTGGCCGTCCCGTCAAGAGGTTCGGGGCGTCATGGAGCGTTTTGTCACGGCCAAAGCTTATGCCAAACGCTATAAAAATGTGTTTAGCGGCAGCGCGGACTGGGAGAAGATTAAAGCGCCGGAGAGCGAGTTGTTCCGTTGGAAATCCAAAAGCACGTATATTCAGGAACCCCCGTTTTTCAGCGGCATGTCCCGGGAAGCCGGCATGGTCCAGCCCGTCATAGGGGCCCGGGTTCTGCTCAAAGTGGGGGACTCGATCACGACGGACCACATTTCCCCGGCGGGCGCGATTGCGGCGGAAAGCCCGGCCGGTTCTTATCTGCGCTCCCTGGGAGTCGCGCCGGATCAGTTTAACAGCTATGGGTCCCGGAGAGGGAATGACCGGGTCATGGTCCGCGGCACATTTGCCAACATCCGGTTGCGGAATCAGCTGGCGCCCGGCACCGAAGGGTCCTGGACCGTCCATTTCCCGTCCCGGGAGAAAATGACGATCTATGATGCCGCGCGGAAAAACCAGGAGAGCCAAACGCCGCTTCTGGTCCTGGCGGGCAAAGAATACGGGACCGGCTCCAGCCGGGACTGGGCCGCAAAAGGCACCGCGCTTCTTGGAATCAAGCTGGTCTTGGCGCGGAGTTTTGAAAGGATACACCGCAGCAATCTTGCCGGAATGGGGCTGTTGCCTCTTGAATTCTTGCCTGGGGAATCCGCGGACACCCTGGGGCTGACCGGAGAGGAGATTTTTGACGTGCCGGAGCTGTGTAACGACTTAAAGCCCCGGCAGGCTCTTAAAGTCAGGGCGGCTGGCGCCGACGGTGGTGTTAAAGAGTTCCAATGCGTTTGCCGCTTGGACACGCCGGTTGAAATCGATTATTACCGCAACGGCGGGGTCTTGCCGTCCGTGTTGCGGAAGCTTTTAAGATGACGCGCCCGGGCTTGAAAATGGGCCGGTTATTTTTAGGATATGAAATCGTATACAATCATGAGTGAAGGAGCGACGATGCCAAAAACATTATATGACAAGATATGGGACACCCACCTGGTGAGGGAAAGCACAGAGGAGATTTCGATCATTTATGTTGACCGCCACCTCGTCCATGAGGTGACCAGCCCCCAGGCGTTTGAGGGGTTAAGGCTGAGCGGCCGGCAGGTGCGGTGCCGGCATAAAACTTTCGCAACCATGGACCATAATGTTTCAACCCGCACCCAGGACTGGGCCCAACTCGGAGGCATGGCCCTCACGCAGATGGAAACATTAAAGGAGAATTGTAAACAGTTCGGCGTGACATTGTATGAGTTCGGCACCCCTGAACAGGGGATTGTCCATGTGATCGGCCCGGAGAAGGGAATCACCCAGCCGGGCATGGTGATTGTTTGCGGGGATTCCCACACCGCGACACACGGCGCCTTCGGAGCTTTGGCCTTCGGGATCGGCACGTCGGAAGTGGAGCATGTCCTGGCGACCCAGACCCTGCAGCAGAACAAATCCAAGTCTATGCTGATCCGGGTGGACGGCACATTGGGCCGCGGGGTGACGGCAAAAGATGTTATCTTGTATATCATCGGGCGAATAGGCACGGACGGCGCGACCGGGTACGTGGTCGAATACGCGGGCGACGCGATCGAGAATTTGTCCATGGAAGGCCGTATGACGGTCTGCAATATGAGCATCGAAGCCGGCGCCCGGGCCGGGATGATCGCGCCTGATGAGAAAACCTTTGAATATTTAAAAGGCCGCGAATGCGCGCCGCGGGGGGCAGATTGGGATAAGGCCGTCGCTTACTGGCGGACGCTTAAAACCGATGCCGGCGCGTCTTTCGACCGGGTCGTGGAGATTCGGGCGGAGGAGATCACCCCGCAGGTGACGTGGGGAACCAGCCCGGGGCAGGTCACGTCAATTGACGGAGTCGTGCCGGACCCGGAAACCCTGGGAGATCCTGTGAAAATAGCCGCGGCGAAAAACGCCTTGGCCTATATGGACCTGAAACCGCTGACTCCGATGAAAGGGATTCCGGTCACGAACGTGTTTATCGGGTCCTGTACCAACGGCCGGATCGAGGATTTTCGGGCCGCCGCCAAGGTCGTCAAAGGCCAGGCTGTCCATGCCGGGGTGCAGGCGATCGTTGTGCCGGGGTCGGAACGGGTGCGGCGTCAGGCCGAAGAAGAGGGTTTGCATACAATTTTCACGGCCGCCGGCATGGAATGGCGTTTTTCAGGGTGTTCCATGTGCCTTGGCATGAACGACGACCAGTTAAAACCAGGAGAGCGGTGCGCCGCAACCAGCAACCGTAATTTTGAGGGCCGGCAGGGACCGGGCGGCCGCACGCATTTGATGTCGCCGGCCATGGCCGCTTTAGCCGCCATAAAAGGGCACGTGGCTGATATCCGGGAGTATGATAATCAATAAAAGTCGTTTTGACATAAAAAGGAAAAGACTATGAGACCTTTTATTCAGCATAAAGGCATTGCCGCTCCGTTAGACCGGGCTAACGTGGACACCGACGCGATCATCCCGAAACAGTTTTTGCGCAAGATTGAACGGACAGGTTTTGGGAAACACTTGTTTCATGAATGGCGGTACACGGATTATGACGGCAAAAACGAGAATCCGGACTTTGTCCTTAACCAGAGGGAATACCGGCACGCGACGGTTTTGCTGGCCCGTGACAATTTCGGATGCGGGTCCAGCCGGGAGCACGCGCCCTGGGCCCTGGCGGATTACGGGTTCCGGGTCATCATCGCGCCGAGTTTCGCGGATATTTTTTATAATAACTGCGGCAAGAACGGGATCCTGGCCGTGCGCTTGTCTCCGGAAAACGTGGAGAACCTGTTTCAGCAGGCGTTAAAATTCCCGGGAATTGAACTGGCCGCCGACCTTCCTAAACAAATCATTATTGACCGCAGCGGCCGGGAATACCGGTTTGACATTCATCCGTTTATTAAATATTGTCTGATTAAAGGGCTGGACCAGATCGGCTGGACGATGCAGTTTGACGATCAGATCGACGCGTATGAGGCCGGGCTTAAAATCGAGCGGCCCTGGCTGGCGTAATTGTCCTCCATGTTTTTTTGGGAGGACTGCTTGCGCTCATTTAAAACAGTGCTATGATGAATATCATTGTTGATGCGCGATAATCGGTGCCTGTTCGCTTGCGTTTACAGGCCGGCCCGTGTCAGGAGAGGAACATGGCAGGAAATATTTTTGGAGAATTATTCCGTATTATGACGTTCGGTGAGAGCCACGGCCCGGGCGTGGGGGTCGTGATTGACGGCGTGCCGCCTTTATTGGAGATTTCTGAAGCCGATATCCAGTCGGACCTGGACCGCCGGCGCCCCGGGCAGAGCGCTATCACCACACAGCGCCAGGAGCCGGATCACGTGGAAATTTTATCCGGGGTCTTTGAGGGGAAAACAACCGGGGCTCCTCTGGCCATGCTGATCCGCAACCAGGATCAGCGGCCTAAAGATTATTCTAATATTATGGAGGCTTACCGGCCGGGGCACGCGGATTACACTTTTCAGATGAAATACGGCATCCGGGATTACCGGGGAGGAGGCCGATCTTCCGGACGGGAGACAGCGGCCCGGGTGGCGGCCGGCGCGGTGGCTAAAAAATATTTGGCGCAGGCCGGAATTAAAATTACAGCATACACGATCGCGGTCGGTCCGGTCCAGACGGATAAAAGGGATTTCAGTGTTATCGAGCAGAACCTTGTCAGGGCGCCGGATATGGACGCGGCACAGCGGATGGTTCAGGTGATCGAAGCGGCCCGCCATGATTGTGATTCGGTGGGAGGCGTCGTCGAGGCCCTGGTCCAGGGCTGCCCGCCCGGGCTAGGGGATCCGGTGTTTGACAAACTCAACGCCCGGCTCGCGCACGCGGTGATGTCGATCGGAACGATCCGGGGCATTGAATTCGGTGACGGGTTTGCCGCCGCGTTATTAAAGGGCTCGGAACATAACGACCCGTTCGCCATTCATGAAGGCCGTATCATCCCGGCGACAAATCATGCCGGAGGTATTTTAGGCGGCATTTCAACAGGAGCGGATATCGTTTTACGGGCCGCGGTCAAACCCCCGTCATCCATCGCCAAACAGCAAAAAACCGTTAATAAAGATCAAGATGAAATCGAAATCCAGGTCCGGGGGCGTCATGACCCGTGTTTATGCCCGCGCATTGTCCCTGTTATTGAAGCCATGATCGCCTTGACGCTGGCGGACTGTTACCTGATCCAAAAAAGCACGCGTGCCTAATGGCCCAAACCATCCCAACTCAATCAAGGACGATTCTAATAACCGGTTGTTCCAGCGGCTTCGGGCTTCTGACGGCGGCCCGGCTGGCTTCCAAAGGGCACACAGTTATTGCCACCATGCGTAACCTTGATAAACAGGGGCCTCTGCTTGAAGAATGCCAGCGCCGGAACACAACCGTTCATATTATGCCGTGTGACGTGACGGACCGGCTGTCCGTGCATAACTGCTTTAAGGAGGTTGGCGCCCGGTACGGTTCGATGGATGTCCTCGTGAACAACGCCGGATACGGGATCGCTGGCTTTTTTGAGGATTTGACCGATGAGGAAATCCGGGCTCAAATGGACACGAATTTTTTCGGGGTGCTCAATGTCACCCGGGAAGCGATCCCGTTTATGCGGCCCCAAAAACACGGGAAAATTATTAATATTTCCAGTGTCTCCGGATTCTCAACGGGGCCTTGCTTTAGCGCTTATTGCGCAAGCAAGTGGGCGTTAGAAGGTTTTTCGGAGAGCCTGCGGTATGAGCTGAAACCGTTCGGGGTCGATGTCTTTCTCATTGAGCCGGGAACATATAAGACTAAGATTTTTTATGAAAACGGACGCTACGCGAAACAGTTCCATGACCCGGCCAGCCCGTATTGCGAGATGTCCGCTTATATGGAAAAAAAAGTTAAAGCTTTTGTCAATGATTCTTACAAAGACCCTGAAGACATCGCCATCCTGGTTGAGAAATTGATACACTCGAAGTCCCCTTCTTTCCGCAACCGTCCGGACATTGAAACCCAGGCGCTGTTCCTGTTGAGAAAATTTCTGCCTTTCCGTCTCTATGCGTTCCTTATCAACAAGGCGATCCCTTTGGCTAATCTCCCCGGTAGGAAATAAGTTCCATAGGAAAATCTGATAGGGGTCCAGGATGATAAGGTTAAGCCATCAGGCCTGTCAGGAATTCCTCCCTGGACCGGCATTGAAGATACGGGTTGGTTTTTCTCTGATCCTCCAGGGTCGCGGACCCCGCCTCTCCGTAATCGTGGCCGGGATAAATCAACGTGGTTGCCGGGAGTTTCAGGATGACCTCGTAAAGAGAGGCGTACATCTTGCGGGCATCGCCTCCGGGCAGGTCACAGCGGCCGCAGCCATTAATAAAAAGCGTGTCTCCGGAAAGAAGCAGGCCCCCGGCTAAAAAGCACTGTGAGCCGGGGGAGTGCCCGGGGGTATGGAGGCAGAGGATTTTGAGCCCTCCGATACGGATTTCCTCCCGGTCATCAACGAAGCGGATATCCCCGCACTCCGGCCGGTAATACTCCGGTTCATATTTTGAAAGATACACAGGCACGGAACACTGCTTCAGCAGCTGCGGCACCCCGTTCACGTGATCATAATGCCCGTGGGTGAGCAAGATGGCGGCGATGACGTAATTTTGCGCCCGGCAATAATTGATGATGTTCTCGGGGTCCCAGCCCGGGTCAACGACCCCGACGTTACGGTCAGCGGCATCGCCAATCAGGTAGGTGAAGTTGTTCATCGGCCCTAAAGGAAGCTGTTCTAAAATAACGGAGTTATTGGTCTTCAAAAGAAGCTCCTTTTTATAAGAGGTTTCATGATGATCCGGCTGCCACACGTGGTTACATTATTATACACAAAGTTCCGTTTATGCCTATGCAGAATCACGCTATTCTTCCCCAGAGGCCTTATAATATGCTTGACATAAGAAAGCATGCCCTTATAATTATAAAAATTATAAGAAAGACGAGGGCATGATGCCGTTCTTTCCTGTGGGAGAATCCTTTAAAATGGAAAAACAAGACCGATGGAATTTTTAAGCCGGATTTCAACAGAAACCGAACTGGATAAAATTTTCGCAGACCTTTCTCAAGGAGTCTCCGGGCGCTGGGATATTGCGTTTATTTTTATTTCCGGATTTAATGAAGAGTCGACCAAGCTTATCGCCGACCATATCCGCGACGGCCTGGGCCTGGACCCCCTGATTGGCTGCGCGGGGTTTGGCGTGATCGGGCCCGGGAAAGAAATCGAGGATTCCCCATCGGTTTCTTTGCTCCTGGGCCGCCTGCCGGGCGTGCGCTGCATGCCGTTTTATTTTGACCAGGCCCGTTATGAATCCCTGACTTCGGCGGAAGAATGGTATGATTTGATGGACGTGTACCCGAATGAAAAACCAAAGTTTATTGTCTTCACGGAATCGACCAACACCGCGATGAACGTGTTCCTGGAAGGCATCAACCAGTCTTACCCTGACAGCCCGGTCGTCGGCGCCCTTACGGGCGTGGACAATAATCCCAAACAGAACCTTTTCATCTTTAACCAGAAATATTATTCCCAGGGCCTTCTAGGCGTGTGCCTGATAGGAAACATCCATATTGAAACCATTGTTTCACAGGGGTGCCGTCCGATCGGAGAGAGCTATATCGTGACCCAGGTGGAAGACAATATCATTTATGAACTGGCCGGCCGGCCGTTTTATGAGGTCCTGGAAGACGTTATCAATGACGCGACCGAAGGGGATCAAAAACTCGCCCAGGATGCGATTTTTATCGGGATCGCCATGAATGAGTACAAGCACCGGATGAAACAAGGCGATTTTATGATCCGGCTCCTCATGGCGATCGATGACGAATCCGGCGCGGGCATTATCACAGACACCGTTCAGGTGGGGCAGACCGTCCGTTTTCATGTCCGTGACCCGGTGTCTGCCGATCTGGATTTAAAATCCATGTTAAATGAACATAAAAATGAACTCGTGTGGATTGCTCCTAAAGGGGGCCTGATTTTTTCATGCAGCGCCCGGGGCGAGGAACTGTTCGGGACACAGAATCATGATACCGGCCTGTTGACCGAGTACCTCGGGGATATCCCGGTGGCGGGGTTTTTTAGCGCTGGAGAACTGGGCCCGGTGTACGGGAAAAATTACCTGCATGGGGTGTCAATTTGTATAGCGCTGTTTTTCCCCGAGGAGAAGTGATACAATAAACTATTATGGCGAACGGGCCCGCCGCCGGTAGAGGCGGCCGGGACGCGGCGCGCAGGGAAGAAAAAATGAGCGGTTTCAAAAACGATTTGGTTGTGAATGAGGGGGGGCAGGCCGGTGAGCTTGAGCACATCCGGCAAATCAATCCCCGGTACGCGTTAAGCCCCGGCGTTGAAAAGTGTTACAGGCCGGGACGGATTTTCAGCGATATCCTGGCGCCTTTCCGCCGTGTCACGGTGGGCACAGCGCCTCAATGTGAGAATGCCGGCCCCCTGAAAGCCGCGACCCCGGTTGATTTATACGACACCACTGGCCCTTATGCTGACCCCCAGGCCGAACTTGATTTAACCCAGGGCCTGCCGCGTTTGCGGGAGCCCTGGATTTTTTCCCGCGGTGACGTGGACGCGCGCGTGGAGGGTGCCGCCCTGCCGCAAGGGGCTGCCGGCGCTTCCGGCTCTCCTGCAGAGGGGTTACCCCATGGCGCGTGCCGTAAAATTTTAAAGGCCAAGCCGGGGCGTTGCGTGACGCAAATGCACTACGCCCGTAAAGGGATGATCACCCCGGAAATGGAGTATGTCGCCTTGAGGGAAGGCTGCGCCCCGGAACTGGTGCGCGAAGAAATTGCCGCCGGGCGGGCCATCATTCCGGCGAACATCAATCATCCTGAAGCCGAGCCCATGATCATCGGCCGGAAATTCCTGGTTAAAATTAACGCGAATATCGGGCATTCCCGGTTGTCTTCGGGAATAGCGGCGGAAGTGGAAAAAATGATTTGGGCGACGCGCTGGGGCGGGGACACGGTGATGGACCTGTCCACCGGCACGGGGATCCACGCGACCCGGGAGTGGATCATCCGCAACGCTCATGTCCCTATCGGCACGGTCCCGACTTACCAAGCGCTGGAAAAAGCCGGGGGCAGGACCCAGGACCTGACCTGGGACGTTTACCGGGACACCCTGATCGAGCAGGCGGAACAAGGCGTTGATTATATGACCATTCACGCCGGCCTGTTGCTGGAATTTATCGCCCTGACCAGGAAACGCGTGACCGGCATTGTTTCCCGCGGAGGGGCGATCATGGCCCGGTGGTGCCTTGCCCGGAATCAGGAAAATTTTCTTTACACCCATTTTGCCGATATTTGTGATATCCTCCGGCAATATGACGTCGGCATTTCCCTGGGAGACGGGTTGCGGCCCGGCAGCATCGCGGATGCCAATGACGAAGCGCAGTTTTCGGAATTGGAGGTTTTGGGGCAATTAACCAGGGCCGCCTGGGAACGCGAGGTTCAGGTCATGATTGAAGGCCCGGGGCATGTCCCGCTTCACCTGATCAAGGAGAACATGGACCGGCAGGTGCAGGCCTGTCATGACGCTCCTTTTTACACGTTGGGGCCGATCACAACAGATATTGCTTCGGGATATGATCATATTTCCTCGGCTATAGGCGGCGCTTTGATCGGATGGTATGGGACCGCGATGCTCTGTTACGTGACGCCCAAAGAGCACCTTGGCCTGCCGGATAAGAATGACGTCAAAAGCGGGATCATCGCCTATAAGATTGCCGCCCACGCGGCTGATGTCGCCAAAGGGCACCCCCAGGCTGTTCTTTGGGACAAAGCGGTTGCGGAGGCCCGGATGGATTTCCGCTGGCAAGACCACTTTAATCTCAGCCTTGACCCGGAAACAGTGAAACAATATCATGATGTTTCCCTTTTTCAAAACGGGGATAAACGCGCGTCTTATTGTTCGATGTGCGGCCCGGAATTCTGTTCCATGAAATTGAACAGGGACGTCCGCCAGCCTCCCGGTAAAACTCCCACCGACAACGACGGCAAATAAGATTTTAATCTCCGCGGGAATTCCCCCTCTTGTGAAGGCACGGGAATCTACTTTTGTTAGAAATCTTTGTTAAGATGGGGCGGGGACCACGAACGATTCTGGGCAGGTCTCCAGGAAACGGCACAGTTTTTCCTTCTGGGTGTGCAGTTCTTTTTCGATGGCGGCCGCCTGTGACCACCATCCTCGGAAACGGTCGGTTTTGACCAAATTGAGGTAATATTCAATCCCTTCACAAAGGTTGGCTTTGATGTCTTCGAGGTTAAGCTCATCAGCGCTGATATGAAAAAGCAGGCTTTTCTGAACGGTTTTAATAAAATACTTAACGTAGATTTCCGATTCCTGAACAAACATGTGCGGCCGGGTTACGGTGGTTTCAAAAGACTGACGGCCGTAAATACGGTCCAGCATTTCACGGAGGGTGAGGATTTTGGAATAATATTTCAGGGTTGGCCCTGGGCAGATCGCCGGGTTTAATTCTGACGAAGAAGAGATGCCATACTTCTTGAGCGCGCCAGCACCCAGATCATGGCAGAGGCAGGATTTATCAACCAAAGCGTCATATTGCCGTTGATACTCATCAGGCGTGAGGCCCAGAGTTTTAAGCTGGTCAATTTTCAATTTCTGATAGGTCCGGGAGGCCGTACAGATCGGCTTGTCTGTAAATTCCGTGTTGTTAGCCAGATGCCCTCTTGGGCAAGGGCTACCCGGTCGGTTATCGGCGATCCGCTGATTTTTCCTGCGCTCGGAAGGGCTGGTGAAAAGATTGTTGAAAGGGACCCCCAAGGGAGAAACATCACTCAGGTCCAGCTCCTTGTTCCCGGCGTTCTTCAGAAGCCCCAGGGTTTCCTCATCAACCTCTGTCACTTCCGGGCATAAAAGAAAAGGGGTGCCCCATCCGGTGGCATCGAGGTCATAATAATCTTTTATAAATTGGTCTTCAGCATGCGTCCCGATTCCGCCCTGGGCGGTGATATGGACTGGAAGCGGATTTGAAAAGGTGACGTAGTTTTTTATTTTTAGGGCTTCCGAACAAATTTTATGAAGATTATTGATGAGTTCCTGCTTGCGGTTTTTAAATTCTTCAAGAATGGGTCCCAGCATCTGCCCGGACCCGACAAAAGCGTGCCCACCACAGTTTAACCCTGATTCAAAGCGGTATTCAGAAACCCACAGCCCTTTCTTCGCGAGAAATTTCCCCTGGATTAAAGACGAGCGGTAATCGCTGACTTTTAAAATGATCCTTTTTTTGATATATCCGGTTTTATCCGCGTAAAAGTCTTTGAACTCACTGATATAATTATAGAGGCGCCGGTTAAACCCTGCGGAGAACACGATCGCCGCGTGCAGCGTGCTTTTCGCGAAGCCTCTTAAAGCCGCCAGCGCGTCCGAATATTCCTGGGGAAGAAGTTCCTGAGTTTTTGGATCATAATTCGACCGGTCCAGTTTGGTCATGATATTGACATCAATCCGTCCGATTTCCATGGAGTCCCGCAATTGTTCCTGCAGGTCTTTTTTAAGGGCCGTGTCCGTGGTGTCGAGCATGGCCCGGTATTTCTTTTTAAGAGGGGAGGACTCCGGCAGCAGTTCAAAATACTTCGTGATTTCAGAGCCGGTCTCAAAAGCGGATTGGCGGATCTCCTGAAACTGCTGTTTGACGATTTTGTCGATCAGGTTCAGGTAAGCGGTAATGCGCCGGGCCCGGGAATCCTCGTCGTTTTTATTGATGGCCTGGTAGCTTTCTCCGAATTTCTCGCAGTAGTGTTTGCGCATTTCTTCAATTAAGGTGTCGTCAACCAGGGAAATAACCGAAGAGATGCCATATTTGGCGATGCGGATGGGGGTGTCGATGGTAAACCCGGTGCCCATGACAGGAACAAATGTTTTATGGCCTACGTAATTCATATTTAAAAATATTAGTACAGCTATTATAAGAAAGCAAGAGATATATTGAAACAATTTACTCCTTAGCCGGGTGGATGGAGAACGTTTTAGCCGCCTTCACCCAAAACCACGGGCATACCCCAAGTTCCGCGCCCATGGGCGTGGAGCTGCCCGATGAGAGCCGTGGTTCATTGACTCCAGAGCTTGCTCCGGGGTTTATACTTCTGATTTTAACTCTTTTAATTTGTAAAATTTAGGTCTATTATGAATGATATTAATTCACATCCTCTTTCAATAATGGATTAACCTCATGTGCCCACCTGCAGAATATATCGCTCATGCTGCCCAAGCGGCCGATGCCTCAGAATGGAAAATTCATGCTTTAGAAGATCACCTGCGGAGCGTTGCTGAACAAGCGGGGGAATTCGCGGAGAAGTTTGGCAGCAGTGATTGGGCGGCATTGTGCGGTTTGTGGCACGATTTGGGCAAATTCCTTCCGGGGTGGCAGGCCTATATCCGCCGGCAGACGGGGTATGACGAAGACGCGCATATAGAAAACTATCCCGGCCGTCCTAACCACAGCTCTGCGGGCGCGGCATTAGCTATGCAGCGTTTTAATAAATCCCCTAGAGAAATGGGACGTTCCGATTATATAGTTACTCATTTTTAATAACATGAATGATTTAAACAGTATTTTTGCTCATACTCCTCCAAAAGACTTGCCAAACTGCTGGCATGTTTTGGAAGATCATTTGAAAGAGGTTGCAAAACTTGCTAAAGGGCTTGCGGATAAATTTGATGCTGGAAATTTAGCATACTGTATCGGGTTATGGCATGACTTGGGGAAAGTTAACCCCGAATTTCAAGATTACCTCAAGGCATGTGTGCAAAATAAACGATACGAGAAAGTCCCTCATTCAATATGGGGCGCTGTTTTAGCATATTGGCTGATTAGGCAAAACAAAGAAGATGACCGTTGGCAAGAAATTGCTTTGGTGATTGCCGGTCATCATGGCGGCATGGATCATCCAGGTTCACTCTCACAGAAACTTGAACAGCGCATTCAAAACAATTCGATGATGTTTAATAAGATCGTTGAGTATGCAAAACAACTCCCATCTCCCCCTAGAATTCAATTACCAGAATTGAACCGTACTCAGCGGGAATTGTTTATCAGAATGGTTTTCTCTGCTCTTGTTGATGCTGACTATCTGAACACTGAAAAACATTTCAACGAAAAGCAGTACATTTTGAGGCAAAATCAAATTCGGGTTGAAACTCTTTGGAGCATATTCGATGCAGAGCAAAGGCGATTTATCAATACTGCCGATTCAGAGTCGAAGGTCAATAAGGTTCGCAAGGAAGCTTATGATTTATGCGATAAAGCAGCAGCAGGAAAGCCAGGCGTCTATCGGCTCACGGTACCAACCGGCGGCGGCAAGACCAGAAGCAGCCTGGCTTTTGCGTTAAAACATGCTGTTGAAAACAAGATGGACAGGGTTATTGTTGCAATCCCTTATACGAGCATCATTGATCAGACGGCAACGGAATACAGAAAGATTCTTGGGGCTGACGCAGTGCTTGAACATCACAGTCAAGTCAGTGTTCCTGCCGATGAGGGTCAGGATATGGGGCAAATTTCATCAAGACTCGCCATTGAGAATTGGGACGCGCCTCTTGTTGTGACTACAACGGTTCAGCTTTTTGAAAGCCTATTTTCATGTAAGCCGGGGAAGGTGCGTAAACTTCACAATCTCTGCCGGAGTGTTATTGTAATAGACGAAGTTCAGTCCCTGCCACCGGAATTATTGACTCCGACACTTGATATATTAAAGGAGCTTGTCAAGCGATACAGTATATCCGTTGTACTTTGTACCGCAACCCAGCCCGCATTTGAAGACAGCCATTATCTACAACCGTTTCAAGGAGTGCAAGTCCATGAAATAGTGCCTAAAGAAATTTATAAAGGGCATTTCAAAAAACTTGAACGAATAAAATATTCCAGAAAAAAAGACCCGATCTCCTGGCAGGAATTGGCTAAAGAAACCTCAGAGGAAAAGCAAATAATGGTTGTTCTGAACACCCGCAAAGATGCCCTGTCACTTATTGAGTCTCTTGCTGACACGGAGAATATTTATCATTTATCCACTCTTCTTTGTGGGATACATAGAAGGCAAATACTCAGAGAGGTCAAGAGTAGACTTAAACATGGATTGCCTGTCAGACTTATCAGCACTCAGGTTATTGAAGCAGGTGTAGATATTGACTTCCCGGTAGTTTATCGCGCAACCGGACCGCTCGACCGAATTGTTCAAGCTGCAGGACGGTGTAATAGAGAGGGCAAACTTCCTCAAGAGCAGCCCGGACGTGTTGTTATTTTTGAACCAGCGGAGGGCCACGCTCCGAGAGGCCCATATAAAACAGGAATTGAAAAGGCAAAGCTTTTATTAGCGCAACATGATATTGCAGAGCTGCACAATCCCGAACTATATCGGATGTATTTTGAGAAACTGTTTACTGATGTTAATACCGACAGAAAAAAGATACAAGCTTACAGAGAGGTTCTTGATTATCCAACGGTTGACGCCGAGTACCGGTTAATAGAAGAAAATACAGTCCCTGTTTTGATTGATTGTGATTCATCGGCCCGGAGACTCAAAGAGTGGAAGAATCGGCCTTGCAGGAGAACGTGGCAAAGATTACAGCCTTTATTAGTAAATATGTTTGACTATGAGGTTCAAAAGCTTAAAGCAGAAGGATGGCTCGAACCCATATCGGAAGGGTTATATCTCTCAAGAGGGATGTATGACAAGCTGAAAGGATTAGTTCCGGCGATTTATGATCCAAGCGATCTTATTCAATAGGGGGTGAAATATGAGTAAAGCGACATTTTTTATCAAAGCAGGCGGTGATTATGCCTGCTTTACAAATCCGGGCTTAAAGGTTGAGCGATGTACCTATCCTGTTATGACTCCTGCGGCGGCCAGAGGGATTTTGGAAGCAATTTACTGGAAGCCTCAGTTCAGATGGGAAATCAGAGAGATCAAAGTGCTTAAGCCTATCAAACAAATCAGCATCATGAGGAATGAGATAGAGGATCGTCAGAATAAAGAGCCAATTATTATTGAGCGCAAGCGGCAGCAACGAACAAGCCTAATCTTAAAAGATGTCGAGTATGTCATCACAGCAGACCTTGTGCTTAAAGAAGGAATCAATAACATTGAGGGCTACATTAGTCAGTTCGCTCGAAAGTTTGAAAATGGCCAATGCCATCATACTCCATATCTTGGCACCCGTGAATTTGCAGCATGGTTTGAATCTGCAACCGGCGATGAAGAAGCGGAACCCAATGCAAAAATAGAAAAACTGTCCATTGGGCAGATGCTTTTTGACAGCGCGTATATAGAAGACGCTGAGCGCAAGGAGATAGATTTTCATCTTCATAGCCATACGCATCCGGACGATAAACGTGTTGCACAAGGTTATCAGAGCGCTATTTATTTTGACGCTGTGGTTGAAAATAACATTCTCAAAATTCCTCCTGAAAAATATTTTGAACTCTATGAAAAGGAGGGTGTCCATGTTTAAGGAGATCATTGAGCTTGGAAAGAGACTTGAATCGGAGGGGGAACTTGTACCCACCGGCTTTTATTCGTATTCCCAACCAATCAAATGGGTTGTTCATATATTAAGCACTTTTCCGCTGAAGTGTTATATCTCAGAAGAAGATATCAAAAAACCTCGCCCAATGAGTGGGAGAAGAAACAGGACAGATTTGGCTCATCCAATTGTTGATGAGGCTGGTTATGTTTTGGGGACAGTACATAAAAAAGGCGGTGGTGAGGATGAAGATGCCGAGAAAAAACAAACAGCATATAAGTTGCTCTTAGAAAAGATAATTCAAAGCATCGATGATGACAATGAACTGCGGCAAGCAGTTTTAACTATTAAGGAGATTTTGCAAGAAAAGATTCTTAAATCTGATGCTCGATTCAGTGATGTTTTAAGTAAAGACTGGGTTTCTTTTGTGTTGGAATATGGTCAGTTAGCAGGCACACATTTATTTGAGCATCCCGCGATAAAAGCCTTTTGGGTTAATGAATTACAGGAGAATTCGGAGAAAACCAAGAATCGCGCCTATCAGATAAAAGGTGTATGTTCTATATGTGGAAAGGTTAGAGTGTTAACAAAACGTATTCCTGGGATAAAACTTTTTAAGACAAACCCATTACATTCTTACAATAAAGATTCTTTCGTATCTTTTTTCACTGGAAGAGAGATTTATAAGAAAAGTCACCTTGGCCAGTGCTTGCTCTGTGGAGATACTATAGCAAGAACTACAAATTATCTCCGGGCAAGTCCATTACATCACAAGATAATCGTGCAGGTTTACAAGGACGCCAATAAGAAGAAAACTGACATGGATTCTGCCAAGAACCAGCTTGGCCTATTCTGGCTAAAGGATGAACAGCCTGTAAAAGCTGGTGAAGCTATACTTGATCCGGCAGAGTTATTGAAAAACGTAAGCCTTGTCATGGACCGAACCGATCCAGCCGGGAAAAAAGCTCCGCCGCCTGACCTTATGCAATTGGATAACATGTTGAGCACGCCATGGACAGGCAGGGATGCGTCAGTCAATATTGCGAATAATGCATTCTACCTTCTCACTCTGTCGCCCAACAAAGGACGAATTGCGGTCAGGGACTGGTTGGATATCTCACTCGATAAATTGCAGCAGAATCTCAAAACATTTCTTGATGCGCAACGTATTATTGACCCGGTGGGGAAAGAGAGACGATGCTTCGGGATACCTGAAATTCTGAAAGCAGTGGAGGCATCAAATATATCTAAAGAAGAGTATAAGGCTGTTGAAATAGGCAATCCCAATATAAGCCGTCAGCTATTGCGAACGGCTTATTTAGGGGAGCCGCCTCCGTCAGTTCTTCTTGAAGCGGCAGTGATGTGCATGAGGAATCCGAAAATCTTTGATGATAAGAAAAGAACTACTCACCATGTACTAATGGCAACTTTAAAAATGCTTTTAACTCATAAAAAGGAGGGCATGAAAGAGATGGAAACGCTTGATACAAAACGAAACACTATAGGGTATCTTTGCGGACAGCTTCTATCAATCCTTGAAGAAGCGCAGTTGAGAGCGGCGCGATGGAGAATCAATACTACCCTTGTCGAAAGGTTTTATGGCTCAGCCTCATCTGCGCCGATGTCGGTTTTCGGCACTCTTGTAAGGAGAGCTACTACAGACCACTTTTCCAAAATACGGAAACAGCAACTTGGATATAAAGATTTAGAAGCGAGGATAGAATCTGTTACAACCGCAATTGACCAGACAGGCGGCTATCCTAAAACTCTTTCACTGAAAGAACAGGCTGAGTTTTCTCTCGGCTTTTACCACCAACGCGCAAAGTTTAGCGAAAATAGGAATATCAACAAACAGAATGATAAAAAGGAGGAGGGCAGCAATGAGCAACAATAATATTCATACTGATCCTGCGAGGAGACATGATTTTGTCCTGGTGTTTGAAGTAGAAAGCGGAAATCCAAACGGCGACCCGGATGCTGGCAATCTCCCGCGTGTCGATCCCGAAACCGGGCATGGCATTGTTACTGATGTGTGTCTTAAAAGGAAGGTTAGGGATTATTTACAAATAACAAAAGGGATTCCTATTTTTATTCAGAGCGAGACAGCTTTAAACCGACTCATTTCAGACGCGGCGAAAGAACTTAATATTGATCTCTCGATATGCACTATCGATGATGAAGGAGTGATCGAATGGTTTCAAACGAACACTCCGGAGAATTTTGAATTGGACGGTAACGAGCTTACATATTCTGGTGATCTCAAGGACATTAAGAAAGCATTCGCTGCTATCAATGACAAGGAAATGAAGAAGAAACTCGATGCGATTGCAAAAAAGTTGTCTGGCAAAAAAACATTATCAAATGAAGATCGTGCAAGGACTCAAAGAAGGATGATCGACAAGTATTTCGACATTAAAATGTTTGGAGCAGTTCTTTCGACCGGTATTAATGCTGGTCAAGTTCGTGGGCCGGTGCAATTAACATTTGCAAAGTCAGTCGATCACATTTTCAGACTTGATAATGCCATAACGCGTAAAGCCGTTACAAAAGAAGAAGACAAGAAAAGGAAAGAAACCGAAATGGCCCGCAAGCCAATAGTGCCTTATGCTTTATATGTGGCTCATGGCTTTTATAATCCGTACTTTGCATTAGAGAAGAAGGAAAAACCTGAGGACCCAGATAAATTTAAGGTATCTAAAGACGACCTTGCCAATCTTTGGGAAGCATTGGAATGGATGTTTAACAACGACACTGCTGCAGCAAGGGGACGCATGGCAACAAGAGGATTGTATGTGTTTTCACACGACAGCAAAAGAGGCAACGAGTATGCTCATAAGCTGTTTGACCGAATAAAGATATGTCTTGGCGATGAGAAACGCCAGAAAGATGAATCGGCAGAACAGTTTTGTGATTATAAAATAGACATTATTGAAGATGGCCTTAAAGAAAAGAATGTCACATTAACCAAGTTAATAGATGACAGAAAGAAAGAAAAAGCCTGATTTACTTTAAACCTATGTATTCCGATGAAGAATTTCTTCCATTATCCGCGCTACAGCACTTTGTTTATTGCCCGCGGCAGTGCGCGCTGATCCACATCGAGCAGGTGTGGGTGGAAAACATGTTTACGGCCGAAGGCAGGATCATGCATGATAAAGTGCATGAAGAGAGCGTGGAATACCGGGACGGTGTCAAAATAGAGCGCGGTATGTTTCTTCGCTCGTTGGAACTGGGCCTCATCGGTAAGGCGGACGTGGTGGAATTCCATAGCGCGGCCGGCGGGGCTTGGCGTCCTTTCCCGGTAGAGTATAAAAGGGGAAAGCCCAAAAAGGACTCTTGCGACATGGTCCAGTTGTGCGCTCAGGCCTTCTGCCTGGAGGAAATGCTTAACGTAAAAATAGAAAAGGGTGCCTTGTATTATGGCCGCACGCGGCACCGGCATGAAGTCGTTTTTGATGAAGAGCTAAGGGCTGTTACCCGGGACACCGCATCCCGGGTGCGGGCGTTTCTTGAAAAGGGGGAAACACCCCTTTCGGAATATTCGCCCAAGTGCAAGGCCTGCTCGATGCTTGCGGTATGCTTGCCGAAAGTCATGGGCCGGCATCAGTCTGTAACCTGTTACCTGGAGGAGCAACTGAAAGACCCGTGAAGAAATATTTAAATACTTTATATGTTACCACCCAGGGGGCCTATCTGTCGAAAGAGGGGGAAACGGTGGTTGTGAAGGTGGAAGATGAGAAACGCCTGCAAATACCTGTTCATACTCTCGACGGCATAGTGTGTTTCGGACAGGTGGGCATGAGCCCGTTCTTGATGGGGCACTGCGCTGAGAACAACGTGGCCGTGAGTTTCTTAACCGAGTATGGCCGGTTTTTGGCGAGCCTGCGAGGGAAGGTCTGCGGTAATGTGCTGCTTCGCCGGCAGCAGTACCGCAAAGCGGACGATCCGGGCTTTTCGGCAGAGGTGGCGCGCAGCATTGTCCGGGGCAAGATTGCGAATGCCCGGGCTGTATTGCAGCGAAGGTTGAGGGACCACCCCGAAAAAGATAATTCTCCTGATGTCCAACAGGCCTCGGGGCGGTTAAGTTATTCTTTGGACAAGTTGTCCCGGCCGCTTGACCTGGATATGATCCGGGGCATCGAAGGCGAATGCGCGCACACGTATTTTAGTGTTTTTAATCATCTGATCGTCGCGCAAAAAAATGATTTTGTTTTTGAGGAGCGCAACCGCCGGCCGCCGCTGGACCGGGTGAATTGTCTTTTATCTTTTATTTATACTCTGGTTATGCATGATGTGCGTTCCGCGCTCGAAACCGTAGGGCTCGATCCTGCCGTTGGGTTTTTGCATCGCGATCGGCCCGGCCGGCCGGGGTTGGCTTTGGATATGATCGAGGAATTCCGGCCGTTTATGGCGGACAGGTTAGTCTTGTCTTTGATTAACCGGGAACAGGTGCAGGCCAAGGGCTTCATACAATCGGAATCCCGTGCCGTTACAATGGATGACGATACCCGAAAAAGCATTCTTGTGGCCTATCAGAAAAGAAAGCAGGAAGAAATAACCCATCCCTATTTGCAGGAAACCGTGCCGGTAGGGCTATTGTTTTACATTCAGGCCCTGCTCATGGCGCGGTTTCTTCGGGAGGATATAGACGGCTATCCCGTATTTATCTGGAAATAAGAAGGTGGACCATGTTGGTGTTGATCAGTTATGATGTGAAGATGGACGACAGCGGTGGCCCCCGGCGGTTACGTCGGGTGGCAAAGGCCTGCAAAAATTTTGGCCAGCGGGTGCAGTACTCTGTCTTTGAGTGCAACGTAGACCCGGCCCAATGGGCCAAATTGCGCCAGCAATTGATCGACGAAATTGATTTGAAAAAAGACAGTCTCCGGTTTTATTTTTTAGGTTCCAACTGGAGACGGCGGGTTGAGCACATGGGGGCTAAGGAACCTGTTGATTTGGAAGGGCCGCTTGTCGCGTAGTATGCTGCCGTGCGAACCATGAGAGTGTGTGCTGTATGCGGGAGGTTCGCAGGGGAGATATGTTCTTTGACAACAATAATTTATTTCAATCCTATATATAAGTTGTTTGTTTGATCGCAGCAAATCCGCAAAGGTTCGCGGAAATCGAAGTTTTAGTTGTTGGTGTTGTAACAGATAGAAGAAGACAGTCGCGCCCTTCGCGGGCGCGTGGATTGAAACGGGATTAACCCGACGAGATAATCAAGGTT
>JAKQKX010000007.1 GCA_029560465.1 Candidatus Omnitrophota bacterium
CATATTTGTGATATGCTTCATCATCATGAACATACCAGTATATATTTATAGGTGGTATTGGTTTGGCGCCATCGATTATGTCAGTAGCGAAAAAACATATAATATTAATGGAGTTACGATAACCTTGCCTTGGGGTTGGTATAATCCATTTCATAGATACAGCGATCCTTTAGCTTTTTTTGATTTTAAAGGAAATACCAACGTATATTTTGAGTTCTACGGCATAAGAGGGTATGAACATAAATTGTCAGATGTTATAGGCGATGGAAATGGCTGCTATTATGCAGATGTTAATGGAGAAAAAGCATATGTTGTATTTTCAATTCCAGATTCATCAAAAATCAATGCTAACAATAGCAAAGATAGCGAACTGTATGTTGATGTATTTATACCGGACATCAGCATGCATCTGTTTTTTATTTACAAAAACGAAAAAACAAAAGACATTATTAGCAGTCGTATATTAAAGATGTTGAGCAACATAAGCGTCAATGATAAAGCAAAAACAAAACCGTTTGATATAGATGCCCGATTACTGCTGAAACTAGAAAACAATTGCACAGTGTTTTAGGAGCGCTTTTATGGAGTATTAAGTTGAGTTGTCCGTAGGTGAAGAAAGGCAAGCCGTGCATTCCGAACCGGTACGTCTACACCGGGCGGGGGTGGGACGCGGACCGGCGAATGTGTCGTCCCAGTCGCCCGGTATTCCCCACGCATGTGGGGGTGAACCGACGCAAGGAAAGAACCGCATGAGGAAGGACGAGCGATTCCCCACAAACCACAGTGGGGAAAAGCGGCGGGGGCGCGGGCGAAGCCGCGACGACGGCGCTTAACGAAAATCGGGGGTAAGATGGGGGCGCAGGTGTTGGCGGCGGGAATCAGGTGTTCCCGCCATGCGGCGAAATCTGTGCGCGGGCGGGGGGCGTTCCACAAGGGTTCATCAGAAAGGCGGGCGGGAAAACCTGCCCATACGGGGCAATCTAATTCGGGCGACCGCAAGGGTCGCCCATGCGAGACTGGGTTTGCGACGCATCTTGTTTCTTTGCATAATGTTGCTGCATGTCACACGTGTGATTTGTTTATTAAAACCCTATTCCAAATATATTTTCGCTGATACGCGCCAAAGGCAGAAGCGAAGCTCTGACTTTGGCGCTAGCATGAAATGTTTTGAAAGGGTTTAAGGGAAAATTTTTTCAAAAGTTTTCCCTTAAGCGTCGTATCTCGTATCTCGCGGAGTGGGGTATCTCGCGAGCGGTTGAAAATGGGGTGGGGATGGTTGATAATGTGCGGCTATGGAGTATAAGAGGATAGACATAGGCGGGGGAGTGTGCGCGGAGTATGTGGATGCGGGTGGCGCGGGGCGGACGTTGCATCTGTTGCACGCGAACGGGTTTAACGCGGGTGTGTACGGGCCGGTGTTTGAGGGGTTGACGGGGGATTTCCGCGCGCTGGGGATGAATATCTGCCGGGAAGAGGCGTGCGCGGGGCCGGGGGGAGCGGGGTCGGCGATAAAGAGTTGGCAGGATGTCGGGGATGAGTTGGGGAGGTTTATCGACGCGGCGGCGGGTGGCGGGCCGGTTGTGGGGGTGGGGCATTCGATAGGGGCGGTGGCGACGGCGTTGTGCGCGACGAGGCGGCCTGAGTTGTTCAGCCGGATTATCTTGCTGGAGCCGGTGTTGCTGGAGCCGAAGGTGACGTCGCTGATAAGGTTGATGAGGGCGCTGGGGCAGACGCATAAGGCTCCGCTGGCGGTGAGGGCGCGGCGCCGGCGCAACGGGTGGGCGGACCGGGCGGAGGCTCTGGAGTATTTCCGGTCGCGTCCGCTGTTCGAGGGATGGGACGAGGGGTGTCTGAGGGCGTACGCGGAGCGCGGGCTGAAGGAGTCGCCGGGGGGCGGGGTGGAGCTGGTGTGTTCGCCGGAGGTTGAGGCGCAGGGGTTCCAGACGTATCCGCCTGATATCTGGCGCCGTATGCGGGGTCTGAGGGTTCCTACGTTGTTCGTGCGGGGGGAACGCTCGGATACGATTACGCCACGGGCGCGGGACTTGTTTCTAAGGGCGGTTCCTCACGCGGATTTTATGGAGTTGCCGGGGGCTGGGCATCTGTTCCCTATGCAGCGTCCGGCGGAAACGGCGCGCATTATTAAAGAATACGCGGGATAAGCGGTAGGAAGGAAAGGGAAGGGGCGGGGAGAAGAGGGGAGGAAGGGAGAGAGGAGAGGAGGGGAGTTAAGGGAAAACTTTTGAAAAAGTTTTCCCTTAAAATCCCTTTCAAAACTTTTCATGCTAGCGCCGATGGGAAGGCTTCGCTCTCCCCATCGGCGCGTGTCATGGGAAAAGATGTTGGGAAAGGGGTTTATGAGGAATCTTGCACATAAACGATTTCACATCATGCGTTGCGTAACCGCAACCGTAGGGGCGACCCTTGCGGTCGCCCGAAATGTTAAAAGGGCGGGGGCAAGCCCCGCCCCTACGATTACGAT
>JAKQKX010000008.1 GCA_029560465.1 Candidatus Omnitrophota bacterium
GCGGTTATCACTTCCGAACGTAGCTACCCAGCGATGCCCCTGGCGGGACAACTGGCACACTAGAGGTTCGTTCGTCCTGCTCTGGATGGAATAGGTTGTCAAATATTCATCTACGATTTGACTCTCAAGGGCTTGGGATAAATATTTTCCCGATCTTCAATCCCCTGCTCGTCCTTGTTTTGCCTCGTTCATTTTGGACGATCCCTTGTAAATATTTCCGTCTTCAACGATACGGCCCGCCCTTTCTTCATTGAACCAATTGCTACCCTTGAAAACTGTTCCGTTCTCCTCGATATGCCCGATTTTCACTTCGTTGAAAAAATTGGTTCCTTTATATATTGAGCCATTCTCGTCAATCCGTCCTATTCTTTCTTCATTGAGCCAACTCGCCCCTTTATAGATGATTCCATCATCATCGATTCTCCCCTTCATCTCCTCATTGAACCAGCTTGTTCCTTGATAAATTTTCTTTCCCCGGATGCCAACCGAAGACATAATATTTTCTTTATCTTCTTGCACCGTACGATTTGTATAGCGGGGCAATGAATCATCGGGAGGTTCCGATTCGCTTCCCGTCAGGATTTTGAACAATATAATGAGGACCCCTATCATTATGGCGATCGCCGCGATGACAATGAAGGCGACATATAAAAGGTAAATCCAGAGAGCA
Organism: Candidatus Omnitrophota bacterium; assembly: GCA_029560465.1. GTDB lineage: Bacteria > Omnitrophota > Gorgyraeia > Zapsychrales > JANLHA01 > JAGOJP01. The sequence continues at coordinate 671 of JAKQKX010000008.1, forward strand.
AGAAAATATAGAGAAAGGGCGATCCTGATTCCATTCTTGAGCCCGCGATGAGACAAGGAATCCGTCCAATCGCATAATTTCACGATCACCGTTAGAAAAGGCCGGATCACGAAGCGTGAAAATAATCCTTGTTTTTCAGCGCTTTTATCCTTCTTTTTTCGAAACCAGGATTCGACCTTCTCCGTAATTATGTTAATGGATTCTTTGTTGAGCAGGAAAACGAGGATCCCGGCAAGGAGGGGAAAAAATATGAGAACGATTTCAAACCATTTCAAACCAGGCATAGTATTCATCCTGCTCCCCCTTTTATCTGTATGGGCTCGGTATCATCTATTGGTTTTCTTTTGGGTCGTTCTTTTCTTCCGAAGACGAAGCTCCGTTCAAAGCGCCAATTAAAGCCGCTAATAATCCCAAGATCGTTCCGATCCCTCCTGCCTGGATGCTCAAGCCCATCTCGCGCGCTTCGCCTTTAGCGAAGGGAACGATGATTTTCCAGAGGAGAAGCAAGAGGCCGCCGATCGAGGCGACGGCAGCCAGCAGTTTCGCCTGCTGCCTTTTCAAGAAGAAGGCGATAATAATAAGAACTCCGGCTGCCGGAATCAGCCAAAAGATGGGTTCTCCAACATCTTCATCGGTAGTCAATTGAAGGCCCGTGATCTCCACCTCACAGGCCCGAATCCATGGCAAAAAGAAACAAATCAGGATGATCAAGCCGCCGATGGGAAACAGAATTTTGCGGTCCATTAGATCTCCCTAAAAGTGAATGATTTTCCCTTCATATTTGGGAATCATTTCCTCAAACAGATTTTTAACAATTGCGAGCTATGAAAATGACTTCACCGATTTAAAAAATGAATCCGAAGGCGATATCAAACGAACTGAAAGAATCACCCTCGTGACCGACCAGGCGAATTCTGGGATTGAGATAAAACGAGTTCATGCGAAATCCAAAGACAAAATCCGTGGCAAATCCGGTATACGTATCGGAGATGCTGTAGTCATGATAGCTCCACCCGAGGACATCGATCGCCAATCCAATACTCAGACCGCCAAAAATGATCATATTTCGGCTTATGGGATATCGATATTGGATCCCCACCATCGGTTGAATTCTTGCCATCGTCCAATCTTCTTTTCCTGGGAAATAATAGCTGCTTAAGCCGGCCGTTAAATAAATGCGGCTTAAAAGACGATAATAAGCATTGAAATCGATCCCGAAGCCGACGGGTAATAATTCGTTGACGTCGCTCATAATGAACGATAAACCCGCGCCGAGGCCGAAAAACAGGTTCTTTTCGACTTCCTCATCTTCACCGACTGTTTCGGAAGGCGAACGTCCGGGCCGATAAACCTGCCGTTCCGGGTTTTCCCTGATCCTTTCCGAAGGGACTTCCTCAGCCGCTTCCCTGATGTCTTCATATTGTTCCGCGATGATTGCTTTTTCGAATAGTTCGCAGACCATATTGCTCATATAGCCGGTCTGGCTTTCATTCAACACGATTTCATACCAATCGCCTTCAATTCCGATCACTCGATATTCCGTTCCAACCGAAGCCTTATTGATAACCGCTCCACTCATGGATGGCGCATTACGAACATTTGCCGTCGCTACTTTCACACGGATAAAATTGACATTGATCTCTTTACCGGATTTTTTCAGAGGCTTGTTCCCAACTTCCCCACGCGGAGGAGAAATCGTTTCGGTTGGTCTACTGACTTCAGCCGCAGGAGGGGCAACCGATCCACCCTCGGCGAGCACTTTAATTTCGTCGCCGATGGAATAGAAACCTTTCACGGATTTATCCGATAACGTCATCTCTTGATATTCGACCTTCAATCGACTGTCTTTTTTTACTCTCGCTTTAGGGAATATCGATAAAGTACACTTATTCCCGACTCCGACAATATTCGTCGAGAGCATGATTTCGATATCCTTTTTACCGAATAAAGACAGTAAAAGAGACGTACCGAAAGATTCTTCGGCCTTGATGTAATCCGTCGTGATCAATCCGACTCGTTCATTTGTCGTAAGCAAGGCAAAGCCTTTTTCAATTAAAACTTGGCTCGCAGCATCAAAGATGTCCATTTTTGATGCGTAAATTTCGATTTTGATTCCTTTAACCTCGGCTTGGGGAAAAGCAAATGATGCCAACAAAAAAAGAACCAGGGCGAAACAAACATAGGTTTTAAGACGCATTTCAACTCTCCTTTCCGATTTTCCCCGTTTGCTGTCCTTGATTATCTCTCCGGCTGGATAAAGCCCCACGATCCGGTTCCCACTGATAAAGAGCCCAAAGTCGACTATTTTTTCCCGTTATTACGACAAATTATTGAAATCACCCGCCCAGCCCATTAATACGCTTTCCCGCTAATCCCTTTAATTACTTAATGATAGCTAATTTCGTCTCTGTTGGTTCCTTAATCCTCTATTCTTTATTTGCAAAGAACCGTCTTATTTCCTATCATGGTCGGGCCTTTTCCCTGGAAACGAGATGGCAGACAGATCGGCAATCTGGACGGAGAAGCTTATCGCCGAAATCGATAAGGTCGTCCATATCGTCATCGCCCGCAGATTCATGGATAGAAATTTCCTTTTATCAAAAGCCCCAACGACATTCCCTGTCTCGTCATGAAACCCCATCATTCCCTTCGAAATGAGGATAATTGAGATCAAAGGAAGATCCTGAAGTTCGCTTGCCGGCGGCGGCCGCTCGGCCGTAAACGATATCTTGAGATGATCAATAATCCGGTCTATCACGGACGCCCGCGTCAAGAAGGCCATGACCGTCATCCGACCCCCGCACTTAGGACATTTCAGCGGATCGACCTCATACACCTTACGAATCAGGACGGCCCAGCCTTTTGAGGAAAACGACCGATTTCCCTCTCGCAGCACTCGAATAATCGACGAGCCGCCTTTCTTTGCCCTTCCCCGGTACGCATTGGCATATAGGCCGTAATACCTGACCATGACCTGACCTTTATTCGGAATATGGGACGTCACCCGGGCGATGAACTCCAGATAATCCATCGACTCCCGCTCCCCGTCCTTACCGCCAATACGGTAACCCACCCGGCCCTCCGGCTCGATAAACTCGAGTCGTTCCAAGGAGACGACCGGCCGGATCATGTACTTCCCCACACGTTCCGCTTCGGCCTTGGTTTCGGTCCGCACCAAGCTGTGCACATTGAATCCGGAATGCCTCCAAGAGAGAAGGCGTTCAGCCCACTCCGGGCTCAGCAATCCCTTGGCCACAAGAATCGCCAGAACTTCCCGGGCAAAGAGCCCCGACAACCGGGCGTCATCGATCCGGGCGATTTCGTGGAAAACTCCCGCCGCGTCCAGGCCGCCGCATGTCACTAAAAAATGGAGATGCGGGTGAAAATTGATGCGATCCCCGAACGTCTGAATGACCGCGATGACGCCGGGAATCAGGGGTTCCCCGGCCGCCGCCTCAAAATAAAGCTTCAAGGCCCGCAACGCCGCAAGGGATAGATCGCCCAACAGCCGCCTCTTGAACTTGAAGAAGATCCGCAGCATCTTGGGAATCGTGAAGACGACCTGGCGATGCGGGACATCCCAAAGCAGCCGTTCCCTCACCCATTCGCCCCACATTTCGACCCGCTTCGCCTGGCACGACGGGCAGAATCCCCTCGTTTTACAGGAAAACGTTAACAGATATTCTTCCCGGCAGGCAGGACAACGAATTCGGGCGAAGCCGCAGCGGGGATTCCCGCAGTCCAGATACTTTTCAACGACCTCCTTGACCACCGGCCGGAAATATCCATATTCCCGCTCAAAGCGGCTTTCATACTCAGCCAGGAATCTCTCGAAATGATGGGACAATACCCTGTGGAGCACCGACCGCTCCGGATGCCGAGGACGATAGACTCCCGCCATGGTGGGAGAAAAGACTCAAGATTCGGGCCAAGATCAGCCGGAAAACCGGATCTCCCCAGAAAATATGGCTTTTTGCCAAGCCCGGGCGCCGAAATCAAGTCGGAAAACATCAACCGCAGTTGACGGGGAGCGACCGTCCCGGAAATGGCTGCCAAAAAAAAAAAAGCCACGCGTCAGCGTGGCTTAATTTTTGAGAAATAAAAACCCGGCAACTTCCTACTCTCCCACCAGGCACCCCTGGCAGTACCATCGGCACCGGAGGGCTTAGCTTCCGTGTTCGGAATGGGAACGGGCGTTTCCCCTCTGTTATGGTTGCCGGGATTTAAGTTACTAAATCCCA
>JAKQKX010000094.1 GCA_029560465.1 Candidatus Omnitrophota bacterium
CGCCGGCACGATCGAGTTCATAGTCGACGAAAGCCTGAATTACTACTTTCTCGAGATGAACACCCGCCTGCAGGTTGAGCACCCGATCACCGAACGCGTCGTCGGTGTCGACCTGGTGAAAGAACAGATCAGGATAGCCAACAATGAGGTCCTGGCACTGAAACAGGAGGAGCTGAAACAGCGCGGCCACGCCATCGAATGCCGGATCTATGCGGAGGATCCCGACCGTAACTTCATGCCCAGCCCCGGGGTGATCAAGCATATCACCGAACCCCACGGCCTGGGTGTCAGGTGCGACGGGTATGTTTACGAAGGCTACGAAATCCCGCTTTACTATGACCCGATGATCTCCAAGCTCATCTGCTGGGGAAAAACCCGTGATGAGGCGATCGCCAGGATGAAAAGGGCGCTTTATGAATACAAGATCACGGGGGTTAAAACATCCATCCGGCTCCTGGTCAGGATCATGGATACGCCCGATTTCAGGGAAGGAAAATACAATACCCACTTTATCGAAAAGAACAGGGACCTGTTATTTACCATGCCCCCTATCAATCCGCGCGTAGAAGATGTGGCCATTATGACGGTATTTATGGATTACCTGGCCAAGGTCGAAAACTTCCAGACCAAAGTCGTGACAAACAAAATAAAAAGCAACTGGAAAGCCTGCGGGCGAAGGAAGAATATGGGCGAATAGCGATATCAGTTCAAAGTTCAAAGTTCAAAGTTCAAAGTTCAAAGTTCAAATTGTAAAGTATGTAATTTTTATCAGCATATTAATTAAAAATTAAGAATTAAGAATTCAACATTCATTTATTATGCGTTCACTCGAGATTCAGATCGGAGATAAAATTTCAAAAGTTGAGCTGTTGGGCCGAAAAGGCAGCGAGCTTAAGATGAAAGTGGATGAGCGGATCTACGAACCCGATATCATCATGGTTGAGCGGGGTGTTTATTCTATTCTGCTGGATGGCCGGTCGTACAATGTGGAGTTGATCGAGACCACCGGGCCGAAGCAATACCAGGTCAATACGTTGTTTTACACCTTCGACGCCGAAGTGGTGGATGCGGAGACCAAGTACCTGAAAAGCCGCCGCAAGATCGACGGACTGGAAGACAATATCATCTCTTCGCCGATGCCCGGAAAAGTCGTGAAGATCCTAGTCAGGCCGGGAGAAGAGGTCAAAGCGGGTGAAACGGTGGTCATCGTCTCGGCCATGAAGATGGAGAGTGAATATAAAGTAAAGAAAGACAGGCTGATCAAGGAGATAAGGGTGAAGGAGGGCGATACGGTGAGTGCGAACCAACCCCTGATCATCATTGAGTAAATTCCATCCGCCAGATGGCGGACCAAATTGCAAACTCCAAATTGCAAACTCCAAATTCCAAACTCCAAACAAATCTAAAATCTCAATTCTCAAATCTCAAATCATTTGCTATGTCGTCGTTAGAAGAAAAATACAGGATTTTTGAAGAAAAAGACAAACAGGCCGAACTGGGTGGAGGCCTGGAAAGGATAGATAAACAACACAAAGCCGGGCGTCTGACAGCGCGGGAGCGGGTAGAATTATTGCTTGATCCGGGCACTTTTGTTGAGAAAGATAAATTCATGACCCACCGCGCCAAGGATTTCGATATGGACAAGAACAAGATACCCGGCGATGGTGTGGTGACGGGATATGGCAAGATTGACGACCGCCTGGTGTATGTTTTCGCCCAGGACTTTACCGTTTTCGGGGGAACACTGAGCCGGGCCAATGCCGACAAGATCGTGAAGATCATGGACCTGGCGATGCGGATGGGGGCCCCGGTGATCGGGCTGAACGATTCGGGCGGCGCGCGAATTCAGGAAGGGGTGGAGAGCCTGGCGGGTTATGCCGACATTT
>JAKQKX010000004.1 GCA_029560465.1 Candidatus Omnitrophota bacterium
CCTCACCGGAATCTTGTCCCGTCCCTTTTCCGCCCTCTCCCTCGGCATTACTGTCACGGCCTCCTTCACCGGCGGTGCCCCCAGAGCCTTCCGCCCCGCCCTCGCCACTGGAACTGCCTTCCCCCTCCGTGCCGGAAGATCCTGCGCCGGAACCGCCCTCCCCGCTGCCCGCACCCTGCCCCGCACCACTGCCCGAACCATCTCCGGAACTTGATCCGCCGCTGCCATCGCCTGCCCCCGCGCCAGTTCCGCCGCTGGCACCCTGCCCGCCAGCCCCCTGGCCCTCTCCAGAACCACCGCTAGAATCCCCTGAACCTCTGCCCCCCGGGCCCTTGCCCCCTTGCCCCGCGCCTTCCTGCCCGCTTCCAGCCCCTCGTCCGCCACCGTCACCCTGGCCGCTTCCTGCCCCCCCTGCCCCCTCTCCGCCCTGACCCGAACCACTCTGCTCCGATTGGCTTTTGCCGCCGGACCCCGTGCCTTCTCCGCCCTGGCCGTCCCCGCCGCCGTCCCCTTCGCCTTGAGCACTGCCGCCTTTCCCTCCACCGCCATCCCCAGCTCCGGATCCCTGGCCTTGCGAATCCGCGGACCCGCTTCCGGCCCCTTGGCCCTGCCCATCTTCAGCCCCTCCGGATTGGGAATCATCCCCTTCGCTGTCCTGCTCCTGGCCGGGAGCCCCCTCTTCGCCCGCGGGGGCGGCCGAAGCGCCGTCTTCGGCGTTTTCCTGCCCGCTAGCGCCGGGTTCCTGTGCCGCTTCAGAGGCAGCCGACCCGTCGTCCGTTTTCCCGTCCCCGCTTTCAGCCTCTCCATCGCGTTGTTTCCCGGCGGCCGCATCCCCAGGCTTGCCAGCCTCGGGAACTCCATCCTCCTGCGCCCGGCTTTCCTCGGAAGCGCCGTCCTTCCCCTCTTGCTCCCGGCTTTCCGCACGGCCGTCGGCTCCCGCTTCCTTGCCTGAAGCCGCCGCGCCGTCTTCCTCCAGGCTTGTCCCGGTGGAAAAATCGATATCGTCTTCCGAAAATTCTATGCCGCCAATCGTCTTGGGGTCCAAAACCAATTTCGCCACTTTAAACGCAGCGTTCACGCCGTCCGCTGACGCTTTTTGGCCGGTTAAGTTCATTTTAACAACCTTCAACAAAGTGGTCGTTGTGTCAATCTTATACATAAAATCGACCACATCCTTTAAAGCTCCCGCGCATTCCATATTCACGTAATATTCCACATACCCCTTTTTCTGCGTCATATCCGACGGATTGACTTTAATAAGGCTGATATTCGCCTCCGATGCCAAATTCTCAATCGTCTCCAAGAAACCGGCGATAATCTTCTGTTCATCCTTCGGCTCCTGCTGGAGATACGGGCTGTAGAGCTGCTCTTCCTCCAAAATCCTGTTCTGATAAGACAAAAACCGGGCGCTGTTTTTTATGCCGACCACCTTCTCCCGTATCTCGATATCAATCGCGTGTTTCTTCGTCGTATACGGGCGGAACACCAGGGCATCAAACATCGCCAGCACCGCCGCGCCGACCGCGATGTAAAAAATCTTCCGTTCTTGTTCTGACAGCTTGCTGTAAAAATTATTTAACAACTCCACCGCTCCTCTTTAATGCTCCTCCCCGATAGGGGGAAGCCGCCACCGTGACGATTATTTTGCCGGAGGCGCTTCGTCCTCCAGGACTTCTTCCGCCGAAGGCACGACTTCCTCTTCAGCCGCCCATTGAAGCTGAAAGGCGATATTGAACGCGGCCACGTCTTTCCCGCGCTCTTTCTTGGCCGACGTTGAACGGGTCTTCACATTTTTAAATAAATCCGTTTCCTGCAAGGCCGTGACAAAATTAAACACCCGGGACATTGTTTCAGAGACCCCGGTGATTTCAACATTGCCGTTTTCATCCAGGCTGATCGATTCCAGGTAAATCTCTTTAGGAATAAGTTTATACAGCGTGGTCACCACCTCCAGCCCGACCATGCGGCTCTTCAAGTACCCTTTCACGATCCGGGTCTTCTGCGCTTTACGGTCAAAAGAGATCACCTTCTTCCGTTTCTCCTTATAATCCGCTCTCAGCCGCTCCAGGTACAGGTTGTTAAAATGTTCCTTGCTGACAAAAATAAAAGCAAACAGGATAAATATGACCACAGCGTAAACACCGGTTTTAATAATCTGCCGCCCTTTTTCTTCGATGGAACGCTGAGTCTTGATTTCATCCGGGGTCATATCCACGGCGGCCTGGTCCAGGCTCCAAGCACTGCTGATAATATTAAAAAAAGAATCATCATTATACTCGGAAACAAGTTTCACCATCTCCGACTGTCCAGCCTGAATCATGTCCAGGTAAGGCATAATTTTAATGTTGGCCTTCAGGCGTTCCTGTATCTGGGGCTGAATTTCTTTCAAGGTCGCGTCGTCACTCGTGAGGATATATGTTTCCGGCAGACGGTTAATGTCTTCATTCTGGTAAGCCTCTACCGACTGGGCTAATTCCGTCAAAAGCCGCTGTCGGGCCGCGTCGCCTTCCTTGAGCAAGTGCGTAAATCCGACCGGAATATGCCTGGACATCGCCACGGTTTTATTAAACTCAATCAAAAAGGTCGTCTGCTGGGAAGCCACGTCGATGATCCCGATCGGAATATCGTCGTCCTTAGCATTCAGGGCCCGCGCATAGAAATGCGCCATCCCTTCGGGCGCGAAAAGGACTTTATCGACTTTTATGCCGGCTTGGTCCAACACCTCCAATTGTTTCTTCACCACGTTGCGGTTGATCAGGATCAAAAGGATTTTCGTGTAGTTGCGCTGGAAAACGCCTATCTTGATGTATCCGACCAGGATTTCCTCCCGGGAAAAAGGCGTGTGGCGCCCGGCCTGCAGATCAATGATCGAACGGATCTCCTCAGCATCCAAGGACGGGATCTCGATATTCTTGGTGATCACCTGGCTGGAAGGAAGCGTGCAGACGGCTGACGTCTTCTTAAGCCGGGTATCCGCAAGCGCCGTGCGGATGACCTGCGGCAATTCCTCTTCCGGGACATCCCTGAGGTCGCCTTTTGAAACATGTAAAAGTCGCTTCTCCGCCCCGGATCCCCGGAAGTGGACAATCTTGATCGCCGCTTCATCAAGGCTCACAATCACGTTTTCTTTATCCTGCTGAAACATAAAAAACTTCCTCTTTTATGATTCCCGCCAATAGAGTGTTTTCCGGCTGGGGGCGAAAAACACGCAGGAAACCTTTTTCTTTTCCCCGGACGGAACCATGCGGGCGTAACTATCAATCCGGTAATAATACGATTGCGTCCCCAGCCTCCCGCGCGCGCTCAAGTCGTTGACAAGCTGGACATCATCCTGCGTCAGCGTCGCGAAAGACATCAGTGCCGTCACCATCTCCGGCAGGGTTTCAAAAAGGACGTCATCCCCGGTCCAGTCCATGCCATCCGGCCCCCGGCGCACAGACAAGACCATATCGACGAAATCCCCGGGGAATCCCACAGCAAACAAAACGGAAGCCGAAGCGGTGTTCACGTTAACCTGTCCGTTCCCGTAAACAGTTAAATACGGCTCTAACCGCTGGCAAACTTCCGGCGTCCAGCCCTCGAGCAAATGCAGTTCGGCGATATTTTCAAAATCAGCTTTCTTTTCCGGATATGGGAATTCCAGATTATCATAATATTCATCACTTAAAAACCCCTCGATTTCACTGTCCCCGTAAACCCGCCAATCAATCACAGACCGGGCGAGGGACTGGGCTTTCTCGTGATCAACGCGCAGGACCGACTCAATCAACCGCGCCAGGATGACCGCGTCGGCCCGGTTGACATTGATTTTCCTCTCCTCATCAATAAACCCGTAAAGGGTCCGGGCCCCATCCCGCCTTTCGTCAAAACAGTCATACTTCACCTCAAAGAAACCTTTCCCCATCCGCACCTGACGGAAAGCGCGGGGATTATTCAGCCAGCGCAGACGCTGCCAGGACGCCGGCAACGGTTGCTCATCTCCCGAAAGATTATGGGCTTGCGAAAAAACAAATTTGCCCTTCTCCACCCCGGATCTTGCCAACCAGCATAACTCTTCCCGGCTCTCCAGGCGGGAAACCAGCTCGATTTTCTGCCTGAGTTGGGCTCCGATGCCGATGATAAAGATGCTCAGCATCCCCAGCGCCCACAAGGCCAGGATCAAGACAGTCCCCCGTGAATTACGCGCCCTCGCCATATTCATCCTTACGTCCCGGCCAGAGGAATATCCAGCAGCCGGGACAGCACCCTGACGTCCCCGTTGTATTCCTTGATTTTAATTTCTACCCGGACCGCGACCGGTAAATACCCCCGGGATTCGTCCTCCCAAACGGTCTCCTCCCCCGTGGCGTATAAGTACGAAAACTTCAACCCCGCAACCGGGGAGGCCAATACGCGTTCCGACCCGAATTTGGCTTGCAGCGATTGGCTATAATTCGCCTGCCGACGAGTGATCGTCCCTTTGGCTTTATCGAACACATATTCAACCCGGCCGATCTGCTCGCAATAATCATCCCGGACCCCGGAAATCCTCCGGTCCTGCCGCGTCCAGGTCACAGTCGGGAATGCCACGTTCTCCCCGGCCCCTTCAAACGCCAGCTGTGAAAAATGAAAAGCGTTGCGCAGATCGAGTCCCAGCCGGTCCAGAAAAATAAAGACATCTTCCTCCACACTCAACTGGCGGGTAAAGTCCCACAGCTTCACACCGTTGACCACGGATTGATTGACCGCCAGGCCGATCATGGCCACGATAGACACGACCAGCGTCATTTCAGCGACCGTAAACGAGCGGCACGAGCGGCATAAGCGTCTTATTGTTCTATGAATCAACAGGGGTCCCCCTCAATCCGTCAAAAGCGCGGAACGCTGAAGCCGGGCGGTCCGGTTCCTTTCCGGCCAGGACAAAGCCATATCCATCCGGTATAAACCCCGGCCCTGTCCCACTTGTTTAAAATCCACCGAGAGGCGGAAAGGAATCAGCCGCCTATTAAGCCGGACCGGCATCACCGATCCTTTCGTGAGAACGGGGATCTCTCCGTTCTTTTTAAACTGGCTTTGGGCGCGGATAAAATGATCATCCAGGATCTGTCGGGCATACAACCGGTTTGTTAAATGCTGCCGGATGTCGATCGCATGGAGCATGGCTTTCTGAATCATCACAATGCCCAGCGAAAAGACCGTAAGGGTCACCATGACTTCAAAAAAAGAAAACCCCCGCCGCCACCCCCAGTGGGCTGCCCTGGGCTGGCTATTCCCAATTAATGATATCATCCTCATCCGTGCCATCGTTTTTTCCTTTAGAATATAAATCATAATCCATCCGGTGCTCCCCTGGAGATTTATAAACATACTCCCGCCCCCACGGGTCAATCGGTTTCTTTTCGATATACGGGCCGTTCCAGTTCTCCGGCACAGGGCTGCTGGTGGGCTTCCTCATGAGCGCTTCCAGCCCCTGGCTGGTCAGGGGGAAATTCCCGTTATCCAGTTCATACAGTTTCAAGGCCGTGGCGAGATTAGTTTCGATATCCGCGTTTGCGACCGCCTTCTTCGCCTGTTCCGAACGCCCTGTCAACCGGGGGACGACCATGGCCGCCAAAGCGCCGATGATGACCACGACCATGATGATTTCAACCAGCGTAAAACCATAATCAACCGGCTTTGACGCGAACACCCGCTTCACCTTTTTCATCAGATTCACCGCCCTCCTCATGTGATAAAAAATTTTAGAAATCCCGGGCCTACCGCCCCGTCATAAAAGAAACCCATTTTTGTTCCAAGTCTGACAACGTCGGGACCGTATTCGGATACACCTTGTCAAGCGCCTCCTCCAAGGATTTCCCGTCCCTCATATTACGGCATAAGCGCCCGAAAGCGTCGCTGCCGTACCGTTTAATCAGAAAATCGACAATGGTCACGCTCTGCGCGTAAAAAAGCGTGACGTTAAACGGGTCCTGCTGTTGCTGGACGTCCCAGCGCATCAAATCCCGGAAATGGATAAATTGGCCCCGGGAAACCAAAGGCTTCATGGCTCGAAACGCCTGTTCGGGTTTTCCCGCCTCATACAGCTGCGCGATGCCCTCATCAAACCAGGATGGGATGCGCGCGTCCTTGATAAACTCGTGGAGGATCAAATGTCCTATTTCGTGAGGCAGCAGCCCATCAAAAAAATTCTCTTCCTGCCGGTAAGTCACGATCATCCGGCCGATAATGGCAACGGCGTCTTTGTTAACGTATCCCGTCGACCATTCCGGCTGGCCAGTCTCGGTGAGGAAGGTTTCTTTGCTGGCAAAAAGGAATATCCTGGCCCGGTTATCCCACGTCCAGAAATCACCATACCGTGTAAAACCTATCGTTGTGCCGATCCGCTGATAATATTTTTCCGCCTCCCGCAATATTTTCCGGGCGATAGGGGTATCCCGCTCCTCCTGAAAATAAACAATGAAATGCGAATCCTTCATTGACAGCCATTGGAGCTGGTCAAAAACATCCGCCCTCACCCCTGGGGCGAAAAGCAGAGGCACCAGATTCAGCGCCAACCCAACCCATACACGCATCATGCGACCGGTTCTAATCAATCTACGCCCCCGTCCCCTTTTCACTAACTGGCAAACACATCCAGCTGAAAGATCGGCAACAGCATGGCTAGGACGATAAACCCCAGCACGGCTCCAACACCGACGATCAAAATGGGCTCCAGCATGGTTGTCATAATTTTAATAGCTTCATTCGTGTCTTGCTCATAATTGTCAGCGATATCCTCGAGCGTGCCGCTCAAAGAGCCCGACTCTTCTCCGACGCTAATCAGGTGCCCGACCATCTCCGGGATCAGAGTGGATTGCCGCAGGGCCTCTCCAAAAGAACGGCCGGCGATGAGGTCCTCCTGGCATTTTTTAAGCTGCGTGAATATTAACGTGTTGTTCACGACCGGGATGGAAAACTGGAATGCCCTCACGACAGACACCCCGCTGTGCAATAACAACCGCAGCGCCCTGGCAAAACGCCCGATCTCCACTTTCAGGGTGAACTCCCCCCAAAAAGGAACCGCCAGGCTGACCTGGCTCAGCCAGCGCTTCCCGGGAGCCGTTTTAAACCACCCCCTCCCCAAAAAAACAAGGGCCAGGACCCCGGTCGTCACAGCAAGCCCGTATTTCAACAGGAAAGCGCTCATATTTATAACAACAACGGTCGGGACGGGTAAAGACTGGTTAAAGCTGTCATAAAGGGTTGTAATTTTCGGCAAGACATACGTGAGCGTAAAAACGATTGACCCAGCTCCGAATAAGAGCATAAGCAAAGGATAAACCAATGCGGCGCGGATTTTCGAGGCGACCGCTTCCTGCTGTTTTTGGTAATCCGCAATGCTGGTTAACGCCTCCTTGAGCTGGCCGCTCTCCTCTCCCGCCTTAATCAGGCTCACATAAAGCGGCGAGAAAATCCGCGGATATTCAGCGAAACTGTCCGAAAGGGACGCCCCTCCCCGGACAGAAGCGTGGACAGACTCAATAACATCCCTGAAATAAGCTTGTTTTGTTTGTTGGCTCACAACTTCAAGGGCCCGAAGAATCGGGACCCCGGCTTTGATCAAGCTGACCAACTGTTTGCTGAACAGGTACCGTTCTCTGGAACAGACATGCCCGAAACGTTTCCGTTTCCGGCCGTTTACCGTCAGGCGCGAAACCTCTTCGACCGTGACCGGGACAAGCCCGAGCTGATGAACTTTTTCAATAGCCGCCTCCCGGTTGTCCGCGGTGACGCGGCCGACCACCGTTTCCGCGTTTTGTTGCTTGGCTTTATAATGGTATTGGGGCATGGCGTTTCCTGGCGGGCCCTTTCATAACCCGGGGCTTTCCTTCTTTTTCTTGCGCTGCTCTTGCACAAAATGATCTATGCGGACACGGTCCGCGCTGGGGATATCCAAATAATACACCACAATATTAAACATCGCAGACAGGTTGTCATCTTCCACCCGGCAGACCCGGGCCAGGCAATCGATGCTCTTTTCCGCTCCGGCCAGCTGAATACGGACATCGATAATCGTCCCAACCGGCAAAGTGTACCCTGAGACAAACCGTAATCCGCCGGCGCTGATATCCCGCGTCACGGAAGCGTGTTCAACCTGGTCGGAAAACAGCTTTAACGGGTTCTGGGGGTCTTGGCGCACGATGGAATACCGGATATTGACTTTCTCTTCCGCGCGTTCATACGCACGGGAATTGTAATCATCCTTAACCGAAAGGATATCCTTGTCAACAAGCCGGACGTTTTTGCTCTCTCCCGGTAAGGCCGGCGCCGGTATCCCTGGCATGTGTCCGGCGGGGGGATACTCCTCGCCGTCCGGCTCATCCCTGACCGTGACATTCAAAACCTCGGCTGGCGTGGTGATGCCGGCCAGCACTTTCTGCCAGCCGTTCTGCCGTAATGTTGTCATCCCCCTTTTAACAGCCAGCCGTTTTATTTGCTCCGTGCGCTGCTTCTCCAAGATGGCCGCCCGGACATCTTCATCCATGACGAGGATCTCATATATGGCCGTACGGCCGTAAAAACCCGTCTGGTTACAGAAATCACAACCCCGTCCGCGGAAAATTTTCACATACTTAAGATCGTTCATCCCCAAAGAAGCGGCCAGTTCTTCCTTAATGTCCGGGGGCTGGGTCAAATCCTCTTCCTTACAGTGGGGGCAAATGATGCGGACCAGCCTCTGGGCGACAAACGCTTCAATGCTGGAGGAGACGAGAAAAGGTTCCAGGCCCATTTCAATCAAACGGGTAATCCCGCTGGCAGCATCGTTCGTGTGAAGCGTCGAGAACACCAAATGTCCTGTCAACGCGGTCCGAATCGCGATTTCAGCCGTTTCCAGGTCACGGATTTCTCCCACCATAATGATGTCCGGGTCATGCCGCAAAATACTCCTCAACCCGATCGCGAAATCCAGATCCACCCGGGGGTTGACCTGAATCTGGGTAATGCCTTCCATTTCATACTCCAGCGGATCTTCCAGCGTTATAATCTTGCGGTCCGTCGAATTAATCTCATTCAGGCAGGCATAAAGGGTTGTGGTTTTCCCGCTCCCCGTCGGGCCGGTCACAAGGATAATCCCGTGCGGCCGCTTAACGAGCCGGCGGAAAACTTCGAGGTTCTTCTGATCCAGGCCCAATTTCTCGAGGCTTAACAGCATAACGTGCGTTGGGAGAATCCGGACGACCATGCTTTCTCCGTGCGGGGTCGGGATCGTCGATATGCGCAAATCAAGGGTCTGCTCTTGGGTCTTAACAACAGCGCTCCCGTCCTGGGGCAGCCTTTTTTCGACGATGCTGAGGTTCGAGATAATTTTAATCCTGGAAATAATGGAAGGGAGGAACTCTCTCACCGCCGCCGGGATATTGGCATTGACAAGACTCCCATCGATCCGGTAACGGACCCGGACAGTATTGCGGTACGGTTCAATGTGAATGTCCGTGGCACGCTTTTTATAAGCTTCCAGCAAAATCTGGTTAACCAGGCGGGTGACCGTGGCGTCCTGTGCCCCTTCGTCCAGGTTTTCAACCGCCGCGCCCAACGGGCCCTCCGAGCCAGGTTTACCGGCGGCCTCTTTAGACATCCGCTCAAGCGTATCGGCCGCCAGCCCGTAATATTTGTTCAGGGCGTCCAAAACATCCTGTTCTTTAGCCAGGACGATCTGGGGTTCCAGCGCCAGATGGACCCGGATTTCATCCTGGACTTTCAAATCTAAAGGGTTGGCGCAGGCCACAAGCACGGTTTTCCCGGTGACCTTAACCGGCATAAATTTATAATACCAGGCGAACCGGACCGGGACATGCTCAACGGCCAACGGATCGACAGGATAGTTCCGTAAATTAATCACCTCAAGATTATACAACCCGGAAAGGATCTGCAAAAGGTCATGTTCCGGCATCAGCTCCTTCTCGACAAGGACCGTCTTTAAGGATACGGGCGTGTTCTCAATCAGTTTGAGCTGCTCTTCAATAACCGTCCCCGACAGGGCTCCCCGCCGGAGAATTTCTTTGGCCAATGTTTTATCAGATGGTTTCATAATCGTCTCAACCGATGCCCCCGGGATTATGACAACTGTGGGGCTTTGCCGATCATATAAAAATCAGAAGGTTTCGTCTTATCGTAAGTACCTTCAAAAACCGCTTCCACGCCATCGAGGAGGTCCGGGATATGGACATAGGCCCCTTTCTTCCCGGTAAAGACCTCGCTGACGTGAAACGGCTGGGTCATAAAATTCAGCAAACGCTGGGCGCGGCCATAGACCAGCCGGTCTTCTTTATTCAACTCCTCAACGCCGATAACCGCGACAATCCTTTTCAGCCCGTTATATTTATTGAAATGCTGAATACATTTCTGGGCAAGCTCAAAATGCCGTTCCCCGATAACGAACGGATCCAAGTTCCCGCAGGAACTCTGCAACGGATCAATGGCGGGATACATCCCGCGCTGGACCAGTTCCCGGGACAACACGATCGAGCCGTCTAAATAACTGAATATCGCCACAACCGCCGGGTCAGTCATATCATCCGCCGGCACGTAAACCGCCTGCAAGGCCGTAACCGACCCACCGCCCGGGACCGAACGAATCCTTTCCTGGACCCCGCTGACTTCTGACGCCAGGGTGGGCTGGTACCCCGTCTCCGCCGGGACACGGCCCAGCAAGGTAGAAATCTCCTGGCCTCCTTGTATAAAACGGTACAAATTATCCATGAATAAAAGCACGTCCTTATTCTTGGATTGAAGATATTCGGCCAAAGCGATGCCGGTATTGACAACTTCCGCCCGGGCGCCGGGCGGCTGATCCATCTGCCCGTAAGCCAGCATAACATTATTCAAAAGACCGCTATCCTTCAATTCATAAAACAGTTCGTTCCCTTCCCTGATGCGCTCCCCGATTCCGGCGAACACGCAGGCCCCGCCGTGTTCTTTAACGATATTATTAATCAGTTCTAGGATGACGACCGTCTTCCCGCAACCAGCCCCTCCGATAATGCCTGTCTTGCTCCCTTTGACAAGAGGGTACAAAAGATCAATATATTTAATCCCCGTTTCCAAAACCTGCGGTTTGGCCGCTTCCTTCTGTTTCAAATCAAACCCCATCGCCTGTTTTAAGACTCTCACCGGAGACAACGGCGCGTCAATGGGCCCTTTCTTGTCGATGGGATTCCCGACGGCGTCCATAATCCGGCCGAAACACGCATCCCCGATAGGGACTGAAATCGGCTTAAATGTGTTGTAGCAGGGCTGATTCAGCTGCAGATCCAGCGTGTCCATCAAAGAAACGGTCCGGACCAACTTCTTACCAAGATGTTCGGCGGTCTGCAGGACAATACGTTTCTTTTGAAAATTCCACGCCTCAATCACGTCGAATAACGCCGGGATATCATCCGAGTTCTCGAAGCACACATCCACCACCGGCCCCTGAACCGCGACAACGCGACCCGTCCCCCTGCGGGGTTCCCGGCCATGATGCTCAGGGACGGGGGATGTCTGCTCCGCAGCCCCTTCTCCCGGAACGGGAGGCTGAACCACGTCGTGATCCAGGTCCTTTTGTGGGGCAGAATTCTGGTCGCTCACTGGCCTCTCCTCATTAACAGGTCTAACGTTTTGTCATCATGCGGGCAGTAAAAATTTCCCGCATGCCTTTATCAATATCACCTTTACGGGCTTTCGTAAATGCCGCCGCAATCCCCTTCTTGTCTTTTTTCATCTTCTGGACGCTGGCCTCCAACTGCTGTGATTGCGCGGCGGCTTCGGAAATCGAGGAGTCGTGAAGGATTTCATAAATACGGCAGACCAGCCACATATCGGCCAAATACCCAATAATATCCGCCGCATCCGATTCCAGGATAACGGATTCAATCGCGTCTACAAACTCCGCCTGCTTAATCAGCAACTCGTCGCAGGGGAGGAGCTTGACTGTCCGCGGTTTCTGCAGGTTAAACGTCTTGGACCAAGGATAAACCACCACAATTTTCCCAAGCCGGTCCTCCATGACCTCCTGGACCAAATAGTCCTTGATGCGGATCGCGATTTCATATAACCCGACTTCTTCGAGGTTAACAAAGGTTTTCATGTTCGGCTGCACTTTTGCGAGTTTCTCAGCGCCTTTCCGGCCCACGATAATAAGCACCCCCTGTGGATAACGCTCTTTCTCCGCGACGATCGCGCGGATGGTTTTCGCGTTCAAATCCCCCATAAAGCCCGCTTCCGACGTAACGCCAAGGATTCCGATATTGGGATTGTCATTCGAAACCAGCGGATGACGGACGGTCGAAAGGCTGATCATGCGGAAAAACTCCACAAACGACTCCCCAAACCGGGCAAAGCGGTCTTTCCGGGTCGCGAGCTCATGAAACTTCGTGTCCGCCACGTCCTTCAAGACCTGAATAATCTCAACCAGCTCGGTGATATCTTCCAGGTCGCTTTTAATTTTATTCGCTTTTCCCATAACCGTTAATGTCCTTAAATCAAGCCTTTCTCCAACTTTTCTTTTACCTCTTCCGCCGTATTCCGTAACACACTCTTAAGCGAGCCGTCCAAAGATAACGTCCCGAACTTCAAAAGGATTCCTCCGATAATTTCTTTTTGAACTGATTTATTCACCTGGAACTTTCTTTCAAGTTTGCTGAACAGGATATCCGTCAGCCGCTGTTCGAATGTGTCCGACAGCGGCCGGGCCGTCATGACATCGATGGACTGAACATCCGGGCCGATCATTTCCATATCGACACTTTCCATGTCCGTGAAGAATTCAGCGATCAAAGAGGCGTCCAGCGCCTCAAAAGAACGGCTCGTAAAAAACTGCTCCATCAAAAGGATACAATAATCAATCGCCTGCAGTTTCATCTCCTTCTCCAGCTCCTTTCGGACCTGGTCCTTGGTATGATGAGCTTTATTGATGATTTCTTCCGCGTCCTGCCGGGCCTTTTGAATGATCTTTTCCCGTTCCTGGGTGGCTTTGTCCTCCGCGTCCTCCTTCATCTTGGCGACCAGGGCATCGGCCTCTTTGCGCCTTTTGACCAATTCCTCACTGGCCTCCTTGATCTTCTCATTGAGCTCAACCTGCTTATGCCGGACATCTTCGGTTTCCCGGTTCAGCCGGCTCACGGCCGTTTCTGTATGCTTGGACATGTACCGGATAAAAAAGAAACCCAGAACCCCCGTAAAGATCATGCCGAAAATCAGTGCTTTAATCAGTAATAGCGTTGCTTCGCCCATAATAGGTCACTCCTTTTATTATTCCGATACCAATGCCTTAAAAAACGTGAGAATCAGCGCGAAAGAGACTGTCTCGACAATCACCAATTTAAGCAGGATACTCATCTGAATAACCGGTGTTTTACTGGGCGCCCGGCCCAACCGGTTGATCAACTGCATCCCAACCCACGCCGCCCCGATACAGGGGATAATAATAAGAATCCAAAAAATAATAATAAAGACAAAAGCCACACTGGCCATATCATCTGCCTTACGGTAAGTAAAAGTCCGCTATTTACCAAACAGCTGAAAAATCACGAGGATAGCGATGATCGAAATCGCCTCCACAAAAATCAGCATGATCACCATCCCCATAAAAATCTTGGACGCGGCCGAAGGGTTGCGGCTTAACGCCTTGATCACAGCGTACCCGAGGACCGAGATGACAATCGATGGCCCCAAAACGGCGATCAGCATAATCGATACGATCAATAAAGTTTCAGCCCATTGCACAGGACAACTCCTTGATGCTCTAACGGTCAGCGCCCGGCTTCCCGATCACACTCACATGTGATGAACCGCGTCGTCCGACTCGGTCAAAATCGCTTCTTCTTTCTTCCCTTTCTTCGGTCGGAAGCGCTCAATTTCTTCCACCAGGACGATGCAGTCATTCGCGAAAAATTTCACGATCCCAAACTTAATCGGCACCGCTTCCCGCCAGTTAATGATGATGTTGCTCTGGTTCAGAATCCCCAAAACCGGATAATGATACGGCAGTAGCTCAAATTCTCCGGTGTCACCAGAGAAAAAAACACTTTCTACTTCTCCCTGGTATAACAGCGCCTCCGGGGTCATGATTGAAATCTTAAATGTCGGGCGATACTGATCTGCCATAAACCTCTAAAAGCCTCTTTAGAAACCGCTACTCCTTCTTCTTAGAGGTAGCGCGGTCCAAGACATCAACCCCCACGTTATCATCGCCTTCTGAATCAAACGACTCTTTGGGCCGTTTCGCGATGAGTTCTTCCAGATATTCCGACAAATGGCCGTCTAACGTCTTTTTCATGGCGTCATCCATGTCCCGTTTCTGCCGAAGCGTCTTCAGGAATTCCGGGTCTTTTTGAACCATATAATCAAAAATATCATTTTGAAACGCGACCACTTCTTCAATCGTCATCTCATGCAATACGCGTTTATTGTAAGCGTAAAGGATAATCGACAACGCTTCCATAGGGACAGGCCTTCCGGGGCCCTGTTTGAGCAGTTCCGTTAAAATGCTCCCGGTCTTCAGCTGCTGTTCGGCTTCTTCAGACTGCCCCGACGTCTTTAATTTTGAAACCCGGAGAACCTCCCGATACTGCAGGTATTCCAAACGCAAGGGCCCGCTCAACTTCTTTATAATAGGCCATTGGACCTTGCTCCCGACCCTCGAAACAGAAAGCCCGAGGTCTACGGCGGGTTTCTGGCCTTCACCGAAAAGCGGGGCGCTGACCATGATCTGCCCATCCGTCATGGAAACCAGATTGGACTGCACATACCCGGTCAGATCCCCTTCCAATGTTTCCACGATCGGGAAATGGGTCATGGACCCGCCCCCGCACTCCTTCGACAGGTACGCAGCGCGTTCCACCAATTTGGAGTGCAGGTAGAAAATATCTCCAGGGTAGGAATCCCGTCCCGGGGCCCGCTCCAGCAACAGCGATATTTCACGGTAAGCCCAAGCGTGCTTCGTAAAATCGTCAAAGACAACGAAGACATCCTTTCCCTGCTGCATAAAGAATTCACCGACAGCGCAGGCGATATAGGGGGCCAGATAAAGCTGCCCCGGAGGCGCAGCCGCCGTCGCTGAAATAATACAGGTGTATTTAAAACATTCCTTATCCAAAAACAACTGCACAACTTTTCCAAGGGCAGATTGAGCCTTTCCAATGCAGCAATAAATACAGATAACGCCCGTGTGGCGCTGGTTAATAATCGCGTCCGTCGAGATGGTCGTTTTCCCGGTCATCTTGTCCCCCAAGATCAACTCCCTCTGGCCAAACCCAACCGGGATCATCGAATCAATAACCTTAATGCCTGTTTCCAGCGTCTTGGCCAGGATCGCCCGCTCCAAGATAGACGGCGCGTCCACAAAGATCGGCGCATTTTTATCCGGCTTTAACGGGCCCAGTCCATCCATAGGCTCTCCCAGTGGATTGATGATCCTGCCGATAAAATTCTCACCGACGGGAGTCGTAAACGCTTCCAACGTCGCCTTGGCTTTATCCCCGGTTTTCAGTTGGGAATACTGCCGGATAATAAGGACCTGCGCCTCGTTCTCGTTAAACCCGATAATAACCCCCAGGGTCCCGTACCCGAAGCGAATCACCTGGCCGTTGATACAGTTCCGGAAGCCCTCGACGATAACGATACACCCCCGGATGACCCGAATCGTGCCTTCCTCTGTATACCTCAATTCTCCCATAATATGGCGGACTCCCGAAAAACATTCCAAGACTTTTCAAAATTATATCAAATGTGTGCATCAAACAAAAAACAAATTCGTAATTTTTCCGTCGAATTGATGCCTTTTATTGCGCCGCCGTCTCTTCGTCACCGGGCTTGGGAACGGCCCGGATTTCTTCCCCGGTCTTAAGTCCGATCTCTTCCCCCATCTTGCCGGAACGTTTTGCCCATATCACAAAATGAATCGTTGTAAACATGGCGACGAAAATGATCGTTCCAAATATGATTTTCCAAGTCATCGTCACCGAAATTCCCCGTTTGAAAATAGCCTCCGACAAAGCCGCCAGGCCGCGCAAGGCCTTCAACCGCTGCAAAACGTTCTGGACTTTTCCGACCTCCATTTCCCGCAGCTTCTTTGCCCTCACGATACTCATCATTTTCTCAAGGCGTTCAACATCTTTCTTGGTCTCTTCGTACCTTTTTTCGTTCAAACGGTAGGTTCCGATATGCCGTTCAATCGGCTGGGCCAGGAGCTTGGAAGCCTTGATTTCATTAAGCCGCGTTTGAATAATCTTGAAAAGGTACTCAGCGCTCTGCTCATAAATCGTGTCCTTGAGCTCCCTGACGGCGAGGTCGGCGCGGGACTGCAGCGAGTCCGCCTTATTCGTCGGGAAATCCCAAATATCCTTGATGAGTATTTCATATTTTTTCTTTTCCCCGGGATTGAATTCCTCCTCCTTACTCAGGAAGGACCTCTTCTTTTTGTCATCAAAACGCACCTCAAAACCCCTTTTTTCAACGACATCGTCGGCGCGCACTTCTTCCGGCAAAAAATGTTTATGCTGAATTTTCTTCTTCTCCTCCTGTGGATTCTCGACTTCAATAATAAACTTGACCAATTTCCTGTTTTCCATTTCATCAAGGGCTTTAGACTCATGTTCCAGGTAATCAAGGTCATAAGCGTTGTTGCGGATCGTCTCCAACGCCGCTTTAAAAGAGCGGTATTCTTCTATCCGTCGGTCAATATTATCACTGTAATTTCTTTGTTGATTATAAATATAGTCGACCTCCTGGTGCAAATGCTCCCGGGCCTTAACCGCATACTGATAATTTTCGCTCCCTTCCAGGAGTTTGAGGTTTTCGTCAACCTGATTTTTAAGGACGTTGATCTCCTCCTCTTCAATACGCCACACATCCTTGACCAAAACTTTAAATGTCCTGGATTCTTTGCTGTTAAACTTCATTTTTTTATACACAAAATACATCCCCTTATCCACATCATAGCCCAAGTCCAGTTCGCCGGTATTGAGGACATCGTCCGGCTTCAGTTCTTCAGGGAGAAAATATTTCACATCAACTTCTTTGGCGGCTGTTTCAGAAGCGTTGACGGCAATAAAATTGATGGCCACTTGCGCGCGCGCCCAGAATGCTGAAGGGCCCAAGAGGAGGAACACCGCGAGCGCCAAGGCCATTGATTTATTTCTTAGAGAAAAGGGCATTTTCAAACCTGAATCCTTTAGGAGGTCCCCGGGTTATTCCGCGGACTCAAACCATGTCTTGACGACAACTTCATCCGTTTCAATCGCTTCCTTCAAAGCGTTCAGTTTGGCGTTGATTTCATCTAATTTAGCAAAAACCTTTTCCTCGTCTCCGGCTTCCTGTTCGGTCAGGGCATCAACGGTCATATCCGAATCTCCCAGGCCTAAAGCCTCCGCGGCTTCATTCACAAAATTTGTTAAAGTCGACAAAATCTGCGAAGCAACGCCTTCGGCCGACACCTGGGCTTCCGTAATAGCGGCGATCGACGTTTTCAGATCAGACAAGGCGGTATCCAGTTCTTTAATACGATTATAGGTATTCGGGGTCTGCCCGCTCGCCCCCAGTTCAGCACGGATACTCTGAGCCTCAGTTAATGCGGCACCAGCGCTGCTTTTGGCCGTGTTCACGTTTGTCCGGAGTTCTTCCAGCTTGCTAAGCTCCCCGAAGACGGTCTCGGACGATTCGGTATCTTCGTAGACGCCGAGACTGTCTTCTATTCCGGCTAACCCGCCGAACACGGTCTCTGACTCTGAAGTGTCGGATACGGCCCCCACCAGAATTTCCAGGGTATCCACATAGTCAATAATCTCCTGCAGATTCCCAAAAACACTATTCGTGGCCGAAGTATCCGTGGCAGCGCCGATCAAGGCCGTCAGGCTGTTAATACTGGACATCAGATCTGTGACATCAAGGCCTTCCAAGGATTCAATCGCCTCAGTCAAAGCTGTCACATCCAGGCCGTTGAGAAGGCCAAAAAGGGTGCCGTCAGCCGCGGTGTCGCTGGGATCCCCGATGTTGTTATTTAACGTCGACACTACGGACAGGATCGACGCCACATTCGCGACCAACTCTTGTGAATGATCCGCGAGATAAGCGATATCGCTCCAATTGATATTGGCGGAACTCATTGCCGCCAAATCTGACCAATTGATGCCGGACGTTGACGTGATGCCCATATCGACCCAGTTCACCCCCGCGCCTGTCATCTCCGTCAGGTCAAGCCAGTTCACCGCGACATTGGTCATCAGGCTCATGTCCGTCCAATTCATATCGACAGAGCTCATGACCGCCAAATCTTTCCAGTTGATTCCGGCCTCGCTCATGACATCAATATCCAGCCAGTTGATGCCGGCGCCCGCCAGAACCCCGATATTGGCCCAATTCACCCCGGTTGTGGCCATCACTCCGATATCCCGCCAGTTAATTCCTGCCTGGCTCAACCGGGACATATCATTCCAGTTGATCCCCGCGCGTGTTAATTCATGAATCGAGTTCCAATTGACACCGCTGGAACTGAGCGCCTGGATGTCCATCCAATTAATCCCCACATCAGTCAGCGTGCTCATGTCATGCCAATTAATTCCCGACGAGGACAACTCTCCCAAATTGTCCCAGTTGATTCCGGAGACGCTCATAAGGTTAACATTATCCCAGTTGATGCCAGCCCCGGCTAAAGACCCGATACTCGTCCAGTTGATCCCGGCGCTGCTCATCAAGTCCACACTCGCCCAATTCACTCCTTTATTTGTCATGACTTCCAGATCCGCCCAGTTGACCCCGGAGTCAGACATAACATTGATATCAAGCCAGTTAATCCCGGCGCCGCTTAAATTATTAATACTCATCCAATTCACGCCCGCTCCGCTCAACACGTCAATATCAGCCCAATTAATCCCGGCATCCGAAAGGACGTCAACATCCTTCCAGTTAATGCCGGCATCGCTTAATACAGAGATGTCAGCCCAATTGACCCCAGAATCTGACATATCGCTTATGCTCGTCCAATTAATTCCAGCGTCAGTCAGTTCCCCAATACTGGTCCAATTGATCCCTGTTGTAGATAATTCATTGATGTTCGTCCAATTGATCCCCTGTTGCGACATGAAACGAATATCGTCCCAGTTGATGCCGCTGGATGACATATCAGCGATATTAATCCAGTTAATGTGCGTGCCGGCCATCTCATTAATACTTAACCAATTCACTCCCGAATCAGACATATCGGCGATACTGGTCCAGTTGATCTGCTGTGAAGTCAGCAGATTCAGGTCCGCCCAATTAATCCCCGCTTGGGTCATATTATTGATACTCATCCAGTTTATGCCTGACTCACTCATCCGCGTTATATCATCCCAATTAATCCCGCTGCTGCTCAATTGCTGAACACTGGTCCAGTTGATCCCGGCATCACTCATAACATTGATTTCTGTCCAATTAATCCCGCTATCACTTAAAATATCGATGCTCTGCCAATTAACCCCCGCATCGCTCAAACGCGCGATATCCATCCAATTGACTCCAGCCGTGCTCATGAAGCTGATGTTCTCCCAATTAATCCCTTCATCACTGAGGACATCAATATCAATCCAATTAATCCCGCTGCTGCTCAACTCGTAAATATCGACCCAGTTGACACCCGCGTCGCTTAACACATCCAAATCCTGCCAGTTGATCCCCGCGGCACTCAATGTGTAAATATCCGTCCAATTAATCCCCGCTTGCGTTAATTTTCCGAAATCCATCCAGTTAATCCCAGAGGTTGTCAGCTCACTGATATTGGCCCAATTAATGCCTTTCTCGCTCAATGCGTCAATATCCTCCCAATTAATGCCCGCCGAGCTCATGGTCCCGATATTCAGCCAGTTCACCCCGCTGGATGACATTTCCCCGATATTCGCCCAATTTAACCCCTGTGTCGTCATCTCGCTGATATTCAGCCAGTTCACCCCGCTGCCCGACAGCTCTCCGATGTTCGCCCAATTAACCCCTGTGTCACTCATATCCCCTATGTTCACCCAGTTGATCCCCGTGCCCGTCATCACATCAATATCCAGCCAATTAATGCCGGAAGACGACATTTCATAGATGTTAAGCCAATTGATCCCGGCATCCGAAAACACATCAATATCCTTCCAATTGATGCCCGCATCGCTCAAGGCATCGATGTCCTTCCAGTTGATGCCCGCATCCGTCAACTCCCCGATGTTCAGCCAGTTGATCCCCTGCGTCGTCATTTCACTCATATTAATCCAGTTGACTCCGGTCAATGACAGCTCACTGACATTCGCCCAGTTAACGCCCGCCGCGCTCATCTCCCCGATACTCAGCCAGTTCACACCGCTCGACGACATCTCTCCGATGTTCGCCCAGTTTAACCCCTGCGTTGTCATCTCACTGACATTCACCCAGTTTACCCCGCTGGACGACATCTCACCAATATTCGCCCAATTAATCCCCTTGGAGCTCATGTCACTGATATTCGCCCAATTAATCCCCTGATCCCCCATCACGCCAAGGCTATCCCAATTGATCCCCGCGTCACTCATCTCGCCGATATTCAGCCAATTCACTCCGGCATCCGACAAAACACCAATGTCTTTCCAGTTAACTCCAGTTGACGACATCTCTTCCAGGTCATTCCAGTTAATACCCGCGTCGGAGAGGCTATCAACGTCCAGCCAATTGATGCCGGCTTGCGTCATTACACTCAGGCTCAACCAATTGATCCCTGTGCTCGTCATCACATCAATATCATTCCAATTAACACCCGCCTCGCTCAACGCATTAATGTTCAACCAGTTAATCCCGGCATTGGATAAACTGTCAATATCCCTCCAATTAATTCCAGCGTCACTCATCACATCAATATCGGACCAATTGATACCCGCATCACTCAATTCACCGACGTTCAACCAGTTGATCCCTGATGACGTCATCATACTCACACTGACCCAATTGACACCAGACACCGACAATGCACCCATGTTGTTCCAATTGATCCCAGCCGATGACATCTCTCCGATATTCATCCAATTGACCCCACTGGATGACAGCTCTCCGATGTTCGCCCAGTTAACACCCCGCAGCGTCATCTCCCCGATATTGGCCCAATTCACTCCGATCGTTGACATTTCACTGATATTTTCCCAGTTAATCCCTGTCGCGCTCATCTCCCCAACATTCACCCAATTGACCCCGCTGGACGATAATTCCCCGATACTGGTCCAGTTAACCCCGCTGGATGACAGTTCACCGATATTCAGCCAGTTGACCCCGCTGGACGAGAGCTCTCCGATGTTCAGCCAATTGATCCCACTTGTGGTCATAACATCAATATCACTCCAGTTAATTTCGCTGTCGCTCAATTCCCCGATGCTCAACCAGTTCACGCCCGCGTCGCTCATCTCCGCCATGCTTAACCAGTTGATCCCCGTGCTCGTCATCACATCAATATCACTCCAGTTGATCCCGCTGTCGCTCAATTCCCCGATGCTCAACCAGTTCACGCCCGCATCGCTCATCTCTCCGATGTTCACCCAGTTGATCCCTATCGTCGTCATCGTACTGATGTTCAGCCAGTTCACTCCTGTTGTCGTCATTTCACTGATGTTCGCCCAGTTGATCCCGGTCGCGCTCATCTCCCCGATGTTCACCCAATTCACTCCGCTCGATGACATCTCTCCAATATTCGCCCAGTTTAACCCCTGGGTCGTCATCTCACTGATATTCAGCCAGTTCACCCCGCTCGACGACAGCTCTCCGATATTCGCCCAATTGATCCCCGTACCACTCATATCCCCGATGTTCACCCAATTGATCCCTGTACTCGTCATCACATCAATGTCAAGCCAGTTTACTCCGGCGTCACTTAATTCTCCCACACTCAACCAATTAACCCCGGACTCTGACATAGCTCCTATATCCGTCCAGTTGATCCCCGCGGCACTTAAATCATTCACGCTTACCCAGTTGATCCCCACATCACTTAATACATCCACATCCAGCCAGTTGATCCCTGCATCACTTAAATCATTCACGCTTACCCAATTAATCCCTGTATCACTCATGACATCCATATCCAGCCAATTGATCCCTGCATCACTTAAATCATTCACACTGACCCAATTGATCCCTGCATCACTCATCACATTCATGTCCGCCCAATTGATCCCCACA
>JAKQKX010000015.1 GCA_029560465.1 Candidatus Omnitrophota bacterium
CACCTGATGCAGCATACCGGAAAAGCCGTCGTTTTTGAAACCATCGACGACTACAAAGCGCGCATCGATGACCCCGAACTGGAAGTGGATGAGAACAGCGTGCTGGTTTTAAAAAATGTCGGACTAAAAGGGTACCCCGGCATGCCCGAAGTGGGCAACATGGGGCTTCCGCCCAAACTACTCGAAAAAGGGATTACCGACATGGTGCGCATCTCCGACGGCCGCATGAGCGGAACAGGGTTCGGAACCGTGGTGCTGCACGTTTCGCCCGAAGCGGCACTGGGCGGCACGCTGGCTTTGGTTCAAAACGGGGATGTCATTACGCTCGATGTGGCCCAAAGACTGTTACATTTACACGTCGACGATACCGAGTTACTGGAAAGAAAAAGCAGGTTTACGCCCATCGACCTGGGTTATACGAGGGGTTATACCCAACAGTTTATTCAGCATGTTCTGCAACCGGAAGAAGGGGCGGATTTTGATTATTTAAAAGGAGGATCGGGGTCGGATATTCAACGGGATTCGCATTGAGGGGGGAATGAGGATTTGAGGATTTGAGGATGCGAACTCATCCACTCGAATACTCGCATCCTCAAATTAGGGCTGTACGAAGGATTTTGCTTATTCCACTTTTGGTTCGGCTACGCCCCTTGTAGGAGGATGGGAACGCGGATGAAGCGGATTATGCGGATTAAAACGGATTTTTGGTGGCCTTGCGGCCACTTTTTCTGATTATAAACGGATCTAACCCCGCCTTCGGCGGGACGTAGATCAAATCGATCATTTATAAAAGAGAAGCAAAAAAGTTACAATCTATAACTTCCATTTTACTGACGCCTCGTGTATCCCCCCCGCCGGAGGCGGATTTAATCCGTAAAAAATCTAAAAAAGTGGCCGCAAGGCCACCAAAAATCCGTTTTAATCCGCTTCATCCGCGTTCCCATCCTCCTACGAGGGGCGTAGCCGAACTAAACCAGAGGATTAAATTATTCACAAAACAGGTCCTAAAACTAAGATCAAAATCCTTCGTACAGTCTTATCCTCAAATCCTTGCATCCTCAAAAAAACACTTTAACCAATTATACCCATGTTCAGTCTATCAAACAAAAAAGCGGTCATCACAGGCGGCGGCAGTGGCATCGGTAAAGCCATTTCGTTGCTTTTTGCGCGACAGGGAGCCCAGGTGCACATTATTGAACTCAATGAAGAGGGCGC
>JAKQKX010000079.1 GCA_029560465.1 Candidatus Omnitrophota bacterium
GACGGCTAACGTTCTGCCGGTCATGCCTGCCGGGTCGGACAGGGCGCAATAAAGGCAGGATAGCCGAACTCTCAGGCCTGGGGGGAGGGAGGCGAATTCATACAGGATAGTCACGGTCCATCCTGCCTTTGGGAGGGGTCTGCGGCGAAAGCAAATCAGAGGCTTCGCACGAAGAACCTGCAGTGGAATATTTCCGGACGGGGGTTCGATTCCCCCCGCCTCCACCATGATTTCAATAACTTAGGTCACTTTTTTCCTTGTCAATTCCTTGTCAGCATTGTCAGGGGCAAAAGTGACTACGGTGTCCCGGTAGATGTTCCTCACATCGTCCGCTTCCATCTGGAAGTAGCGTTCAAATGCCTTGTTTGTCGTGTGCATGGTTGCCCGTTTTATTTCTTCCGGAGTTCTATGCGTTCGAAGCGCCCTGGCTGAGCTGTGCCGGGTGCCGCCGTAAAGGTCAACTCCTTTGATGCCGAGATTATCACAGGCCTTTACCCACCACTTATAGAGATATTTTTCGCCAAACGCTGCGTTTTCGGCAACGCCACGGATCCCCGCAATATGACGGAAAAAAGGCATTGCCGGAAATGAGGACACAAAGGATTTCAGGAGCTCCACATCTTCCGGCAGGATGGGCACGGCTTTTGATTTTTTTTCTTTCGGATGGGGGAAATAGAGATAGCCGTTTTCCCGGTCAATGTTTCCCTCTTTCAGGCTCAACATTTCTCCCGGCCTGATGCTGATATAGGTTGAAAGCCATTTAATGCCCAAGAAGACTTTGGGATTAGGACAAATCCGCTTTACCTCATCCATGATCTGCGATTGCATTTCCTTGCTTATGGTCCGCCGCATCTTCAGTTCAAAGGAGACCGTGGGAAACTCCGGTAGAACTCGTATTTCCTGACGCTTTTTCAGCCATACGAACAGGGAATGCAGGGTGGAAATAATATTGTGCCTTGATTTATCGGAAAGGGTGATTGATTTTATGAAGTCTTCAAGATGCCCATAGCGGATATCTTTGACATTCATATTCTCAAAATGTGCCTGGGCATAGCGGACATGGGAAACAAGGTTTTTGTATGATCCCGGTCTCACCTCATCCAGCCGGTACTGAAGCCACTTGCTTGATAAATTGGAAAATCCAAGGGGGTTATCTTTACGATAATCGCGCTCATCGAAAGTATTTTCATCGGTTTTAAATCTGAGTCCCGTCAGAAATCGAGTAGCTTCTTGGTATGATTTGAACCGTTTGGTTACGTTACCAAAAATAACTTTGTGGTTCGATGCCTTGCATTTTGGATGTTCCGGACAAGACAAGGCATTGCCGTAGTCCCGATAGTGACCATCGCATACAGGACAGCGCTCATCGGAGTATATTCCACCCTTCATGCACAAAACACCCCTTTTCAGGGATGCCATAACACAACTTGAAGGGTCCGTGGTAGATATTTTCTCATATTGCATTTGTCATTTTCCTAAAAAACGACGAGTGCTCTATCCTCAAATTCCCGGATCTCTTCCGCGGAGACCCGGATGCAGTCCCGGAGGCGGATCGCTTTGATGTCGCCGGTGTCGATGAGGCGGTAGATCGTGCGGTCAGAGACAGAAAAATAATGAGCGACCTCATCGACCCGGTAGTACCGTTTCGTGAAGGGCGGGGCAGCGGAGGACGTTCTTTCTCCTTTTTCTTCCGCTGGTGATTGGTTTTTTCTGTCCTGTTCGATCATCCTCAAAAACCCCGGGTGCGTGGGTTACCCCTCT
>JAKQKX010000081.1 GCA_029560465.1 Candidatus Omnitrophota bacterium
GTCGCCGGGACAGACGGGCAGAGCGTTATAGTCACGCCGGCGGTGGGGGATTACTGTACCTTTGTCGCGTTTAAAACGGGGGCCTCTGATTATGATTGGATAGGAAAGCCAGGGCAAGGAACATGGACGGCGGGGGCATAATATGATTGGAGCTTTTAACTTAGCTTGTGCTGGCGGAGGCAATGACGGTTATACTGTCTTATTGCTTCACGGCGACGGGGTCGACGGCTCGACGGTAATTATAGATTCATCCACGTCGGGGAAGGCTGTCACATATGTAGGCGGGAATGTGCAGATAGACACGGCGCAAAGCGTATTCGGTGGGGCATCTATTCTTTTTGACGGCACCAACGACTATATATGTTTGGCCGATAGCGACGACTGGTATTTTGGAACAGGGGATTGGACAATAGATTTTTGGTTTAGAATGGACGACCTTCCCGGGGCGGGCGCATATTACAGTATCTTACAGCAATGGAAAATTGGGGATGGAAATAACAGATGGGTGCTGTCAGTAATGAACGACAGCGGTAATTTACGGTGGACTTATGTCAACGAGGACAACAACTCCAACACCATAGATGTGCGGAAAACGCAAACATCCCCATCGGCAGATACATGGTACCACTTTGCAATAACGAGGGCCAGCAACGTCCACCGTATGTTTATCGACGGCGTCCAAATAGGTACGGATGTAACAGACGCTACGGCGCACGCTAACAGGACCGGCTCGCTATATATAGGATGTGCGCCCGATTCGACATGCGACTATAAAGGTTGGATTGACGAGTTGAGGATTTCAAAAGGCATAGCCAGATGGACGGCAAACTTCACGCCGCCGGCGAAAGCATACTCTTAAGGGGGAGGATAGATGGCTTATTCAAAACGCTATACCATAGACTACGGGGCAGAAGGGACGACGGTCCACGACGGCGTGCAGTATTGCGATTATAACATCGACGACCTTTTTACCGACCTGAACGCCCACGCAGACCTTACGACCGGGTGCCACGGGGTAGGAACCGGCGTTATCGTTTCGACCATCGACAACCAGAGCCTTTGTAACAAAACGCTTATATCCCCCACAATTACCGGCGGGACCCTTACCAACCCGACCCTTACCGGGGCGGTCACGGCTTCCGGCGCCACTATATCGGGGGCTACCCTGGAAAACCCCACGCTTACCGGACCGATTGACGCTTCGGGGGCCACTATCAGCGGGGCCGCTGTAACCGGCGGGACCCTTACCAGCCCGACCATCACCGGAACAGTAACGGCCGACGGGGCCACCATCTCCGGGGCCACGATAACAGGCGGGTCAGTTTATAATGCAACCCTTTGGTCGTTATCTAATAAGACCATAACCACGGCCTCGGCCACGGGCGGGACCAACGGCGATATTTGGTTTCAATACACGGCATAGGTGAGAAATGGCGCTAAATGTTAAGGTATCAACAGCCTGGAAGGCAGTAGGCACAGTATCCGCAAACATCGGCGGTACGTGGAAAAACGTCGAAAAAATACATACAAATATATCCGGGACATGGAAAGAAGTGTTTAATAGGGGTCTTGACGTCTATACAAAAATATTGCTTCATTGCGACGGCTCCGACGGAGCCTCGACCTTTACGGACGAAACGGGGCGAACCTGGACCATGGCCGGCAACGCCCAAATAGACACGGCGCAAAGCGTATTCGGCGGGGCGTCGGCCCTGTTTGATGGAACCGTGGATTACATATACACGGCGAACCACGAAGACCTTGCAACAGGGAACGGGGACTTTTGTTTTGATTTCCGGTTTAAGGTGCCGAGCCTACCGGGTGCCGATGACGCCATTTTTTCAAGACGGCAGGGCTCCGGCAGTTTTTATTACGGTTATGTCTTTTGGATTACCGGCCAGTATTTTATGGAGCCGGCCTTGACGAACGTGCCTTATTTTACCTGGTATGACACCGACCATACCTTTTATTCTATTTATGCAAACAGCGCTATATCCGCAAATACCTGGTATCACGGAGCCGTTGTCAGATTTAATAATGTCCTCAAAATGTATATAAACGGAACGGCCCAAACCGTGACGGCCAATCTTACCGGGAAAACCAACTACGACCCGGGGACACCCCTCGTCATAGGGAGGGGCGGAGATTATAACAAGTATTATTATTATGGTTGGATAGACGAATTTCGTTATTCAAAGGGCGTCCCGAGATGGACGTCTGATTTCACACCGCCACAATCGGCTTATAGTTAAGGGGGGATAAATGGCTTACTCGAATACGCCGCGGTAGACGGCGATATATATGTGACGGATTATACAACGGCTCCGATAAATTACGGGGATAGTAATGTATGGATTGGGGTTAATAACCTTAGCTACCCATACCAACACTATAACGGCTATCTTGACGAAATAAGAATTTCAAAAGGAAGATGCCGCTGGACGGCAGACTTTACGCCGCCGGTTAAAGAATACTATTAAATCTTATTCTTACTGTGTATGCACCTTGCATACAATTTCAGCCATAAAGGGCTAAATATGACCTTCATCTTATTGTAACTAAAAAAGGGCTATCCAGCTAACTACCGGATAGCCCTTACTTTTTTGGTGGGCCGCCGGAGACTCGAACTCCGGACCAATTGATTAAGAGTTATGCAAGGTATTTAATTATTCCAATTACTTCCCCCCTTTTTGTATGCAGTTTGTATGCAGGATTAAGGGATTGACTTGGTGTTACATGAATGATATTTTCGCGTCACTAAGACAAGGGGCGCCAGCCGTGCCGACGAAAAAACGCGACGAGATGAGGCGTATCATCATGGATGCTACCATGAAGCTCATCAATGAACGGGACGTTTGCGATATTAAACCCTCAGACATAATGAAAATAACCGGCCTCAGCAGGGCCGCCTTCTATTATCACTTCCCCGATATACCGTCTATTCTTTTAGAACTCTATCAGCGTGACGCCATGCCGATGGGGAACACGATAACCGACACAAACAACAACGCCGCCCAGGTCATTACCAACGTCGTCAACTACTTTATCAAATTTGGCCGGCTCGAAAGAGCTATCCTTCTTTACGCCGGCCGGCACAGGACCATTTACGATTTTATGAACGCCCGAATTTCGTGGCGGATAAACCAAATAGCGACCATCATCAAGCGCGACCAGGCCGCCGGCCTTGCCCGGCCGGACCTTGACCCGATTGAGGCCGCCGCAATGTCACACTTCGCGGTTTCGGGATATTTAACGTGGCACTTCGGCCGGTCCGATAATCCTATCAGCCCCGAGAAGGCTATCCGTCACATTATGCTTACCGTTGTTCACGATATTTACCCTAATATCTCAGCTTCCCCATCTCAGCCTGCTTAAATTTATCCTGGACGTGAGTATAAATCATCGTCGTCTTTATATCGGCGTGGCCGAGAATGTCCCGGACCGCCGCGACGTGCATACCCGACTTAATCATGTATGTAGCCGCGTTATGCCGAAGGTCATGCAGATGGACGTCGAGCCCCAGGTCCACGGCGATTTCCTTAAACCAATGGGAAATAGTATCAGGATGCACGTCCTCAAAACGGATACGTGTGTTATCAACCAGGGGGCGCAGTATTTCTATAAGGTGGGGGGAAAGGGGCACGGTCCGGTCCCGGCGACCTTTTGTTTTAGTCATTACGACATGGGGATAGTCACCGTCCAGGACGACAGCGCAAGAAAGTGCTTCCGTCCGCCGTGCCCCCGTGTAGAGATAGAAGGCGATGAGGGCGTAAAATTCGTAACCGCGTTTTTCTTTTGCGGCCTGCAATATCCTTTGAATGTCGGCCGGCTCGAGGACCGTCACTCCGCGCTGGTCATAGGTGAGCATTTCGATTTCGGGCATTTCCAGGATATACTTTCTTTTGAGGGCCCAGCGCAGGCCGGCGCGGATATGCCGAAGATAATGGTTAATGCTGATGGGCTTCGCCCCGCGCTTTGTGCACCAGGCGACAAACTTGTCAATGCCGGCGCTGGTAATATCGGTCATAAGAATATCGCCCAGGCAAAGGATAACCTGGCCCCAGGTTTGCCGGTCCGCCTTTTGTGTTAGCTCAGACCGCGACAGCCGGCCGCCCAGGTAAATATCGACAAACTCGCTAATCAAAACCCGCTTCATGCCCTTCAGGTCCACAACGCGGCCCTTAAGGTCCTCGATGGTCATTTCCCGGACAATGGTTTCGGCTTCGGTCCTGTCAGTAGTCTTAAGGCTCCGGGCCACGCCGCGGGACAACTCGACCCACCAAATCTTTCCCCTTTTAAATAGCCTCATCTTTCCCCCCGTCGAGGATTTTCCTTGCTTTATCAACCACCGATTGCCAATCTAAAGGCATCATGAAGTCTTTGGGTATAAATTCTATTAGGATTTCAATCTGTTCCTTTAGGGCGGCGTTTTCGGCTTCCCAAATGTACATTTCCTAACCGAGGTCTCCGGGCCCGTCCCATGACGCCGGCATATGCCGGTCCGGGTGGATGATCCGGGCCCACTTTTCTGGTTCGTCCTTGTCCATGACATGGAGATTGTCCCCTGCTAAACACCATCCGCTTTCATATCCATCGGGAGGCGAACC
>JAKQKX010000089.1 GCA_029560465.1 Candidatus Omnitrophota bacterium
TATGTTTTCCCAAATGAAGAACGGACGGACAGAGTAAAGAACTTCCGCAAGGCCTGGAATACCGCGTGTATTAAAGCCGGATTCTGGATGTGGGATGAAGAGGGCAAGCGTAAAATATCTACGCGGATATTTCATGACCTCAGAAGATCAGCAGTCCGCAATCTTGTCAGATCGGGAGTGCCGGAAAGTGTCGCGCAGCGGATTAGCGGACACAAGACGCGGGCCGTTTTTGAGCGTTACAACATCGTCAGCGACAGCGATTTGAAGATCGCGGCCCAAAGACAGGAAGAGTATTTAAAAACCCAAATTTCTGGGCACAATTTGGGCACAATCGCCGATTTTGAGGAAAAAAAGGAAGCTGTAAATTCTTCTAAGTCCTTGAAATCATTGGTAGGCGATGTGAGATTCGAACTCACGGCCTCTGGTTCCGGAGACCAGCGCTCTATCCAACTGAGCTAATCGCCCCCCCGGCAGCTTCTACTATATACAGATATAATCTTCAACGGATAAATTGTAATGAAGATATAACGGAATACCAAAAGAGAAATAATGGCTTTTGTCAGTTTCCGGACGATGTGGTGTTATACTTCTTGGAGGCGTGATCTTTACCGGAATAGAAATTTATCCAGGAAGAAGTTTGATAAAGATCCCAGTTACAAGGAGGAACAATGTCTTTCTCGAGTTGTGTTTTCTGCCCGTGTTTTTTTAACCGAACATAAGCCCGGACATAAATGCACTGTTTTTTCCCCGGATAAACTTCACACCATCCGTTAAAACTCCCACCACAGGCTCCGTTTCGCTGATTCTTGGGGCATTGCGACATCGGGCAAAGATAAGCAACATCGATTAAGGCGCAGTCCCCGCAGTCCTGGCAATCGAAAAGCAAAACTTTGGTCAGGTGCTCCAGTTTGTGAAAAATGTTCTCCAGTTTTGTGCCGGCTGCTTTACGACTGATGTTTTTCATGATGCCGTAAAGCTTTTTCCCGGGCTCAAACATCAGTTTATGAAAGAACAGGGAGAAACCGTAGGAGCATTCCATCTTGGCTTCACGCGATCCTGTCTGGCGGTTTGATGGATTTTCACGATTCAAACCCGTGCCGGGATCGCGTTCAAAATAGTAAAAGCCATTGGCGATGGGATAATCGAAGTAACGAATTAAATCGGTCCATTGAGGAACAAGCGTTTCACCCTGCTGGATGATTTCCTCCACTTGCTCATATTTGATGTTGTGGCCGCCGATGTGAACCCCGTTAAAGCCCATTCCTTTCATGATGGCATACATACGGGATGCGCGAAGTATCCTGGCGCCCACCCCTTTATCGGTTTCGGTTCTCTCATGATCAATTTCCGCGAGGAGTTTATCTGTGACAATAGAGCCGGGAAGCTCGTTGCGGTTCATCATTTTTGCTGTTGTGAAAGGTAGTATGTAAATATTGCCCATAAGGGGAATGCTTACATTATTCTGCTTCATGAAAAGCAGAACCTCTTGAAATTTGCGTATATCATATCCGAGTTGTGTGACAATGAATTGGGCGCCCGCGGCAATCTTCTTTTTTAATTTGTAATACTGCGCCATTTGCTCTGCTTCGGTCGCTTTGAATGGAGAAACAACGGCCCCGGCGAAAAAATTGCTTGGCTGGTGCCGGATAGTTCCACTTCCTGCCGGATATTCCAAACCGCGGTTCATCTCGGAAATCAGTTGCAAGACGTGCAGGGGATCCAAGTCAAAAACCGGCGCAGGTCGACCAAGATAACCGGATACGGGATAATCGCCGCTCATTACCAGTAGATTTTTAATCCCCGCACGGTCCAGGGCGTAAAGTTGACTTTCAATTTGATTGCGATTTTTGTCTTTGCAGGTAAGATGGACAAGTGGTTCAATGCCCATCTTTTTAATTTCAGTGCCCATAAAGTCGGCAGACATCGCCGGAGTTCCCCCCGGATTGTCGGTAAGGCTCACGGCGTGGATTTTGCCTCCCGCGGCGGCGCGCTGGGCTAAAGCCAGTGTCCTTTCCTGCGCCGCTTCTTTTGCCCCCCTTCCTGGCACCAGTTCCCAACTG
This sequence comes from Candidatus Omnitrophota bacterium, assembly GCA_029560465.1. Lineage (GTDB taxonomy): Bacteria > Omnitrophota > Gorgyraeia > Zapsychrales > JANLHA01 > JAGOJP01. The sequence continues at coordinate 2,061 of JAKQKX010000089.1, forward strand.
ACGGCGAACATTTGCGGATCCAGTAACGCTTTATTAAAAGGATTATTGTGCATGAAGAACCTTTCTGTATCTTTGCGTTAAAAATCGCATTTACCAAAAATATTGTCAACATCTTTT
>JAKQKX010000019.1 GCA_029560465.1 Candidatus Omnitrophota bacterium
AATGAACACGAGGTCAAGATGAGTCGCGCCCTGCGTGGGCGCGTGGATTGAAACTCCGGAAGCTGTGATTTAACGCTGTCAATGCCGAGTCGCGCCCTGCGTGGGCGCGTGGATTGAAACCTGTTTATAACCTCTAAAACGCCTTACTTAGCACCGTCGCGCCCTGCGTGGGCGCGTGGATTGAAACTCGGAGGGATTTACGTGTTAATCCGTATCGTTGGAGTCGCGCCCTGCGTGGGCGCGTGGATTGAAACTCCTCTTGTTAAGGTTACTTGATAGACATCCCTGTCGCGCCCTGCGTGGGCGCGTGGATTGAAACGTGAGATGTATCTTCGACCCCATCAAAACCCCCTCGGTCGCGCCCTGCGTGGGCGCGTGGATTAAACTGGATTTCCCGGTCAAGCCGGGGCATGACAGAGAAAAGATAGGAGCATGCCGGGGGCGCTCTACAAAAAACCTGATGCGTTCTGCCAATATTTTATTGTGGGACGTAAAATGTCCCATCACGTCGTTTATGATCATCCCAACAGCAGAAGATTGTTTTAAGCTTTTGTGCCGGTTGTGCGTGTTGGCAACAGGGATCATTAATGAATGGCTGTTTGGTGATGGAGGACAAGTGCAATGAAGGAAGGGATTAAAGAAATCATCGGTAAAACAATAGCCGGTGTCGTGATTGCTCAGAATAAGCAACGGGCACCGCATCAGCAGATTTTTCTCGTTTTTGACGATGAGACATCATATGAAATTTATGGCGAATCATTTTCATGCGCAAGCGGTATCTACCCGCGCGGGATGAGCGGTGTGATTCGATATATAAAACTGGCGCCGGGCGCCGAATTGACTCATGTGTTTATCAGCAAAGATTTAAACCGGAACAAGAGCGGTCGTCGCGGTAAATCCGGGTAAAGGTATGGTGTATGTCGGAAAGTACGTTTGAGTATGTTTCATGCTGCAACGTTTATCTGAATTATTTTCGTGGCAGAACGCAGGATAATACGTTAAACTATTTTGGGGTTTGGTGAATCGGCGCAGATCAGCGGCAGGTGCAGTCCGCGATGCTGATCATGGCGGCATGATTATTTTGAAAAAGCGGTGTGCTGATCGGGCCTTGATTTCTGACGGTTTTCCGAGGGGCAGAAATGATAAATACGATAACGGGAAATAATCTTGTTGAAAAGGCGGCGCGGGTGGCGGCCCATGCGCATTGGACTCAGAAGCGCAAGGGCGACGACCTTCCCTACATTATTCATCCGGTGATGGTGGCGGTGAAGTTAATCAAACATACGTTTCCGGATGCGGTGATCGCCGCGGCATTAACGCACGATGTTCTGGAAGATACGGATTATCCGGAGGTGAAGATGCGGGCGGAACTGGGTGATGAGGTGCTGCACATAGTGAAAACGGTAACCCATGACCGGTCTTTGCCGTGGGAGGAAAAAAAGAAGAAGTATATTGAAACCGTGCGTGCGGGTTCCGAAGGCGCCAGGGCTGTTGCCGTGTCCGATAAAATCCACAATCTGGAAAGTCTGCTGCTGGCGTATGAGGATCAGGGGCCGGCGTTGTGGAAACGGTTTAATCGCGGCAGGGATAAGAAGCTCTGGTTTGAAAAAGCAATGCTGCAAATGCTTAAAGAAAGCTGGCGGCATCCTTTGATCGATGAATACGAGCGCCTGATCGAAAAGATGACCAAGTTGAAGGTAGAGTAACCGCCGGGGAACACGCCGTTTCCCCCAAAGAACGTATTTTCTGAAAAACAGATCGAATTTCTCGTCGCAAGAGCATAAATCTTAAAATTGACAGCCATCAAGGGTTATTGTACAAAAAGCTATAGGATTTCGAAAAGAGGCGCCCTTCATTGACTGTAAAAAGAAAAATTATCATTGCCGTCTTCGTTTTAGCGGTGGTTGCCGTTGCCGCGGTGTTGACGCGCGCCTGGTTTTATGCGGCGGATAAGGTTGCACAGCCGGACAGTTACAGGGAATACATCACTAAAACCGTCAGTGAAAAGATGCATCGTGGCCTTGCTTATGACAAGAGTACGGCCTCGCTGACGTTGCGCAACGGCTTGACGTTTAATTTTACCAATCTGGTCATCCGGGAAAAGGACGGCGCGTCCGATTTTTTAAGGGTGGATGAAGCGCTGGTCCGGATCAATATTCTGCCGCTTTTGAGAAACCGTCTGGTTTTCGGGGAGCTTGTTCTCGATCATCCCCGTGTTGCTTTAACGCGGGACACTTCCGGCGTACTGAATATCGCGGATCTTCTGATCCGAAAAGAGGATAAGAAGGCGCCGAAAATTCGAAAAGTCATCATTAAAAAAGGGTCGGTCACTTTTGTGGATCAGGTGGCGGACCCGGCCGGTTTGCTGACGTCGCTGGAAAATCTTGACGGCCGGATTAATGCGCTGTTCTGGACGAACCGATACCGCTTTCATATCACGTCGTTTATTCTGGAAAACAGGAACAGGGCTTCTGTGGAATTGAACGGTCTGTTCAGTCCCGTCTCTGCAGGAAAGCCCGT
>JAKQKX010000026.1 GCA_029560465.1 Candidatus Omnitrophota bacterium
TTACATAGTGATATTAGAATGGAGATAGATGCTATATCAGGTGCAGTAACAGGATTGCATAGTAGTTATATTAGCGAAAAAATAAGTGGTCTAAACGCTCCTGTTTTTGAAGGCGGATCAAGGCCTGTAAGGGATAAAGAAAGTATAATCAAGGAAGCTGAAGGATATATCAGGATACTGCATGGAAGGATTCCTAATGATGCTTTTTTTGAAAAAGTGGCATATGATAATGACTCAAGCGGAATCGACACAAAACATTTCTATGAAGGAAAATGGCAGGTTGACTGGGGAAGAAAGACCTGTGGCTATAAGTATAGATTCGATGGGATAAGGGTGACGATACATGAAAAATATGGTCTTGCCAGTTATGGGTATAGTTTTTTCTCCAGTCCTCCCCAATCGCTAATCGTTAAGGTTACAAAAAAAGAGGCAATCGAAAAATCCAAACCATTTGCAAAAAAAATGGCAAGACTATTTAGTTATAAACTAGGAGAAGCGCTGTCCGCAGAGTTACAGATAGTTAATCCAAATTTATTTGAAAACTCATCAAGGAAGCTTTACAGTATTGGAGCAAAAAACTACAGTAAATATTCAAAGTCCTATACACGTCTTGCATGGATAGTGGATTTTTCGTGGGGTTACGACAAGATTTTCACTAAGGATTATGAACCTGCCCACGTATGGATAGACGCTGAAACTGGTGAAATTTTAGGCGGCGGCAGTTAACAATGCCAGACATTTTGTCCACCTCCTGAAGCATGGACAACCATATCATTTGATTCCTCAAATATTTATGTTATTTCCCTCCAAAAAAGACCGGACAAAACGGACAAATCCTGCGAGGAAATCCCTCTCTAATTCCAAAAATCCTTGATATAACGACATATTATGTCTTATAATAAAACTAGGTAAACCAGAGAGGTTTCCCCTCGGCCCATACGAGAGGGACCCCATATCTTCTCTCGCCGTTTCTTCAGGGGCCAGGATCGAAAATGAGCTCTATATCAAACAAAACGCGCGAACTTTTTAAAAAATCCGTAATGACACATTGGAAAGCCATCTTTATTTTATGGTTTATTGTGTCGCTGCTTCCGCCTTCCCCGGCCAATTCCCAGCCCCAGGATATGGATAAAATAGAGATTGCCAGGATGGATATGGGAAGGGCATTGCTGGACAAATATAGTTTCATGGCCCAGCCGTATAGTTTCTATTACTTCCATAACATGGACAAGATAGGCCTTGGGTTGGATTGGGTGCACAGGAATGGGGAGATTTTCCTTCTAAAGGAACCCGGGGAAAATTTTGCGATAAGCTATGGTTTTGCCGGCAAGCATTATAGTTTGGAGGATTATTATAAAAGAAATTTTGTCCTGGGATTTTTAGTCCTTCATAATGAGCAGATCATACTCGAGAAATATTATCACGGGGCGGATTCTCAATCGCGTTTCATATCCAATTCGGTCGTCAAATCGTTTATTTCCGTTTTGATCGGTATTGCCGTTAAAGAGGGGAAGATTAAGGATATCGGCGATCCGGTTGTGCGGTATCTCCCTTATCTGGCAAACAGCGGTTTCAAAGAAGCTACTATCAAGGATCTTCTAAAGATGTCCTCCGGGGTCCGATGGGATGAAGAGGATTATTTAGGGCCCGGCTGCGATTTTAATCGTTATATGTCTGCCTGGCTGCGCGGAGAAACTTCCCTTAAGGATTTGGCGGCCTCCTGTACAACTGAAGAGAAGCCCGGGGAACGGTTTGAATACAAAAGTATTGATACCGAAGTGTTGGGGCGGGTTCTTGAAGCGGCAACCGGAATGCCCTTAAATAAATATTTAGAAAAGAAACTTTGGGATAAGATCGGTGCGCAGAGCGACGCGTTCTTTTACCGCGGCAAGATGCAACCTAATGTCCCCGCCGCAGTTGGATTTAACGCCACGCTTAGGGATTACGGACGGTTTGGCCTGATGGTTATGAATAAGGGGAGGCTGGGGAGTCAAAGGTGCGTAGACGAGGCATGGATAGAGGATTCTACTGCGCCGGAAGGCATATCCTGGCAACCGCAATCTGCAGGGCCCAATGATGAATTCTCGGACAATATGGGTTATGGCTATCAATGGTGGTTGATACCCGGGGACGAACATGTTTTTATGGCTCTGGGTATTTATGGGCAGGCGATTTACGTTAATCCCAAAAGGCAGATCGTCATTGTTCAGTCCAGTGCCTGGCCCAATCCGGATAGCCAGGCCAACTGGGATGAAATGATCAAAGTTATGGAGACGATCGCCCGCAAAGTGAGCCCCTCCGAGGTTTATGCAGAAAATTTTACGCAAACAATTTGGGATGAGAACTACGGGTTTTATCAAAAGATACTGGGCCTGCCGTTTAATCAAAAGCTTTCGGATGGCTCGCTTGATGAAAAAATATTTAAGAATTACATAATACAGGATTATATTTTCCTTCAGAACTTCAAGAAAGTTTACGGGATACTCCTGTCAAAAGCCCCTGACCGGAAGGGTTCGGCATTTATAGCTGATTTAATAAAAGGTATCGACGAGGAAATTGAAACCGTGCATATGAAATATTTCAGGAAATTCGGGGTGACGAAAAAGGAATTAACAGGCGCCCTTCCTAATCCAGGCACGGAACTTTACAATTCATACCTGGTAAAGACCGCGGCACTGGAGCCGTTCCAGGTCGGATTGATCGCTACTTTACCGTGCAATTGGATTTATTACCAAGTTGGGGTTGATATGAAGAAGAAAGGGCAGGCAGGCGGCAATAAGTATCAGGAATGGATTGACGCGTACGGATCAGAGACTTGGGAGGAAAGTGATGCCAAGGCTTTTGTTGATCTGGTCGAGTCCTACATGAAGAATTCTACGCCTGCGGACAGGGAAAAGATGAGGCAGGCGTATGAATCTGCGATGAAATTGGAATATATGTTTTGGGATGAAGCTTACCGGCAGCCAATATCCAAATAGTTCTTGTTATAATAAAGAAACGGTCATATAGGCCTATTTTGCTTTCTATTTGCATGAATAAAGACAAAATATGATAGAATCGACAGGATCATGCCTATCGCCACAGAAATATTGTAGCCAAGATTAAGCCCGATTTTTGCATTCAGGATAAATGTTATAACAACAGCGGTCATAAAGGCCGCGGGAAGGGATGCTATGTAGTGAAATTTATTTTTTCTCGCGAGGAAGATCGCCGCGCTCCAGAGGACCAGCATCGCCAGGGCCTGGTTTGCCCATCCGAAATACCTCCATACAGTTTCAAATTCCGACTTCGAAATAATGAAACCCACGATAAATAAAGGAACGGCTATAGTCAGTCTTTCCCTGATCTTTTTCTGGCCCATTCCGAAAGTATCGGCAATAATAAGCCTCGAGCTTCTAAATGCGGTATCCCCGCTGGTTATCGGTAAAATAACCACGCCTATCACTGCTAAAAATCCTCCCGCTTTGCCGAGAAGCGACATCGACGCCTCATAAACAACGCCCGACGGCGTGGAAGCGGCAATAACGCTGTTTAACGCCTGGGGGGTCTCATAAAAAGAAAGCCCGACGGTTGCCCAGATTAAAGCGATAATCCCTTCCATTATCATTGCCCCGTAGAAAACGCTGCGGCCGTGTTTTTCATTTTTCAGGCAGCGCGCCATAATCGGTGATTGTGTTGAATGGAAACCGCTCAAGGCGCCGCAGGAAAGGGTAATAAATAAAAGCGGCCAGATCGGCGTTTTATCCGGGTTTGTATTAACAGAAAAATTAAGGTTGGGCAGTATTGCGTGGTCGCTAAAGAATAGGGCGACCGTGATGCCGAATGCCATAAAAATAAATAAAAACCCGAAGAACGGATATAGCCTTCCTATTAATTTGTCTATAGGCAGAATTGTTGCCAGGAAGTAATAAGCAAAAATCAATACCACCAGAATGCCGGTGTCCACATGTATCAATTCATTTAATAATTTTGCCGGGCTTAAGACAAAAACTACCGCTACCAGGATAAGCAGCAGTAAAGAAAAGACGCGCATGATTACCCGCGCTGACGTGCCGAAGGCATCGCCGATTACCTCAGGGATGCTTTTGCCGTCATTTCTTACGGATAGCATGCCGCTGAAAAAATCGTGCACACCTCCGGCAAAGATAGACCCTATTACTATCCAAATAAGGGCCGCGGGGCCATAGAGGGCTCCAAGAATAGGCCCGAAAACAGGGCCGATACCGGCGATATCCAGAAGCTGTATCAGAAAGACCTTCCATGTCGGCATCGGGACATAATCAACCCCGTCTTTTTTGGCGATTGCAGGCGTAGGCCTTGACGGTTCTATGGCGAATATACGCTCAACTATCCTGCCGTAAATGAGGTATCCCAGAAAAAGCATCAGGACGCATATCAGGAAAAACAGCATATCGTTAGCTCCGCTATTTTATTTTCGCCTGTCGCCAGGTGCCGTCAACCCTGACTCTTATACTACATAATACGGGCATATATGACAAGGATATTTTGGATGAGCAAATCATTTACGTTGTATTTTAATTAACCTTGCGATATATTAAATATCATGCTTCTTAATAACGAACAAACCGCAGCCTTCAGTCCCAAGAGTTTCGGGTTGATCGTCCTCGCCTTTGCCTTAAGCATATTTTTTGTCCGCTTTGACGGATACATCGTGAACTTAGCCATGCCCACCTTTGTCGAATATTTCGATGTCTCGATAGGCCAGGCCTCTTGGATCAGCGTATCATATGTTTTGTCACAGGTCTCCGCTATCATGTTGTTTGGCAAGCTCTGCGGCAGGCTTTCGATAAAGAAGGTCTTCGTGTACGGGTTGGCCGTTTTTACCGCCAGCTCGCTCCTATGCGGCACATCTTCTAATTTCCCATACTTGATCATCTCGCGATGCATCCAGGGATTGGGAGGCTCAATGATGCTGGTGAGCGCTTATGCGGCAATGGTAGCTTACCTGCCGCGCGAACATATTGGATGGGGCCTGGGGATTATGACCGTATCGGCAGCGCTCGGGGTGCTTTTGGGTCCGGTCGCCGGCGGATTTCTCATCAAATATTTAGACTGGCGATGGGTATTCCTGATCAATCTCCCGTTGGGCATACTGGGCATACTGTTCAGCCAAAAAGTAATACCGAATCTGGCAGGTTCTAAAATATTTACTTTTAAGGATATCGACTTCATCGGTCTTATTTATTCCGGGGTTGCCCTGTTTTTATTGATCTACTCTTTAAGCATTGCGCATGAAGACGGATTATTTTCGCCCGTTGTCTTGGGTTGTATATCATTTTCAGTGCTGTTTTTCTTCGCCTTTTACGTAGAGGAGAAGAGGTCCCGAAATCCTCTTATAGATATCAAGTTGTTTAATAACCGCGAATTTGCGCTGGTGATTGTTTCAACTATAGTCGGTTTCTTCCTGTTCTTTGGCGGGGGTTTTCTTGTGCCGTTCTATTTGACCCAGAAGGGCCTGGATACCAAAGAGATAGGATTATTGCTGACCGTCTTTTCATTTGTCTATATGCCTATCGGCCTGTATTCCGGCAGGCTCTCGGATAAGATCGACCCGCGTAAAATTGTCTGCTGGGCGATGCTTCTTGCCGCCATAACAGGTTTTATATTTTCAGGCACCCTCATCCGGCAGGGGATACAGGCCTCCGTGATTTATTTAATTATGCTGGCCGTTTCTTACGGATTATTCTTTTCGCCGATAAATTATTACATTATGAGTTTTTCCGATGAGGATACCAAAGGAAGCGTTTCGGCGCTCTATAACGTGTCATTAAATATCTCAATGGCCCTTGGTATAGTGTTACTGGAATCCGTTTATTCCTCATTTAAGATTCCCCTGGATGGATTCAAGGCGGCTTTTTTTGCCGCGGGTTTCTGTTGTCTGATATCGTTAGCAATCCTGATCTTCCTGAACAAGGCAAGGCGGGCGGCCTGAAATGCTGCAATTTCCTTGATAATCGCCATACTCAGGCCTATAATGCACACCTATAGAAACCGAGAGGCTCCCCAGTAATTTCTCTCCCGGGAGTAAAATAAAAAATGGACGTGATAATAAAAAAAGATTACGAAGAAATGAGCGATTATGCGGCTGAAGTTATCGCTCAGGCCGTCCGGTCTAAGCCGGACTGCGTGCTTGGGTTGGCGACCGGAAGCACTCCTCGCGGGACATACGCCAGGCTGGCGAGCAAGCATAAACAAGGCCTGGATTTTTCAAGGGTCAAAACTTTTAATTTGGATGAATACCTGGGGCTCGAGATGGAGCTTCATAAACCTTATGCCCTTGATCAAAGCTACGCGCGGTTCATGTACGAAGAATTATTTAAACATCTGAATATCAGAAAAGAAAATATTCATCTTCCGGACGGGCGACCCGAGGACCCCGGGGCTTTTTGCGCCTGGTATGAGGAGGAGATAAAAAAAGCCGGCGGAATTGACCTGCAGCTTTTGGGGATAGGAGGAGACGGGCATTGGGCGTTTAATGAGCCGGGTTCATCCTTATCCTCCAGGACGCGGGTTGTCGATCTGTCCGCCCAAACGATAGACGATAATTATGAAAGTTTCTATAAAGGATCCGGGATAAAAAAAGAAAAGATGCCGCGCCGGGCTATAACCATGGGAATCGGGACCATCCTCGAATCAAGACAATTGCTCATAATAGCCAGCGGAGAGAAGAAAGCGGCGGTGGTTGCCAAAGCATTGCAGGGCCCCGTAACTTCTGAAATCACGGCTTCGGCCATTCAACTTTTCAGGGGTAATGCCGCCGTCGTCCTCGATGAACCGGCTGCCGCAAAATTGAAGATCTGCTAAAAGGCCGTAATAACCTTTGTGAATTTATGCCAGTCCGTCGACCCCATTCCTTATTTTGGTTCCGTAATTATGGCTTCCATGTTATAATAACGACAAGATCTCACAGTAATTAAATAAGACAGGCTGAGTTATTCATGAAAACACGTTCTGAAATCCGAAAAATTGCTTTCATCGGCGATTATTTGCCGCGCCGATGCGGTATAGCGACTTTTACGTCGGACCTTTGCATTTCGGTATCCGCTCAATTCCCTAAGGTGAAATGTTTTGTGGTGCCCGTAAATGACAGGCCTGAGGGATATGAATATCCGGAGGAGGTTCGGTTCGAAATCGACGAGCAGGATATCGACTCCTACCAGCGCGCCGCCGACTTCCTGAATATCAATGATGTTGACGTGGTATGCGTCCAGCATGAGTTCGGTATTTACGGAGGCGCCGAAGGAGGGCACCTCCTGGCGCTGTTGCGCGATTTAAATCTGCCAATTGTGACAACGCTCCATACGGTGCTTAAAGAGCCCAGCCTGGAGCAGAGGCGTGTCATGCAGGAATTAGTTCGGCTTTCTACGCGCCTGGTTATTATGTCGCAAAAGGGCGAGGAGCTGCTCAGGGATGTTTATAAGGTCTCCCCGGCAAAAATTGACATGATCTATCACGGCATCCCTGAAATGCCTTTTGGCGATCCGAGTTTTTACAAGGATATTTTCGGGGTAGAGGGCAAGCAGGTGTTGTTAACCTTCGGTTTGCTCTCTCCCAATAAAGGGATCGAATACGTTCTTAAGGCGCTTCCCAAAATCCTATCCGAATTTCCCAATGTTGTTTATATCGTTTTAGGGGCGACCCATCCGCATCTTCTCAGAGAGCAGGGGGAGGTTTATCGTCTTAGCCTGGAGTCGTTGGCCAAAAAAAATAATGTGCAAAAAAACGTGATCTTTTACAATCGTTTCGTCGAGTTGGATGAATTGAAGGAATTTATCGGTGCCACCGACATCTACATTACCCCTTACCTGAACGAGGCCCAGGTTACATCGGGCACGCTCTCGTACTGTTTCGGGGCCGGCAAGGCCGTGATCTCAACGCCTTATTCGCATGCGCAGGAACTCCTGGCGGAAAACCGGGGCGTTTTGGTCCCATTTGGCGATTCGGCAGCTATAGCTCGCGAGGTGATCGGCCTGTTACGGGACGATACCCGCCGGCACACCATGCGCAAGAATGCTTATAAAATGGGGCGCGATATGGCCTGGAGCAATGTAGCCAGTTCCTATATGCATACTTTTGAAAAGGCCCGTATCGAGCGGGCAAGCAATACACGCAAGCTGTTTCCGGTGAAAACGCTCGATAAACAGCTCGCGCATCTCCCGGAATTAAAGCTGGATCATATCTATCGCATGACAGATTCCACGGGTATTTTTCAGCATGCGGTTTTGGCTGTGCCTAATTTTTCGACCGGTTACTGTACGGATGACAATGCCCGCGCCCTTATCCTGACAGTGCTTTTGGAAGAACTGGGCGAAGGGTCAATACAGCTCAGCAATGCCGCTACCGCCTATGCCGCTTTTCTATTGCATGCGTTCGACCCTAAGTTGAAACGATTCCGGAATTTAATGAACTTTGACCGCACCTGGGCGAATGAAGAGATATCCGAAGATTGCTGCAGCCGCGCCTTGTGGGCCCTGGGTGTCTGTGTTGGGCGATCCGAAGAACCGGGATTCCAGATGCTGGCAGGGCAGATCTTTGCGCAGGCGTTGGCGCCGACCGTTGATTTTAGTTCGCCTCGCGCCTGGGCGCTGGCTCTCATCGGATGCCATGAATACCTGAGGCGTTTTAACGGGGATCGCCTGGTGAGCCAGGTCCGGGACGCGCTGACCGATAGGTTAATGGATATCTATAACCGTACGGCCGCGGAAGATTGGCCATGGTTTGAAGACTCGGTGACCTACATGAACGCCAAGCTTTCACATGCCCTGATCCTGAGCGGGCGGTGGACGAACCGGCCCGAGGTATTTAATGTCGGGATCAAGACCCTCCGTTGGCTGACAAATGTCCAGACGGCTGAGGGAGGGTATTTTCGCCCTATCGGCTCCAACGGGTTCTATAAGCGCGGCGGGGAGCGGGCCAATTATGACCAGCAGCCCATCGAGGCCCACGGGATGGTTTCGGCCTGCCTGGAGGCCTATCGCGCGACATCCGACGATTATTGGATAACCCAGGCGCGCCGCGCCTTCGAGTGGTTTATGGGCAGCAACGACCTGGGCGCCTTATTATACGATCCCAATACCGGCGGCTGCCGGGATGGGTTGCACGTGGACCGGGTTAACCAGAATCAGGGAGCGGAATCTACTCTGGCATTCCTTATGTCTCTGGCCGAAATGCAAGAGGTCCAGAATGAAATAGCCGCTTTTAATAATCCAACGCCATTATGAATTTATGAATAAACCAATGCGGACCAAGCGCAAACCCAAAACGATCGATATCCGTCGCACTGAGGCCCGGCTCTATCCGGACCAGAGCCGTGTTGTACTGCGTCCGCTGGATCTTAACTCGAGCGAAGGGTATCAAAAAATTATCAACCGCGTGCTGGCCCTTAAAGATAAAGATGTTGAGAAGATAACGGCCCAGGTGCTCGCCGAATTTTCTTCCCGGCACCGAAATCTGAGCGACCGGCTTCTGTCCAGATTCAAAAAGGTCGAACGCTATATGCCTGCCGGCGCCGGGATTTCGGAGGAACGAAAGATCCTGATCGGCTCCTATTTTGTTTTTGAATACTCATCGGAGTCCGCCGGGCTTTTTAATCCTTCGATCATTCCGCATCCGAACCAATCGGGCCTGCCCGAAGGATCCATGCGGTTCCTGCTGAGCTTGCGTTCTACGGGAGAGGGCCATATTTCCTCCATCTCATTCCGCGAGGGCGTTATAGATAAGCACAACAGCATCACCATCGATACCCCCTCACGGCTCTTAAGCGAGCCCGAACTTGTTGAGAATCCGGTTTATAATAAGGAGCTTTTTGAGCGAAAGATCTCGGAAATGGGGCTTATCAATGACTGGTCAAGGCACGTTCTTGGATCCCTGGCGGAGAATTTTACCCTAACCGAACTCAAGCATCGCCTTAATGAAGCCCTGGCCGAGAAGGTGCCCGTACGAATTATTGAGGATGATCCGGTCGCCAGCGGGCTTTGGCTTTTGGCTAAGTCAAATTATGAGATCCAGTTTCCGGCAGATCAGGAGCTCTCAGAGAGGATAATTTTTCCGGCGATCCCGATCCAGTCTAACGGTATAGAGGATGTGCGGATCGTTGCGCATCAGGACGAGGCAGGTAAGGCCGTATATTACGCGACCTACACGGCTTATGACGGACGCAATGTCTTGCCCCAGCTGTTCGTAACGGAGGATTTTTGCCGTTTCAAGTTCGTTACACTCAACGGGCCGGGGGTACAGAACAAAGGGATGGCTCTTTTTCCGCGGAAGATCGACGGCCATTTCGCCATGCTTTCCAGGCAGGACGGCGAAAATATTTTCCTGATGTATTCGGACAATGTCCACTTTTGGAACAAGGCCAGTCCTGTTCTTGCGCCTGCCTACCCCTGGGAGTTTATTAAAATGGGTAATTGCGGCTCGCCAATCGAAACGCCGGAGGGCTGGCTTGTCTTAAGCCACGGGGTGGGGCCAATGCGCCGATATTGTCTCGGGGCTTTTCTCCTGGATCGGGACGACCCCTCGAAGGTGCTCGGGCGGTTGCAAGAGCCCCTGATGTGCCCCGAAGGGATCGAAAGGGAAGGCTACGTGCCTAATGTTTTATACACCTGCGGAGCGCTCCTGCGGGGCAAACAGCTTATTCTGCCTTATGGCATGTCGGATAGAGTCACGGGATTCGCGATCATTCCCATTAAGGAAATACTGGCCTCTATTGTTTAGCGGAGGGGTGTAATCATGATACGAAACCTGGTAACCGCAGCCCTATTCACGGCCCTTGCGGCATTTCAGTTTCCCTGCCAAGCCACAGGCGGTACCCTCGTCGGGAACCCCGCCCCGGATTTCAAGGTCATGTCCGGGGATAACAAGGCGCTCGCGTTGAGCGACATAAAAGGCAAGACCGCCGTATTGTTCTATGAATCGAAGAATGCCGTCGAACAGAACCGAAAGCTGAAGACCGCCCTTAACGGATTTTACGACAGGCAGCCCGACGGCATAAAAGCCGGCATAGCCAGGATAGCCGTCATCGATTGCAAGGGCGTGTTGTTTGGCGGCGCGTGGAAGAAGAACCTCCGGGATAACTCGGCAAAAGAAGGAATGACGATCTACGGTGACTGGGACGGCAAGATGTCTGCCGATTATATGGCGAAAGAGGGAGCCAGCAACTTCATTATCATTGACAGGGACGGGACCGTCCGATATTCAGCTTCAGGCAGGATAGAAGACGGCGAGATCGGCGCTATCGAGGGATTGCTGAAGGGCCTGGCCGGGGGGAACTGAACGGATGCCCGATAATAAGAAGACTGTAATGGTCGTTGAGGACGAGCCGCTGAGCATGAGGCTGACCATCGATCTGCTTGAAATGAACGGTTTCAATGTGTTAAGCTGTACCGACGGATGCGGCGCGCTCGATATGTTGAGTCAAAACATCCCGGACCTTATACTGCTCGATATAAACCTGCCCCGGATGAACGGGTTCGAGGTGTACAGGAAGATAAGCGAAGACAGCCGCCTGGAAAAGGTAAAGGTCGTAGCGCTCTCCGCCTCTGTCATGAGGGAGGACGAGGAACGCATAAGGGCGGCCGGTTTCGACGATTTCATACCGAAGCCCATTGATACAAAGGGCCTTATCAAGAAAATAAAGGACCACCTATCGGGATGAGCGGGCACGGCCTGGAGATACAATACGAGGACCTGGTAGAGAACGCGAACAGCATCATATTGCGCATGGATATGAAGGGCAATGTCACGTATTTCAACAGGTATGCCGAAGATTTTTTCGGGTACAGGCGCGAAGAGATAATAGGCAAGAATGTCGTCGGCACGATAGTCGCGCCCACAGATACGTCAGGGCGCGACCTGAAGGCGATGATGGACGATATGGCGCTCCATCCTTCCAGTTACGTGAATAACGAGAACGAGAACGTGCAACGTAACGGAACGCGCGTATGGATAGCATGGACGAACAAGTCGATACTCGACGAGGACGGCCGCGTCAGGGAGATATTCTGCATAGGCAACAACATAACGCGGCTGAAGCAGGCGGAAGAGGAGATACTGAAGGCGAAGGAGGCGGCGGAAAGCGCGAACAAGGCGAAGAGTTCGTTCCTGGCAAATATGTCACATGAATTGAGGACTCCGCTCAACGCGATCATCGGTTTTTCGGAACTTATCAAGGAAGAGGGCGTCGGCCCGCTGAATGAAAAGCAAAAAGAGTATATAGATTACATACACGAGAGCGGCAAGCACCTGCTCTCGCTCATAAACGATATACTTGACCTCTCGAAGATAGAATCGGGGAAGATGGTGCTTGAACCGGGCGACTTCGACCTGAAATCCCTGCTCGAAAAGAGTTTGGTGTTTATCAAGGAGAAGGCGGCCAAGCACGGGATCGCGCTCTCGACCGGCATAGAGGAAGGCGTCGGCGTCATCAGGGCGGATGAGAGGAAGGTCAAGCAGGTGGTCTTCAACCTGCTTTCGAACTCGATGAAGTTCACGCCCGACGGGGGAAAGATAGGGATAACCGCCCGCAAGTCCGGCGACAAGGAGATATCGGTATGCGTCTGGGATACCGGCATAGGGATAGAGGAGAAGGACAGGGGCAGGGTCTTCTCGGAGTTCGAGCAGATAGACAGCGAATATTCGCGCAAATACGCGGGGACCGGCCTCGGTATGCCCCTGAGCAGGAAGTTCATAGAGCTGCACGGAGGCAGGATGTGGTTCGAGAGCGAGGGCAAAGGCAAGGGTTCGCGTTTCTGTTTTACGCTGCCGTTAAGCGTTGGTCAACCTTAAGGAGGGGGCATGGCGAAGATACTTATGATAGACGATGACGCGATGGTGCTCAAACTCTATACGGAGGTCCTGTCGAAAGAGGGTTTCGAGGTAATATCCTCGAATGACGCGAGGGAAGGGCTGGCCATGGCGGCGGAACAGTCGCCGGACCTTGTCCTGCTGGATATAATGATGCCTGATGTTGAAGGTACGCGGGTCCACGAAAGCTTAAAACTCGACGACAAGACGAAGAATATACCCGTCGCATTCCTGACCGCGCTTGTCACCGATGAGGAGGTCGCGGCCGTCGACGGCAAGATCGGGGGGCTCGATTACATCTCTAAGTCCACCCCGAACGACAAGTTCGTAAACCAGGTAAAGGAGCTGCTGGCAAAATGGCGGAAGTAGAGAAATATTCGCATAAGATAGTCAAGAAGATACGCTTCAGGATACCGGATGTCCCGGGGGCGCTCGGCACCCTCGCGCTCGCGCTCGGCATCGAGGGCGTCACGTTGGGCGACATCACGAAGATACACCTTACGTCAAATTACATAGTGAGGGACATTATCGCGTTCTTCGACGATGAGGAGCAATTCCATAAGGCGATAGCCGCGGTAAAAACCCTCAAAGGATATAAGGTCCTGGCCATACAGGATGAGGTGCTCAACCTGCACAGGGGCGGAAAGATCGAGGTCATGCCCCGCGTGAAAGTCGAGACGCTCAACGACCTGCGCATGATCTACACGCCCGGTGTCGCGCAGGTATGCAATTATATCGTCGCTAATCCCGCGTCGACGCGCGACTATACGTCTATCGGCAACACGGTCTGCATTGCGACGAACGGCTCCGCCGTCCTCGGGCTCGGCAATATCGGCGTCCTCGCCGCGATGCCGGTCATGGAAGGAAAATCCATAATATTGAATAAGATGGCCGGGGTCAGCTGCGTCCCGCTGCTGCTTAAAAGCGAAGATGCCGACGAGATAGTCAATTCGCTCGCGTGCCTTGCGGAGACATTCAGCGTCATCATGATAGAAGATATCAGCGCGCCGCTCTGTTTCGAGGTCGAACAGAAACTTCAAAAGAGGGTGAAGGTGCCCGTATTCCACGACGACCAACACGGCACCGCGACGGTAATATTGGCCGCGCTTATAAAAGCGCTCAGGATGACTGGCAAGAAAAAAGAGAATGTGGAGATAGCCATAAACGGGGCAGGGGCGGCGGGTATCGCGGCAGCAAAGCTCATGCTCGGCTACGGTTTCAGGCACATTGTTTTCTGCGACAGGGCGGGAGCGATCTATGAGGGCAGGCCGAAAGACATGAACCCGTATAAGAGGGAGGTCGCCCGAATTACCAACAAGCGCAGGGAGAAAGGCGCGCTTAAGGATATACTGAAGGGCAAGGATGTGTTTATCGGATTGTCGGCCCCCGGGCTCGTCAGCAAGCAGATGGTCAAGACGATGAACAGGCGGCCGATAATCTTTGCGCTTGCCAACCCTGTCCCCGAGATATGGCCGAAGGACGCCGAAGAGGCCGGCGCGTCGATAGCGCTTGACGGAAGGACCATAAATAACGCGCTCGCTTTCCCGGGGATAATACGGGGCGCGCTGGATTCGCGCGCTAAAGAGATAACGACGGAGATGAAATTCTCGGCGGCAGAGGAGATCGCCTCGCTCGCGGGCAAGAATGAGGTCGTCCCGAATTTCATGAATATCGCGGTGCATGAAAAAGTCGCAAAAGCCGTCGCTTCCGCGGCACGTAAAGGCCGGACGTCCTGACCTTTAAAATGTAGAGGAGAATAAGATGAAGAAATTCATCATTGCATCCTTGATAATCCTGGCCATTATGGTCGCCGTCGTAGCGGTATTTATCGCCACATTTGACGTCGAACGCTATAACAAAACCATCGCTTCGCAGATAGGATCCGCCGTGGGGAATCCGGTAGAGATAGGGCGCCTTTCGCTCGAATGGAAAGGGAAGATCCTTTTGGGAGTCGAGGATTTCCGTATACTGGACGGAGAGAGCGCAGAGAAGAAACCTGAACTGTCGTTCGAGCGCGCCGATATGGCGCTGGAATTGCTCCCGCTGCTGAGCAAGCAGTTCAAGGTCTCCTCGGTATCGGTAAGCGGCCCGAAATTGCACCTCGTAAGGGCCAAGGACGGGACGATAGAGATACGCGGTTACAGGCCGAAGGCCGTGAATGAGGCGGCCAAGAAAGCCGCCGCACCTGCGTCAGCCGCGCTGAATTTCAGCGTGCGTTCTATCGTCGTGCGTAACGGCACCTTACGTTTTGAGGACCTCGCCGGGGAAGCGCCCGCCGATATAACCATCGATTCCATAGATGCGGATATCAAGAATGTTTCCCTTATTACGCCGGTAGATATCGCCGTCAAGATGGCATTGTTGAGCGCCAAACAGAATTTCAGCATCTCCGGGACAGCAGGGCCATTCATATCGGGAGTTTTAAATATCAAGGACCTTAATGCCGATATCGACCTGGCTACGATAGACCACGCAAAGCTTGTGCGGGCTGTCCCTGCCGCGCAGAAGATCGGGATAAAAGAAGGCCTCGCGGGGCTCATAAAAGCAGAGATTAAGAAACTCGAGCTCGACGGCAATAAGATAAAGAACCTCTCGGCCGACCTGGCGCTGACCGGCGGCAGGATATCACTTTCCCAGATGAAAGCCCCCATAGAGAAGATGGACCTGTCCGCCTCGGTCCAGAACGATAAGCTGTCGATCAGATCGTTCTCAGCGGCGGTCTCGGATGCCGTGCTTAAGGGCTCGGGGGATATAACAAATATATACGCAAAGCCCGGCTCAACGCTTCGCATCGAAGCGGAAGTAAAGTCGCTGAAACAGTTCCTTGCGCTGCTCGCCGGCAGCAAGCAGGGCCTTGACGGAAAAGCGGGCTTATCCTTTAACGGCTCGATGTCCGGGACTACGTGGGATGATATCTCGCAGACGATATCCGGGAGCGGGAAGTTCTCCCTGGATAACGGCGTCCTGACGGACACAAACCTCCTGGCGCAAAGTCTCGAGAAACTTTCGATGTTCCCCGGGCTGGCCGAGAAAGTGAAGGAGTTCCTTCCCGCGCAGCTTAGGGAGTCGCTGGGCCGCGAATATACCCTGCTTAAGCCGATAAGCCAGCAGTTTACGGTGAAGGACGGGATAGCGGCTTTTAATGACCTGAAGATAGATACGGACTTCGGCAACCTGAAGGGCGCGGCTAATCTCGCGCTTAAGGGGGAGGTCAACGGTACCGGGATGCTGAGCTTCTCACCGGAGCTCTCGGGAGCCCTCATCAAGGCCGCCGCCCCGATGAGCTATCTTGCCGACGGCCAGAACATCGTTGCGTTCCCTATAACGTTCAAGATCTCCGGGGCAGGCTCATCGGTCATGCCTGACCTCAAGTATATAGGAACGAGAGTGATGGCACAAAAGGGCGGAGAGCTGCTGAATGACCTGCTCAATAAGGGTTCAGGGAAAGAACAGCCGTCCGGGGCAGCAGGGGGGCAGACTGAGACGCAGGGTACCGGCGATATCATGGATAACCTTAAAAAGCTGCTGAACAAAGAGGAATAAGCGGTCAGCATATGGACGCGTTAACCTCTATAGGCACGTTGCTCGGAGGCTCATGGGCATCAGGCGTTAACCTTTATATGACCGTCGCGGGCCTCGGCATTGCGCAGCGAATGCATTGGATAGACCTTCCGGGCAATATGGACGTGCTTTCAAGCCCGCTTATAATACTGGCGGCAGCGGCTATGTACGTCGTGGAATTCGTGGCCGACAAGGTCCCTTTCTTTGATTCACTGTGGGATACCGCGCATACGTTCATCCGTCCGGCAGGCGGGATAGCCCTCGGATTCATGGCTACTGCGGGCATGGGGCCGGAAGCGCAGATCCCCATAGCGCTTTTGACCGGCGCCGTATCGCTCGATTCACATCTTACGAAGTCTGCTTCCCGCGCGGCCATAAATACCACTACTCCTCCGGGGACCAATGCGGTGGCCAGCGTCGCCGAAGACGCGTCGGTATTCGGGGTCCTTTACCTCATTATCAAGCATCCCGTGATCACCGCTATACTGGTCATACTCTTCATCATATTCTCGATCTGGTTCCTGCGAAAGATGTTCAGGTTCGTGAAGAAGGTCCTGGGTTTTATTTTTAAGGGAGCGTAATGCGTCTGAAGACGGGCAGGATAGTCCGGATCATCGTGATCTCCCTGCTGTTGGCTGCGTGCCGGCAGGCAGGCGCTTCCGGAGGTAAGGTAAAAGCTTACTATTTCTATTCGCGGGATTGCGCCGAGTGCATCGAGATGATGGAAAGCTATATCCCCGGCCTGCAGGAAAAATACGGCCCGGACCTTGAGATCAAATGCCTCGAAGTGAATGAACCCGGAAACCTCGAATTGCTTTTTGGCCTCGAAGAGGGATCGCATCGCCTGAATAATCCCCTTCCTTCCTTGTTCATAGGAGACCGTGTCCTGGACGGCGAATCACATATCAGGAGAGAACTTAGCGGGCTCATCGAATACTATATTTCAACCGGAGGCTGCGATTGGCCCGCGGCGCCGGGCTTGAATACGGCGGATGGCCATGGGCAGGCCATAGGGAGATTCAAAGGACTGGGAGTGCCGGCGATAGTGGGAGCGGGGCTTATTGACGGGATAAACCCGTGCGCCTTCGCCGCGATAACCTTCCTTATATCATATCTTATTGCGCTGGGCCGGAAAGGGAGGGATA
>JAKQKX010000034.1 GCA_029560465.1 Candidatus Omnitrophota bacterium
TACGAAACTGCCAACCGTCATTACGCCCATATTGATTGTCCGGGCCATGCCGATTACGTGAAAAATATGATCACCGGCGCGGCGCAAATGGATGGGGCGATTTTGGTGGTTTCCGCCGCCGACGGCCCCATGCCCCAGACCCGGGAGCATCTTCTTTTGGCCAAACAGGTAAATGTCCCCGCGATTGTGGTTTTTTTGAATAAAGTTGACGCTGTTGATGATCCGGAACTAGTGGATTTGGTGGAGGAAGAGGTAAGAGAGCTTTTAACCAAGTATGAATTTGACGGGAAGAATATCCCCGTTGTTCGCGGTTCCGCCCTTAAGGCGTTGGAATGCGGTTGCGGTAAGAAAGAATGCCAGTGGTGCGGGCCGATTTTAGCGTTAATGGAAAAAGTAGACGAATATATTCCTCTGCCCAAGCGGGATGTGGAAAAACCCTTTTTAATGCCGGTGGAAGATGTTTTCTCCATTAAAGGGCGGGGCACCGTGGTAACCGGTAAGGTGGCAAGAGGGGTTCTTAAAGTTAACGAAGAGGTGGAAATTGTTGGTCTTTCCGAGAAAACGAAGAAAACGGTGGTTACCGGCATTGAGATGTTTAGGAAAAGTCTGGATGAGGCAATGGCGGGCGACAATGTGGGTTTGCTTTTGCGGGGAGTAGAAAAAGATGAAGTCCAACGGGGGCAGGTAATTGCCAAGCCGGGAACGGTCACTCCCCACACCGAATTTGAAGCCCAGCTTTATGTTTTAACCAAGGAGGAAGGAGGGCGGCACACGCCTTTCTTCACCGGCTATCGGCCGCAATTTTATATTCGTACCACCGATGTTACCGGTGAGGTAACCCTGCCGAAGGGAGTGGAGATGGTGATGCCGGGCGATAATATTACCGGTCAGGTAAAATTAATCACGCCGGTGGCTTTAGAAGAAGGATTGCGTTTTGCCGTGCGCGAAGGCGGGAAAACCGTTGGCGCCGGGGTAATTACCAAGGTAATTGCTTAAGAGCGGCTTTTTATTCTTTGACATTATTTTATGGCCAAGCAGCAGTTGCGGGTGCGCCTTAAGGCTTTTGATCATCGGCTGATTGATGAAACAGCGGCCAAGATTGTGGAAACCGC
>JAKQKX010000002.1 GCA_029560465.1 Candidatus Omnitrophota bacterium
AGGTGGAACGAACCTTTGCTTGGCTTGGCAACAGCCGCCGTCTCGTCGTAAGATACGAACGCGATATTGTGGTTTACAGTGCGTTTTTTCATGTCGCGTGTTTACTCCTGACTCTCAGGAGGTTTTGAAATGGCTTCTAAACATAAACATCCTCCTAAAGTTTGATGTCAGCCCTTCAGGGGCGGCTTTTTGAGGGATTCTTCCCCGCTCACATAATCCTCAATCGAGCCGGCGGTGTTCTGCAATCCTCTTATGTCAATCGTCACATGAGCGTTTATGGTGATCGGCCGGTCAGGATCTCCCACGGCCTTGACGGTGCAGCCCGATACCAGCAGCACCCCGCCCAGAGGTATCCACCAGGACTTCATTTGACTCTTCCGGATTTGAATCATGGACTCCCTCACTTTCCGGGAATAGACCGCAGGAAGGCCCGCAATCCTTCACCGAGTTCTGTATCTAAATTTATGACAATTTGCGCATCGGCCAGGTTGACCTCCCGGCTGCGCAGGGTGACAACCGCCCGTAAAGACTGGCTATTCACCCGTTCCAGATGCACCTTCCCTTCATGAAAGGGCAGGTACCCCCCGTCCCTGATCAAAGTCTCCATCGCGCTTCGGATCGCGCCGGGCGGGATGTACGATATAAACGGGCTCAAGAGCGCCGCTTTCAGAAATCCCTGTTCCCTGATTTCAAGCAAGCTATTCAACGAGCGGATTTTATTCCCGACCCCGTCTATCATAAGGTTTCCGGCCAGCACGCCCCTCACCTGGGAAAAAACAGCCGGGTTGATCTCCTCCAATAGTTTAAGATCAATATCAGCAAGTTTAACGCGCAGATGGTACACCGGAGCGTAGCGATAATCCAGTGTTATTTTACCCAGCACAGACCCGCTGTAAAGCCCGGCGGAAAACGGCTCAAAAACGACCTGTCCCGGATAAATAAAAATCCGACTTTTCATATCCTGGAGTTTATACGGCCCGACCTGCAGGATGGCATCGGTCATCGTACCCCGGATATAATCAACGATGGTCTCGTTATACAAAAACTTCAAATTAGCGTTGCTCAAATGCCCTTGCGAGGCCAGGACATCCACCCCCTCTGTATCAATCCTCATAATTTTCTTCGCTCCCAGAAGAACGGACAGCCCACGGATATCAGCCCGGCGGCATCCGATATGATATTCCTCCCCGGCGAGCTTAAAAACCAAATCGAAATCATGGAACACCGCGTCTTCCGGGAAATGGTAAATCTTCTGGCCGATCGATAACTGCTCAATCTTAAAGCGGCATCCCGGATACCGGTAAGGCAGCCAAACGTTCAGGACAAACGGGCCCAGCCCCTCCAGGATCAGCGGGGTCTTCAAGAGAAGGATTCCCAAAATAAATATTGATAAAAAAATAACAGAAAATAATTTTAAAATTTTTTTGAACGGTCCTGGCAATGACATAATTTTTATCCCGCGGTTCAATGACATTCAAAAACGGTCCATTATAACACAACCATCTTCTTTCCGGCTGGCTTAAAACGGGGATTTTAATTATAAATTTCTTGAAAAAATATTGCCTTATATAAGCCCATGTGATTTAATAAGTTAATAAATTCTAAAAAAACAGCTTCGAGGAGGCCAGGCATGAAAGTCAAAGCTATTGTATTCACCAGTGTTCTACTGTTCGCCGTTCCCATTCAACCCGCCTTTCCCGCTGAACCCAATGAGCCTGGCCTTCTTAAGCAAATCATGGCCGACACCGGCGAGAAAATCAAGGGCGTTTTCGAAGCGATACCCAAAATAAAAAATTTCATCATCACCTCCCTGGGCCGGGATAACCCCAACACCAAATTTGAAATCGGCCAGGAAACGTACTATATGCGCTATGAAGAACCGGATACCATGGAGAATGTCGGCATGATGTACGGCCTGCACATGGCTGTTTCTTACCGGGTAGCGAGCCCGGTCCTTTTTAAATCCATGAAACAAAACTTAGGGGACGGGCGGGCCTACACCAAACTCAAGCTGGAGGCCCGCTGGGCCAGAGGAGAAGTGGATTACGACTCGTCTTCCACTGGCTCCATTGACGGGATCACGGATGAATCCACAGAAATAAGAGGACTGATTTGTTATGAGATCGTCTTCTCGGACCAGACAACCCTGACTCCCTATTCCGGTTTTGGCTACCGGTCTTTAACCGACGACAACCGGGGGCGTTATTCGTCAACCGGACATTGGGGGTACCTGCGCGAATCCAAGTACTTCTATATCCCTGTCGGATTTGAACTGAGCCAGAACATAAAAGAACGCTGGGTCCTCCGGCTCAAAGGGGAATATGATTTCTTCCTGGAAGGGAAACAAGAAAGCCACATGGAAGACGGCGGGGCAACAATGCTCTCCGAGACCGACGGAAAATATTATGTGCTGGACACCCTCAAGAACGCTCAGGATATCGGCATGGGCATACGCGGGTCCATCCGGCTGGAAAGGCAGTCCGACCGGTTCGACTTCTTCCTGGAACCCTACGCCCGCTACTGGCACATCAAAGATTCTGATCATGTGCAATTAACTTCCGAGGGGGGCAGCATCTTGTGGTATCACGACTCCGGCTTGACCATCCCCTATATGGCTTATGAACCGGACAATAACACTCTTGAATATGGATTGATCCTCGGCTTAAATTTCTAAAAAGACTTCCGGGATGCCCCGGGAGAAGGAATATTGCGTCCCGCCGCGCGTTCGGGTTCTATGCTGCGAAAACATCTTTTCAGATTATCTTGGGTATTTATGGGGCTCATCATCATGCTCCGGGTATACCCTGTCAAAACCCATACCTTGACATCATCGCCCCGCCCCGCCCGAAGCTACGCAGAGAGTCTCCAAAGGATCCAAGCGTTAGAAAGCTCGGATTCTTCCGCCGTCGCCCAAGAAGGGCGCCTGATATTCCTGGACCAAGGGGACACGGTGCCTCACGTCATTGTGTTTTTCCACGGGTTTACCAACAGCCCCCGGCAGTTCAAGGCCCTCGGGGAGGAATTTCATAAGCGCGGGTATAACGTCCTGATCCCCAGGATTCCTCACCATGGCCTGCAGGACCGCATGGGCGCAGATCTCGCCCGTCTGACCGCCGAGGAACTTAAGGCGGCCTGCGAGGAAGCCGTGGATATCGCCCAGGGGCTGGGAGAGCACGTCACGGTGGCCGGCCTTTCTATGGGTGGGGTCATGGCCGGATGGGCCGCCCAATTCCGCGAGGATATCGATCAGGCGGTATTAATAGCACCTAGTTTCGGGACTTTCCGAGCACCCTCATGGCTTGTAAAACATACGATCAATCTTTTAACCCTTTGGCCCAACCGTTTTATCTGGTGGGACCCCCGGCTGAAAACGGGGAACGCTGGGCCAGAGTCAGCATATTACGGGTTCTCCTCGCGGGCTCTCGGTGAAATCCGGCGTCTGGGATGGGTTGTCCAGGCGCACGGGCAAGACGCGCCCCCCCGTGCCAAGTCCATTCTTTTCATAACCAACGCCCATGATCAAGCTGTCAATAAAGACAGCATTGATATTATCCGGCGCGCCTGGCAAAAACACGCCCCGCACAAAATCCATCTCTATGAATTCCCAGATGACCTTCAACTCGACCATGATGTGATCGACCCCCAACAACCTGGTCAAAGGATTCAAATCGTTTACCCAAGAATTCTTAACTTAATAACCGGCGTGCAATGAAATCGGTTGTGGGGATAAAATAAATATTGTTTTCAAAGCGTAAAAATTTTATGTTAAGTTAATAATTAAAATCAGGCATTTTGTCGCCCTTATAAGGCCAGCTCTCTCATGAAGCCCATACCCGAAAAATTCCTTTCTTCCTTGAGGATCTTTATAATCGTCGAGCTCCTCTTGGGGGCCTATTTGATCATGCTAGCCGTTCTTTTCAAAACGCCGATCCCGGACATCAAGCAACAGCTGCTGGACGGGTATCGCTTCCCATACACGAACTCCTGCACTGTCGGCGATTTAGTAGGGATGCATATCCATCTCCATCTTATTATTGTTATGCTCGTTTTTCTTACATTCTACAGTCTTGGGCAGCGGCTACCACGGCCGTCTTTCCCGACCCGATTACCTTCAATCCCAGAACTGCTCCTCACGGCGGGGCTTGCGCTCTGGGCCTCTCTGATCTTTCTTCAGACGATAAACCACGCGCACATCTTTGCGAACGAGCGGCGGATTTTTTCAGGAAAATCCGTGTCCGAAAAACAGCGTTTTATCCATAAACAACCTTATGTCTTCGCTCAATATTGCCGCCGGCGGTTCCCGGGACGGCACAAAGGCTTCCTGCGCACAGACCTGGACCCCCAGAATGAACCTTTCGCCACCCAGCACAGGAAGCTCGTGTATTTTCTCTTTCCGGACATTGATATCCGGAATATTTATGTCGACGCGGCATACGATTGCCTGATTTTCTATGACGAAGAAACCAGGCCAGGATCAATTCCTCCCGGGTTTAAAATCAAAGGCGTGTTCGATGCCCGGCACGTCATAGCCGTCAAAGAGGAGGCGCCATGATCCTCTTAACCCTAAAACTGTTTTACGCTTTACTCTTGCCGTGTCTATTCGGCTTTGCCGTCATAGAGGCCATGAACGGCGCCCGCGAAATTCCCCCTGGGCTGAAATGGAGCTTGGCGTACGGGTTAGGGACGGGGTTCCTCGCTTTATGGATGTTTACGTCCGGGATATATGGCGCGTCCTTCCACCCCCCTCTCTTGAGCTTGCCGTTGCTGGTCGTTATCCTCCGCTTCCTGCTGGCACGCCGGGTTAAAAGGCCTTCTGCCGCGGCGGGATGGGCTGAACCCGCTCCTTCCCGGGAGCCCTGGGCCATGACCAGCCCTCAAAAAATGCTATCCTTCCTGTTCTGCCTCTACATCCTTTATTACGTGGTCTTCGTCTTCTGGCGCTCGCTTCACATCCCGGTGTTTGTCTGGGACGGCGTCGCCACGATTGCTTATAAAGCGAAAATATTCTTCTATCACAAAGGGCTGGTTCCTCTTCACATCCTTCCCCACCCCTCCTACCCCCTGTTAGTCCCGCTGCTTGAAACCTGGATCACGTTAAATATATCCCAATGGGATGATCAGCTCATAAAATTTTTCTTCCCGTTTACGTTTATCGCTTACCTGGGCGTCCACTACTCTTTCTTAAAAATATTAACCCATAAATTCTGGGCCTTATTCGGGACAGCCCTTCTCGTGTCCTCCAACGCATTTGTTTTCTTTGCCACGGTTTCTTACCGCGATTTCTTTTTGCTTTACTTCAATTGCACCGCAATTCTTCTCCTGCTGCTATGGAATAAAAAAAGGGCTCCCGCATATCTCCTTTCAGCCGCGTTCTTCTCCGGCATAACCACATTCACAAAACTCGAGGGCACCGGGTATCTGTTCATCCACCTGGCATTGCTGGGAGCCCTCCTCATCCGTGACACAACAATCCCTACCCGTGGGAAATTCTTCCTGGGAGCAAAATTCCTGATTCCCAGCGGGGCTGTCCCGGCTTTATTCCTTGTGTACAAAACGCTCACCGGGGTTCCCGTTTCGGAACGCATTCAGTTCGGATTCCCATGGGAGCATCTAGACCGCATCCCCTCTATCGTTACGCAATTCGGCTGGAACCTGTTTCTGACCGGGAACTGGAACATCATCTGGCTCTTATTATTTCTTTCTCTGCTGCAAGTCAACTGCAAAAAAGCGTCGCCGGAAACACAGGCGCTCATGATCACCACCGGCATGTTTTTCTTCCTGTACTTCACGATCGCTTGGCTGACACCCAATTTTATCTGGCTGGCCGGGAGCTTAGCTTATGACGGCTTAACCCGGGTCATATTACATTTTTTCCCTTTATCCACAATTTTAATAACATTGATCCTCCACTCTAAAGAATAGATATTTATATGCCTGACCGTCCAATTTCTAAAACACGATTCCTTTTTGTGGCGATGTTTTTCCTGCCCTTCTTTTTATTCTACTGGATGGCGCCTTTTGTTTCGAAATACACGTTAGGGAATGATTATTGCTTTTATCCTATCCAGAACCAGATGTACCTGCTGTTTTCCATAAAGACGGGTTCTTTCCCGCTGTTCATCCCTGGGTTCTCTCTCGGGCATTCCTCCGCCGCCCTGACGCTGGGACAGATCTTCCATCCCTTTCCGCATATCGCGGCCATGCTCCCGGGATATTGGCAGGGGCAGGCCTTGGAATGGAACACGTGCTTAAGGCTTCTTTCCCTGGGGTTAAGCCATTGCCTGCTTTTTACCTTTCTAACCAAACTGAACCTGACGAAAACCGCGTCATTCCTGATTTCCTTTATCACCGTCTACAATTTAAGGATGCTGGACCTGTTTCGCTACGGCGCATCTTTGGAAGCGTACACGGCCCATCTTATGCTGATCTCCGCGCTCGGACTCTGGCACCTGCAATCGGAGGAACAAAAACGTTGTCCTTTCTTAATTGTTATTTTTTCTTATATGTTGGTGGTGAGCGGCCATCCCCAAATGATGTATTTCGCATTCATGGCCACGGCCCTATTTATATTGATTCTGCCTTTTTACGCGACAATGATGCGTCCCGGCCAACAGTCCTGTATCAAGAAAGCCGCCGTCTTCTGGGGAAAAGCCGGGATTTTATGCGGCTCCGGTGTTCTCTTGGCCAGCGTTTATTCTATCCCTTATTATTTCGATTTTATTCTAACGAATTCCACCCGCGTCGGCCGGGATTTTTCCTGGGCGGATTCTTATCTGGATACCTGGCTAGGTTCCTTGGGGAACTTTTTTAGCCCCCTGATTTCAAACATGGCCGGCGCCTTTGGGGCCTCATCCCTCATCAGCATGGCGGTCTTGATCCCTATTTTGGCAGCCTTCCGCACCAGGGTCCCGAAAACGATCTGGGTGATTTGGGGATTTATGATCAGCGTCTTTTTCTGCATGCAAGGGGGACGGACCCCGTTGTACCCCTTATTTTGGAAATACGTTCCGTTCGCAGACAGCTTCCGGGTCCCGGGCCGGACATCTTTTTTTATGCCCATGCTCATCATGCTTTTGCTGGCCTGGCTCGTGAACGCCCACAAAATATCCCCAGAAAAAACCAAATATCCTCCGATAAAAATACTGGCCCTAACGGCCTTATTGATCACAGCGCTCTTTAACGCGTTCATTTTCCGGCAACTGGGCCCCACGCCTGATGATGTGTCCCCGGAATTTTCCAATTCTTTATTTGTTTTTGGCCTGAAAGACCACGTCCTCGCTCAAAGTGATATTCTTCTGATCTATTTAATAACAACCTGGGCCGGGGTCCTCCTGCTTCTGTTGCTGTTCCTCTTTTACGATCAGGACTCGCGCCGTTCCCAAAAAATCATCCCCCTCCTGTGTTTGCTGTCCGTCCTCCAGGTCATGCTCGTTCTACGGCACGGCACATATTACAGAGTTAAACGCCCCACGCTCACTTTTGAGGAGGCCTTAAAACAAAACCGCGTTCAATTGTCTTATTTCTATTACCCTGGGTTCGGATTAGCGTCCGCACAGGTTTCTTCTCATCTCAAGCAATCTTTTCGCGAACCCAACCTGGCAAAAATATATAAAGAGGTGATCTGGGTTTCCAACCGCGGGCAGGTTTACGAACGCATGAAGAAAGGGATGGCCCCTCAAACTGTCTTTGTTGAAAAACCAGCGCGCCTTACCACACCCCCACTTCCCGCGGAAAACATACATGAAGAAGGCGGCCGGATACACCTGGATTACAGCTCTTATAACCGCCTGCGTTTTACCGCGCAGACACCATCCCCGTGCTTCTTCGGCCTTGCTTATCCTTATTCAGATTATTGGGAAGCCCGCGTCAACGGGCAAAAAGCGGCGACCTATCGTATCAACGGCTTATACCTCGGCCTGGCCCTCCCCCAAGGCCGCAGCCAGATTGACTTCCGGTATTTTTCGCCTCCCGCTTTCTGGGGCATGGTGTTTTCATGCGCAGGGCTGTTTCTGGTCGGATCGTTCTTTTGTGTTTCTTCCCTGACAGGATTAACGCGCATCACGGCGCTTATGTGCGTGACGGTCTTGAGCTTGAGCACATTTAAAACATGGCAATCAAGCTTATACACCGGCGAAAATATCGAAACAGCCTACGATTGGGTTTACACGCCCCCGTCCGGACGGTTCAACAAAGCTTACGGAAAACCTGTCACGGTTAACGCCTCATTCCCGGAATTTCACGCCATGAGCATGGTGGACGGAGACAGCCGACCGAATTCCGGGTTTATTTCCAAATTCCATAAAGAACCGGCGTTGCGGCTTGATCTTCAAGAGACGACAGTCATCAAACAGATGGTCCTGTTTGAATCCGGGAACCGCCCTGCGGGCATTCCCAACATCTCCCAACTGGGGCTGTTTATCGACCAAATTGCCAAATATATCAATATCCGGCCGATTGTTATCGATATCTCCCAGGATGGACAGACCTGGCAGACCATTGCGACCATAACACAAGCAAAACGCGCCGGGGAGCCCCTGATTTTAACATTGGAGCCACCCGCCCAGGCCCGCCATGTGCGGATTAAATGTCAAAAAAACGTTCTGGGTTTTGATGAGATTGAAATTTACTAAACAAGCGTCAGGCCGCCCCTGATTATGGGCGGGGCAGCAAAAAATATCTGTGCTTGATGTCTTTTAAATTTTATGGTTAAATAAACCCGATAATAAACGTGCCTTTCTTAACCGGATTGACTTTAACGGTTTAGCATAATCAAAAAGGGAAACACCACCATTCTTCATCGCTCAACAACTGACATCAAAAACGCAATTCATAGCTCTGGCCCCCTGGTATCAGTCATCATTCCATATTATAATGATTTGCAGTATATCCATGAGGCCGTGCAATCGTGCCTGGATAACACCTATCGGAATTTTGAAATCATTATAGTGGATGATGGCTCGTATACCCCCTTAAAGATCGAAAACTTACGTGTCGATCCCCATGGACACGCCATAACCATCCTGCGTAATTCAGAAAACCGCGGTTCAGGTTGCGCCAGGAATAAAGGGATCCAACACGCGAAAGGCGGATTGATTGCTTTCCTGGATGCGGATGACTTGTGGTTTCCTGAGATATTGGAGCAGCAAGTTAAGATTTTCATGACCGATCCGTCAGCCGTATGGGTCTATACCAACGGGTATTACCTTATCAACGGAAAAATCATGCGGCATCCCAATTCCTACTATCACGGGTTCCGCAAGGGTTTTCCACAAGGGTTTGATGTGAATCGATATCATCTGCAGGGGTATAATTACATGACGTTTTCCTCCAACATGTTTAAAAGGGACGTCTTGCTGGAAGTGGGACTGTTTAACGAGGCGCTCCGGGTTTCAGAAGACTGGGATTTATTCGTCCGGGTGGCAGAACGCTACCCTGTCCACGCCATCAATGAACCCCTGATGTATTACAGGGTCAACAACGCCGGGCGGCATTTTATCAACCGGGACGATTACGTTCACGTCAACACCCAGATCCTGAACACGATGTATCAAAGGCAAAACTTGCTCCCGGACCGGATCCAGGACTTAAACACAGCCATAGCCATCGTTTACGAAAGGGCCGGCATACAGAGGATGAACGCCGGATTAAATCAAGAGGCGCGCCGGTTCCTCTTCCATCCCAGGACAAAACCGCTAACATTAAAATGGCGAATGTCATGCTTGAGGGCCCTTTCTTTCTTACCCAATATTTTTTATAAAACGGCTTTATGGGCCTTTGATCATTTATGACCGAAATCCCATTTTTTACGAATGAACTTAAAAAATTTTTCGGCAAGCCAAGCCTGGACTCCCTGATTTTATACGTGACCAGCCGCTGCAATGCCAGGTGCTCTTTCTGTTTTTATAATAAAAATTTAAATACTGTCCCGGATTTAAGCCTCGAGGAAATCACAAAAATCTCTGAACAGATCCCCGCGCTCAAAGGCCTTTTGATCGCTGGCGGCGAACCTTTCCTGCGCGGGGATTTGCCTGAAATCATAAACACCTTTGTATCAAACTGCCACATTCAGGTCCTTCAAATCCCAACCAACGGGTACTTCACAGACCGGATTGTTTCCCTCGTACAGGACGTTACGGCGAAATCCCCTGACCTGAATTTATCAATCCAGGTATCGCTAGACGCCATCGGGGACCGGCATGACGCCCTGCGCGGGCTGAAAAACTGTTTCCAGCAGGCTGAAAAAACAATTTCAGCCCTGAAGGCTTTACGGGATAAAGACATGCGCCTGCGGATTCTCGTCGTCTCCGTCTTGACACCGGAAACCCTGACGGCCTGCCGTGATCTCGCGGCGTATATTAAAGAGAAGGCAGACCCCGATTATCACTGGTTTGAACCCGTCCGCGATATGCCTCACCTTCAAAAACAGCTCCGCCTTACACGGGACGACGTGTCTTTTCTGCGGGACAACCTAATATACTATCTTAAAAAAGCCAAAGGCGCGGCATCCAGTATTTACAACAGCGCTATATTCAACAAGCTGATAACCTCCTTCAGCCTGAATAATTTTGACATCGCTTATAACAATTTATTGCACAACAAGCGCTGGCCCGTTCACTGCTGCGCCGGGGAAAGGATGGCGGTGATGTACCCGGACGGCAGGCTGGCTGCCTGCGAATTAAGGGAAGAAGCGGTCGATATCAAAAAGGTCAATTACAACATTGCCGAGGCCCTGCAACTGGCGCAAATAAAAAAAGTCCGGGAAGATATTTCACGGCACGTTTGTGACTGCACGCACGGCTGTTTCATCCCGACTTCCGTGCGATACTCTCCGGCAGAATTAATCAAAATCTTCGGGAAATCCTGTTTCCGGTAAAATATGGCTCAAGACCCGTCCAACAATATTTTCTTTAACTTATTCCGTCGGAAAAGGTGGCTATTCTTTTTGTTCACCCTCATCGCGGGTCTCTATATTTTATTCCCTTTTCAGGACTTTCAATATCACCTTTCCACCGGAGATCACGGGCGGGAGCTTTACAGCTATAAAAAAGCCCTGGATGGCGCCCTTCCCTACCGGGATTACTCCTGGCTTTACGGGCCGCTCCTTCTATATTACTACGCGCTCTGCTATAAGATATTGGGTTTGACCATACAAAGTGTTTTATGGGGGCAAAACCTGCTGATATTAGGTGTGGGGCTTTTATTGTATCTCACCGCATCACTTTTCATGGCCCCGTCCCTTTCAATGGCGTGCGCCCTCTGGTACTGGGCATATCGCGGGACCGAGTTCTTTTATTCATACCACAACATCGGCGGGGTGTTGGCCATCTTGTTCACGCTTTATTTCACCTTTCGCCACATCAAAACCGAGGGCCTCAACAATATATTTTACGGTTTCCTGAGTGTCACGGCCCTCCTGCTCATACGGTTGAATATGGGGCTGGCCATGTTGCTCGCTTATGCCTCTTCCCTGCTTATCATCGATCACGTCCAGCAATCCCCGCGGCGCAAAAAAAACAGAACATTGTACGCCATTTTATCGGTGACAGCTCTAATCATAACGGCCATCGTTTACTGGTCCCTCATCCATCCTTTGCCTAAATATGCCGTCGATCAGACCTTCCCTTACACTCATAATCAACTGGCCGCAGAAAGAAAGGGGAGCATGGAAACACTCCAGGCATTCTACCTGTCGGTCCTGGACAGGTTTCCCACGCCTTTATCAAGAGTCTTTTTCGGAGTCGGGGCAATTCTGTCTCTTCTGCAATGCCTGGCCCTTAAGAATAAAATACCGGCGCCCCAGAAAACGCGGCTAACGCTCATCCTCTCGACGTTGCTCCTGTTTTTTATTTTAAGTTTACATGAATTTATCGGCAGCGGGGTTTGGTTCCGGTTCAATTGGGCCTTTCCCGTTTTCCTGCTGCTGATGTTTTTCCTGCTGCATTTCCTGATCGCCTTCTGTCCTTTTAAAACGTACACGAAGGTCTTTCATTATAGTCTCTTTTTTATATTGGCCGCCAGCGTATCAACAGAGGTCCTCGATACCCATCACAACATCAGAAAGATCAAAACACCCGGCCACAGCATCCGTGCCGGGCGCAACAGGATTTACACCGTGCAGTCCCCGGAGTGGATCCGAACCGTTAATCAAGCCTCGCAATACATCCGTGACAACGTCCCTCCCGGCGGTAAAATTTTCACGTTCCCCCATGATTCGCTTTATAATTTTCTTTCCGAACGGGACAACGCCACACGGCAGCTCGCCCTGTTCGAGCATACCGGCATCCCTGAAGAACAAGAGCGCGCCATCATTGCCGATCTCGAGCATAATCATGTCAACTGGATTGTGGAATCCAACCGGAGCCGTTCCGATGAATTCGGCATGGGGGCTTTCGGGCAAACGCATTGCAGGCTGATCACGGCTTACATCCTGGAAAATTTTGAAGCGGTCGCCCAAATGGGCGAATGGACCCGCCCGCCGGGGTGGGCGTGGGATCATGGCGTGCGTATCTGGAAACGGAAATCCCCGATCTAGGACATAATCGCGGGAAGACGCTCAATCTTTTAAGACTTCATAAATTTTGTACTCTCGCCCCTCTCCCCAAGCCTGTTCAACGTTTAACTGGCATCCCTGTATTTCTTGTAATGAAATTTGTTTGGTATCAATATTAAACGGAATAAGGACGTCGTTCCGGGCCAGCGCCGAAAAAGGCATATCGCTCAGGTTCAACTCAGGCAGTATATATTTTTCCTTGTAATCTTCAAAAATAAAATAACGGACGTTCAACTCCCGGATCTTTTCACACACATCCTTTTCCCGCAAAAAAAGGTAAGACGTCATATAACGGCGGGTTAAAAAACCCAATTCCCGGGGCTTCCCGAAAACGAAGATGTCATCCGCTTGCGTGCTCGTTTTGATCCAAGACACCATGTCCCGTGCGTCTTTCGTATGAATCTGGTCGTCATCATAGTCGAAAACCATCAGGATGCTGCCGATGTTATGCAAAACGAGAAGGGCCAGGATCACCCTCGCGATCCGCTGAAAGCTCAACGCGCGAGAAGATACACAACGGCCGAGGGCCTGCACCCCTTCGAGGGCAAAAAGGACCAAAAACCCGATCACGGGATAAAGATACCTTGTCCCCCCGCTGAAATACCAGACAAGGTTACCCAAAAGATAAACCGCGACAAAGCTTTCAATAACCGTTAAAGACCTTTTCCGGATCTTATACAGGAACCCAATCATCATAAAGCCGAAAAAAAGAGGCGTGACCACATGGACAGTCCCTGCCAGTAAACGGAAAATCCATAAAGTCAACGCCGTCTTACACGGGAAAAAGAAAATGACAAGCGTCTTTATGGTCTGCGGCATAGCCTGGCAGCCCATCAGTAACCATTTTTTAAAAGGGAGCGCGACTTCATGATAATAATTCAGGCCATCGGTCCCGAAACTCCGTTGGATGAGAAAGGAGGCTGCCAATCCCAACAGGATAAAAAGAACCGCCCTCCCATCCTTTTTCTTATGAAGAAAATAGACCAGCATGGAAATGAACAAGGCGATGCCTGCCCAACGGATAAAGAAGGCGACGCACATGAAAAGTGTTGCTGTGATTAGAGTGGGAAACGGCCGATTGCCTTCGTTGGCCTCTTCGTACTGGATCCACGAGAAGATCGAGGCCGTGGTGAAAAACAAAAATGCCGGGTCTGACATGATGGACTGCTTAAAAATAAAAAAATCCGGGGACGTTAGCAGCAGAACCGCCCCCAAAAACGCGTCTTCCTCCCCCACGCGTTTCCGCATAATAGCAAACAACACCCAAATGGACCCCAGGAAGAAAATAATGTTCGGCAATTTCAGGATTCGGAAATCCAACCCGAAATTCTTCAACAAGGGGATCAAAATCAAAGGGAACCCGGGAGGGGTTACGACACTCCTGCCGATATAATAGGTGTGGGCATAATCTGTGTGTTCAATAATATTCTGTGCCTGGCCAAGATATTGGCCGAAGTCCGCGCACCAATTGTGGCCATCTTTGATGGTCGCCCCATGGACAACAAGAAAGAGGACAGACAAAACAATAATCCAAAATCTGTGTTTGCCGTGTATCATTTCTGCGTCTCAGGGCTTAACTACCCCCTCCTTCTGGAAAGGCCGCGATAGGACAGGTAATACATCATCATCGCAAGGACAAACAGGAAACGGAAGCCCGTTAACATTGAAAAATATTCACAGCACCCTCCGATGATGGACCCAAGCAAATTGCAGGCATAATCACTGGGGACATTTCGGGATGCCCTGAACGAGCTGGCAAATATTATGCCCGCGAACAGGATGGGCAAAGACAACAAACAGGAAGAAATTATAATTCCGAGGTGCCGGTCAAATGCCAGGAAAATCTCGGGGTTAAGCAACCAGTTGAGAAAAAGCGAGAACATAAGCAAAGCATACATCCATCGGATGTTGATGTTCTTTGATTTCTCAACGAACAAAGTCGCGAACAGGATCATAATTAATATCGATATAATAACAGCGGAATTAACGATCCAGGTCGAACCGAATAAAAGGGCAAACCGGGTGATGCTCGTCGTCTCCAACAGCATAAACCCTGAACCGAGGAAGAAAAAATGAGTGTTAAAATCTTTAATGGATAAAGACTTAAAGCAGAACACGCCCACGACAGAGACAACCAGCACGAAAAAGATGATGAGGATATAATGAAAAGGAACGCCCCTGTTCATTAAATATAAATATGGCCAATCGTCCCGGATGGCTTGTGCCCCCTTGTCAAACCCGTCATATTCCTTAAAATTGGGGGCGTCGACCGGGCCCATCCCCCGCACACCCGGTCCCGCCAAGAATATCGCTGTGTCATTGTCAACATAGGTCGACGCCCGGAACACCCTCAGGTCGTCCTTGAAAACCTCCTTTAAGGCCACATAGAGTTTGGATGCGACCCATTCTTTAAATACATAATATGTCAACGATAATACGCCGCCGGGTGCAAGGCGATCCTGGATATCCAGGAAGCTTTCCTTTGTATAAATAAAATTATCCAAACGGACACTCGAGAATTGAGATAAAACTTTGTGGGAATCCAAGTAACCGAATGTGATTAAATCAAACTTCCGGTCGGTCTTTTTTATAAAAGACCGCGCGTCATCAACAACCACACGGACACGGTCGGACCGGTATGGCTTCTCCGGGTGCAGGCGCTTCCCCAAACCGGCTATAAAAGGGTCGATCTCCACCGCGTGGACCGTCTGGCTGCCCATGCGCAGGGCGGCTGATGCGTCATTGCCAGACCCGGCCCCCAAGATTAACACATCCTGCGGATGAAATAACTTATAAGGGAATTCATAAATGTCTTTGTAACGGTTGAGGCCCGGGGATTCCCGGACCGATTCCTCCGACAAATTAAATGCGTTTTGGTGAAACATATTATTCGCGGCAATTTCATACCCGATGACTTTCTGCAACCGCTGGGAAATAATGGGTTGCATGTCGATTTTATAGTACGGCGACCAGAAAGTCCCCTTCCCGAGGGGATGGACAACAAGGAGAATAAGCGCGGAGATAAAGACTTGAAGAGTCAGCAATTTTACTGAAGACCGGTAAAACCACATGGTGAGCGATAGGCCTAATAAAAACCAATAGACCGGTTCCATCATCCGGTAAGACAAGTAAGAAAAAACCGCTGTCCCTAAAATGCTGCCCAGGATGTTGACCGAATAAGCGGCAAGCGGCTTAAAATCTTTAAGGCACCGCCCCAATTTCTGTCCCGGGGGAACGAAAAGCATCGTGTTAACAATAAACACAATAAGGACGACAAGCAAAAAATTCACTTTCCCATCATAGAATCCCAGTAAATGCTCTGTCTGCAAAAAAGCGGCGTTAATCTCGACATCATGGAACAGGAACGCCAACGTGACATAACCAAGCATGCCGAGGGGGAAGAAATTCATTAGGTTGGATTTATGCTCTGCAAGCAGGCATCCGATCCCAAGGCCTAAAAAGGCTGAAATGAGAATAATATTCGTAAAATAAGCGACAATCTGGATGCTCGAAGGAATCCACCGAATAAATAATATTTCAAAAAATAAAGTTACAAAACTGACCAGAAAAAGCTCTGACATTTTAGAAAAATCCGACCTGGAACGCAGACCGAGCATGCCGTCT
The DNA here is from genome assembly GCA_029560465.1 of Candidatus Omnitrophota bacterium. Lineage (GTDB taxonomy): Bacteria > Omnitrophota > Gorgyraeia > Zapsychrales > JANLHA01 > JAGOJP01. The sequence continues at coordinate 16,175 of JAKQKX010000002.1, forward strand.
CCTTTTTTCGTTGATTTCCATTTTTTTATATATTTAAAACAAATCACCGTTGAACTCGAGAACTTGTATGAAATATTATTGTATTATTTCACCTCTAGATTAACAAGGCAATTTCTTTAAAGATCATGTCCCTGCTTTTCTTTAAAACGCCCGGCGCACCATGAAAAAGGCACCTGTATAGGTGCCTTTTTATAAACCCGTTCCCATGTCTGTTGAATCCGCCCGCCGACTTCGGCCCCCCATCAAGGACGTTGCCTGCCCATCATTTGTAAGAAACCATCCAGGATTGTTAACGGATGCGGCGGACACCCCGGGATATACAGGTCAACCGGGATAACAGCGTCCACGCCACCATGGACTTCCCCATGCCCCATGAAAGCCCCCCCCGAGATCGCACACGCTCCGACCGCAATAACAAGCTTGGGGGCCGGCACCGCTTGATAGGTTTTTTCTAAGGCCAACCGCATGTTGTTCGTAACCGGCCCGGTAACGACAATCCCGTCCGCGTGGCGCGGGGAGGCGACAAACTGAATTCCGAACCGGCCGAGGTCAAAACTTAACGTGCTTAAAACGTTGATGTCCGCCTCACACCCGTTGCATCCCCCCGCACTGACCTGGCGCAATTTCAACGACCGCCCAAAAATATTTCTTATTCTCTCCGGGGGCGTCATTTCACGCCGGCTTGGCGCGGCGGTCACAATCAGGTCTTGCCTCCCGCGTTCCGCCAAATGGTATTCCCGTGTAAAGGTGACCACCCTGCCCGGGCAGGATCTTTGACACTCCCCGCAAAAAAGGCATTTCCCCAAGTCAAGGGCAGGAGCGGCCTGTGAGCCTCCGATCGCGCCCGTCGGGCACACAGCCTGGCATTGCGCATAATCATCGAGGGCGGCCCCGGCAAGGATCTTGGGCCGCCCTAAAAACCTTTCCGGCAAAACATTATTCTTGACCGGGAACGGCATCGTCCGGTACCCCTGCCTGAATCTGGCGCATAACGCTTTTATCATAACAATCCCTGTCCCTCTTTAAAGGTCGTGACCGCAGTACGACAAGTTAAAACTTTTATTACAGAGCGGAAAGTCAGAAATCTCTTCACCTCTCATGGCCATCGCCAACCCGATCCAATTATGAAAAGACGGGTCCACAATCTTATACCGTGCGAAACTCCCGTCCCTGCCGGACAAGGCCGTGTGGCAAATCTCACCCCGCCAGCCTTCCACCAAGGAAACAACCATATGGTCATGTCGGACGGGAGGGACGACCCCGCGGATCTTCCCCGCCGGCAAATTATTCAACTGGTCCAGGATAAAGTCCACGGACTTTTGCATCTCAAGCCACCTCACAAAGGCGCGCCCGAAGACATCGCCCGAGACGCACGTCGACACAGGGACCTGAGAAAACTGAAAGGCCCCTGTTGGAAAATCAAAACGCACATCCCGCTCGATGCCGCACGCCCGCGCCGCCACGCCGACTAATCCCAAATCCACGGCCGTCTTGGGCTCGACCACACCTGTCTCGTCGAATCTGTCAATAACCAAGGAGGAATCCCAAATCAAGGAAACAGCGTTTTTCACCTCCGCAAAAATCCTTACTAAGCGCCTCTTTAACTCCTGAATCAAGGCGTCATCAACGTCAAACAGGACACCCCCGGGGCGTATCATAGTCCGGCCGAAACGGTTCCCGCAAATCAGCGCCGTCAGGTTCAGGAAGTCCCCCCGCAAGCGGCCGCAGTAAGAAGATGTCGGCAAATATCCGACATCCCCCGCCATCGCTCCCAGGTCGCCGGTATGATTCGCCAACCGTTCCAATTCAAGCATAATCGCCCGGAGCATGGAGGCCCGTAACGGGACCTCACACCCCGACAGCCCCTCAATGGCCTGACAATACGCCAGCGTATGCCCAACCGTTGTGTCTCCCGCGGCTGTCTCAATATAATGGATGGCCCGTTTATCAGGCCCGCCCATCAGGGCTTTCTCGATACCGCGGTGCTGGTAGCCGAGAGAAATCTCCAGATGAAACACCTGCTCCCCGTGGCATTGAAACCGGAAATGTCCCGGCTCAATGATCCCCGCATGCACAGGCCCAACGGCAACCTCATGAATCTCTTCCCCGGAAATTTTTAAAAAATTCATATCCGAAGGGGTAATGTCTTCCGCCTTTAACTGCCCCCCTGCCTTTTTCCAGGGCGCATGAAATCGGATCGGCTTAAGCCATGGATGACCTTCCGGGCGCGTCCCCCACTGCTCAAAAATTTCCCGTTCAAACCAATGGACCTGCGGCATTTCAATCGTTAATGACGCATAACGATCTTTCACGACCGTTGAGAAAGGCTTCAAATATCCTTCTTTATCATGCGCGAGAACCATCATGAGGACGAGGCTCCCGTTTTCCGGATATCCCCAAAACGACACAACCCTTGCGCCGCCCTGCGTTTCTTCCTGCGCAAGGCTGCGGAAAGCTTCAAACGGCAACCGAGGGATCTCCCGCACGGCCAAGGCCTGACCATTATATATTCTCAAGTCCTGCGCAGACATCAGCCCCCTCCCAGCTCGTGAGCCACTTCCCCCAAGGCGGATTTCAGCCAATAAGGGAAATACACCCCGAGGGTGATCACCAAAACAAAAAATAACGCCGGAACCCATATCCGCAAAAAAGTGTTTCTATTGTAAAAGTTATCCTGATTGCCTTGCGGGGCTGTGCCGCCTAAAGTCATCATGATAAAAATCCGCGCCATCCCGATAAAAATGACCCCGAGCGTTGCCAGGAAAACAACGGCAAGCCCGTTCCGTCCCTGGAACAAAGTCTCTTTTAAAATAATAAATTTACCCAAAAAAATTCCGGAGGGGGGCGTCCCGGTTATTAACAAAAAGCCCGTCATCCAAAGCGCCCCTGACCACCGCATTTTTCCAGTCAGGATTCCCTGGATATCCGCGATTCTCTTCGTCCCGAAATACGACAGGATATTCCCGGCGACGAAAAACAATCCTGCCTTAGTCAAAGAATGCCCCAGCATATTGACCAACGCGCCGAAAACAGCGCTTTCGCCCACCCCTATCCCGAATATTATCATCCCCATGTGTTCCACGCTTGAATAGGCCAACATCCTTTTATAATCCGTTTGCCCCAGGATAAAAACAGCCGCGAAGGCCATAGACACAAGGCCAAAAACAATAAATATCTCCTGACAATATGACTGAAGCCCGGCCGCAATACAAATCTGGTACCCGCGCAGGATGCCCAGGAAAGCACAATTCAATAGGGCTCCCGAAAGAAGCGCGGAGACGACCGACGGCGCCTCGCTATGCGCGTCAGGCAGCCATGTGTGAAAAGGAGCCAGCCCCATTTTTGTCCCGTACCCGACAAACAGAAGCAGGAACGCCGCTTTCAGCCAGGGGACATTGATATCCCGGGCGCTTGCAATCATTTGCCCTAACAGCATTTCTTCCCGGTGATGGTCCGCGACAGCCAAGAAAAAAACACCGAGTAACGCCACGGCTATGCCAACGGAACAAATTAAAAGGTATTTCCAGGTTGCTTCCAGGGACCGTTTGGTCCGGTGAAAATAAATTAAAGGCGCGCTGGCCAGCGTCGTGGCTTCAATGCCAACCCATAAAACCGCCAGGTGCTGGCTGGCGACAACAAAAGTCATCGTTGAAAGAAATAATAAAAAACACCCGCTAAAAACCGCTTCGCGAGAAAATAACCTGCGCTTTTCATCTTTATTGTCTTCATGATGGTTTTCGCCGGATAAATACTCAATTCCATAAAACGACGCTCCGAAAAACAGCAGGCTGGTAATCGCCAAGAAAACAACCCCCGTATGATCAAAAGCAAACCACGCCCCCGGATTCACGCCGTCCCCGTTCCCCCACACCAAACCCGTCAGGACCAGATGGGCCGAAGAGCAAACGACAATCAGGACCCGACGCTTAAAATCATCCCGGATGAAGAAGGAAACCAGCCCAAGCAACAACGGGACGGTGATCAACAATACAGTCAGCATCTTATGAACGCCTTATTTAGAAGTTATGATATCTTTCAGTTCCGACAATTTTTGCGTATCAATATGGTCGAATTCGCGGTTGATATGGAAAATCGTGATCCCCATGACAAACACCGCGGCAAAAATATCCAGCAGGATAGCCAATTCCACTAATAAAGACTGCCCCCCCAGGAAAACAGCCCCAAAAAGATAAATACCGTTCTCTAAGATCAGGTACCCGATCACCTGTGTGATCGCTTTCATGCGGCTGATAATCAAGAACACGCCGGTAAAAAACGTCGCGAAGGATACCGGCGCGCCCAGCGCAGGAACAAACGGATCGGGGTACAGCAATCGCTTGCTGAGCCAAAAGCCCATCGCGAACATAACAACGCCCATCAACAGCGAAAGCGGATATCCCCCGATCGGTTCAACTTCTTTCCGGATATTGGCTTCCCTTAAAGCGCGAAACAACAGCCAGGGGAACACCACCCCTTTTAAGAAAATGCTGAAAAAAGACGCGACCACGGGGCTGAGGGCGCCAGGATGAGATTCAACGAAAAGAGGCATCAATCCCACCAGGGTTCCCTGCACAGCGGCTATCTGTATACAATTCCGGATACGGCTTGATGAGAGCATCATCAAATCCAGCAGAAGAACTGCGACAATAATAAAATCAACCCACATCGTCATCTATGACCTCATGGTTAGGATAAACGCCACCGCGGACAACGCCAGCGCAATGATCAGAAAATGCGGGACTTTTAATAAACGCAATCGTGCCAAAGTCGATTCGACAACCCCGACAATAACCGCAAGGACAGACATCTGAAGGATAAAAACAGCGCTGTCCATCATCCAGCCGCGGGAAGATGCCCCCAAAAACATCCCCGCTAACAGCGTTCCTAAAAGCCAGAATTTCACGGCGGCCCCGTAAAGGATATACGCGAAATCCACCCCCCCATGATCCAAGACCATAACCTCATGGATCATGGTCAGCTCCAAATGCGTGTTGGGGTCGTCCACAGGAATGCGTGAATTCTCCGCCAAGAAAACAATAAAGACCGCCCCAAAGACCAAAAAAAATACAGGCCCGTATACCGGCCAAAAATTTATAACCCCGGTGGAAAATATGCCGGAAAAAGACATTTGGCCAGTGACACGCGCTAAAGACGCCAGGCTTAAAAACAACGCCGGCTCTGCGAATAAGGCGAACTGCATTTCCCGGCTGGCGCCCATGCCCTCAAAACTCGAACCCGTATCCAAGGCCGCGAGAACAGTAAAGAACCGGGCAAGCCCAAGCAAATAAATAAATAAAATGATATCGCCGTCAAATTGGATAACGGCTGGGTGCCCAGCCCACGGGATCAAAAAGGAAGCCGTGATCACAGCGCTCAAACTCACAACGGGGCCGGCGATAAAAACCCATGTCGTTGTCGTGCTATAAACCGCTCCTTTTCGAAGCAATTTGAAAATATCATAATACAGCTGCAAAAGCGGACTCCCCTTTCGCCCGGCGAAAAAGGCTTTTGTCCGGTTCAGCACCCCAAACAGAAATGGGGAAAGCGTCAAGACTAGGATAAACTGGGCAATCTTTGCAGGCATTCCTATAATTTCCAAATAAAAAGCGCCACGAGCGCGAACACAATATACAAAATATAAAACTGTAATTTCCCATGCTGCAGCCATGTTAATTTCCCGGTGAAACGGCGCATCGATCTAAGCATGGGACGGAAAACCGTTTCACTGAACAAATCCGTTGTTTCAGTTTTAAAAGACGGGCTGTCCGGGAAATACCGGGTAATCTTTACGGCCTGTTTCTGTGTTCTCAAAACGCCTTTAAAAAAATCCACAACCGGCTGAGCAAAAGACGATGCCGTATATTGCATGCGGGGATCGGGACGGGCGTACCCGCAATCCCAAGTCGGAAAACGCGTTATTACGCGCCCACTTAAAAAACTACGGCGCAACAAAACGGTCAACACAACAACGATGAAAAGACACACCGCCATGACGACCACCGAAATCAACGGCGGCCCCGCTTCCATGAGGCACAGCTGTATCAGGCTGAGCGGAGAGCCGCTCACATCAGCAATGATCCTGGCAAAAACCCCTATGAATAAAGGGGCGCTCAACCCGATAACAATGCAGGCCACGGCAAGAATCACCATAGACAGGCGCATGAAAACCCCGGCCTCATGAGCGTTTTGACCACAAGCGGTTCTGGTTTCACCCAGGAAAATAATCCCGAACGCTTTCGTAAAACAAGCGGCGGCCAGCCCTCCGATCAGAGCTAATGACGTTATGATCCCCACAGCGGCAAAAACCAACGACGTAGATCCGGATATGCTTTTAAAAGAGGCGTAATAAACCAAGAACTCGCTGACAAATCCATTCAAAGGAGGCAAGCCGCAAATCGCAGCCGCGCCGACAAGAAAACAAAAACCGGTGATGGGCATCTTCTTAAGCAACCCGCCCAAAAGATCCATTTTCCGAGTGCCGGTTTCATGATAAACAGCGCCGGCGCCCAGAAAAAGAAGCCCTTTAAAAAACGCGTGGTTAACAACATGCAACAATCCTCCCGCAAATCCCATCACCATCAAAAAAGAGTTCTGGACGCTCAGTCCCACCACGCCCAACCCGATTCCCATTAAAATGATCCCGATATTTTCGATACTAGAATAAGCGAGAAGGCGTTTAAAATCAGATTGAGCCAAGGCGAACAAAACACCCAAAATCCCGGATAAACTTCCGATGGCAATTAACAGATACCCCCACCAGGCGCACGGCATTCCCAAAAAAGTCATAATCCGTAACAGGCCGTAAATCCCGGTCTTAATCATGACGCCGGACATCAGCGCGGAAACATGACTGGGCGCGGCCGGATGAGCTTCAGGCAACCAGATATGCATGGGCACAAACCCGGATTTTGTCCCGAACCCAATCAATGCGCACAGGAAAATAAGGGAAGGCCCGAACCCAGCCCTGGTCCCCTGCCATGCCGCGAAATCCCAGGAGCCGCTCTCCTTCCCCAATAAAATGAACATGACGAGCAGGAAAAGCGTCCCGATATGCGTCGCGACCAAATAAATCAACCCAGCCCTGGCCACGTCCCGCTTCTCCCCTTCAAACAATACCAGAAAGCAGGAACTGACGGACATCATTTCCCATGCCGACAGAAAGAGGATGGCATTCCGGGCCATAATGACAAGAGCCATGCTGGCAACGAGGAGGTTATAAAAAAGCCATGCGGCCCCGATATTCTTCTTGCCATAATAATGTTTTAAATAATCGAATCCATATAAAGCGGACAACGCGGACAAAAGAAAGACAGGGAATAAAAATACCGCGCTTAAAGCATCTGCTCCCAGAGAAAAAGAGCCGCAGGGGATCGCCCAGGGGATGCTAAAAACAGCGGCCGTAGGATTGTTATAAACGGCAAAAAGAGCGCCTAACCCCACAACGCACGCGGTAACCGCCCCTGCCGCGCCCATGCCATTGGCGAACTTGACACATCGATTCAGACTGAACGCAAACACCCCGCTTACGATCAGGACGATCAAGGAACACAATAGGACATTCATGCCGTTCTTCCTAAAATATATTTTGCCTTTATTCCCTTAAAGACTGTTCGGCCTGCGCGATTTCCGTGAGGATAACATCACGGGACTTTTGATGCACAATCGCTTCGATGACCCGCGTGCTTTTTAACACATACGCGATCCGTGACAGCATTTTCAGGTGGCTTCTAACTGTTGGACTAATTAATGTCAGCAGGCAGTTCACCCGTTTCCCGTCTATAGCTCCATAATCAACCGGCGCTTCCAAGAAACAAACACCGACAATCGCATGAGGGATGTGGGTCACAACAGGATAACGCGCGTGCGGGATGGCGATCCCGTTACCGAATCCGGTGGAACCTAATTCCTCCCTCACGAGCATCGCTTCCAACAGGTTTTCTTTTTTAACATCCTCGGGCAAATTTAAAAGGTCCAGGACAGTCCCCAGCAAAGTTTTTTTGTCCTTGCCTTCCACACGGTAATAAATCCCGCCCTTTTTAACCGCTTCTGTTAATGACTGCGACATGACATCTTTTTCATCAGGTTCGTGAAGGATCGCCTGAGACACATTGATTTTACGGGCAGTCGCCCAATCCAATATCTCGACCCGGTTAAACCGGTACTGGTCATGGATCCGGTAAAAAGGGATACTTTCCTGTTTAATCCAGCGGTAAATAGTCCGTTCCGTCACATTTAATAATTGAGATAAATCTTTTACGCTTAACTCCATCCTGATCCCCACAATTCTTAAAATTATTTCTGTATTTTAACTCACAAGCTGGAATGTCATATTAGGACACGGCAAGGAATTTGTCAACAAATATCATATGGAGATGACATATTTACACAAAAGACTTCCCTGTTATATTAAAAAAAGCCCCCTGTAACCTGTCTTAAAATAAACACTTACAGAGGGCTTAAGTAGCACAGCCATTCATTCTTATGAATCTTGCTTTAAAAATCTTAATCTATCTCCTATTCGATCTCCTGCATGGCAGCCCTTTTCGCCTCTTCCGCCGCTTTCATGGCGGCATTCTTTTCTTCTGTGGCCTTACGCATGGCTGTGGCTCTTTCTTGGCCTTTCAAACCTTGGGCGGCTGATCGGGCTTCGCGGAACTGTTTCATAGCGGCTTCTTTAGCCGCATCAAAGGCTTCCTGTGCTTTCGCCCTTTCGATTTTCGCATTTTCTCTTGTTTGACCCCAACCCTTCTTAGAAGCTTCTTCACTCGTTTCCATCCGCCTCTTGGTTTCTTCGCCTTTGGCCTTCACTTCTTTCATCCTTTTTTCCGAAGCCGGTTTTGCTGCGTAAGCGTGAGGGACAACAAACCCTATCACCAGCAATATCAGGACAACGATTTTTACCACATGTCTCATAGCCCACTCCTTCCTTAATTTATTCAAACTCCTTTTACGCATCCTTCCAGGATAACGGACCTCGCCTGCTTTTATAACAGGCGGCTATTTTGTTTTAAACCCCCATTCCCACACAATAATTATAAACTTCCCCAACAACCAAATGGAAAACACAACAAAAAGAAGGGCAATAGTTATCTTCAAGAAGAAGCCCAAAACCATAATAAGAGGATAAAACAAGACTCCTATTCCAGCCAAGATGCTTACGGCAATCAAAGAAATCAAACCAACGCCAAAAGCTTTCATGCTTTCATCCTCTCCTTATCTTTAAAATTTTGATACCACCCCGAAACAATCCCGGCGTCACCATCGTCCCGGACAATCCATATTCTACAACATCCCATGAAGAAAGCAATAAATACCACAAGTCTGTTCCATGAATCCAGCATATTAACTCTTTAGATTCTTGACAGAAAAGGGAACCCGGAATATAGTTTGTTAAGTTAATCATAAGGCAGGGGAACCATGACGGATTTCAGGCACTATTTATCAGGCGTTAAAAAGCAAAAAAAACGGCGAAGTTGGAAAACGCGCGAATTATTTCTGGCGGCTGTGTTCTTCTTCCTTTCTCCTCTTCCCCTCCGTGGAGAGGAAATCGCTTTAAGCTTAAACGAATCGATAGCCCTGGCCCTTCGCGAGAATCGCAGCATCCTGCTGAAAGCGCACGAGATCAAAAAAGCGCAGGAGAACATCGCGCAAGCCCGTGGCGGCTTTTTCCCATCAGTCACGGCCTTAGCCACCTATTCGCAGACAAAAGAATATTTCGAAAAAGATTTGACCCAGACAGCGGCCCAGGCAAGCGTCAAGCAATATCTGTATACCGGCGGAAAAACCTTTAACACATACCATCAAAACCAGTCTGACTTCGACGCGGCCGAAGCGGCGCTTGAAAAAACCAAAGCAGAAGTCATTTTCGAAGTTAAAAAGGCCTTCTACTCCCTGCTTTTGACCAATGAATTTGTTCAACTCAACAAGCAGATACTGGACAACACGCAGCAGCATCTGGTTTATTCAGAAGTGCTTTATCACAACGGGCGGACAGACGAACTTGAATTATTAAGAATTAAGGAGGCCTTTAATTCTGTTGAAGAAGCTTATCAAGAATCCGTCCACCAATCCGAAGCGCTGCAGGCTTTGCTGTGCAACCTGCTGTTTATTGATGAAAAGACTCTCATCAAGCCCGAAGGCGAATTTGTTTACGACCCCCAGATATTAAAATACGAAGAAGGGGTCCTTAAAGCGCTGAAACAGCGCCCCGAGATGATGGAGTTCGACGCCTTGGAACAATCCGACGAATACGCCATCGAGATATCCAAATCGGGCAATCGCCCGAGTGTTTACGCCTCCTGGGATTACTACGCGCGTTCCCATTTATCCGGCTCGACGACCGGGAATTGGAATGACTACAGCGTGATTGGCGTGACGATGACCTGGCCGGTTTTTGACGGCTGGGCGACAAAAGCAAAAGTCGAAGAAGCGATCCTTGACCTTAAACAGACCCAGCTAAGCAGGGAGAAATTTATTAAAGACATGGCCGTGGAACTCAAAGGGGCCTATTTGGAGCTTAAAGACGCTATCAACCAAGTGAAAACCGTCCAAGCCAGCATGGCCTATTATGACAATAATTACATGACGGCCCAAGAAAAACACGCTAAAGGATTATTGAGCACCCTGGCTCTTGACGACGCCCGGGTGAGCCAGCAGGTCGCTCTGTTCAACAAAAAACAGGCGATTTACAATTTTATAATTGCCAAAAGTAAATTTGAAAAAGCCACAGGAGGAGAATAATGAATTCCCGGATAAAATATCTCGTAATAATCCTGGGCGTTATCCTGCTCTTCCCCATCGGGAGGTCCATGATGGGGAAACCCGGGCCACGCGCCGAACCGCAGGAAGAAAAAATTCCTGTTCGGGTTCAAAAAGTTTATTTAAAAGACATTCAAAGGACCCTGGAATACGTGGGCAACGTGAAAGCGCAGGCTGAAGTGATGATTTATCCCAAGGTCAGCGGGAAGATCATCGAAAAGGTCAAAGAAGAAGGCGCCGAAGTGAACCAGGGGGAAGTCATCGCGTACATCGATCGCGACGAGATCGGACTGAAGTTCGAAAAAGCCCCGGTGGAAAGCCCGATTAAAGGAGTGATCGGCCGTGTTTTTGTGGATATCGGCTCCCCCGTCACAGCCCCGGCCGCCGGGTCCTCGCAAACAGCCGTCGCGATGGTGATCGATATGGACACCGTGACAATCGACCTGGATATCCCCGAGATCTATCTGGCCAGGATCCATTTGGGCCAACAGGCGGCCATCAGTTTTGACGCCTATCCAGGCCAGACATTTACGGGAACAGTTAAAAAAATCAGCCCCGTCTTGAACCTCCTGAACCGGGCCGCCCCCATTGAAATCCAAATTGACAACAAAGACCACCGCCTGAAATCAGGGATGTTTGCGAGGGTCGTTCTTCCGATCGAAAAACACGCGCAAGTTCCCGTTCTTATCAAAGAAGCGGTCATCGGGAAGGAGCCCGAGGCCTATGTTTATGTAATTGAAAATGAAAAGGCGCACTTAAAAAAAGTCACGCTGGGAATCCGGTCCGCCGAAAATATTGAAGCGAGCACAGGCGTCCAGGAGGGGGACTGGGTGGTCGTCATGGGTCAACAGCGTTTATACCATAATGCTCCCGTGTACGTGGAGATTGATGAGTCCCCAGGAGCCGCCCGATGAATCTTCCGGAATTCGGGGTCAAAAGACCGGTCACAAACCTGATGATCTTCTCAGCCATCATCGTCCTCGCCCTTTACAGTTTAACCCGCCTGGGAATCGACAACATGCCCAAGATTGAGCCCCCGGTCATTAGCATCATTTCCTCTTACCCGGGCGCCAACCCGGAGGACGTCGAAGCGAAAGTGACGGAACCGCTCGAGAATCAATTGGCGACCACCCCGGGGCTTGAAAAAATCACCTCGAAGTCATCGGATGGCCTGTCCGTGATATCGCTTAAATTTGACTGGTCGACAGACCTGAACACGGCTTCCAACGATATCCGAGACAGGATTGACCTGGCCAAGCAATTTCTACCCGACATCCCGGACGAGATGGAAAATCCCATCATTTTTAAATTTAACACAGCGAACATGCCGGTCCTTTTCATAAGCGTGACCGCGACACAATCCTACACCCAGCTTTATGACATCATTGACAAACGCGTGGCGGACGCCATCCGGCAATTATCCGGGGTGGGGACTGTGCAACTGCTCGGCGGCTTGGAGCGGCAAATCAATGTGCTGATTGACCGGCAACGCCTAGAAGGGTACGGGTTATCCATCCTGGATATCCAAAACGCCCTGAAATCAGAAAACATAGCCCAACCCTTAGGTAAATTAAAAACCGGATTAACAGATTACCTGATCCGCCTGCCCGGGGAATTCGCCAACCCTGAAGAAATCAATTCGGTCATTTTAGGGAAACATAACGGCAATCTGATTTATTTAAAAGACATCGCGAAAATCGAAGACAGCTTTAAAGAAGTCACCCTTAAGGTTCGAATCAATGAAAATCCCGGATTGCTTTTATTCATTCAAAAACAGACCGACACCAACACCGTTAAAGTCGCCACGCGCATAAAAAAGAGGTTAAATGAGCTGCGCAAAACACTCCCCGGGGACATTCAAATGCACATCATTTTTGACACGTCCCAAGACATCACGGACTCGTTGAATAACCTAAAATCCTCGGTCTGGGTTGGCATCACCCTGGTAATTTTCGTCGTTTGGTTTTTCTTAAGGCGCATTATCCCCAGCATCATCATCGCCCTGACCATCCCCTTCTCTCTCCTGATCGCTTTTATTTACCTTTTCTTGAGCGGCCGCACGGTCAACGTGATCAGCCTGTCCTCCTTGGCCATAGCCGCGGGAATGGTCGTGGACAACGCCATTGTTGTTGTTGACAATATCTACCGCAAGCTGGAACGGGGCAACCGCCCGAAGGAAGCGGCAATCTTCGGTGCCAAGGAAATGTTCCTGGCGATATCCGCGTCGACATTCACGACCATCGTCGTTTTCCTGCCGATGCTGTTTCTGCCGGGCGTCATCGGGATCATGTTTGGGGAAATGGCGGTGATCATAACAGTCACGCTTTTGGCTTCCCTTTTTACCGCTTCCACGTTCGCGCCCATGTTATCTTCCCTCTGGATGAAGGGCTTGTTCCAGAACCAAAACGGGCACGGCCTGTTCTCCCGATTTTACGTATTTTCCGAAAATGCCTTTCAAAGGTGTGACGAATACTATGCCACCGTTCTCGACTGGGCTTTGCGGCACAAAAAACTTGTCCTGATTGGTTTTTCGGCGGCTTTTTTTGCCGCGCTTTTCCTGACACCTTTTATCGGGAACGAATTCGCCCCGGAGGAAGACACGGGAGACATCCGCTTAACCGTCCATCTTCCCCTGGGAACACGGCTCGAGGAATCAGATCAAGTGGCGCGCAGGATCGAGGCGATTATGAAAGAAGACATCCCCGAAGCGAAATTCATTTTCGCCCGCCTGGGGGACCCCCCAGGGGGGGCGCGCGCGTCAGGACAAACGGGAGGGTCCCACGTGATCACCTGCGGCACGAAACTGGTCCCTAAAACGGAACGTAACAGGACTGACAAGGAAATCGCCCAAATCTTAAGGCAAAAAATCAATCGAATCCCGGGGATTGAAAAGATCGACATGACCATCGGTAATCCCATCGGCCGCATGCTTACGGGGATGGGCGGGAAAGCGGTTCAAATCGAGATTATCGGGAATTCTTTCAACGAAACCGATCAAGTCGCCAACCGGGTGAAATCAATCCTTAAGAAAATCCCCGGCGCGGTTGATGTTTCAATTTCCAGGGAGCTCAATAGCCCTCAACTGGAAATCCAGATTGACCGTGTCAAAGCCGCGAGCCTGGGCCTCACCATGAGCACAATCGCCAACAGCCTGAACACATCGATTGCCGGCTCGACAGCGACAAAATACCGGGAGGAAGGCGAGACATACGACATTTTTGTGCGGCTGGACGAATCCTCCCGGCAAAAGATAGAAGACCTAGAGGGGCTTTCCATCGTTTCCCCGACAACGCACACGCAAATCAAATTATCAAACATCGCCCGTGTCGTCGAAGGGTTCAGCCCGGTTGAAATCGAAAGGCAGAATCGGGAACGCGTAGTCCGGGTCGAATGCAACGCGTATAAACGCTCTTCAGGGAAAATCGTCGAAGATATCAAAAAAGAGCTGAAGAACATGACGTTGCCCTCTCATGTCATAGTCAACATCGGAGGAGAAGCCGAAGAGCAAAAAAAGGCGTTCCAGGATTTGGGTTTACTCTTACTTCTGGGAGTCTGCTTGGTGTACATGATTATGGCGGCTCAATTTGAATCGCTCCTAGACCCGTTTATTGTCATGTTCGCCATCCCTTTTATCTTCATCGGCGTCATTGGGACATTTTATTTAACAGGCACCACTTTAAACGTCGTCAGTTATTTAGGGGTTATCATGCTTTTGGGTATCGTGGTCAACAACGCCATTGTGCTTATCAGTTATATTATTCTGCTAAGAGCCCGCGGCCTGAATATGCATGATGCGGTCACGCATGCAGGACGGGACCGCTTGCGGCCCATCTTAATGACGACAATCACAACGCTGTCAGGGTTCCTCCCTTTAGCCGTCTCGCGGGGTGTTGGCAGCGAAACCTGGCAGCCTTTGGGGAGGACGATGTTCGGGGGGCTGCTGGTTTCAACGGTGATAACCCTCATCTTTGTGCCGACTCTTTATACCGTTCTTCATCGGAAGATATTAAAACATTAGGGGGACAGAGGCATGCTGAAAATGATTATGCTGGTGTTTAATGAAGCCGTCGAAATGGAGATCCTGGAAATCCTTGAACAGTGCGGCGTGAAGAATTTCACGAAAATACCGGAAACATATGGCCGGGGCACAACGTCCGGGGGGCATGAGGGGAATGATGTCTGGCCCGGCAGAAACACAATTTTTTATGTCGCCTGCCCGGAAGAAGACGCCAAAAAGCTGCTCGCTGCGATCAGGGAAACCCGTAAAACGCTGGGGAAAGAAGGGGTCAAAGCGTTCCTCTTGCCCCTGGAAGATTTAACTTAAATTTTTCTGAAGGCCGGAATTCCGAACATTTTTACCGGCCCCAACCATAGAAATGGCGGGCCATCATGGCCCGCCATTTCTATGGTTTCAAACTCCGCGCCCGTAAAACAAGCGCAGCACGTGAACATAATCCTACTCGATTTTAGTCTTCATGTCTTCCAGGATGGCTTCCAGGTCTTCCTCATGCTTGACCTCATCTTCCAGGATTTCTAAAACAAGATGGGCCGTGATAGGGTCCTTCCCTTCAACCATTTTCAGCAATTTTTGATAAACCTCAATCGCACATTGCTCTCCCTTAATGTTCTGCTCCAACAATTTCTTCGTGTGTGGGTTGCTGGGCTCATCATAACCGCAATTACACTGTTCACTCCATTGCCCCGGGTTCAGAAGCGGCGTTCCGCCAAGCTGGATAATCCGGTCTGACAGCTTATTGGCGTGCTCCAGCTCTTCGTTAGCGTGTTCCGCCAGTTCTTCCGAAACGATCCCCCGCATCCTTCCGACCGCAACTTTAGAACCCGCCCAATATTGATAATACGCCAACCACTCATCCGCCAAAGCTTTATTGAGTTGTTTCAGCAACTCTTTAATGTCTACGCCAACGATCTCTCTTCCCTTTGTTCCCATAGAGCCTCCTCTTATTCTTTTGGTTTGTTTCTTTTATTCCCGCGATCAAAACAGCATAGGAATTATATCACTAACTTGTTAAATCAGTAAAAAAAAACTTGGCTGTGTTGAGGGCCCCGGCGCATCATGAAAGCCTGGCAATGATGGCGGGCTTCAACTATAAGGATTCAAGAAATTCCCAGGATATCACAAATTCGCCTAAAGGATGCAAGCCCAATCTAAGCTCCTGCACGCCATCATTCCAGGTGACCATGTTAGGCGACTCTTCGGAGGGGCTACCGTAGAGGCCCGACAGGAAGCCCAAATGATCATTTAACCCTTTCTCAAAATCACCGTCATCAGGTCTTACAGGAACATAAATCATTATAAACGTCAGCCTGCCTTGTGTGAACTCGAAAAAGGCCTCGGCCGGACGCAGATTAACCGTCAAGGGGGCCTTATAGACTTCAGCATTAACCGGCATATCCCCCTCCGGAGGTAATTTCTCCACTTTAAAATGCTTATATTGACCGAGAAATTCTTCCCGGGGCATCCCCAAGTGGACTCCCTCCAGGGAAGATATTTTCCCGGGCTCCAGGCCAGTTATGGCAACAGGATCCCGCAGCCATCGAAGGCCGACTAAAGCGGAATACACTCCGTCTTTCTCCCCCATGATGGCAATACCGGTGTCATTCAACCCGTCCTTCCATTGGATCGCCCTCATTTCGCTGTCAACACCGCTGGGGGCCCCATAAAGGTCCTTTAAACGATCAACAAGACGGGAATATTCTTCTGGGAGGATATCAAATTGTAAAACCACGGCTTCAAGACCCCTGTCCGCGACAACGCAGACCGCATTCAGCTTCAATGCGCCTGATAAAAATGACGCTTGATATTTATTCTGGCCGATATCAGCAACGGGCTGATTCAAAACCTTTTCTATCTCCTGAACACTCATGCCCCAGTGCAAAAGCCCGCCGACACCCGGATACTGATCAAGATGATATTTTTTAACCTTACTGTCTGCATTCGCCGAAGCAGTACAAACGCCCATGATATTGGCCATCATGACAAACAATACTAAAAATCTTTTCATCTTCTTTTCTCCCCCTCTGGTCACGGTCCGCGGTTCGTTTTCAGCCATCCTAACACACCGCGGCCCGGCTGTCCAAAGATAAACACAAAACAAAACGTATTTCCTGCCCAAAAACATCCCAACAGCCGCCCTTTGCACAATCGTTTTCTTAACGGCATCCCCTCAAAGGGTCTTTATTCCCCCCTCCCGAGCCGCAGACCGGGCATTCTTGCATTCTAAGCGGTTTTTCAAGATTACTCCGATACAACACGTCTTCGTCCCGGAATACCGCCATTGTCGGGCCGTCCGCGATGACCCGGCCCTGATGAAGAACAATGGTGCGTTCACAGAGATCAGCGGCCATATCCAGATCATGCGTGGCAATGATCTTGGTGTGATGGAAGGTTTTAAGCAACGCTATCAACCGTCTACGGGCGGCGGGATCCAGGCTTGAGGTTGGTTCATCTAAAACCAGGATATCCGGGGACATCGCCAGGACCGTTGCGATCGCCACCGCCCGTTTTTCTCCCTGGGAAAGCCGGTAAGGTGGCCGATTCCTCAAATGCGTGGCCCCCACTGTTTCAAGCGCCTGCACGACCTTGCGCTCAACGTCTTCCGGGTCTAGCCCCATATTGAGGGGGCCAAAAGCCACGTCATCAAAAACCGTCGGCATAAAGAGCTGATCATCGGGGTTCTGGAAGACCATTCCCACCGAACGCCGGATGGCATCCACAGTCTTTGAAGAAACCGGGTAATCTCCGATCCTTATTTTCCCCCGGGCGGCCGTCAGGTATCCATTCATATGAAGCAACAGCGTCGATTTGCCAGCCCCGTTCTCACCCACCAAAGCTACCGACTCCCCGTGCGTGATGCGGAAAGAAACCCCGCATAATCCCGCCGTGCCGTCAGGATAGGCATAATGCACATCATGGGCTTCCACGATATGATGGCTCATCTCAAACACCCCAGGATCAATTCCCCCAATTTCACAGGGATATTATAAACACGAAAAACAACAAACAGCAACCCCCACCCCGCCATAAAACCAATGTCTCCCCACCGGACCCTGATCGTCTTGATCGTCCGGATATTCCCATTAAACCCCCGGCAACTCATGGCAGAGTAAATGCGTTCAGCGCGGTCAAATGTGCGCAACAGCAGCTGCCCGGCCATCGAACAGAAAACTTTTAACCGCACCCCGGCATGGGATGACCGAAGCGTCCGGGCCCGTTCCATCCGCTGCGCTTCGTCGGTTAGGACAAAAAGATACCGGTAAAAAAATAACAACTGAACCACAAACGGCCTCGGGACGCCGAGCTTCGTCAAGGCTTCACAAACAGCGTCGAATCCGGTTAAGGCGATTAGAAGCATGGCCGCGGTTACTGTTAAGGCACACCGCACCAAGATGGACAAAAAGGAAATCCAGCCGCCGGAAATACCAATCATCCCAATACGGGCCATGATTGTCCTGTCTATCACGGGGTTAAAAACGCCGATCAAAACCGCGAAGGGCAACACCAACAACGCTTTCTTAACGAAATATCCCGCGGGCAACCCGCCGGCAGAAATCAAAAAGACCGGATAGATCACAAACGGGATAAACGCCCATAGGGTGTATTTCCCGAAGGAAACCACCGTTACAATAAACAATAACGTCGTGATCAATTTAACGCGGGGGTCCAACCGATGCAAAGGGCTGCGGCCGCGGGCCAGGGCATCAATATATCCAACATCGAAATAATTTTTACCGATATTATTCATGGAAAAAACCTGACCGTTGGCGACAATGCAACCGTTTATCCGCACGGCAGGCCCAAAAAATTTTCAGCGCTTAAAATTATGCCGGAGCCACCTCACGCCGCCTGAGCCCCCACCCGATGACAACAGCCAACAGAAGCGTCAACGCCCCGCCGACCAAGCCCGCGACAGAAGTCCCGGCATCAACGGCAGGCCAAGAGGGCGCGGATGACGCCTCTGATTCGGCCTCCCCATCAGATCTCTTAAACCCATAATCAGGCAAGAACGCTGTTGTCTCCTGGAAAGAGCCCAATGAGGCATACAGGCCCTGGGAGCGCTCCAATTCTTCCTTCCCGGAAGTCTTGAACATCGCCCATTCCAATCCGTCGGGGTGGCCGGACGCGAACCAGCTTAAGGCCCCCCCGGTTATGACCGCCGCCGCCAGCAGCCCGGCAAGAACCTGCTTGATATTGACCGCGCCAATCGGCCCCAAACGGCTCGCCGCCTTTAGGATTTCCGGCCTGGCCTTAAACACGGATATGACCACGGCCGCTGTCACCAGCCCCTCGACAACGCCGATGGCCAAATGAATCGGCTGCATTAAAAGAACAAACGTGCTAAACGGCAACTCGGTGATTCCTGAAAAAAATGTTTCTAAAACAACCCCGAAAGCGCCCAGTTGCAGCCCCGCAACGGATGCGGCCAGGGCCCCGGCCATAATCTTCCCCTGGGTCGGATTGTCTCCGACAATTTTACGGTAAATAAACGGATAAGCCACAAAACAAGGGAAAAAACCAAGGTTGAACATATTGCACCCCAGAGCTAAAAGGCCGCCGTCCCCGAAAAAAAGCGCCTGGACGACCAACACCGAAGATATGGCCAAGAACGCCGCGAACGGCCCCAGCAGGATCGCCAGAATCATCCCCCCTCCTAAATGTCCGCTCGATCCAGTCGCCGGGATGCTGAAATTAATCATTTGGGCCGCAAAAATAAAAGCGGCCAACACGCCCATAAGCGGGACCTTGCGGTCATCCGATTCTTCCATCAGCTTCTTGGAACTGTACCCTATTACACCCGCCGAAGCCGCCCACATCGTGACGCCCACCGCGGGAGATATCAACGCGTCTGCCATGTGCATATGCTCTTCTCCTTTCCTGGGGATATCCCCTGTTTGCCTTCGGAAATACGGGCGATAATCTTTTATCCCGGTTCCGTATTCTTATGGCATCAGGGCCGTCTTCCCTGCCCCCTATTATTGTTACCAAAATCAATTTCGTGTTACTCTGCAGCAAAAAAAAATAAGAAACGGCTACGCCAAACCCTTGCCGGTTGTTGACATACTCAAGGTCGTATGCCTGACCCCCTTAACCGCTTTTAATCTATCAGCGAGATGCTGAACCATAGCCGGGTTCCCTTTGACCGCCACGATTTCCAAACAGTTATGATGATCCAGATGAACATGTTGGGCGGAAATTATGACCTGCTGAAAGTCATGTTGAATATCCGTGATCTTGTTAAGAAGCTCTCTTTTATGGTGATCGTAAATAAGGGTGACAGCCCCGGCGACTTCATCCCCTTCCTGCCACTCTTGATGGACCAAATCCTGCCGTATTAAATCGCGAATGGCTTCCGAACGGTTCGTATATGCTTTGTGTTTAATGCGCTGGTCAAACTGCTCAGAAAGCTCTTTATCTAAGGAAATCCCAAATCGAATCAAACCGGACATCAAAGCACCTCTGTGTTACATTTTTTAATATTTTAATACCAAACGCGGAGCCGTCAAATAGGATTTCCGCCTATTCTGCCATCAATTTATATTCATATTCGCCAGCCGGGTCAAGTGAATCAAGCAGCATTTGAATTTGAGTGTCTCCAGGGTGTTTTTTTAAAAGATTTTCGAAATATTCTTTAGCTTCATGGACTTTCCCCATCTGCAGATAAGTCAACCCGATCATATTCAAAGCGATCTCATGACCAGCTTCAGCGGCGATTTGAAGATGCCCAAGGGCGGACTCAAAATCCCCCCGTCCGGAAAGATGCTGTCCATAATACAGGTGCCCTTCGGCATGACCGGGCTCCAACCGGAATAATTGTTGAAAATATTCGTCCGCCTTTTGGCGGCTCCAGGGAATATCCAAATTATAGGCGAACGTGCTCGCTTTCCCAAGCCTGAATAATATCTCCCGGTCAGGGCCGTCATTTTGGAGCATTCGCTCCAATTGCCCCAGGGCCTCCCGGAGGAGCCCCTCCACATCATCCCTCTGGGCTTCTGAAATAAAGACTGGGGGATAATTCCGTGCGTGCTCAAAGGCGATCGAGAGGACACGGTCAACGTCCACAAATTTTTCCTGGGCGAGCGCTGTTCCCTGCGTCAAGAAAACGCAGGCCGCCAACAATAAAAACACGTGTTTCATGGCAGTTCCTTCCTTATCATTTCAAAAAGCGTGAAATCCATCCCCCGGGGACGCCCGTCATGTGTTCCTCACATAGAGGGTCTGCGTGGGATACGCGAAATCAATCCCTCTCTTCTCAAATTCGGCCTTGATCGCGAAATTAATGTCCTGCTGGATATCCATATACTTATTGTAATCCGGGCCGAGCACGTAATAGACCACTTCAAATATGAGGCTGAAATCCCCGTAACTAAAGAAATGCGCGCGGTCGAAAGCGGTGTCCTTCGTTTCTTTAATGATCGCCTCAATAATTTTTGGGATTTCCCTCATCTGGCTCAAAGGCGTCTGATACGCCACGCCGAAACGGAATAAAACGCGCCTTTTCTCCATGAGTTTATAATTACGAACGCGTGAGTCTGTCAGATCCGTGTTGGAAAAGATGACCTGCTCCCCTCCCAGGCTGCGTATGCGTGTGGTCTTAATGCCTATATACTCAACGGTCCCCATATAATCGCCGATAATAATAAAATCTCCCAGTTTAAACGGGCGGTCAAACACAATTGAGAAATAGCTAAAAAAATCCTTTAAAAGCGTCTGCGCGGCTATGGCGACAGCGATACCGCCTATCCCAAGGCCGGCGATCATGGTGGAAACTTTAAACCCGATATTATCCAGGAAGACGATGGACGCCAGCACCCAGATCAGAAGTTTGAGCACGCCGAAAATCCCGTCGAAACTCCGGGCCAGTGTCGGGTCGTCCTGTCTCCGGGACAGGAACACCTTAAAGCCATAGGACAGGAGCAAGATCATGGCGCGCGCCACAAAAAATAAAATAACAGCAAGCTGGATGGCGTTGATACTCCCGTCCCAAGTGGCGGAGAATTTCAAAACTTTCAGGCCAAGGTACGCGCAGGTCAAATACAAAAAGGGAAGGAGAATCTTTTCCAGCATTCTGACTATAAAATCATCAAATTCCGTTTTAGTCTTTTCCACAAATTTTTTAAGACGCCGGATGACAGAACGGATAATAACCCTGACAACCAAGAAACTCATGGAAAACGTCAAGAAGGCGGCGAAGAAATCCGAAATACGGTTACCCCAAAGGATGTGATCCCAAAATTTTATGTCCATGGCCTGCCTCCTTTTCCCGGATAGGATGAGATTTCATGTGTTATGCCGGTACTTTATGACCCTCACCTTTTCAAGCGTAATGAGCCCTTCAGTCACAACTTCATCGAGGAAGGGGATAATCTTGTTCAGATGATCTTCCGTATCGACAATTTCGATAATGACCGGGAGGTCTTCAGATAAACGCAGGATCTTCGCGCTGTGCACTCTGCTATCCGCGCCGAATCCCATAATACCGCGGATCACCGTCGCGCCGGCAAGATTAAGCTCCCTGGCTCTCATCACGATTTGTTCGTGCAAGGCCTTGCCCTGGTACTGGTCCGTCTCTCCGATAAATATCCTTAAAAGCATCCCTTCTTCAGGCAACTTCATTTTTCCGCCTCCTATTTAAATACATTTATGAGAGCCCTAGAAGCCATATATCCCACAAACACGGCGCAGACACCTAAGACGGCAGAAAGGACGACGTTCATAAACGCGATCCGGCATTCGCCTTCCCTGATTAAGTTGAATGTCTCAAGGCTGAACGTGGAAAATGTCGTATAACCGCCCAAGACACCGATAAAAATGAAAAGGCGGACATTCGGAGGAACAGAGAACCGGTCTGCGAGGCCCCAAAGGAAACCAATCACAAAAGATCCGGTCACATTCACAACCAGCGTGCCCACAGGAAAGATTCCGGCTGCGACGCGGTAATCCAGCCCGCTGATCACATAACGCGCGAGGCTCCCTATGGCCCCGCCCAAAGCTATAATAAAAAACTTCAACATAAAAGGCACCTCAAGAGAGGGATAGTAATTTCTCCATCCTGTAATCATCCATGACAAACCCGCCGCCAACATCCGTGACAAAAGGTCGAATTATCACAAACCCAAATTTTTGATAAGCTCGAATCGAGCCCGTATTCTTTTTATTAACATTCAGGCTTATCTTGGGCAGGCCTTTGTTTTCGGCTATCTTTTCAACAAACTCAACAGCGCTCCTTCCATAGCCCCGGCCACGGTTTTCAGCGGAAACATACAATTTGCTCAAAAACAGTTCATCCGAACGGGGGATAACGGCGCCATACCCCACCCAGGCTCCTTCACGATCTTCGAACAAATAATAAAAAAACCCTTCCTTATTGATTTGAATCGAAATGGCCGCCCGCGATTGGAATTTCTCAAGCATATATTCCACCTGGGCCCTCCCAACGAGCGGGATGTAGTGCTCACGCCAGATACGCTGCGCCAGGGTTTCAACGACGGCAATAAGCGGCCCGTCACACACTTCAATGATTCTAACCGCATTCATGATTCCATATTGTATTCTAAAACCACCACACACAGAGGAGAATCCCTCCATCGTTGAGAACGAATTCTCACACGAAAAATCCCAAGAAGGTAAAAACAACGCCCAAAGCAAGCGCGACGAAGGCCTGAAACGACAACAGACTTTCATTTTTCTGATAAACCGACATAAATCGGATCACTGTGTCCGGGAAAACCACAAGCCATATCCCTTTAATAAGCGCGGCCCAGCCTATGATGGTAATCATCACGGCCCATTGCGCCACCCATCGATTATGGGTCAAGACAATAACAAGGCCTATAACAAGCGCGAACAGCCCCCCATAAAAAACTATAGCCGCGTTTTTACAAAAATCGTCCATGACACGCTGAAAAGCTTTTCGATTAAACAAGAAACCAATTCCGAGGATCAGGTAACACAAGCCAAAAATTCTTGCTATAAAAATTGAGGTCCCCATCCCTTCCTCCTTTGCTCGCTGGAACAGTCGACAGTTTAAACATACCCGGGCTTACGGCCTGGCGTTAGGCGATGCCGCCGCCTGGGGCATCTCACTGGGGTTCGGCGTTTTCAGCACTAAAAACGTGGCGTCACAAGCGTCGGTGTTCTTGATAGACATCAGTGTCTGATAGGCCACCGGCAGAACGGCCCCTTCTTCCGCCTGAACATCAGCACCATCCAGGTTAAGCGTTAACGCGCCTTTG
Organism: Candidatus Omnitrophota bacterium; assembly: GCA_029560465.1. GTDB lineage: Bacteria > Omnitrophota > Gorgyraeia > Zapsychrales > JANLHA01 > JAGOJP01. The sequence continues at coordinate 40,184 of JAKQKX010000002.1, forward strand.
ACGATCAAAAGATGGACATTGGAATTCGCTCTATGCTGAGGCACGACCTGGCCGGGTCTCAAAGCGACCTGCATGATTAAAATATGCTTCTCATCGACGATCTTCCT
>JAKQKX010000051.1 GCA_029560465.1 Candidatus Omnitrophota bacterium
CGGGGTGAATTTCAAGAGATATCGGGCGCACCTGCTCGATCTTTTTCTCGGTTTTATCGAAAAATTGATCGAGGCTTGCCATTTCAGCCGGTGGGCGGTCGGTGTCGCAAATTAAAGCTGGGTTTTTACAGGGACGCCATCTATGCCATGTTCGAAAGCGAGGCCGATCTGGGAAAACTCCCCGACAGCGCCTATTCCCTGGGCCTGGGCGGCTCGGCCGGGCTGCTGCTGAAGATCAAGGCTTGCTGGAAATTGCACCTGTACGCGCGGGAAATTGCCCATCTGGCCGGAGAGAAACGCGGAGATTTGCGGTTTTCCGCAAGCCAGGGTTTCTATCCCTCCAGAAATACCGCCATTGCGTTGGAATGCGTCCGGAGGGTCGTACGTGAGGGCTATGCCCCATCATTTAAGGGCGATGTTCATAGCGACGAGCTTGCCGTCAATTTCAACCTGTTCTTTTAAGAGACATAGCTTATTCAACCGGCCTCAGGGCTTGGCGGTTGTACCGGTCTCCTCCAGGGGCCAGGTCCTGTCTTCGGTTTCCTTTACGAGCCTGTTATGCATCATTCGATAGACCGAATTGCCGGGGTCTTTTTCCATCAATTGGTCGACCTCCCGGCTTATCCTATCCCTGGCAAAGCGAACTTCCGTGTATTCCCTATCTGCGCTTCGGGACAGCTTATAATAACCATAGGCCTCCCTGTACCTGGAAAGGCGAAAACACACGATTGCCATGTTGGAAAGCGCCTTCGCGTATTCCGGGTCGATCGATATCGCTTTTTTTAACGGTCCGCGCGCTTCCTCGTATTTGCCCTGACGCATAAGGGATACTGCGAGATTGTTATGGAATACCCCGCGTCCCGGGTCCTTTCCAATCGACTGCCGAAAGAATTTTTCCGCACCCGTATTATCCCCTGCCCGCAGCCTGTCCAAACCGGCCTGATTGAGGATGGATCCGTCCGCGTCATTAAGGCGGGTATGCGCCGCGCATTCATCATCCGCCGCAAGGACAGGCGGCAATGAGAACAATAGCCCCGTATAAAGAGCAATGGCCAGGGTCATCATCCGCCTTTTTATATAAAATTCAGACCATTGATAAATCATGAGCTTTTCGGCCGCGGACAAACATGATTATCCAATGGATGACTATCTCCCGCCCGGTCGATCGGGCCATCCATTCATTCGAAATCACTGCTGTCCCATAGAATTATGATAAAAGAAAAAAAATGCTATTAATTTCCCAAGTCTATTTTATGTTGAGTTTACCAAAACAGCATAAAATACAGGCTTTTGGGAGAATTAATAGCATGAACATGAATAGAATGGTT
>JAKQKX010000052.1 GCA_029560465.1 Candidatus Omnitrophota bacterium
AAAATTGAATAACTGGCCGGAAGTTCGCGACTGGTATTTGAAAAAGAAGAAAAAGGATCAGCAAGACGCCGAGGTGCTTTTTGCGCAAATCAAGGAAGCCGGGCATCAATTGTTGAGCGTTCAGAAGGTTCAGGTGGAACCGGAAAAAGTCCGCCGCAAAAAAATGGGTCCGGTGGGCGTTTGTCCTGTTTGTGGCGAGGCCTATCCTTTAAAACACGGCGGGAAATGCCTTAATTGCCAGGGAGAAACGCCTTACTCGGAAATATCAGCAGTCAAATAGCAAAATATTATTAAAAAATATTTGCATAATGAGGTATGCTGTATCGTAAATTCTGAATGGTTCTCAAAGAATTTTTAGAAGGTTGCTGATTGTTTCCCAGAGCATTCAAAGAAGGGCTGCTGATTCTGCTGGTTTTCATGATTTTCGGTTACTTTATTTATGAGAAACTGGAGCAGAAGCGAATTGCCGCCATGGGGACGGTAAAAGAACAGCCCATTCAGGAAATTACGAATAGCCCGTCTCTGCAAAGAGACGATTATCATATTTACCCCGTTGCCCGTTATGCAGTCCGCGCCAAGGTGCTGTCCTCTGAACGATACAGAGTGGGGCGTATGTCGGATTTGTCTCCCCTTGATCTTGCGCTGGGCTGGGGACCGATGTCACGCAATGACGTCATTGAAAAACTGGATATCCGTCAAAGCAATCGCTGGTATTATTACCGTTGGGAAGGTACGCCGCCCATAGATCCTGTAGATATTATCCGTTCCTCCGCCAATACCCATCTGATTTTCGCCGGCGACAGCGTAAAATCCAAGCTGCTCAAGGTGCGCGCCGGTGAAATCGTTAACCTTAAAGGATATCTGGTCAACGTCAGGCACCGTGACGGTTGGACGTGGAATACTTCGCTGACCAGAGAAGACAGCGGCGCGGGGTCGTGCGAATTAATGTGGGTGGAAGAAGCGGTGATCGAAAATTAAAGTTGCAATTTAGATACATAAATAAAAGGATTTTTCTATGATTGCGTCAGGGACAGTTTTAAAGCGTCTTGATAAACGGCTGGCAGGATTCGCCGAAAACCGGAAAATTACCGATTTGCGCATCGGCTTAAGTTATGTCGGAATAAAACTGGATAACGGGGTGGCGGGACTTGCCGCCGTCCTGCCGGGGAGTACCGCACGCGGCTGCACGGTTTTAAAGGAAGCGGGGACATACATCGGATCACCCGCGGTTGAAACA
>JAKQKX010000056.1 GCA_029560465.1 Candidatus Omnitrophota bacterium
TAGCGGCGGAAATAGGGGAGCCGCAGCCGACAGCGGACAAGTTGGACCTTGAGGCCTATGACTATTTGCGGACGGTCTGGAACGATCCGGACATGGACCCGTCATTGAGGATACGGGCGGCGGAGATCGTATTCAGAGGGACGGATGCCCCGAAGGGCAAAAAGGACGAAAAGGCGGAGCGTGCGAAGGCTGCCGGTGAAGGGCGGTTCCGGCCGAGTGCGCCGCCGACTCTGAAGGTGGTGAAATGAAAGGAGGAATATGAATTCCATTGAAATAGAAGAATATTATCGCGGTGATAAAATCCAGTGTCTTATTTGCTTCCGCGAATTTTTTGCACTCGGATCGCATATAAAAAGAATCCATGGGATAACCTCGGAAGAATATAAACTTCGGTTTGACCTTCCGCAATCAAGAAGCCTTGCAGGTGAACGGACGAGAAGGATTCAAAGTGAAAACCTGATCCGGCGTATTCAGGACGGTGATAAGCGCATGAAATTGACTCCCGAAACAGCCCATAAAGCCCACCACGCCCCAAAGTATCAAATGCCGAAATATGCAAAAGATAACCTTCGTGAACGGGCATATATTTACTCAAAAGATATTCTGAAAATTAGTGATGAAAATTGGAATAAATTTATCTCTGAGGTCGAAAAAACCGGCAAACGAGCATGGGAATTATGCCGATTACCTGGGATGCCGAATGAACATACCGTTAGCATAAAAAGAAAAAAAGACCCCGTCTTTAACCAAAAATATCTCAATATATTCATGGAAAAAGAAAAGAAAGAGGCAGCCACTTATATCAGCCTCGCAAAAAAAGGATTGTCTGCAAGGGATATCTCTAAAAAACTTAATATAAGCCGAAAGAGAATATTGAGGATTTTACGGAAAAGCGGTCTTAAATTTAAGGCGCAGTGGGTAAATGGCTGATAATATTAAAACATGGAGTACGCAGTGTTTGGATTGGGAACGTCGCGTGATGAACCGGGAAACGCTGATCACGTTCCCGCCGCTGTTCCCGCAGGAGGCGGACGCGGCCCTTGCCGTGTTCAAGGAGCTTCGCCTTGTCGATGTGCTGAATAAGCCGACCCTGGGGGAAGCTGGCCGGCAGTGG
>JAKQKX010000057.1 GCA_029560465.1 Candidatus Omnitrophota bacterium
ATCCTTCAAATAAGGAACGTATTCACAGAGGATATCCTTGTCTCCGGTTTCCTTAATATAAGCCGTGACCGTTGTCGTCAGCCAGACAGGATGGTCTTTATTGGGCAGGAATTTATGCGGCCCCGCTGTTTCCGACCATCCCGGGGCGGACGTGCCGTCACGCCGGATCAGGGAGGCCAGTTTCAATATTTTCTGACGGGTCAAATCCGGGTTAATGGACACAACCGCCTCGGAGTCCTGAGCGGAATCCCGGTACCCCCGGCCGCCGGACCCTTCATGATAAAAACTCGGGGAACGCGACCACAGATTACAAATATACAACTGATATTTGACCCACACGTTAAATAAGGTATTAAAATCCTTGTCCGGCGTTTCCACCACAATATTGTCTGTAACGCGCTTGAGCCACAGTTCCTTTGTCTTTTCCAGTTCGGCTCCGGCCTGCTTCAGGTCGCGATACTTGGCGATAAGCTTTCCTAGACCAGGAATATCCGAGGTCTGCCCTAAAACAACAGAAAATTCTTTGGTTTCCCCGGGCTTAAGCGTCACGGTGTGCTTAAACGCCCCGATGCCGTCTTCCCCCGAACACAGAGGAAAATTCTTGAAGCGGCCTTCCAAAACCGCTTCCGGCTTCTCTTCGGAATTATACCGCCCGAGAAACGCGTCTTTTTGCGTGCAACACCCTTTTACCGCCAGGGACGAGGAAAAATAAATCAGGGTGTCGAACGGCTGGATATTCATCCCCTGCCATTGCGCCGTCTTTTTGGCAAAAACAGCCTTCTGCCCTTTATCAAACCAAACCCGCGTGTACAGGTTCATAATATTCCGGTACCGGATCTCTTCGTGATAATCCCCAATCAGGAATTCCACATAAGGATAGATCTCCAGTTTTTTCTCCTTCTTGGTCTGATTGGAGATTTTGGCCAGCCAGACCTCACAGGAATCATGTTCCGGGACAAAATACGTCACTTCCGAATGAACGCCGTTATTAACCGCGGCAATCGTCGTATAGCCCAGCCCGTGGCGGCATTCGTATTTCTGAGGCTTAACCCGCAGGGGCTGATAAGTTAAGGACCA
>JAKQKX010000060.1 GCA_029560465.1 Candidatus Omnitrophota bacterium
TTCTTGATCATTGGGCACCAACTTGAATCACATATTTAATAGCGCCACAATATAATAAGCCAATTTCTTGTCAAGCTTTTTCTTGCATATTTTTTAATTATTTCATGGGGTATTGTGGAGCTTTGTCAACAGTCTGAGCCCGGAGGGCGACAGATCATAGCGAGGGCGCGTAAGCCCCTCGTCGCGCGATAGAACGATGATCAATGAAAATTTCCAGCACCCCACCTTGAAACGCAGCGCGTTTCGGGGTGGGGTGCTGGCCTGGAAAAGCAGGTTTGATTTGCACGGGGTACGAGGGGTTCCGCTGCGGCTGAAGCCGCGCCTCCACACCCTCGCTATCATTCTGTCGCCCTCACGGGCTGTAGCCGCTTGGTTTGAAAGAGAGCCTCTTTTATTTGCAGATCTGTCGATCCTGTCATCCGTGTTCCATTTCCCGCGGATTCAACGAATTACAAGGATCAACGGATTTATGAGGCTCAAGTTCATTTATGGAGGGTAAACTCGAGCGCCGTTTCCGTCATTCCAGCGCAGGCTGGGATCCAGGTCTTTTGACGGTGTGATGTTCTCAGCTGAATATCCCGCCGTTACGTCATTCCGGGACGACGCAGTCGAGCTCGGAATCCAGACGGACCCGGTAATGCCCGGGGAGGGCGTCGATGCAGACTGCGTCTGGATCGACCCCGCTTTGGCCATAGTCTGGGATGGGCTATTCCCGCAAGGGCTGGATTCCGGGGCCCCGTGTGCTGGCGCACGCTTCCCCGGAATGACAAACGTCCGCATTCCATTTTTTTATCCCCTTGATCCTGTCGATCCTGTCATTCGCGCTAAATTTCGTCCACAAATTACACAAATTTACCCAAATTAAAGAACTTTGTTCTCTTCCGCGTGCTGTGCTTTTCCAGGTTCCATATATGCCTACGGATCATCTGGATCGAAGGGATCATACGGATTTCATTATCAGTGTGTATCATAGCGTCATCCGCGTTCCATTTCGTCCACAAATTACACAAATTTACACAAATTAAAGAACTTTGTTCTCTTCCGCGTGCTGTGCTTTTCCAGGTTCCATATATGCCTACGGATTATCTGGATCGAAGGGATCATACGGATTTCATTATCAGTGTGTATCATAGCGTCATCCGCGTTCCATTTCGTCCTCAAGTTACACAAGTTAAAGAATTATGTTCCCTTCCGGGTTCCATATCAGCCCACAGATCACACGAATCGGCACAAATTGGTTTGGGATCACCGCAGGGACAGTCCGTTTTTTGATTGACATTTTGGCGAGATGTGGATTTATGGCGTAATTGAGTGGAAAAATATGATAATCAGCACGAAATACCTGATCAAGGATTACAGCCTGGGCAAGGTGAAGGTCCGCGCCCTGAACGGCGTGAACATGAGCATCGAAGAGGGTGAGTTTGTGGCCATCATGGGTCCCTCGGGTTCCGGAAAAAGCACCCTGATGCACATCATCGGCTGTCTGGATTCGCCCACCGGCGGCGAATACCAGCTGGACGGCGTGCTGGTGAGCGAGCTGGACAAAAACGAGCTGGCGCTGATCCGCAACCGCAAGATCGGCTTCGTGTTCCAATCCTTCAACCTGCTGCCGCACCTGAACATCCTCAAGAACGTGGAACTGCCGCT
>JAKQKX010000045.1 GCA_029560465.1 Candidatus Omnitrophota bacterium
AGCCTTGCCCAGTGTTCGTCCGTCAACTTCCAGCGTGTTTTAGCCATAAGGAATTCTCCTTTCCCATGGCTATTCTCGCATAACTATTTACATCAGAATATGTTAAACAGCATAATTTTTAGGTTTTGAAATGGCTTCTAAATATTGTTAAGAGTATTTTCACATTTGACCTTCATCTTTCTCTACTGAGGCTCAGACTTTAATTCTTCTTCTAGTTTTTTAATATACTTCTGCGGATCTTTCTTAAATTCAGGAATACACCCTGAACAACAAAAATTATAAATTTCACCTTCATATTCGTATGTTATGGTTTCATCGACCACCCCTCCCATCACCGGACAGATTTTGTTCCCAACCTTTACGGACTCTTTCCTCGCTACCTCTGAAACATCACAGGATTGTTCGCTAACCGGAGATGGGTGCTGAACATTGACCACCCAAGGGGGATGGCACAGCTTCTGCCCGTGGCCGCTCCCACAGCCGCATGAGCCTGCGAAAGACAATTGGCTCAACGCAAGCAAAAAAACCCCAGAATTTAATAAAACAGCTAACTTCTTTCTCATGTCCTCTTCTCCTTTCTTTGTTGACGCAAGATCCCGAAATCGCCTCTCCAGATCACATAAAATACCGGAAGGGCAACGAGTGACAAAGTAAGTGCGCCGAATAATCCAAAAATTATGGGCGCAGTATAACGCTTCAGGAACTCGGCGCCGATACCACTGGCAACCATCGCCGGCATTAACCCCAAGATATCCGCAGAGCAAGTCATCATTGCCGGACGAAGCGCCCGGCTTGCACCCTCAGAAACCACTCTATAAAGCTCATCCATTGAATGTATTGATTTCCCCTCGAGAGTAGCTTTATCCCACTCTGCATGAATAAAAGTCGTGATCAGCGCGCAAAGCGCAGCCCCAATTCCTACCACCTCCATCATTCCTGCCCAGACCGCGATGGACATATTAAACCTTAAAAACATAATGCTCCAGATCGCACCGATTGCGGAGAAAGGCATGGCCATCATAATGAACACCGTGCAAACAATGGATTTGAAATTCAGGTAATATATAAGGAAGATAATCAATAGTGTCGTTGGGATAAGAATCCCAAGCTTCCGTTTTACCCGTTCCATATATTCGTATTGACCGCTCCAAGTCGTTGAGTATCCTGCGGGGAGCTTAACATTCTGACGCACCGCCTTTTTGGCGTCGCGCACATAACTTCCGATGTCGCGGTCGGCCACATCCACATAGACATATCCGGAAAGCATCCCGTTTTCATTCCTAATCATTGCCGGGCCTAAACCCATCTTAATATCGGCAAGTTGAGCGAGAGGGATCTGCATACCCGACATCGTAGGCACCAACACCCGTTTTAATTTTTCAATATCATCCCGAAGTTCACGAGCGTAGCGCACGTTTACCGAATACCGCTCCCTCCCTTCAAACGTCGTGGTGACAGACTCGCCCCCCACCGCAGACATTATGACCGTCTCCGCTTCCTCAACACTTATGCCGTATCTGGCCAATTGCTCCCGTTTTAAATCAAAATCCAGGAAATAGCCGCCCGCAGTGCGTTCGGCATAAATACTGCGTGTACCGGGAACGTCTTTGAGAACCATTTCAAGATGCTCCCCGATTCTTTCGATTTCTTTAAGGTCCGCGCCGAATATTTTTATTCCCACGGGTGTGCGCACGCCCGTGGTCAACATATCAATGCGCGCCTTAATGGGCATCGTCCATGCGTTGGTGACCCCGGGGAATTGCATTTTGTTGTCCATGGCTCCGGTCAATTCATCAAACGTTAACGGCCTTTTAAAAAACGGCAAAAACTTGCCGAACATTGGCACTTTAGGCCAATGGTCTCTGGATTTTAAAATCACCGTTGTTTCCATCATCGAAAATGGCGCCGGGTCAGTCGATGTCTCGGCCCTGCCGGCCTTGCCGAACACGCGTTCGACTTCCGGGAAACTCCTTAAAATTTTATCTTGCGTCTGCAGTAATTTTTGCGCTTCGGTTACCGAGATACCCGGTAAGGTCGTGGGCATGTAAAGAATACTGCCTTCATATAACGACGGCATGAATTCCGAACCGATTTTCAGGAAAACAGGAACGGTCCCGACTAATGCCAGGAGTAAAAGCACGATAACGAATTTACGCCTTTCGAATGCAAAACTTAATATCTTTTGGTGATATTTCATCAAAAATCTGGAGGCAAAATGATCCTCTAAGTTTCTGGGCTTCGCTTTGCGTAAAAATATCATGATTAAAGCCGGTACAAGAGTTATCGAAAGCACAGCCCCGCAAAATACCGTAAATATCTGGGTGGCGGCCATAGGCCTGAAGAGCCGGCCTTCCTGGCCGGCTAAACTACAAAGCGGGATAAAACCAACGACCGTGACCATCAACGATGAGAATATCGGCGGCCCGACTTCCTTCATGGCCTCAATCATGATCTCATGGCGCTCCCCCTTGATTTTACCCTGTTTTAAATAATTTAATTTAGTATGAACATTCTCAACCAGCACCACGCCCACATCCACCATGTCTCCGATAGCCAGGATGATGCCCATAATAGACATAATATTTACAGTAAGCCGCAGGCCCATCATAGGGATAAAGGCAACTAAAGCACCAATAGGCAGAATTATTATCGGTATCAATGCAGACGGGATGTGCAGAAGGAAAAAAATGATCATTGCCGCCACGATCAAAAAATCTTCAATTAATACTTCGTTAATAGTTTCTATTGATTTTTTGATGAGTTCGGTGCGGTCATACGTGGTGACAATCTTGACGCCTTCAGGCAGGCTCGGCTCTATTTCCTTTATTTTATCTTTGACTTTCTCTATGACCCGCAAAGCGCTTTCACCATGACGCATTACGACTATCCCCCCGACGACATCGCCTTTGCCATCTAAATCAGCGATGCCTCTGCGTATATCCGGCCCTAAGACAACGTTCCCAATATTTTTTACCAATATGGGGGCTCCGGTCTTGGGGTCGACTCTTAACACAATATTCTCAATATCTTTAACCGAGCGTGCATATCCTCTGCCGCGTACCATATATTCTGCGCCAGAAAACTCCAACAACCTTCCCCCTACGTCATTATTGCCTTTGCGTATGGCCTCAACAATCTCCGTAATCGGGATGCTGTAAGCCAATAGTTTATTCGGCTCAATATTGACCTGATACTGCCTAACAAATCCTCCAATAGGCGCTACCTCAGCTACGCCGGGAACACTTTGAATATAATAACGCAAATACCAATCCTGAAATGTTCTTAATTCCGCCAGTGAATTTTTTCCACTTTCATCCACCAGGGCATATTGAAACACCCATCCTACCCCTGTGGCATCCGGTCCTAATTCTGTTCGCACTCCTTCGGGAAGACGCGGGATTATCTTAGAAAGGTATTCCAACGTCCTTGTCCGCGCCCAGTAGATATCCGTACCCTCCTGAAAAATAACGTATACAAAAGAGTACCCAAAATCAGAAAATCCCCGGATCGCTTTGACCTTAGGCGCGCCTAATAAAGAGGTAACAATTGGATACGTTACCTGGTCCTCCATAATATCCGGAGAGCGATCCCAACGGGAATAGATGATAACTTGGGTATCGGAAAGATCAGGCAGGGCATCCAAAGGAAGGCTACGCAAGGCTAAAGACCCTCCCCACGTAGCCAGGCCTACGAGGACGAAAACAATAAATTTATTCTTAGCGCAAAACTCAATTATTTTTTCTATGCCTGTTCTCATGGGACGATCCTCACCTGTACTATGGACTGTGCTGGTGCCCGGCGCCTTCCAGAGCAGATTTTAGTTTGCTTTCAGAGTCAATAAGGAAATTACCTGAAACAACCACCGTGTCGCCTTCTTTAAGCCCATCTATCACCTGCGCGTATTTATCGGTAGAAAAACCGGTTTTTATCTCCAGCGGCTTAAAACGACCGGAGTCTAGTTCAAGAAAAACAATCTTACGCACCCCCGAGTCCATGATTGCCTCCTTGGACACGGCCAAATGAGCTCCCAAATCAGAAGATATTTGCACATCAACATACATATCAGGTTTTAACACGCTGTCTTGATGATCCACTTTAATTCTTGCGCGTACTGACCTCGTCATCGCATCAAACACGGGATCGATTGCGACAACCTTACCCTTAAATTCTTTTCCTGGATACGCACTGGTTGAAACGATGGCTTCCTGGGCAAGTCGTACCCATTCTAATTCGTATTCATATATCGTGGCATACACCCAGGTGAAATCAGAATCCGAAGAAGAAATAAGAAGCGACGGGTCGTTCTTTTTTGTTCTCTGCAATTCTTCAATCTGTGTTATATCCAACCCCTGTAACCTCAATCTTAACCTTGCGGCCTCAACCAGCGCTTCGGCCCTTCTGATCACTCCTTCTTGTCCCGATGCGATCACATTCTCCAAAGTCTTGAGTGCTTCAATATATTCCTGTTGCGCCCTGTACAATTCGGGGTCAAAAGCAACTCTGCCCACGGTCCTTATTATTTTGTTTAACGGCCGGTAGATGACCTTTTCTGTGCTGACTCCGATTAACTGCTGTTTCTCCTGGCTGATGTAAAAGCCTTCGTCTTTTAACTCCTGAACGCCGATATCCACAGCTTGTGATTCTCCTTTTTTTACTAACTTCATATTGCAGATAGGGCACTCACCCGGGTTATGAGAGATATAGGTGGGGTGCATGGGGCAGTAATACACCGGCTTGCTTGAAATTGTTCCTTTAGCCTTTTCCTTTGTCTCTTGTTTAGACTGAGCCGGCATCTGGTGCCCCTCGTGTTGTGCATAAATTGGGCCCGCAAATACGACCAGAAGTAAAATAATGCTTAAGATTTTACTTGTCATCTTTTGTCACCTCACTTAATTCACCCCCAAGGGCGCGTTCCAAATCTGCCAGATTCGTATTGTAGTCAACTAACGTTTGATAATAATTCATCCTGGTATCTACAAGCATCCTTTGACTGTCTAACAGCATCATGAAATCACCTTGGCCTGACTGGTACGAGGCCATTGAAGAAGCGATCGAACTTTCAAGAATAGGGATGAGGCTCGTCTTATAAAGATTGATTGTATTTTTTGAGACCTCTAACTTCATGGCTAAATCCTTGACTTCGCTTAAAGCCTTATTTTTCATGGCCTTATAGGCAGCCTCTGCCTGCTCCAAATTAGCAATGGATTCTTTCACCTCATAACGCTGCTTGGTCCAAAACCATAACGGGGCGGTAAAAGAAAGCATCATATCCCAGGCTCCGATTGAACCAGCAGTGATCCCGCGCTGAACGATGGATCCCATCAAATCAGGGAAGGAACTCTTTCTTGCCAAAACTTTAGCGTGTTTGTTTTTCTCAATAGCATAGGAAAAGATCATCAACTCAGGCTGATTATCAAGGGCGCTCCGGTATAACGAATCAATGTCCTCATGAAAACCCGCGTCTTCGTTTAAATCGGGCTGACCCAAAGGGCTTTCCATATCCCTGTTAAGTAAGGCATTTATACGTGTTTCCTTAAAATTTTTTTCCTGATCCAAATTAATAATGTCGGTGTTGAGCTTGGCAATTTCCGAATGAATTTTATAAACCGCTTCCTGCCTCATATCGCCGACAGCATATCGGGATTCGGAAACCGCTGCGATCCCTTCCAACAATTTAAGGCTCTCTGTTAAGAACTCAATTTCCTTTGCGTTCATAAAAAGGTCATAATAAGCAGTTTTAAGTTGGTTGATAATCTCTAATTCCGTATTTTTGTATTCCGCTGCCACCATCTGTGATTCGACAAGGGCAATCTGGCCCTTCAGCTTAAGTTTCCCAAAGAAAGGCAAAAACTGCGACAATGTCAGCATCCTGTCTTCGGGCATCGTCTTATTCAACTTCACGGTGCCGCGCGGAATCTTTTCAAACGTAATGCCTATAGTCGGATTATCCAATGATTTCGCCTGCGGCACGCGTGCTTGACTTGCCTCCCAGCGTCTTTGGGCGGCTTGAATTTGGGGATTATTCTTGAGGGCCTCGTCAATAAGCGCATTCAAAGAGACTTGCTCTGCTGAATAAGAGAAAGCGGGATCAAAGAGCATAACCGTAACGAGGACCATCCTTATAATATTTCTATAAACCATATCTTTGCCCTCTTATCTTAAGAATTTACCTGTTCCTTTAAAAAACAGACCTCGTCCGCAAGGACACGATACCCTCACGGGAAAAATTGTCTAAAAGAATATTAAAGACGAAGGGCGCGAAATTCTATATAAAACGGGTTGCTGGCGTGAGGTGGTGGAGAGGAATCGACTTGATGTGCAGAGGCATAACGTAGAGTGTTGCTTGATAAAGCTAGGGCCAGAAAACTTATTGGGTATAAGCTCAGCTGTCTCTGCGCAGAAAAAACCTCCCAAGCGCCGGGAACTGTGCTGACAGCTTTTGCTAATGAGTGGTTCGGGCAGGCACACTTGGATGAATCATGCTGTGGCTGAGCGTTCTTGTTTTTGGAATCGCAACACGCATCACTCTTCGCGACACCATTCACAACATGCCCCTGTGCCTGAACCATATTGGTCATACAACAACATAAAACAGGCGCTAGAACCAGAGGAAATGCTAACGACCATATCACAAAAGTGTTTAGTTTAACTTTCATTTCCGAAACCTTTTCAAAAGGTCAAAGATCTCATTTACTTTTTTTTGCCGTTCCAAATCCGATTTCCCTTTCAACGCATTCGTGACACAGCCGTTCAAGTGCTTCTCTAAAATTTTGTCATGAACACGCATCAGGGCCGCCTCAGCGGAATTGATTTGCGTTAAGATGTCAATACAATAACGCCCTTCCTCAATCATACGCATGATGCCACGCATTTGCCCCTCAATACGATGAAGAGCATCCAAATTATCTTTGTGATCAGGGTATTCCGCCATGGTTCTTCCTTTCGCTGATTCAAATATAGCATACCCCCCCACCCTATATCAAGGACTATTTTAAAAGGGACTTTCGGGGAGCGGATGAAACGTGCGGAGCCCAATTTTTCACCAGCTTTTATCCCCGAACGGATTGCGGTTCATGAAATACTGGCGCCCGACAAAACTGACGTTACCGCTAAACGCAGGATCTATTTAAATGATTTTCCCATCGATGGAAATGGTGTAATCCTTGAGGATAATATTTCTCCCTGATTTCTTGAGGGCCTCCTCCACCAGGGACAAAGTGCCGAAACAGCAAGGCACCTCCATATGCAGGATCGAAACGGACTTGATCTCATTGCTCTGAAAAATCGCGGTGAGCTTCTCGATATATTGCTCCTTCACCCGGTTAAGTTTAGGGCAGAGGATGATCAGGGTCTTGCCCTTCAGAAAACGCTGGTGAAAATTCGCATAAGCAAACGGCACGCAATCAGCGGCGATGAGCAGGTCGGCGTTTCTAAAATAAGGCGCGCCGGGGTTAAGCAATTGCAACTGAATCGGCCATTGGCCAAGTTCTGAGCCGAATTCACCGGCAGATGCGGCATCCGCTTCTTCTTTACTTCGTATATCCCGCATGGCCATGCCCGGGCAGCTAGTATGGCTATGATGTCCGCCGGCGGTAAAATTGGCCTGCGGAGTAATCTTATGTTCTTTTAGATATTGCATGGCGGTCTTTAGATATTCCGTTTGATGATGGTCCCGCAAGTGGGTCAGATGGGCAGCCAACACATTTTCACCCTGCTTCACAATGTTCTCTATGACCTGGCACTCATCATAAGGTTCCGCTTCGCGATCCTCAAGAAGGATGGCCCCTTCCGGGCAGGTGCCGATACAGGCACCCAGCCCGTCACAAAGGAGTTCTCCCACCAACCTGGCTTTACCGTCGATGACTTGTAGGGCCCCTTCCGGGCAACCTTGAACGCACAGGCCGCAACCCGTGCATTTTTTTTCGTCGATTTTAATGATCTTCCTTTTCATGGGCGTCCCTCTTTTGCTGAACGGTTTATCGCGGCTCCATCATATGACCCACCCCCCGAGAAGTGAAACGGGCTGATTATTTCTCCGCTCAAGGATATACTGCGGCGGAGAGAGAATGTCGGCAATAATATCCTTCCACTGGATAATCCGCTTGTACAGCGGGCCATTTACCTTTTAATGGAGAGTCTTTCACCCCTTCTAGGCCCAAGACCCTAACGCATATCGGCATCTAGTTGGCCTTAACCGCGATCTCCCTTTTAAGCTTGCCGCTAATACTGCAATATCCTTCAACAGACAAAATATCGCCAACGTTTGCATCGGGGATGAGATAACTTACGGTCTGTTCAACACCGTTATCCTGCCATGAAATATCTTGAGAAATAATTTCCTTCCCGTTCAATCCGATATCCACTTTATTAATGTAATGCTTACTCGGGTTGCTGGTATTGTGCACAATGACAGCGGTGAGGATGTGTTTGGCTTGATCAAATGTAACCTTAATATCTGACGGCGGATGAGCGTAAACAATTGACGCCGGAAGAAAAAAAACAAAACAGACAATGAATGACAGAATGACTCGCCTCATATCAAACCTCCTTTTTAAACGGTAGTCTATTTAATAATGGTACCGCGGCGTTCATCGCCAGCAGGCTCAAGAGCTCAACATCAACCCTCATCCCTGCCTGTGTTAACACAAAAACGAGCAGAGCGGCCCCACCTCCGAATAAATATTTCCCCACTGGTTTTGCCGGACCCGTTCTAGGCTCAATGACCATCACAAAGACATAAAAATAGCTAATGTAACCCAGGACACTCAGCAAAGGAGTCCTTTGCGCCATGGCATTCGCTCCGAAGAGCAAGAAAAAGACGATGGCATAGCCAATGATAATTTCCATTCTTCGAGTCTTATGCGCCCAATAAAGCCCGAAAGGCACAACGATATACCAAATGTAAGTTCCCATCCATTGGGTAGACGCCCCCAGGAGAACAGTACTCGAGAATATACCGAACGCTGCTGGATTGAATAAATGTTTGTTCTTAAAACGAATAACGTGTTTGGAAAAGATGGCCAGTAACGACGCCAAAACAAATACAAACCACGCCTCATCGCTGGAAATCACATAACCTATGATGAATCCTGTAATAATAGCACTTTCCGCTATCTGAAAAACTTTTGTCCTAAGCTGCCGGATGATCGAATCTATTCCAAAAGCCGAAACAACAGCTATGGTTGTTGTAAACAAAAATACCGGCCTTCCGTCTTTAATAGACAGAAAAACAGCAAAACATGCTAAATAAATGATCAGTTGAGTTTTTATTGACCGGACATTGAACATTGTTTTGATTTTATTAATGAGTGACCAAATCCCGCCCCCACTTTTCTCCCAACAGAAACAATCATCCTCTCAACACAACCTCGGCATTGGGAAGCGTTCTCTGTTACACATATTTTATCAGAATAAATTTCATAGAATTTACTCCCGGGACAGGTCCCGGCTGTCAGGGGGATCCCATTCCTGATGACCGTCCTGTCCGGACGGGCTGTGCCAAAAGGAGGTTAAATATTTGCGCTTGCGCATACGGCTGACGCATGTATTGCGCGCCACCGTGTATATCCAGGTCGAAAACCGTATATTTCTTTCCGGGTCATATGTGCAGCCGGCGATCAGCGTCATAAAAACATCCCCGGGCACTTCTTCCGCGTCGGCCCGGTTGTCCAAAAGGCGCAGACAGAAATTAAACAGACGGGTCTTGTACCGCACATAAATCATACGGATCGCCTCGCGGTCACCGGAAATATACTCGGTTAAAATTTGTTCGGCGGTTTTTTCCATGGGCTGGTGGAACCTTCCACTCCATTATTCGCAGACGGCAGGTAAAAGTTACAACAAAAAAGATAAAACTCCCTCCGGACGAAACCGGATCCCCCCGAAAGTTAAGCCACTTTTTTATAGACTACTAATAAAATCCATTTTACTTATAATAAAAATCCTCTGCGATGAATTTAATTGCAGAGGACGAAAAGTAAATTCAAATATTTTTCGAACTCCGGTCAGGAGCATCAAACAACTTATTATAATTCAATAAGTTATAAAAAGTGTCCTTGACCGGAGTGGAACCAAACATTCCTTATTCTTTTCAGTTCTTAATTAAACTTAATCCTCAGAGCAAACATTTAATCAACGACCACTCAGCCTTTTAATCCGGCTTTTTCTGTCCAAGTTAAATGCTTTTGTGTCTGGGCACACTCCCTCAGATATAAGTTAATTAATGTCTGATAAGGGATATCATTTTCTTGGGCTAACGATTGAAAATAATCAATGATATCCTGCCCCAAGCGTATAGTCACCTGCTTTTTTAACCGCTGAGCGAAAGGATTCTTACGAGCTTTCATTTTTGAAAAATCATATTCTGTTTTCATGGTCTCCCCTCCCGTAATTTAGACTTTCGTTTTTGGTTGCTTTACGGGCCGAATAAATCCTAATTGTCGAATCATTTTCTCTGTAGCAATAACAAACAATTAATATCCGCAACTTGAAACTGAATCCAAGTAAAATGAATCTGTCTTCCTCCTGGGAATGATCAGGATCAGAGAATTCAACCGCGTTCTCGTCAAAGAACACGGTCTTGGCCTCCTCAAAAGAAATACCGTGTTTCTTTTGATTCAGCTTGTTCTTACCTTCATCCCAAATAAAATGCAGCTTATCCATATTTACAATGTAAATATATCATACTGCTGGCCAGCTTTCAACCCTTTTATTGCTTTATCATCAAATTCTCAAGATGACTCGCAGTTGAATAAAAATTTGCCAAACATGAAACCGAAAGTATTTCGCCAATTCCGGGCTGAAAACTTTTATTTCGCGAGGATGTTATACTCTCGAATTTCCAGACGAAGAGATAAAATTCCCGGGGTATTTCGCCCCGAGGAATTATTGTAGAATTACTTGAGAGAAACCGTGGCCGCTGGCTCAAAAAGGTCAAAACCTGTCTGCCACAAATAACTTTCGTCTTTCCGGAATGCAAGGATATTCTCGTGAGAACCTATCGTTGAATACCAATCGAAATCTATCGATTAATCAGCCGATCTTTCGGCGAAGGAAAGCCCCGGCAAGACCCGTCCCAAGAAGCAATATCGTTCCCGCTTCCGGGACAGTATGGGCATAGGCCTCATCCAGGAGAGGGGAAAATCTTGGTTTCGAATTATTGCCACTGAACGTAAGCTGCAATATTTCAGAATTATTAATATCAAGACGAAATATTTGATTATAATAATTCTCACCCTCAGCTGAAAAAACCATATACTTTTGATCAGGAGACCAATCCAGATCGCCGCCTATCCGCATAAAATCAGATACCCGCGTTAAATTAGCACCAGTTGAATCCATAAAATAGATCGCCTGCAACATAACATCCGTTGACTCATGGCCAGAAACAAAAGCGATTTTAGAGCCATCGGGGGACCATCTAAGACTTTGGGGGTAGAAATTGTCTCCAGCATTAAAAAGTAACTGGGCATTACTGCCATCGTCATTAACTGCCCAAATCCCCTGTTTGATATATATGAGTTGGCTACCCGTCGGCGACCAGTC
The DNA here is from genome assembly GCA_029560465.1 of Candidatus Omnitrophota bacterium. Taxonomy (GTDB): domain Bacteria; phylum Omnitrophota; class Gorgyraeia; order Zapsychrales; family JANLHA01; genus JAGOJP01. The sequence goes on from JAKQKX010000045.1 coordinate 11,545, forward strand.
AAAATCCCTTCCTGCATCGGGTAATTCAACTTTATCCGTCCCATCCGTATTGATCATCACAATTTTGGCAGGAGTTTCAGGAGAACTGAATGTATATGTCGCTATCCGATTGCCCCCTGGCGACCATTCCGGGTACGCGGGATCACTAGCCAGATTTTCGATCTTCGAGAGAATGGTTCCGTCCTTATGAATCGTATATAAATCAGCGCCTGACCATGGGTTCGGAACACTCCCCCTCATGACGAAACTTTGCCCATCTGGGGACCAGTCTGGCTCATAATACTCTTTCTTCGGGTCATTGGTCACATTGAATTCATTACTACCGTCATATCTCATTGTGTAAATATCCCCACTCCCGATACCATTTCGGCTCGAGTAAAATGCAATAGACATCCCATCTGGAGACCAAAGCGGATCACCATCAAAGAATTCATTATCCGTCAATTGTCGAAGGTTAGAACCATCATTATTCATAACATATATTTCGTATTGGGAGTCCGAGCCCATGCCTAAAACGGGCTTATTAATAAACGCAATCAAGGCTTCGGCATTCTCTTGAAAACAAACCAAAGTAAAGATGAAGAAATAACATAAAATGATAGCTAGGTTGATAATTCCTTTCAAAGACATATTTTGGCTCCTTTTATTAAGTAATAAGCACTTCCTCTCGTTATTTTTTCGCTCATTTTGATCACCTCTTCTTGTAATGTGCGGCATAATCTCTTTCAGCCGCCCTCAAACGCCGTTCAATCAATTCAATATCTTGCTTTGGCGTTTCAATTCCTTTCTTTGATTTTTTCTGAAAACAATGCAGGACCATAAGCAACCTCGGCAAACTTTACGGTATAAACAGCCCTATACGTGTCAGTCCGGTAATCTTCGATAATTTCCAAAACACCCGCTCCTTTAAAACCCTTTTACGGTTTTGCCGAGACTGGTTTCTTGCCTTGTTAAACCTCGCGGAGAGCAAAACCAATATCATTCTTTACATCTTCCGGGAGTTCGCGGATATCCTCTCGTGATGAACCTACCCAATCAAGTTGTTTGTCTTTTGCCATGCCCACGAAAAATATACCGTATTTGGTATATTTAACAAGCCCCTATTTTTTATGACAAAAAGATTCCTAAAATAGCATCCGGACAACCCCAATGACGACAGCCAGAAGCCCCCCCTCACTCCTCCACGGTCACGGCGCCGTTTTGTTTGTCGACCATGATCACGATCGCCTTATTGGCAAGGACATCGGCCAGGGTCCGGGGGACGGATTTAAAACTCAAAACCCAATAGGTATCGTCAGGGAGCCATTGCGGATGATCCACGTCGAAATCGCGGGCCCGGCCCTGGAAAAACAGCTGGCTCCTGGCCAGGATCAGGGCTTCCTCTTGATCGATCCCGTCGAACTTGACGACTTTTAACAGGTAAGCGTCCATTAAATCCGCTGAAAGGCGCGAGGCAGGCGCGGGAGGGCGGGCCGCCGAACAGCCCGAAACGCACGCGGCGTACAACAAAAAAACAACACAGGCCAAACGGGAAACCGGGCGGCCAGGGGAGCACATTATGGCTTTCCTATCAACTTCTGGATCGTCTCCAGCAGTTGCGCGAAGTCAAAGGGCTTGTTGAAGAAGGCCTCTGGTTTATAGGCCTCATCAAACACCTGTTCCTTGGCTTCATAATGGCCGGTCAGGATGATCAAAGGGATGGACCGGTACTTGTCGTTCCCCTTCAGAAAGCCGCAGATCGAAAAGCCGTTGACATCCGGCAGAATCACGTCCAGGATCACCAAATCCGGGGCCTCGTTCTTGGCCCGTTCCAGCCCGGTCGTCCCGTCCATGGCAGAAATAACATCATAGCCAACGGCCTTAAGTCCTTTCTCCAGGAAATTAATAATCCCTTCTTCATTCTCAACCAGCAGGATTTTCTTTTTCATAAAAACACACCTCTTAGTAATTATTATAACAACATCTCCGGCTAATAATCAAGCAGGACGCCGCCAGCAGTTTATTCATCACAAAACGCCGCGATATGCCTGTATATCTTCCCGGCGATCAAAGCGTAGCCCTGGGCGTTCGGGTGGATGCCGTCCGACTTTAACTCCGCGTTTAACGTGATGCCCCGCATAATATCCGGGACAAGAAGAGCGCGGCGGTTTTCGGCAATCGTCCGCAGTCCCTCGTAATATTCATCGCGGATCAACCCCACCCGCACCTCCGCCAGGACGACCATCGCGCCCCGGGCCTGGATGCGGGACACGATCTCGTCCAGGTTTTTAAACGTCTTGTGCCGCGGGACCTGTTTAAAAAAATCATTCGCCCCGAATTCCACGACCACAAGATAAGGGTCCTGCGCCAGCACGTCTTCTTCCAGGCGCTGCAGAGCGTCCCAACTTGTGTCGCCTGACCGGCCGGCGTTGATAACCGGCCGGCTGACGCGGCCCCGAAGGAGCGCAGGATAATCCTCTCCGGCGCCGGCCCCGGTGCCTTCGGTGATACTGTCACCGAAACAGATGATATTGAGGCCGGGATTCTTCCGGTTAGCGACATTCACCTTCCCGCACCCCATTATAAACAGGAGGGCAAAACAAAGGCCGCCTGTGAAAATTTTCCGTGATCGCATTCCTTTAGCCCCGTGTGTTTCGGTTATAAACATCCCATAAAGACCTTTAAAAAACACCTGCCCCGCGCGCAGGAAAACGGGAAACATCTACCGGTAAAGGCCCTTCCCCGCTTGACGGGCTTTCTGGTGCAAAGATTTAAAAAGATCGGCATACCGCGTGTTGGGCGGAATCGTCATAGGGCTGGCGTACCCCATCATAAGAAGCGACGCGTTTAAGAAGATGCAGGGCGTGCCGTCTTTCTCCGTCATATACAGTTCCGGATCCTGGCCCTGGCCAGACGTCAGCGGGATATAAACGTACGCCAGAAGGCGGTTGTACTGGTCTCTTTTTTCCAAATCGTATTCGAGGATAACCCGCTTGCCATGCGCCAGGCGGGCCGCGATGTCCTTGGCCTGCCGGCCCTGCGCTTTGATCACCTCAACATCGTTATGAGTCCTCCGGGCGTCGCGGAAAAGCTTCTCGCTCTCATACGCTTCCGGACAATCAATGCCGATGAGCCTCACTTTTTCGCCGTTGGAAAGGAGCACCGTGTCCCCGTCAAATACTTTCGTGACGGTTAAAGCATCCGCCTGCCGGGATTCACATCCGCTGACCAGAGGGAAAACAAGCAGGGCCCCCAGCGACAACAGGCCCAGGCGCCGGACAAACCGGTTCCGGCGGCCCGAAGGGGCGGCCTTCGCGCTCACGATTTCCCTTCCTGAAAAGCGTCAACCACCTGGCGCACTTCGCACTCGGCTTTCTCGATCTTGCTTTTGCACAACTCGATCAGCTCCACCGCCTCCTTGACTTTCACTGAGAGCTCATCCACGTCAATTTCCTCCTGCTCGATCCGGCGGATAATTTCCTCAAGCTTCTCGATGGCTTTATTGTATTTTATCTCCTTCACGCTGGTCCTCCTTCAGAATATTGTTAACACGGCTGTCGAAGCAGCCGTCGGATAATTCGGTTCGCACGGTGTCTCCCGGGCGCACCTGGCTTAAGCTCCTGACCAGGCGGCCGTCGGGAAGACGCGTTAAAGAAAAGCCTTTACGGATAATATTGGCCGGGTCGGCCAGGTCGATCACGCTGCGGTAATGCTGCAACCGCGCCTCGGCCGTCTTCCGGAAAACCTTCAAGGCCGAGGTTAAAGCCGCTTGCCGCGATGCCATCGCCCGGGCGGCGTCCTTCACCAGCTTTAAAGGGAACACGGGCAGGCTTTTTTCGATTCTTTTGAGCTCCTGCTCCTGATACTTCAAACTGAAAAACGCGACCTGCTGCAAATCCTGCGCCGCATGACGCAGGCGGACGTGTTGTCCTGTGATCATCGCCTGCGCCTTGTCCTGCAGGTCCCGCGTTTGTTCCTGAAGCCCCGCGATAAACCCGCCGACACATTCAACAAGAAAACGGGCCACCGCCGTCGGGGTTTTATGGTAAGCGTACGCCGCCAGGTCCGTCACCGTGACATTAATTTCATGCCCGATGCCGCTCACCACCGGGACAGGCGTCGCGGCGATGGCTTCCGCAATGGGGCGGGAGTCAAAGCAGCTCAACTCGGCGATCGCCCCCCCGCCGCGCGTGATCACAATCACGTCGATCCCTTCCGTTTCCTGAAACATTTTTAAGGCCGCGACCACATCCTTTTCCGCTTTGGCGCCCTGCATGAGCGTATTGCGGCAGAACACCTTGAATCCATACCCGCTGCCGGACAGTTCCGAGACAAAATCATTATACGCCGCCGAATCAAACGCCGTAATCAGCCCGATCCGCAACGGGACCAGGGGAAACGGCCGTGCCTTATTGGCGTCCAGGGTGCCCGCCTTTTTCAGCAGGGCGATGAGCCGCTGTTTTTCCTGCGCGATTTTCCCCAGCGTGTACGTCGGGTCAATGCTTTCGACGATCAGGCGCACAGCGCCGTGCGGCGGATAAAAATCCACCTGGCAGAGGAACTTCACTTCAATGTCATCTTTTAAACTGAACGCGTTTTGAGCCTGCGCGAGCATCTCATCGACCGCGGCCTTGCGCCCGGAGAAAATCACCAGCCCGATCCGGGCGACCACGGCGTGAGACTGGGGCTCCTTCTCGCACAAATCAAAAAAAACATGGGGCTTATTCCGGTTCCGGTCATACCCCTGGATTTCGCCGCAAACCCACACTTTTTGAGGGAAGCCCATGGTCAGGACGTCTTTGATAAACCCGTTCAATTGGGAAACGGTCAAGATGTTTTCGTCATAAAACATGTACGGTCCCCTGATACCCCATCCTTTCCCTCTTCAGGGCTGGACGACGGAATGGATATCCCATCGCCCGGCGGCAGACTTTTCCAGGACAGCGGCTGTCCCTGTCCGGAAATGCACGAGGGTCTTATTGTCACATCCGGTCACAAGCCGGGAGACAAGGCAGGACACAAACGGCAAATGCCCGACCACGCAAATATTTTCGGTTTCCTGATTAATCATTCCGGCCAGCGGCTCTGTTCTGTCGTTCGGCGCCAGCCCTTCTTTCTCCACCAGGCGGGCCTGCGGGCAAAAAATATCTTTTAAAACGCACGCCGTCTCCCGGGCCCGCTCTTTCTGGCTATGATAGATAACGCCCGCCGAGAATCCCTGCGCCTGTAACAGGGCGGCCGTCTTCCGGACCTCCTCCCGGCCGGCTTCACTTAAAGGCCGTAATGGGTCCGCTTCCTCTGAAACAGCATGCCCGTGCCTGACAAGAATAAGCTGCATGGCTCCCTCCTGTTGATCATATCCCGGCGGCTTTCGCGGCATGATCACCCGCGGACTCCTCAAGGGCGTCCCTGGCCGCGTCCATCACCGGCTTCAGCCCCCGCAACGCCTGATCCACCCGGTCCCTTTTTTCTTCCAGGATCAGGGCGTGATCCCTGGTCTGACGGTCAATGTCCCCGGAATACCAACGCTGATATTCCAGGAACTCCTTCAGGATCGTATTGTATTCTTCCACACGGGCCCGGTATTCCAAGAACGGCGCTGGAAGCGCTGGCCCGGCCATCCCCTCCCCAAACCACCCCGGAGCCAGCAAAGGTTTCCGGACATCCCTCTGCGACATGACATAATAGCACTCCAGATTTCCGGCAATCCCGTTAATCAGCAACCGAATGCGCCGAAGCCGCTTTCCTCGGCCCCAACAATTTAGTAGCCTGAAAAACATTTTAATACACTTCATGGCCGTCACCTCATGGCCCCGCGGCCTTTTCCCGGGGAAACGTTACGGCCGCTCCGGCGATGGGCATAACGCGAGGTAAATCTCGTAATCCTCTTCTGAAAAACAGACGAACACCACCGTCTTGACCGAAGATCCTCTTGCCGCCGCGTCCCGGACCGTCCGCACCGCGATAGAAGCCGCCCGCTGTTTTGGAAACCGGTAAACCCCGGTGCTGATGCACGGGAAGGCGATGGAACAAATTCCTTTTTGCGCGGCAATGTCCATGGCCCGGCGGTAACAGCCGGCCAAAAGCTCATCCTCCCCGTGATGCCCGCCTTTCCAAACCGGGCCAACGGCGTGGATAACATACCGCGCCAAAAGGCGGCACCCGGAGGTTATTTTCGCCTCCCCCGTTTGACAACCGCCTAAAGCCCGGCATTCATCCAGAAGCTGCGGGCCGGCGGCCCGGTGAATGGCGCCGTCAACCCCGCCGCCTCCCAGCAAAGTAGTATTGGCGGCATTGACAATGGCGTCGACATCCAAAACAGTGATATCCCCTTTCATCACCCTGATATCATGCATACGGTTTCGTTCTCCTCCTGCCTCTTTATATAAGAATGCGTTACTCTTCAGAAATAATCCCGCCGGTGGAAATATTATATATTTTCAATGGCTGGCCTTCCTCCACAGAAACAGGGGTGGCGGTCACCCGGTACCCCGATGAGGACATAAAACACATGAACTGAAACCCATCCCGTTCGATATTGCAGTACATCTCTTCCAAATAAGGAGGCTCATTAAAATAGAGATCGTTGGAATGATTCGGGTAGCGGCCGTGCTCCTTAGAATAATTTTCAATCGCGGCGGAAATATATTTAAGCATTTCGATCGGGGATTCTTGGCTTGTTGGAACACGCGCGATTTTACGGTAATGCCCCATACCCTTATAAACAAAAAACGGCGTCCAGACAATTATAACAATCATGAGCAAGCATGCCCGCATGGATAACGTGGACCCGCTGCGGCGGATCTCCCCGCGATTCATGCTTTGCGCGGACTGATAAGCGTCGTAAATCCCGTAAAACCACGGCAGAATGGTTATGGATGTCAACAGGATGATCAGCCCTTTCAGGAACTGCCCGTTGTAAAACTGCCCCATCCCCGGCAACAGGGCCGATAACAGCGCCGCCTGCCAAGGCTTCCGGGGAGATAGGAGCTCTTCCCCCTCGCCGACATAGTCGGAACACTTCGGGCAAATGGTTTTACCTTGGACGAGGCCGGCGCATTCCCGGCAGACCGGGGCCCCACACCGTTCACATTTTTCCAAAGCGATCCTCTTCGGATGATATTTACAAAACATCATCTTGCCCCATCCCCCATGAACCTGAAAAATTTCACCCTCACCCTTATTCTATTGGATTTTCTCCCAAAGAAAAACTTTATCTTTGGGTTTTACCGGGAAAGGAAGTTTGACCCCCACAGTCTGCCCCTTCAGAGCCTGGTCCAACGGCCGATGGTCCATCTGCATTTCCTGAACAGAGGCGGACAGCGCCGGCGTGGAGCGTCCGATAAAAAGCAGCGGGTCCCCGACCCGGATGACATCATGAATAACCGTAATTTCCGCCACACCTATCCGCTTATAATAACGCCGGACTTCCCCGACGAAAATTTTCTTGCGGGTGTGTTCCAGCCCCCGGCTCACATCGTCCTGCGGTCGGCCGAAGTAAAACCCCTGGGAAAACCCGCGATTATAAACCTGCTGAAGCCTCGCCTGCAGGCCTTGTTTCAACCCCGCGTTTAGATCGCCCCGGCTATAAGCGTCAATCCCCTCCCGGTAACAGGCCGTGACAACCCGGAAATATTCAGCCGAGCGGATCCGGCCCTCGATCTTGAACGCATCGATACCGGCGGACAGCAATTCATCCAGAAATCCTATCGTGCATAAATCCCGGGGGCTCAGGATATAATCCCGCCCCAGGAGATATTCGCACTCCCCCTCAAGGTCCCTAATCAAATATTCATGCCGGCAAGGTTGGACGCAACGCCCCCTGTTTGCCGACTCGCCGTAGGAAAAGGAGGACAAAAAGCATCTCCCCGAAAGGCTGACGCACATCGCCCCGTGGATAAAACATTCGAGCTCACAGGTCCCCCCCCCCTCATCCTTCTGGCGGGCAATAACACGGATATCTTCCAACGTGCATTCCCTGGCTAAAACGATCCTGGTTACGCCTAAGCGGGCGTATTCCCGGAACGCTTCAACATTGGCCACGCTGGCCTGCGTGGACAGATGGACGTTTAATCCTAACTCGCGGGCGGCCGCGAGCACGGCCATATCCCACAGGATCACCGCATCCACCCCCGCGTCCTTGGCGAGGGCTAAAATCTGCCTGACCTTCGAAAGCTCATGATTCATGACAATGGAATTCAGGGCCAGATACCCCTTGATATGGTTCTCACGCAAAACCGTCATGAGTTTTTTCAGTTCCAAAGGGTCGAAGTTCCTGGCATAGTGGCGCATGTTCAGCCCTTTGACGCCGAAATAAACGCTATCCGCGCCGCTTTCCATGACAGCCGTCAGGGAAGCCCAATCTCCGGCGGGGCAGACCAACTCAGGGGCTTTATAAACCATGACAAGTTATTCTCCATTAAGGTCCCGGCCAGGAACCAGGGGGACAAAACGCACGGGGAACAGAGATTGACGAATCATCCGTCCCCCCTCCTTCATCACCAGGACCAGCTCTTGATCCGTTTCCCCGACAGGCAAAACCATCCGACCGCCTTCCTTCAACTGCGCGCACAAAGCCACGGGAATCCGCGCGGGCGCGGCTGTCACGATGATCGCGTCAAACGGAGATTCCTCCGGCCACCCCTCCCGGCCATCTCCGGTCCGGAAAGCGATATTGTTATACCCCAGCCGGGATAACGTGGCCCGGGCTTTTATGGACAAGGGTTCCACAATCTCCACCGTAAAAACCTGAGCGGCGAGCCGGGAGAGTATCGCCGTCTGATACCCCGAACCGGTTCCGATCTCCAGCACCCGGTGGCCGGAACGCAGAGACAGGCTCTCCGTCATATAAGCGACCACATACGGCTGGGATACCGTCTGCCCGTAACCAATGTCGACCGGATGATCGTTATAAGCATATCTCTGCAATTCCTCAGGGACAAAACAATGCCGGGGCACCTCAGCCAAAGCGTCCAGGACCGCACGGGACTGAACCCCTCTGCCTTTGATTTGGCTTTCAATCATCTGCACTCGTTGCTGGGAAAACTTATCCATGATTCAGGATGCGGCATCCCGTAAACACCTTGATATGAAAAAAGGAGGAAAAATATTCGAGGAAAAAATCTACGGCGCGATTGGGAGATACTATCACATACTGTCCGTATTCAGAAAATTACCGTAAGGATCGTATTTTTCGGATTTAATCAGCACGCCGTTGCTATAATATTTTCTATACATCACCGCGCCATTCTCATAAAACTCGGCAATCTCTGTCGTACGGCCGTCCTGCACTTTCAGGTCACGCATGATAGCCCCGCTGGGATAATATTCTTTTATCTTCGTGGATTTGCCCTCTTCCAAATAATTTTCACGCATCACTGTTTCATCATCGTAAAACTCTCGCTCAATCCCAACCTGACCGTTTATGTAAACAGTTTCGTGGACAACCTTGCCCTGGGCATATTCTTTGGTCACGCCTTCAAGAACATCATTCTTATACGTCCGCTCGAACATGAGCTTGCCGTCTTTAGAATATTCTTTCGTAACCCCGTTGAGTTTGTCATTCCCGTACGTTTTTTCAAAATGGACCTGCCCATCAATGTACTGGCGGTAGATGCCGTTCAGCTTGTTATTGCTATAGACCTTTTCCACCAGCAGTGTCCCGGTCACGGCGAACTCCTTCATCATGCCGTGGAGCATATCATCTTTATAAGAAGCCTCAATATGCACGGCGCCGGACTCGTAGAAATTCTTGGAAACGCCCTCTTTCTTGTCATCGAAATACGTTACGAGGGATTTAAGGCCGCCGTCATAATAATAGGAATATTCCGTTTTCTGGACTTTATCTCCCTGGATCAGGCCTTCGCTGATCAGGTTGCCGTTTTCATCAAATTCGCGAAAGAGCCCTTGCTTCACGCCGTTTTTATAAGTATATTCTCCCTCAATTTTCCCGTTCTTATAATACGTCCGTTGAACCCCATCAGCGATCTTTTTCTCGCAGCTTAACCCCAAAGTCACCAAGAGCATCAACGGCAAAACCGCAAGATAACCGAATTTGTTCTTTGCGTTCATAATTGGGCGCTCTTTATTTTATTGAAAATGGTTGCAGAAATATTTTATTAATATTATATTGTATAATAAATATCAAAGTAGACAAGCACAAAATTTAATTATTCATTTATTGAAGGAGCAATTATGTCTTTTCAAGATTTCATGTCCAAAGTCCGCCATATCGATAACCTGTGTGCTCGCTGGATGGTGCGTCATTTCTTTATCATCTTTTTTGAATTTGTTCTTGTTATAATTTTTTTCACATTTTTCTATGATACCATCAGGTCTTTCTTTTTGCCCTATCCTCCTGCAAACAATACAACTTCCGAATACCTCCTCGCTCAAATAGTGTTCAATATCCGCCTGACCGTTGTGCTCCTTCTGCTTAATTCTTTCTGGATGCTTTATATTTTTAACGGGATGAACAGGTTAAGAGCATTGCTCAAAGAGATCAGTTTCAACTTATCTAAACGCCGGCCCCGGAACGCCGAGATATCCGATTAACCCCAACCGGGCGCCCTAAAACATCCCGACAGCTCTTGCCGGGATTAAAAATATTCCAAATATATTTCTTTTATTTTCTGGACAAGACGGGCTGCTCCGCGGGCCTGGGCATCGGAAGAGACCTTAACGCCCTGGATTTTATTAAATCCACTCGAGGCCAACCCCACCGCAGCAGCAAATTTGGAAGCATTGTGAAGCCGCCGTGAGGATATCTCAATCATGCCGATCTTCACCGGCAGGCCTATCCGCTGCTCAATGCATTCCGGGAGTCCGGGGAGCAGAGCCCCGCCCCCGATCATAATAATCCCGCTGTTCATCTGTTCACTGATCCCGGACTTTTCCAGGGATTCCCGCAAAGAGGAAACAAATTTATGAATAACCGGCTCTATCGCGAGGATAATCGCATCCCGTTTAACCGGGACATACCCTTCATCTTTCTTAATCAGCAACTCTTCATCCCTGCCCCGGTCTGACTCAACGGCCGAAGCATAAGATTTTTTAATCTCCTCCGCCAAACCAAACGGGATCCCCAAGGCCCGCGCGATGCTTTGCGTGATGACCCGTCCGCCCCAATTTATTGTGACGAGTTGCTTCAGATTCTCTTCTTTGAACACCAGCATGTTTGTCATGTTCGAACCGACATCAAGCAAAAGGCACCCCTGCCGTTTCTGGAAACGGCTGAGAGAAGCGTCTGCCGCGGCGAGCGTGGAAAGAGAAACCGGGCCGACATCGTACCCGGCCTGCCCCACCCCCTTCACAATATTCTTAAGAAGAGTGCTGTGCACGACAATGATCAGCGTATGAATTTCTAGTTTCCGGCCATAGAGCCCGACCGGATTCATCGCCATATTCACATCATCCACTTTATAATATTGAGGGATTTCATGCAGAATCACTTCCTCCATATTGACACCCAGCAACCGGGCCTGAGCCTGAACCTTCTTCACATCCGCGGGAGAAATAATTTTGGTTCCCCTGTCCAAAAGCGGGATCACCGCGGCCGCATGGCGCTGGATGATCAAATCCCCGTTAATGCCCATGTGGACATTTTTAATTTTCACCCCGACTTTATTGCTCAGCCCGGAAACCGCCTGATGGACACATTCAGAAAATTCCCCCAAATCCGTGACAGAATTGTGGTCAAAGCCTCCCGTCCCCACCTCAAAAACACCCAGCAACTGCGGCTTATTGTGCTCCCCGGCATTCAAAAGACTGGCCTTGATAGACTGGGCTCCGATATCCAGGCCGCAAAAATACTTATCTCCCATGATGCTTTTTAACATCGTCCCCTCAAGAAATATTGAAAAAATTCTTTATTGTTTCAGATAACTGATAACCGGATCTTTAAGCCGCAGATCAATATAATTAATATCCTTGATGTCGAAATTCCCCTGTTTCATGAGGACAGCCAGGGTTTTGACTTTCTGGGGAATCCTGTCCCGGTCAAGGATGATCTTCAGGTCATTCGAAAACAACAAATTGATCTGCGACAAATTGCCGACATCAATCTGTTTCAAAGGCCAGTCTGACAAGGATGGCTGCCCGCCCACCTCAGAAATAATTTCCAAGGCCAAGCGGACTTTGTCATCCTGCAACGGACGCCCCAGGATATAACGATTCTGCCCGGAATACCCCGCGATCAAAGGATATCGTGAAGAAGGAAGATTTTTTAAAGACAAAATGTATCCATCCCGGTCTAACAGCACATCCTGCTCGTTATTGGTCAAAATAGCAAAAGGCTCCCTCTTCCTGGCGGACAACACAATCGTGTCAGGGAATTTTCTGTTAACCCTCAGCCGGTCAACCTCCGGGAACTGCACTTGAAAACGGCGCTGTAACGAGTTGATATCCACGGAGAAAATATTCGTGCCGGGTAACTGGTCGGCAAGGCTTGACTGGATATACTGCAGGGACGGTTCTTTCTGGACTTCCTTAATTTTAAAAATGTCGGCATGGCTAAAAAACCAGATAAGCCGGTCCCCGGTGAAAATAACCGCGGAAATGACCACAACCCCTATTATAATATTTTTAAAAATCCGCATGCTCCCCTGTTCTTGTTTCACCCTTTTTCGCGCCATCGGCAGACTCCACTTGCTGAAAGTTAAAATCTTTATTATTTCACGCCCGTCTAACGAAGCGTGGAAGACGTTATTTTTTCTCTTTCTTGAGCCAACGTCAAAATCCGGAGGCACAACTGCCCGAATTCATACCCGGCTTCCCGGGCAGCCATGGGCAGCAAACTGGTGGCTGTAAATCCTGGGATCGTGTTGGCCTCCAGGAAAAATGGGTTGTCTTCTCTGTCAAGGATAAAATCAAGCCGGGCAAAATCCCGGCATCCCAGCGTCTGGAAAGCTTTGCAGGCTAGTCCCTGGACACGCTGCGTGGCTGACGAAGAAATCTCCGCCGGGACAATGTACGCGCTCATTCCCGTTTGGTATTTCGCCTGAAAATCAAAGAATGGACAGCGGGGCCGGATTTCCACCAACGGCAGCGCCTCATCACCCAGGATCCCTGCGGTGATTTCCTTCCCCTGAATGTACCGTTCCACCAAAACCTCCTGATCCAAGGCAAAAGCGTGACGGAGCGCTTCCTGAAAAACATCCCCGGAAGGAACAATGCTGATGCCAAGACTCGACCCCTGCGAAGCCGGTTTGACCACAAGGGGCGATCCTCCCAGCTTTTCAACCAACTCCTGAAAATCCACGTGTTCGCCGGAAGACACGACCACATGCCCCGGGGAAAGGACATCCGTCGTCTTTAACCTTTCCAACGTGGAAATCTTGTTCATGGCCACCCGGCTGGCTTCGGATCCGGAACCGGTATAGGGAATATGTTGCCCTTCCAGGATTTTCTGCACGGTCCCATCCTCGCCGAACGCCCCGTGTAAGGCGATAAAGACAATGTCAACCGCCTCGTCCTTGAGCCGGGACACCAGGACGTGTTCATCCGTTGAATCCAGCACAATCGGGACCGCATCACAGTGTTTTTCCTGCAAGGCGGCAAAGACAGCTTTCCCTGATTTTATTGAGATTTCCCGTTCTGAAGACGGGCCGCCCATCAAGACTCCAATCCGGCCCAAAAAAGCTGTTTTGTCATATGCCATAAATCTCCCGCTCCTAACGTCAAAGGTCGGCCACCGTGGGCAACGAGGCCAACAGGGTTTCTCCAATCTTATAAATATCTCCCGCCCCCAGGGTGAGAACCATGTCTCCCACCTCCAGGATAGCGGACAATTCCTGGACGATCCGTCCCCTCGGCACGTAATAAACCGTTTCTTTCCCAGCCTCCCGAATCCGCTCGACCAGGCCTTCCCCGCTAATCCCCGCCAAAGGTTCTTCACTGGCGGCATAAATATCGGTTATAAATAAAACATCGGTCTGTGTCAAGGCCTGAATAAACTCTTCCAATAAAAACCGCGTCCGGGAATAACGGTGCGGCTGAAAAACCGTAATCAAGCGCTTCCCCGCCAGCAAACGGGCCGCGTTTAAGACGGCCCGTATTTCCGTCGGGTGATGCCCGTAATCGTCATACACCGCGATCCCCGCCGCGCGCCCCTTCAACTGCAGGCGGCGGTTTACCCCTGGGAAAACGCCCAGCGCCCGGACAGCGTCCTGAACATCCAGCCCCAGGGCGATGCCAACGCCTAAACAAGCCAAGGCGTTCAAGACATTGTGGTCCCCCAAAGCCGGGAGGGTCATCTCCGTCAAAAAACGGCCGTTTTGCAAAACAGAAAAAACAGTCTGTGGCTTCTCAGACATCCTGACCTTAATCCCGGCGGCGCTCAAATCCTGCTGAGGTTGAAAGCCGTAAGATAAAACCTTACGGCCGGAATTCTTAAGAAGCGCCATCAGCCGCGGGTCTTCCCCGCAGGCGATCACCGTGCCGTCCGGTTGCGTCTGATCGAGAAACCTCTGATAAGCCTGTAAAATATTGGCCCATGTCTTATAATAATCCACATGTTCAAAATCAATATTGGTAACAACAGAAATCTTCGGATGGAACAAAAGAAAACTACCGTCACTTTCATCCAGCTCCGCCACAAAATATCGCCCGGATCCCAGCACGGCGTTCACGTCCAGCCCCCGGATCACGCCCCCCACCGCCACGGTGGGCTTTAACCCGGCGGTCAGCATCATGTGGGCGATCATCGAACTGGTCGTCGTCTTGCCGTGCGCCCCGGCGACCGTAATCCCCGTCGCCCCGTCCATCAGTTCAGCAAGAAGCTCCGCCCTTTTCATGAGCGGGATCCCCGCGGCTCTGGCGGACAGGAGCTCCGGGTTATTGTCTTTAATCGCGGATGAATACACCACTTTATCCGCCTGCCCCACATGCCCCGCATCATGTCCAAGATGCACAACGGCCCCGCGCTGCACCAAGGCGTGGATCATCGGCCCGTCTTTCGCGTCGGAACCGGACACGGCCTCTCCCCGCGACAAAAGGAGTGAAGCCAAGGCTCCCATCCCAATGCCGCCGATCCCGACAAAATGATAATGCTGTTGCATGGCGCCCACACTCTGTTTTCGATTTTCCATCATATCTATCTTCATGTCCGGCATGACTCTTTCTTTTTACAAGCGCTTTTCCGCGCCGTTAATTTCAGGATTTCATCACTCAACAATCTCGCCGCGTCATGGCCCAATTCAGGAGCCCGCCGCCCGTACCGGCTTCCAGGACCCTTTATTTTTTCAACCGCGGCGATCAAGGCTTCCGGAGACACACGGCTTTCTTCGATCATAATCCCCAACCCCCGGTTGACCAAAATCCTCGCGTTTTCTTTTTGGTGGCCTCCGGCGTGCGGATACGGGATCAAAATGGCCGGAAGGCCAAAAAGCGACAATTCCGTAACAGACACGGCTCCGGCCCTGGAAATAGCCATATCCGCCACGCTATAAGCCAAAGCCATATCCTCCAAAAAAGGCATCACACGGGACCGCAAACGCATGCGTTGATACTCCCCTTTCACCAGATCATAATTCTTATGCCCGGTGAGGTGGATCACCTGAAAATCCATGCGCTCCTTGAGGGGCAAAACGCTCTCCAACCAACAGGAATTAATCGCCTGGCTGCCCTGACTGCCGCCCAGAACAAGAATCGTGAATGCGCCTTCTTGAAGGTTGAAACTTTTTATAATCTGGTTTTTATTATAATCTTCCCGGGGCACATGGCCCGGGCACCCCGTGACAACCGTGGCAGGGCTTAAATACCCGCCCGTCTCCTCAAAACTGAGCGCGACTTTTGTCACCAGACGGCTCAATATCTTCGTCGCCCGGCCCGGGCGCACATTCTGTTCATGAATTAAGGTTGGGACCCGCCAAAAAACAGCCGCCAGCAGAACCGGAACGCTCCCGTAACCGCCGAATCCCGTGACAACCGCGGGCCGTAGCTCTTTTAAAAGCCGCACAGCGGTTCCAAAGGCCAATATCATTTTAAAAAAGCACATCCCCAGCGACTTCAACGAACGGCCAGACAAACCTCGAACGTCTAACGGGTAGCACTGAATTCCTTTCCTGTCTACCAGAGATGCAAAACCCCGAAAATCCCCCATAAAAACGACCCGGTGCCCTAGGCCGGACACCTGCTCGGCGACCTTAAGGGCCGGCAAGATATGCCCCCCGCTCCCTGAAATGGCAAAAACAAATGTCATGCACATCCTATCCCGTCTGCCCGCGGAACTTCCGGCTTTCCCAGGATGAAAATTGATTGTATCACAATTAAAGGTCTTCGACACGGGAAACGTTCAGCAATAACGCGACGGATATCATATTAAAAACCAGTGAAGACCCCCCGTAACTGATAAACGGAAGCGGCAGCCCCTTGGTGGGGAGCGCCCCGATGCTCACCCCGACGTTAATGACCGCCTGCAACCCGATCAAGGCGACAATCCCCACGCTCAAATAATATCCAAACAGATCCTGAGTCCGCTTAGCAATCCGGCTTCCCTGCCAAATAAAACAGACAAAGAGGGCGATCACCAGAAAAGCCCCCAGGAACCCCAGTTCCTCCCCGATGATGGATAGGATAAAATCCGTGTGGGCGGCCGGGAGATAAAAAAGCTTCTGGACGCTTTTTCCCAACCCCACACCCCAAAACCCTCCGTTGCCGAAAGCCACCTGCGATTGGATCAGCTGAAACCCCGCGCCATGGACATCCTCCCAGGGATCCAGAAACGCCACGATTCTTCTCCAGCGGTACGGGACTTTGACAACCATAAAGTAGAAACCAGGCAGCCCGGCCAGGACCAGCGCCCACAGATATTTCAGCTTTGTCCCAGCGACGAATAACATAATCAGGGCCACCGAAAAAATCAATAGCATGCTCCCCAAATCCGGCTGTTTTAATATCAAAAGAGAGACGGCCCCCAAAACCAGGAGCGCCGGCAAAAACCCCTTGCCGAAACGTTTAACCTCCTGTTGTTTCCTGGCCAGGAAATCAGCGATATAAACCAAAACACATATCTTGGTCAATTCGGACGGCTGAAAATAAATCGGGCCGAGCTTAAACCAGCGCTGGGCGCCATAACTGGATTTCCCGATGCCCGGGATTAAAACCATCACCAGCAGGAACACCGAAAAAAGCAACAAAGGTTTGGCCACCTTCCTGAGATCCCGGTAATCCAGGGCCATACACCCCAGGGACGCGAGCAACCCCACGCAGACAAAAAAAACGTGCCTTTTCAAAAAAAACAGCTGGTCACCCAGGACCTGCATCGCGTAGATCCCGCTGGAGCTGTAAATCATGATGATGCCCAAAAAAATCAGGAACAGCGTTATCGTGGCAACGGATATCCGGATGTCCCTCATCACGCATCCTCCGATAAATTCCGGACAAGGCTTTTAAATACCGTTCCCCTCTCTTCAAAATTCTTAAACATGTCGAAACTCGCGCACATCGGGCTCAACAGGACACAATCTCCATCACGCGCCCTCTGCCTCGCCAAAGCAACAGCCGCCGACAAAGAATCTGCGACTTCAAAAGGGACGTGTCCGAAAAAAGTCTGCCGGAATTTATCCCGCGCTTCGCCGATGGCGATCATGACCTTGACTTTCCTTCCGGCAAGGCCCTTCAGGACTGAATAATCCAGGTTCTTATCCCGGCCTCCGCAAATCCAGATGACCGGCTTGTCCAGGCTTTCCAAGGCCCACCGGCCGGCCTCGACCGTCGTGGCTTTTGAATCATTAATGTACTCAACACCCTCCAAGACGCGGACTTTTTCCATCCGGTGTTCAACCCCGGGGAACAAGCGGAACACGTTTAAAGCGACGTCATCCGAAATTCCCAACGTGCGAGATACGGCTAAAACAGCCAGAAAATTCGGATTCCGGACATCGCTCGAGCGGCCATCGCCGGGACAGTTAAAAAAAACGACCTGGGAACGGAAATCCTTCGCCGCATCCTTAAAAAGTTCGCATTGGTCATTCAATATGGCATAATCACCCGAAGTTTGATTTTCAAACAGGCGTTTCTTGGCGGTAAAATATTCCTCCATATCTTTATGCCGGTCAAGATGGTTCTGGCTAAAATTTAAACAAACGCCTATATGAGGACGAAAATGCTCAATCGTTTCCAACTGGAACGAACTGACCTCCAATACGACCCAATCCGCGTCTGCCAATTTATCCACGCAATCGCAAAACGGCGTTCCCACGTTCCCGCAAAGCACCGCTTTTTTGCCCGCCGCGTTAAGGACCTGCGTAATCAGGTTTACCACCGTGGTTTTCCCATTACTGCCGGTCACGGCAATGACCGGCCACGGACAATACTGGAAAGCGAGCTCGATCTCACCCCAAATTTTTATTCCCTGCTCCCGCGCCCACACTAACGGCGGGGCAAAATAAGGGATTCCCGGACTGGTAACCATTAGGGCGCTTCCGGCTATGAATTCCCTCGTGTGCCCTCCAGCCTCAATCTCCACCCCCTCGGCCCGGGCCCAGGATAAAAAATCAAGAGGGAATTTTTCTATCCCCCCCTGCTCG
The DNA here is from genome assembly GCA_029560465.1 of Candidatus Omnitrophota bacterium. Classification (GTDB taxonomy): domain Bacteria; phylum Omnitrophota; class Gorgyraeia; order Zapsychrales; family JANLHA01; genus JAGOJP01. The sequence goes on from JAKQKX010000045.1 coordinate 30,051, forward strand.
GACAAAAAAACTCTGGCCCCCTTCCGGCGAAGCAACGCCGCCGCGGCCAACCCGCTTTTAGCCGCTCCCAAAACCGTAACCTTTTTATCTGATAAGTCCATTTACCTGATTTTTAATAACGCCAGCGTCATGAGTGAAAAAATGATGCCAACGATCCAGAAGCGTGTGATGATTTTAGATTCATGCCAACCAGACAATTGAAAATGATGATGGAGGGGGGACATTTTGAAAATACGTTTTCCCGTCATCTTAAACGACAACACCTGCAGAATAACAGACAGCGCCTCCGCCACAAAAATCCCGCCCAAGAGGATCAGCCACAATTCTTTTTTAATAAACACCGCAATGACCCCCAGGCATCCCCCTAGGGACAACGAGCCCGTATCCCCCATAAAAATCGTGGCCGGATGACAGTTAAACCACAAGAAACCCATGCTTGCCCCGACGATGGCCGAGCAGAAGACCGTTAATTCCCCTGCGTTGGCGACATAAGGGACAAACAGATACTGGCTGAAATTAACATTCCCCGTTATATAACATAAAACCGCCAGGGTGCCGCTCACAATCAAAACACACCCGATCGCCAGCCCGTCCAACCCGTCCGTCAAGTTCACCGCATTGCTGGTTCCAATCACGACCAAAGCGATAAAGGGGACGTAAAGCCAGCCCAAGCGCACCACCATATCTTTTAAGAAAGGGACATCCAGCTGGGTGGCAAAATGAGGGGTCGTATCCGGATTAAAAAAGACATACGACCCGATAAAGCACCCCAGCAAAACCTGCCATAACAATTTTGTCCTGGCCCTGATTCCGTGCCGTCCGGGCTTTGTTAATTTCACATAATCGTCAACAAACCCGAGGACCGCCAAATAAACGGCGGTCAAAAGCGACAACACAATATACCGATTCCCGATATCCGCCCACAACAAGACCGACACAACAATGCTGCCCATGATAAAAATGCCCCCCATGGTCGGGATGCCTTCTTTCTGATCATGAAAAGACGCCAGCCCCGGGCAATCCTGCCGCCGGGCATGTTCACGGATACGCCACTGCTGAAACATCCGCGTCACAACGGGCGCGGCCAGGATACAAATAAAGAAGGACGTCACCGCCGCCATGGTGGCACGGAACGTGATGTATTTAAAAATATTGAAAACAAAAAAGAAATCCCTTAACTGAGTAAAATAATAAAACATTCCGCTTATCCCTCAAATTGCTTTTTTAAAAACGCGGCCGTTGCCTCCATGTGCATCCCGCGGGACGCCTTGATCAGCACGGCATCCCCCGGGGCCAGACAGCGCACAAGCTGCCGGTGCAGGGCCGGCAAGGCCAAAAAATGCGCTACAAAAACCGCCTTATTGTCCTTCCTCACCTGCTCGGCGAGCCAGGAAGACATCGGGCCATAGGCCAAAACAGCCGCGATATTCGTCCGCGCGATAAACTCCCCCATCTTTTGATGAAGCGCTTTAGACCAGGCCCCCAACTCCAGCATATCCCCGCAAACAAGGACTCTTTTGCCCTTAACCGGAAACGCGTCGAGCGTGGACACGGCGCTGCGCATCGAGACAGGATTCGCGTTGTAAGAATCATCTATACACCAGCAACGACCGACACGCTCAACCGCTTGCCGCTGCCCTGAAAACCGGTATTTCTCCAACGCCGCCGCGGCGGCTTCATAAGAAATACCCTTTAGCCTGGCGCAGGCAATGGCCGCCAGGGCGTTATATATATTTTCCTGAACCGGAGTGCGCAGAACTACCGGATACCGACGGTTAACCAAAAAGCGCAAAGACTTTCCCTGCCGGATCCTCTCAATATGCGTGGCCTGGTAATCGGCCGCCTCCCGGATCGCGTAGGAAATAATTTTATCATTATTTAATTTTTTATAAAATCTTTTTAGGTATTTATCATCTTTATTAAGGATGACCCGGCCTCGCGCTGACAAATCCTTCAGCATTTGACTCTTCTCTTGAAACACGTATCCCGGGCTCTTTAATTTTTCCAGGTGAGATTCACCGATATTCGTGTACACCGCCACATCCGGTTTGACGATTGAGGACAGCCTCCGGATATCCCCGGGCTGGTTGGTCCCAAGCTCAAAAACAGCAATTTTGTGCCGCGGGCTCAACCGCAGGACCGTTAACGGCACTCCGATCTGGTTATTAAAAGAACCCTGATTGACCAGGACCTGATAGCGGGACCGCAACGCCGCGGCCACAAGATTTTTCGTTGAGGTCTTGCCCGCCGACCCGGTAATAGCTATGACCGGAATGCGGGTTCGCTCACGGGTAAACCGGGCGATCTTCCCCAAAGCTTCGACAGTGTCCAGGACTTTAATGACCGCGATCCGTGGGGACGGCTGTTCCAACAGAAACGTCTCCTCTACGATAACGCCCCGGGCGCCCTTCTCAACCGCCTGATTCAGGAACTTGTGCCCGTCAAAATTCTTTCCTCTGATGGCAACAAACAGCGCTCCGGGCCGAATGGTGCGGCTGTCAATCGATATCTCCTTAACATCCTGATCCTCTTTCCCGCGCTGAAGAACGCCACCCGTAGCCTGTAAAATATCCTGTATTGTCCACATGGAAATTTTCCATTATTCCTTATTTAACACGACGATGATCCCGACATCCTTTTATATAAACACTGCCGGACAATCGCCTTTTCATCGAAGGGAACGGTCTGGTTCTTAAATATCTGATAATTTTCATGCCCTTTGCCGGCCAGAAGTACGACATCCCCCATGCCGGCCGCCTGGACCGCGGCCTCGATCGCCGCTGTCCTGTCCTGGATAACCCGGTAGCGGTCATGCGTAAACCCCGATAAAATCTGGTCAATAATCTGTTGCGGAGGCTCACTGCGGGGGTTGTCATTTGTCACAATCACATGATCAGCGAACTCGGACGCCACGCGCCCCATTTTCGGCCGCTTTCCCGCATCCCGGTCGCCGCCGCAGCCAAAAACCAAAATAATCCGGGTCCGGGAAATAGCTCTGATAGCGCGTAAAACATTTTGAAGCGCGTCTTCCGTGTGGGCGTAATCAATGAACACATGAAAAGGCTGTCCGCAGCGAATCGCTTCCATCCGTCCGGGGACAGACACGCAGGACTCGACCCCGGTCTGGATGTGTTCCCAAGACACCCCCTCCCCCAGCCCTACGGCGCAGGCGGCCAAGATATTATAAACATTATGTTGACCGATCAGCCCGGACTTAACCTGACAACGCCCGTGAGGAGTGACGACGTAGAATTCTGTCCCGCTCAATGACAGGCGGATCTCTTCAGCCATGAAATCCGCGGGGCTTTCGACCCCGTATGTCAAAAGCCGTCCTTTTGTCAAGGAACATAGTCTTCGGCCATAAGGGTCATCCCCATTGATCACCGCCGTACTCTGCGCAGAGAGCGAGACAAAAAGCCTGGATTTCGCCAGAAAATAATCCTCCATGTTCTGATGATAATCCAGGTGATCCTGCGTGACATTCGTTAAGACCGCCTGCACGAAAGGGATCCCTTCCACCCGGCCCTGATGCAGGCCATGGGACGACACTTCCATAACGCAAGCCTCGGCTCCCTGGGACGCGAGCCCGGATAGGAACCGGAAATTCTCCACCAACCCGGGCGTGGTATTTTTGGAAGGCCACACCGTGTCGCCCAGACGGGAATTAATCGTTCCCACCACCCCGCAGCTCCGCCCCGCTTGTTTCAGGATGGACTCAACAAGATACGTTATCGTTGTTTTTCCATTGGTTCCTGTGACCCCGATCACGCGCAACCCCTGACAGGCGTCCCCGTAAAAACGCCAGACCAGTTTCTGCAGACAGCGCTGGGCATCAGGAACCCTTAACACACAGGGAGCGCTCCCCCGCCAGTCTGCACAGTCCGTCACGATGACCCGGGCCCCGTTCTGAACCGCATCCGGGATATACCGAGAACCTTCTTCCTTGGGCCCGCGGAGAGCGACAAAAAGGCTCCCGGGAGCAACTTCTCTGGAATCCGAGCACACCGACTGAACATCAATGTCCTCACACGGCTCCGGGAGGGCGTCGTCATAAATGTCTTTTAGAAGATCCACAAGCCGCATGCGTTTCCTCACCCAGAAGGATTTAAAGATCTTAAATATTTAATCGTGTCCATTAACATCTCTTTAAACACCGGAGCCGCCACCGTTCCCCCGTAATAATTGGGGCTCGGTTCATCAAAAACAACGACTGCGGCAACACGGGGGTTATCAACCGGGGCGAATCCGATAAAAGTCGCGTAATACTTCCTATGAGAATACTGGCCGTTCTCAACCTTCTGTGCCGTTCCGGTTTTCCCAGCCACAGACAACCCATCAATGCGGGCACGCTTCCCTGTCCCGTTGTCAACAACGCCCTGCAAGATCGCTTTCATCCTCTCAGACGTTTCAGTCGAGATAACCCGCCCCCGGATTTCCGGGAAGAACTCCTGGATCAGTTCATCTTTGTTGTCTTTGATGTATTTGACGACAAAAGGCTTCATGGCAATACCGCCGTTGGCAATCGCCGAAACGGCACACACCAACTGCAAAGGGGTCACGGCAACCTCATGCCCGATGGGAACCGCGCCAATGGACGTCTTGGACCACGTGGAAGGAGGAGGGATCAGCCCCTCCACTTCCCCGAGCAAATCAATGCCGGTCTTCTGTCCGAACTGAAAGGCCCGGGCATAACGGTAAACCTTTTCAGCCCCGAGCTTCTGGGCGATCTTCGTGGTCCCGATATTGCTGGATTGTTCAATCACCCCCTGAAACGTCAAAGTCCCATGCGGATGGCTGTCATGTAAGATATGGTTGCCGACACGGTACTCCCCATTTTCACAAAAAATCTTGTCATCTTCCTGGAACGCCTTCTCTTCGATAGCCGCTGAGGCTGTGACAATCTTAAAAACGGAGCCCGGTTCATAGATATAAGAAATTCCACGGTTCGTCCTTTGCTCCGGCGCACTTTCGGCAAAATTCTCCAAATCATAGGTCGGACGGTTCGCGAGGGCCAGGATTTCACCGGTATGAGGATCCATCACAATGATCGTCGCCCCTTTCGCCTTGTTCTGCTGAAACGCCTTGTCCAAAGCCCTTTCCGCGATGTACTGTATCGTTTCGTCAATCGTCAGGACGAGATTAAAGCCATCCTGCGGTGGAGACGCGCCCTTTTCTATCATCAAATCCCGCTGCTTAGCGTCTCTTAAAATCTGCGCCCAGCCTTCCTTGCCTTTGAGGACCTCATCATACTTGAGCTCCAGGCCATCCAACCCCGCATTATCCATCCCGGCAAACCCGATCACATGCGCTGCCAGGTTCCGGTTAGGATAATACCGTTTGCTCTCCCGGATAAAATCCAGTCCAGGTATTTTCAAAGCCTGAATTTCTTCCACAACATCATCCGGAAGTTTCCGAGATAACCAGACAAAATATTTCGGACGCGCGAGCCGCTCCCGGATAAAAGCGGGATCCAAGCGGGCCCGGGACGAAAGCTCCCTCACCGCCCGTTCCTTATCCTCGGACGTCATCAGCCGGGGGTTGGCGAACAAAGAGTATGCCGTCATATTCAACGCCAAATGCCTTAGCCGCCGGTCATAAATTGTCCCGCGCACCGGCTCCAGCTTGATATAATGGTTATGCTGTTTCGCCGCCAGTCCCGCGAGGTGCGTTGGACGAAAAACCTGCATCCATGCCAGCCGGGCAGAAAAATACAGCAGACACGCAATCAAGAAAAGGAAAACACTGATAAAACGTAAGGTCCGTTTACGAATATACACCGGTCCACTCCGAACCGAATTCACCCATGGTTATGTGTCTTTAATTCCGGCTTCAGCGGTAACATCGCGCAACATTTTATATGGAGAATCCGACCATTCGCAAAAACCGCAATGAGGTTACGGCTCTTTCCGCCAAGACCGGAGGATACGGCTTTTGTCAAAAGATCGCGCCTCGGCCTCGGACTTAAATGAAAGGAAACTCAGGAGAGGTTTGATTGGCCCTTCGTTTCGGGACACCGTCCCTTCATGCTCCGCGTTTAAAGATTCTGTTGTGACAAGCTGCACGATATTCTCATCATCGCTGAACTGAAAGATCGAGTTGTCCGTTAACAGGGTCACTCCCAAGTTGAGTGAAGATTTCAACTGCATGATATTATATGTCACACGGCCATTTTCGCTTTTCAGGGTGACAATTTCTTTCTCACGGGTCTTCCCCTGATAAGCGTAGTCAAATATCTGCATCTGCAAATGCGTATAGATCAAAGCAAAAACAGTGACGGTCGACATAACCTGTATAGACTTAACCAGTTTCATATAACACTCTTTCTTTTTTCCAAGCGGCAATATTGCCAAAATTTATTTTCTTTCTCCGACCCTCAAGCGGGCACTGCGGGCACGGGGGTTATCCAGCACCTCTTCCTCCGAGGGGCGGGACGGTTTCTTAGTCACGATGCTAAAAAGTCCCTTTTGACTTAACATCCGGAACTTATGCTTGACAATTCTATCTTCCAACGAATGGAATGAAATTACTGCTATCCTCGCCCCCGGCCTCAGGAATCCGACACACTTGTCCAAAGCGATCTCCAAAGATTCGAGTTCCCGGTTGACCGCGATGCGGAAGGCCTGGAATGTTCTCGTCGCGGGATGGATCTTCTGCCTCTTATACCGATGAGGCAGGGCTTTGAGGACAATTTCTTTCAGCTCACTGGTGGATTCGATGGGATGGCGGCCTCTCTCTTCGACGAGGAATCTCGCAATCCGGTTATGCAACCGTTCTTCCCCATAGACTTTCAAAATACTTGATAATTCCTTTTCGGAAAGAGAATTGATCAAATCATATGCTGAAAAAGCAGCCTCCTGGTCCATGCGCATATCCAGCGGGCCTTCCGCCATTAAACTGAAACCCCGTTCCGGATTATCCAACTGAAAGCTGGAAATCCCCAAGTCAAATAACATCCCGTCCGCACAAGACACATTGAACTGCTCAAGGATGACGTCAAGCTTTCTGAAATCTTCATGCACAAAATCACAACGCAACGGTTGTTTGGCAAGACGCTGACGGGCGACTTCCAAGGAATCGCTATCCCGGTCAATCCCGATGATCCTGCCCTGTTCACCCAAGACAGCCGCCGCAGCCTCCGCATGCCCTCCTAATCCTAAAGTACAGTCCACCAGGCATCCTCCTCTCGGTAGGCGTAGAGATTCCAAGACCTCCTGCATCATCACGGGGGTGTGCCCAGGATTTTCATTTTTCATGTGTGCGAGCGTGTTTATCGCGACATCGACCATAAGAAACCAGGCTCATTCTGACAGCATATTATTTAAAAGGTGATCCCTTCAAAACGGATTAGTCCGCTTGCATCATGTTTTCAGCGATCCGTTCAAATGACTCGGAATTATTATCATAAAATGATGCCCAGGTTCCGGCATCCCAAATTTCAATTCGATTAGAGACGCCAACCAATATCGTGTCTTTTTGAATACCGGCATAGGTTTTCAAATACGGGGGAATAATAAAACGACCTTGTTTATCCGGGATCACATCTGCCGCCCCCGAAAAAAATAACCGGTTAAAATGGCGGGATTCCTGTTTCGTAAACGGCATGCTTTTGAATTTTTTTTCCTGAATCCTCCATTCCTCCTCGGCAAACATAAAGACACACTTATCCAGCCCCCGGGTAAGAAAAAATTTTTCAATACCGCCTTCCTTACAAACATCCCTGAACCGGGCTGGAAGGATTAACCGCCCCTTTTGATCGAGAGAATGGCAATATTCACCATAAAACATAGTTTAATCCTGACGTCTTAACCCACTACCCACCACTTTCCACCACTTTGTATTCAAGTATATCGAAAATGCTCATTCTCGTCAACAGCAAAATATTCTATTTTGTTGCAATACAATAGTTTGTATTACAGCAAAATACACACAACAATATATGGTAGCCAAAAACAATAAAAATACCGGCCCCACAGCCTCGCAGCCCCACTCTTCTGGAAAAATTGCAAGAAAAATTCAATAAATAGATAAAAAAGGATTAGATCAAAGAAGGGATAATGAGATGTGTTCTTCGAAACCAACGACGAGCGTTCGCTTCATCGGATTGAATCTGCCGGACCAAACTGTGACGAGAATCAAATTTTATTTCTTCTCGGATTTTTTTATTAAAAAAAATAATAATTTTTTCACCGTAAATATTACGGTTAAAGTTAAAAATATTCACTTCAATGGTTATGCGGCCAGAAGGACGGATGGACGGCTTCCGCCCTATATACGCCATCCCGGGAAAAAGACGGCCTTGATACTGGACATAAACAATATACACCCCGCTGGGCGGGATCAACTGCCGTCTGGCCGAAACATTAGCGGTCGGGAAACCCCATTGACGGCCCAGGGCGTCCCCATGAACCACATTCCCCTCAATCGCAAAAGGGCGGCCCAGGAGACGGGAAGCCCTGGGGAGGTCGCCATCCAAGATATGTTGCCGGATCATGGTGCTGCTGATGATTTTCTGGGCGCCCTTTGAAGTGGGTACGGTCTGGACCTTGAATTTATGTCTTTCGCCCTCCTCCCGGAAAAGAGCCAGGGTTCCGAGCCGGTCCCTCCCGAAACGGAAATCATCGCCGATAATCACGGTATGGGGAGCCATCCTTTCGACAAGGTATTTTTCGATAAACTGACGCGGAGGGATCCGTGAGAACTCCCGGGTGAAATGGATAAGCCAACAGACATCAAGGCCGAAGTCCGACAGCAATCTCTCTCGTAACGACAAAGTCATGATCAGCGGAAGACTTTGCCCGGGCCTGAGCACATGCAACGGATGAGGATAAAAAGTCATAACCACAGCCGTCCCGTGGCAAGCCCGGGCCTTTTTGACCACCTGATGAATGACCTTTTGATGACCGCGATGCAAACCATCAAAGACGCCGATGGCTATGACAGGATGAGGATATTGTTTTTTGACTTGACTTAAGCGGGTTATCAATTCCATCTCTATAAAAAAACCGCTCTAGGAAACGCTACCGGGCGGTTCCATTCCAAAGTTTTACATGCTCCGGCCCCAAATCCTCAAGGGCGACAGCCTCATCAATACGAAAAGGGCCAACCCGAGTTCTTTCAATCTCGGAAATACAAGCGATATTGTTCAGGCGTTCCGCCATATCCTCGGCGAGTTGCCTCACGTAGGTGCCCTTCGAACATTCAACATGAAACGTAACCCTCGGCGGGGAAAAATCAACAAGCTGCAAATCACGAATTGTAATCGCGCGGGGCTCGCGTTTAACCTCTATCCCCTTCCGGGCCAGCTCATATAAACGTTTCCCATTCACCTTGATAGCCGAGACCATCGGAGGAACCTGCACGATGTTTCCCCTGAAGCCCTTCATGATATTTTCGAATTGCTCCCGCGTCACTTGATCATAACCAATCTGCTTCAGGATTTTCCCTTCAATATCAGCGGTTGTTGTTTTGGTGCCTAAAATCATGCTGGCTTTATACCCCTTGTCATAGGCTTCGAATTCCTTAAACAACTTTGTGCAGCGGCCCAAAAGGATGATCAAGACTCCCGTGGCCAAAGGGTCAAGAGTCCCCGCATGCCCCACCCGCTTCATCTTGAGAATGCGCCGCACCCGGGAAACGACATCATGGGATGTCATCCCCGACGGCTTATTGACAACAATGATACCATTATATGGAGATTCGTCTTTCATAAGATCCTTTTTGATAAAATGGACTGAACCGCCGAAGGACGCGTCAGATGACCTCGCTGATTTCCTGCAACACGCGTTTTTTGGTGTGATTCAAGTCGCCCTTCACCAAACAGCCACTTGCCCGGCTGTGCCCTCCTCCCTGGAAATGATACGCGAGCCAGGCGACATTCACCCTGGAAAGGGACCGGAAATTGACCCGGGTGACATCCTTTTTCTCGACAGTAAAAATTACGATGACTTCGACGTCTTTGATGGCGCGGAAATGCCGGAAAATCCGGTCCCGCAGGTCAAACTCTTCCGAGAACCGTTTCAAATCCTTCTGGGACAAAACCAGGCAGATAACTTGATTATTAAAATGCCTCTCAAAAGAGCTAACCAGTTTATTGAAATTATTTAAATCCCCCAGGGTGATCGACTCATACAATTTGATATACAACTTGTTGGACGACACCCCGAACGACAACAACCGGGAGGCCACCTCGTGCGTATGCGGGGTGGTGTTATCGTAACGGAAGCATCCTGTGTCCGTTAAAATCCCGGTATACAAAAGCTGCGCCAAAGTTTTTGTTAAAGGACAGGAAATATCCGCCAGCAGATCATAAAGCAATTCCGCCGTGGAAGAGGACTTGGGCACGACACAGTTATATTGCCCAAAAAAACTGTTGGTGACATGATGATCAATGTTCACCAAGAGCGTGCCAGGAGACAACAGTGGCTGAACAGGCCCGATACGGTTAAAATCCCCACAATCGAGAATAATGGCCATGTCAAAATCCCATTTCTTGATGCTGGACGCCAAACGGATCTGTCGGGCGCCCGGCAGAAAGTGGAACCTCCGGGGGATGGGTTCAGGGCTGACCGCAATGACTCTTTTCCCCAAATGGCGGAGAATTTGAACCATAGCACACTGGGACGCCACGGCATCAGGATCAGGATTCACGTGGGTGCACACTAAGAAAGAATGGTGTGCCCTGAGTACCTGGCTGATTTCCTGGAAAGAATTGTTTTTACGCGCCACCTGTGGCTCCTTGATCTTGTGTTTCCGTATCATCTGTCGCGGCCTGCGTGGGCAATTTCTTGATATCCAACAGCGTCTGTTCGACCCTGGCGCTGTATTCGATAGACGGGTCATAAATAAATTCCAGTTCCGGAGTATAACGTAAAGTCAAATTCTGCCCGATTCTCCTGCGGAGGTATCCCGCGGCATGGTTCAAGCTACGAACAGCATCGTCAGTATTGCATTGCGAACCTAAGACACTGAACTTAATCTGGGCATAATGCAAATCCGGACTCACGTGAACTTCAGTAATGGTTACAAACTGTAACCGGGGATCGTGCATTTCCTGCTGCAGCAGGACGCCGATCTGCCGTTTGACCAACTCATTCACTCTTTCCATCCGCCCCATTAAAAATCTCCTTACCTATATTCGACAGGTTCGTTCCCTCATAAATTCCAACTGCCGGGCCCGGTCCGGGCACCGGCCATTCAATTTTTGCTCCATAACTTCCGCCAAGATGCGCCCGACGATCCGAGACGGGCGCTTCCCCAAGGCTTTCTGGACATCTTCCCCGGTTATGTCAAGTCTGATATGGGCCAACTTCTCCAAAAAAAGATCAACCCGCTCATGTACTATCTTAACGGAAGTTCGCAAACGAATAAAGAGAATATTTTCCAAAGCCAAAGGTTTTAATATAGCATAAATATCGCTGGATGCCATCCTTTTAACTGATAAGAGTTTTGCCTGGCTCGTGGCTTGGATCGCGCCCAGAAGCGACTCTTTTTCCCTCCGGCAGACCGGGACTCCTTTTAAAATATATTCAATCTGTACTTTATCCAGCCCCGCCAGAAGCGCCATGAAACGGATCATGGGCCAATCGGCTTCTTGCGCGGGATAAAACGAAGGCAGCCTCCGGCGGCGCTCCTCAATCTGACCCAACACACGATCATTGATGGCACGCCCTTTAAAGAAACAATCCAGGCCCCCAAGCCGGCGTAACCTCCGGACACAGCCGAGCGCCTCCTCTTCTTTGAGGACCTTACGGAAATCCGTGAAATAGCGCGCCGGCTTAATCCGGGCCAGGACGTTCCGACGCAAGGCTGACTTCAAAAGCCGGTCCGTCCGCGGCTCAAACTTAAAATTCAACCGTTGCTCAAAACGGACCCCTCGCAGGATCCGGGTCGGGTCATCGATAAAACTGTTATCGTGCAGTATCCTAAGGTGCCGGCGGAGCAAATCATGGACCCCGTCGTATAAATCCCGCAGGACCCCGGCATCCGGGCCATGCAAAACGGCGGCCATAGCGTTGATTGTAAAATCCCTCCTTTTTAAATCCGCCTCAAGCGTCCCCGGCCTAACAACGGGAAGTGCGCCGGGGTGGGGATAAAATTCCTCCCGGGCCATGGCGAAATCCACGCTGATCCGATCCGGGCTCGTGACGGTGGCGGTTTGAAACCGTTCATGGATTTTCAATTCCCCCCGAACTAAGTCTGCCACACGTTGCGCCAACTCTATGGCGTTCCCCTCCACCACGCAATCCAGGTCCACATTCCGCTTCTGAAGAAGAATATCCCTGACCGTCCCTCCGACGATATAAACCGAGATGCCGGCACCTTCTGCGGCCCGGGACACGCCGTGAAGCAGGGTTTTGACCTGCGGATTTAAATGCTGCCAGGAAATTTTACGCATCAAGCCCCTTGGGGGATTTTCTTATCCCCGTGGATGATAATGTTTATGAATATTTTTCAACCGCTCCCGGTCCACGTGCGTGTAAATCTGCGTGGTGGAAATATCCGCATGACCCAACATCTCCTGGACCGCCCTGAGGTCCGCGCCGTGCTCAAGCAAATGAGTGGCAAACGTGTGCCGCAATGTATGTGGTTTAATCGCCTTCTTAATATTCGCTTTCTTGGCGTAAGCCTTGACGACTTTCCATAAACTCTGCCGGCTCATTTTTTTCCCAAGACGGCTCAAAAAAACGTCTGAGGACAGCCTGGATTTCAACAAACTCCCACGGCTCCCATCGCAGTAAATTCGCACCGCCTCCCGGGCTCTTTGCCCCAAAGGGATAATGCGCTCCTTACGCCCTTTCCCGATACACCGGACGTATCCCAACTCAAGGTTGACCTGATCCAGGCGCAGGTTCGCCAGCTCGGAAACCCTCATCCCGCTGGCGTAAAACACTTCTAAGATGGCCCGGTCGCGGACCGCCTGCCAGGTATCTCCCCGGACCGACAGGATCATCGCTTCAATTTCCTGCTGATTAAGGACTTCAGGGACCCTCTTCCATAATTTTGGCGTTTCCACCAAGGAACTCGGGTCTTCCTGTTGAAAATTCTCCCTGACGAGGAAACGGTGGAAGGTCTTGATCGCGGCTAACCGCCGGCAAATGGTCCGGGCCGACAAGCCGGATTTTTTCTGGACATAGACATAATCGGAAATATGCTGCCGGGTGATCTGCCGGAGCCCCTTAACCCCGGACTGTTCGCAATACGCCAGATAACTTTGAAGATCCCGTCGGTAAGCGAACAATGTGTTGTCTGCCAACCCTCTTTCAACCGATAAAAAACTTATGAAATCATCAATAAATTTCTGCATCACCAGCCACCCTCACGGTTGCAGCCCCTCTCGCCCCAAGGCCGTTTTCAATGTCTGTCGTATCCTCCGGTCAAGGCTCAAAAGATCTTTTATATAACTCTGGTACGGCCGGTACGCCGCTGGCTGCGAGAACGCGTCTCGAATTTGGCCCATCTCCGCGTTGATCTGCCGCAGTTCGCCGCGGGAAGATTCGGGCAACAGCGCCTCCATCCCTTCCAGCTCTTTCAAACACGCCTTCAGTGAAAACACGATACGCTTGTCACTGGCCTTGTCTTCCATGTTCGTGATCGCTTCTTTAGTCCAAACTAAAACCCTGTTGAAATGGCCCTGATACTTATCTTCCGGCGACAACTCCGCCGCCGGATATTCTTCCGGTTCAAAAACCGGTTGAACCGCTGTTTCCACGTCGGCCGAGCGTTTTTTGCGGATGAACTTCTTCCGCACGGGCTCACACCCGCTCAAAAGAATCTGAACGGCGAGCAGCCCCCCAATCAACCATGCCATAACCGGCAGATCCTGACGGGACGGGCATCTAAACATGAATCATCTCCTTAAATTGTTGCGGGGTCAAAATGGTGACATTGAGCTGTTTGGCTTTCGTAAGTTTGGACCCAGGGTTATCTCCCGCGACCACATAATCGGTCTGTTTGCTGACGGCTGCCATGACGTTCCCCCCATTACTTTTTACGAGAGCCGCCGCCGCCGTTCTTGAAAGCCCGGGCAACTCCCCGGTAAACACAAACGTCTTGTCGGCCAGAAGCCCCGTTGCTTCTTTGAGCGGTTCTTTCATATTGACGCCCGCCTTCTTCAATTTCTCGATAAGAGCGTGCGCTGCCGGCTGACGGAAAAAGCCGATCACGGATCGGGCCATGATGTTCCCGAATTCTTCAATCTCAACCACCTCTTCGCACGACAACTCAAATAGGGCGTCCATGTGACGGGCCCTTTGGGCCAAAACAAACGCTGCCTTCTCTCCGATATTATGAATCCCCAAGCCAAATATAAGGCGGGATAGGGGCTGCTGCTTGCTCGCCTGAATCGCGGCCAGCAGATTGCCGGCTTTTTTATCTTTGAAAGACTCCAAACACAAAAGTTCGGATTTAGTTAAGAAATAAATGTCCGCCATATCCCGGAGCAGATTGCGGCCGAACAACTGCGCGACAACCGACTCACCCAGCCCGTGGATATCCATGGCTCCCCGGGACGCGAAATGAATCAGCCGGCGCTCCAGCTGCCTGGGGCAAGACGGATTGATACAACGGACCGCAACCTGGCCGTCGCGCTCTTTTTCAACCGCCCCCCCGCAGACCGGACACGCTTCAGGGGCAGAAAAAATCTTGGAACCAGAGGCCGCGGGAGAAAGGACTTTTACGACTTTCGGGATCACGTCCCCCGCCCGTTCCACAAGGACCCGGGCTCCGACATAAACACCCAAACGGGCGATCTCTTCAAAATTGTGCAACGTGGCCCGAGAGATCGTCACTCCGGCGCAAGGCACCGGATCCAACTCGGCCACCGGTGTCAGGACGCCGGTCCGGCCCACCTGGACGACGATATCCTTCACATTCGTGGTGGCCTGGGACGCCGGGAATTTATAGGCCACAGCCCAACGGGGATTCTTAGCTGTTGTTCCCAACTGTTGCTGCTGGCTCAGGTCATTCACCTTGATCACCACCCCATCCACTTCATAAGGGATAGACTCCCTCCGGTCTTGAAATTCCCGGCAAAAATCCTTCACCTCCTGAAAAGTCCGGCAGAGACGTTTATGCCCGTCAACACAAAACCCCGTCTCCTGCGCTGTCTTAAGAAAATCCCATTGAGTCTGCGGCGGGGATCCTCCCTCCATGCTCCCAAAAGAATGAACCAGAAAATGCAGGCGTCGCTTCCCCGCTAACCCAGCGTCCAACAACTTCAACGAACCGCTCGCCGCGTTCCGGGGGTTCGCAAAAATCATATTGCCGTTGGATTTCCTCTCGTTATTAAGAGCAATAAAATCTCTTTTGTCCATATAAACTTCACCCCGAATCTCTATGGTGTCAGGCGCGGGGCCTGAAACGCTTGGCTTGAGCCGCAGCGGGACAGAACGGATCGTCCGGATATTATGGGTAACGTCTTCGCCATACAGGCCGTCTCCCCGCGTAGCCCCCAAGACCAGCGCCCCTTTCTTATACGTAAGCGACGCGCTGACCCCGTCAACTTTCAGCTCCACGACCCATGACATCTTCTCCCCGGGTAACGCTTTCTGAAGGCGGGCATGCCACTCATCCAGTTCCCCCTCATAGTAGGTGTTTTCCAAAGACAGCATCTTTGTCCTGTGCTCAATGGTTTTGAGCCCTGATGTTACTTTGACGCCAACCCTCATGGTCGGGGAATCCGGCTGCCGCAAATCCGGATAATCCGCTTCCAGAAGCATAAGCCGCCGCATCAGGTCATCATATTCCTTGTCCGAAATAATGGGGTCGGACAGTTCATAATAACGCTGGTTATGTTCTTCGATCTCCCGGGATAACTGCCGCATCTGGGCCTTGATTTGATCCCGTGCCTGTCCCTGCGTTTCCATTAAATTCCCCTCGGCAATCGTTCAGACAAAAAAACCGGCAAGCCGCATTCCCTCATATGTTGCTGCGCGCTTTTCACATCATACGGCTCGCGTTGGATTTCAAAATAATTTTTATCAGAATCGTAAATCCCGTAGGCCGCCCGGGGATCGCCATCCCGGGGCTGCCCGACGCTCCCCACGTTTATAATAATTTCACATCCCTCTTCCCCCTGCAAAAAAGGGCCAACGCCCGCATGAACATCCCCGCCTTTCCGCACAAAAAAACCCGGGATATGGGTATGTCCAACAATACCGATCTTCCTTTGTAGATACGGGAACGCCTCTCCAGCCTGAAAGCTGCCCAAAAGATATTGGAAGCCGGAGGGGGCATTAAAGGTGCCATGCGTCATGGCAAGGATATCGTCCTGAAACGTGAGGGGAAGAGCCCTCAGAAAATCGAAATCAGCCCGGGCCAAATGCCGCTGGGTCCAAAGGATAGCAGTTCGAGCCCAAGGATTAAATCGGTCCAAATCCAACAGGCCACAAACGCCCCAATCATGGTTACCCGCCACACAAGGGATCGCTTGTTGGCGGATCAGGGCCAAACATTCTTCGGGGTTTGCCCCGTATCCGACGATGTCTCCGGCGCAAAGGATCTGATCCACCGAATCTTTCACAAGCGCCTTTAATACGGCCTGCAGCGCTTCCCGGTTCCCATGCACATCGGAAATAAGGCCATAACGCATACGAACCCCAGCTTACGGCGGGTTTAAATGATCCTGAAATTATGGAACTCCCCGGCGGGGTCTCCATAAAACAGCTCCCGCTTACTGATTGATTCTGAGAAGTACTCTTCAACTTCCATCATAAGATTTTCAACGCCCGCGGGGTATCCCTCCACCAGGATTTCAACCCGGCCATCATGAAGGTTCCTAACCCAACCCTGAAGCCCCAGTCGGGACGCATAGCCACGGACCGTATACCGGAACCCAACGCCTTGGACAATCCCGGAATAAAAAATGTGCGCCTGAACCAGCCTTTCATGATGTTTACGTTGCTGTTCCTGTGTCATAAAATTATATTGCCGCGGATAAATCAATTAACAATAAAAAACCCCAGAACATCCGGCCAGCGTTTTATGCCCCAAAGGCTTGCTGGGACCAGAAGTTCTGGGGCCCTGGCTTTATTGAACCATTTTCTGCATATATGGTCGGGAAGGTGGGATTTGAACCCACGACCTCAACGTCCCGAACGTTGCGCGCTAGCCAGCTGCGCTACTTCCCGCAGTTCATACGAAAAGAAAAAGCAAAAATGAAGAATAACATTCTATCATTAACCGGGGAGAACGTCAACAGCAGCCCTCTGGCAAAAAAATCAAGTTCGGCCCGGCATGACTTTCCATGAGCCAGGCATTATATCCTCTGCCAGGACAACAGCGCCATATTCCAGCCGCCGGTGGACCCGATCATGCCCGGAGGCAGATAATTTTTCGCTTCCGGGACCTGATAGATGTTCGGGACCTGACCTGTCAGATCAAAAAAATTGGTCACAATCGACCCTATCAAATCCGTTTGTTTATTGATGGAAATCTTGTTTTCCCCGTAAAAAAGGCCCATGACATCCAACTGGGAAGATGTCCCGAGGGCGATGTTATTGGGAGTCATAAATCCGATGATATTTTCCACACCGGTCGACGGGACGTATGGGAAATTATGCTCCCCTCCGATAGGGACCGCCGGGGTCACCAGATCGGCGTTCACGCTGATATTGCCGGTGACCAGAATAGAGGCTTTCCCCGTATACACAATAGCACTCCCTCCCCCGAAGCTCATATTCCCACCTTCAACATAAATAATCCCGTCCACGGTGAGATGGCCGCTGCCATCCATGCTGATGCTGCCTTTCCCGCCCGCATCCGTTAACGTAAAACTTGACGCAGCGGTGATATTGGATAAAAGGGCCAAATCAGCCGGGGCAGAAATCACATAGGCATTATCACGGAGATACTGCTGATAACTGGCGTATCCGCCATACGGGTCGGAAAGGCTGGGGAACGAAATATCATCTCCCATGTCATACGCGTTGGACCAGCCGTTATCAGAATACACATTGGCGATGCCGGAATTCCCGGTAAACCCGTCTGTGCTATAAACCGCGTCCGCGGTTTCCTTAACGGAGTTGCCCGGGACGTTTGTCGTGCCAACCGATGAGTTCCCGTCCAACCCCACGAGGCCGTGTTTCACCCGCAGGATCGCGCTTAACGTTTCCACCGTTTCTCCGTTATAAACCGTGGTCGGAAGCGCCGGCAACCGCCTCCGGAGGTCCGCCGCCAGCGCGGAATAGTTATTCCCGATCAGTTCAGCCGTACCGCCCAGCTCCACGGCGTAGTCCGTGCTGGAAAGCCCGGTCCCAAGGATATGCACCGAGCCGCTGATATTCACGCATCCGGCAATCGTGGTCGCTCCTGTGCCCGGGTCGGACCCGGTCCCGGCGAAAATCGCGTTATCCCACGGAGAAACCGACGTCATTTTGGCATACACCTGTATGGTTTCCGAAGCATCGCCCAAAGTGCCCGTGGCCCGCATCGATATCCCCCGGCCGTCCGCCGTTTCTTTTTTCACCTGCACGGAATAAGAGCCGCCATTAAGCGTTGTGCCGACATAAGGCATCGCATAAAAATTCGTCGTGTCGGGAAGATTCAGGGTATTGCCGTTTATATCTCCGTCCGCCCAACTCGGGCTGGAGGGGTCATTCCCAAAATCCTCCCTTAAATCATAGACAGCACGCGCGATCCCCGCCTCGGCGATGTGAAAGGCGATCACGCTCCGCCGTTCCCGTTCCGCAATCCGGCTTTCCGCCATGCTCATGGCCACAAAAGCCGAGCCCAAAGTTAAGAGCACCGCCACCAGCAACAACGTCATCACCAATAAGCTTCCTCGTTCGTTATTGATTTTCATGATCCGCTTCCTTTCCAGCCCCTTTTAATTCCGCAATTTGACCACAAACGACTGGCTCAACGGCACGGTGTTTCCCTGGATCGTTTGTCTCTGCGCCTGCAAATTCACTTCCACCGTGTTCGGGGCGCTGACCGGCCGCCTGACCTGAAGCACGGTAATGTCCTGTGCGATATCACGGACGGACGCCCCATACTGCCGTTTTAATAATGTACCTGAAAGATAATACTTAATTTTATCACTCGTCCAAATCGTCACGCCACCGGACACCCCATTGGCAACACTAAAAGTGATGACCGTTGACCAGCTGTTAGAAACAGGGACGTCGTCAATCGAAACCGCTCCGGCCTGCCGCAGGTCCAGCATCATCCAGTCCATCGCCTTGCGGAGGTCCTGCTGCAGTTCCACTTTGACGTTATTGACCTGCCAGGTCATGATGCCCGATGTCAAGACCGAATACGCCGCGGTAATCACGATTGAATACACAACAACCGTAACTAAAATCTCCACCAGCGTTAACCCGGAAGCGCGGGCGAAAAATAGCCGCAATCTTTCTTCAGCTCTGCCTTTCATGATCAGGACAATCCTTTCTCTCCCAGGGCAAACGCCTTACAGCCTGGCGACATAACTCTCGATAACAGCGGGCGAATCAATAAGCCCGTTTCCGTCTAAATCCTCTCCCGCATCCAGGGTGCCGTTTAAATTCTTGTCTTCCCCGATCACCCGGCCGTTCTGGTTTCGCCAGCAGGCCACGATGCGAATTTTTAAAAGCTTCGTGTTGCTCGCATCCATCGTGATCACGCCTATCCCCGTCACTTGGGACAGGTTGAAGGTATCCCCGGGGGTGCCTCCAAAAATGTAATCCGTCGTTATCAGGTTAAAATTATGGTTACGGATTGCTTCCATTCTCCCCTGGACCTCTGACATCACGACCGTGACATTCCGCGACATATCATTGAGTTCCGCAGAATAAATAAAAAGACGAAACATCCCGGTTAGGATAATAACCAGGATCCCGGCGCAGATCAAAATTTCTAGCAAAGAAATTCCCCGGTTGTCATGCAGCCGGGCGCGTCCTGATTTCCGTACCGTAAAACTGGGACAATCGTGTCTATTCATTGTTAAGCCGCCGCCCCTCCTGGTCATAATACGCTTCAAAGCGCAACTCTCCCTCTTGCGTGTATGCCCGTTGATACCCTCGGACCTGCTCTATGTTAAAATTCCATTCATATTTTAATTTCCCGTTCCGGTAATAAATCTTGCCTGCCCCTTTTTCCTGCCCGCCTTTACAGGCATCACAATTCCGCGAATAATCCGCCTCAAAACGCACCTGGCCATTTTTAAAGAATTCTTTCTCCGTCATTAAAACCCCATTGAGGTAATAGGACTCCTTCATTAATTCCCCTGTCGGGAAATACGTCCGGCTGGTCCCATGTTTCTCCCCTCGTTTATAATATTCTTCTCCGTACACTCCCGTGGTTTCATCGATGAATTTAACCTTCCCTTCCGGAAGTTTCCCCTCGACGTCTTTCTGGCCGTCCGCTGTCCTTCTTTGCAGACCGACCTCTTCGCCGTCTTTATAAAACACGTCGACCGAACACTCTTCCCCCCGGATGACCTTGGTCTTTCTGAGAACGTCCTGGGAAAAGGCGCACACCGGCACACTTAAAAAAAGAACGGATAAAATAATGAAGCGCATCTCCAGTTCCTCAATTTAACCAGTTTACTCTAGTCAAAGTGTAGCACAAAATCATGGCAGGAGTAAGGGGATTCATCCTTTTGTGAAAAAAGGGTTTTGAAGGATATCCTCCCAGGAGAAAACTTCCCGGGACGGCCCTGACCGCGGACGCAGAGGATAAAAACAGCCCCTAACAGCAGAAATTATCGCCGCATGGCCGCGCTTTCCCCCGCCACATAACCTGTCGAGAAAGCCGCCTGCAGATTAAATCCTCCGGTGGTTCCGTCAATATCCAGCATTTCCCCGGCAAAAAACAAACCGCGGACAACCCGGGACTCCATGGTCCTGGGATTGACATTTTTGAGGTCCACCCCCCCCTGAGTCACCATCGCTTCTTTAAAGCTTCGGGCCCCCCTGATATCCAGGATAAAATCCTTAAAAAGCCGAACCAGGGCTCTTTGTTCAGGAAGGGTGAGCTGGCAGAGCGCTTTATCCGGGGATACCCCCCCCTGCCGGAGAAAAACATCCACAAACCGGGCGGGGAGATAGCCCTTCAACGTGTTCTTGATTTTCCGGTGACGCGACACCAGGATATCGCTTGAAAAACGCTGGGTTAGTATTTCTTCGGTCAAAGAAGGTTTCAAATCAAGAGACACGGTAACTCGGTGCGGCACAGTCAACCAGTCCACGACCTGGCCGCTGTGAGAAAAAACCAACGGGCCGGAAACACCAAAATCGGTAAAAAGCACTTCGCCGATATCAGAAACAATTTGCTTCTTGCCGTTTGAAAACCGGAGACGCACATTCTTAAGCGTCAGGCCGCGCATGTCCCCGGGGAAAGTCTGCCGCGTTTCCAGGCCAACCAGCGCCGGACGTAAAGGAACGACCCGGTGCCCCCAGCGGGATGCCATCAGAATACCCTCTCCCGTGGAACCGGTCGATGGATAAGACTTCCCGCCCGTAGCCCAAATAACGTGACAGCTTTTCAGCTGTTGGCCTGTTGCCAGGACCACCCCCGTGACGGTTTTATGATCAACCGCGATATCCCGGGCTTCTGCCCGGAAGAGCACCTGGACACGGCGTGCTTGCAATTCTTTTTTCAAAGCCTCCAGGATACTCCCGGAGCGGTCGGAGACCGGGAACACCCGGGCTTGCCTCTCGACTTTCAGGGCGACCCCCCGCTCTTCAAAAAAACGCATCAATTCGGCATTAAAAAATATTTTAAAAACATCCCGCAAAAAAGGCCCGTGCACGCCATAGCTGCCCAAGAAGACATCCAAGCCGGCGGCATTCGTAAGATTGCATCGGCCTTTCCCGGTTAATAACAGCTTCCGGCCCAGCGTGGCGTTTTTTTCAATCAGCGTCACGCTCGAACCCAACTGGGCGCCCCGGATAGCCGCCATCATCCCGGCCGGCCCCCCGCCCACAACAATAATAGACGGATTTTGAGACCGATGATTCTTATCATGAAATGGTTGTTTGATTGTCATAACTTTAGGTCATAAAAAAGGACAATCCCGCGAGGATTGCCTTTTTCATTTACCGGAATAAAACCGATCAACACTCTTCGTTAAGATTCCTTAATACCGAACCCGATTTCCGCCTCCGCCACCAAAGACTCCCCGACACGCGCCTGGGTTTTAAGAAACCCGGCTTTCGGAAGCATCTTGATGGTCGTGACTTCGATGATCAACTGATCACCCGGCACGACC
The DNA here is from genome assembly GCA_029560465.1 of Candidatus Omnitrophota bacterium. Lineage (GTDB taxonomy): Bacteria > Omnitrophota > Gorgyraeia > Zapsychrales > JANLHA01 > JAGOJP01. Next base: position 52,237 of record JAKQKX010000045.1, read on the forward strand.
GGTTTGTGGAATTTAGCCGTGACTTTCGCCAAATAATACGTGAGCTTCTTGCCCTGCATATTCTTGCTGTAATAAAAATAAACGCACCCCGCTTGGGCCATAGCCTCTATCATCAGGACCCCGGGCATCACCTTTTCGTCCGGGAAATGGCCGACGAAAAAATGTTCATTGATCGACACATTTTTTAAAGCGATCAACTTCTCATTCGGGCGCACGTCCAACACCCGGTCAATAAGCAGAAACGGGAAGCGATGCGGGATAATCTTTTGAATATCATAAACAGTTAATTCCATGACACACTCCATTCCACATAGTTTTATTGACAAGAAAGGTTTTTATTATAGCTCAAACTTACCGGATCGCCAAGCCTCCATCCATCTGAATAATCTGGCCCGTGATATACTGCGCGGCTTCGCTCACCAGGAATTTCACGCAGGACGCCACATCGTCCGGGCAGCCAAACCGGCCCAGGGGGATATTTTTTAGAATAGCGTCCCGCTGCTGATCGGAGAGGGTGGACAGGATGTCGGTTTCAATGTACCCGGGGGCCACCGCATTGACCCGGACCCCGTAAGCGGCGACCTCCTTGGCCAGGGATTTTGTAAAAGCGTTCACCCCGCCCTTGGAGGCGCTGTAATTTGTTTGCCGGGGCAAGCCCACAACCCCGCTGACGGAAGAAACCAGAATGACCTGCCCGCTTTTCTGTTTTAAAAATGTTACAATACAAGCCCGGGCCACGTTAAACATCCCGGTTAAATTCGTGTCGATAACCGCCAGCCAGTCTTCCGGCGTCATAAGCATGAGCGCTTTATCCTGAACGATCCCGGCGTTGTTGACCAAAATATCAATGCCGCCCAGGCGCTCTTTAACCCCGGCGATCCAATCCTTAACGCTGGCAAAATCCCTGATATCGACGCAGGCTTTATCACATTTGACGCCGAGCGCTAAAATATCCTGTTCCAAAGATTCGGCCGCCCCCGCCTGGCGGTGATAATTGAACGCGACATCCGCGCCTTCCCTGGCGAACATCAGGGCGATCGCCCGGCCAATCCCCCGGGAGCCCCCGGTCACAATCGCCACTTTCCCTTTTAAAGACTGTGTCATGATCGCGTCCCTGCCCGGCCCATCACCATACAGGCGTGATTCCCGCTGGGGCTAAAATTATTGATTAAAATCCGATTAAGCCTGGCCGGCCGAGCCGTGTTGGGAACGACGTCCAGCGGGCAATCGGGGTCCGGAGAAACATGATTAATCGTCGGCGGAATAAAATCTTTTTCCAGGGCTCCCAAGCAGGCGGCGACAGACAACGCACCGGAAGCGCTGTAACATTCCCCGAGCATGGACTTCACCGCGCTGACCGGAACCGTCTTGGCCCTTGGGCCGAAAATGTCCTGAATCGCCTGGCATTCAATCTTATCGGCCGCCGAAGTGGAATTGGCGTTGGCGCAGATGTAATCCATATCCCCGGCCGCCAACCCGGCCTCCTCCAGCGCCGACCGCATCGCCTTCACCATCCCCGTCCCCCGCGGATTGTATTTGTTGATCCGGTAGGGGTCAAAATAATACCCAAAAGACAGGACCTCCGCCATGATACACGCGCCTCTTTGAACGGCGTGGTCATAATCTTCCATCGCCACCAGGCAGGCGCCTTCCCCAAAAGTAATGCCATTGCGACGGCGGTCAAACGGGCAATTGATAAACGGCTGGCCTTCTTTTGACCCGGAGAGAAATTGCAGGGCATGAAACCCCATAAACGTAGGCCAGCAGAGTTCTTCAAGGCCCCCGGCATACACAACCTTGGCCCGGCCCAGTTGCAGAAAATCATAAGCGTATTTCATGGCGTCAAGACTGGCGGTGAATCCGGTCGAAATCGTGGCGTTAAACCCTTGAATATGATGCCAAATAGAAATCTGGCTCGCCGGGGAATTAATGACTGTATTCGGAAATAATCCCGGATTTGTGTACCGCGGCCCTTCTTTAAGAATCACCGTGTCAAAATCGACAATGCTTTGCAGACTTCCAAACGTCGTGCCGAGAGCGACACCCACATCATCACTGTTGGTGTCATCGATTCGGAAACCGCTGTCTTCAATCGCGCATTTCGCCGCTGAAATGGCCAAAAGGGTGCTGCGGTCCAGGGTCCGGAGTCCTTTCGGCCCCATATAAGATTTGGCGTCGAAATTCTTAATCTCCGCCGCCTGCTTTACCCGGAACGGCCCAGAGTCAAACAGCGTAATAGGAGCACATCCGGAGGTCCCGTCCTGCAGAGCCTGCCAGAAATTATCCCGCCCCTGCCCGATCGAAGCGAGAACACCCAGCCCGGTTATGACAATTCTTTTCATGATTATATTATAGGGTAAATCCGGATTATTTCAAATTCAAGTCATTATAACTGTGTAAAATATACTTCGCCAATATATCCGTCTCTAAATTGACCCGGTCCCCTTCCCGGGTCTGGCCGAAAGTGGTCACCTCCAGGGTGTGCGGGATCAGGTAGACGCTGAAATAATCCCGCATCACGCGCCCGATGGTCAGGCTGACACCGTCAACAGTAACCGAACCTTTCGGAGCGATATATTTCATAAGATCCGGCGAGGCGCCGATACGGAATTCCACGTAATTCGGCAGGGTCACGATCTTGACGACCTCCCCGGTGCCGTCGACATGCCCGGTCACAAAATGTCCTCCGATCCGGCTGTTCACCTTGAGCGACCGTTCCATGTTGACTTTCCCTCCCGGCCCGGCATATTTCAAACTGGTGGCTTCGATGGTCTCCTTCATCACGTCAAACATCAGCAGCTTCTTTTTTTTATCCGTGACCGTCAGGCAGACTCCGTTCACGCAAATACTGTCGCCGACTTTCGTCCCGCCCAGGACTTTATCCCCTTGGACAGCCAGGATAAACAGGTTTTCCTTCTTTTGAACATTTTGTATGATGCCATATTCTTCCACGATTCCTGAAAACATAAACGGCTCCTCCGCTAATAATTCACTTGGGCCTGGATGAACATGTCGGGACCGATCATCCGGGAATGCAACCAAGAAAGCCGGGTGCATTGCTCAATCTTTTTCCGCTTAAACCCGACAACCGAACTCAAAGCGTCGGCGTCCCCCAGGATCGCGGGCGCGATATACATATGCATCCGGTCCACCAGCTTGTCCTGTAAAGCGGCCCCGATCAGCCGCGCTCCGCCTTCAATCAAGATACTGGCGATTCCCTTAGAAGGCAAACAACGGAACAACCAGGCCAGATCAACCCGGCCATGCCGGGCCGGGCAAACGATAACCCCGTGCCCCCGGCGCTGATACCATTGAATCCGGGCCGGATCGGCGGACGCGGCGGTGGCGATCCAGCAATCTTTCGGATCGCAGTCCTGAAAAAAACGGGCCTGAAGCGGCGTGCGCAGCCGGCTGTCCACAACGATCTTTTTTAACGGTTTCCGGGGGTCGGACGGATTTAAGGCCGGGTTATCTTTCAGCACCGTATCCACCCCGACCATAATCGCATCAAAATCGTTTCTTAACGTCCTGGAAAACCGGCGGGCCTCCAGGGAGGTGATCCATTGCGAGTTCCCCGTTGAAGTCGCGATTTTACCATCCAGCGTCTGCGCCGCCTTAGCCACGGTCCACGGCATGCCCGTCCGGATATATTTCTCAAACGCCACATTCATTTCCGTCAGGCAGCCGGCAAGAACGCCCACGCGCACCGTGATCCCGGCCCGGCGCAGTTTCCGGACTGATTTGCCGTGCGTCGCTGGGTTAGGGTCCTTGACCCCGACCACAACCGTTGTAACCCCGGAAGCGATCACCGCGTCCACGCACGGCGGGGTGCGCCCCTGGGTGAAACACGGTTCCAGCGTGACATAAAGTGTCGCGTTCCGAACGGCCCGGGGTCCCACCTGGCGCAGCGCCCAAATTTCCGCGTGCGGGCCCCCGCAACGCCGATGCCAGCCCTGCCCGACCACACGGCCCTGCTTCACGATCACGGCGCCCACCATGGGATTCGGGGAGGTCTTCCCCCTGCCTTTCAAGGCCAGCTCATAGGCCAGGCGCATATAAAATTCATCCTGCATCGCCATGTCTTCTTAGCGGGTCTTTAACCGTTCCTTCATCTGTTCGACTAATGAATAGGGGATTTTCAGTTTACCAATATACGTATGGTTCTTATGCCGGCCGTGCGCGTCCGAACCGCCAGTCTTAAGCAAGCCGTGTTTATCCGCTTTCCGCTCATAATACTGCGTAATCGTTTCATACGTGTGCGGATAATAGACCTCCAACCCGTCCAACCCTTCCCTGACAAAACGGGGGATCAAATGATCGACATTCGTCACCATCGGGTGAGCGAGCACCGCCAAGCCCCCGGCCTGATGAATAAGGTCTATCGCGTCCTGCACTTTCAACCGGCTTTTTTTCACATACGCCGGAGCGCCTTCCCCGAGATACTTCGCAAACGCCTCCCGATGGTCGGCGGCCCATCCTTTACGGATCAGCAGTTGAGCGAGGTGCAAACGGCCGACGACGTCCGCTTTGGTCTGCGCGTCGACTTCCTCAAACGTGATATCATGGATTCCTAACGAAGCCAGTCTTTTCAGCATAAGGTGAATGCGTTCAATCCGGATGTCCTGAAAATGCCGCAAAGCCGAAAGCAAGGCGCTGTTCTGACAGTCAATAAAATAACCCAGGATGTGAATATCCCGGTTTTCTTCCTCGCTGGACAACTCCACCCCGGAAATGATTTCGACATTGGTCTGAAGGGCGAGATCCCTGACCGGCTGAATTCCTTCCACCGTATCATGATCCGTGACCGCGATGCCGTCCAGGCCCGCGGCCACCGCGTGTTGCAACACTTCTTCCGGAGTATAGGTGCTGTCGGAATAATACGTGTGAATATGAAGATCTGCGGACCGGGTCACTTCTGCTCTTTAAGAAGAACCACTTCGGTTTTATGAATTTTATCCAGGATGCCGTTAACAAATTTGCTGGATTCCAGATCCCCGAATTTTTTGGCTAATTCCACGGCTTCATTGATCGTGACTTTGGGAGGGATATCCGGGGCATAAAAAAACTCAAACACGCCAAGCCTTAACACATTGCGGTCAATGGTGGCCATCCGCTTCAGCTGCCAATTGGTCGCGTAATGGGCGATTTTTTTATCAATCTCTTCCATCTCCCGGTTGACGCCGTAAACCAGCCGGTTAGCGAATTCCCTGACATCCGCGTGCGTGTCTTCAGTCTCTTCCCAGAACTGCCGGACTTTCTGGTCGATCTCCTGGGCGGTCACGTCTTTCTGGTAAAGGATAATCAACGCGTATTCCCTGGCCAAAGATCTTTTACGCATACTGCTTTTATTGATCGATTCGTCATCCATTAAATAGTCACCAAGGTTTGAACCATGTCCACGGCCACATCCGCCGCATCGCGGCCTTTGTGGTCTCCTTTGACATCGGAACGTTTATAAGCCTGATCCAGCGTTTCCGTCGTTAAAATTCCGAAAACGACTGGCTTGCCGGTTAAAAGAGAAACATCCAGGATCCCTTTCGCCGCATTTTCGGCCACAAGCTCAAAATGATACGTTTCCCCCCGGATCACCGCACCGAGGCAGATCACAGCCGCGGTCGATTGTTTGCGGGCCGCTTTCAGGGCGGCGACAGGGATTTCAAAAGCACCGGGAACCCACACGACACGCACGGCCTTCCCACAAACCCCGCGTTTCTGCAGTTGTTCCATACATCCGTCCAGCAAACGCTGGGTAATCATCTCATTAAAATGTGAAACAATGATAATATAATTTTTCTTCGCCGCCGCCATAATTTATTAAAACACCCTAAGAAACACCACCGTCGCCGTGGCCTTTCATAAAAGGTGTCCCAGCTTTTCCTTTTTTGTTTTAAGATAATTCATATTGTCAGGCGTGTAAGGAACCTTCAGCGGAACCCGTTCCACCACTTTCAATCCATACCCTTCAAACCCGACAATCTTGCGGGGATTATTCGTTAAAAGGCGGATTTCCTTGACCCCAAGATCCGCAAGAATCTGGGCGCCGATCCCGTAATCTCTTAAATCCGGAGCAAAACCCAGGGCTTCGTTCGCTTCCACCGTGTCCATCCCTTCATCCTGAAGGCGGTACGCCTTGATCTTGTTGATCAGCCCGATACCGCGCCCTTCCTGCCGCATATAAAGCAGGATCCCCGAACCATTCTCCTTGATCATCTTCATCGCGCCATGCAGCTGCTCATTGCAATCACACCGCTGAGAACCAAACACATCCCCGGTCAGGCATTCAGACTGGACCCGGACCAGTTGCGGTTGCGACACATCAATATCCCCCATGATCAGGGCCAGGTGAGCTTCCTTATCCAATTTTGACTCATAGCCGTACAAGCGAAACGTCCCGTAGCGGGTCGGAAGCTTCGCGTCGACGCACCGGGAAACAAGCTGTTCGGAACGCCGGCGGTACTCAATCAAACTGGCAATAGAACACATTTTAAGGTTATGCTTTTGGGCGAACGCGCTCAACTCTTTCGTGCGCGACATGGTACCATCGTCATTCATAATTTCGCAGATAACACCCGCCGGGAACAATCCAGAGATTCTCATCAGGTCGACCGCGGCTTCCGTATGACCCGCCCGGACTAAAACACCGCCTCTGCGGGCCCTTAAGGGGAACAGGTGCCCCGGGGTTTCCAGGTCAGAAGGGGTGGATTGGGGGGCAATCAAAACCTTAATCGTATACGCACGGTCATAAGCCGAGATCCCGGTCGTCACGCCCTTGGCCGCATCAACAGAAATAGTCCAGCCCATATGGCTGAACTGGTGCTGATGATGGGAAAGGATATTATCTTTCATCGGATGAAGACCTAAGGCGTCCAGCCGGCTTTCTTCCATAGGAACACAAATGAGCCCTCGGGCATATTTGGCCATGAAATTAATAACTTCGGGAGAGGCGAATTGCGCGGCGCAGACAAGGTCCCCTTCATTTTCCCGGCCTTCATCATCCATCACGATGACCATGTTCCCCGCGCGAAGCTCTTCAATGATTTCCTCAATCGAATTAAACATGCCTTTTTCCTCTTTCGCCATAGTCTTATCTGAAATCCTTAAACCCCAAGATATAAAAAACCCGAGCTTGGGCTCGGGACAATGACTTCGTGATAACTCAACGCTGGTACCGGAGAAACAACTCAAACGTTGAAAAACCTTATCATCAAAGCTCTCTCTCTTCTAGGCTCTCACATTCGTTTTTTCTCCGAACGTGTCCATGCCAGGCACGGAACTATTGGCTCAAGAATTGCTTTAAAAAGCTCACTTGCTCTGCCCCCATCTGGGGGGCTCGCAGGCTTACCGGTCTTTCCCCGGATCACTGCCAGCTTGGATTTTCACCCCGCCGTACTTTCATCGTACGGTTATCCCGAAAGCTTCTGTGTAATATATTCTAAAACAGCCAGGCTGTCAAGCATTTACTGACAAAGAGCCCGACGTTAACGCCCCGCGCGCCTTCTCCCTCTCTGCTGCACCGCCCGGGATACAGCCATAATTTCCGGGCTGTATTCAACCGGATAGACGCTGGGCCGCTCTAACCGCAGGAAACAGGACGGGATCGGGCGAAGGCTGTCCTCGGCACGGGTGCGGGCATCGGCAAGAGACGGCAAGGCCTTAAGCGGCCGGCCACGGCGGATCACCGGCGCAAGCAGGGGCCGGGCGTGGACAGGGGCGCTTTCCCCGGCTAACGTTATCATGTCTTTTTTAAGCTGCTGCTTGGCATCAAACATGCGATAAACCTGTTTCCTACCCGGGATCGTGTGCTTGCCGCAGCTAAGTTTGGCGGTATACGAAACAGTCCCCTGTTTTGTTTCCAACTGCACCAGCTTGTACGTTAAATCCAATGACGGAGCGTCCCCCGACACCACCATTTCTGTCCCAACCCCGAAAATATCGATCGGAGCCTTGTTTTTAACAAGTGTTTGAATTTTATACTCATCCAGGTTCCCGCTGGCGATAATTTTCACGTCCGAACGGCCGGCCCGGTCCAGGATGCGTCTGACCCGGACACTCAGCGCCAGCAAGTCCCCGCTATCAAGCCGGACCCCGCTGAACGCCTTTTTAAAAGCCGCGGCCCGGCGGACCGCCTGAAGGGTGTTATACGTGTCCACAAGCAGAACGGTGTGACGGGGAAAAATATTCTGATAATTTCTAAACGCGGTTTCTTCATTATCAAAAGCCTGGACCCAGGAATGGGCCATGGTCCCGAGAACCGGGATATTATACCGATGTCCTGCCAGGACATTGGACGTCCCAAGGCACCCCCCGACATAAGCCCCTCGGGCCGCCAACACCCCGGCCTCAGGGCCGTGCGCCCGGCGTGATCCAAAATCAATGACCGGACGGGCCGTCCCGTCATACTGTGCGGCACGGACGATGCGGGCCGCCTTGCTGGCCACCAAGGTCTGAATATTAATCATCGATAACAAGTAGGTTTCCAAAATCTGTGCTTCGATGATAGGGGCTTCAATCTGCAGGATCGGCTCATTGGCAAAACAGACTTCCCCTTCCGGCATCGCCCAAACATCCCCCGAAAACTTAAACGCCCTGAGATATTCAAAGAAACCCTTGGAAACGTTCTGAAAGACCGGCAGGGACTTCAGGTACTTGACCTCGGCCGTCGAAAATTTCAGCCGGGTGATATATTGAATGATATCCCGCAGACCGCAAACCAGCAAATAAGAGCGTTGATGGGGAAGCGTGTGGCAATAAAGTTCAAACGTGGCTTTGGGGTTGAACCGGTTCTCGAAATACCCGGCGGCCATTGTGAACTCATAGAAATCGGTCATCAACGCGAAACCGGCGTTCATATCATCTCCCTGGGACCCCGTTATCCAGGATCTTCACTCCGGCGTTCTCCATCTGTAAAATGGCCCGCGCCGAATCCTCCGGATTGACGTTAACCCCCCGGATAGCGTCCTTCAGGAGAAAAACCTGAAATCCCAAACGCGCGGCGTCAAGACACGTGGCCCTGACGCAATAATCCGTGGCAAGGCCCCCGACATAAATCTCTTCCACCCGGCCGTCTTTCAAAATCTTTTCCAAGCGCCGACCCCGCGTGTCCGCGCCTTGAAAAGCCGAATAACCGTCCTCGTCTCCGTCCCCCTTCGAAAGGATAACGGCCTCCTGGGGCAGGATAAGATCCGGATGAAATCGGGCGCCCCGCGTTTCCCGCACACAATGCACCGGCCATATCCCGCCCTGTGTTTTGAAATGTTTTGTTTCTAAAGGATGCCAGTCTCTGGACAGGACGATCAGGCCTCCCGCCCGCTGAAACATCTCCAGGTACCGGTTGCATAGGGGGATAATTTTATCCCCGTCCGGGACGGGCAACGCCCCTCCGAGACAAAAATCGTTTTGGACGTCAACAAGAACGAGCGCTTTTCGCGGCATAGGGCCCCCTCCTTCCATTAAACGCTTCCTCAAGGACCACCGAATTGTTATCTATAAATATTTGGAAATTTCTACCGGGATAAAAAACCAGGGGGCTCAAAGAAAGGCCTTGGCTAAGGTTTAATGACTCTCTCTAATTTTCTTGATTAAACCGTCCAGTTCCCGCATCGCTTCTGTGATCAGTTCATCGGCTGCGGCGTCCATTAAAGACGGGGCTGCCAGCCCTGAAGGGCCGTCAGGAGAAGGAGGAGCGCCGGGGGACACAGCCGGTGGCTGGCCCGTAGGGGGCTCCTTTTCAGAATTGTATTCTTTCTCGAGCTCCTGTAAAATTTTCCGGGGATTACTTCCGAAATCCGTGTCCTGCCCTGGGGGCGAAGCCGTGGAGGGCAAATTCTCGCCGGCCCCTCCGGCTTGAGGCGCCGGCAAAGGTCCTGGCTCCGGAACTTCTTGGCCCGAAGGGCTTTGATCACGAGGACTTTCTTCCGGTTTAGTTTCCGCCCCAGACTCCGAAGGCGTCTCCGGCGTCGAGGTGGCAACCTCATCCTTGGAATGATTCTGATTGTCCTGCTCTGAAGGAGTCATAATCGGTCATTTCTTTATTTTTTATTCTTAGTGTCATTATATACGGAATCCCCGCAGCGGGAAGAGAAAAAGAAAAAATATGCGAAAAGTTATTCCTTCTGTCCGCGTGGCTCTTCGGAATATGAACCATGCCGCTTGACCGTTTCCTCTCTATTGAGCGGGGAAACCGGCTTCTGCTGAAGCTCATAAACGGTTTTGACCGCCGGTGCGCAGCGGCTAAATATCGGTTTAATCGCGGCCAATTCTTCCGGAGAAAGCGGTTGACAGGGACTGGGCCGCAAAGGCGTGTTCAACTCAATTTCATCCAACCCGATATCCCGCACGGCATCGGCGATCCGGGCCGCCTGGGACTTATTGTGGCGGGTAAACATGATCTGCCCAGCCAGCTTACGCAGATATTTCTTCCTAAATTCCTTCATCCCGGCCAGGATCGCTTCAAAGGCCACCCCCGGCGCCGGGGCGTTCATCTCCTGGAGCGAGGCTTGATCAAACGCGTCCAGTTTGGCTAAAATAAAGTCGGCAGAGAGCAAATCTTCCTGGACATCAACACGGCCAATCAAAACGGCGTTGGTGATCACCCCTATGGGTTCTGTCCGGACCTCCCGAACCGCCCGGATCATGTCTCCTAAATTCTTCGCCAGAGTCGGTTCCCCCCGGCCGGAGAAAGTAATCACGTCCAGCTTTAAAGCGGCCGGGAGGGAAAGGACTTCTTCAATGACTTTGTCTACCGGGACAAAGACCTCCCGGGTGGAATAAAAATTTAATGTTGGGCCGAGTTGGCAGTACCGGCAGTTAAAATTACAGCATTTTTCCTGCGTGGATAACGGGTCGATCCCCAGCGACACACCCAGCCGCCAGGAATGGACCGGCCCGTAAATATATTGATATGACTGCGCGGACATGAGCAAACCCCGTTGCTCCGGATCACCACAGAAGGTTTAGAGCCGGCGCTTCTTTCTAAACCTCAAAATAACCGAACATGAAAAAGACAACCAAAAAAGCGACAAACAAGCTGACTAGCCCGATGAAGAGGCCGAGTTTCAGCCACTGGAAGAAATTCACTTTAATATTCTGGTCTTTCTCCATCAAGCCCAAGGCGACGATATTCGCCGTTGACCCGATCATCGTGATGTTCCCGCCGTAACACGCCCCGAACAAAAGCGACCACCACAGCGGTTTGAGATTAATATGCAAAACGGACAGACTTTTCACAACCGGGATATATGAGGCGACCGTGACGACGTTATCGAGCATGCTGGAAAGAATACCCCCCGTAAAAAGCACCATGCCGGACAAAAGACGGGGGGAACTTCCAAAGGTCGCCACGATTTTCTGAGCGAAAAAATCGGCAATCCCTGTCGCCCGGATCACCCCGGCCTGCGCAAACAGGAACATAAAAAACAACAACGAGTTCCACTCAACCTCCTTCTCAACGTATTCCCGGGCTTTATCATGGCGGTAAAACATGACGACCCCAGCGGCAATGATCGGGATCATGATCAAGAGCGTGTTTTCCTGCAACCCCAAGAGCAGTTCCAGACGCTTGTGCAAAGCGATCAAGAAAATGGTGACGGCGAAAATCCCTATGCTTATTTTAGTCTTACGGTCCGCGGGGATGGAAATAAGGTACAGGAAACCCTTGTCTTTCTGATACTCCTTGAGAAGCTTTGAAAGTTTTCCAATGTAACGGCGATAGGCATACCCCAGGATTGTCATCGAGACTAAAAGCACAAGCGCCGAAACCGGCAAAGCGTGCGAGAGAAAATCTTCAAAAGACAGGCTGCTGCGGGCGGCAATCAGGACGCCGACCGGGTTCCCGAGAACCGTTGAAGCTGACCCGATATTGGTAGCCATAACCGAACACATCACCAACGGCAGCGGGTTGATTTCCAAAAACGTGCAAATATTGAGGATGACGGTCACCATCACAATGATCGAAGTGACCTCATCCATGACAGCCGAGAAAAGCGCTGAGGCGAGCATCAGAATAATAAACAGCTTTTTCCCGTCAAGGTTATTGACCCGTAACAGCACTGTAATCAACCAATAAAAAAACCCGGCCTCTTTCATCATCCCCACGATAATCATCATCGCGATCAAAAACAGGATAACGTCCAGGGACGCAAACTGGATAAAATCCTCCAGGACGACCGCCTTGATAAGAAGGAAGACCCCGGATCCGACAAAGACAAAGCTTAAACGGAAATCCCAAAAAAACAAAGTCCCCAAGATCGACATCGAAAAAATCGCCAACACGGTGGCCTGTTGGGCCGTTAACCCGACAAGATACCCTCCATACCCCACAAGGGATGAAATCAAACATAAGATAAAAAATTTTACTTTCATTGTCACATCCTCTTTAAAATTTTGAGGTTCATAATATCACTAATGGGAAGAGATAACAAGAAAGAAATGCGGGGACAGAAAATTCCGGGGGACAGAAAAGTCCTTAACAAATACGGGGCAGCTGTTCTCCGGACAACATGTCCAAAACGCGCTCCACGCCAATAGGGCTTAAAGAACACACCAGGCCCCGGGGATCAGGCCCGCGGACCCGACCGATCACCGCCGCCTGTTTTCCACAGGGATCGTCCCTTAGAACCGCGAGCGCCTGCTTGAGATGCGGCTCCGGGATAAACAGCACCAGGCGTCCTTCACAGGCGACATAAAGCGGGTCAAGCCCCAAAATTTCACAGGCGCCCCGCACATCAGCCCGGACAGGGATTAGGTCCTCTTCTATTAAGAAATTTAAACCGGCCGCCTCCGCAATCTCATTCAAGGTGGCGCTCAAACCACCGCGTGTGATGTCACGCAGACAATGAAGCGGGACGCCGGCCCCCATCAATTTCTGCACCAGCGTGGCCAGAGGCGCAGAATCGCTGGTAATTTCACTTTCATATTCCAGGCCTTCCCGGCTGGCCATGACCGCCATCCCATGCCGGCCGAGGTCCCCGTTGACCAGGATCAGGTCTCCCGGCCGGACCTCAAGAGGACTGATGACGGAATCATGCTCCAAAACCCCGATGCCGGCTGTGTTAATATACACGCCGTCTCCTTTTCCGCGCTCAACAACTTTCGTGTCCCCCGTGACAATCTGCACGCACGCCTTTTGGGCCGCCGCGGACATCGAACGGGCAATGCGCACTAGGGTCTCCATGGGCAACCCTTCCTCAATAATAAACCCGGTGCTGATAAAAAGCGGCCGGGCTCCGGACATGGCCAGGTCATTCACCGTCCCGTAAACAGCCAAAGAACCAATATCTCCTCCCGGGAAAAAAAGCGGATGGACAACATAGGAATCCGTGGTAAAGGCCAGCCTCTGCCCCGGGCTCGCCAAAACGGCAGCGTCATGCCGGGTATCCAGCATAGGATTCTGAAACGCGGCATGAAAAACCCCACTGATCATTTCGTGCATCAACCGCCCTCCCCCACCATGCGCCAACAGGACATGTTGAGACTTCTTGAAAGGAATCGGACAAGCCGCGTTGAATCCACTGGAATCGCTGGTCAAGAGATCACCCCCCTTTCCCGGGGTTTTCCGAAGTCCGTGAACCGCCGATAGCGGTAATACGCGGCGCACGCCCCCTCGGAAGACACCATCGTCGCCCCCAAAGGATGCTGGGGAGTGCAGCGTTGGCCAAAGGCCGGACACTCGCCCGGTTTCTTTAACCCCTGCAAGATGAGCCCGCTGATGCACTCCTCCGGCTCTTCCCGGGTCATCCCCGACAAACCGAACCGCCCTTCGGCGTCAAACGATTGGTATTGCTCGCGCAGCTTCAGCCCGCTGTGCGGGATGTCGCCCACGCCACGCCATTTCCGGGGAGCCACTTCAAAAACTTCTTTGATAATCTCCTGCGCCGGAGCGTTTCCTCCCCTTTTGACCGCGCGGCTATACTGATTTTCCACCTCATACCGGCCTTGCTCCAACTGCCGGACAACCATGAGGATGCCCTGCAGGATATCCAAAGGTTCAAAACCAGTCACCACGATGGGAACCTTAAACTCCCGTGCTATCGGGATATATTCTTCATACCCCATCACAGCGCAGACATGCCCGGCGGCGAGAAAACCCTCCACCCGGTTTTGAGGGGAAGACAGGATGGCCCGCATCGCCGGGGGCACCAAAACGTGAGAAACAAGCATAAAAAAATTCTTGATTTGTTGCTGATAAGCCTGGTAAACCGCCATGGCATTGCCCGGAGCGGTCGTCTCAAAACCGATAGCAAAAAAAACCACCTGGCGGGACGGGTTGGCTTTGGCCAATGACAACGCGTCCAACGGGGAATACACGATCCGGACATCACCGCCCTCTGCCTTCACGGTCAGCAGGTCTTTCCCGCTGCCCGGGACCCGCAGCATATCCCCGAACGAGCAGAAAATAACCTCCGGCCGCGCGGCAATATCCAGCGCCTTGTCGATCAGCTCCAACGGCGTCACGCACACCGGGCAGCCCGGGCCATGAACCAGGGTGATCTGCCCCGGGAGCAGGACATCCACGCCGAACTTCACGATCGCATGCGTCTGCCCGCCGCAAATTTCCATGATCACATGCGGTTTTGTCGTAATACGGTGAATCGCCCGGGATATTTTCCGGGCCAAAGCCGGATCACGGTATTCATCAAGATACTTCATTGAGAGGAACCCTCCGCCGACTCATCGGGGATGTCCTCGATGTCCTTCAACAATTCAAACACGCCCAAGGCTTCCGATTCATCAACAAGATTAATCGCGAATCCCGCATGCACAAGCGCATAATCACCCACCTTCGCCTCGGGGACATAGGCGAGGGACACTTGTTTTGTCACACCGCCGAAACGGATTTTACCCAAACGGTAAAAAGGGTCGTCCCCTTCAATGCTGACAATCTGTCCTGGAATCGCCAAGCACATCTTTTCCATCTCCTTCGGGACTCCGCGTGCAAAGGCGGCGCCCTTGTTTAAGCCGGCGCCCCCTTGAGCGCCGCGCAAACCGCCTGCCCCAGGGAAATTCCCCCGTCATTAGGCGGAATATTTTGATGCCAGTATGGCTGAAACCCCGCCGCGCGCAGTTGAAGGATCAGCCCTTCCGTTAACCGTTTGTTCTGAAAACAACCCCCGCTTAACACAATTTTCTTCTTGCCGGCGCACCGGGCGATATCCACGGCTATGGCGATCAGGGTATTATGAAATTTTGCCGATATAAAATTCAAGTTGAGTTCTGCCCTGGCATCCGCGACAATCGCCTTTAACATCGGGCGCCAGTCCGCAACCCAGGGCCCCATCTCCGGAAGAGACCCGCCCCGCTTGACATCATAGCCATAGCGTTCCCCGGTTTCAAAACCGCGAGCGGCGAACTCCAAAGCCATGGCCGCCTGGCCTTCAAAACAGGCCCCATCCCGGACTCCTGTCAACGCGGCAACAGCATCAAAAAGCCGCCCGACACTGGAGACCTGCGGGGTATTAATTTGTTTCTCAATCATCCTGTTTAAAACCTTTAATTCCTGATCAGAACGGGAGCGGAAACACGGCAGACAGCGGACATCCGTCATGTCCCCGTCCATGGCCTCCCAAAGCGCCCCCCACGCGGCCCGCCAAGGTTCTTTGACCGCTATTTCTCCGCCGGGCAGCGGGAACGGCCGGAAGAACCCTCCCCGGATAAAATCCGTTAAAGAAGAAATAAGGAACTCCCCGCCCCAAATCGTCGCGTCCAGACCGTAACCGGTCCCATCCCAAGCCAGGCCCAAAACCTCTTCGTCCAGGTCATTATCAACCATACACGCCACAATATGGGCATGGTGATGCTGCACCGGCACTAAAGGCAAACCCCGGTGCCCCGCCTCCCGGGTTGAGATGTAATCCGGGTGCCGGTCATGCGCGACCTGTTCCACCGGGGCCTGATACAAGTCTATCAACGCGCCTGCGGTCTTTTGAAACGTCTTCAGCGCGGCGCGGGTATCCAGATCCCCGATATGCTGGCTCACAAAAATATTGTCCCCCACTGTTAAAGCCACCGTGTTCTTTTGCTGACCTCCCATCGCCAACGTGGCGCGCCCGGACCTCCCACAACGGACCGGCAGTGGGGCATACCCCCGGGCCCGGCGCAGCAACAAGGGGCGGCCGGCCATGACTCTGGCGAGGGAATCATCCACCTGACGGACAATCGGGCGGTCATGAACAAGAAAACAATCCGCGATGTTTTTCAAACGGGCGAGCGCCTCTGTTTCATCAATACAAACCGGCTCATCCGAAATATTACCGCTGGTGGCGACAAGGGGAGACCCCATCTCCCGCAGAAGAATATGGTGCAAAGGCGTGAAAGGAAGCATGGCCCCCACATCTGGATTTCCAGGCGCCACGGCCAAGGCCACCCGCCCGCCAGCAGGCATTCCAGAAACGGATATCCTTTCCAACAGCACAATCGGCGCCATAAGCGATTCGAGCAACCGGAGCTCCTCCGCGTTCACCCGACAAGCCCGGGATACCGCATCCAAAGAAGGAAACATGACCGCAAAAGGCTTTTCGTCACGCTGCTTGCGCCTGCGTAAACGCTGAACCGCCTCCTCGTCCTCGGCATCAACCATAAGGTGAAAACCGCCCAGGCCTTTGACCGCCACCACCTGCCCCTGCCGAAACGCCTGAACAGCCATATTCAGCGCGTCCCGCTGCCGCGCCATGACGCGCCCCGCTCCATCCCAAAATGTGACCTGCGGGCCGCAAGCCGGACAAGCCACCGGCTGTGCGTGAAAGAACCTGGATGCCGGATTTTCATACTCCTGCCGGCACGACGCACACATGGTAAACCCGGACATGGATGTGTTCGCCCGGTCATAAGGAAGCCGTTGGATGATCGCATAACGGGGGCCACAATGCGTGCAATTAATAAAAGGATACAGGTACCGGCGGTTGCCCGGGGCAAAAACCTCTGCCAGGCAATCCGGGCAGGTCGCGATATCGGGCATAATCATAGCCGTGCGTTGTTCCTCATCCAAACTGGGACGTATTTCAAAATCAGTATAATTCAATGGATCGAAAAACGACAGCTGCATATTGTCAATGAACGCCAGCACCGGTTTATCCGAAATAATTTTGTCTCTAAAAAGCCTTAATTCTTCTGACGGGCCTTCCGCTTCCAACAAAACTCCCGCTAAAGAATTGCTCACCCACCCCGTCAACCCCAGCTCGCGGGCCAGACGAAAAATAAAAGGGCGGAACCCCACACCTTGCACGGCGCCCCGGATTTCAACACGGATCCTTTGCCGGCCCCCGGCCGAAAGCTGCCCACGCCCAGTATCTCGCCTTGTCACCCCCGCCACCGTTTCCCCCCGCATCACTGAAAACCTAGCCATCGCCCCCCCTGATAAACAGTCAATGCCGCAACGTAAGCGATGCCTGTCATATAGACGAATTGAAAAGCCGGCCAGAGCCAACTGTTTGTTTCGCGCCAGGTCACCACCAACGTGCTGAAACACTGCATCGCGAACACATAGAAAATCAATAAACTGACGCAGACCAGGGGCGTGAACAGCACGCGCCCATCCGGCCACCGGGCTTCCGAAAAAGCGCTGTGCAAGGACGCGGCATCCCCTGAATCATCGATATTAAAAGCGATGTTCATTGTGCTGACAAAAATTTCCCGGGCCGCCAACGAGCCGATGAGGCCGATCCCGATCCGCCAGTCATAGCCCAGCGGTCTAATAACCGGCTCCATCAGGACACCGGCCCGCCCGGCGAAACTGTGACGCAGCGCGACATCCCCGGAGGCGCCCGGCAATTTCGGATACGTCATGAGCGCCCAGAGGATCACTGAAAAAATTAGAATAACCGTCCCGGCTTTCTTTAAAAATAACTGGCTGCGTTCCCACATGTGCAGAAACGTCGCTTTCAACGTCGGAAAGCGGTACGGGGGCAATTCCATTATAAAAGGAGGCGTGGGCCCTTTGAAAATAGTATGCTTGAAAACCCAGGCCATCAAAATCGCCCCCAGGATCCCCGTAAGATATAAGCTCAACATGATCCCGGCCTTTTCAAACGGAGAAGTATTAGGGATGAGCACGGCAATCATCAGCGCGAACACGGGAAGGCGGGCCGAGCACACCATCAGCGGCGAAACCAGGATGGTGACCAAGCGGTCCTTCGGATTTTCAATGGACCGGCAGGCCATAATGCTGGGGATCGCGCAGGCAAAACCGCATAATAAAGGGATAAATGCTTTACCATGCAGCCCGACCCGGCTCATCAGGCGGTCCATGATAAATGCGGCCCGGGCCATGTACCCGGTATCCTGCATCAGGGAAATAAAAAAGAACAGCGTCAGGATCTGAGGTAAGAACACCACCACCCCGCCAACCCCGGCGATGATTCCGTCCGTTAACAGATCCCGGATATCCCCGGCGGGAAGAACGCTTTTAAGTTCGGCAGAAAGCAACTCGAACCCTTTCGAAATCCATTCCATGGGATAGGCCGCAATGGTGAAAATCATGTAAAACATCAACACCATAACACTCACAAAAACCACCCAGCCCCAAACCCGGTGAGTCAAGACGGCGTCAAAACGTTCGGTCTTCCTTATTTTTGGATCCGGGAGGTCTGTCAGGACCCCCTCAAGAATCCGGTGTATCCAGTCATACCTGGCTTCAATCACCGCAGAGCGCCATTTGACCCCGGCCCGCGTCAACCTCTGCCGCGCGTCCTGAACCATGGCTGTCCCGATGTCCGAAACCCCGTGCTCAAGAAGATGGTGCTTGGCGATAGGCGTTGACAAATGGATCACGGCTTCCGAGAAGGCTGTGAACCGGTCCATCTTTCGGTCAGTACACAACCACTGGGCGAACAGGGCGACCTCTTCTTCCATCACGGCGGGCATACGCCATTCCCGGAGCGGGACAGGTTCAACACCGCGGGCGAGAATGGTCTTTAACTCCTCAATGCCCTGCTCTTTGGAGGCGACCATGGGAACTACCGGCATGCGCAGGACCGCCTGAAGTTTTTGCGGGTCAATGGCCCGTCCCTGTTTAACCGTTTCATCCATCATGTTCAGCGCCACCACAACCGGGATGCCCAGATCCTGCACCTGACTGACAAGATATAAATTCCGCTCGATATTACTGGCATCCACGATGCACACCACAACATCAGGCCGCGTGGTATCATTCATATGACCCAAAAGCACATCCCGGACAACCTGCTCGTCGGGCGACTGCACCGCGAGGCTGTAAGTCCCAGGAAGATCAAGGACATTCATGGCCTTCCCGTCCGGCAAAATGGCCCGGCCTAATTTTTTCTCAACCGTGACCCCGGGATAATTCCCGACCTTCTGACGGAGGCGGGTCAAGGCATTAAAAACCGTCGACTTGCCGGAATTGGGATTCCCGACCAAAGCCACGGTCATAAACCGCTCTTCCTGCTCCAGTAATACTGAACGCGTAAGAGACATCGAGTTAATTCCTTTTGTTGTGACTGGCCTTACTGCGGGTCGACCAGAATCATATCCGCTTCCTTCTTGCGGATCGTCAAATGATAACCCCGGACTTTTATTTCCACCGGATCCCCCATCGGTGCATAACGGATGATTTGAACGGGGCAACCCGGGGTGACCCCCATTTCCAGCAAACGCTGGACAATCTGGTCATCGCCAGCCAGATCCATGACTATCCCCTTTTGCCCGATCCGCAAAGTATTGATTGAACAGGCTCCCATGAAAAACCGTCTCCTTCTTTTACCCCCTATGAGGCCTCACCCCCGGCCAAAACGGCAGCACATTGGCGGCAAACCCCAAAAAGTTCGTACCGTAATTTTCTTATGGTAAAATCCTTCCGCTTCGCCAGATTAACGCTCATATCCCTAATCCCTTCATCAAAGATCTCAAAGTCCCGGCCGCATTGCGTGCAAATACAATGCGCGTGATAATCCCTTTTCCATTTACGTTCATACCGTTTCACGCCATCATTAAAATCAACCTCTTCAGCCAGCCCGCAATCTGCGATCAGTTTGAGCGTCCGGTAAACCGTCGTGTACCCGATCTCCGGGTAGTCTTGGCTCACAAGCCCATGAAGTTCCTGGGCGCTGATATGGGTTCTTGATTTTAAAAAAATACCCAAAATTTTTTCGCGTTTTGAAGACCGGTGGCAGCCTTTCTGGCTCACATGCTGCCGAAACACCTGGATCGCGTTTGTCATACCTTCCCCTTAAAGATGAAATTGATTTTCAAGATAACATCATAACAAAGTCCGGGCTAAAGTCAAGAGAAGTTCGGCCCGCATATTTCCCGAGGATTCTATAACTACTTCATATTTTTTATTTTATAAAACGATCTCTGGGAAAACGCATAAACGCAACGGAGGCCGGGAGAGGAGACGTGATGAAGTCCAACGTGGAGATTATTCACAGTCAAATGAAACCAAACGCAATTCCCGGGTTGGGCTTTTTTCCAGGATAATTTCCGCACCCTGGAGAGGAGTGCCCTTGCCCTGTTCAGCAAAAAAATACTTTAAAATATCTTCGTTGATTTCCGTATATTCGCCCATGCGTAAATATATTTTCGTCACCCTCGCCGCATTCTGCTGGGCGGCCATTTCCAATAAATCTTTATGCAAATCCTTGATCAAATGCATTTCATGCATCACGCCCTCCCCCTAAATAATTAAAAAGATTGGTCATTTCCTGCGACAAAGCATCCGCGGCTTCCTTCACTTCCGGTGATAACCCCTCCCCCGGCACAACTGAACAAACCTGAATACCGATAAAAACCGTTGTGGCCCCGGTTTCCTCTTCAATCAGCCTCGTAACAACATTCAGGGGGATGGCGTGCGTCGACAGGGTCGAAGTCGGGATCAGGTCCTCCTCAATAATCCTCACTTCTCCCGGACGGCCGTGAAAATCAGCCGCGTCTATAACGATGATGTAATCGGGGTTAACCTGAATGGCCTGGTCAATAATATTTTCGGGCGTATACCCGGCATCCAGGATCGGCACAAGCACGCGGCCTTTCAAGGCCTCATATAGGTACGGACCAACCCCGTCATCACTGCGGAAGCTGTTGCCCGCGGTGATGACAAGATTGGTTCCTGGCCTTGGCTTTAACGCCTCAAAGATTTCAGCGGTTAATAAATTTGACATTCAGAAAATGAGCGGAGCAGGAAATGCACGGGTCATAAGCGCGCACAAGCATTTCCAGTCTCAGGGTGATGTCCTCATCATTCAGGGTCAAGATTTCCGGGACCAGCTTCTTCATATCATGTTCGATATTGTTAACGTTCTGATTGGTTGGGATAATGCAATTGGCATTGACGATTTTCCCATGCCCATCGACCTCATAATCGTGGAATAAAATGCCCCGGGGCACTTCAACCGCGCCCACACCGCGGCCGGCTTTAACCGGGATCCGGCCGTTTTCATTCAGCCCGACCACAAGCTCTTCCTCATAATCAATTCCGTCTTCTTGAAACGCCTTCAGGATGCGGATAGCATCGTGAAGGCAATGCACGCATTCGATCAGCTGGGCGGCGGTGTTTAAATACGGATTCGTGGTGACCGGCTTTAATCCGATCGCCTCGGCGACCGCTTTGGCTTTGGGATGAAGCTTTTTGTAGTTCAGGTTCACACGGGCCAAAGCACCGACCATGTAAGAATCCTTGCTCCACTTGGTGTGCTTGGCGGATGAATGCGGCACGACGTACTCGTTGGTCACGGACCTGTAATCCTCTTTCTTCACCCGTTTGCCTTCCGTGGATCCGACATCTCCCATCAAAAGCGGGTATTCCTTCTCATCGCTGACCAACCCCACATATTCCGTCGGACGGTTAAATTCCGGAAACTTCAAGGTCGCGGCCAGCGCCACGGTGGCGTCCATATCCGGCAACAGGACTTTTTCCAACAGCTCCAGCATGGCGTCTAACGCCTTTTCTGTCGGCAGCTTGGTAAACCCGCCCACGATCGATGAAATCGGATGCACATGCCGGCCCACGAGGATATCGCAGATATCATTACAGGTCTTTTTCATGCGCAGAGCCCGTCTCACGACTTCATTATGCGTGGCGATGAGCGGCACAAAACTCTTCACTCCCAGGAGGTCCGGGGCCACCAGCAGATAAATATGCAGCAGGTGACTGTCAAGTTCTTCCATGTGCAGAAGAAACTTGCGCAATTCCGTCGTTTGCCGGGACGGCTTGAACCCGATCGCCTGTTCCGCCGCCTGGATCGAAGCCAGCGTGTGCCCGCAGGAACAGATGCCGCAGATCCGGCAGGTAATATGCTGGGCTTCAAAAATCGAGCGGCCGCGGAGCATCCCTTCAAAAAAACGGGGAGACTCGACAATTTCAAGGCGGCAATCTTCCAATTTGCTGTCCTTGACGTTCACCACAATGTTTCCGTGGCCTTCGACACGGGTCAAATACTCGACATTAACCTTAACATTTCTGCTCATGAGTCTTCTTCTCCTCTAAATCCCGGGCTTTATTGTACATATTGAATTTATTCTCAATCCAGTCCGGGGAGATCTTGTGCCTCTCCAAAACATCCTTCTGCCCCTTCTCGGCGGGATTGGAAACCATGCCGCGGCACCCATAACAGATGTTCCCGTTGTTAATACACCAGGAATTACAGCCGGCCCGGGTGATGGGCCCCATGCACGCAACCCCTTTTTCGTACAGGCACACATTCTCATTCAGCTTGCACTCGGTGCAGACCGGGTCATCCGGAACCCGGTACGGCATCCCGGCCAAAGCGCATTTCAAGACTTTAACAAATTCCGGGATATACACCGGGCAGCCATGCACGAAATAATCCACCGGGACCACCTGATGAACCGCCCGGGTGGGGATGGTATCAAAATAGCCCGCTTTATCCTGGTATACATATTTCTGAATATCATCGAGGGGGAAATTATTCTTCATCCCGTTCACCCCGCCGTTCGTCGCGCAGGAGCCGTAAGCGATCAGGACTTTGGCCGTCTCGCGGATTTTCTTGATGCGTTCCACCGCGTGTTTCGTGGTGATGCTCCCCTCCACGACCGCGACATCATAGACCGCGGACTTCTCGGACATCACCTCCCGGAACTCGACAACATCGATAAGCTCCAAGACGTCCAGTAATGCTTCCCCCATGTTGGCCACCTGCAGCTGGCAGCCCTCACAACAGGCGAAATCGAAAAACGCAACTTTGACTTTATTCATAATTATAAGGCCTCATAATTGTGTTTGATTTCTTCATATGTAAATACCGGGCCCTCCTGGCAACAATAGAGATCGCCAATCTGGCAATGCCCGCATTTCCCAACCCCGCACTTCATATGCCGCTCCAGCGAAAGGATAATATGATCGTCCGCAAATTTTTTCTTGAGGAGCTCCTGAATGACGAACTTATACATGATCGGCGGCCCGACGATGACAGAGTACGTTTTGGAGGGGTCGCAATCGACACCAGGGATAAGCTTCGTGATCAGCCCGACATTCCCCTTCCAGCCCGCGTCCGCCTGGTCAACGGTTTTATTGACCACAACCCCCGGGCGATTTTCCCATTGCTCCAACTCATCGACAAACAGCATGGTCTGGGGCGTTTTGCAGCCCAGAAGGATATTCAAATTCCCAAAATTCTTGCGGTTATCCAAAACATACGTGATCAGGGAGTGTAACGGGATGTTCCCGCACCCCCCCCCGATAAACAAAAGGTCCTTGCCCTTTAACTTCTTAATGGGAAACCCACGGCCGAACGGGCCGCGGATCCCGACCGGATCCCCTGTCCCGAGCGCGTGCAGAGCCGAGGTCAAAGTCCCGGCTTTTCGGACAACCAGCTCAAAAGACCCCTTTCGGGTCGGAGAGGAAGAAATCGAAATCGGCGCTTCGCCCACCCCGGGGACCGAAATCATCACAAATTGCCCCGGGTCGTAATTAAAATCACTGACCCCGGCGAGTTGAATTTCAAAATAAGTCTCCTGGTCAGTCATTTTTTTCTTCGTTACGATCGTTCCGGTCATAACTTCATAAGAAGATTTTACGGCTTGCTTATGTTCTTTCATTTTGCTTCCTCAGCCAAAGCATTGATGGTTTCTTTTAAATTTATTTTAGCCATACAGGTCCGGCTGCATCGCCCGCATCCAGTGCAAGCATAGGAATCAAACCTGGAAACAGGGAACCGGAATTTCCTGAAATACCGGTGCCGCTGGCGCTCGGAGCGGTCTTCCCGGAAATTCTCCCCCCCGGCGACCTTGGCAAAATTTTCACTCTGACAGCCGTCCCAGACACGGATGCGGCTGCCGGAATTCAAATCCAAGGCCAGTTCGTCCCGGATATCAAAACAATAACAGGTCGGGCACACATTGGTGCAATTGCCGCAGGACAAGCATCGCCGGTTCAAATCCCCCCACACCTCGCTGTCTAACGTTTTATCAAAAACCTTTTTCAATTCATCCCGGGACACCCGGACTTCACTTTTAAAAAGGACGGCTTTCTTCTTACGCAGAGCCTTCAAAACGACCTTATCCTTTTCTTTCGCCGCCGGGAGCTTCATCTTCTGGACAAGGGCAGCGCCCTTATTCGTCCGAACATGCACCATAAAAAACGTGCCCAAGTCGGTCAGAAACAGGTCATACCCTCCTTTAGGCAGGTGATTGCGCATCAAGGCACAACTGGCAAATTCATCACAATAATCGTTGCATTCAAGCCCGATAACCGCGATCTTGTTTTTCCTGGCTAAATAATTCACGTCCTTAGGATCCGTCGACATCGCTTTGTTCAAAAACTGGATACCCGCCAAATCACAGGTATGGACCCCGAACAAGATCAACTCTTCGCTCTTAACGACAGGGGTCCATTTTTTCTGACTTTTATTAAATTCCTGAATCTTTTCATGTTGCGGGATAAAGAATTTTTTAGGCGGCAAAATGGTGGGGATATACTTCAGGGCAATCTCTTTGCCCGACTTAACTTCGGCGAAAGCATAATTGTTATACCCTTTCGCAACAGGAGCCATCACCGGCGCTGTCCGCCGCAGCTCTTTGATAAACTGACTGAAATCCGATTTCTTTAACACCACATATTTATTCATATTTCAGCCTCTTTTAATAGGATTAAAAAATATTATTTCAATATTATCATAAATCTCCGATCCGTCAAAACAAATATTCCCTCCGCTACTGCGTTACGGACGGCCCCTCCCGGTCGCAGACCTTTTCCAAAGGACCTCTTCGTCTCCCGGTGAAAAGATAGGAGAAACAATCTCCCATTTCTCCCTCAACGCCTTCAATTCTTCCGAAGTGTATTGACGTTGATCCAGAAAGGCGGGAGCCACCAGGTGGTCCCGAAGGACAAATTCCTGCAAAACATACCGTTGGGGATGACGAAGCGTTTTATGAATATCCGCCAGGGTTTGTTCCTCTATAAAAGGCCTCACCGCGGTAGACCGGAATTCATAATTAAGGCCAGATGCCAACAGAAGATGGATACTGTCTTCAATACAGCCCGTATCCACCTCCACTCCGCAGGCTTGCCTGTACCGGCCCAGCGATGTCTTGATGTCCATCGCCACGTAATCCACTAAATGTTTCTGAAAAAGAGACGACAGGATGTCAGGACGGCTACCGTTTGTGTCGAGCTTCACTAGGTAGCCCAAATCCTTAACAGTTTTTAAAAAGGAAGGTAAATCCGTTTGGATAGTCGGTTCACCGCCGGTGACCGTGAGCCCCTGCAAAACACCCCGGCGTTCTGCCAAGAAACTCAAAACCTCGGCTTCAGGAACAGGGGTGCGGAAGGAAGACGGCACCACCAGTTCTGTGTTATGACAAAAGGGGCAGAGGAAATTACACCCTTGCGTAAAAACAACCGCCGCAACCTTACCCGGATAATCCACCAGGGAGCATTTTAAGAATCCCCCGATTTGCATATCTGATATGTCTTTCTGTTGAGGAATTCCTCTTTCTTCCCTTTGTTCCATTGCTGGACAGGCCGAAGATATCCGACAACGCGCGAATAAATCTCACATTCATCTTCGCATTTGAGGCAGTATTTATGCTCTCCGGCAATATACCCGCAATTGGGACAAACACTGAATGTCGGGGTGATCGTGAAGTACGGGAGCCGGTAATTCGTGCAGACAGTCTTAATCAGCTGCTTCAGGGCTTCAATGTCTGAAATCCTCTCCCCCACGAAAATGTGCAACACCGTCCCGCCGGTATATTTGACTTGCAGATCGTCCTGAAGTTCGAGGACTGTAAAAATATCATTGGAATAATTGACCGGGAGATGCGTCGAATTTGTATAAAACGGCTCGGCACCACCCTCGCAGGCGCAGGAATTGGCACAGATGATGTCCGGGTACTGTTCCCGGTCCACCTTGGCCATGCGGTAAGACACGCCTTCCGCAGGGGTCGCTTCCAGGTTATAATTATTTCCGGTCTCCTCCTGGAACTGCATAAGTTTATCGCGCATAAAATCTAGGACCCGCAGGGCGAACTCCCGTCCTTGCGGCGATGCGATATTGACTCCCAGGAGGTTCTGGCAGGACTCATTCATCCCGATCAGGCCAATCGTCGAGAAATGATTTTTCCAATACTGGGAAAACCGCTGTTTAACCTGGCGCAAATAATACCGGGAATACGGGTACAGGCCGGAGTCCGTGAATTCCTCCAGCACTTTCCTTTTGACTTCCAGGCTTTCTTTGGCTAAAACCATGAGGTGCTCAAGCCGCGTGTAGAAATCCTGTTCGTCCGCGGCGACATGACCCAGTTGGGGCAAATTAATCGTCACCACCCCGATGGACCCGGTGAGCGGGGAAGCGCCGAACAGCCCGCCACCGCGGTTACGGAGTTCCCGGTTATCCAGACGCAAACGGCAGCACATGCTGCGGGCGTCTTCGGGATTCATGTCGGAATTCACAAAATTCGCGAAATAGGGAATCCCGTATTTGGCCGTCATTTGCCATAAAAGGTACAGGTTGGGATTATCCCAGTCGAAATCCTTAGAAATATTATACGTGGGGATCGGGAAGGTAAACACACGCCCTTTCGCGTCCCCTTCCAGCATCACATCCAGAAACGCCTTGTTCAGGATATCCATTTCCTCCTGGAAATCTTTATAGGTTTCTTTTTGCGCCTGGCCGCCGATAATCACCGGCATGTCGGCAAAGAACGACGGGACATGCAAATCAAACGTCAGGTTGGTGAACGGCGTCTGGAACCCGACTCTTGTCGGCACATTAACATTAAAAACAAATTCCTGCAGGGCCTGCTTGACCTCATCATACGTCAATTTGTCATACCGGATAAACGGCGCCAAGAGCGTGTCGAAATTAGAAAAGGCCTGCGCCCCGGCCGCTTCCCCTTGCAAAGTGTAAAAGAAATTCACGATCTGGCCCAAAGCGCTGCCGAAATGCTTGGCCGGAGCCGACTCCATCTTTCCGGAAGCGCCCCGGAAGCCGTTTTTAAGCAGATCCTGCAGATCCCACCCGACACAATAAACGCTCAGGAGCCCGAGGTCATGAATGTGGAAACGCGCGTCACGGTGGGCTTCTTTAATCTGCGGGGTATAAATTTTATTCAGCCAGTATATTTTAGTGACTTCCGTCGATATATAATTATTAAGCCCCTGCAGGGAATAGGCCATGTTGCTGTTTTCGTTGACTTTCCAGTCCAGCCGTTCCAAATACTGATCCACCAGCCCGACATGGCTTTTAGAGGTGATTTCCCGGATTTTGGCGTGCTGATCCCGATAGATGATGTAAGCTTTTGCGGATTTCTTGTAAGG
Organism: Candidatus Omnitrophota bacterium; assembly: GCA_029560465.1. Lineage (GTDB taxonomy): Bacteria > Omnitrophota > Gorgyraeia > Zapsychrales > JANLHA01 > JAGOJP01. The sequence continues at coordinate 79,961 of JAKQKX010000045.1, forward strand.
GGACGTGATGAGGACTTCCTCCACAATATCCTGGATTTCTTCCACGCTCGGGTAGCGTTCCGCGAATAATTGATGCGCGATATTGACAGCGCGGATCGTTAAATTTCGGGCTACTGGATCGTCAAATTCCCCGGTGGCTTGTCCAGCTTTGAGAATAGCCATGGTAATTTTCTGCGGGAGGAAATCTTCGACCTTGCCGTTGCGCTTCAGAATACTGACAATGGTACCCGTTGCCTGCATCAAACCCCTCCTTTTTCTATAGAGTATCTTTGGTAATTATATTACGGATTGACTTACTGGATACGCCTGAAGTAACGGCATTATCCCATACAACATATTGTGTGTCAACATTTAAATAAACTTATATATGGTATTTTTACAAAAATTTAACCGATAACAAATCCCCGTCCCAGCCCCTGGTGAGAGGGCGGCTGGCTGTTTAAAATGCTCTTTTAAGAATGCGGATAACGTTGAACACCCCGCGCGCGGCAACAAGGCAACGGGGCTGGATCATGAAAGGATGGAACATCAAAAACATCATATCAAACCGGGATTCAGTATTGTGGCGTCAAAATTTATCTTCTTTTTAAACCACCGCTGCTGTTCAAAGCGGCATGATTCAATCTTATAGAAAAAAAACAGAAAGTCAACTCCTAAACCACATTATTTTTTCTCGACGGGGAGGATGCCGCAAAGACACAATTCCGGGCCACGCCCCTTCTTCCCCAATAGCAAAATTTCTTCCCGCGTCGAGATGTCATATCAGGATGGCGGGAATAATTATCAATCCCTCAAAAAGGGCGCCCCTGCTCAGGCCCCCGGGGAGTCACAATTCCAGCGATAATTCAAGCTTTTCTACCCCGTCCGACAAAATCACCTTGTCCTCAAGAATTTCGATCACGGTGAAACCACCCAACTGGCTGCCGACCTGGACAATTTTATTATTGATGATCGCCTTAGGCTGGCCCGGGCCCGAATCCCAGGCGATGCCGATCAAATAAAATTTAACCTCCTGCGCGGCGTCATCCCCTTCTTTTTCAATCGGTTTTAAGGTAAACGGGTCCCGCACCAGCGGCATGCTTTGGGCCTCGGCCTGCAATTGGCGAAAAGGGGACAATTTCACAGCCGGCGAGGCGGCCGGAGATTTGGCGGCCGCCGCAGTCGTTCCGGCCCTGGCGGCAGGCTTACGCTTCTTATTATTTCTGCCATTTTTCCCCATCCCCAGGGCCAGGATAACGGCCAGAATAACGGCAAGCACTCCGGTGACCGCGATCTGAATTTTATCCTTCTTGTTCATACAGGCGACGCCCCAAATAAATAAAGTTTTAGCTCAATGGAAATACTTAATATCCCCTCTGTGGCGTCGACCCGGTCCAAGCCCAGCCGCTCCACCGTGACAAAATATTCCGGGCTGGATCCCAGTTCCTCAAAATACCCCACGAGGTCCTGAAAACGGCCTTTCAACTGACCCGTCACAGAAATATAGCCGCACTCCGCGGCCCCGAACTTCAAAGCCCTGTTTTTATTATCTGTGCTTTTACGTTTAATCCCTATCCGGGTGGATACAATTTCCAAATTGTGGTTCCGGGCGGCATTGGCGAGCGCCCTCACCCCCTGGTCTTCTTTTTCAGGAAACCGATGACGGAAAAGGGCGACCTCGTCCTGCAGCTCCCGCAGCCCCTGTTGAATATTGCGATTTTTGCCGGCCATCAATTCTACTCTGTCAATCTCCATTTCCACGGCTTTGAGCTCTGATTTAACCGCCCGCAGTTCCCGGTAAGCAGGGACATACACGCCCAGCAATACCCCCAGGAAAAGGCACATCAACACCCCTATCTCGACATATTTCTGTTCCGTGTTTGACAGGGACTGCCATTTTTTCTTCATTATTTCACCAGGTCACAGGTTATAGAAAAATTCTGGATGCCGCCCACCCCTTCTATCGAAACAATCGTCGCATCTGAAAGAAAAACGGTTTTCTCCATATCCTGCATAAATGTGGTTAAGATCTGCTCCGCCAACTCGGCTTTTTCAGCGACAATTCCGTCAATGCTGAGCTGATTCGACCCCTGATTGAAATTAACCCGGCGAAGGATAACCTGCCGCGGGATGGACGCGCTGATAACTTTTAAAACCCCCTCCAAAGGGAGATGCCCCGCCAAAAGTTTTTCCTGAAAAACCGTGCTCTCGTTTAACGTGTTGGTCGTATCTTCAATTTCCTTAATGACAGACCAATGGATCCGCGCGGCCGCCAACCTCCCGGTAAAATCCTTTGTTTGCAGTTTCACCACCAGCAGCAATAACAGCAGAATAAAAATAGCCGTAATGCCGCCCACCCGTATGCACATCCTCTCCAATTGATCGAGTCTTTTGTGCTTAATCTCCAGCGGCAACAGGTTGACCCCGTCTTTAAGATTCAAGGACGCCCCCAAAAGAGTCGTAATCTGGCTGCAAAAAACCTCCCGGGATTCATGCGCCTGGGGAGCAGACTTGTCTATGCCGAGCACCGCACCCAGCCCTTGCAGAGAGCCGCCCCTTAAGTCTTCACTGTGCAAAACCTGCTTCGCCCCCGACGCGTTGATGATCTTCTTTTTCCGCTCCTCACGCGACCCGCCCGGCCCCGCCTCTGGCTTTAAGGCCTCTGCCCCTTCCCGTCCGGCCATAGAAAGATCCGGCTGATGCCCGCCCAATTCCGAGACGGATTCAAGGTTAATGGTGTCGGGAACGGGCAGGGGGCACACGCGGATCCCCAGTTCACGGCTCAAATACAAGTCCATCCCTTTTAAATTCGCCCCTCCGCCGGTGATATAAAGGACCGGAGGCGGCTCCACATTAAAATTGGCGGCGTAATAATCAAAAGAAAATTTCAATTCCCTGGTTAGGACTTCCAGGATCGGCCGGAGCATGGACACCACATGCTTCAATTGGATATTGTCCCGGACGAAACGGTTTTCGTCGTAAACGCCGGATGGGAACCCGACGGTATTTTTGATGTCTTCGGCTTCCTCGTACGTTAATTCAATTTTACCCTTATCGGAAACAAGAATTTCCGTCAAAGACTGGGTGATTTTCTCCCAGGAAATCGGCATGTTCCTGGAAAAATGGATTTTATTGTCCATAAAAAACGTCAACGTCGCCTGCTGAAAATCCAAATCCAGGACAGCGCAGCTCTTTTGCTCATACGCCAGGGCCTGCAAGATATTGCTGTACGCCAGCACGTTCGCCGTGACACACACGGGGTTCAGCGCGCACGCCGCTAACGCGGCCAGATGACGGTCTAAAACATCTTTCTTAATAACGATAAAGGCGGCGTCCTTCTTTTTTGTGCCTTCTGCCTCATAAGATTCCCTGACGACCTGCCAGTCCACATAAGCTTCGTCCAGCTCGAACAGGACCTCCTCTTTTAATTGGGACCGGACAGCGGCCAACACGTCCTCTTTGCGGGAAAGATCCGGGGCCGAAAGATACGCGACGCCTAACGCATCCGCGTCGGAAATGCTCAGGATAACATCTTTGACAGCGATCTCATGCTTAGCCATAAAATCCCGGACAAACTGGACAAGGGGCTCTGGGCCGGCCTCTTCTGAAAACGGCAACGGCTGGACCTGATACTTATACACTTTCCATGAACCCGGGAACTTTTCCAAATAAGCGATCTTGACGACACCCTGCGCGATGTCAATGGTTAGGAATTGTTCGGGCTTTTTCCGCAGTTTGTTCCAAATTGTCTCAAGACGATCTAGCCACATGGTATTTTAACGTGTTTTGCCCCGTGCCTCCTGTTATTGAAAACGCGGCACATAAACCGCCGACATCCCTTCGCTGTGCCCCTCCCACTGCTCAACCTGGCCTGCCCCGTCCTGGACGCTCAGGCCGATCGTGATCCAACGGACATCCTCCGCGTCTGCCGTCACGGTCTCCGCGCTGTCATAATAGGTGAACACGGCGCCGCTCAAGCCGGCGGCGGTGACTCCGGACGGCCAGTAATACGGGACTACATATTCCGTCCCGCCGTCAATCGAACGGTACAGCTTCCCATTTCCCGTATCCAGGCGGTACCGGACCGTGTCCCCGTCCTGGTTGATAAACGTAAGGTCATCATCCGCGATCGAGCTCATCGCCCGGCTGAAACGCAAGCCTTTGGCCGTCGCGTCCCCTTCAATCAGGACATCCTGGATCCGTTCCAGGATCATGTCCGTGTTCATCTGGCTGGGGAGATAAATGGTGTTCTGCACGAAATGAATCATGATATAGGCCGCCGGTACAGAAAGAATCCCGACGACCACGATCACCATGATCAGCTCGATTAACGTGAAGCCATTGCCTCGATTATACTCCAAATTGCACATTTTTCACACGATAAGTAATAAAATTTGCCAATACGTCCGAAGACCCGTGCTTCGTGACTTCAACCCGCACCGATTTCAAACTTTCCGCGCTTGAGCCATTGCCGTACACATAGCTGACGGTTGTGTCAACGTCAAAGTCATACCCCTGATAATTGGATTGAGACATCGTCAGAAGGCTGTCATAGTCTATATTATTCTGGCGCTCCATTTCCATACGGCCAAGCTGAACCGCCAGCAGGTGATCGGCTGACAGGAAAACGCCTTCCACATGCTCATACATCATGAGCGTCAACGGCACCGCGACAATGCCCAAAACCACCATGGTCATGACCAGCTCGATGAGGGTCACGCCGCGGCACGGATTAAGGAGAAATTTCTTCATCAGTTTCCTCCCAAGCGCTTACGGTTCCCGTCCCCACATCATACGTGGCCGCTATGGTCCGATAGACCTCCGAGCCGGTTATCTTCCCGGTGGCCCGCACAGTGATGAAAGCGGCATCGGACGCAGGATAAGCCGTCACGATCTTGGATGACCCGTCGGACATGATAAATTCAATATTAACAGTTGTGGCACTAGCCATACTCCCGGAGAACTGCAGATAATCGATATCATAAACCGTCTGCGAGGCATTCAAGGTGAAATCCGGGGCTAAATTGGCATTGGCCGGGCTGGACACGCTCCCGCTCCAGAGGAGTTGTCCGTTTATGACGATTTGTCGTAAAAGACGGGTATTATCCCAGGAAACCCGCATACGGTCGATCCTGATGGTCTGGGAATCAGTGACATTCTGGATTGTCAGCCCCGTCACTTTATTACCGTCAATACAGGCCTGTTGTTCCTCATCACACTCCGCCCGGCAGTCCAAATAATCATCATAGCACTGGTCCCGGCAATCGGTCCGGGCCAGATCGCAGGCCGAGTAAGCCGAATTCAAGGCCGTTTGACACTGTAACCGGCACAACCATCCTTGCCAACCCGAGGGACATTGCGCGACACAGGCCTGATAAACAGCGTAGGCATCCGACCGGCAGACGGCCCTTTCATCATCGCAAGTAGCATAACAGGCCGCCCGGTCAGCCGTGCACTCGTCCCGGCATACCCGGCCGATCGCCCGGCATTCCGCGGGGGAATATTCTCCCCCTAAAACAACCTGGGAGGTGTCCACAAGCAGCAAATCCGCCGGATTTCCTCCGATGACAAAAGACCGTTTTGAGTCGACATCCGTTTGCCCGAGGGAGAAATAACCGTTCCCGGACATGTCGTGATTCCGGAATTCGTAAAGAGCCTGTTGAATTCCCGCCTGCGCCAGATAAACCGTTTCCAGCTGCGCCGCCCGCGTCGATAAGGCGGCCAAGCGTTCCACGATAAAGGCCGTTACGCCGTAGATGGAAACCGAGGCGACAACAATCAACAACACCGTCGTCAAAAGTACGACGCCGGCTTGATTTCTGATCGAAAGGATCCCTGGCGGCATGTTCACTTCTTGGTTTATGTGTCTCAACAGGAAACAGCTCGTTTATGTTTCATGAAGTCTGTCAAGCGATAACAGAGAAGAGAGAATTGTGAAGCCCTGGGGCAAGCGGCTGTCCCTTATCCGGGAGGGACAACCTCCTGGATTTTCTGGACGAACTGCTCGAATGTGTAGGGTTTATCCAGGAAATGCGTGATCTGAAAGGCGGCCAGCCGCTCTTTCACCTCGTTATTGACCACCCCGGATGACACGATAATCGGGATATCTTTAAGCGGCTCTTCCTCTTTGGCCTTACGGATCACTTCGTAGCCGTCCAGGTTGCGCATCTGGATATCCAGGATGACAACGGCAACAGGAAACCGGCGCATCAGATCCAAAGCCTCGTATCCGTCCCTCGCCACGAGCGGTTCCCAAGGGATCTGGGGATTGATTAATATGCGCCTCAAAAGCATCTCGATAATAATCTCCTCATCATCCACGATCAAAATATACTTTTTATCTTCCATATCCCCGCGTTCCCCGGCTTCCCGCCGTCGGCTATTGCAACGATGCCGACTATGTCTTGTTGAAAGGCATAGTCGGCATCGTCATACCTCGTGACAGGTGTTTATTCCGCTTTATTACGGTGTTTCAAAAGACCCGTCGGAAGAGTCATAGGCGTAAGAGCCGCCGTTCGGGCCGACATAGTTGCCGGAAGCGTCCACGGTCCAGTTTTCCGTGACCCCGCCCTGCGCCAGGACAGTGTCGAAACATACGTTAGTGGTTGCGCAATCGCCCGCAGAGGCCGAATCCAATGCCGAAGGCCAGCCCCTGTACTTCGCGAAATATGTCTGAATACCCGCCCGCACCCCGCCGATAATGCCTTTTTCCGCCGCCTCGTTGGCGTCATCCTGCAAATTAAAATATTGAGGGATCGCCACGGCCGCCAGAATCCCTAAAATAACAATAACCATAATCAGTTCAATCAGCGTAAACCCCTTTTTGTTCATCCCGCTCCTCCTTTTGATAACGTATCATCTTTAGATTTTGATCACCTTGACGGCCCTCAGGCCTCAAACGTCAATCCTCCCTAAGAACCCCCTGCGACAATCTTCTCTTAATATCCATTCCCAATTATTTCTTACTATACATGGATAATATAAAGAGTCTAGAAAAAATTAAAAATTAATCAAAGGCTCTCATTTAAATAATTTCATCAGGCTCCACATCGGCATAAAGATGCCCAGGGCCAGGAACAACACCGTGCTGCCCAGGAAAATGATCAGGACCGGTTCGATCATCGACACAAGGTTATTGATCGTGTACTCCACCTGGGAATCATAATAATCCGCCACATGCACCAGAAGTTCATCCAGTTTCCCGGTCTCTTCCCCCACAGAAACCATCTGGGTCACCACCGGAGGAAACAGCCCGCTGGCTTTCATCGGCGCGAGCATGCCCTTGCCGTCATTGACGCTGTTTTTGATATTTTCTATGGCCTCGGCGATAACGGTATTTCCAGAAGTCCCCTTGACCAAATCAAGGATCGTCAGGATCGGCACCCCGCTTTTTAATAGAGTGGATGTGATCCGGCAGAACCGGGACAAACTGATCTTCTGAAGCATGGAGCCGAAGACCGGCAGCCTTAAAAGGGCCTTGTCGCGCATCAACCGCCCTTGCCGCGTTTGGACGATTTTAAAAAACGCGAAGGACAACAACCCCACGACAATCAGCACCATCCACCAGAAATGCACGATCATGTTATAAATCAGCAGGAGCATCTGGGTCGGGAGGGGCAGGGCTGTATCAAACTTCGCGAACATATTTGTAAATTTAGGGACGACGAACAGGATAAGGAAAACAAACCCCATGATCAACGTCACAACCACGATGAGAGGATAACGCATCGCCGATTGGATGTGGAGCCGAATTTTTTCATCATGTTCCCCCAAGGTGGCCAAACGCTCGAGGATATGCTCAAGTTTCCCGGCCACTTCCCCCGAACGGACCATATTCACGTATATTGAATTGAAGACCGCAGGGAACATCGCCAGCGCCTCGGACAAGCTCGATCCGCCCTCAATCTTCTCCGCCACGTTTTTGATCACGTCCCTGAAAACAAGGTTTTCCGTCTGGTCCCGGATCGCCTGAAGGCTCAGCAGCATGGGCAACCCCGCTTTTTTCAGCGTGTAAAGCTGCCGGGTGAACATGTTGAGGTCGGCAAACTTGACCCTCTGGTGATTTCTTTTTACGCCCATAACGTAAAAACTCCTTTACAAACCGCGGGTTATTCCGTCAACGTGACCCGCAGGACCTCTTCCGGGGTGGTCACCCCGGCCCGGACCAGCTGCAACCCGGAATCCCTTAATGTTTTAAAACCCGCCTTTTTGGCATTCTTGCGGATTTCATCGGTCGAAGCCCTGGATTCAATATTCCGCCGGATGTCCTCGGTAATCAGAAGCAGTTCAAAAATTCCGGTCCTCCCCTTCAAACCGGTCCCATCGCATTCCCGGCAACCTTTCCCCCGGTAAATATGTTTGACACCCGCGAGATTAAAATCAGCCAACAGCGCGTCGCTGACCTCGACTTTGTCCTTGCACTTGTAACAGATCGTCCGGACCAAACGCTGGGCCAGGATTCCAATCAATGAAGTTGACAAAAGGAACGGCTCAATGCCCATGTCGAGCAACCGGGAAATCGTGGACGGGGCGTCGTTCGTGTGCACGGTCGCAAAAACGAGATGCCCGGTCAGCGCGGCCTGAATCGCAATATCAGCGGTCTCCCGGTCGCGGATCTCCCCGACCATGATGATATCCGGGTCCTGCCTTAAGATGCTGCGTAAGCCCGTCGCAAACGTCAGGCCGGCCTTGGGATTGATCTGGGTCTGCCGGATAAGGGACAACTCATATTCCACAGGGTCTTCAATGGTAACGATCTTCTTCTCGACAGTATTAATCTGTGTTAACGCTGAATACAGGGTGGACGTCTTCCCGCTGCCCGTCGGCCCGGTGACCAGCACAATGCCGTACGGCCGGGTGATGAGTTTCTGAAAGGCCTGCAGCTCATCATCCAGGAACCCGAGTTCCTTAAGCCCCAAAAGGACGGAGGATTTATCCAGGACCCTGAGCACGATATTCTCCCCGTGTATGGTCGGAAATGTCGACGCCCTTAAATCCAGGTCCTTATTCTCGATCTTGAGCCGGATCCGGCCATCCTGCGGTTTACGGCTTTCGGCGATATCCATTTTCGCCATAATCTTGACCCGCGAGATCACGCCGTTCTGAATTTTCTTGGGCAGCATCTTAAGCTCCTGAAGGACACCATCCACGCGCAGCCGGATCCGCACACCGTCCTCTTCCGGTTCGATGTGAATATCGGAAGCGTGGTCTTTGACCGCCTGCGCGATCACGATGTTCACCAGCTTGACCAGGGGGGCCCCGGCCCCCACTTCCGTGACCGTGTCCTGCGCGCCTTCATTATCGACGGATTTGACAATATCATCAATCGTGCTTCCAACGCCGAAGCTCGAGTCCAGAAGACGCCGGACGCCCCGCTCCGAAACCAGGACAGGGTCCACATTTTCAATCTTACAAATACGGCGGAGCTGGTCCAAAGCCACAATATCCTGGGGGTCCACCATGCCGACCGTGATATTGTTCCCGATCTTGAAAAGAGGGATAAGGCAAAACTTCAGGCATACTTCTTTGGGGACCATAGCGATAATTTCCGGATCAATGATATAATCGCTCAAATCCATATAAGGGATGCCCAGGGCGTTGGCGCGCACCTTGACAATATCTTCCTCGGTCACCAGTTCAAGCTTAATAAGGGCTTTCTCAATATTCAAGCCGCTCATCTGCGCTTCCTGACGGGCGTAATCCAGCATCTTTTCCGTGATCAGCCCTTCTTTAAGCAGAAGGTTCACCACTTCTCTATGGCGGCGTAAATTTTGTTTTTCCTGCATAACGATTCCTCGCCCCGGGCGTTCAGCGCTACGGGTTAGGCACAGCGGCCTGCTTCAAGAGCTCCGTCACCTTGGCCATAAAAACCTGTTGATCAAACGGCTTGACGACATACGCGTCGGCGCCCACGTCCATCCCGATCTTCTTGTCCTCGGCAGACGTCCGCGCCGTCAGCATGATGATCGGGGTTTTCCGGTATTTTTCATCGAATTTCAACATCCGGCAGACCCGGTATCCGTCTATCTTCGGCAACATCAGATCTAAAATAATAATGTCCGGTTTGATTTGCCGGGCTTTGTTCAAAGCCTCCTGCCCGTCAAAAGCCGTCACGACCTCAAAGTTGTTCGCCTCAAACATCATCTGCAGGCCGAACACCATGTCTTTCTCGTCATCAACAACCAACACGGTCTTACTCATAATAAAGCCTCAATTCTTTCGCCAGCATGTCCCGTTTCTTTTTATCCACACCCGTGAATTCAATGCCGGTCTGGTAACGGTCCGCGAACTTGGTCATGGAATGCTCGTCCCAATGGCTGACCCACGCAACCCGCCCCTGGACTGATATTTTCTTGCGGGTTTTCAGCAACGGGATAACCAAGTCAATCTGCGCGTCCGTGGCCAGGGGAGCCTGCGTGATCAGGCAAATGCCCCCTAAAGACAAGTCCTGGGTGTCTGCGACAAAATTCTTACCCCTTCCCGCGGTCACGTGGACCTTCACTTGGTATTGGATGCGCTTAAAAAGCCGCATCTCCGAGCCAATATATAATTCTTTGATGTGAAAATTCTGGCTGTCAAACTCTCCCCGCACCGATTCGCTGGTGTAAGAGACCAACCCCAAGGCGATGAAAATCTCTTTGAGCGAATTTTTGACAAAATAATTTTTGATCCTCTGCCGGATCAGGTCGCAAAAGATTGGCTCTTCCTTAATGGCATACGGGAAAATAACGCTGACCGCTCCGTCCTTAAAGTTCGTGACATAAATATAGTCCCGCGCCGAAAAGCGCTTGAACGCATCTTTGCCTGACTGGGTGATAATCTTGCGGACCTCCCGGAACAGCTGCCGCTTGTCAATATCGAGCCTCTTTTGGAAATCCTCAAGATTAACGACGAGCAGGTTGACCAGACTGACCGACTTCCGTTTCTCAAGCAGGGCGTTGATTTTCGTGCGGATATTCCGGGGTAAAATATTCGTCGTGTAAAACCGGGGCAGCGTAAAGAAAAAACGGCTTCCCTTCCCCTCCTCGGATTCAACCCATATTTCCCCGCCGTGCTTCTCCACGAGAGCCTTCACGATCGTTAACCCCAGGCCGATGCCCTTACGTTTAGCGCCGTCACTCGTTGACACCTGCACAAAGCGTTCAAAAATCCTGAACAGATCTTCCTTCGGGATACCCGGGCCGTTGTCCAAGACCCCGATCCGCACTTTCGACTTTAAAATTTTAACTTCAACTGTAATCTTCCCCTGGGGAGGGGTAAATTTGATCGCATTATTAATTAAATTGGTGATGATCTGCTGGACGCGTTCCGGGTCCACGAAAACGGCGATGTCTTGCTTGGGCAGCCGGTATTCAATGGCAATCTGCTTTTCAGCGGCAAATTCCTTAAAAAAGGGCGCACTGTCCAGCAGGAAGTCTTTCATCTTGATCAAGGAATAACTCAGGCTGAACTTCTGCCCCTCGATCCTGGAGATATCCAGAAGTTCTTCGATGATATGCTGAAGGCGGTCGATATTATTATTATTAGCCTTGACCAAGAGCTCCCGCTGCTGGTTATTGATCGGCCCGGCTGTTTCGTCATATATGAGCATAAAAAGCTGTTTGACGATGGCCAGCGGGGTGCGGATCTCATGCGAAACCGCGGAAATGAAATCGGATTTGACCCGTGTCATCTCCTCGAGCATCAGCAACTTTTTCTCCATCGGCAGCCATTTCTCCCGCAGATGTTCAAATTGCATCCGTTTGGACACATCCCGGGTCAGCCCCATGACTCCAATACATTTATTCCGGTGATCAAAGCGCGGGATCAACGTCGTTGAAAAATACAAATCCTCCCCAGCCCCCGGAAGGGCCGTGAGCTTGTCGATCCGGTCCACAATGGCTTTCCCGGATTTAATAACGTTCTGGCTGTCCTTCACAAGCCTTTTCGCCAACCGGGGGGGGAAAACCTCTTGGTCCGTCTTTCCCAATACAGCATCAGGAGTTAATCCCAGGCCCCGTGCTCCGGCCGCATTTATAAAAATAAAACGCCCCTGGAGATCCTTGAAATAAATCGCGTCCGGGATATGGTTCACGAAATCTTCCAGAAGTCGATATTGAAAAGCCAGGGATTGTTTTTGAGGCGCTGTTTTCTTTTTCACGGATTAATAATTGATAAACGAATTGAACCTTATAAGAAGTTTTTCTTTAAGCAAAATTTGTAACTTTATTATTTTTCAGCAGCTTCCATAATATTATACCTTGGGTTTACCTTCAGTAAACTCTTTTAAAGATTTTTTCACAGGCAAAAAGGAAAAAGGATAAAAGGCAGGGAAACCGAAAGCATTCAAACGGGGAAAAAACACGGCGGTCAAAACGATGGCCAGGGGATCAATCCCACAGCAATTCTTTCATGATCCTTAAAAGGAACGTGTCCTCATGCGGTTTAACAAGGTACGCATCGGCGCCGACTTGCTTGCCGATCAGACGGCTCTCTTGACCCGACCGGGCTGTCAGCAGGATGACATTAATATCTTTATATTTACTATCAAACTTTAACATCCGGCAGACATTGAAACCATCCAGCTTAGGCATCATAACATCCAAGACCATTAAATCCGGCCTTTCCCGTTTGGCGGTTTCCAGCGCAGACAAGCCGTCAAAAGCGGTGACGACCTGATACCCGCTGTTACTCAGCCGCAGGGACAGGCTGTGGACAAAATCAGGCTCGTCATCCACCACGAGAATTTTTTTAGTGTGTTGGCGGAGCCGTTGCCTGATTTTCTTGAGCAATTGCGCGGACTTAAATGGCTTCACAATGTAATCATTGATCCCCTCATGCTGGAAAACATCCTGCTGATTGGTCAAAGAGGATAGAATAATAATCGGGGTTTCCTGGATATCAAAACGGGCTTTAAACCTGGAAATAAATTCAAAACCATCCATAACCGGCATCTTAATATCAAGAATAATAAGATCCGGCCTGTGCGTCTTGTAAACGGCCAGGCCTTCTTTTCCATTAACAGCCAGGATGACTTCAAAGTTATTTTTCGAAAGGACACGAAGCAACAAGTGCCTTATGACGGGGTCGTCATCGACAACCAGTATTTTTTGTTTTTCTTCTGTCATGATGCGTTTCTCTTATAAAATATAAAAATCCACGGGTTCAAGGATGAACGCGGCAGAAAAGCCAGGGAGGATTATAACATCTTTGTGCGCATCCTGACAAATATTATGTTTCCTGGAAGAGTGAGGATTTTGGTTGGATCATTCAAGGATTATTATTCTGCCGGAAGCGAGGATTCCTCCTGTTTTTTTTGCTTCTCTAAAATCCTTTTAACCAAAGAGTGCTTCTTAACAATTTTTTCATAATCCTTGGAGTCTTTGTCAATGTATTCTTCCGCTTTCGTAAAAAAATGGTCAACTTTTTCATAATCTTTCAATTTATAAAAAATATCGGCCAAAGTCACATACGCCGGCCAATAGCTTTCCTTAACAAGGACACTCTGGGAAGCGTAGTCAATGGCCTTAACGAACGCCTGGTTATCTGAAAAACTAAACGAATTGAAAAAGCCTTTTTCATAAAAAGCACGCGCGGTATTGTTCAAGAGTTCCGCTTCAAAATCCACGTCTTTGATGCTCTTTTGTTTGACCCGGTCAATGGCGGCGAAATACAAGGCTAACGCTTCGTCATATTTCCGCTGGTCAACAAGCTTAAGCGCGTCCTCATTCATTTTAGTCACCCCCAAGGTCATCTCAGGCCTATATTTCTTCGCCCCCCGCCCCGACCTCGATTCCCTCTCTTCAAAAACAGAAATCTCCCCCTCTTCACCCGCCCAAACAACCGCAGGCACAATCAGCGGCACGACAATCAAAACCCATAATGATTTTTTCCCCGGGAACACCATCCTCATATTCATCAGTTCATCCTCCAAGTGGCTTATAACTTTGCAGGACTTTCATATAATTCGCCCGCTCAAACGCTTCTGGTTGCGCGCAAGACTTCTGGCTTAAACTCCCCTTCATCTCTTTAACGGAAGCATAATCATGCTTGTCCATCCACTGCACCAAATCGTCCAATACAATTTTAGCATGATTAATCCCGTTTAACAATAAAGCGGAGCACATCATCGTCACATCCGCTCCCGCCATCAGCATCTTCACGACATCCCAGACATTGTGAATCCCGGTCATGGCCGCCAAACTGGCACCCACATGACTGTAAAGAATGGCAATCCAGCGTAAGGTGAGCCGGTTTTCCAAAGACGAACTCAATACCAGGTTGGACGCAATCTCCAAATTCTCCAGATCAATGTCGGGTTGGTAGAACCGGTTGAACAGGACTAAAGCATCCGCTCCGTTTTCATCCAATGTCCGCGCCATGTTCGGGAAAGAGCTAAAATACGGGCTCAATTTTACCGCCACCGGAATACGGACATTCTTCTTAACCTGCTTAAGGACACTGAGGTAAACATCTTCAACCTCGCTGCCCTTCAACGCGGGATTGGTGGGGACAAAATAGACGTTCAGTTCCAACCCATCGGCCCCGGCGGACTGAATATCCTTCGCGTACTTCATCCACCCTCCCGTTGAATATCCATTTAAACTGCCGATAACGGGAATACCCACCGCTTCCTTGGCTTTCGCGATCATATTTAAATACTCATCTGGCCCCAAGAGATAATCCGTCACCTTCGGGAAATAGCTGACCGCTTCCGCGAAACTCTCGGTTCCTTGTTCGGAAAAATACTGGGATGCCTTGGCTTCCAAACTGAACTGTTCTTCAAAAAGAGAATGGAACACCACCGCCGCAATCCCGGAGTCCTCCATCTTTTTTATGTTATCTAGCTTCTCGGACAACGGGGAGGCCGCCGCCACTAAAGGATTCTTTAATTTTAATCCCATATATTGTGTCGTCAAATCCACGGAAGCCCCCCCTTTGTTATTATCATTACAATTTATGAACGGTCCTCGCCCTGTTTCGATTCCAGCGCTTGCGCGGCCAGATACTCATAAACAGCCCAGCGTCTATAAACATCCTGCTGCGCCTGCTCAAGAAGCATTTGAGCCCGATCCGGCATGCTCTTGGAAAGCATGACAAAGCGGTTTTCCCGGTACGCGTAATCCTTAAGCGGAATTTTCGGGGCCGAGGAATCAAGGGTTAAAGGATTCTTACCTTCCTTCAGCAAATCAGGGTTAAACCGGAACAACGGCCAATACCCAGACTGCACGGCCAGCCTCTGATTCTCAAAACCGGTGCGCATGTTAATCCCATGGGCGATACAGTGGCAATACGCGATGATCAAAGACGGGCCGTTATATTTTTCCGCCTCGATGAAAGATTTGACGGTCTGTTCATCGCGGCCGCCCATGGCCACATTGGCCACGTAAACCGAACCGTATGTCATGGCGATCCGGGCCAGGTCTTTCTTAGCGACCGGTTTCCCGGCAGCGGCAAACTTGGCCACGGCGCCACGCGGGGTCGCTTTGGATGCCTGCCCCCCGGTATTGGAATACACTTCGGTGTCCAAGACCAAAACATTGACATTACGGCCGGAGGCCAGGACATGGTCCAACCCTCCGAACCCGATATCATAGGCCCAGCCATCACCCCCCAAGATCCAGACGCTCTTTTTCACTAAATAATCCGCCAGGCTTAACAGGTGTTTGGCGTCGTTAGATCTGACAGAAACGAGTTTTTTCTTGAGCGCCTCCACCCGCTCACGCTGGGCGATAATGCCGGATTCTTCCGACTGGTCCGCTTCCAATATTCCTTTAACAAGTTCCGTCCCGACCTGTGGTTCTAATCTTTTCAATAATTCCCCGGCAAACGCACTGTGCTTGTCGATACTAAGGCGGAAACCCAGGCCAAATTCCGCGTTGTCCTCAAACAGGGAATTGGACCAGGCCGGCCCCCGGCCTTCCTTGTTAAAAGTCCAGGGCGTGGTCGGCAAATTCCCCCCGTAAATGGAGGAGCATCCGGTCGCGTTGGCGATAAGCGCACGGTCGCCAAACAGCTGGGACAGCAGCTTGACGTAAGGCGTCTCGCCGCAGCCACCGCAGGCTCCGGAGAACTCAAACAAGGGGTTCAGGCTTTGAACCCCACGGACGGAATTCTGCTTGACGCGCGTCCGGTCCAGGTAAGGGATATCCAGAAAGAACTCCCAATTCTTGCGCTCTTCATCTCTTAAAGGCGGCTGTGCCTGCATATTGATCGCTTTGAGTTTGACATCTTTCTTATTTTTAGCCGGGCAGGTCTCCACGCACACGCCGCAGCCGGTACAATCTTCCGGGGAAACCTGAATGGAAAATTTCATGCCGGCAAAATCCTTGTCTTTGGCGTCCACGGATTTGAATGTCGCTGGCGCTTTCTCGGCTAACGCGGCATCATAAATTTTACTCCGGATGACGGCGTGCGGGCAAACAAGCACGCACTTCCCGCATTGGATACACACCGAAGGATCCCAAACCGGGATCTCAAGGGCGATGTTCCGCTTTTCCCATTGGGTGGTTCCCGTTGGGAACGTCCCGTCAACAGGCATGGCGCTCACCGGGAGTTGATCCCCGCGTCCGGCGATGATTTCCGCCGTCACCTTCTTCACGAACGCCGGCGCTCCCCCGGACACCGGAGACAGGAAATCCACGGTGCTGGTCACCCGGGCCGGGACATTGACACGGTGCAGGTGCGCGAGGGTTTGATCGACCGCGTTAAAATTCATCCGGACGACTTCCTCGCCCTTGGAGCCATAAGCTTTCTTGATCGACCCTTTGATCTTTTCGATCGCTTCGTCCTTGGGAAGCACTCCGGAGATGGCAAAAAAGCATGTCTGCATGATGGTATTAATACGCAACCCCATGCCGGTGTCCTTGGCCACCTGGTATCCATCAATCACGTAAAACTGGATATTTTTGGCAATGATCTGCTCCTGAATCACCTTGGGAAGATGCTCCCAAATCTCGTCCGGGCCAAAGGTCGAATTTAAAAGGAAAACACCCTGAGGGGCGATCTTTTCCAGGACATTGTATTTCTCAAGAAAAACAGATTGATGGCATCCCACGAACTTCGCCTGGGAAACCAGGTATGTCGAACGGATCGGATTGGGGCCAAACCGCAAATGGCTGACCGTCATAGACCCGGACTTTTTGGAGTCGTAAACAAAATATCCCTGCGCGTAATTCGGGGTGTTTTCCCCGATAATCTTGATCGTGCTTTTATTGGCCCCCACGGTGCCGTCAGCCCCCAGCCCGTAAAATATCGCACAAACCCCGGCCTCATCTTCAATGGTAAAAGATTCATCGCATTCGAGGCTCGTGTGCGTCACGTCATCCGTGATTCCGACGGTGAAATGATTCTTGGGTTCCTTTTTCAAGCCGTTATCCAAAACCGCCTTAATCATGGCCGGGGTAAACTCTTTGGAGGACAACCCGTAGCGGCCCCCCAGGACCTTGGGGTAAGAGGCAAACCGGGTCAACCCGCGCTCAAAGACCGTGTTAACGACATCCTGATATAAAGGTTCACCGATGGCTCCGGGTTCTTTCGTCCGGTCCAATGTCGTAATCACCTTGACGCTCTTAGGCAAAGCGGCGAGCAAATGATCCATGGAAAACGGCCGGTACAAACGGACTTTGACCAACCCCACTTTCTGTCCCTTTTGAACGAGCTTTTCCACCGTGGCCTGGCCGGCCTCCGCGCCGGACCCCATGAGGATGATGACATGTTCCGCGTCAGGCGCACCGTAATAATCAAACAGATTGTAGGCCCGCCCGGTCGTTTTGGCAAAATGCTTCATCACCTTCTCGACGATGCCGGGACATTTGTCGTAAAAAGGGTTGACCGTCTCCCGCCCCTGGAAATAAACATCCGGGTTCTGCGCGGTGCCCCTCATACACGGACGATCCGGGGAAAGCGCCCGCTGGCGATGGGCCAGGACTAAGTCATCCTTGATGATTTCCATGATCTCCTCATCGGTGAGCCGGTCGATCTTGGCGACTTCATGGGAGGTCCGAAAACCGTCAAAGAAATGCAGGAACGGCACGCGGGCCTCCAACGTGGCTGCCTGGGCCATCAGGGCGAAGTCCATGACCTCCTGAACACTGCCGGACGCCAGCATGGCAAAGCCGGTGGCCCGGGCCGCCATGACATCCGAGTGGTCGCCGAAGATAGACAGCCCCTGGCACGCCAAGGAACGGGCGGCGACATGAAAAACTGTTGACGTGAGTTCTCCGGCGATTTTATACATATTGGGGATCATCAACAACAGCCCCTGCGAAGCCGTAAACGTGGTGGTCAAAGACCCGGCCTGCAGAGCGCCGTGGACTGCCCCGGCCGCCCCCCCCTCGCTTTGCATCTCCTGGACAAGCGGGGTGGTTCCCCAAATATTCTTTTTCCCGGCCGCAGCCCATTCATCCGAACTTTCCCCCATCGATGAAGACGGAGTGATCGGATAAATCGCTATCACCTCACTCACCTTGAAAGCCGAATAGGCAGCCGCTTCGTTACCATCAATTGTGACCTGAACTCTTTTCATGGGTACCCTTTCCTTGTAACAGTATTAATAAACTATTTATAATTTGTGGAGAAAATGCAGAATATATGCTGACAATGTTAATATCAACTCGGTTGAAAAACAAGTCTTTTTTTTAGCCAAAACCCTGGGCCAACGGTAGGAGGATCGAAAACGTTGACCCTTGGCCCTCTTGGCTGGAGACCGCAACCTCGCCTCCGTGGGCTTCAACGAGCTTCCGGACAATCGCCAGTCCCAGGCCGGTACTTGGCTCTCCGTGCATAGGGCGCACAGACGTCTTTTCAAAAAAATGGAATAACCGGGACATCTCCGAAGCCGGGATCCCCGGCCCCTGATCAGTGACCCCGATCTGAATCCTCTGATCCAGAGATCTTACGCTCAAGACAACGGTTCCCCCGGAAGGAGAAAATTTGATTGCGTTGCTGATCAGATTATTAACCGCCTGCGCCAGGCGGTCCGGGTCAACCCGGATAAACGGGAGCTGGGGGGCCATATCCAGGTGAAGGTTAATATTCTTTGCTTTTGCCAACATGCTGTTAAAACCATGTATCTCGGCCATAAACAAAGCGGGATCCGTATCCTTCAACCGCAACTCCAATTTTCCCGCTTCGATCACCGAAACGCTCAGAAAATCATTAATAAGACTTAGCATGGACTTGCAGGAAAAATCCATTTGTTGAAGCGACTCGTCCTGGGCCGGGTTGATGTCCCCCAAGATATGGTCTTTCAATAAGTCCACATTCCCTTTTATGACCGTTAGCGGACTTCTCAGATCATGGGCCGCTATCCCTAAAAATTTATTCTTAATATCATTCAATTCCAGGACTTGCTGATACATGCGGCTTTTTTCCGTAATGAGCGACAACTGCCCCGCCAGCCTTTGAAAAACCTCAATATGCTGATCGCGGTACGCATACGGCTGACGGCTCGAAAAAAATATAAAACCGATCGGTTTGCCGGCCGCTATCAAAGGGCATGTCAGGCTAGAACGGACACCTTCTTTGAGAATGAGCCCGGTCGATTCAGATTTCGGATGTTCCCGATAATATTGTTCCAGGTCGTTCAGGATGCGGGGCCGGCCGGAAAAAATAATCTCTTCCAGGCTGCTCCCCTTTAACGGGGCTGAATAGCCTTTCTTCAACCACAAGGCCTCTC
This sequence comes from Candidatus Omnitrophota bacterium, assembly GCA_029560465.1. Lineage (GTDB taxonomy): Bacteria > Omnitrophota > Gorgyraeia > Zapsychrales > JANLHA01 > JAGOJP01. The sequence goes on from JAKQKX010000045.1 coordinate 99,597, forward strand.
TTGTATCCGCGCGGCCCCAGTAACACCGGACCGTTTCGCCGTCCTCCTCGAGAAAAGACACCCCGATCCTGTCATAAGGGATCACCTTCCGGAACTCATCATAAACGTATTGAAGGGTCTCAACCAAACGGAATCCGGAGTTGATGCGTTCGGTCATCTTTAACAGGGTCCGAAGCTCCCCGGTCCGGGACCGCAGCGTCTCTCCCAAATCTTTCAATTCCCGGCTTAAAGCCGCCAGATCATCCTCCCCCTCTTCGGCTGAAATCTGAGAAAAATCGCCCGCCTTCATCGCTCTGACAGCATGAAGAAGCCGGGCCACGCGAGGATCGGGCTTGGCAGGCAAGGGCTCTGGATTATTTATATTCTTAGTCATGATCACATCAAAAAGACACGGGATTCCAAAAACTTCCGTCCCGCGCGAACCTGAGGGATGAATTATGATGCATTATAAAGACAAAAGCACGGGCAGACAAGCATTCTTTCCAGCGGCAAGGAAAGGCCGGTTTAAAAAGGACGGACGGATACTCCGAAGCCTAAGGAACCCTGCTTACATGTTCTTTAATAATATATTTTCCGGGGATTGCTCGGCCAGAACCCGGAAAGACCGGAGGCACCGTTCGATATGTTCCATCTCCCCCGAACGGATGATCGGCATTTCAGAAATCCCTTTATCGTCCAACAGTTCGTTGACCTTGGCCACGCTCAGCGTTTCGACGTTAAAAGCCGGTTGATACCCGATCTGGCGGCCGTCTTCCAGCCGGACCTCCACCAGAATACCGGCTTCCGTCAGGTCAAACAGAATCTGCCGGAGAAGGCGGATCGGGATCTCGATCTCTTTGACAATATCCGCTGCCGTATACGGCGTTTGTGAAAGGCAAAAGCGCTTGACGGCCATCTGAACGATCCTCAAAGAAAGCAGCCGCTTGAAGGCATGACTGGCCTTAAGGCAGTCGGGTTCGAGCTCATAGGTCTCCACGTTCTGCTCCGCGAAAGAAATTTCCGCCCCGAATAAAACAATAATCCAGCTCGTTTGCAACCAGACCAAAAATAAAGGCAACGCGGCAAAGCTGCCGTAAACCGCCCCGTATTTAGCCGCCCCGACCTGGAAAGTAATATAAATCCATTGGGTGATCTGATAAATCGTGCCGCCGATCATCCCGCCAAACAGCCCGGACTTAAATGAAACCGACGTGTTGGGCATAAAAATATAAATATAGGTGAATAAAACCCAGATCACGCAATAAGGCAGCAGGTTAAGGACCGTAAAAATGACCGGGCTGAACACGCCCAGGAAAGCAATTTTATCCACCACCAGTTTCACCTGACTGGTCACCAGCACCGTGACACTGCTCGACATGATCAGCAACAGCGGGCAAATCAGCATGATCGAAAGATAATCGCTGAACTTCCGGCCCCACGTGCGGCTTTTTCTGATCCCCCAGATATCGTTAAACGAACTCTCGATATTCCCCAGGACTTTAATAACCGTCCAAAACAAGATCGCCACGCCGACGCCGGCGATCACCCCCCCTTTTGTCGTTTCCAGGAGGGTCTGGGAAAAATTAATAATCTTCCCCACCACTTCTTCTTGCCCGGCGAGTTTCTCATAAAGCTGCTTCTCCAATATCTTTTCAATGCCAAATCCTTTGGCAATGCCAAACGCCATCGCCACAAAAGGGACGATGGACAAAAGGGAGTAAAACGTCAGCGCCGACGCCCGCAATTGGCATTTATCCTCATCAAAGCCCCGGAAAGCCAGCAGCATGATCCTGAGCTGCTTTAGCAATAAAGATTTGGTCGGAGGCAATTTATGCATCCGGATGCGCCAAATGTCAACTTTAAGGAATTGAATAAGATGACGGACATACGACATAACACTCTCTCCTTGTTAAAAACAACACAATATGCCCCCGGGAGAACCTTCCGGGGGTTACAGCAAACTGAAGTTATATTAATACAATTCCAAGTATGAAACCAGAAATTTCTGTGTTCTGTTGGCGGGGCTAAAAAAGAGTCCCGCCACCCAGCGGTAATTTTCAGCCGATGATTCCCTTGAACTTGGGTATATTTGGCGGTAAAATTGGAATCAATATGAGATACAAGTTTTTCAGCGTTTTGTTGTTGCTGGTCCTCGTTACCGGGATGGCCACCCATCTCCCCTCCCGCCTCCGGTCCTCGCCCCAGGACTCTTCCGAAGAAATCCAGTATGCCCACCGCCTGTTCCCCGGGGGAGAGGACATCGTGCCGGTAACCACATTTCCCCCTCACCTTAAAATCTATTCGGCCTCCTCCGGTTCAGAAGGCCAGCCGTTGCTCGGATACGCTTTTCGGACCACCGCGCTCGCTCCGGAAATTAAAGGATACGCCGGGCCGATTGACCTGCTGGTCGGGATCGACAGGACGGGAACAATCGTCGGGGTCCATCTGATCTCGCACCAGGAGACCGCTTCCTACATCAACGATCTTAACGGCTTTCTGCAGCAGTTTTTGAACCGCGGCGCCGGAGACCCCCTGATGCTGGGCCAAACAATCGACGGGATCAGTCAGGCCACGATAACAAGCTCGGCGGTCACCCGTTCTATAGAGGCAAGCCGCACCTTAATGATCCAGGAAGTCCTCCGGATTGACCAGGCCGGGCGTAAACACCCGCCAGGCTCTTTTCCCTGGGAGCAGATTCTCATCCCGGGATTGCTTTTCATCCTGGCGGGAAGCGGGGCCTTTTGGCGCAAAACCTCCTTACGCTGGCTGGCTTTAAGCGGCGGACTGATTTACCTGGGCCTGATCAAAAAAACAATGATGGCCAGCGCCCATGTCGCCAAAATTGGCATCCTGAACCTGCCGTCTTTCTCTGATGCCCCCTTATGGTACGCCCTGATGGCCGGGACTGTACTCAGTTGCCTGGCGGGCGGGATGATGTACTGCGGCAGCATCTGCCCCTTTGCCGCTGTCCAGGAATTATTATACGCCGCCGGGAAACGCTTGAAATTCAAAGTAGGACTCCCTTCGCCCCGGATTGATGCCATGGCCAGGATATTTAAACACGCCCTGCTTATCGTCATTCTAAGCGCCAGCCTTTACGCCGCGAATCCGGATATCGCCAACGTCGAAGTCTATGTGACGCTTTTCACCCGGCACGGATCCCGTCTGGCCTGGGTCCTCCTGGGGGTCATGCTGGCCGCCGGAATTTTTCACTACCGGTTCTGGTGTAAATATTTTTGCCCTGTCGGCGCCATGAACGGGCTTTTATCGCAAGCGAGCCTGTTTAAAATCAGGGTCAACACGTCCTGCAACGGCTGCCATCAATGCCAGGCGCTCTGCCCGACGCAGGCAATTAAAACGCTCCCAAAATCCGGCAAAGTCATCGTGGAAAACCCGGAATGCATCTTATGCATGACATGCGTCCGGTGCTGCCCGCAAGGAGCCCTGCGATTCTCTTATGACGACAAAGAAAAAGAATAATATAATATTTTTCACCGCTTACGTGTTAAGCGGCGCTGTTCTCCTGGGGATTGTTTACGGCAACCTGAAAAGCTCCTCCCCGGCCGGGACACCCCAGAGCGTGGGGGTTCCCCCCGGGAACACGAAAGTCAATGAACAGGAATCCCTTGAAACATCAGGGCTCAAACGGCATCGGGCCCTCTATTGGAAAACCGTGGAGTAACAGGCTGATATCATGTCTTATCTTGTGGAATGTGAATTGTGTCCCCGGCATTGCCGCCTGAATGACGGCCAGCGGGGGAATTGCCGGGTCAGGGTCAACGTTAAAGGGGAACTCTTTTCCCTGGTATACGGGAATCCCTGCGCCGTGCATGTCGACCCGATCGAAAAAAAACCGTTGTTTCATGTGCTGCCGGCCTCCACCTCGTTTTCGATCGCCACCGCCGGCTGCAACCTGCACTGCAAATACTGCCAAAACTGGCAAATCTCGCAAGTCCCCCCGGAAAAAACGGACAATTATGATCTCCCTCCCCAGAACGTCGTCCGTGAAGCGCTGGGAGCCCGGTGCCGAAGCATTTCCTATACATATTCGGACCCTATTGTCTTTTACGAATATTGCCTCGACACTTCCCGTCTCGCTCACACACACGGCCTTCTGAATGTCATGGTCACCGCCGGATATATCGAAAAAAAACCTCTGTTGGAATTATGCCCCCATATTGACGCCGCCAATGTGGATTTAAAAGGCATCACCGACGATTTTTACCGCAATATGTCCGAAGCGACATTGCAACCCGTCCTGGACGCCATTATGATCATGAAACAGAACAACGTGTTCGTCGAATTGACCAACCTCGTGGTCCCCACTTGGAATGACAAACCCAAAGATATCCGAAACCTCTGCCGTTGGGTGGCCCAAAACCCCGGGAAAGACACCCCGGTGCATTTTTCCCGGTTCACCCCCATGCACAAACTGACGAATCTGCCCCCCACCCCGGTCGAGACCTTATCCATGGCCTGGGACATCGCCAAGGAGGAAGGGCTCCAGTTTGCCTATGTCGGCAACGTGCCCCGGCATCCGGGGAACAACACCTATTGCCCCAACGACCAGAAACTGCTGCTCAAACGGATCGGGTATACGATCCTGGAAAACCATATTATAGACGGGAAATGCGAGTTCTGCCAAACCCCGATCCCCGGGATCTGGAAGTAGAAATCGTACGAAAGGAATAAAATGAAACACACGACCATGGACCGCAAAACGTTTCTGAAATGGCTGAGTGCCCTGCTCGTCGGATTATGCTCCAATGGGGGACTCGGGAATGCGTCCGCCGCTCCTTCAGCCGCAAAGCGCCCGCTCAAGGAAGCCCGGCACTACCGGCCGGGCCGACATCTGGCCGGCTGAACGCCCGGCGCCGCTTTGTGCTATAACCGGACCGACCTTATCAACAGCCAGACCGCGGCGTTCATCATGGCGACGAAAACCGCAACCGGCACCATACCATATAAAGGGATCAGCACCGCCCCGGTTATCCAGGCCCCCAAGGCTGCTCCCAGCACATCCACCGCATAAAGAAAGCCCGCCTCTGAGGCGACATCCGAAGTCCTCCCCGGCGCCTGTTGGATAATAGAAACCGCCAGGGGATACTGCATTCCGCCGCAAAATCCCGCGACAACCGGCAGGAACGAAAACGTCACCGCAAAAACACCTCCGTGCTGAACCAGGACTGAATATTTTTGAAAAACAAAAAAAAGAACCGGCAAAAGCAACGGGTACAGGGCAATCACCCCCTGGGTGTACCGATACATTCTGACTTGCCTCTGAAGCGGGCGGCCCAACTCCTGCCCCGCCACTAAGCTCCCGCCCACCAGGCCCAACATAAACGCGGTCATGATGATCCCGATCTGAAAATAAACGTACCCGTATAACGACTGAAACGCCAGGATGACAATGATCTGAAACACAATTTCAGATATTCCCGTGGTCCAGATCGACAGACGATACGGGGCCGCGGCTGACACCCGGGCCCCGCATCGTCCTGCCATAAACAAAAACACGGGGATCAGGATGAATACAGGCATAGGGATCTTCTGCAAAATATTAAAAAGAGACGGCAGGAACGGGTGAAAATGTGAAGACCAGAGGACGATATCAAAAAAATACGCCACCGGATGAGCGTCCGTGTTCATGATCCCTTTCGGCTTCAGGATATCCTCAATATACTGAATCCGGCCCGGACTCATTTTATACGGCAGATAGTATTCCCGGACATATTCCGTCGCAATCTTCCGCTCCTGAAGCCGCTCCAAAAGCAAAGCGGGGTCATAATGCAGGATACCGGTGCGTGTGGAGGAAAGGAAAATATTCGTGTCCCCCGGGATGGACTTCACGTCCGGGAACACGTCCCGCAAGGTCGAATGGATGGAGCGCAAAAACGCGCGGGCCTCGGCGTTAAGATAATTTTCAGAGGAAGAAACCTTTAACGAAAGGATGCCCCCCTCATTCAACCGAAGGGCCGCTTCCTGAAAAAATTCTTTCGTGTAATAACGGTTCAGCATGGCGTTCAGCGGGTCAGCGATGTTCAATAGGATGACATCGTACAGGCGCCGGCTTTGTTTAATAAAAAGCCGCGCGTCAACAAAAGCTGAATGAACGCGGGGATCCCTTAACGGCGCCAATAGATCCTCGGGCAAATGTGCTTCCGCCAAACGCATCACCTCGGGGTCCAAGTCCACATGATCAACGGACCGTAACGGGTGCTTCAAGACTTCCTTCAAACTGCCGTCCAAAGCGCCGCCGACCAAGAGGACATCCCGCGGGGCCGGATGGGACAATAAAGGGAAATGCGCGATTTCCTCGCTGCTATATTCGGCGTTCGTCGAAAACGACAACACGCCGTTTTCAAATAAAGTACGCTCCTGCCCCGCCTGAATGAGGGCTAAGTTGCCGTACACAGAATCCGTGACGCTTAAAACCTCAAATCCTTTCCACTGCTGGCTCCGCGACCAGCGGTCCACCTGTTGAACCCCGCCGGACAGGATTCCGGCGGAAAGCCCCAGCAACAAAAAGGCGAGGCAGGACCGGACACCGCGATTTTTAAAAACCGACAACGCCAGCCATCCCTGAATCAACATTAATAAGGCTCCTATTTTAAGCGCGGGGACCGCCTGCACCAGCCAAAAACTGAAAAGAAGCCCGCCTAAAGCAGAGCCAAGCGCCTCATATAAATAAATCCGGTTAATGTGCCGCGAGGATGTTGACACGGATGGAAAGAGCCCCTCTTGGAGCCGGCAAATCACCGCGTAGAGGCCCCCGAACATAAACGCCAACGGCATGACAGCCCCTGTCGTGATCATCATGACAGCGGGGATATCCATCATCTCGCCGACAGGGATATTCAACACACCACGGATGACGCGCAGAAAAATGACCGCCGCGGGAAGACCTAAGCCCGCCCCGCTTAACAGCGCCGCCAAAACAGGCCCGGGCCACTCTTTCACACAACGCCAGCGACTCAAGGATAAACTGCCCAACCCCACCGCCATGAGCCAGCATCCCAGAATAACGGCATAAACCATCTCATTGCCGTAAAACACAGCCATGGCTTCCCTCAAAAGAAGCAGCTGGCTCATCATAGCCGTCATGCCGAGAATTAGGGCCAAAAACCCGGGGCGGGCCCAATTCAGGACCGGGCCCTTCCCCGTGGAGCAATCCTTATTTGAAGTCATGAAAAACCCCTCTATTGACACGGGATAAGAAACGGCTTGAAGCCCGCGCGCGACACCCTCTATTGAGAAATGCGGACTTTCAGATAATGGCCTAATTTATCAAAATATTCCACCCATCTTTTCGCGTTCTCATCCCCTAACTCGGCCCGGTTTTTCATATTGCGGTGCCGGTCTTTCCCGATGGAAAAATAAATATTCTGCGCGCGCCATAAATCCAGGTTTAAATGCAAGGGGTTGCAAATGCGCAAAAACGATTCCACCATCTTCAGCGGGGCGATCTCGGAAGAATTCGCGTTGAATTCCTCCATCAGAGTGTTAATTTTCTTGCGGAGCATGAATTCGAGGGCGACGCGGTCAATCTCAAAAGACCATTCGATCACTTCAGAAACCAGCTGTTCCAATTTCTTAAAATCAGGCTCCTCGTCCCCGATCACATGCAACAGGTCGGTATTAAGCATGACCAACACGGTGTTGGCCAGGACTTTGGGAAGCGGGATGTGCAGCTGTTTGATCACCTGGATGATCGGGTAATGGTGCTCGTTGATTTGCCGGAGGGAAACTTCAATCTCTTCAAGGGTGCTGTGCAGGATCTGATATAAAATCTTGGTCTGTTCGTCTTTAAACAAATGCCACAGGGAATAATTGCCGCCGTCAAAATTTTGTTCGATCAGGTTGATCGTCCCCGTGATATCACCCCGGCGGAACGCCTCCTTGATGTCATGCTGCATCTTTAAGAAAACCTTTTCGTCCGTAAAAACCCTGACTCCGCCGATAATATTGTGGTCTCCCAGGTGCAGGACCGCGAACGTGATCACCTGTTCCTCCCACGTGATATCCGAACGGATCAGCGCCTTTCCAACGGCTAATTTGAATTTCCCGACCTCCAGGCGGTCATATAACTGGTCAATCGCCGTATAACTATGGATGGTCGTGGTCTGGGCGTATTCCTCAAATAACGAAGACACCGCGTAATGGGCGGCAACACGGACCAAATCCAGGACCCTCGGCCTGACAAGCTGCTCATAGACATTCGCCCCATTCTTAAATTTTGGGATATTGCTCGGCGCCTTCTTCAGCAAGTTGAGGAAATGCTGTTCCAGGGCTACCGGGGTGATGTCATTCGCCAACTGGATAGACCGGGCGGCATACTGCAGGATCTGCACGGTTTCAATCCCCGACACCTCATCAAAAAACCATCCGCAGCTGGTATACATCAACATCGCGTGCCGCTGAATTTCCATCAGCTTGAGCAATTTAATTTTTTCCTGCCGGTTCAGGTCTTTCCGGGCGTGCCGCGCCCAGAACGCCTCGATATTTTCCAAAGAACGATCCAGGACAACGTGAATATAATCATTCCGGGCCTGCCACGGGTCTTTGACCAACCCTTTGGTTTCCGCCTCGTAGAGCAGGATCAACTGATCGCGCAACCAGTCCAACGCCTCGCGCAACGGCTGCCGCCAGGCTTGCGTCCACCCCCCATGCATGCCGGAATGGCAGCCGCAATTCGTCCGCCACCGCTCAATCCCGTGGATACAACTCCAGGAAGAATTTTCATGAATCTCAACTTCATCCTCCGCCGGATGCCTTTCCAGGAATTCACCGTAATTCGTGAATTCCGCCAGGTCATTGGCCCGGATATAATTAATACCATAAGCCAGCGCCATATCCCCGAGGTTGTGGTGATGCCCGTACGTTTCCCCATCCGTGGCAATGTGAACCAGTTGAACTTCGTCATGGGGGGACAACGCTCCGACAAGCCTTTTGGCAAGCGTTTCCCCGCTTTCCAACAAACGCTCGAACGCAATGCCGTGCGAAATGGGCCCGTCATAAAAGAACAAGGTGATGGTTTTCCCTGACGGCAACCGGCACAGGTAAGGCTTCCGGGGATTGATTTTGCCGTCACTGGCGTCCATCCATTTTTTGTCCCCCTTGCTTTTAACGCGCTTGGCCTGCCGTGGTGATAAAATCGTGAACGTGATGCCGTGCTGAACAAGAAGTTCCAGGGTTTCAAGATTAACCGCGGTCTCCGGAAGCCACATACCTTCCGGTTTGCGGCCGAAACGGTGCTCGAAATCCCGGACCCCCCAGAAGACCTGGGTGAACTTGTCCCGGGCGTTGGCCAGCGGCATGATCATATGGTTATAACACTGCGCCAAAGCTGAGCCGTGGCCGGAAAAACGGCTGCGGCTTTCAATGTCAGCCTGAACGATCGCCGCGTGGGTTTCCGGCTCATTGCGCTGCATCCAGGATAAAAGCGTGGGGCCGAAGTTGAAACTGATGCGGGAATAATTGTTGACGATATCGATGATTTTCTTGTCTTGATCAAGAATGCGGGACGCCGTGTTGGTCGCGTAACATTCAGCCGTGATTCTCTGGTTCCAGTCGTGAAACGGATACGCCGACTCCTGCATTTCAATTTCTTCCAGCCAGGGATTTTCCCTCGGTGGTTGATAAAAATGACCATGAATACACACATAACGGTTCATGGATAGAACATCCTTTCTTTATTGACAGCGCGCCCGAAGCGCGCTCAGTCCCGCAGGCGCATGGAGCCCTCTGTATACTCAACAATCTGCCGCATCATGGAAACACTCTCAACAGGGAAACGCCCGGCGGCGGTTTCGGCGGACAACATCACAAAATCCGTGCCATCGAGGATCGCGTTGGCCACATCACTGACTTCCGCCCGCGTCGGCCGTTTGTTTTCCGTCATGCTCTCGAGCATCTGCGTGGCCGTGATCGAATAGCGCTTTCTCCTGTTGCACCGGCGGATAATGCTTTTTTGAATAATGGGGATTTTAAATATCGGCAAAGAAACGCCCAGGTCCCCACGGGCGACCATAATCCCGTCACAGGCGTCCATAATGGAATCCACGTTGCGCACGCCTTCCCGGTTTTCTATCTTGGCATAAATTTTGCAATGCGGGAGCGTTTTCTGCGCTAAACGGCGCACCCGCATAATATCCGCACGGTTGCGGACGAAAGACTGCGCGATACAGTCGACCCTGTGCTGAAGGCCGAACGCCAAATCGTCCTGGTCTTTAGGGGTCAGGATATTCGCCTGCAGCTTTAAATCCGGGACATTAATCCCTTTTCGGGATTTCAGCTCCCCCCCGTGCTCGACACGAAGCTCAAGGCGGTCCTTCACGCACCGGATCACCTCAAGACAAATCAGACCGTCATCGATAAAAACGTCCATCCCCGGCTTGAAAACACGCAGATCGGCATCCAAGTCAAGCGGAATATCCCCGGGCCGCTGCTCTCGTTCGTGAGACATAAACACGGTCTGTCCGCGGCCCAAGACAAGGGGCTGATGAAGGATGCCCACCCGGATCCGGTACCCTTCCAAGTCCTGCAATATTTTTATCTGAAAGCCGTCACGCCGGTTGATATCCCGGACCGTCTCTATCAGCCGGGCGTGGTCGTCATGTTTCCCATGAGAAAAATTCAGCCGGGCCATATCCATGCCGTTCTGTGCCATGTGTAAAATTGTTTCCCGGGCCTGACTGGCAGGACCCAGCGTGCACACAATTCCGGTTTGACGTTTTAGTTTCATGGGAGTCCCTCTCCTTAAAAAATGTCGGGTTTGATTAACGGGTTATTCTATCATAAATTTTTATTTGAGAAAAACGACGGAATTCCTGTCCTGCTCGCCGGATTCTTTGAAAATCTGCTGAACCCGCTCCAAAATATCGTCTGGAGGCATCTCTGAAGGAGGGGAAAAAACTCCCACAAGCAAGGTTATATCCCGGTGCGCGGGAATCTGCCGGGCGCCATGCTGGACCCGGGATACAACGCTCTCGACCGCCTCGCCGGTCAAGTGAGGGGAGATCACCGCAAATTCATCCACAGCCAGCTGAAACACGGAATCAACATCCCGCAGGGTTTTCTTTAAATACGCCTTCAGATTCCTTGTTAAAATCCGCGCCTGGGAATCTCCGAACGCATCAATATAAGCCTGGTAATTATGGACACGAATGATGAAGACGCAAAACCGGGTACGATACCGGTGGCTCCGGAGGCTCTCATACAATAACGCCTCTTTAAAGCCGCGATAATGTCCGACATCAATTTTCAGCGGCATGTCTTTCAGCAAGCTGATTTCTTGCAGGAGCCCGGCGTTGCCGAACAGCGGGCTCAACTGCTGGGCCAGTTGTGACAACATTTTAAAATCAAATTCATCAAAAGCCCGGCCGCTTTCGTGATCTGCCACGTTGATAACACCGATGATTTCTTCTTTATAATAAACCGGAACCGACATGAACGATTTTGTCGCGTATGTCGGGCGGTTTGAGCGGGCAAACCTGGGGTCGGCCTCAACATCCTTCACCAGGATGTCCATCCCCCCTTCTGCGACCCACCCCGCGATCGGATCCCCTTTCCCCAGGGACACCGCTTCAACAATGCGATGATCAAGGCCTTTATATCCCTGTATTTTGAGCCGCCCGGATACCGGGTCCAAGGACATCAAAGAGCATTTTTCCGCCTGCAGGATCCGGGCGACTTCCGAAACGATCATGGCGATCAGGATCCTCGGGTCACCGACGGAACGCATCCGGTCCTCAAAATCAAGGACATCCAGAAACCGCCGCCGGTCCGCCAGCCGCTTCTCCTGCTCCCGCCGGAGTTCCTGCCTCACATTATCTTCTTCCGTACTGTCGCGGAAATAAACGACAAAACTGATCAGCGCGCCTGGAAGGCTTCTGCGAGCCGACACGAGCCAGCACACATCCAAAGGAACCCGGTTTTTCTTCACCAAAATGGTGTGCCCCTCAAAACGATCTTCCCCTGCGTGGATTCTTTTCAGAATATCCTGCGTGAGGTCCTTTCCCGAAGATAACAGGATCGTGTGCAAAAACCGGCCGGTCAAATCATCCGCTGAATACCCGGCTAATTTCTCGAATCCCTTATTGCAGGAGTCCATAAAACTGTTCGGCCTGCACATCACCGCGGCAACCGCCTCTTCCGCGGCTAAAGAGAACACCTCTTCAGGAGCGCCGCCCGGGACCGCCTGATACCGCAAACCCAGCAGGGCCAGCTGCCAGAGGATAATTAAAACTAACACGTGGTTCGCGGCGTCGCGGACCCAGCCCCCGCCATGGTATTGAAGGAGAAACCCCGCGGCCATCAACAGCGTGACGCCCCCCGTGACCGGGAGAAGGTGTTTCCTTGGAAGAAACAAAAAGCTGAAAAGGACAACGCTCAGATAGACGCAGTTCACAGCGGCCCACGGGGACAAAAGATCCATCACAAACGAAACGATGCCGAAAAAGATCAGGCCAAAAACCTTCAAATTATGAAGTTTTGTATGATCCATAGCATCAACATCAGGGATAGTTACAAAATAATCCGGGCATCCACCGCGAAACTTCCCTCCTGATTACTCACAAGGGGATTAATGTCAACTTCTTTGACAACGGAAGACAGTTTCTGCACCGCGCAGAGCGTCTGGATGATAGACTCCTTATGTGCTTTCATGCCCCTGAATCCGTCGAGGATCTTGCGGCTTTTGATTTCCTGAATCAGCCGGGCGGCTTCAACCGGCCCAAAGGGAACAACCCGGAAGGAAACATCTTTCAGGGCCTCCACAAAGACGCCGCCCAGCCCGAACATAACAACCGGGCCGAACTGCGCGTCCCGGCTCATGCCGACAATACATTCGATCCCCTGGACCATCTGGACCAGGTTGACCCCCAAGAGCTTGGCCTGGGGCTGAATCCGGGCGATATTGCCCATCATCCGCTCATATTTTTCCTTCAATTCCTCCGGAGTCTTGATATTGAGGACGACACCGCCCACATCGGTTTTATGCACGATGTCCGGGGACGCGATTTTCATGGCGAGAGGATACATCCCTTCGGCTTGTTTCAAGGCCTGTTCGATGGAACCCACAAAAGCCGAACGCGGTGTGGGAACCCCGCACGCCTGCATGACCTGACGGGCCTCATGCTCCATAAGGACCGTGCGACCTTCCGCTTTAACCTTCTCAATGATGCTCAAGGCTTCGGCCGGCGGGGGCTCAACCACAGGATTATCCTTGGGACGGACGGAAATATCTTTCCAGGAATAAAGGGCTTTCAACGCCGACACCGCTTCATCAACAGCCCCAAACGCCGGGATCTGTCTTTCGTTAAGATACAGCAACGCCTCCCGGGACCGCCCTCCCCCCACCATGGTAACGATAAACGGCTTCTGACGCCCTGACGCATCATATTCAGCGGCCAAGGCCTTGGCAATGGCCAAAGGATCGGTCACCGCCGTTTCACAGTAAAGGATAATCGCCGTGTGGATACGGTCTTCCATGAATGCGACCCGCGCGGCCCGGCTATACTGGTCCCCGTGCCCTTGGCCGGTGATATCAATCGGATTTTTTGTGCTGCCAAAATCCGGCATGGTGCTGCGGAATTTCTCTTCCAGCCAGGCCGGGTCATCTAAAAGGGCGATTCCAGCCGCTTCGCACTCATCCGTCGCGAAAACACCAATCCCCCCTCCGTTGGTGATGATGACCGCGTCCCGTCCTTTGGGACGCGGCAAAGAAAGCGTCCGCGACCAGTTGAAGGCTTCGGTAAAAGTGTCAGCGCGCAACATCCCCATCTGCCGGAACACCGCGTCATAAATCCCGTCGCTACCGGCTAACGAACCTGTGTGAGACGCCGCGGCCTTGGCTCCACGCCGGGAACGGCCCACCTTTAAAACAACCACCGGTTTCTTGATGGCCGTCTTAAGAAAATCCTGCCCGTTTTTAAGCCCTTCCATGTAGATCACCACGACATCCACATTGCTATCGTTATTGAAATATTCAATAAGATTCCGCTCTTCCACATCCACTTTATTGCCCAAATTAATCAACGCCGCCAGCCCGATCTTTTCCATCACGGTCCAGCCCATGAGAGCGATCGCCAAAGCCCCGCTCTGGGAGATGAACGCGATTTTCCCCGGCAGGACACTTTTTGGCCCGAAGCTGGCGTTAAGATGGGACGGGGTATAAACGATGCCCAGGGTATTCGGGCCCAGGACAGCGATGCCGTTTTCGTCCGCGATCTGCTTGATCTGATCTTCCTCCGCCTTATTGCCCACTTCCGAGAACCCCGAGGTAATGATCGAAATATTTTTGATGCCTTTGCGCGCGCAGTCCCGCATCGTTGACACCACCATCTTGGCCGGGATGGCAATAACAGCCAGGTCAATCTGGCCAGGAATATCCTGCACCGTCGGATACGTTTTCTGCCCCAAGATCACCTCTTCTTTAGGATTCACGGGCAAAATTTCTCCGGTAAACCCCGCTTCTATGACATTCTGCAGAATCTGAAACCCGATCTTCGCCGGATTCGCGGAAGCGCCGATGATCGCAACCCTCTGCGGATAAAAAACCCCTTTTAAATCCTTTAAAATTTGCCCCTCGCCTTCGTTTCCATTATGGTTCAGAGATGAATTGTGTTCAGCGGACATCACGGACAGCCTTTCTATTAATATAATTATTAAAAGTAAAAATCGGATTATTGTAACAAATAAAAGGGATTATGACAATGTCGTATTCATCTATTTCCCTGGGGAAACCCTTTATTCCCGGGGGGAACGGATAAAAAAGGAGGGGGATTCCGCCTCACAGCCCTTGCCATCCTCAACCGGGCAGGCCGGATCAGCGTTGTCGGTTCAAAAAAGCCCTGGCCTTTGAAGGCCAGGGCTTAAATCCCAACTTACTTTCCATTATAAAGATGGACATCGCTCTGCGGGAAGGGGATGGTTATCCCGGCTTCCTGAAGGGCGAGCTTGCCTTTTTCCACGACATCAAAATAAACAGCCCAATAATCTCCGGGCTTCACCCAGGGACGGCAGACCAAATTGACGCTGCTTTCCCCCAATTCACTGACCGCGACAACAGGGGCCGGATCTTTCAGCACACGCGCATCAGACGCCACCAAATTCATCAGGACATCCTTGGCTTTCTTCATGTCATCACCGTAGGAAATGCCAAACTGCAAATCAACGCGCCGGTTTTCAATCGCGCTGAAATTCGTGATGCTCCCTCCTGTAATATGGCTGTTAGGGACAACAATCTTGCGGTTATCCGGGTGAGCCAACACAGTGTTGAAAATCTGAATTTCCTTGACAGTCCCCATCTCGCCCGCGGCATTGATAAAATCTCCAACGCCAAACGGCTTGAATATCACCAGCATGACTCCGGCGGCAAAATTCGCCAAAGAGCCCTGCAACGCCAGGCCGACGGCCAAACCGGCGGCACCGATCACGGCCACCATCGAGGTGGTTTCCACGCCAAGCTTGTTTAAAGCCGCGATAATGACAAAGACCATAATCCCCATAAAGGAAAGATGCTGGACAAACCCGGCCAATGTCACATCCACTTTGGCCTTAAGCATCAATTTTTTAACAAAGGTGGAAATAAAACTCGCGATGATACGCCCGACGAAGAAAATGACAATGGCGGCAACGATTCTGATGACATAGGTGACGGTCAGGGTCTGCAACTGATTAATGTCAACTTGCATACAGCCAACTCCTTTCAATAACGGGTTTTAAAATGGCTTCTAATAAAACTTGGCCCATCAGCACACCCCAGATGGTTCCGCCCGCAGCCTCATGAAAAAGCTGACAAGGCCGGGGCTTAGCCCTGTCCTGATATTTAACACTCTTTCCCCCCACGCGCAAGCTAAATATTCAGGACAATAGCCAAACAAACCACCCCCGCAGCAAAAAAGACCGGTGGGGCTGCCCAGGCCCACCGGTCTTTCCATCACAAGACAACGTTTTCCTGATTTCCATTCCAGACAAAAACCATAATCACGCAACGGCCGGAAGTTCTTTATACGCCGGAAAGTCAACCGTCGTGCCGGCAATATGGTTAAAATAATTGGTAAAAATATTCAAAGCAACAAGGGCGATCAATTCCACCAGGGCCGCTTGGTTATACCCAGCGGCGAAAAACGCATCAAGTTTTTCCCGGGAAGGATGCCCCTGCGTCTCGACAACATCTTTCGCCAACCCCGTGACCGCTTTGAGCTTCGTGTCCCGGCTCGTTCCGGAACGCAACGCCCAGGTATCTTCTTCACTCAAGCCCGCCATCTTGGCCATCGCGGTGTGTGCCGCAAGGCAGTAACCGCAATGATTAACCTGAGCTATGCTCAAAGCAATAGCTTCTGTCTCTTGGGCATCAAACGCCCCGCTCTTGAGCGCCGCTGTGTGTTCCAGGAACGCTTTGAGCGCGACAGGAGAATGCGCTATGGTAGCGTAAATATTCGGAATCCTCAGGACTTTTTTCTTGATCCCATCCAGCAGCTCCTGAGCTTCCGGAGAAGCCTCTTCATAACGGATTGCTTCTAAGCGCGACATTTCACCCTCCTTCGTAAACGTTTTATCACATCTTGCCCTCGCGAGGGCACGGTCAAACACATATCCTTGGAGCGTTACTCTTCAAAAAGCCATGTCGACAGATAACGCTCCCCGCAGGATGGGAAAATCGTCACAATGGTCTTACCTTCGGCTTCAGGGCGTTTGGCGACCTGCGCAGCCGCCCACATCGCGGCCCCACTGGAAATCCCGGCCAGGATCCCTTCTTCCCGGGCGAGCCGCCGGGCCATCACCCCGGCGTTCTCATGGGACACCAAAATAATTTCATCGATCATGTCCCGGTCGAGGACCTCGGGGATGAAACCCGCGCCGATCCCCTGAATTTTATGCGACCCAGGCGCTCCGCCGGACAAAACCGGGGATTCAACCGGTTCCAGGGCGATTGTCTTGATCGCCGGGTTCCGGCGCTTCAGCACTTCGGAGACGCCGGTGAAAGTCCCGCCGGTCCCGACGCCAGCGATAAAATAATCAACCGCGCCGTCCGTGTCAGCCCAAATTTCCTCGGCAGTCGTTTTCCGGTGAATCTCCGGGTTTGCGGGATTTTTAAACTGCTGCGGGATAAAACTGTTCTTCATTTGGCGAGCTAATTCCTCGGCCTTATCAATGGCCCCCTTCATCCCCAGGGCTCCCTCGGTCAAAATGACCTCCGCGCCCAGCCCTTTCAATAATTTCCTTCTCTCAGTGCTCATCGTGTCCGGCATGGTCAAAATCAAGCGGTAACCTTTCGCGGCTGCGACAAAGGCCAGGGCGATCCCGGTGTTGCCGCTGGTCGGCTCAATGATAATGGAATCCCGGCTTAACAAACCCTGCTTTTCCGCCGCTTCAATCATCGCCACACCGATACGGTCTTTCACGCTCGATAAGGGGTTAAAAAACTCTAACTTGGCCAGGACCGTCGCATCCCCACCCCGGGTCAACTTATTGATCCGCACTAAAGGCGTACCCCCGACGGTCTTGGTAATGTCCTCATAAATACGCGCCATAAAAACCTCCTCCCATCAATCACCCAAGCTGCGAACAAGGCTCACGCCACCCGCTTCAAAGCCTGGTCCAGGTCCCTAAGGATGTCCTCAATATGTTCCAACCCGACGGAAAGCCGGATATAATCCGGCGTCACCCCGGTGGCCCGCTGTTCCTCGTCGGATAGCTGCTGATGCGTGGTGCTCGCCGGGTGAATCGCCAGGGTTTTGGCATCACCGATATTCGCAAGGTGTGAAATCAGTGTCAGGGCGTTAATAAATTTTCGGCCCGCCGCCCGGCCCCCTTTGATACCAAACCCGACAAGGGCCCCGGCGCCTTTGGGAAAATATTTATCCGCCTTGCTTTTTTCCGGGCTTGAGGCCAGCCCCGGGTAATTAACCCAGGCCACGGCCGGGTGTTTTTCCAGATAGCAGGCCACGGCCAAAGCGTTTTCAGCGTGCCGCGGCAAACGCAGAGGCAGCGTTTCCAGCCCCAACAGGAACAGGAAAGCGTTGAACGGGGACATGGCCGCCCCCGTGTCCCGGAGCACCGTCACCCGCGCTTTCGTAATGAAAGCGATATTCCCGGAAGGCTTCAGAGCCTCCACGAAATTAATGCCATGATAACTGGGGTCGGGGTCGGCGATGAGCGGGAATTTGCCGTTGGTCCAGTCAAACCGGCCGGAATCGACGAGCAGGCCGCCGATGGATGTGCCGTTGCCCCCTATAAATTTTGTCGCTGAATACACCACAATGTCCGCGCCGTGATCTATGGGCCGAAACAGATACGGCGTGACCGTGTTGTCAAGGAT
Source organism: Candidatus Omnitrophota bacterium (assembly GCA_029560465.1). Classification (GTDB taxonomy): domain Bacteria; phylum Omnitrophota; class Gorgyraeia; order Zapsychrales; family JANLHA01; genus JAGOJP01. The sequence continues at coordinate 117,901 of JAKQKX010000045.1, forward strand.
GAGCGGAACCCCGTGTTTATGCGCGACTTTTGACAAAGCCTCAACGTCGGTCACGTTCAATTTCGGGTTCCCGATTGTTTCCGCGTACACAGCTTTCGTTTTTCCCGTGATCGCCGCCTCCAGCGCGCTCAAGTCGTCCGATTTGACAAACTTGACGGTAATCCCAAGACGTTTCAACGTGTAATGAAACAACGTGTACGTCCCCCCGTATAAATTATCCGCGGAAACAATTTCATCCCCGGTCTGGGCAATGGTCAGGATCGCGGCCGTGATCGCGGCCGAGCCGCTGGCAAAAGCTAACGCCCCCACACCCCCGTCCAGCGCCGCGATGCGCTTCTCAAGCACGTCCGTTGTCGGGTTCATCATGCGGGTATAAATATTCCCGAATTGCTTGAGCGCAAAAAGATCAGCGGCGTGATCCGCATCTTTAAAAACATATGACGTGGTCTGGTAAATAGGCACGGCTCTCGCCCCGGTAGCCGAATCAGGGTCCTGCCCCCCATGAAGGGCCAATGTTTCCAGCCTGAGGTCTTTATCTATTTTGGTCATAACTCCTCCTTGCCTTAAAAGCATCCTTAAATGTTATATGTGATGGCACCCTCTCCCATCTCCCGGCTTTGGCGCTCCAGGTCTGCCAGGGTCACGGCGGCAAGGGCCTGGGATATTTTTTCTCCAAGCCCATTCCATAGACTTTTCGTGACGGTTGCAGATATGCGGTTGGCCTGAGAAATGTTTTTGTCATACCCCACAAGGTCCGCCGTCCCTTCCAAGATTTCTACGATATCTTTCATTGTTATCATCTTTTTGGGCTTCGCCAGCACATAACCGCCGCGTGGGCCACGGAAGGATTTCACGAGGCCAGCCGCTTTAAGAGGGATAATAATCTGGCTCAAATATTTCTCGGAAATTCCCTCTGCTTGAGCCACATCTTTAAGAAGAATAGGCCCCTTCCCGGACTTTAAAGCAAGATTCAGCATAAGCAAAGTTCCATATTGAGCGCGGGTTGATAATCTCACCAGGCCCTCCTTTCTCTACTTTCCCGATAAGCTAAGTAGTAATACAAATTTAACACAAAAGCCCTAATTGTCAAGTAAATTAATTTACCTAATAATGAATTTGGTTAAAAAAGGGAGACCGCTCACCTTGGTGATTAAAGAAAGGGCCTACACGATAGAATCCTTAAAGACAGCGCCTGTATCGGCATCCGTCACGAATTGGCAATACCGAGCCAGCCAACCGCCCTTGACTTTAAGCTGAAATGGCTTCAATTTCTTTCTTCTCGACGCCAGCTCCTTCTGCGGGACCTTAACATTCATCTGTTTACGCTGTACGTCGATTTCAATAATATCTCCGTTGTGGATAAGCGCAATCTCTCCGCCGGAAGCCGCCTCCGGAGAGACGTGCCCGATGCATAACCCCCGGGTTCCGCCGGAAAAACGCCCGTCCGTAATAAGCGCCGCCCGGATCCCCGCCCCTTTAATCGCGGCCGTGGGAGACAGCATCTCCTGCATTCCCGGTCCGCCCCGCGGGCCTTCATAACGGATCACGACCACATCCCCGTCCTTAACTTTTCCTTTCAGAATCCCGTCCAAGGCCTGCTCCTGCGATTCATACACTTTAGCTGGGCCGGAAAAACACAGCATATCCGGGTCAACCCCGCTGGTCTTTAAAACCGCCCCGTTCCTGGCGATATTCCCGAAGAGCACCGCCAACCCCCCTTCAGGAGAAAACGCCTTCTCAACCGGCCGGAGAATATCACCATCCGGATCCGGGGACTTTAGCACATAATCCCCCAATGTCCCGTAAACCGTCCGGGCGGAGAGATCCAGCTCCTTGTGCCCAGCCTTGTGAAGGGCCTTCAGGATCGCGCCCATACCGCCGATACGGTCCACATCTTCTATATGCACGTCCGGGCGGGAAGGAGATATCTTAATAATATTGGCGGTCTTTTTGGACAGAGCGCTGATCCTTTTTAAAGAATACGGGATGCCCGCTTCATGCGCCAACGCGAGGGTATGCAATACAGTATTCGTGGATCCCCCCATCGCCATGTCCAGGATAAACGCATTATCCAGGGCCTGTTTCGTAACAATATCCAGAGGGCGCAGGTTCTGATCCAAAAGCTCCAGGATCTTCCCGGCGGCCCGGCGGACCAGGTCGATCCTTTGCGGATTGAGCTCCACCGGCCCGGGTTTCCCGTTCACCCAGCGCGCTGCCGGAATGCTCCCGTTCCCGGGCAAGGCCAGCCCCAGCACTTCGCCCAGGCAATTCATGGAATTAGCCGTAAACATCCCGGAACAACTTCCACAGCTCGGGCAGGCGGTTTCGGTGAGGGCCCGCAGATCTTCCAGGCTCATTTTCCCAACGCTGTGCCTTCCGACGCCTTCAAAAATGGATATAAGGTCCGTGTTCCCGCACCCGGACAGCATGGGCCCACCGCTGACGTAAAGGGCCGGGATATTAATCCTCACCATAGCGTTATACATGGCCGGCACGATCTTGTCACAGTTCCCGATGCCGACCCAGGCATCAGGCGGATGAGCCCCGATGATGGTTTCGATCTGGTCGGCAATCAGTTCCCGCGAAGGAAGCGAATATTTCATCCCGAAATGCCCCATGGCAATCCCATCACAAATCGCCCCGCCGATATTCGCATACCAGACATTAACGCCCTTGCTTTCCAGCTCCGCCTTCAAGACCGCACCCAGTTGATCCAGATGAGCGTGCCCGGGGATCTGATTAGTATACGAATTAATAATCGTCACAAAAGGGCGGTCCAAGTCTTTGATGCTCTTCAACACGCCCTCGGCGACCATCAATGAAATACTCGGCATCATGTGAGCGCCGCTCCGGAACACGGCGCTGCCGTGTTCACGGATATCTTTTATCCCCTGATTAGCAACAGTCCTTGCCATATAACCCTCCTTAAATAATTTAAATTATGACGTCTGTTAACAAAAACACGAAACCCTCTTTAAAGAAAGGGCAAGAGAATCTCCGCCCAAAAACCAAAAGATCAAACCGAAGGCATCTGGGCCTTGAGCTGGTCAACGACCATATTTAACTTCTGGAGGTCGTCTTCCCCGGGGACAAACTGGATATACTGGCCTTCCGCCCCCAGCGTAAAACCGGCATCCGCCACGAATTGTTCGACTTCCTTAAATCCGGCCTTGGACCAGCCATAAGAGCCGAAAATCAGCGCCAGACGGTTCTGCGGCTGAAGCCCTTTGAGGTACATTAAAAAACTGGCCACCGTGGGCAGCATGTGGTTGTTCAACATGGGCGTGCCAACAAGCATAAGCCTGGAACGCAGGACATCCGTCATGACATCGGAAATGTGGTGTTCTTGGAGATTCCTGACAACCACCAGGTGCCCGGCCTCTTCAAACAGGGCTTTCAGACGCAAAGCCATTGTCTCTGTTGATTTCCACATGGTGTCATAAACAATCAGCACCCGGGTTGGATCCGTTTCATGAGAGGACCATCGATCATAAGAGTTCATGATGTGGTCAATCTGCGGCCTGTCCCTCCAGATCAGGCCGTGAGAAGGACAAATCATATCGATCGTAAAGTCTTTCAAGGCGTGAAGGGCTTTTTGAACTTGGGGCCCGTACAATAAAACAATATTGGCATAATACTTAGCCGCTTCCTCCAGAATACGGTCCAAGGGAAGCTCGTCTACAAACCGCTCTTCCGAAGCATAATGCTGGCCAAAAGCGTCGTTCGGAAAAAGAATATGGTCCGTCACTGAATACGTCGCCATGGATTCCGGCCAGTGCACCATGGGGATCTGTATAAACATCAATTCGCGCTTACCGATCGAAAGCCGGTCCCCGGTTTTGACAACCTTGAACCGCCAGTTTTTCTTGAAGTGGCGTGTGAGAGCCTCCGCCCCTCGGGCCGGGCAAACGATCTCGGCGTCCGGGGCGAGCCGCATGATGTCGTCAATCGCGCCGGAATGGTCCATCTCGGCATGATTGGCGACGACATACCTAATGTCGGCGGGGTTCATGATCTCCTTGATCTGCCGCAACATATCGTCCCGGCCGTAATATTTAACCGTGTCAATCAGGGTCGGGCATTCATCATCAATCAGATAAGCGTTATATGTCGAGCCAAAAGGAGTCTTATACCCATGAAACACTTTCAAATCCCAGTCGATATAACCGGTCCAGTAAATATCCTTTGAAATCTTTAACATCCGTGCCCTCCCGTTAAATACCTGGAATTATCATGTTAAATAAGTTGCAAAATTCTGTCAACAACTAAATCTCGGCCCCGCCTTCAAGACGAAGCCCTCCCCCGGCGGCCGGGCCCCCGGGGAACAGGAACACGCGCCCCTACCCAACAAAGCCTTGAACCGTGGCCAGCAGTTGATCCGCATCAAACGGTTTTTCCAGGTAGGCATCAACGCCCATATCGATCGCGGCCTGCTTATGTTGCATGTCTCGGGACGCCGTCAGGACGACAACGGGGATGGCTTTTGTTAAGGTGGAAACCTTCAACTTTTCCAAAACATATAAACCCCCTCCGGCAGGAAGCATCATATCCAACAGGATCAAATCCGGTTTCTCCCGATGCGTGAACTCGATGCCTTGATACCCGTCATGGCACATCACCGCCGCGTACCCGTTCTGCTTGAAAAGGTCGTTCAAAAGGCCCGCGATGTCTATATTATCTTCGATGATAAGGATTTTTTTCATATAAAACTCTCCTTCTCTATATTTTTACACATTAAAAATTTTATTGTGCCTCGGGCCCGGGATGACCCTTTTTGGGGATCGTGAAAATAACGGCCGTCCCTTTTTGAAACGCGCTCTCGGCCCAAATCGAGCCTTTATGCAGGCCAATGATCTCCTTGCAAATGGATAGGCCCAACCCCGTTCCTTTAGGATGATCCCCGACGCGCGCGCCCACCTGATGAAACCGGTCAAAAACCCTGGAGAGCTCATCCTCGGGAATGCCGCAGCCGGTATCGGCCACACGGCATTCAATAAAATACGGCTCCTCCTTTAAAACAATCTTAATATCCCCTTTTTCGGTGAACTTCAATGAATTCCCGATCAAATTGGTCAGGACCTGAATTAAAAGGTTCCGGTCGGCATACACCCGCATCAGCGGGGCAGGGTATTCGAGGTTCAAATCCAGTCCTTTCTCCACGGCCAAACTGTAAAAAGAAGAATGCGCTTCCCTGGCCAGCTCGACCATATTCACCTCTGTCAGGTCCAGGTGAACCTGCTTCGCTTCCAATTTGGCGAAATCCAACAAATCGTCAATCATCAGGTTCAAACGTTCCGCATTCCTCAGGGCCATCAGCAACTTTTTCCGCTGCTCTTCCGTAACAAGGCCGTAGATCCCGGAAATCACCTGGCTGACCGCGCCCTTAATAATTGTTAACGGGGTCCTTAATTCATGAGAAACGTTCGCGATAAAATTCGACTTCAGCTGATCCAGGGCTTTCAGTTCTTTATTCTTCCGTTCGAGTTCCATCGACAACATTTTTATGGCGTCCCGGGCCTTTCCAGGCCCCCAATCTCCGGAGGACGCGTCTCCGGGCATAGACCCCGCCGCCGTGGAAACATCCGCCCCATCTGCCGGGCTCGGGAAGACACGGGACACGGCCTCAAGCAGAGACCGGCCGTCCGCCGTTTTAACACAATATTCATCCGCGCCCGCGTCGCGGGCTTTCTCCGGCTCAACCGCCGCCACGTGCCCGGTCATCATGATGACTCTGACCCCGGAGGCCATCTCCGCCTTAATCCGGCGACAGATCTCAAACCCGTCCATGTCGGGCAACACCGTGTCCAGCAGGACCAAATCCGGCCTCGCATCGCAGGCCTTCCGAATCCCTTCCTGTCCGGAAGACGCCAGAGTGATGTCATCCACCCCCCGGCTCCTCAAAAAACGCTGGATAATCTTTTGATCCTGCTCATTATCTTCAATCACCAGAATCTTCATTTTCAGGCCCAATTCCTGTCAAGCGTCCGGCAGTTGGTTTATATTCTGCCAATAATGGTTAAATTGATCCACGACCTTTAGGAACTCTTCATAATCAACCGGTTTCTGGATGAAACCATTGGCCCCGTATTGATAACTTTTGACAACATCCCCCTCGTTGCGCGAGGCGCTGAACATCACAATGGGGATCGCCCGGGTCGCGTCATCCCCTTTCAGAACCCGGAGCACCTCAAATCCGTCGCAACGCGGCATATTGATATCCAACAGGATCACCTGCGGCCGGCGAAATTGCCGACCGTCCTGATAAGCCCCCTCGTGCCGGACAAAGTCCAGGCACTCCTGCCCATCGCTGACAACCGTGATCTCCGTGTTCGGGGAGGCTTGCCGAAAAGCGCGCAGCGTTATCTTGACGTCCGATTCATGATCTTCCACTAAAAGTATCCGCAGACCCATTATCAACTCCTTCGCTGAATAGACCCAGCCCGGTCAGGCGTCCTGCCCCGGGTCGCGCGCGGACAGAGGGGATTCCACGTCCCCCACTTTAAGGTCCGCCGGGATATTAATAAAAAACGCCGCTCCTTCTCCAGCCCGGGACTCGACCCAAACCCGGCCGCCGTGATCCTCAACAATCCGCTTAATAATCGACAGCCCCGCCCCCGTTCCTTCATACTCCTTATCCGTGTGCAGGCGCTTAAACATCCCGAAAATCTGTTCATGATACTTCGAGTCAATGCCGATGCCATTGTCTTTCACGAAAAAGCAGTGATAGATCCCCTCTTTCCTGTACCCGATGTCCACCCGCGGGGGTTCCCCTGTCTTTTTGGACGAAAACTTAATGGCATTATTAATTAAATTCTGGAACACTTCGGTCATCTTAATCCGGTCGCAACACACCGTCGGGAGTTCCGAGGCGATCCGAATTGTCACATTATATTTCTGGACATCATATTTCAGCCGATCCAAAACCGCGTCCACGAGCTTTTGCATGTCCGTCAGCTCATACGGGTTCTTAATCCGGGAAAGCCTGGACAACAAAAGCAGGTCCTCGATCAGCGTGTTCATCTTAGCCGCACCTTTCTTGATCTCGTCGATGTATTCCTTCCCCTGCTCATCCACCCGGTCCCTGTAATCCTCTTCCAAGAACGCCGCGAACGACGCGATTCCCCGTAAGGGAGCCCGCAGGTCATGGCTGGCGGTATAAACAAACCGGTCCAGCTCCTCATTGACCTCCCGGAGCTCTTTCTTCTGCGAGGCCAAGATAGCCAGATGCTTGAACAGTGTCTTATTCTTTTCTTCCAGTTCCGCCTTGACCTCGGCAAGCCTCTTAGTCATAAAATTAAAATTTGTGGACAACTGGCCGATTTCATCCCGGCTCGTGACCGGCAATTTGACGTCATACTGCCCACGGGACACTTTTTGCGATGCCGCGTTCAAGGCCAGGATCGGCTGGGTAAGAATCCGGCTGGCCCAAAGCGCCAGCAGCCCCGTCACCAGCAGCATCAGAAGTCCGGTCAACAGCAGCCGTTGACGAAATTCCTGGATCGACGCGAAGGCTTCTTTGACATCCACTTCGGCCATAAGGCACCAGTTCTGGTCCGGCAAATATTTCTGAACGCCCAGCACGTCCACCTTGCGATAGTTAGTATATATCAACGGGGCCTCCCGCCGCTGAAAACACGCCTGCGCCCCTTCGGTCATAACCCGCACATTCAAAATAGAATTTTTCTTAAAACGGGAATTCGTGATCATGCGGTACTGCTTATCCACGACATACGTTTCCCCGGATTGGCCCAACCCTTCCCGGGCGCTGGTGATCTCATCCAGGACGCCCGCTTCAATCATCAGAGATATGGCACCGACAATATTCCCCGACTGCCCGTTCCGGATCTCCTCAAGCAGAATAAGCATGTTTTCCCCGGTTAAGGGGTCTTTTTCCAAACCAGCGAAATAGGTTCCGTACTCATAAACATTCTGGATGTACTCTATCGGCATTTTCCGCCCGATCAAGTCCCGGTTCGTGCATGCGATAATATTGCCGTGCACGTCCCAGACCCCGATTGTTTGTATATCGGTCTTCTGGTCTATGTCCTGATAACGTCCGGACGGCGTCAACTTCAGGAAAAAGAAGATAGAGTTTATATCATCCTGAATGCCCTGAATAAGGGCCGGATCATTGAATCCCGATTCTTTCATCTGGCGGGGAAGAAAGGCGCCAGCAAACTCTTTCGCCTGTTCCTGCCTTAACTTGATGGAATGATTAATGTGCGCGGCGCGGGAATCGGTAACCGCCTGGAGGGCCGCGATCGTTTTCCGTTCCAACTCGGACTTTGTTAAATGATAATAAGTGATTCCGATAATAAGGATAGGGAATAAAGCAATGACGAACAAAATCAAAACGACTTTATGGACAAGTTTCAGTTTACCCAACATGATTTTCTAAAATTCTTTAAAACAAACGGGAATCGCGGCCATGTGAAATTGTTATTAGTTTACGGCAAAACCACCCACAAAGACATAGAAATTTAAAATCTTTTAAAAAAGAAAGACAATCTTTGGCGGATTGTCTTTGATGTTTATTTTAAAAGCCACGGCCAAGCTCTTGCCGCGGCCCCGATGTCAAGGATATTGCAACCTCTGAATGGTCTCATGAATGTTCCTGAACTCCACAGTCTTCTCCAAGAGTTCATCCGCGCCCGACTTCCGGGCCTTCGCCGCGTCCACGGCTTCCAGATGCCCGGTGATAACAATAATCTTACTGTTTAGCCCCTTGATGGATTTAATCTCCCGGCAAACATCAAAACCGTCCGCGCGGATTAACACGCAATCAACAATCACGATATCCGGCAAGAAAGTCCGGGCCAGCGCCACGCCCTCCGCTTCTGTGCCGGCAGACATAATCTCCCGGTACCCGGCCTTATGCAGGGCCACGGTCATGCCCTTGCGGTCCTGGTCATTATCATCAATAATCAGCAACTTCACGTCTCTCGTGCCCCCGTCTCCTTATTGATCAACAAGGAGATTCCCATCCTGGTCATATTTCATAACCCGGTATGGGTTGCCCTGTCGATAAAATTCTTCCTGTTTCACGACTCCGTTCTCATAATAAATCTTCACTTTCCCTTCCAGGCGTCCTTCTAAGTATTCCCCTTCTTCCTGCACTTTTCCGCTTTCGAAATATTTTTTATAAGGCCCTTCCGGAAGATTAAATTCAATCCTCCCCTCAAATTCAAGCCGTCCGCTTGGATAATACCGTTTATTGACTCCTTTTTCATCTCCGTAATAAAATTCCGATTCACTCGCGCAAGACCCGTCCGGACGGAATTGCTTCATCGGGCCATGCAATTTCCCCATGGAAAACCCCCCTTCAGACTTGAGTGTCCCGTCTTTGTAATATTCCTTATAAGGGCCCTCCTGCGCATTGCGGCTCATATTGATGACCCGCTGTATTTTCCCGTTCTCATAATACATTTTAAATTCGCCCTCGCGCATGTTGTCCTTATATTGCCCTTCGGCCTGCAGGTTCCCATTCGAATAATAATTCCGGGTCACCCCTTCCTGGCTACCGTTATTATAATATTTCTCGCTCTCCAGTTGGCCGTCATCATAATACGTTTTAAACGCGCCATGCTGCTTCTTATGCAAATAATTCTCTTCAGTTAAAGGGAAGCCCTCCCGGTTGTATTTCTTCCGGGTGATCAATTCCCCTTCATTATAAGCCCGCTCTTCTTTGATTTCCCCGTCTTCATAAAACTCTCGCGTAAGCCCATGCAAAAGGTTATTATGATAATTCTCTTCCAGTTCCAAGACCCCGTTCATCCGGTAACGCTTAAAAGGCCCTTCGAGGTTGTTATCCAAGTAATATTCTTCCTCCTGGAGATTTCCGTTTTTATAATACTCGCGCCGGACCCCGTTCTTCTTGCCTTCCGCATATTCTTCTTCAATCCATATGGAGCCATTTCGAAAATATTTTCTATAAGGGCCGTGCAGCCGTCCTTCTTTATAAGATTTTTCAAAAGAAATGTTCCCGTTCGCGTAATAATCCCGGCTGATACCCGTATTCGCAGGCCCCGTATCCGGTTCCGGCGCTTTCTTGTCGTCGCCCTTCAGTTTCCCGCCAGAAAACACCTGAATGGCCGCCTCCTGGGCCTGAGTTAGGCACGGCAGGGCTCCCAAGGATGCCATTATAAAACCGCATAAAAAAAGGAGGATTAAACATCTTTTCACCACGACAGCACCTCTTTCTTAATATAATTTTTTCTACAATTATAGCACCTTTCCAGCCAAGAAGAAACGCTCTAGCCACTCCCCGACTTTTTCTTAAAATCTTTACTCCCCCCTGGCCTGGAGGCCGGGGGTCCCCCCGAATTAAATATCCAAAACCACCAACGCTTCCCATCCCTGCGCGTTTGGCGTCACCCGGAATAGATGCATCGTAACCGCTTTAATATCAACGATTAAATGATGCCTTCGCGGTTCAATGCCTTCCCCCCGCAGCACGGACTTCAGGTCATATCCTCCGGGACACGTTTGAATCATAATGGCGTCCGGGACTAAAAGCAATTGCTCTGCGTCTTTATAATAAATAATTTCTTGCAGAAAATTAAATAATAACGATTCGACGTCGTCCGCTTGGAACCCCACCGTTCTTTGACAACGAGGTTGAATGGATTTCAGGTTATCAACCATCACCAGGACGGTCGCTTCCGCCGCACTTTGAAACAAAGTTTCCAGCGATGGCCCCTGGGCCAAAAACGCAATATCAGCGGTCGCGATATCGTCCAAATACCGGAAAGACATGCTATCCTTTAATATTCCCCACAGGGATAAAGCGGGCCACCCGTTTGCTGATCCCGGCCATCTCTGTCGCATCGGTAACGTCGTCAATATTTTTATACGCGGCGCCGGCTTCCTCTGCCAGGCCCTGCAAAGACGACGTGTTCACATAAATCCCTTTCACCCGCATCTGTTCGAGCAAGGCGCGGCCCTGGAACAGGCCGCGGGCTTTATGACGGCTCATCGTGCGCCCGCTGCCGTGCGCGGTCGAACAAAATGTCTCCGCGCTGCCTTCCACACCCGTTAACAGATACGAACCCGTTTCCATGCTCCCGCCGATGATCACTGGCTGCCCGATTTTCCGGTAAACGTCAGGCAGGCCGGCCCTCCCCGGGCCAAACGCACGCGTCGACCCCTTCCGGTGCACCAGAAGTTCCTGGTCCCGCCCGTCAACCGGGTGTGTTTCCAATTTAGCGATATTATGAGCCACATCATAAATCTGCTGCATGCCGAGGTCCTCCGCCTTCTTTTGGAACACTTCAGAAAAGACCTCCCGGATCCGGTGCAAAATCACCTGGCGGTTGGCAAAAGCCATATTCACGGCGCATTTCATGGCGGAGAAATACGCCTGCCCTTCCTGCGAACGGAACGGCGCGCAGGACAGCTCCCGGTCAATCACATCCAACCCATATTTGCTTTTCATCACTTTTAAAAAAATCTGAAGATAATCCGTGGCCACCTGGTGTCCAAACCCCCGGCTCCCGCAATGGAACATCACGACGACCTGATGGGGGATATTGAGGCCCAGGGCATCCGCGTATTCTTTACAGAAAATATTTTCCGGCTTAAGGACCTGAATTTCAAGATAATGGTTCCCTGAACCCAAAGTCCCCACCTGTTGATATCCCCGGGAAACCGCTTTGTCGCTGACATCCCCGGAATCCGCGCCCCGCAGACAACCCGATTCTTCGGTTTTATCCAAATCATCCGGCCACCCCCATCCGCGGGCAACGCACCAGGAGGCGCCCTGTTCGACAAGACGCCGGAACTCTTTTTTAGAAACATCCAGATCACTCGCCCCGCCGACGCCGGAAGGGACTCGCTGAAACAGCCGGTCCACCAAGGCTTTCAACCGCGGCTGCACGTCCTCATACGTCAAGTTGGTCTTAACAAGACGCATGCCGCAATTAATGTCAAACCCGATCCCTCCGGGAGAAATAACGCCGTCATCGGGGCGCATCGCCGCGACTCCGCCGATAGGGAACCCGTAACCCCAGTGGCCATCCGGCATGCAGAACGCGTATTTCTGGATACCCGGCAATTTGGCGACGTTCGCCACCTGGTCAAAAACAACCGCCTCCATATTTCTCAGAAGGGCCTCTGTGGCATAAATCCGCGCCGGGACGTTCATGCCCGGGCTATGGTCTTGAGACAACTCCCAAACAGCCGGGGCGACTCTTTTTATATCTCGAGGTAACGGCATCCTTCCTCCAACACGCCCGCTATAACTCCAGGGTTTCCGATGGTTTGTCCTTATCCCAATACCGGCATCTGGGTACCGTCGGAACCGCCCGGCTCACAAGCCTTTGGACCGGAGCGTTTCCCAAAGTCCCTCCCGGCTCAATCTGCGCCAGGAGGCAGACCGCGGCCCATGTTCCCAGGCGGACATCCATGGGGTGACGGACTTCAATGGTTTTGCCGTTCGTCGGGCAAAAATAATGATAAAAAGGCATACTAGGGCTTCTGGCAGGTTTAAAATATTATAATCCGCGTCCATCGGACGCCTATGTCTTCTCAACCCCGCCGTGTTTATTAACTTTCCGTTTATCAAAGCGGCCTGATTCGCAGGCCAGGACAAAACTTTCGCCGATACGCTTTAAATCTTCCCATTCTTTGCGGATAAACTGGGCCTCATCACAGGATATCCGTTTATCTTCTCCGTAAGACCTGGAGATCGCATCGAGGGTCTCTGAAAATTCTTTAATTAAAAGGTGGATATTATTCATGACACGGGAATCAATGTTAACCGCCTCATTCGGATTCTTCACGAAATATCCCTTCCCCAGCTGACACATCCATTGGATTAAATCCGGGTCTTCCGTAAGCTCATAAATTCTTTGAATCCGGTCTAATGGGTTAGACGCTCCGCTAGGCAACCAGGACTCCGGATCCTGGCTGTCTTGACACCATTTGTATACCAGAGACTGCGAGACATTAAGCTCCGCCGCCACTTTCTTGACCCCGACTTTCGATATCACCTGTTTTAAGACTTCAAATGATTTACGCACACCAGCCTCCTCTCCAATTTAAGGATACTGAGCCGCCCCTCTGGCGTGAACGAAAAAAGCCCGCTAACCTTGAGCAAGAACCTGCTTAATGACAATATTCAATTCATCAAAATTGAAAGGTTTTGTCAACATCCCTTTAAACCCGTATTTTTCATATTGCGACATAACCGGGTCATTAGAATACCCACTCGTTACGATCGCCTTGACGCGAGGATCAATCTTCTGGAGCTCCCGCAAAGTATCTTTGCCTCCCATCCCTCCACGAACTGTTAAATCTAGAATAACCAGCAAAAAAAGTTGCCCCTGCGTCTTGGCCTCCCGGAACTTTTCGATCGCTTCCTCCCCGCTGGTCGTTAACACCACTTCAAATCCAAAACGGAATAAAAACTGCCCAAACATGCTCCTCACCACCGATTCGTCATCTAAAACCAAAACCCGTCCATGTCCCTGGACAATATCAAGGCTCATCGGGATATCCGGTTCCGTCTCCTGGCTCGTAGCCGGTAAATATATGTCAAAAGTCGTGCCCACATCCACTTGTGAGGACAACGTCATGTGGCCACCGTGTTTTTTGACAATGGAATAACTCCCTGCCAAGCCCAGCCCGTTTCCCATTGTTTTCGTTGTAAAAAACGGGGAGAAAATTTTCGGAAGGTTCTCCTCCGGAATGCCGACCCCTTCATCCTGAAAGGATATCAAAAGATACATCCCTTCCGGAATAGGGAGGTTATGTTCTTTTTGAACAAGGATGTTCTTGGCCGTAACCGTCAAATGCCCGCCCTTGGGCATAGCCTGAATGGCGTTGATCGTCAGGTTATGGAAAACCTGGCGGATCTGGCCGCCATCAATCTCTGCTGTCCAGAGTTCAGGCCCGACCTTATACGAACAAACAATATTGGACCCCCTTGAAACAAAATCAACAGACTCCTTAATCAACGGGCCGACCTTCATGACCTTCTTGATCGGAGCGCCCCCTTTCGAAAAAGCCAAAAGCTGTTGGGTCAACTGCTTGGCCTCCATGGACGTTTTTTCAACCTCCGTGAGCAGCTCAAACTCCTCGCTGTCCTGCGCCATCTTAAACTTTGCCAAGGAAACATTTCCGACAATCGACGTTAGGATATTATTAAAATCATGCGCGATCCCTCCGGCCAGGACGCCAATTGTCTCCAGTTTCTGGACTTTATTGAGCTCTTCCCGAATTTTTTCTTCCGCGGTAACATCCTGTAAGACAACCACGATTCCAAGAAGGTCGCCGTTATTATCTTTGATCGGGGCCGCATTAAATATCACCATCTTAAGTTTACCCGTGGCGCTTCTTAAAACACGCCTACGGCCCCGAACCGAAAAACGACTTTCTTTAATCAGTTCGAGATACGGATCCTCCCCGGGGCTGAATTGCATATCCTCAAAAGAAAAAATTTCTGTAAAATCTTTATTTTGCACGTCCCCTTGCGTCATGCCGCATAATTTCTCAGCCATTTCACTCAATAAAATCATTTTACCCCGAAGGTCCACAGTAATAACCGCATCCGTAATCGAACGCAGTGTCACGGCCAGCCGCTCTTTCTCCGCCTCCAATTCTCCGCGTGAAAACCGCATTTTCCGGACCAGATCATTGAAACTGGCCGCCAAATCCCCGACCTCATCGTTAGAACTGATTCTCACCGGACTGTTTAAATCACCGCTGGCAATGCGGGTAGAAGCCTCAACCAATTTTTTAATTGGGTCAACAATAGCCATGCTTAACAAGGGCGACAGCATGATAACAGCCAAGCCGCCCCCGATTACAATCCATAAAGCGTGCTGTTTAATTTTAGTCCCTACAGCAAGTGCCTGCTGGCGGTCCTGAATAATACCGATGCGCCATCTCTGCCCGGGATAAGCGCTAAATCCGGGCATTGTGCTAAATGCGCAAACTTTAGGAACTCCCTTCATATCAGTAAATTCCCAAAACCCCTCCCTGGCCGCCAGAACTTTCTGCCTTAGATCTTCCGGCTCCAGATGATATAATAATTTTTTGTGTTCAGGATATTCCAGGAGATGGCCCTGATCATCAACAACAAAAACATCCCCCCCGTATCCGACGGCTTTCTTGAGAACTAACTGGCTGATATTTTCCAGGCTCACTTGGCCGGTCACCAGAGCCCGCACAGTTCCATCATCACTAAAAATTGGCGCGGCGGTAATATAAATTAAACGGAACGGCATCATGGTCGCATGAACAGGAGAAACGGTCGCCTTTCCCTTCAGGGCATTATTAAGCCACTCCTGTCCTTTCCAGTCCCCCCGATATTCATCAGAGGTAGAAGCCAGGGCCTGCCCTTCTTTATCAACCAGCGTGATCTCGTCAAACAGGTTATAAAAATTTTTGATATGCTTAATATCCTTAACGATTTCTTCTTTAGAACTGAGACCGGAAAGGAGGTTAGGGGTTCTCGCCAGTGTTTCTGTCTGAATCAGCGTTAAGTCAATCAGGCTTTCAATCTGATTGCCGATAAGCTGCACATAAGTTATGAGCTTCGTCTTAGCTTCCTGCCGGATATATTGTGCTACTATTTTATCTGTTATGAAATAAGCGGACAAAAAAGGGATTAATGACGCCAGCAGGAAGCAAAGCAAAATCTTAAAATCAAGGCTTATCCGGTTCTTCATATTTACTCTTCCCCGGAACATTTTCATCCTGAAAGGAGGAGCCTTCCTGCAGGATAAAAATCCCGGACTTCAAGACGAGGCATGATACTTTATTTATAAAATATTTTTTAAATAAATATTTATATTTATACTAACAGGAGAAAGAAATGGCCTCAAGACAAAACCATAAAATTTCAGACTGTTATAACCGGATTTTTATTTATGCTGTCTTGGCAACCGGGACATCCTTCAGGTATAATGGGATCATGCTCGTTATCCGGATTAAAACCCAAACACGTGAAGAAATTGTTGATATCACGGCAACCCTGCAGGATATCGTCAAAAAAGAACACTGGCAATCAGGAATCCTCACCCTGTATTCCCCGCACACAACCGCAGCCTTAAGCGTTAATGAAAATGCCGATCCGGACGTTAAAAGAGATTTGCTCTCCTTTTTAAAAGGAACCATTCCTCCGTCCCCTGATTTTAAGCACAGGGAAGGGAATTCTGACGCGCACATCAAGGGCGCATTAATCAATTTCTCACAAACTTTTCTTATAGAAAACAGCCGCATACAGTTGGGAACCTGGCAGGGGATCTTTTTCATGGAATTCGACGGACCGCGTTCCCGGGAAATATGGGTCAAATTCATCGCCGGATAGCCGGACAAAAAAAGCAGGCCTTTTGAGGCCTGCTTTCTCTAATAATCATCTTTTTGTCCTGATTCACATGATCTTTATCGCTTCAACCGGGCAATCATCCGCCGCCTGCTGGCACAAATCTTCACATTCCTCCGGGACAAGATCAACGGCGGCAACAGCAACGCCGTCATCCATCCGGAAAACTTCTTCACACGTCTGCGTGCACAATTCACACCCGGTGCACAAATCCTTATCAACCTCAGCTCTCATGACAGCCTCCTTTTCTTGCCTTTTTCATCATGTTTACCCAACTTCTATGGAATGAGAACCTTGCCATAACCCATGGATATTACAATAACTCGAAGCGACCAGCGTGCCGGGCTTCTCGGTCTTAAAACTCAAATGAGTTTCGTACTGAGTATACACCGTGCTGGTATCCGCTCCCGTGGTCGACGCGCCATGAGCGGAAAATTCCGTCCGGCCAATTTCAATGGGGAACTTTTCTCCCGCCGGGTGGAAAAGAACCGAGATCCAACTGATGTGATGGGCGGTTGTGTTGGGATGCGGAATTTCTTTGCCGACGGTGACCGTCACGTTCACCGCTTCCCCCTTCTTAACTTTGGCCGGAGCCTGAAGCACCGGGACATGTTTCTCCTGTTTCCAATCAGCGGTTTGAAACAAATCCTTCATGTCTGTCATCACCCACCTCCTTTTTTAATCCGTCGCCCCCTGTTATCAAGAGGAAGACTATCAAGGCTTTTTCTAACATGAGATACTATACACCATTTCAAAGCTCTTGTCTAACATCAACAGTAACCCAGGTTACCCCCGAAGCTGCCGTTCAGAATCCACAACATCGCGGTCAATGATCCGGGCAAGCTTCCCGATCTGCTCTTTGGCCTGTTCCGATAAAGGCGTTTCCTGAAGTTCCCTCAAAACCTGCAGGACCATCCTGAAATACCGAACGACCTCTCCTTCATCAGCATCACAATATTGTAAAATACGGTCAAAATCCTCTCCCTTAATCCACCCTTCCATGGCCTCGGCCAAGTGAAAATAACACATTTTACTCAACGGGTTGATATCAGCCCGTTTTTCTATTTTATGGATCATTTTAATGGCGTCTGACGTGATCCTCTCCAGGACTTTCGCCTGCCCGCGCAGTTTGGGCTTTTTGGCGCCTTTACGCGGCTCGTAAACGACTGCGGCGCAAAGCACCCCAAGCTCCGTCAAAGAAAGTTTATCAAAAATCCCCCAGGCAAACAATTCCGAAAGCATCAATTCATAACCGTAAACCCGGCCTGCGAACAGCCCTTTCTCCGTCAATTCCTTTCCCCGGATATAGTTCATATCCTTGAGGACTTTCATTTTCCTCTGGAGAAGGCGTATCGCCTTGCTCCGGGAAATTTTCTTCTCTTGATAAAAATGCAAAGAACGGGGATAAATATCCACCATATTGTCCTGATACTGCTGAAACAAATTCAGGATGGTGGCATAAGACAAATTAAACCGGGAGGACACCTGTTCCGGCGTCTGATGGATCATATCATGCAAATTCCTGGGAGAAACCTGGAAGGGATTAATCCGGCAAAACACGAACCCTTCGAGGTCAATGGAGCGCCGGCCAGCCCTTCCGGCCATCTGGTAAAAATCCCTCGTCTTCATGATGCTGAAAGACCGCCCGTAAAACTTCCTCATCTCGTCAAAAACGACGGTCCGCGCGGGCATATTGATCCCGAGAGCAAAGGTCTCGGTCGTAAATATAACTTTTATCAACCGGCTCGTGAACAATCTCTCCACGACTTCCTTGAGAGTCGGCAGCATCCCGGCATGGTGATACGCAATCCCTCGCTCGACAAAAGGACGCAGTTTCGCGGCGCTTGTTTCCGCCGTGAGATCAAACCGCTCGCATAACCCATCATACGTCTCCCGGACGGCCTGCTCCTCCTGGCTGTCAAGAAAATTAAAATGCTGCAGCTCTTCCGCCAAATATTCTGTCCGTTTGCGGCTGAACACAAAATAAATACAAGGCAACTGGCCCTTATCTTTCAGGTGTTTGACCAGGGTCGACAAACGGTTAGGTTTAACATCCAGCGGGCGCGGCCCCCCCCCCTGCCCGGGACGCGGGGATATGACGCCCCGATAGCCGTTCTTAACCAGTTTTTGAAAATCATCGTAAATTTCATTCTGGCACTGATAGAAAAAATGAAGAGGGACGGGGCGTTTATGTTCCTTCACAATCTTGACCGGCTTACCATGCACGCTCTCCATCCAGCGCCCCAGTTGCTCGATGTTGGGGACCGTGGCGGAAAGGCCGAGGATATTCATATGATCCGGCATAAGAATCAGGGCCTCTTCCCACACCGTTCCCCGCTCATAATCGTCAAGATAATGGATCTCATCAAAAATGACCCAGGAATAATCCCGGAGAGTCTTTTTGTCTTCGACGATCTTATTCCGGAAAATTTCTGTCGTCATAATAAGCGTGGAAGCATTGGGATTGATACTCACGTCACCGGTGAGGATACCGACAGAATCCTGGAACTGAGACTGAAAGTCCCGGTATTTCTGGTTAGAAAGGGCTTTAATAGGAGCGGTGTAAACGACTTTGCTCCCTTGCTGTAATGACCTCAATATCACATGTTCGGCAATCGCAGTCTTGCCCGCACCCGTGGGGGCAGAAACCAAGACAGACTGCCCGGAATTAATGATGTCAATGGCTTTCTGCTGAAACGCATCGTATATCATGGCACCCCGGCATCCTTTCGGCCCAAAACATGAGTGGGAACACCCCCTGTTCTCATCGGCCCCCGTTCCCCCGCCTGCTGGCCAGCTTCTCTTAAACATCTTCCCGACAACAACGCATGATACGAGGATCCCAGGATGTTATTCCGCGCATTTCTTCGCGACCAATGCGTTAATACGGTCGACCAGTTCGCTCATTTTAAAAGGTTTCGTAAAATAATCACTGATGCCTTCCACCGCCATCGCGTCTTGTTTCGTTTCAAAAGACGTCAGGATAATGATCGGGGTGCGTTTAAAATCCCCAATCTTCTTAAATTCCGCGATGAATTCAAACCCGTCCATCACGGGCATCTGGATATCCAAAACGATCACGTCGGGATGGGAACGCCAATACTTCTTGATTCCCTCCAGCCCGTGAGCCGCCGTTTCAACTTTATAGGAATGATTTATTAGGATCTTCTCAAGCAACCGTCGCGTGACTTCGTCATCATCAATGATTAAAATCGTTGCTTTAACGTCAAACATAGAGGGGTCCCGTCATGACAAGGGCCGGCAAGCCCGGATTTTTTATGTATTATAGCATCTCTTTTTCGAGGGGGAAGCAATTTATGCGCATTTCACGGGTTCCCCGGGACAAGTAACTTATGCAAAAAATAAAAAAAGCGTCCTCTCGGACACTTCATCACATCTTAAAAAGCAGAAACACAAAATGACAACAACTCAAAAATGCGCTAAAGGCCATTCCTCAAAACAAAATTCAATGGCAACAGGGCGTTTATCTGCGCCCCATTAACAGCTTTTCGGCTTCAAACCAATCAGACCAATCGCTGCCGTGAGAACCACCCCGTTGCCGGAACAATTCATAAGCTTTCTTCTGAATATCTTCAGGAGAAATTCGGCTAAAACTGCTTCCGGACCGGGCCTGTTCAAACCGGTTGGATGTGCTGGTTCTTTGCTCCTTTTTTTTTCTTGTGACCGTTGCCATTTATCAACTCCTTTCTAAAAAGAATTCTCTCTCGGGAAAATATAGCCCTCTTCTCAAAAGTCCAAAACAATGACCCCTGTTTTAACGATCTTTTTACCCGCTCTGCCCCCCGCCCAAAATTACCGTACGGGAGAAACCCTCGAAGCGTGCGCCCCTGGGCCCTCACGCAGACTCATAATATTTAAGATATCCCGGTTTGTCAACACAATTGCTTTCCAAAATAATGGGAGCCCATAAATAACCCTAAAGGAAGCCAAGGACTCGGGACGAAGATTCAAGACAAAAAACGGCGCTTCACGGTTGGATGGGAAAAATAAAAAAGCATGAACACGGCAAAAAGGATGTCTAATCCAACGTAAAAAACATACCCAATCCACGGGTCAATAACAAGACCCCCCGGGAAACGCTGTTCCGTCAGTTCAGCAAGATTGATAAAAACGGTTATCGGATGTTTCCACGGGAATCCGACTAACAAAAGAAGCCCCAGGCACAACGTCCATCGGCGCGCCCAGCTTTTCATTTGCAACAGCCCCACGCCCAAAAACACAACACACCCCCGGGATACCAGAGAAAGGCAATACCGGGCCAGGATGGAAGGATACGGGAGCTGATGAAACATAAAGTAATAATAAGGGAAATCCCGGTAGCCCAAGATCTGGTCAATGGATAACGCTATCAATAATACGCCGAATACAGTGACCCCCCGGGGGCGCACAATCTTTTTCCCTCTCCCCAGTCCCAAGGCCAAAAGATAAGCCCCGAGGACAATCAAGATAAAATTAACGAACCGATCAAGCAAAGAGAACGCGAATGAATCATCCATCATAAAAGCCCCTTCAGGCTCAAACCATGAACGGCGGGCACATCATCATAGTCAATACGCAGCGACTCGACTTTAATCATAACAAATTACCGAAGTGTTCCCCAGGAGCGCAGTAAAGCATGTCATCTTTTATTTAAACCGTTCCGACAAAAGCGTCTCCAGGTCATCCAATCTCCCTTCTATAATATCTCCGTCTCGCAGACAACAGGCTGACGCCAAAAAACGTTTTTTAAAGTCTTGACCAAGGATTTTTTCCGGGAGCAAGAAATCCCCATGACAATCAATATCAAAATACAAGTTTTCTCCATCCGCATTGAAAATTTCAATAAGCTCAAAATCCGAATTCGGGAAGCCGGCATGATCAGAATAACCCGGCCCGCTTAAAAATAAAATCTTATCCTCGGCGATCTCGAAAAAATACTCCGCCCCCTCATCTCGAATTCCTGGCAGCGTCACCAAACGCGCGCATTGACAGTGCGTCATCTTGACCTGCCCCGTCTCTAGGGCCCTTTGTAACTCAAGGACGCGATTGATATGCTCTCTGGTGTTGCTAAAATATACCCACAAAAAAATGCCGATGTACAAACCGACGGCGCCAAAAGCCCAATACCCCAAAACAGGATTTTTCTGCGCCTGTAAAATAGCCAACATCACGCCAAGGACCAATCCGCATAAAACCAGAAGAAGGATCAAACGGAAAAACCGGTCCTTCTGTTTTAACAAATAGGTCATTTCGCCAGAAAGGGCCTGTCTCTCCCTCTCCTGTAGCGATCTTGAGTAAGAATGGATCATAAAAGTGTCACGCCCTTATTTCAAGCTCGGCCATCCTTGAGCGCCAAGCAACCCTGGCGGCCCGGACTCCTAAACGCATAATAATTCTATTCTAACTTTTTTAACAATAAAAACAAGATTATTATAGTGGCGGGAAAGCTAAGACCCCGTTGGAAACGGGACCTTAGCCTCACGAGGGGCAGAAAGGAAGATACTTGGCGTTATAAAAGACCCGCATCAAAAAAAGAAAAGGGTGAGCCCGAAGCTCACCCTTTTTGGCACTCCCTGGAAAATCAGGGTTCCCTCTATTCAGAAAATTTATTCAAGCCAAAAGATATCCTGCTTCCCATCGTTAGCCCCCAACGAGGACAATTGATCATCGGTTGGGCTCCCCGCATCCTCCTTCGGGGCATCCCCTAACAAAAACGGCAAATTCGTGACCGGAGTGACGTTGATAATTAACGGGACAAACCCTTCAATATGCAACAGCGGCATCGGCTGCTGGGGTAACGGCAGAGGAACGCCGGCCCCGTCTCTTTTGACCTGTAAATCTAATAGACTCAGGTTCAAATTGATACCACCTATATTCTGCTGCCCTGTTAAAGGAGAGGAAAGAACGCCATCCCCGACCTTGCTCAAATCCCAAGCTCCGCCATCCTTCCTGACAGCGTTATATTCCGCTAGATATTGCTCTACCGAATCCTTATCGGTCAGGAACTTTTCCAGGAGATTTTCTCCCAAGACGAGAGTATTCAATGGCGTCCAGACCTCTTTGATATAACCAGTTATTTCTTCCGTTGACAAGGCTTTCCCTTGCAATTCCGGATGCCATTTTAAAATACGGCGTAAAAGATCCACCAAGGTCATCTTGCCTCTTCTCATTTCAAATCCGCTCACCCCGGATCCTTCAACAATGCTCATCGTAAGCAAACCATATTCTTTGACCATTCGTCCGATCTCGACCGTATCATGGGATATCCGAAACGATTTGAGCAGGAACTCTTCCCATTTCTTATTTTGCCCTTCCAGATAATCATTATATAATTCCGCCGCCTCCGAGAGATACTGGGCCACCAATAACCGGCCTTTTTCCCGGAATTCTTCTCTCGCCTGACTAATAACATCCCCTTTCATGGGGTCAAACCGAGCGATAAGCTCTTCCAAGGTTAACTCGGGAAACGCGTCCACAATCCACCCATTAACGCCGTGCATGATCTGCGCCTCAAACCCCGCGCGTATGGTCGCGATGACAGGCTTGCCATTGAAACCCGCCCTCTGCTGGGATGTCCCGGACGCTTCCCGGGTGGGGTCAGGCACGTTAATCCAGACATCCACAGCGCTCACGACTTTACGCATAATCGGGACACCGGTGTCTTCCACATAAACAAGTTTCCCTTTAAAACGGGCATCCGCTTGCATCTTTTTAAACTCGGTGATCCAGCCCCGGCCCACTTCATCCTGTCCCTGGCCGCCAATCAGGAGATTGGCTCCCAAACCTTTGCCAAGGTGTTTCTCTTTATAAAAATAATCCACATTCCGATCCCCGGTAATCCACTCTATAAGCGGGATCAAAAGCCCAGCCTCCTTGTATTCCACTCCGCGGCGCAACAACCCGAACAGCATACGGTTCTGGTCGGTAAAAACCGGGGAATTTTCCCCGTACTGTTTCCTTAAAAAATCGTTAATCGAAGTTTTTTCGGCCTGTCCCAGGTTAAAAAGATCTTCCCCTGTGACCCCGGCCAAACCAGCGTCCGCGATCAGCTGGTTCAGGGCCTCCATACGCCACATTTGCGCATCAGAGCCGTTCTGGATATAAGTCATTTTCTCCTTAGCAGCTCCCGGCAACAGCAGTTGCTGCGTCACGGTCTTATGCTCTTTCGACACAGTATTGGTTACCGCCGCATAGCGGGATAAAGCCTCCAGGGCGCTATAGTATTTGGACCCGTCCGGCCGGGTGGATAACATATCCTCCCGTGCGAGATCCCACCCGACCAACCATTTCAATTTTCCTATATCGTCCATAAACGGGACTGCCACCAATTCTGCGGTATGGCTTGTAAATTCAATCGCTGTCTTCTCAAATGTGCTTTTTTGGCCATTAAATAATTTTTGGTTACCGTTAATATGATCAATATCATTCTGCATGGCACTGCGTACTAAAGCCACATGAGCCTCATTCAAACGGACCACGTCCGGCGCAAGATTCATGGCTTTCATGAATTCAACCGCGGCACGGGCAAAAAAACCATATTCGATCCAACGGGCGTCACCCTGCGCGTAAAGATGATCGAGCAAAACGGTATTGGGTGCCCGCAACCCGATTTGTAACGTACCGTTATTATTCACCCAGTAAGGATACACGGTATAATTAACTCCATCTGGTTCCGTAGTAATCCCTCTAAAATTAACATTAAAGGACATCGGACGGGGTTTCCCGTTTCGCCCGAAAATCATAATAGGGCTGATATCCTTTTGGTCGTCCCAATTAATAGCCTGGACGACTCCGTTGCGGACATAACGCTCATAAAGCGGAAACAGCGTCAGGCCGAAGAGCTTCATATCGGCAAGTTCCCGTTCAAACGTCGCGTTCAAAGCCCCTGTGGTTTCTCCATCCAGGAAGCCCAACCCACCGGCCCCGATGGCTTTCTGCGCGTACGGATCGTTCCCCTTTTGGGATAACTGCGGGATGATCGACTCTTCCGTCATGTTGACAACCACCGAAACCCCTGGCTCCTTGAGCTTGGAAAGAATTCTGTTCACGTCCTCATCCGCGAATTGCACCGGGATATCTCTCGGAGGACGGGCGTGCCGGAGATCCACGTCCTGAATCGCCGAAGAAACCGCCTGCGGCCCCACATCAACCAGTGAAACCTGAAAATTCATCGCGTTGTCCTGATCCGGAAGTTCAGAGCGCTGCTGGCCAGTAAGGGCCGAGCTCATAACAATCCGCTCAACATCCGTGACACCCTGGACACCTCCGGAAAAATATTTCCGCGGGATAACGGTCTTGGCTTGCGGGTCGTAATCTTCTTTAATGAGGTTATAGACCCCTTGTTTAAAAGCGTTGAGATATTGCTGATAAATTTTTTCTTTAACCCGCGGGTCATCCAGGTCTATGCCTCTCGTTTTATTCTGGTCGGCGTACACCTGGGACAAAAGCGTCTGGCGAAGGTTGTCTTTATACCATTTGGCCAAAATCATCGCGTTATAAATCTGCCGCAGGTTGGCAAAATTCTTGCCGACATTAACTTCCTTCTCCAATTCCGGAATAATAATTTCTTTAACAACCTGGGATGATACGTCATTGACTTTTTGGGTTTCAGCTTTACTGATAACCTGTTTATTCTTAGGGTCAACCAAACTCTTCTGTAAAGCAAGGTAATCCTCTTCCAGCATGACTTTCAAATCCCGGGACACCACAAAAACGCTGCTGTCATGTTCATACACCGCAGCTTTACGGGGCACGATCCAGACCTTATTAAATGTCTTAATGGGAATATTCGTTGTCCCCAGGTTCTCTCTGGCCAAACGATAGACTTTTTGCCAGAATTTCGCCCCCAACTCGCTTTCCGGATACCCAAGGGAAGCAGTAATCTGTTTGAGCATATAATCCTGGGCGAGCAAATCCCGCCCCATTTCTGTCTGCCCTAATCCTGAAGAAATCATGCGTTCCTGCTCATACGGCGACAAGTTGACCCAGATTTGATCTTCCGGAACCGTGAGGGATGCTAAAAAGTACCCTATCATTTTTACTGTTTCTCTATATAACGCCTCGCCTGACAACCCGGAGTCCCCAGGGTCAACAATAAAATCAAAAAGTAAAGGATTATCCGCGTGGATGGTCAGGCCTTTGATCAAAGCTGGTTCAAAAGATTCGCTCGTTGTGATCAAAGTGCCGGGGGCCGGGAGATCTAAGATATCCTGCGGCGCTGGCTGCGCATATAAAAACGGAACGGGGATGGCAAATTGCAGAGTGATGATTGTGATTAAAACGGCTTTAAAAATACTTTGGAAGACACGAACGGACAACTTGGATAAGGTTTGGCGTTTCAATCTTAATCCTCCCTTTGAAAAATTAGTAAATATCAAGAACAATTAATTCTTATACTATGAGGGACTTTTTTGAAAGGGTGTCTTCAAAAGGCATAGGGTGAATGCCTTACAATAAATATATACTAACATATAGATTTTGACAAGTCTTATATCTTCGTTTTATCACTAAATAACTAATTGAAAATATTAAGCTTAAAAGAAATAATCCTATTTTTATCAATAATTTTTGGAAATTAAAGCTGAAAAGCGGGTTGCCCCTGGAACGACAGGAAAAAGACAGGACGAAACACGTAGGCTTATGCACGCTTAAAGGCTGCGACGGGTAAAATCACATTCGTTTCTTAATACAATTTCTCCCCGCCTTTTTGGCATCGTACAAAGCTTCGTCGGTCAATTTAAGCAACTTATTCACATTATCAACTTGACCTTCATTGGAAGAGAGGCCAAAACTGGCGGTGACATGAATTTTGTTGTCTTTGTAGAAAAACGGGGTGTTCTCAATAATATGTTTCAACTTCCCGGCCAAAACTTCGGCGTTATTCAGGCTGGTGTGCATACACACGATCAGGAATTCTTCCCCGCCGAAGCGGCCGAAATAATCCGTCCGGCGGATGTTGTTCAAAATTTTCCAGGAAAAATTCTTTAACACATAGTCCCCTGCGTCATGCCCGTATTTATCGTTGATTTTCTTAAAATGGTCCAGGTCAATCAAAATCAGGGAAAACGGGAATTTGTAACGCTGCCCGGACACAAAGGCATTTTCCAAGAGCTCGATAATATACCTCCGGTTAAAAATTTCCGTCAGAAAATCCGTGCGGCTGGCTTTCTCAAGAAGGTCACGGGTGATCCTTAATTCATCAATGAGATTCAGCAAATAAATTGTAATCACCGGGGTCAGGACAATCGGGGCGACGATGGAGATATACACCGCCGCCCTAAAATCGACACGGTCCAGCCTAAAAACGATAAAAATAACCGTTGTGAACAAAACCGAGATGAGGACACAGATCACGGTAATGAGAAACGACTGCACCAGGGTTAATTGATTACGCTTTAATATCATGGACGTCGCTATGGCCCTTTTCTCCGGGATTCCTTCCCACAGAATAAATTCAACTAAATCAATAGTATAACGTTACAAAAAAAAAGTCTACGAAGTTATCACTTTTCTTGTGAACAGGACTGCGCCCGGGGAAGGAACGGCGCGCTTTTCTTGCCCTAAGTTCCGCGCCTTCACTCATTATGTCATCGTGGCATCCAGCCTCTGATAACACAGCAAGGCCAGCCCATAAATCCCCGCCGCTAAAAATAGAACCACGGTAAATCCGGAAAATTGGGCGATACGGTGACCCGTAATGCAAAGCCCAACCCAGACGCTCCTGTTTCTAAAATCAGCCGTGTACCGGGCGAAATAATTCATCGGGTGCTTATTGGCCTTAGCCCACACATCACCGGGATAAACCGGGTCAGTCTGATGTTTCCTGAAATAATCCAGAATCCGGGTCCGTTCCGCCGGGCTGAAAGGCGTTTTCTTGATCAGCATCAGCCGACCATGTCGCATGATCCCCGATGATAATATGCTCCCACGGGCGCGCCCCGGGGATCCACTCCCACCCTTTATTCTTGTCAATGGTGTAGCTCTTAATCTCCGGCATTTTTGTCAAAACAAACGGCAGGATCATCAGAATGGTGATAAAAAAGGCACTAACTTTTTTCTTGGGCACAAGGACCGTCACCCCGGATAAAAAGCACATGACACATAGAAACACGAGCGAGCGGGTGACTTCTAAAAAATTAATCAGGG
Source organism: Candidatus Omnitrophota bacterium (assembly GCA_029560465.1). Taxonomy (GTDB): domain Bacteria; phylum Omnitrophota; class Gorgyraeia; order Zapsychrales; family JANLHA01; genus JAGOJP01. The sequence goes on from JAKQKX010000045.1 coordinate 145,373, forward strand.
GGAAAAAATAAAAAGGCGCCCAACCCCGCGCCCAGAAGGTCAAAAAAATAAATTCTGGAAGACCGCGCGGGAATGTTCGCCCCGATGCGGAACACTCTTAATAAATGCCTTCAAAGCCTTCCGGCAGAATGCTCCATTTTTTATCATAAACATGGACGCGTTGGGTCGGCCCGGATTTATCAACGATCGGCTGCCCCTGATGGACCCACATCAAAAGACCGCCAACCAGGTTATAAGCCCGGGAACCCTCTTTTTCAAACCGCTTCGTCGCGATCCCCCCGCGTTTTCCAACAGTGGAATAAACAATCACAGCATAATCTGTATACTTGGCTTTCTGGCGTTTAAATGTTTCCGTGTCGACCGACAACGGGATGGCAGAAACCTCCCGTTCCTTATCGTCCCGCACATCGACAAGCACGGTTTTTTTGCTGCGAAGCATCTGAAGCGCTTCATCCACCGTCAATTCGTTCACGTTACGGAAAAAAAGTTTTTTATACCCTTCATATAGGCCTAAAATTTCATCCCTCCGGATTTCCGCCGGGGTCCGGGAATCTTCCCGCTCATAAAAAACATACGCCTGGACAGACACCGGCAACGCCATCCACGCCAACACAACGGCCAGGAACAACCCAACGATGCCCCCCGTTCGAACCATCCCGGGGAAACCCGCGGCATTTCCGCAGGGATTGTCCCCCCCCTGATGCAAAATTCTGGATAAAAAAATTAATCCTCTCATGGCCTCGTTCCCTCCTTGTTGTAATTACCTCCCCGCAGGAAACCTTTTCAGCGAAAATGCCAGGATATTATTTTCCTTTACGTTTCCCATTAAATAATTTCCTCGTATGATTTTCCGGAATCGGGAAAACCCCCTCGCTCACGGATTTAACATCCTCCACAGAATAAAAAGCCCGGGGATTAAACTGATGAATAATATCAATAACGGTTCTGTGATCCTTCCGGCTGATAATGGTGTAGATAATATTAACCTTTCCTGTCGTGCCCTGGGCATCAACACTGGTCACGCCGTAGCCCCTGGTTTTAAGGAATTCGACCAGTTCGGTCCCGTCTTTTTTGGTGATGACCCGCACGACCTCCAATCCCATGGCCAGCTTTTCCTCCAGGATAATCCCGACAAAATTCCCCATGGCAAACCCCCCGGCAAAGGCAAAATAACAGGCGATATTCGTCAGATGGTTAAAGATCTGCCGGATCGCCAAAAGCCAAATCAGCACTTCAAAAAAAGCCAGGACCGGCGCCAGAAATTTCTTGTCCCGGGATAAAAGCATGATGCGGATCGTTCCGATGGAAACATCCATGATGCGGGCCAAAAAGATCAAAAGAGGAAGGATCCCCCATGTAAAGACCGGAGAATCCAAGAAAGAACTCATCGGCATGTCTATTCCTTATCCTGGGAGCCGGCAACCAGGAGATCCAGCAGCGCCTGCGCTGCCAGCAACGGCCCCTTCTTTTCCCAGCCGTTCAATCCCAGCCGCGTCCGGATCTGCCCCACAAAAATCCGCTTCTCAAAAAAAGCCTGAAACGCTTTCTCGGCGATCGAGTCGTGCAACTGGCGGTACTGGGGCGGGCCGAATATATTGGCAAAATAGGAGTGGACGATCCCGGTAGAACTCGTCGTGCCCTTGCTCATCACCGTCCCTTCTTTAAAAATTGCCAAAGCTTTATCAACCGCCGGCAACCGTTCGATCAAAGGATGGTCTTCATCAATGTCCTCATAATTATTGGCGTAAAAAATATAATCAATTTTTTCCCCACGCACCACGCAGTCATACGTCGTGACCGGAAGAATAATTCTGGCGTTGACCATATTGGGGCTCATAATGATCGCCCGGTCGATCTGCCCCAAAGCATAGCCGGGCTTCAGGTCATCCAGACGCAGGAAGGCCCCCGTTTCCGTGCCATACCCGATCACCTCCCCTTTTTCATCAACGCTGATCGAGCCCATATCATCGGCGATAATAATCAAATCCTGTATCGCCTCCTCCCCAATCTCGCGCAAAGCCTCCAGGGTCTCGGATTTCCCCGCGCCGGTGTCCCCCATAAACAAAAGCGTGACGTCTTTCCCCCCCTTTAAAATAAGGCGCACCAAGGCGCCATGAAAAGGAAACCGGCCTTGTTTCATCATGATAATATTGTGAAGAGTCAAAACCATCTTCTTCACATAACCGAAATACCCGAATTCATCCCGTCCGGGAACCGCCGCCACGAGCAGATTGTTTTTAGAATCTTCATAAAACACCGTTGGGAACACCCCGAACTGGTCCAAAACATCCCCGGGGACGCCGAACAAAAACACCGCATCCGGACGGCGCTCCAGGTCAACATCATCCGCCAGTTCAAAAAGGTTACACAGCGAATGCCCCAGCTCAAAAAACCTGTTATGGAAATAAATCAAGATCACAAGAGGGCCGACTTTCGCCGGATAACAAAGCCAGTCACCGCTTAAAATGTCAATATATTCCAGCGGATTCGAAGCGATTTTCTCAAACTTGCCGGTTCTTTTATTCATCGGCGGGTTAAGAATCAAAGGGGGAAACAGCAAAATCTGCCGGATTTGAGCAACTTTATTCAATTTTTTATAAAGCGGGTCGGAGAAAGGGATTTCTTTCTGCACCGCGATGGTTGATATTTCCGCGCCGGCGGCGACTTGCCGGTAAATCCGGGGATGCTGACCGTTGATATTTTCCTGAATGTCCCGGTACGTGCCCCGGATAAGCTCGGTCAACTGCCCAATGGTCGAATTGAAAGTCCGGTACGGCCTTTGATCCAGATCCTTCCCAGTGGAATCAGAAATAAGAAAGCGGTCATAACTGCGCCAGTAATTGTAAAGGTATTCCGTGAACTCGTGAAACAGCTCCGGGTCCTTCAGTAACCCCTGGGCGCCAGGGACAACATTGGGGACCAGCTTCGCTGGCATCTTAGTCAGGAAACCGAGGGTCTTCACAAAAACCGCCAAATCCTCTTCTTGGATGGCGGGTTTACCAAACACGCCCATCAAGAAAGAGTTCCGTTTTTCCAACTGACGGATTCCCCGGCGAAGGACCTCTTTAAAAAGGGCGCTGTCCATCAATTCATCGGCTGTTTCACAAATCCTGTCATGCAATTGGATTATAATTTTCTTTTCAAGTATTTTATATGAACCCGTATCCATGCGCTGCCTCCTGTAAGGAACCTATCCTCAATTAAAATCACCGGCCCATATTGTATTATTACTCAAAGGAAATGTCCAATAAAAACCATAGGATGCCTTCTTCCAACGTTCACATTATCCGAGAGGAGAATGAACCGGCGGATAAAAACAGATATAAAGGGGAATATGTTTTTCAGGAAGACGGGCAGGCGATACCGTCCGGCGCATCATGACGGGCTAGTGATAACGGCCGCTTCACCAGGGCCGCAATCTCCTTCGCTTTTTCAAGGTCCACGCAAGCTTTATGATCATACAGGCGGTACAACCCTTTGTATGCGGAAGGGGAAAAATTAACCATCAACACATTGGCTCCGCCCTGTAACGCCCGGGCTTGGAGTTCATGACCGCCCAGCGTCGCCAAGGCGGTTGTCGCGGGGATATGCGCCGCCGGCACAAGAATTCTGGCCAGCGCAAGCACTTTTAAAACCAATTCAGGGCCGGGCATGGGATGGCCAGCCAAAGGCGTTTGCTGCTGAGGGACAAAAGGGCCAACGGCGATCATCTCCGGCTGGAATTCCTTGAGGTATTCCAGGTCACGGGCGATATCGGCCACTGTTTGTCCCGGCAATCCGATGATGTTCCCGGTTCCGACCTGGTAACCGATCCGGCGAAGATCCTCAAGCAATTCCACCCGTTTCTTCAGGCTCTGCCCGGGATGAAGTTTTTCATATAACGAAGGATTAGCGGTTTCAAATTTCAGCAAATAACGGTCAGCCCCATTGTCGAAAAAAGCCTGATAGTCCTCCGGCGGCCGCTCCCCCAAGGACAGGGTCAGCGCCGCTTCCGGCATTCTTTTCTTGATCGCCCGCAGAACCAGGCTGATGTCCTCGCGGGTAAAAGTCAGGTCATCCCCCGACTGAAAAATGACCGTGCGGACCCCCGCTTCCAGAATCCGCTGCGCGGCCGCAATCATTTCTGTCAGACTCATGCGGTAACGGTCCAGTTGAAGGTTATCGCGTCTGAGCCCGCAGTATTGACAACGGCGGACGCAATGGCTGGAGAACTCGACAAGCCCCCGGATCACGACAGAATCCCCGCAGGCATTTTTTCGTTCGGCATCGGCGCGGCAAAAAAGTTCCTCCGGAGAATCTCCGGCCAATAAAGCGTTATAAATATCAAGTTTCGTCATAAGGTTTAAATATACAAATCCCGCTCGCCCCGCTCAATCCGTTCAAAATAGCTTTCAAATAACCGGGCATGCGGCAGCGCCTGCCGGCGCACCTGCTCAAGTTCCCGGGCCAACAAAGGGGCGGTCACCCGGCGGGTTTCCTCGCTGGCGAAATCATCCAGCCATTCTTTAAAGGTCAAGATGGCATTTAATTTACAAAATTTTCCTTCGGTTCCCTTCCTGAGCAATTCCATAATGCTTTTGCCGGTCCGGCCGCAACGGTACCCCGCCGTACAAAAAGACGTGATGTTCCCCATCTGCGCAAGGTCCCGGATAACCTCATCCAGGCTCCGGGTGTCCCCCAGGATAAACTGCTGGCGGTCTTCGGTCTGGGAACGGATCCCTTCCCCGTAATCGCCCACCCCGATCTTAGAAGAGGCGTCCAATTGGGTCACGCCGCAAGACACGGCGGCCCGCCGAATGGGCGCGGGTTCCCGGGCCGTGACAATCATCCCCGTATACGGGATCGCCAACCGGAGAACGGTTATCAACTTAAGAAAATCCTTGTCATCGACACGGTGCGGATTATTCTCACACGAGGGCGTATTCAGCGCCGGCTCCAGCCTGGGAAAAGAAACGGTATGCGGCCCGATTCCGAAACACCGCTCCAGTTCCAAGGCATGATAGACCAAAGCCATGACTTCGTATTTCCAGTCATAAAGGCCGAATAATACCCCGATGCCCACATCATCGATCCCCGCGTCAAAAGCCCGGTGCATGCTATAAAGCCGCCACAGGTAATGCCCTTTAATGGTGTCCTGAGGATGGACCCGTTCAAACGTCGGGCGGTGATACGTTTCCTGAAACACCTGATACGTGCCGAGCCCGACGTCTTTAATTTTCTTTAAATCCTCAACGGAAAACGACGGGGCGTTGACGTTGACCCGACGTATGCCGGCCTCTTTCCCTTGACGCTGGATCCGCACATCATAGATGCCCCTGATGCTGTCCACGATATAATCCACATCGTTGGCAGGGTGTTCTCCGTAAACGACGACCAGGCGTTTATGCCCGATCTCGCCGGCCAGAACAGCTATCTCCTGGCGGATTTCCTCTTCACTCAAGACACGGCGCCGCGTGGAAAGGTTTGACGCCTTAAACCCGCAATAAACACAGTTGTTCACGCAGTAATTGCCCATATAAAGAGGCGCAAACGTCACGATTCTGTTGTCGTAAACTTTCAATTTAACTTTTAAAGCGGTTTCACGCATTTCTGCTAAAAGGCCGTCATCGTCAACCTGCAAAAGGACCGCTGTTTCTTCGGGTGTCAGATTCTGCACCGCCAAAGATTTCTGCAGAATCGCTTTAACCCGGCCTGCGTCCGGAGACCGGTGAGCCTCCAGATGACAGAGGATTTCCTGCCCCGGGATAAAATCCCGGCCGGTCTGCACATAAGGGCACCGGGCCTGTTCCTGGACACGATCCCGGACCCAATCCTGCTGGGTAAAATTTTTAGTCAGCATGACAAACCTCGGCGGCTCGGCCCCGCACCCCGCCCTGATAAATGCTCAACGCTTCCGGGAACGGCTGCAAGGCCCGTTCAACCACACCCTGTAATAAAGCAATGCAGAGCCCGTAATTGGTGACCGCCACGCCCGCGGCCTCGCCTTTCTGGATACGGTTGGACATCTCCTGGCGCGTCAGCATGCAGGCCCCGCAATGAATAATCACTTTAAAACTTGATAAATCCCGCGGAAAATCCCGCCCGGACGACACCGTGACATCGAGCTCCCCTCCGACCCATTCGCTCAACCAGCGGGGAATTTTTTTCCGCCCGATATCGTCATCAATAGGATGATGGCTGCAGCTTTCCGCGATGAGGACTTTATCCCCGGGCCGCAGAGTCTTAACCGCCAGAAGGCCGCGCGTCAACGCGTTCAGGTCCCCTTTATACCGGGCGAACAAAACTGAAAACGTCGTGCAAAGGACATCGGCCGGCGTATCAGCGGCGACCTGGCCAACCACCGTGGAATCACAGACAACCAGATCAGGGTTCCGGCGAAGGTTGCCGAGCATATCCCGGTATTCGCTTTCCTTAACAACAAGGGAAGCGGCCTGGTGGTCCAGCGCGTCGCGGATCGTTTGAACCTGCAGAGTCTTGATGCGGCCTTTCGGGGCTTCCAAGTCAATGGGCGTCACCAGGACGACTAAACCTTTCTCGGGCATCAGGTCCCCGACCAGTTCCGGCAGCGCATGAGCCCCCTTCGGAAAGATATCCAGCAAAAGCTGTTTAAAAACCCGGCCGTAACGGTCCCGCCCCAAAGGGTCAATGCTGGAACAGGTCATCACCCAGGCCGTCTTCGCCAGCAAGGATTTAAGAAAAATATCCTCAGGGGTGGTCGCGTCAATCTTGTTAACAATCATCAAGACAGGCAAGTTCAACCGCGTGGCCTCGGTGACGATCTTATCTTCATAAGTTGTCCAAATATTCGGTTCCACGACAAGCAACACGATATCGGCGCGGTCCATCACCCGGGCTGTCTTCTGGATCCTTTTTTCCGCGAGGACGGATGTGTCGTCCACCCCTCCGGTGTCCAGGAAGACCACCGGGCCGACGGGGATCAACTCCATCACTTTTTCAACAACGTCCGTTGTGGTCCCTGGGATGCTGGACGTTATGGCGACGTCCTGTCCCGCGACCATATTCAGGAAACTGGATTTCCCGACGTTCGTTCGTCCGAACAAGCCTAATTGCAACCTTAACGATTTTGGAGTCCTTGTCATCTTTCATGTCCTCTCGGATAAAAAACATTATACGCACCGTCAATACGGGTTATTTCACATATTTTTCAACGGCTGCCAGAAATTTCTCCGGCTGAATCGGTTTTTCAATCACCGCTTTGACCGGCAACCAGACCTCATCCGGTTCATATTTAAACATCACTCCCGTCTCCTTGCGGATCCCCGTCACCACAATGACCGGGATATTCCTGGTGGAGGGCTCTTCGTGCAGACGGCGGGAAATATCAAAGCCTTCCGTCTCATGCGTCATCATGACATCCAGAAGGATAAGGTTCGGATTCTCTGTTTTGGCCTTTTGAAAGCCCAATTCACCGTTAATGGCGTGAATCAATGTGTACCCTTTTGTGGCAACAAGGTCGGTCACGGCTTGCGCAAAATCCTGGTCGTCATCAACCATCAATATTTTCTTTGCCATTCTGTCCTCCTTCATTTTTTATATTCTGGCCTCGGAATATATTTCGTATGCAGCAGGTGATGCGCCTTTTCGCCCAGAGGCTCTTGCAAAAATTCGGCGTAAAGCTGCTTAATATAAGGATTCTCATGGCTGTAACGCACGCTGCACTGTTCGTCATCATCATACAATCCTTGAGCCCTGGCCGCCCGCACTTCGTCGTTCACGCCATAAGGCTGCCCGCCACCGCCGACGCATCCGCCCGGGCAGGCCATGACCTCAATAAAATGGTACGGAACCGGTTCGCCCTTCTTTTGCGCCGTACGGACTTTATCTAACACATACTCCACGTTCAACAACCCGTGAGCCACCGCAATTTTTACCTCGGTGCCATGGATGAAAACCGAAGTTTCCTTCACGCCTTTCAGCCCCCGGACATTGCGGAAATTAACATCCTTAAGATTTTCTTTCGTGATAAGATAATACGCCGTGCGTAACGCGGCCTCCATCACTCCCCCCGTGGCGCCGAAAATGACCCCGGCCCCGGAATAATCCCCCATCAGATGGTCCGGGTCTTCCTCCGGGAGCTCATTAAAATCAATCCCCATCTGTTTAATCATACGGATTAATTCCCTCGTCGTCAAGACGATATCCGTATCCTGGAATCCAGAGGCAGACATATCATTGCTGCGGGTGATCTCGTATTTCTTGGCGGTGCAGGGCATGATCGACACCATAAAAATCTTGGCCGGATCTATCCCTGCCTTCTGGGGATAATACGTCTTCGCCAGCGTCCCCATCATGCCCTGGGGCGACTTGGCCGAGGAGAAATGCTCGATCATGTCGGCCTGAAATTTCTCCATAAAATCCACCCAGGACGGGCAGCACGTGGTGATAAGAGGCAGCGGCCCTTTTTTATAAAGGAACCGCTCCACAAATTCGCTGGCCTCCTCCATAATGGTGACATCCGCCGAAAAATTCGTATCAAAAACCGCCTTAAACCCCATGCGCCGCAGGAGCGCATAAATTTTCCTGGTCAGGTTCGTCCCCGGGGGAAACCCGAACCCTTCTCCAAGGGCGACCCGCACAGAAGGGGCGATCTGGACAATGCAGATTTTATCAGGATCCTGCAGGGCGTCCCAAACCTGTTTCGTCTGGTCGTGTTCAAAAATCGCGCCGGTCGGGCAATGTGCGGAGCACTGGCCGCAGCGGACGCAAGGCGAATCACTCAAGCGGATGTCTCCAGCCGGAGCGAAACGGGTGTTCACCCCCCTTTCCAGGAACGACAGGGCCCAAACGTTCTGGGTCTCCTGGCAGACGCTCACACAACGGCCGCATTTGATACACTTGCTCGGCTCCAGGACAAGCGTCCCCGTGCTGGTGTCTTTCGGGATATCCCGGATGATCTTGTCAAAAGATTCCTCCCGGATCCCGAAATCCGCCATAATTGTCTGCAACTCACAATTTTTATTGCGGCCGCAGATCAGGCAGTCGTTCGGATGATTGGATAAAATCATTTCTATGACCGTGCGCCGTACCGCAACGATTTCCGGATCATGGGTGATGATATCCATCCCGTCTTCAATCGGCGTACAACAGGACCGCAGCATCTTCGCCGTCCCTTTCACTCTGACAATACAGATCCCGCAGGCCGCCGTCGGCTTGATGTCAGGATGGTAACACAACGTCGGGATCTTCACCTGAATAAGCTTAGCGGCTTCCAGGATCGTCATCCCCGGCTCAAACTCCACAGGGATATTATTAATAACCGCTTTTCCCATAATGACTCCTTCTACCCGGGATGCCCGGGCCTATCGATCAATCGCTTTAAATTTACACACCTCATAACACTGCCCGCAATGGATGCATTTCTCCTGATGAATCAAATACGGCTCCTCACGGCTGCCGGTGATCGCCCCAGCGGGGCAATGGCGCAGGCATAACCCGCAGCGCTTGCAACGCTCGCTCACAATGACATAATGATAAAGCCCCCGGCATTTACCCGCCGGGCAGGTTTTATCATGCACATGGCGGTCATATTCCTCTTTAAAATACTTCAGCGTGGACAGGACCGGATTGGCAGCGGTTTGCCCGAGCCCGCACAGCGACGCCTTCTGCATGGCCAGCGAAAGCCGGCGCAACTTCGCGATGTCGTCCTCCTCGGCCTTCCCTTCGGCGATCTTCTCAAGGATCCTCAGCATTTGAGTTCCCCCGATCCGGCAGGGGGCGCACTTCCCGCAGGACTCCTCGACGCAAAAACCCAAATAAAATTTGGCGATATCGATCATGCAGTCATCTTCGTCCATGACAATCATCCCTCCGGACCCCATAATCGAGCCCAGCTTCTGAAGATTCTCATAATCAACGGGGGTATCAAGCAGGTGCGCCGGGATGACTCCGCCCGAAGGGCCACCGGTCTGCACCGCTTTGATTTGCTTGTCATTCAAAATCCCTCCCCCGATATCGTAAACGATCTCCCGGATGGTCATCCCCATGGGCACTTCAATCAGTCCGGTGTTCTTCACTTTCCCGGTCAGGGCAAAGACCTTGGTCCCTTTCGATTTCTCGGTACCGATCGACGCAAACCAGCTGCCGCCGTTATGAATAATCGCCGGGATATTCGCCAGCGTTTCAACGTTATTGATCACAGTCGGTTTTCCCCACAACCCTTTAACCGACGGATAGGGAGGCCGCGGGACAGGGCAGCCCCGTTTACCTTCGATAGAAGCGATCAGCGCCGTCTCTTCCCCGCAAACAAACGCGCCCGCGCCCAAACGGACTTCCAAATTAAAAGAAAAAGACGTCCCGAGGATATTCTGCCCCAGAAACTTCCTGTCCCGTGCCTGCTCGATGGCCTTGCTGATCCGTTTAATCGCCAGCGGATATTCCGCCCGGATATAAAGGAAACCCTTGGTCGCCCCGACGGTATAACCGGCAATCATCATCCCTTCCAGCACGGAGTGCGGGTCCCCCTCGAGGACACTGCGGTCCATGTAAGCCCCCGGGTCCCCCTCGTCGCCATTACAGATAATATATTTCTGATCCGCTTCGACTTTTCTGGCGAAATTCCATTTCATCCAGGTCGGGAACCCCCCGCCGCCCCTTCCCCTCAGGCCGCTGGTTTTCAACTCTTCAACCACGTCCTCCGCCGAATAATCTTTCAACACTTTCTTAAACGCGGCATAGCCGTCATGATCAATATAATCGTCAATATTTTCGGGATCAATCACCCCGCAGTTCCGAAGCACGATCCGCACCTGCTTGGGGGAGACTTCCATGACATACTTCTTAAGGGCCTCATGCGAGGGATTCGCCTCCACGATGTGCTTCTGCAAGATTTCAAGCGCAATAGACGGAGTCACCCCCCCGTACAAAATCCGGGGCCCCCCGGGAGAGGAGACCTCCATCAAAGGTTCGGCATAACACATCCCGGCACAACCGCACTGCGTCAGGGAAACTTCGAGCCCTTGCGCCGCGATCTCTTTTTCTAAAGCCTTAAAAACATCTCTGGCTCCGGCGGCAATTCCGCAGGAGCTCAGGCCGACCGCGATTTTGTTTATTTTTTTGTTCTTTGCGGCATTCGAGTCCGCTGAACGGACAGAAAATTTCATAAACTTCACCTTTCTGCTGGGGTATCAGCCTTATTCATATTGTGATAGAATGTCAACAATATCCTTCTTATTGACCTTCCCGTATATTTTGTCATCAATCATCATGACGGGAGAAAGGCCACAGCACCCTAAGCACCGGACGGGTTGAATGAAAAAAAGCCCGTCCGGCGTGGTTTCGCCCTCATTCACATGCAGGAACTCCTTCAGTTCCTGAAGGAGTTCCGCCCCGCCTTTCAAATAACAGGCCGTTCCAATACACACGGAAATCAAATGTTTTCCAGGCGGCGTCAATTTAAAATAATTATAAAAAGTGATCACTTCATAGATACGGGCCAACGGGATGTCCAGGATGCGGCTCAACTCAAACGACACTTCCCGGGGTATGTAGCCGTGGATGTTCTGAATTTCATGCAGGATCATAATCAGGTTGCCGTCCATGCCCTTCCATTTGGAAGCGATGTCAGCAATTCCGCCGACAAATTGGCGATGCTCCTCTCCGGAACGACGGATAAACATCTGCACGACTTTGAGCAGACGTTCTGGAGTCACCGGTTTTTCCAACACCATCTTCACAGGCAGCGCCTGCTCATCCGGCTTGAGTTCAACGGGGAAACTTTTGTCCCGCTTCGCCCCGGTAATCATAACCACCGGGATATCCTGAACCGCCGCGTCCAGGGCGAACGCCTTGGCGGTTTCCGCTCCTTCCGTCTCATACGTCATCATCATGTCCAGCAGGACCAAATCCGGAGAGACGTCTTTCACCTTTTGAAAACCTTCCAGGCCATTCGTTGCGGAGAGCACCTCGTAACCGCTCGCTTCCAGCAGGAGTGTGGTCGCCTCAAGAAAATCCTGGTCATCGTCAATAAGCAAAATTTTGTTTTTCATAACAAACCTCTTCTATGGTTATTTTTATGCTGAGGGAATCGTAAATCGGAACTGGTTCCCTTCCAACCCCGGCTCAACGGTTAATGTCCCGCCGTGCCGCAGAATGATCTCTTTCGTAATAAAAAGGCCGATCCCTGTCCCCTTCACTTTTTCCATTCCCCGGTAAACCACGCGCGAAAATTTTTTAAACAACTTTTGCCTGTCGACTTCCGCGATCGGCATCCCGTCATTGTAAACGGTAACTTCCACACCGTTATCGACGGCGTGCGCCCGGACACGGATTTCTCCGTTTTCCTTGCCGTACTTCACCGCGTTGCTCAAGAGGTTGTTAACAACAATCTGCATGAGGCCGGGATCCGCGTGAATCATAAGATCCTGGGGAACGTCGCAAGAGATCCTCATCTTCTTTTCGTCCGCCTGCTGGGTGAACGTGTCGACCGCGCTTTCCAGGACATGCTCTTTAAGCAGGATATCCTGTTTATCGATCGTCATTTCATCCTTCTCGATACGGCTGAGGTTCAAAAAATTCTTGACCGTGATCGCGAGATAATCCAAGTTCCGGGCCATGGACTTCAAAACCCGGCTTTGTCTTTCGTTCACCGGCCCCAGGATGCCTTTCTGCAACAAATAGGTATTCAGGACGATCGAGGACAGGATCCCCTTCAGTTCATGCGACACAAAGCCGATCAGGTCCAGATAACGCTTGTTCAGCACAGCCAACTTGTCATTGGTTTCCGCCAGGGTCTGCTCCCGCTCCGAAAGTTTTTCAATCATGTCGTCAAAGGCCAGAGTTAACGTCTTGACTTCTTTAATATTAGAGTCGGCCGGGACCAGGGTTTTCATGTCTCCCTGTGCGATTTTTTTGCTCTTCTCCGCCAAGGCGGTCAAAGGCCGGATCATAACATTCGTCAATAAAAACGAAACCCCCAACGTGGGCAAAGCCGTCAAAAGGATGATGGTCAAGAGGCTCAAAAACATCCTGTTTTGAACCGCGACAAACGGCTTTTCCAGGATCCCGACGTAAAGAATCCCGATAATCTTCCCCCGGATATCTTTGATCGGCTCATAGGCCGTCAAGTACCAGTCGGTGACCACAAAGGCCCGGTCACTCCAGGTCTTCTTCTGTTCCACGACTTTATGATACACTTCCTCGGAAACTTGCGTGCCGATCGCCCGGCGCCCATCATCGTCCAGGACATTCGTCGCCACGCGGATATCACCCTGAAAGATAGTGACGGTTCCAACCGGTTTGCCTTCGTATAATTCCCGGTCAAAGACCGCATTGTTGATCCGGTCAATCAAGGCAAAATTTTTATTGATGATCCAACCGCCGCACAGGACTTTATCGATCCGCCCTTGGTGATCCAAAAACGGCCGGGCATACTCAAGCCCTAGCGCCGTGTCCAAAACCTTGACATCAGATTTACGGGCCTTGGGGGTGATCTGTCGGACCTTGATCGTGAAATCCTGGGGCTGCTCTTTTAATTCCGCGGAAGACAACACCCGGGTCCCCCCAAACGTGCGGCCCTCCTGAAACGCGGCCTGGACGATTTCGCTAGGAAAAGTTTGGGCCCGGTCGCGGTCAATCCAGTACAGATAATCTAAATGTAAACTGTTTTTTAAAGCCTGAATATCGTCATCCCTTTCAATCAGGGTAAACGTCAGGGCGATTGATTTCAGATAATCCTCATAAACACTCCGGACCGTTTTTAATTTCTGCTGCACTTCCTTTTGCGCTTCATCAACGACAGCCGTCTTAAGCACAAAAAAACTGTACAGGGACATGCAAACGCCCCAAAAAATGATCAACGCCAGTAAAAGCAGGACAATATACGTTCGCAGACGGATAACGGCCTTCATGCTTTGCCCCCCCGATTATTCAGGGCATTAACAAAATACAACAGGAATTCCAGTTCAACCCCTAAATTCACGTCATGGATAACGCATGACCGTTGAGCCATAAGATGAACCGGGGCAAAATTCAACACGCCTTCAACCCCTCCCCGGACCATAACGTCCAAAACCAGTTGTGCCGCGTCAGCCGGAACCGCAAGGATGCCCACTTTAATATTGCGGTTGGAAATATAGCCCTCGCATTCTGAGAATGGATAAACCGGGATATTCCCCTGAACACCGCATTTCACGGGATCAATGTCAAACCCCGCTCTTATACAGATCCCCTCTTTTTCAAACCCTTTATAATTGCTGAGGGCAATCCCCAAGTGTCCCATGCCGGCTATTATAACATCCTGACCGGGTTGGGAACCGAGAATTCTCTGAATTATACCCAAAAGATCAGAGACACTATAACCGCCTCTTTTGTTCCCCATGATGCCAAATAACGAAAAATCCTTCCGCACTTGCGCGGCCGTAATCCCGATCGCGTCTGCCAGTTCATTAGAGTAAACCCGGTCAGAACCGGAAGCTAAAACTTTCTTAAGCACATATTTATATTGCACCAACCGAGGGATACTATTTTTATTAACTCCTGCGATCTTCTGAGGCAAATTCATTTTCTTGGCCCCTTTTTGTGAAAACTATCACATAAAAAGAAAAAAAAGAAACCGATTTATGACATATCGGTTTTTATGCCAAATAAAAATTGATAATATGATATCTTATTTTCTAATTATTGCAACAGATTTTAATCAGTAATATTTCGGTTATAAAATATACCTGAAACGTCTCACAACCGTTGCAAAAACGACGTTAAATTAATTTTTTGATGGGACAGACCCAGCTTGCGCCGGATATTTTTCCGGTGCATTTCTATGGTGTTAAACGACAGTCCCAACAACCCGGCCATTTCTTTCCCGCTCAAGCCGCTTTTAATCATATGACAAATCTCAATTTCCCGGGTCGTCAACCCATATCCAGGACAGGACAATTTCCTGCCAAAAGCCGACGTCATCTGTTCAAGAGCTTGCTGAAGAAGAATAAGATTTTTTTCTGATTTATTTTTGAGTTTTATCTTTTTAACCATGGGTAATAAAACATGCTGGACATTCCCCATCACGTTTTCCTGGATCTTTCTTTTTTCCGTCTCGACCTGTTCCAGGATATCCTGCAAATCCACGTTCTTCTGTTCCAAAGCCGCCTTCTGCTTCCCAAGGCGCTGTTCCGACTCTTTTAACGCCGCTTCCACCTTTTTAATATCTGTGACATCCCGGATAATTTCAATCGCCCCGACAACCTGTCCACCGGGGTCACGCAAAAGACTGGCTCGTCCCCAAATGAACACGTTTTTCCCCTTCAGGCGGGCAGTCGTGGTCTCCGCTTCCAGGGCGTCTATCGTCTTCTTCGTAATCCGATAACGCTGCGCAACTTCTTCTTGCCCCTCCAGGAGAAGATCAATGAGAATCGGGCGGCGCTGGCCGTAGAAAGGAAGCGCGTATTCATAGCGCCCTTTCCCCAGGATCGCTGCCCGGGGCACCCCGGTTAACCGTTCCATTTCCCGATTCCAGGCGACCACGATTTTCTCCCGGTCAATAACAAAACAGGAATCCGGAAGACAATCCACAAAATTAGAGAATGGCCCGGAAAAATCCTGAAAGGCTTCCGGACACGGGGACTTCCGTTTCGACTTTTTAAGCATCGGCTTAAGCATGCGCGTTTATCTTACCGCTTACGGCAAGGCGGTTTTGTGAGAATCTTGAATATTATATAAAGCGTTAAAAAGCAAGACATCAACATATGTCTGCAATAACGCCTGGGCGGTTTCGTCCTCCAGCAGGCCCTTCGCCTTATCACGATAATATTGGCGGATATCCTGGAATGAAGCCCCTCCGCCAGAGGGGAAAGCCTCCTGTATTCGGCTCATATCGTCTTTGAGCTGATGAAGTGTCCCTTGGGGGATGCCCATCGGCTCGCAATAAATTTCAACCCAACGAAAATACTCCGCCAAAGGCTGCCGCACGCCTTCAGTATCCCCCTCTTTAATCGCCCGGAGGATCCTTTCGCTTAAAACAAACGCGTGCCCCTGGTAGCCTGTCTTGACCATGTCTTCGTAGGTTTCCTGTTCCCCGGGAGACATCCCCTCTCCCTTGCGCAATAACTGCAGCCCCTGATAAAACTCCCCTTTCTGCATCAAATCTGACGATTCTTTGAAAGCCTGCGCGTAGGGGCTGCTGTCTGCTCGGGACATGTCCCGGAGCCTGCCAAGCTGAGTGAGTCCAGTCACCTTTGTCATCGTCAGCCAGTTAAAAACCCCGACCACAACCGCCAAAGACACCATCATAGGGAACCCGAGCCGCCGGGTCGCGGCGGGATGCCATAGGACGTGTTTCATCCGCATCCCCTCCAATATTTTTTTATGAATGGTGTAGATTTTAAAAAACACAAAAATATTCAAGCCCGGGAAAAACATCAACACCGTCCATAGACCCGGCGACAGCGCCGTGTTCCCGCTCTTGTAAAAACCGGCGGTCAACTGATGGGCATAGAAAAGCAGGTTGAAAAGGATGAACACAAAAAATACGGCGACAACCGGGCGTTCCGATGGGCTGAACCCCCGCACGATGGAAAAAATCACGAGTCCCGCGGCAAAGACAGCATATAAAAAAAAGGCTTTAAGGAAATCCCCCCATATTTTAATATAATTATCTTTATCAAACGTCGTGGTATTATTGATCATACCCCCTCATTTCATGACCCGCCTCACCATGCCCGTTCCCCATGTTTCATGCCGGATTATGGAATTCCCAGGACCCGCGGACACACAACGCCCGGCTTATCTTTCCATAATCCAAATCACCGGAAAAACCCGCCCCCGGCCTTTTGATGAATAATACCTCATACGGCCCGAAGCCGCAACCTCACGAAACCCCTCTTGCTTGAGAAAACGCAGCAAAGACGGGTCATACGGGTCCACAAGCAGATTATCAGGCCGGCCCCAATTATCCAAAACAACCATCATGGAGCCGTGATGGGTTCCCATCAACGCATCGCGGGCTTCCTCCTGCAACGGCCAGTGTATAATTTGCCCCCCAAAATCCTTAAATTCAATCCCGGTATAATACCGCACCAAATCCGGCGAGCTGGCGACAATAAGGGTGTCTGGGGTCGCGGCCTTTTTTATCTCCTGCGCCGCAGCCTGAAACCCGACATAAAAATGGGTCTCCTCCTCCAACATAGATGCCAGTTCAGGATAAGCGAAAACAGCAAAAGCGCAAACATATAAAACAACCATCACATTGGCCAGCCGCTTTCCTTCCTGGGAACGGAAAATGCTTCGCGCGCCTTGGTACATCCCGAAAGACAATAAAATGAGAAGCGCGGGAAGATAAACCATGCTATACCGGCTGGTTTTCTCGGCGGCCAAGGAAAAAATGGCGGCGAAAACAAGAACCCACAGAACCAAAAGCAAACAAGCCCTCCTGTCCTTTTTCCATGAAAAAAAAACGCCGGCAGCGCAGAAGAACAAGGCAAAAGGGAAATCCAACAACAGCGGGAGGTCCAGCCCATAGAACCAGGCCGAAGAATTCCCGGATGTATTAATAACAACCGCAGACACGTTCCCCCAGGCCCGCCCTAATTGAATATAATTATTGATAAGCAGCCCCATCACAACGGCGAGAATGATTCCAAGGGGGAGGAAAACTTTTTGAAGCCGCTGTTTGATTCCCAACGCATCAAAACCCGCCAGGTAAAAAATAAAGATAACCGGGATAACCAACAACGCCGACCACTTCAGGAGAATAGCCACGCACCCGGCGAGCCCGACCCTAAACCCGGAACAGGGGTCCGCCGACCGGCTCGCCCGGATAAGTTCGAAAGCCAGCCACATCATAACGGTCATCAGCAACCCATCAATGAGAATTTTTGGTGAAAACTTAACATAAACACTATTGGTGGCCAGCAGGACCGCGCTTAAGAATCCCACGACGGCATTAAACAGTTTCTTCCCAAGAGCATAAATCATCCCGATTCCGGACAAACTGATCAGGACGGCCATCAAACGGCAGCCAGCGAGCGACCGCCCGAAAACAGCCAAAAAAACTGAAAATAACGGCGGATGGGTGTTTATGATTCCCCTCGAAAAAAGGATGGAAGGGTTTTCCGCAATACGCTGCGCGTACCAGGCGTACTCGGCTTCGTCGGCCCACAAGCGTTCCGCGAATCCGTACCTCATCCTTAACTGCAGCGACATCAATAAAATCCCGGCCAGCAAAAAAAGCAGGACCGACTCCCTGAACGCAACATTGAATAATTTCATCGCTCCGGCACTCCCCGGCTCAGCGGCTCATTCTTCCATATAACCAAGACATTCGCATTGCGGGCCAGACAGGATATTCCACTGAAATGAATACCCCGGGAACCCATCTTCCTTGCACTTCGCCTGGCATTGATTGGCCCGCGCCTCGGACTCGGTATTTTTTTTATAAGCGAAATGCAACAAATACAGGGTGACAGGCACGATAATAACAACCATAAGGACCGTCCGGACCGATGCCGCCTGAAATTTTTTCTGCATATGCGCCTCCCTTTCCTGTTTTTTAAAATCATCAACCGTGAACATCCCTTCCCAAGGATAATTTTTCCCGGCTAACCCTCTTATTGTACCAACTCCTTCATGATATACAACAGGATATCAAAAAACAAAATCCCCCTTGTGCCCCGCCTTGGATGATATAAATAATGCGGGATCAGGATCATCGTTAAAATAACGCTTTTATTCAAACTATTTGTACTATCATTCCTTTAATTTTACTATGGCGGGCTCACGGGGACCAAGCGAAAAACGGTCTGAAAATGAAAAGCAACCGCTGATGAACGCCTGATGAAACCGGGCAACACTAAGCACCGGGAGCCGGCGGCTCCCGGTGGATATGAGCCGGCGCTGAAAGCTAAGGATATACGGAGCGGCTGAAGAAGAACTAATCTTTTTGTTTCTTTTCTATCTGAATGTCCTTGGGGAAAGGATGCCCTTGCCCCTGCTCGCAAAATTCCTTAAGACTCAGCAGATAAAGCGCCCATTTTGTATTACATTGCGCAAAAAAACCCGTTTGTTCTTCCCATCCCGACTGAGCGAAGAACAAATCCGTCCCCCCATCCAGGTCTTCCATCTCAAAGGTTAGAATGGTGTCTTTCCAGGCATCCACGCCGTCCACGCATTTCCACTTGATAAATTCATCCGGGATAAGCTCCAAGACTTCCATAACCGGGCCCTGATCCGGGAAACGGAATGTCAATTGTTTCCCTTCCTGGCTCACGCCGTCAACATGGTTCGTCCACCACCCCTTTAAGCCATCAACTGTAGAAACGGCCTGGAACACTTTCGCCCCCGGAGCATTAATGTTAAGCCTATGAACAATGTCTGTCATGCCACTGCCTTTCTTTGAACGATTTTCAACCAATGCGCCTCTTTCATGAAGCGCAATTCCCTCTCTTACCTTAATAAGATTATCACTCAAACCCTCTGGGCGCGCTTCCGCCCCCCTATAACCCGCCCTCTCCTTTTAACGCCATAATTTAATCAAGCAAGTGTATCACAGAGTTGTCTCATTTTGAATCAGTATTTTCCAGAATCAGGGAAATGCTCTTTTAAATCACGGTTCTGGGCCCCCGGCTCCATATCCCCCCAGGTAATAAGCATAACATATAGCACCCTTAACCCCCAATGGCCTCTTTTAAAAAATATTTAACCTGAAAATTATTGCCGAAACTCCCCGGGAAACTTATAATAAAAAATTATATAATTTTATCTTATTTTAAATCTTTATATGCAAATAAAAATAAAACATCTGAATTCCCCGCTGCCCTTTTCAGCAGAAATATTCAAAGAGTTCCTATTCCCTCTTATCCTGGCCGCTTTAATGCTGTTTCACGGCCTGTCCCTCATAAGCAAAGGCCCCTACCATGTAGACTGTCTCGGGTTAACCGTGGCCGCCGAAAAATCGCTGGAGACCCACAAACTTCATTTTAACGCCGGACACGGATATCCGCTCATACTGTTCCTCAGCATAATTTTTATCAGCATAGCCAACGTTTTTAATGTCGCGGATCCGGTTACCGCTGTTAACTTTATGAACGTCTTTTTCAGCTCAATCAGCGTCATTCCCTTCTTCTTCTTCCTTAAAAACTTGTTTAACGCCAAGACCGCTATCCTGGCATCCCTGTTGTTATGCATTAACCCGCTCTTCCTATCCACGTCTATTTACGGCAACAGCCATTCTCCTTTTTTATTTTTCATGTTCGCCTCCCTTGGGCTGCTCACGATTTTCTTCAAATCCCATTCGACGAAGCACCTGGCCTTAAGCGCCCTCTTTTTCGGCTTATCCGGGGCCGCCCGAATCCAGGACATGGCCGCCATGATTATCCCGATGAGCTTTCTTTATGTCCTTCTGGCCCACCATTCGCCGATGAGCGTCCCGCGCAAGAAAACGACATTTTTCTCGAAGCGCTTTCTTCTGGCTGTCCTCCTGGCCCTGCTCACCCTAACGCTCTTTTATGCCGCGGTCTTCACGAGCCGAGGGGTGAATTATTTTAATAAAGGGTTCTTTCAATACCGCCTGCTGGACCCTTTCGCAGGATTGATCTCTGAATATCTAAAAATAAGTTTCGATTATCTTATTTCCAATTTCTCCTACTTGGGCCTCCTGGTTGTTATCGGGGGATTGATTATCCTGGCTTTTGAAAGCCGGCAAAAATTCTGGTTCCTGCTGCTCTGGTTTACAATCCCCTTCTTAGCTTTCGGCAATTCATTCTTCATTACCCCCCGCTTTCTCTTAACGAGCTTTGTCGCCCTTGTCATCAGCCAGGGATATCTGTTTTCAAAACTAATCTCGAACCGCTCAAAACCCGTTGATATCTGCGGGAAAGTCCTGTTCATTCTCGTAGTCATATTGTCTTATCACAATATTTATCCGACGCTGTCTTTCCGGCACCGCCATGACCTTCTGCCGGAATACGGCCGTTGGATAGCCCGCGTCACGGAGCCAAACGCCAAAATCATCGTGGGCGACGAAAGGGCGTTCATTCAATACTACGGGAACAGGGAGACCATCCATCAAATTGTCACCGACACGACATATTACCAACAACAGGAATCTTTACGGGAAGAACTGCGGGCTTATAAAAAAAACCTGGACGCCCTGCTGGACAGCGGGGTCCCGGTCTATATCACGGAAAACGGCCTCTTAAGCAACAATGTCGGGCTCTTTTATTTCTTTATCACGAAATACTATAATCTGAGGTACCAGGGGGAAGCGCCCTTCGAAGTATGGCATCGTCGGTGCCTCAAACATCTGGTCATCCGGATCAAACTCTACCGTCTCACCCCAAAACCGACCTCATAACCCCACCCGGACGTACGGCCCTGGCCTCTCACTAATAAAAAAGCATCCCTATCCTATTAATGGGCCAAATTGAACAACCTCAGAATGCCGCGGACCCGGCCATCCCCGGCGTACTGCATATAAACGGCATACCCGTTCTCCAGCTGGGGATGCATGCCTTCCAAGGCGACACAATATTCGTTTAAAAATAACGGGAATGTCAAAAGAAGCGTTATGATGGCCAAAATATAAGGTGCGGCTCGTTTTTCATGGACGACGGTTTGAACGGTTGAAGCGCAAAAAATCATAATCAACGCTAATGCCGGCAGGCTTCCCCTCATCACCAAATCATTCCAGTTGCCGCCGTGAAAAGCCGAAATAACGAAAATCGACAAGAACGAAAACCCGATAATGGGCGGGAAACTTCGTCGGATCATATAATAAGCAACGCCGAGCATAAAGGCCGGGTAAAACTCAATAAAATGGAAAAGGAAGAAATCATAAAGTTTCGCCCGCGTCAATAATATATCAAACCCCTCCGCTTCAACCTTTGTGCTGTAAAACAGAAAAATGGCCGCGGTGACAAAAAGCCCGGAAAGGATATTCATCGAGTTCGCAGAAAAGAACTCCCCCGCCTGTTTGAAGGATAACGACCGGCGCACCCCGATAAGCCGGGACACACAAAAATAAGCCAAAAACGGGATGCTCCCGACCCAGGCCAGGCTGGCTCCTGAAAGCAAAAAAACGGTCCATAAACAAAACGGGAACAGGGAAAAATTCTTCCTGAACAGCGCGAGGAAAACAACCCCCAAAAAAGTGACAACAAGTTGATGCGGGACCCACGACCAGGCGCTGATAAAAGAGCTGATCTGCGCGTTATATTGTGCCGCCCCCCATTCCGCGTGGCCGACAAGCCAGGTCCTTTTGGCAATCCAGATAAACCAATAATCCATTCCGGCAAAAAACACAAGGGCGGGATAAAAAAGGCCCCAAGGCCCATTATCGGCGGGCCGAAAAAGCTCCCGGCACACGACCGGCAACAAAAGGAATATAATCGCGACCCCCAGCAGGTTCCATATCAAAAACGAAGTCGATAAAAATCCCCAAATGGACGGCGCCGGCAAAGAAGAAACGAGCCCCCCCAACAATTTGCACACATAAACCCCGGGCAGGTACATCGCGTAATAATAAACCAACCGCGTGCCCGGGACGACCTGCCCGGAACAGTCAAAGCCCGTGCACAACAGCGGGTCCCAGGGGCAATCATACAAACTCATCAGGACGCTGCGGTGTTTATGCCAATCCCCCACAACGCTGAGGTCAAAAAATACCGCCCCGTGGTTCAAGGCCAACAACGCGATGCTCATGAGAAACCAATCCAGCCTCAATTTATATTCATGGCCCGGGCGCAGCAACGTTTCGCTCTTCACGATTCTTCTGACAGCGTTAAAAAAGCCATACACTATTAAAAGGCACAGCACGGCGCGTTGAAGCAGGGACAACGGCAAGGAAAAACAGAACAGCGCCGACGGGATCGTCAAGTACGCCAGGCCCGCGCAGAGGATTTTCCTTATCTGGTCAACCCCCACGGCACATTCACGCTTCAATCCGCATAATAAAGACAGAAGGACTCCGAGAAAAATGCCCCGGAACATCTGGAAACTAACGAAAAATCGGATCATGGCAATGGTGTCATTTGTTCGGTTCAATCAACGGACCTTATATTCTTAGCCGGGACATAAACCGCCCGGAGAAATTGTGCCTCCTGCTCATTAAAAGAAAACTTAACCACCGAAAAATCCGTGTTCCCTCCCGGAACCATATCGGTCACGCTCAGCGGCGGCCTCTCTGCGTCAAGATAAACCAAGGTCGGATAGTCGGCGATTTCCGCATCAAGGATAGTGTCCTGCCCCCATAAGAATTCGGATTTGGGATAGAAATACCTGTAAGAATCATAAAGGTTCGCATATTCAACATGCTCCGAAGCGACGATAATCCTTAACCGGCCGTTGGGGTCAATCCCGTATTCATCAACGACATCGAGCGTATTATAAATAACCTCATCCCTGATTCCGCTCCTGTACAGTTTCAGGCTTTCATGCAAATTTCCCCCGGGGATCAAGATTCCAAAACACAGAACCAGCAAAAGGATCTTGGAGGATATGGCCCTCCGGCTCACCAGCCACGGCTCGATTGTGAAAGCCAACGTTATCAAGACAGGCGGAATAATGACCAAAGCCCTGTGCAGGCTGTACGGAGGAGCCGGGCTCGCGAACCCGCCAAGCTGTGTCGCCATAAAAACCGTCACCACCGCCCAAAGGGATATCCAGAAATCCCGGGGATGAAACATTTTCATCAAAGATACCATAATATAGACGACGACCGGCAAGGGAAGAAACGCCTGGCAGGAAGGGATAAAAAGGGCTCTTAAAGTGCCGAACAGGTACGGCCACCGCGAATAACCAGGAGCCCAGACTCCGCTTTGACGGAAAAACATATCCGTCCGGGTGAAAAAAGATGCCGCGCCAAAAACGGTTATAAAGACCACCACGCTTATCCATAGCATCACAGGATAAACGCTGTTCAACCGCTGTTCCTGTTTGATGCGCAACCCGATCAGCACAATCAGCAACACCCAGGGGGCAAGCCCCGGAGTATACGATGTCGCCAACAATGCTCCGATATAGGCTAAGCTAACCGCCCGTAATGGTGTTATGCCCTTCAGGCACAACAGAAACCACCCCGCCGCCTGGAGCGTAAAAGATACCGGCAAGAGCGACTGTTCACAGGAAACCATGACATTAACAACGAAGGGGAAGCACAAGAGCGACAGCGCCATCAGAGGCGCGAGAAGCGTCCTCCCTGTTTTATGTTCCTCAAAAGACCTGCTCAACCCGCAATAAAACAGCATCATCCCGAGCAAGAAAGCCGCCGCGAACCCCGAACGGAGTGCCACAAGATTTCTGCCGAGAAACAAAGACGGCAGCGCGAGAAGAAGGTACTGTCGGGCGGGATATCCCAAAAAACCTGTTTTCGTGTAATTCAAGTCATGAAATTTAAAAAAGGCGCAGCCGTCCGCCACTTGTTGCGTGCCTTCATGGTTAATGGACAATCCTCTGGAAGCCGCGATATTAAAAGCGGCCCAGGCAACAAGGAAAAAGACTAATATCCCGCGGAAGTTCTTTCCCAACACATCTTGCCGGAGGGTTTTATAAATGACATATAAACTGCTGATAAGATAAACACCGCTGTGCACCAGCCAGCACCGGGCAGCCACAAAGGATAAAACACCTGGCCGTAGATAAGCGCATATCTCAAGCACGGTCAACATCAGGGAGATAAAAAACACACTTGGAAAACTTTTCCTGAAATTATGACTATCGGCAGGCATATGGATATTTCGAATTTTAGTTAATGGCGGCAGATCATACAACCTCACGCAGCCCGGGTTTTGACGTTCCTATACGGCTTCTTGCTTCCCCGTCAGGGAGATGCCTTTTTAATACTGAATTATAACATATTAACGCGGAATCGCGCCGCGTGACGCATCTTCATTCATTCTGGAAATGAATAACAGTCCGCACAGGCTGCATCCGCAGCTCTCCATCCACTATGAACTCCTCGATTTCATGCGTTGCCCGGTTCACCGTGACCGTGGCCTTGCCGTGATTCCGCAGGGCTTCTTCCACCAAATCCACGTCATGATAAAATTCCGGGAGGTTCCGGAATGACGCTTCAGGCATCTTGCTTTTCAAACGGTCTTTATTGCCGACGCCGCGCAAAATAATTTTACCGCCGGCTTCCGTTTGTTTAAAATCGTATATACCCAGCAAATCCTCCAGGAGGTCCTTTTGCGTCACAGCAAAAGGCTGGCCGCCCAGCAAAGCCATGGCCGGGGAATATTTTCCGAATTCCTGAAAAGGCACTTCGCTGGAAAACGTCTGTCCATCCTGGGTCACGTCCACTTTAATCTGGTCGCCTTCACGGGTCATGCGCTCCTCATCAATGCTAGGAATCGGGAACTCCCAGGCTTCAATATTGGAAACACTCCCGTCACGGGTCACAATGGCCGTCCCGGACGTCCTGCCTTGAAGGTCCATCCGCTCGAATCCCCGTTCCCCCTGGGCCAGCACAATATCCTGCTCAAACGTCGGGCGTTCAACGGCATTCTCCGGCCCGGCCACGATCTTTAACGCGATCCGAATTTTCGCTTTCCGCCCGTTGGGAATCAAGGCGTTTTTTATCTCTCGAAGCGTGTCTGTTGCGTCTTCCCCCTCCAAAGGCGGGGCTTTAAAGCGCGGCCTCCGGATCCCTTTCAGGAAAGTCATCCAGTCCGATTCATTGTCTTCCCGGGATAAAGATTTCCCCGAGACCATGGTGAACGTCACGACATTGGTCGACATCGTTGTGGCGATATGGCAACTATACAATATCCGACCGTTGTAATCATCAATCGAAATCAAGGCCGGATACCCCCCGATGGACGTCCTTTGCCATTTTGACCCGGGGGATGGTTTTGAGTTTTCTTTATTTTGTTCAATATTGAACTTATCGGCATCCGCAAAATATCCGACGGTCATTGAATAGAAAAAATCAAACAACGGCTGATCAGCATAAAACAAAGAAATGGGGTCCTGCATGTCTTTTGAAACTTTCTTTATGTCCTTAGGCTCACCCCACAAAGACCAGGAGTCCCCCGAGGCCGGGACATAGCCGTCCGGGACAATAAATTCAAGATTGATGGGGACTAACTGTCCTGTCGTCGCCTCGCTAAAAGAAACCCGCCGCCAACCGGCCGGATCTTCGGCAGAAGAAACCTGCCCTCTGGGCAAGATGGCTGTTTGAACCTTAGCGTTATTTGCCCGAGGCTTAAAACTTTCTTGCGCCGCCGGGGCTTGTGTCACGCGCATTTTGCCGGACTCCATCTTTAATTGTTTAAGTAAAGACGGATCAAGCGCGGCGTTAAGGCCCATTAAGCTCTGGATGTCCGCCTCGCATTCCTCAAACCGGCTCCCTTTCAGATTGATTTCCAGCCTCAACCGATACGCCTCGACGAAATCCGGATTAAGTTCTATGGCTTTTGAAAGGTCGGCCAAAGGCTGTGCCATGTCCTCCATGGCGTAAAAAACCAAAGCGCGCTGATAATACGCTTCGGCAAGCCCGCTGTCAGAGGCGATGGCCTGATCCAAAAGAGAAATCGCCTGGGCATATTGCTGGGCAGCGTAAGCCATCTTGCCCAACCCCAAATATCGTAACGGGGATTGAGCATCCAGATGGCCGACTCTTTCATAATCTTCCCGGGCCGCGCTTTCCTGATTAAGCGCCAAATAAACATCGCCGCGTTTATAATAAAATAACGGGGAGTCGAAAACAACCTCATCCTTGGCGCGAATACCCTTAACCGTTAACGGCGGGACGGGCCTGGCCCAGGAACCTTGCGGCAGGACCTCGCTGACCGTCATCTCGCCCTTATACTCCTCGCCTCTGTAAATCTTCAACACATCACCTGGCTTGAGCCCCCAATCCTGGCCGGCACTCACTTTCACGGCTTCCTTCTTCTTGTCCACCGACAAGACTCGCGGGAATTCCGGCACGCCTGTTTTTTCAAAATTTTGCTCCAGGCCCCACAAAGGAAAAACCTCTTGAGAAAAAGCGGCTATTTCGTCCTTTTTCCATAACAAAATCACCGTGATGGCTACGCACGCCGCCAAAAAGAGGATGCCTGCGGCCGTAAAAATCCTTTTGATATTCGGCGTTATCCCGGGAATGCCTTCCATCGGGAGAGGACCGGTGCCGGCGGCCGGGCTGTCCGGTTGCGGCCGCTTAAAAAAGAAATCACGGACAGGAACGCTTAAAAAAAGCCCCAGGAACCCGCCGGCCAGCAGCATCAATATCATCGCCGGGAAATAGTATTGCCAGGTGGCAAAAGAAAAGTATTTCAAATTCTGGGAATAGCCAGAAAACAACAGGCCCAAAAAATATAAAATGACAATAACATAAGCCCAACGCTTGCGCCGGGAGAGCCCTCTTGCCAAAAGCCAGAAAAGAACGGAGAAGCCCCCCAATATTCCCCCAACGAGAAAGATCTGCCCAAAAAGCACGGGGACACCCAGAATCTTGTAAAGAATTAACATCCCTGTCATGAAAAGTCCGACAATGCCTATCAGCGCAACAACCCAATAACAGAAAAATATTATGTAGCCAACGATAAACCGCGGCCACGGCCTGTCAGGGAAAAACTTAAGCCGAAAGGCAGGATGCCAGGGCAAAAAAATAAAACCCACGGCAATCAGGAATAAGACGGGAAACCATTGTAAATACACGTCCGGCCGGGAGCCCAGATCTTCCGTGTCACCCAGGACAGAAGTCAAAAGCACCCAGAAAAGGGTATAAAAATAAAACCCCCACCTTTTCGCTTTCCAGAACCCCGCATGCGCGCATAAATTCATCATGATAAAAACCATTCCCCGGGCAAGCAACTGCGCCCGCATGTCGGGCCGGGTGAAACAATTTCCATCGGAAGACAAAGAATTAACAAATCCAAAAATAATACAGGCAAAAACAGCCCCCATGGCGGCCAAAGTCCGCGTGGACCTGTTGACGCTCCCTGCTTCCATAAAACCTCCTGTGTTGAATTATGACAAACCGCTATTCATCAATACAATCAATCCGCCTTCAACAACCGCCAGTTTCTCTCTTTTATAAATTCGATGGTCCAAGGATAATCGAATGTCTCTAAATTCCCGATTTTTATAAGGACGGCAATGCCGGCGAACAAGAACTCCACAAAATAAAACATCATAGGGAAAATCCACCCTACGGCGAACAGGTTCGGGTCCCTGGAATAATAACAAACCAAAAAAGCCACGCCGAAGAATATGATGAGGTACAGGATAAGTGTAATCTGAAAATTAAATGTTTGCTTGACCTGTTCCCGGACAAAAGGGAATCTTTTCTTGATCGCCCAGACAAACAACGGGAAGAAAGCCAGAGGGACCGGCAGGAAGAACGAAGCGGGAACGCTTAAATGGCTTGCGATAGCCCACCCCTGACCAGGGAAACCTTTTTTAGACTCTTCCATGAAACGCTCCTTTTAAATAAAAAATAATTTTCTTTTTATCCTCCCTCCCCCGGCCCGGTCATCCTCTGAAAAGTTTTCAAGAGAACAATGGGGCACCTTATTAATTTAGCATAAAAACAAAAGCCGCAAATTATCATTTTCAAATAACTTGCGGCTCCTGATGATCCCGCTCCCGGTCTTTTCTCAAAACTACAGTGTTTGTGCAAACTCGGCGATCACGTCTTCCGGGACGCCATGGCTCTTCAACACGCGGATGATTTCCTGGACCGCCTCGTCATACAATATCTTGAGTTTAACTTCCAGCTCAAGGGCCTGCTCAGGACCAGCGGGGAGATTCTTTGATATTTCGGCATACACGTCCGTGATCTTCATGTGATACGCCCTGAGCTCTTCCGGCGGCGTGATTCTTTGTATCGCCTTGTGATACTCCGCGTAGCCGGCGGAAACCTTCTTAAGGAGCTCCTCTTGCGACAGGCCGGCCGGGTCGATCTGTGTCGCCGGTAAAATCGTGGTTAACGCTTCCGCCGCCATCTTATCGGCATAGGGCTTAAAAACACCAACCAGCCATTGGCCCCATTCCGTGGCGGTATCAATTTTATTATAAAAAGCCTCCGCCGCCGGGTTTGCGTCGAGCGCCCCGGCCCCCCCTTGCGCGAAAGCCGCGCCGCAGGCCAGCATCCCGGCCACTAAAAAAATGAACAATTTCGGCATACCTCCATGTCTCCTTTCTGAATGTGAGTCTTATCTGATTCTGAAAATCATTCTTTCACTTATCCTGCTCTCCGGTTCCTCAGGGGCGCCCCGGGCCCGCTTTTATGGCCTCCCTTCCATGGGGGCACGCTCGAGTTTCTGCCAGTTCCCTTCGAGCTCAATGTTAGGATTAAAGTTAACGTTGTCGCTGACGATATATTCGCCGGCGTTGTTGACCCACGCGTCTGTGTATCCGGTCGGGAGCTCAACGGGGCGTTGTTCGACCGGGCTGTAATACTCTTCGACGCCGCGGTTGACCTGGCTCCACGCTTTACTAATACGGTCCTCGGAGGCCTGCTTGCGTTCCCACGATTGCTGCATCATGTCGCTGATTTCGTTATTGGTCTGGCTGATGATCTGGCTGATTTTGCCGGCGGTGCGGATCTTGCCCATCTCGATGTTATGGAGCGTCTGGCAGAGCTGCAGGTATTTGTTGAACCACTGCAAATTCGGGCGCACCGAGGCAACCATCGCCTGCATGATCTTGGTGCGGTCCTCAATCTGGCCTTTGGCCGCCCGGATCCCGTAAGCGCGCTGGCCGATTTGGGTGTAAATGTTATACGCCGGAACGTATACTGTCTGCAAAACAGCGTAGAGGTCTTCCTCGACGGGTTGCCCGGCAATGGTGTATTCGACGCGCACCTTCCCCGCGCTATAGGTGTTCTGGTATCCCGGGATTGATCCTGTTTCAGCCAAGTCAGCCGCGGCGACAGCTTGTGCCCATGCCGGCAATTCCTGTTCACCTATGATCCGGCATTGCACATCGCCACGGAAACGCGGGATGATAATCTCTTGAAGGAACTGCATCACGTCGCTCATGGGGGGCCGCACTTCGTTGCCCATATAGTTTGAGCCGGGACCGAACCCCGTTTCGGCTAACATCCCGCCCCAGCTGAACCCAAGAGTCGGGAACCCTTCAAGCTGTTCCACCCCGTGAGGGTTGAATGTCCGGATATGCACCGTAGCCGGCATCGACGGATGTTGACGCCACTCCATCCCGCCTTCCACCTGCCAACCGACCGGAGCAAGGTAAGTAAGCGCCTCTCCCCCGATTCCTTCCGGGCTATCCATGATGCTGATTTTCTTGAACCGCATGAAGCCGGCCGAGCCAGATGCCGCCGGCACTGATGATGACACAGGCGCGGCATCCAAACGCGGTTGCGAAAGCGGATTTAATTTTGCTGGCGAAGCGGCGAGCGGATTGCCGGCTTTCCGTCCCAACACATACGTCGTGCCGTCACTGACTAATGTCAAGGCCGGCCCTTCTAGCGTCGCCGTGAACGGGAACCGGTCGCCGCCGCTGGTAAACGTGCCTTCAAGCTTTCCCCCAACCAAGCGCGCAGACAGCGGAAACTTCTGGCCGCCCATTTCAATCGTACCGGTGTAACGGTCGCCGGTCCCGGTGAGGATGACTGTCATTTCCGCGCACGCGAATGTGCCGGCGTATGAAGCACCCGGCAGCGCGCCACCAATATCAGCAACGGGCGTGGCGGGCAGCGGGCCCGCGTTGTCGATTGGTTTGACCGCGGTCCGCGCGCGCGATGACCCCTGGACACGTGTCTGAACCGTCACGGGGAAGCCGCCGGGTTGCTGCATCTGCTGCGCACCTTGCGTTACCGATGCGTTCGTCATGTCGCTCTGTAATGTGTTGCCGGTATCGATTTCCACCAGTGACGTGTCTTTCATGTCGTTGCGCATTTCGTTCTCGCCTTGCCGTTTGGCGAAGGACAAAACGGTTTCAATCTCCGCGACACGACGGCCGGCATATTCTTTAACCGAGACAAACCGGCACTTGACGCTCAATTTATCCTGCGGGCCTATCTGGTAAAACTGACGCATCGCAGCAGTGTCGGGCTCCCATTCTTCTCCGACCGCCACAGGCCGCGGCGGGAACGACTCCCGTGAAAACGAGAGGTAGCTTTTCAATTCCATCTCAGCCATTGGATCAGCCGGACCTTTAAAGTCATGCGCAACCTCACCGCGGGCGTCGCGCGTTAACGTAATGGTCTGCCCGCTAAAAGGAAACGGAATCGGCTGTTTTTGCCCTCCCATCTCCATCAACGTCACGCAGTCGTTCCCGAACGTAAGCCGCACCGACACCGGCACCCCGTCCTTCACGGCGAGCACAGCCATGGTGCCGCTGCGGGTCTGCCGCATGCTCTGTTGCATCTGTTGCGGCGGTTGGCCCGGGGATGACATCGTGGTGTTCTGCTGCATCTCGCCGCTCTGCTCAAACGCCCAGCTTTGCCCCTCCCGAAACTGCGGCTTTAAGTCGTACGTCTGAGCGGCAGCGGAGATTTCCGTGGCCAACACCCATATAAGCAGTTGACTGATGCCTCTAAGTCGGTTCATTGTCCCCTCTCCTTTCATCTCATCGCGTGATTTCGCTACAATCACTTGAATCATTATCTGCCCCTCTCCCCGCTTATACCTAAGAAAGGGATTGTTTCCTTAACAATAGTTTCCATTCTACTCCAAACAAAAACCCATAACAATCTATTCAACAAAATAACATTCTTCTTCCTCCCTAATTCTCGGCTTTCCTGGACATTCGTGACTGATGTTCCAAGGCGGGCTGTTGAGAACGCACTTCTCTTGCAAATTTTCAGGTCACCGGTTTTTTACGATTCAACGAGCCCTTTAAATTTTGGTGGAAACGCGGGGATCCAGGAAGCCCGGTTGGAAAATTTTGTTTATTTTCAAACGGCACGTGCCAGCCACCCGGGGCAAGCTTCCTGGTATCTACTGCGTACCAATTGTACAAGGCTCCGCCCCAAAAAAATTAATCCAGTTTTTTTGATAGGATGAAAGCCCTTGCCTCCAGGGAAGTACTTGGGTGCCGACACGCTTTGAAAAACATTAGGGGAAACGCCGTTTCGGGGATGGGAATCGATTGTTGTTTGATTTCACAAATAAAAACTTGAATCATCCCAATCAATCCCACCCTGTCGCCGCGTTTGAATAATTCTCTCCGGAAGTACTATCCGGCGTTGTTTCAGGTTCTATAAGAAAAGCATTTCCTCCGGCTTTGCTCTTTTCTGTTTCCCACCATGCGAGAATTTCCCGCGCGCGTTCTTCCTGGGTCACTTCTTTAAAAAACGCGTTCCTGCCGAACACATCGGGGGGATAACTATTCCCTAACCCCACAGGATAAGGCCTTGCGCGATACGCTTCTATCATGAGAATCGCTTCTTTCCCCACTGTCGATTTATGAGGGAAGGCGGTTAATCCCGGCACAAGGGCAGCGGCCGGCTGATTCGACTTCACATATTTAATTAATTCATTCATGTCGGCCCTTCCGATCCACCCCTTATATATTTCTGGTTTTGAAGAACGACTAGGCCCGGCAAGAGGCTGCACGGTCACATTTTGTTTTGTGGCAAGAAAACGCAATAATTTTAAAGGCCCCGGATGCTTATCTTCTGTAAACAAGAGATAGTAAATAGCGGCAGGCTTGCCTTTCATTTGTTCATGGACTGTTTTGCCGATCATTTCTTCATACTCTGTATCCGCGAGGGGTTCAAGGGAAGGGAATTGGGACGATGTGGCTTTTAAGCGGCCAGCGGCAATTATTAAGAACACGGCCCAAGCAATACACATGGCCACAGTCAGTAATATAAATTTTTTGTTCATGTCGATAACCCCGTCCCATGATCCGGTGATTTCTTCATGTCACAGGCTGTGCCCCGAGTGGTGTTGGCGGGCCTATTTTTGTTTCTTATAATTCCTCAATCCCCGGATGGCCGCGGTGTTGTCAGACACAAGGTTCTGCCATCCTGACCGGGCTTTTTCTCTTGAATCAAACCTAGGAAGGATATTTCCTTTTAAAATTATTCTTCTAACTGCTGAAATCACTGGTCTGATGTAACACCGTTAGGTGCGGATGACTATCCCCTTTGGGGAACCGGCCCCTTCACTTTTCACTTGTATTAACAGACACACACTCCCGTCAATGATATGCGCTCAGAGAAATCTTAATTAGCCTGTTATTTTTATCAAATATAAAGCTTAAATTCCCATACCCCATCCTGTAATCCATAATGTAATTATTTCCCAAGTATGCCTTTCCCCCTTCATAATCTGATCCAAACTTTGTGACAATGGTTTCGACAGTTTCATTGTCACTCACATCACGGATGTCGCCTCCAAAAGAGCTATAATTATCATTTACCTGATCATCGTTTTTCAGATATAAAGTCAAATCCAATATCTTGTTTTCTTCGATTATAATCTTTAACCCCTTGCCGGGATATTCGTGACTAACATTAAAAATATTGTCTTCACTTTTTTGCGGTCTTGTTCCGATTATCCTGACAATCTTATCAATATCCACATATTCATTTATTCGCAAAGACCCGAAATATCCTTTTTTCAAATCCACTACTAACCTGTTCTTTTCTTCGACCGGCACCCGTTGCCCATCGTATTTCACCAGTCCTTTCGCCTTCTGTCCAGCCTCAAAATCCAGTTTCGCCTTACAATCATCAATATTATAGCCAAGAAATTTCCATCCGGGTTCCAGCTTCAAAGCCTCATCAAAAGATGATATTGCAGATGTCCAGTCACCTGCATTAAAATAGCGCTCCCCTTCTTCCTTGTGCAACGTCGCATCACGCTGCTCTGGCTTGACCCATTTTCCACGGAACTTCACCAGTCCTTTCGCGATCTGCTGCCTTTCGAATTCAATGCCCACCTGACATTTAGCTATTTTTTCTTTCACGAAATCGTTATCAGGTTCAAATTCCAGGATCTGTTCGTAGGCTTTAATGGCTTTATCATATTCTTGACTGGAAAATGCAGCTTGGGCCTGACTCAAAAACAGCTGAACAAGGTTGTTGCGGCAGTCTTGAATCCTGACTTTTGCGCCACCGTTCCCCGGGTCGACTCTCAATATCTCTTCATAATCGCTGAACGCCGCATAGAAATCACGACTATCATAGGCCTTGGAAGCTACCTGCATAAGGGTCTGGACCTGAAATAAACCCACATATTCGGCTGCCTTGGCGGCGAACTTTCCCACCGGGAAAGTCCTCAAATACTCATCCAGGAACTGCTGCGAATCACGTACATTCTTATGCTTGAAATAATATTCACCTATCCGGAACAATGACTCTTCGCGATATCTCGAATCCGGATAATATTCGTTGATATGGGTAAATTTCAGGAAGGCAAGTTCATCATTACCCTTCCTGAGCGCGCTCACTGCCTGCTTATACAAGGCAGTCCCCTCATCGGCACTGGCCAAACTTGGTCCAACACCAAAAAAGCAAAAGGCCGCAAGAAAGAAACAAGCTAATATTTCTTTCAGGACACGAAAAAGGGAGCCAAAGGGAATAACATGACCTCCTGAATGCTTCTTTATGACAATAGCAGGTAAATTCATAGACCTTATTATATACCACTAACAAAACTAATCAGCCAAACTTCATAAAAATTATCTTGACCTTCCCCAAATCGGTGAACAGTTAGTTAAGACAGAACACTTTTTTTCGAACTCAACGGGACTCAGATAACCAAGCGTTGAATGAGCCCGCTTGCGATTATAGAACATTTCCACGTATTCAAAAATCCTTCGTTTGGCTTATTCCCGGGTCCTGAACTTGTACCGATGAACCAGTTCGACCTCAAGCGTGCGGGAATTCTGCATTCTGGGTCTGCATTCTGGGGACACGACACTTAATTCCTTAAGCAATCTGCCCAAATACTTCACCCCAAAACGTTCAGACTGCTCTTTCAAAATTCTCAATAGCTGATTCTGTCCTCTTTTTTAAAGAACACATCCTGTCGACGGTTGCCACGCTGTACAACATGATGCAGCAGCCCTCCCACTACCACTCTGGCTATCCTTACCATCTCTTACCACATGTCCTCCTCAATTAAGTATTGTGTCCCCGGAATTATGCTTCATTTCATCATACATATCTTTTTCTGATGGAATTTTTTGATTCCGTCCCTTTTGAAATAAATTCTTAATACAATTCCTATCTTCATCTCCGGCATTTTGAGCCTAACGCAAAAAATAAGGGGCGTAAGCGAACGCCGGATGGGGCGGGCTTGTCCCGCTCAATTGCTTTGAGGGCGGCGGCCTTGGGGTTTACTGGTTACGGGCTTCAATTTTACTCTCGCTACCTTGTTGTTTGTATTGTTGAGCCGTCGTCTCTCGCGACTTCACCAAAATGAGTCAGTGATAAAAGTAGTAATCCCATGAATAAAAAACAAAGCAAGCCAATCACTAAAAGGGCTACAGATAATTTTTTATTCTTTTTTATAAGAAAAAATGCGCATCCCGCCGCGGCAAATACAATTCCAAGAAGGCCGATAATTATTATCATATTGTGCTTCTCCTATAACGCCGCAAAGAACAAGCCGAGCCGAGATGCTATGCAAAAAACGAGCAAGCCCCCTCGCGGTCTTGTTAATTTGTTTGCTGGCCCTTTCCGCTTCATATGTTATCCACATTCAATAAAGAATGTTATCAAAACTGAATGGCTTCGTGCGATAGGTATCCCAAATTTTCGCCGCTTCCTCTTCTGCCCACGCTTCAAAGCCGAGTTTCTTCATCATACACAGTTGGTACATTTTCATATTGTGTGGAAAATGTGCTTGATCAGCATAAGGCTGAAAGCGCTCGCATGGGAAATTATCACACTCGTGACAAAAATCGATGCCCTTTTCCCCGGTGCAGAGGAATATCTCACACGTCTTCTCCGGGTTCAAGAAAGGGATATTGCCTTTCTGAAGGCGGCATCCCTCGCATGTGGCTTTTTCCGGTGGGATACCAAGGGCCGTCACCAATTTCTGTAAAATATCAGGATTCTCCTTGGCGAGATAGGCCGGACAGTGAAAACACGGCAATCCGCATGGAGATGTCATTGTTTTTGCTTTATCCTTGTCCATGGGTATTCCTTCTTTGTTAAGTGTTTAATCCGGGAATCTTAATGATATTTCAGGTCAACATTAAGCTCAGCGCCGGCTGTAAGACGCCCGTTGGATTTTCTTGTTGGGTCAAGAGGAGTTTTACAAAAACTGGATTAACAAAGAACTCGATCTACACAAAAAAATTCTTGCTTAGCTAGGGTCATTACAAATTCCTTGGACCATTTATACCGCAATGCCTTCCTTGCGGCAAATCTCCGATATCGGAACATTTCCCCGAAGCCCTTCTAACACAATACGAATCTTTTCATCCGGCGTGAACTTACGGCGGGTTGCCCTGCGGATTTCTTTAACAACATCTTTCGGCTTGTTCACGGCCTCATTATGGAGCTGAAATCAGGGTTTCTCAACCCTTAAAACTCTCTCTTAATTCAAGACTCCAATCTGTCTCACTTTTGCTGACGAGGAACAGTATTGAACTTCAATAAGTAGCGAGTCCTTAAAAATTTTGGTGGAGGTGCGGGGATACAATTAGAGAAGCAGAAAGAGTCCGTTTATTTTCAATGGGTTACATCAAATATCGTCGATAATGATCCCCCAAATAATTTCCATACGTTATACAACTTTATACAATTTTTTCCTACGTTTTCACTTTCGATGGGCACTTATTGGGCACCAAAGATATCTATTCCAAAAGATATCTTTCTTGAATTTCACTCAAATCATTTCCTGCTTTGCCAGTTTTAGTTTGTATATGACGAACAATTGTATCAAAACGAATTTTTGCATTTAAGCGTTCTTCTAAAGTCTTACGTCTAAAATTCCTCCGTTTCTCTCTATTAAACAAATATTTTAGAGGAGTAATAAGTACGATTCCTCTATTATCAATCTTTTCGTATAAATCTATTTTGTAATTTTTCGTAAAAACAACAATTAAATATTCAATATATAATGACATTGCATTAACAACACTGGCTACCTGCTTAAATTTAAAGTATTCAACATCACTCCATCTGACAGTATGCATTGAAGTCTTAATGCAATCGGCATAAACAAATCCATCTCCAAATTTTAAACCACTACTAGATGTCATCTGTTTTCTTTAGCCTCCAAGATATAACAATACCCAAAGATCCTCGGCAATAGTAAGGCTGTGAATTATGCCATACGAGACTTGCGACTATTTTTTAAATCATACTAGTCCTTATTTTTTACTAAGTCGACAATCACCCCGCCCTTTTCCTCAAAGCAATCTATTCTAATTGGCATTAATGCACCATTTGCCACATAATCTTTAATAAAACCTGATTTCTCTTTAGGCAAACTATATGCAGAGATGAGCGGGGTCAACCCGGTCTTTTCTGAAAGAGTTTCGACATGATCCGGGGCATCCCGCCGGGAGACCCTGATAAAGTTTCCTCTCTTATCTTGAAACAAAAGATAGTCATCAGCATTTGCATGAAAAACCCCGCTATGATTACACGGTCTCAGCACTCTCTCCACAACAACCTCCGTCCCCTTTGCTATTGAGAAATCATTGTAAACCAAATCCATCTGCAAAGTTGAACCCGTTCCTGCACATACGCCAATAAAGGGAAATTCCATCGCCTCAAGACCTAGAAGAGAAATAAACGGTTCTTTAGATTCAGCGTACAAATACCTACCACCTATACCGACTTCACGCAGAATATTTTTATAGACCTTCTCATATTCGGGCTTTGAAGTATATTTTAATTTTCTCGTCATTTTTGAGCACCTTAAAAAAGGCAACTCCTAAAAACGGGAGTTGCCTTAAAATTACAAAATTAATTGTTCCAATATTTCCTCATTTTTTCATTCTCTCAGCACGGGCACCTTTTGGGCACCACTACATCAAGGAAATAGCAACACTTCTGTAAGTTGCTGTCAATTTTTATATTTACAACACTAAGATTTAAAATGGTGGAGGTGCGGGGAATCGAACCCCGGTCCTTCAGTTGCTTCCCATAAGCCTCTACATGCGTAGTTTGTCTTTAAGTGTCGCCTGAAACCACCCGGCAAACAGGGCTGTTTCAGGCCATCCTCCTTAAATTTCGCCGCCGCCCCGAAGGCGCTGGCCGCGGCTAGCCTGCTGAATGTCCTCTTATAAACCCACAGGCC
Source organism: Candidatus Omnitrophota bacterium (assembly GCA_029560465.1). Classification (GTDB taxonomy): domain Bacteria; phylum Omnitrophota; class Gorgyraeia; order Zapsychrales; family JANLHA01; genus JAGOJP01. The sequence continues at coordinate 183,499 of JAKQKX010000045.1, forward strand.
TGGCTAATAAGAGGGCTTTACTTTTTTATTAAGCAAAGACTGGTTGGGCTTCGGCTAAAATAGCCTCTGCCTCGGCAACAACACTGTAAGTGCCATTTGTTTTGTGCCCGGATGATTAACGAGGCCAACCTGGCGTCCTCGGCATGCCACCTATGGTCTCTCAACTTAAGTCGAGACCAATCACCCCCACATAAAATTTTTCAGCTAAGCACACTCAATTATATACCCAAACGCGCCCCGCTGCAAATACCCGCCCGGCAAGCCCCCGGCCCTGCCATGAGGCTACCTGGCGCGTTTCACCACCCGCAACGACTGCCTTAAAGACCGCTCAATATCGCGCTTCTTCATCGATTCCCTCTTATCATACAATTTCTTCCCGGTCCCCAACGCGAGTTCAATTTTAACTAACCCGCGATTATTCAAATAAATCTTTGTCGGCACCAGAACCTTGCCCCGCTCGGCCACCTCGGAAACGATCTTGCGGATCTCCCGCTTGTGCATAAGCAGTTTTCTCGCCCGGTCCGGGTCCTCATTCATGTAACTGGCTTCCTTATAAGGATTGATGTGCAGGTTGTATAAAAACACCTCGCCGTCTTCGATCTTCGCGAAGCTGTCCTTGAAATTCACCAGCCCCGCGCGCACAGCCTTCACTTCCCCGCCTTTAAGCTCAATCCCGCATTCCCAGTTCTGGCTTAAAAAATAATTATGATACGCTTTTTTATTCGTGGCGACCGGTTTAGACATGATCAATAGGAATTCGTAATAAAATTATAAATGGTTAACACGACGGGAATCGTCAAAACGCTGATCAGGGAATCCCAGAAAATCCCCTGGTTGATGAGTTCCGAATCGACTTTATAATAACGGATCATCATCGACAGGGACACCGCGCTGGGCACCGCGGCCTGAACCACCAGCATAAACCCGGCGACGTACGGGAGCGCCAGCGCTTTCACCGCCACCAAAGCCAGCGCCGGAAGGAGGATGAGTTTGCCGAAAATCAAATACCGCATATCCGTCTTATCCACCGCCTGCAGATTGGTCTTGGCCAGGTTGCCGCCGGTCACGATCATGGACAACGGCAACGCGCAATCGGAAAACATCTTCACGGGCTTGATCACCGCCGGAGGCACCCAGCGGTGCCAGCCCAGCATGATCAACAGCAGGCTGGCCACAGTGGTGACAAACGGCGGGTTCAGCAGCCGCCCCCAGTAAATGGTTTTGTCTTTATGGCTGGTCAAAAGCCACACCCCCAGGGACCAGACCGCGAAGTCAAAGCCCATGATCATCAGGAAAATCGTGACGGTCAGGGACTCCGCCCGCTGGCCATCGAACAAAGACGCCACCAGCATAAGCGGGATATACCCGTAATTCGCGAAAGCCATCAGCGCGGTGAAATGGCTCTGGTTCCGGCATCCCTTGTTAAACACCAAAAGCGCGCGGCTGACGGCAACGCCCGACAGCACAATGCCGACGCTCAAAAGCGGGTACCCCCACCAATACGTGTAATCGCTAAAATGAAAATGCTGCGTCAGGTGATAAAAGATCATCTGCGGCAGAAACACCTTCACCAGCAGATTGGACAGCATATCCAGCCCCGGATCATCCAGCAGGGATGTTTTAACCAGGGCGAACCCCACCCCGGCCATCAAAAGAATCTGGATCGTCGCGACCAGCGTCGCCTGAAATGTTTCTAGTAACATAGTAAAGGATTATAACAAGTTCGGCCGTAATGAGCAAAAGATTATTGCAGCGGGTTCCCAGGAACTCAAACGCCAAAAGGGAGAAAGCCCGGCGTCAGCCCGGATGCCTGCGGGGCGGCTTGTAAATATGCGTAGCCGGCCCGAAAAAAGTCTCCGCCGCTTCCATGACGGTTTCGGACAGGGTGGGATGAGGATGAATACTATCTTTCAGGTCTGCGGCGGCCGCGCCCATTTCAATCGCTAAAACCCCTTCCGCGATCATCTCCCCCGCGCCCACACCCGCGATAGCCATCCCCAGAAGGAGGCCGGTTTTGTCATCGACAATCAGTTTGGTCAGGCCGTCTGTCCGGTTCAGCGTGACCGCCCGCCCGGAAGCGGCCCAGGGGAATTTCAGGACTCTGACTGGCAACCCCTGCTCGACGGCCTGGCTTTCGGTGATACCGCACCAGGCGATCTCAGGGTCGGTAAAAACAACGGCGGGAATCGCCTTGGGCGGCAAAGCCGCCTGCTGCCCGGCAACCGCCCCGGCCGCGGCCCGGCCTTCATGTGAAGCTTTATGAGCCAGCATAGGGTTGCCGACGATATCGCCGATCGCGTAAATAGCCGGGTCATGCGTCTGGCCGGCGGTTTTGACAGCGATAAAGCCCCTGTCGGTCAGCTGAACCTGGGTGTGTTCCAAACCCAGGCCGGAAGCGTCCGGCTTGCGGCCGATGGCGATAAGGGCCTTGTCATAAATTTCAGAGGACGCCTGCCCCTCCCTGTCTTCAAAAAACACCTCAACCGCCTCACCCGTATCTTTTAGCCCGCTGACTCTGGTGTTCAGTTTGATGGCTTCAAATTGGGACGCCAACTTTTTCTTAAGCAGAGCGCTTAAATCCGCGTCCACTCCAGGAAGAAGCCCGGCCGTCATTTCCACCACGGACACGGCGCTTCCCAACTGGGCGTAAACAGTGCCCAGTTCAAGCCCGATATACCCGCCGCCGATCACCAAAAGTTTCTTCGGGATGCCCGGCAAAGCCAGCGCGGACGTGGAATCCAGAATCTGCGGGGATGCCGGGGCAAAAGGAAGCGTGATGGGCACGGACCCGGTCGCGATGATCGCGTGTTCAAATTCTATGGTTATTGCGGAGCCGTCCGTAGCAGCCACGGTCACGGACCGCGAATTTAAAAAGGAAGCGTGCCCCTGGATAAAACGGACCTTCCTTTGCTTGCACAACTGGCCCAGTCCGCCGGTTAATTTGGAAACAACTTTGTCTTTCCACTGCCGGATACCTTCAACATCCACGCGGGGTTCTCCAAATTCGACGCCGAACTCTTTCGCTTCTTTTGTTTCGGAAATAATACGGGCCACGTGCAGAAGGGTTTTGGACGGGATACAGCCCCGGTACAGGCAGACGCCTCCGGGATTCTTTTCAGGATCAACACAGGTGACCTCAACCCCCAGGTCAGCGGCGTGAAAGGCGGCCGCGTAGCCTCCCGGCCCGGCGCCAATAACTAGGAGTTGGGTTTTTAATAATTCCATGTCCGGCCCCGTTTTCAGCAAAAAGGGGCCTGGTCAGCCCCTGGATATTATTAGTGCCGAAGGTGGGACTCGAACCCACATGGCCGAGGGCCACACGCCCCTGAAACGTGCGCGTCTACCAATTTCGCCACTTCGGCAAAAATTCTCTATATTAATTTAAGGCCTTTTTGCCTCGCGGCGGAACCGAGCCTCCTCTGAAATCAAAACTGCGGCTGGCTCATTTGCGCCACTTCGGCAAAAATTTTCTGCGTAAAATCCGGTGAATCGTAGCTCAAAGTATAGCGGTTCACGGGGATTCTGTCAATATTTTCCCTTCTGAAATATCTGTTCCCGCCCCTTCCGGTCCTAATATGGGGCCGAGGTCCCGCGCGAGCTCTTCCGAAAAACGCGTGGCCCCCTTATAATTCAGATGCTGGGAATTGAAGAACATGTCTTCCTGCCGGGTGATGCCGGCGGACGAATAATCCAGCAAGGGAAGGCCGTACTGTTGGGCGTACTGGTGATACAGGTTTTTGGCTTCCCGATAATTAACGACAAAATCATTAAACTCATAATACCCCGGCGCGTAAACCAGGATCAGCCGGATATGTTTCTCCCGGCACAGCCGGATCAAATCTTCAAAAGCCTCCTTCCCCTCAGGCGTGATCTGGTCGACAATCCCGTGTGGATACAGCTTTTTCACGGTGGCGATGTCGCTCTTTCTGTTCCATGCCATGTCCACGGGGCAATACCCGTTATTGCACTGCGGCGGGTCTTCCTGTCCGGTCAGCCCCTGCCAGGCGTCCACCGTGAAAGCCGGGCTCAACAAGGCGAAACTGTACAAGGGAACATACCGGGCGAGGATAAAATGTTTGGAAATCCGGCTGAGCGGGCGGTAAATTTCCTCTTCATTCAAATAAGGGACAAACTGCCCCGGATTATACGCCCGGGGTTTCCTCAGCATATTGCGGCCCACCACCTGAATAATGGCCTCCGGCGCCTTGTTGTGTTTTAAATAGACTTTCAACCGGGCCACCTGGATGCTCAGCGAGTTTCCTTTCAGCGCCAGGTTAAAACATTTTTTCTTAAAATAATCTTCTAGCGTCAGGACATCCACCCCGCACTGGGCCCGGGACGCGCCGGTCACCAGGATGTCCGCGTTGATCCGGCCGTTGACAATCCGGTTCCAATCGCCGAAGTCCCCGGTTGTCCGCGCCCTGAAGCCTTCCATAAGATAGGAATGCCCGGCCATGGAGATGGCCAGGAACAACACCGTAAACGCGGTCATTTCTTTGAGGGCGTGTCTCATAATTTAAAATTGGAAATAAATAAATTCAATCCCTTCAAATTTACCCAGGAAAATAATCATCCAAAACACACAATAATAAAAACTCCACCGGAGCGGCTTGGGCCACCCGGCGATCACATCCCGCAGCCGCCAGCGGGTCTGCAGCCCGTGTACGAGTAAAATAAGCCCGACGCATCCCAGCGAAACCACAAAATCAAAACTTTTATAAGGGAACCGCGTGCCAATATCAAAAGTCAGCATATTTCTGAGCAGGATACCCGCCTCGCTCAGGGTCCGGGCCCGGAAACACACCCAGGACAGTAAAACAAGATGATATGTCACCACGGCCTGCAAAAAGCGGCGGAGCCCGGGATGGCCGTCCAGCCAGAGCCGCCTCTTCATCCGGCCCCGCAGATCTTCCGTCCAGATAGCCCCCAGCATATACAGCCCGTGCAAAGCCCCCCAGGCGACAAACGTCCAGTTCGCGCCGTGCCAAAGCCCGCTGACCACGAACACCACCAGGAGGTTAAAATACCACCGCCGGACAGGAACCCGGTTCCCCCCCAGCGGAATGTATAAATAGTCCCGGAACCAGGTGGACAGGGAAATATGCCAACGCCGCCAGAAATCGGCGATGGACGACGCGAAATACGGCCTCCGGAAATTTTCCATGATATCAAAACCCATCACTTTGGCCGCGCCGATGGCGATATCCGAGTAACCGGCGAAATCGCAATATATCTGAAAGGCGAAGAAATTGGTGGCCACGTAAACCGGCAGGCCGCGCCACCCCTGCGGGTCCCCGTAAACAAGGTTCACGAAATGCGCGAGCCGGTCGGCGATCACGATCTTTTGAAAAAAGCCCCACAGCATCAGCTTGAATCCGTCGCAGGCCCGTTCATAATCAAACTCATGATTTTTAAAAAACTGTGGCAGAAGATGCGTGGCCCGCTCAATGGGGCCGGCGACCAGCTGGGGAAAAAACGCCACGTACAGGGCGAACACGCCGAGATGTTTTTGCGGCGCCATCTTCCCCCGGTACACATCCAAGGTGTAACTGAGCGTCTGAAACGTGTAGAAAGAGATGCCCAACGGGAGCAGGACATCCAGGTGCGGGATGACATAATCCACGCCTGCGGTTTCCAACAGACGGTTCAGGTTTGCGGAGAAGAAATTAAAATATTTAAAAACCCCCAGAATACCCAAATTAGCGGCCAGGCTCAGCAGTAAAAACAATTTACGCCTTAACGCGCCTCTCCCTTGGGACGGCGCCACGTTAAGGCCGGCTAAATAATCAACAGCCGTCGACGCCAGCAATAACAGCACATACGGGACATTCCAGACCATATAAAAGGCGTAACTGGCCAAAAGCAGCCACGCCCAGCGGAAACGGAACGGGAGGAGGAAATAACCCGCGACCACCACGGGGAAGAAAATCACAAATTCTAAAGAATTAAAAAGCATAAAAGTCAGGTCAGGCGCGTTGTTTCATTGTGGGGTTAAATATTAAAAGTTAAAGCCGGCGCTCTTTCTTAATCAAAAATTATACAAGCCCCGCCATCAATGGGAAAGGACATTCTTAATTTATACAAAGAAAAACCCCCTTGGGCTTTAAGCGTCATCTCGGCACCAAAACGCGCCCAAGGGGGTTTTCATACCCTATTCATGAAAAAGCCATGAACTTAATTATAATTCAACAAGCTCAACTGATCTTTATCATCAAAGAAAAACTGAACGCCTGTTTTTTCCGATGGCTGGGGTTGACGTTTCTGTCTCTCTTCCTCAACCGGGACCCTGTGACCGCCCTGCGCCGGGGCTTCCCCCAAGTTTCTGCCCAGCAACATCGGCAGGTTCGGGATAGGCGTAATATTGATAATGACCGGCACAAATCCGTCAATATTCATATCCCCAACAGGCTGTTGCGGCAGAGGCAGCGGGATGCCTTTATTATCCCGTTTGATCTGCAGGTTTAACAGAGCCGGGTTCAAATTGATACCGCCGAGGGGCGATGATTGCGCTTCCAGCTGGCCATTCAGGCGCTGCGCGAAATTCAGGACACCTCCGGCCGAAACACCCCTGGCCCGTCTTTCCGACCGGAGCAGCTGATTGAGCTGCCGGCCAGCGGTATTTCTCTCGATCGAGCCATTGACAAATCCGTCCAGCAACTCCCTGGTGGCGCGGTTCTGCAGTTGGAACTTGCCCATGGTTTTTTCCACGACCTGGACCGGAGAAGACACATCTTCTTCTGCGGCAAGGTCCGTTTCCGCCAACGGGCCTGCCGTGAGTTCTATCTGCGCCATCGTGTCCATAACCTGCTGCAGGCGCAAAGCTTCTTCGGCCGGGGTGGTTTTCCCAAGCTCTTGTTCAAGCGCGAAATCCGAAAGAATCGCCCCAACTTCCTCTATAATACCGGCCGCTTCCTTGCGGATCTGCTCTAAAACAACCCGGTCTTCCACCGCTTCAGTTTCCACCCTCTGGAGGACCGCTTCGACTTCATTCAAAAGGACATTCAATTTCTCCTTATTTTCCGCGGTCAATTGCAACGGAGATGATTGAGAAACCGTGACCAAATCCACCAGAGGCATCCTTTCCGCCCGCCCGGCCCCCAGCATCGTCATCTGCAAATCAAGGTCATTATCAATGGATAACGCGACGGAACTGTTGAACACCGCGGCGGCCATCTTCAAAATCTGGTCCGCCTTTGCCTTGTCAATCCCATCGATCTCGGTCAATTTATTTTCCGCCTGGTCAAACTGACCGGCCCTCTCCAGGTCAATGGCCTCTTTTAACGCCCGGTACGAAACGGCGTCAAACAGGCCGTAACCGGCCGCCAAACTGGCGGGCAGCAACCGGAACATGGCGTCTTCTATCGGGTAAGCCCCGTCCTGCCATTTAATGCCTATAATCCTGGCCGCCGGCCTTAACGGCGGCATGGCCTCCGGATATTTCAACTGATTGGCCAGCAAAACCGTGATCGCCGAATAGGCCCAGGCGTCCTGAAGTCCATAAACTTCCCGGTCAACGGCCAGGACATCCCCGATCAGGTCCAGATCTTCCGTGTCCAGAGTAATGCTCTGCAGAACCGGAGAAGATGAAGACAACTGGTCTTTTAAAGCGGCAATCGTGTCGAAATTAAACGGCTTTTCAACCACTTCAAGGAAAAGCCCGCTCTTCAACCCCGAGCCCTCGTCAACGACGGATAACCGCGCCATCTCCCGGCTGTCCCCAGTCATCAGCACGACCGGCACATCACGCTCGGAACGGATCGTCCGGGCCATCTGTTCCCCGTTCATCACCGGCATTTGCAGGTCAGTCACAACCAGGCCTATATCCGGATTCTCCCGGAACAGACTCAAACCCTCTTCCCCGTTGGCCGCGGTGATGATTTCCGCTTCGGTGAAGATATCACCCAACTCGTCCCGCAGCAACAACCTCATGCCGTCGTTGTCATCGACAACAAGAATTTTATTAAGAGGAGAAGAAGCCAACCTGCCTTTTAAATCAATGACCGTCTTCAACTGATACGGCTTCTGAATGACTTCGGTGAAAATCCCGCTTTTCAGCCCCGAGGCCTCGTCCACTTTAGACAGCCGCTCCACTTCACTGTAGTTCCCGGATACCAGGACGACCGGAATATCACGCTCAGAACGGATCGTCCGGGCCATCTGTTCCCCGTTCATTGCCGGCATTTCAAGATCGGTAACCACGAGATCTATATCCGGATTCTCCCGGAACGTCCTCAACCCCTCTTCGCCGTTCACGGCTGTTATAACTTCCGCCCCGGAGAAAATAGTACTAAAAACATCCTTGGTCAAATTTCTCACCTCTTCCGTGTCATCCACGACAAGGATCTTTTTGATGACAGGAGAAGAGAGAAGCGTGGCTCTGACGAGTTCCGGGATCACCCCCAACTCGGCGGCCACCGCCTCCGGCTCAAGCGACTGGCCCTGCTGACTGCGGGCCTCATAATACTCCTTCACCACCGCAGGCGGCACCACCCGCCCGCCCATCAGCAAATCCCTCATCCTTTCCTGGTCCTGACCCCGGATCGGCAGAGGGTTTTCAATTGCCAACTCCACCAAATCCCGTGCTTGGGCAAAAATCAAACCCCGCACTTTATGCAACCAAACGGCAATGACGGCCACTTGTGACTGATAGACAATTTGCTGCACCACAAAGTTATCAAACGTCGTCAATCCCAACCCGTTTAACGTGCGCAATTTTTCTCGAATCTGTCCCAAGGCCTCTTCACGGAACGCGTCACCCCGCACAGTAATATCACCCAAGCCCCCGGATGTTATTTCAATCAGCTCTTCCGCCTTTGCTTCCTGCTGAGCGCGCAATTCATCCGTCTCATACCCCCACATTTTAAACGCGTTCGCCACCTGCAAAGACACCCATGGCACCTTCCAGAACTGCCCGCGCTTGCGCACATCGGTGGATGAGGTGTCCATCGGCTGGGTGATGGTTGACAAGCCCAGCCTTGGTAATCCTCGCGCGTTCAACTCCCCTGCCAGCTTCGCCTCATACGCTTGAAGGAGCGTTTCATCAACCTCTTCACCGACACGCTGGCTAAAAATAATATTCATTTTCTGAATATCCTTGCGCGCCTGAAACCCTCTTAAGCCCTGCTCTCCGGCCGTCATTTTGTTGAGGAGTTTACGCGGCACATCCGGAGCGAATAACGCCTGATACACAACCCTCCGGGCGTCTTCCGTTTCCAGCCCTGTCCCTTCCAGGTCGCTTAACAATAATTCTTCCGGCTTCCCTTCCTCTAAATAAGCGCTAAACTTCCCGCTCACCGGCTTGCCTTTCTCGGTATCCAGGTATCCACGTTCCTTTAACCGGTCCACCAGGGCCTGAAACGCGCTCTCCACCGGCTGCCCTTCCGCGTTAATATATCCCGCGTCAGCAAACATTTGCTGAATCCGCTGGCGCTCCACCGCGTTTTCGATCCCCGCGATCGTGCTCATAAAATCCGCTTCCGTGATCGCCACTTTCTTTAAGGCATAAAGGTTCGCGTGGTCTGATCCCGCGCCGTAAAACAGATTCATCGGCTGGTTCGCGTTAAGTTCCGCGAGATAAAAAATTACCGTTTCCCCATCCGCGGAAAACAAGTCCAGCATTTCTTTGGGAAGTGTGGTGTACTGCACAAACGGCTTTAAATACTTCTCAAAAATCACCCATGTAAACGCCTCCCGGATCGACAGCGAACTTAAATCCGGTTTCCGGGTCGGGTCGCTGTTGTCGATCATAATCACGACCTTGTCAATCTTATTCTTAATGATCGCTTCCAGGATCATCCAGATGTGCCCGGATTGCCACGGGTCGCCTTTCATGGGCCAAAACAAGACATTCGGAACCGTCCGCTCTCCTGTCAGCTTTATCGGGGTCCCCTCCGGCTCTTCCATGGACACCCGCACATTCACCTGTTCCGGGAATATCTCCCGGGCCTTGACCAGCTGCGCAACCTGGGCCAACTGATCGGCAAACACCGCGTACGTGTCGTCATTCAGCTCCTGCAGGATCCGCTCTTCCGACACGCCCGTGGTTTCCGCTAAAAACGGCACCAGCGACATCATCGTGTCATACGACTGCCCGAAATTGCGCGCCAAGTCCCCCACGACTTCGTCAGTCGACAGCTGTGCAAACTGCTGCGAAACCGGCGAGGACGGACGAACGACCACCTGGCCCCGCTCCCGCACGATTCTTTCCAAAGCGGTGAAAACATCCAACTGCGGCCAGCGTGAAGGAAAAGTTATCGGTTCCGCTTTCAGGGTCGCCCTGTCATAGCGGTCCGTTTCTGAAGCCGACAAAGACGCGATCAGAACATCAGCCATGACTCTGGCGTTGGATTTCCTGTTAAATTCATATTGTGTCCGGGAATGTTCAACAAAGGCCCGGGTTTCGTCGCTCAACTCGGGGAAATAATGCTCGCCGATTTCTTTTAAGGTACGCCCTCCCTGCACCATACGGGAAATATCCGCGTTGAGCCTTGACAGAAATGCCGCGGCCTGCGCCTCGGTCACCCCGCCTCTTCCCTGCGACCCCACCACATATCCGAGGTAATGACGAACCCGCAACTCCGCGTACTGCTGGCCGAAGGGGCTGAGATCCTGGAACCGGATCGTGCCGGCCGCGATCGGAGACGATAAAGCCGCCTGATCCAGGAGGGCAAGGTCCGCTTTGTTTAATTTCTCTAAAAGCGCGTCTTCGGCTTTCATTAACGCCTCGGCCAGCCGGAAGCTGTAACTTTCCTCGACGATCTCATTGGCCACATCCACTAAAGCCGTCAACTGGGCCCCAATTTTTCCTGCGATATCAGCCGGCAAAGCGTTCCGGCTGGCCCAAAAAAGCACCCCCAGGATCTTGTTCTCCCGGGCCAGTGCGCTCTCGGCGACTGCACGGTTCGCATCCGCGTAAGAAGATCTGTCGCCGTAATTAAGAGCAACACGTTGAAACTCCTCAATATTATCCTGGTACAATTTCAAAATTTCCGGAGACACCACCACCGGCGAAGCCACCACATCCGGGGCTTCAATATCCGCAGCCGTCACAACACTCTTCGCCGCCAATGTCGCTGAGGGGTTTTCCGCCAGGATCGCCGATACCTGAACCACAGGGCTGGAAATGTTCAAGCCCTGATCTACCCTCGCCCGTAAAGGAGATGACAGCGGGATATCCTCAAGGTCCACTGCCCGGACCGCGCTTGACATGGCAGACGCATCAAACCCGCCGGAGAAATATTTACGCGGGATGACCTGTTTCGTCGACATGTCGTAATCTTCCCGGATATAGTTATAGACCCCCTTCCGGAAAGCCTCTAAATACTGGTCATAAATCTTCTGTTTAACCTCCCGGTCATCAACATCAACCCCTTTAATCTTTCCTTTATTCACATACACCTGGCCGAGCAGGGTCGCCCGCAAATTCTGTTTATACCAGGTCGCTAAAATCATGGAATTGTAGATCTGCCGGAGCTTGGCGAAATTTTTTCCTTCATTCACCTCTTTTTCAATCTCCGGCAGGAGGATTTCCCGGACGACATCCGAAGAAACTTTACTTAAAGTTTTAACATAATCTTCCGTGATCTTGGTCGTGCCGAGTTTCTGGTTATCCAGATTTTTCTCCAAGGCAAGGTAATCTTCTTCCAGCATCACCTTCAAATGGCTGTCCACGACAAAAGCGCTGCCGTTATGTTCCACGACCAAAGCGTCTTGAGGCACGATCCACACTTTATTAAAGGTGTTGATCGGAATATTGGTTGTGCCGTATTCCTTGGCCGCGCGGTCGTACACTCTTTGCCAAAATTCCTGACCCAAATCCTGTTCCGGATAAATCAACGACGCGACAAGCTGTTTGAGCATATAATCCTGGGCCAGGAGGTCACGGCCCATTTCCGTGAACCCGAACCCTTCGGGGATAATCCGGTCGCTTTCATACGGAGAGAGGTTCACCCACAAATCTTCTTCAGGGATCGTCAACGTCGCCAGGAAATATTTAATAAGCTTATTAGACTCTTCTTCCAGGTCCTTCCCGGTCAATTCGTCCTTGCCGGAATCAATAATAAAATCGAATTTCAAAGGGTTTTCTGGGTCGATCTTAATGCCTTTCAGGCATGCTGGCGTGTACACATCGCTTTTCAGCACCATTGACCCGGGCATCGGCAGGCCTAGAATCCCTTTCCGGGGTTCCGCGGCCGAAAGTGTCACAGGAGGCAGAATGAGTCCCGCTAAGAAAGAATAACTCATAAATGACACCAAAAGTTTATACGGCCATTGGGTACGACAGTTTCGAAAATAGCTAAACATGTGCGTTCTCCTCCTGATTTTTGAGAATTTGAAAATGAAATACGACAAGATTTGTCAAAAAATCTTGGGACAGGGTGATTTGAAAGGGTAGATTAAATATATCATATCTTATTAATAGGGGCAAGTTTCGGATTAAAATTAAATTTTTTGATTTCAAAGAGTTATGAAAGATATCTATCTTTTGTGAAAAATAAACTCCAAGACAGAGCTTGAACAAAGAAAGGGCGGGATGTTAGTAGCTGTTCAGCTTCTCTTGCGCTATGTGAAAGTCGGCCGTCAGCCCGGCCTTTAAACGCTTTTCCGCTGACTGACCCGCGTTTATTTCCAAGACATACAAAGCCGGCTGAACCGGCCCATACACCGGACAAGGGTCGCTTTCGCAAGGAGGGACACGCTCTTCTATATGAATAATGCAGCGATTTTGATCCAGCCAGATAATATCCAGTGGGATTAAGGTGTCTTTCATCCAAAACCCGTAAGCAGAACTCACCGGAAAAACAAAAAGCATCCCCTGATCCAGGGCCATTTGGGGGCGATGCTGCAGTCCTCTCTGCCGGGTTCCCGGTGTTAACGCCAGCTCCACCTCATAGCAGTCCCCGGAAAAACACACCCGGTCCTGGGACACCGCGCTCCGGCAGGAAAAAAGCAACGGCAACACCAGCACGGCAACAATCCCAAACCGTCTTTGTCGCAGGGCCTTCCTCATAGTCAAATATCATTCCCCGTTAAGTTCAGATAATCCTTGAACCGCAACTCCCCTGTGATCGCCTGGTGCACGATCCCCATCCTTTCGGAAAGATACGGGTGGGTCCGGAAATAATTAATCGGCTGCGCCGGAGCCCTCTCTCCTTCCTTCTTCAGGATCTCCAGCACCTTGATCATCTCCTGGGGATCATATCCGGCCTTTTTCATGTATTTCACGGCCAGACGGTCGGCTTCAAACTCATCCTGCCGGGAATAAGCAAAAAAGATGCTGGTATAAATCGCGTTCACGCCCACCACGGCGTCCGCGTCCTGGGAGGCGATGGCCAGCCCCTGTAATAACGCATACCCATACAGACTCTGCATCCTCTTAATTCCATGGCGGGCTGTAATGTGCCCCAGTTCATGGGCGACAACACCCGCGATCTGGTCATCCTTTTCCATCTTATCAATCAATCCGCGGAAAACATACACATATCCACCCGGGAGGCTCACCGCGTTGACCTTATCCTCATCAATCACCCGGATCGTGTAAACCAGGTCTTTCCGGTCGACCACCGGCACCAGGCGGGCGAGGATCGATTCCATCCTCTGGTTCAGCTCCAGATCACGGCTTATTTCGTAATTCCGCTCGACCTGACGGGCGACAGCGTCCCCGACATTAATTTCTTTTTCCGTCCCATACATGAGCCGCTCTTCCCGTCCCGTGGCGAGATTATATTCCGAAGCGCAGCCCCCGGCCGCCCAGACGCATCCCCACAAAAAAATAATCCAACGCGCCTTCCTTCTCATAATAAAGACACCCCACATTGTTGAAGCATCCTCCGGAGTTTCGCCATCGGCAAACCGATCACGTTGGTGTAACAACCTTCAATACGACCAATGAACAAACCGCCCACGCCTTCGATATTATAGCCACCGGCTTTATCCAAAGGAGAAATCTTCCGATGATAACGGCTGATTTCTTCCGGCGACAAAGGCTGCATAAACACTTTCGTTTTCTCGTAATCCACGATCCGCCGCCCCTTGGCAACATCCACAACCGCGACCCCCGTGTAAACCCAGTGCGGCAAACGGCATAAACGGAGGAGGACCTCGGCCGCTTCCTGGACGTGACGGGGTTTCCCGACCACGTTTTTATCCCCATCGAACACGATGGTATCCGCGGCGATCACAACCCCCTCTTTCAGGCGCGAAGCGACATCGTTCGCTTTCAAAAGGGCGTTGTATTTAACCAAGGCCGGACGGGTCGACGTCAGGAGATGCCGCTCCTGTACCCGGCTTGGCGAAACTTCAAACGTCAGGCCGGCTTCTCTCAAAAGCTTTTCCCTGCGCTGAGACGCAGACGCTAAAATGATTTTAAACGGTGGTTTCATAGGGCTCCTGCCGGCGCATTATTTATCCCGCAAAAAATCAGCGGCCGTAAAAAAAGAAATCAGTTGGCACCCCCGGGCCGCCAAAGCCTCTTTCGCCCCCTCCTGCCGGTCCACAAGGCAAACCGCGGTGCGGGATTTAAAACCAGCTTGGGCCAGGACATCCAGGGATTGCAAAAAAGCTTTTCCGGTCGTCGCAACATCATCCACCAACAGGCAGTCCGCCCCTTCCGGCAGCAACGGGCCTTCTATCTGCTGCTGTTTCCCGTGCGCTTTGGGGGCCTTGCGGATAATAAAAGTTTTCAGGCAACAATTGTCCTGATGGGCTAAAACATTAAGCGCTCCCAAGAGGGGGTCCGCGCCCAGGGTGGGCCCGCCGATAGCGTCAAAATTCCGCCGCCGGGCGAAATCCCAAATCATCCTGGCGGCATAGTAGACTCCTTCCGACAGGAGCGTGACCCTTCTGGCGTCAATATAGTAATCGCTTTCTTTACCGGATGATAAAATGATCTTCTCCCGGAAAAAAGCCTGCTCTTTAAGAATGGAAAAAAGCTTCTCTTTGTCCTGCTTGTCTACGGAATGGCTCACGGCAAAAAATCCTTTCGTTCAAATGGCCTAAGAATAACAGGGCGAGCCGGTTTCCGGGACTTCAAGCCGGCGCCGCTTGATTTCGTTGAACAATCTGACCCGGAAATAAATCAATTCTTTAAACTTTATGTATTCATTTTTATTAAACCCCGCCGTCCGGCTGAAGGCCGTGCTGGCTTCCAGGTCAACGAGGACATCCACGTAAATTTCCAGCAATTTTTCGTCAGACAAGGCCCGGACCGCCTGTTGGTCAAGGATCGTGACGGAATATAAAAATCCCTGCGCCGCGACCGCGCTTGAATTTCCAAAAACCAGCGCCATGGCCAAAAGACTGACCCCCGCCAACATCTTTAATCCCGATACGATCTCTTTCATGGATACCCCCCGCGCAAAAACCGTTTCAGCATTTTTCTATTTTCTCACCGGTTGCCTGATAAAACAACTTTTTTAAAGATATCTTAGGCCGGGAGAAGTCTGTCCGGGCGATGGAAGATGTCGGCAGGAGAAGGTTGTCCGCGAGCTCCCCTCTCACTTCTTAATACCGCATTTCCTAAAAACCACCATCATCGGGCACCAGTCCGTGAACGCCGATTGAAAAAGATTGATGCCCACGAAAGCCGTAAACCACAGCCAACGCGTGTCCACATAATGCGCGAGAAGCAAGCTTAAAATGATAACAAACCCGGCTATGCCCCGCAAGGCTCTTTCCATAGAAACCTCCCCTCTATACCGGCCGAGCCGCCAAAGGCCAGCCCGCCTTAAAAACTGTATCGCACCCTCACAAACGCGTTTTTATTCTTCGCCATCATCCCAAAATCCGTGATCATATCTTCACCCCACGGGATATTGACCCCGACAACCAGTTTCCACTGATCGGACATATCATACGCGCATGACGCCCGGGCATATCCGTCCCTGTCCGAAGGCGACCAGAAATTGAAAAGCCCCAACATCACTGTCTGGTTTTTATAAAGTTTGGTTATCCTCTGGGTCAAAAGGTGGCGGCGCTCATCCCAGAAATAATCGTACGGAAGAAGCGCGGCCTGGTATTCGGCATAATCGAGCTTCTGCTCATAAAGATACTGCCCCCCGACTTTAAGGTCATGCCCCAGGTCTTTCTCATAACCCACCATCCCTTTAAACATGGAGTTCTCAACCAGGCGATTGGTCCCGTTGGGGTCTTGGCGCGACCGGTAATACCCCACTTCCGCGTGGCTTATCCCGCCGGCAAAAGGGCTCCGGACGCTCGCGCCATACGCGTCCAGGCGCTCATAAAAAAGCTGCCGGTTGGCTTCATCCAAATAACTCCTCGGCGAAGGGTCAAACCCGCGGTAATAATATAACGCGCCTTCCATGCTGCCGAAAGTCCGGTAGACACGCAGCGCGTATTGCATATTCTCCGCCTGCAAAGCCGGTTTAACGGCGTTACGGTCGCTTTCCCTGCCCGCGATCCCTCCCTGAAAACTGTCAAAGAAAGAAAGCCGGTCTCCTTCCGGCATGGTATTGGGGGTAAAATGGGGGATAACCACAAAATCGATATTGGCTATTTTGGGATAAGCCGAAACGCGCAGGGCATCAGAAGGTTTTTTCAAATATTCATCATCCCTGCCGATGTAAAATGAGACGTAATCTTTGGGAAACAAATCATTGATAAAAAGATAATCTCCGGTGCCCCAGGTTAAGACCTGCCGGCCGGCTTTGATGTCCACGGCGCCGGCCGGGCTAAAAGCGACATGACACTCCCGCACTTCGTAAGAGCCGCTGGCTCCAAAATATTCATCGAGAAGGAAATCGCCCTTATAAGTCAGCACACCGTTCCAGCGGGACAGCGCGTTCTCCCCCGGGATCCGGTAACGAGTCTTTAACTGCCACCGCTGCTCAAGCATATTATAATTTTGATGCTTGGTCAGGGAATCACGGCTGACCCTGCCGCCGTACGCTTGCTCGACGAACCCGTGCCATGAAGGAAGATCAACCGCCTGCGCGCAGGCAACGGTCAAAGAAAAAAACGCCAGGACGGTCAAAAACGCGCGCCGCATCCCGTCACTCCTTCAGCCACTGCTGCGGCGGGTTGCGCAGGAAACGCTCGGTGAAGATATCATCCGTTAGCCCCACATCGTAAGCCACCTCGCTGAATTCCGTGATGGTATGAGAATTGGCGTTCAAATCCGCAGCCTTCATCTTGGTGACTGTCGGGTAACCCTGAATATCTTTGACCTCAAGGGCCTCGATCGTGCGGTACAATTTCCCGGATTTATCGTAATACTCCGCCATCATAGGGACAAAATTATTCTTGTCTATTTTCATCATGTAATAAGAAAACTCGACGGACGCGGCATCCTTAGGGACATTCTTGATAATGTAGTGCGCGGCATCGCTGGCGGACAATTCGTGAGTATCCAAGTCCATGGAACGCCCGGATATGTCCTCGTATAAGAATGTCGTCCCCGCGAAGCTCGAGCGCTTGTCGGAGGCGGCGATCCGGCGCACCAGATCCATGGCCGGCAGATACAGCCAGCGGTCGTCATCCTTGCCGCCGGCATGCTTCCAGACGATATAGCTCATGCCTTTAACGTCATTGGGCTTATGGAAATAAACAAAATACTTCTGATCGCCGCCCTCCTGGATATTCAGTTTTAATATGGTCAGCTGGCGCTGCCGGGTGCGGCCCTGGGCGTCGGTCACCACCATCGTGGCCTTGGCGTTGCCGTCCTTCCCTTGATAATACGAGCGGTTATTCGCCTTAGCGACAATCTCATCAACGGTCAGATCCTGGGCCCACGCCGCGCTCACCCCAAAAAACATGACCAACAGGACAAAAAATTTTTTCATATCCCCTCCCATGTTAAAAGTCAATAATCCTACTCTCCTCGTCATTTCAAAAGCCGGCCCATCTACCCCCCGATCCACCCGCACAAGAACACCCTCCCGTCCGATACGCCTGGGATCATTTCCGGCACATTTTCTGCCGCGAAACAACCGAACAGACGCCGGATAAAACCACGACAATAGCCACGCAAACGATTGTCGTTGTGTTCAGCCTGGCCAGTTCATATCCTAAAAGGACATACGCTACCGTGCAGGCGATAATGCCCGACATCAAGACGCAGTTCCGGCAGGAGCACACGGCTTTCACTTTCTTGTCTTCAAACACAAGCCACGGGAAACCGGTCACAAGCGCCGGCAATGTCATCAGCGTGATGACACTGGCGGCGAGCATGATCATAAACATAAAAAATCCCACGGTATTATAGGGGACCAGCGGCGAAGCAAAAAGGGGCAGGAACCCGATCGAGATCACCATCGCGTTTTTGATCAACGCCCTCGCCGGTGAGCCGAACATCCCTTCGGCCGTCTTAGGCCAGCTCTTATTGTCCGCGTAAAATGCGCGCGCGCGCTCAATGAAGTGGATGGCGAAATCAACGGCCAAACCCAAAGTCAACGCGGAAAGCACCGCCACGGGCATGTCATACTCCTTCCCCGTGTAACCAAGCAAACTGTAAATGAAAAGAATGGTGATCGTCAAGGGAAGCATCGACACGAGACCGGTCACGGGAGATTTAAAAAGCACGGTCATCATAAAAAGGACGATCAGGAAACTCCCCAAAAAGTTCACCAGCATGCCCACGACCATCTTGTCCTGCCATACCATGTTGATATACGTCAAGCCGGCCCAGTTGTAGGTCACGGGGAACGGCGCCGGGTGGTTTTGAACGTATTCCTCAACCTGCTTCACCACGGCCGCCATCTGTTTATTGTCGCCGGACGTCAGCTGGAGCCACACATTGACCTTGGAATAATCGGGCACAACGAAATGCCAGAGGTCATCGGGCTTATGCGAATTCTCGAACGAAATCAGCGTCTGCGCCACGGCTGGAGCCGTCGGGGGGATGACATTGTTCTTTTTATCGCCCCCCAACAGTTCATAATAAACCTTCTTCGTGATGTCCGCCAAAGAGGTTGACTTGCCGACCGTCCCTTTGTCCTGCAGGTGCTGCTGCAGCCCTTCGATATAACGCAACATCGCCGGTTCCTGGAAGACCTGGGCCTCTTTGTCTTCCGCTTCCATGACCAGGTACACGCTGTAAACCCCGCCGAAATGCTCATTGAGCACCTTGTCCGCCACCCGGATGGGATGCTTCTTGTTAAACCATTTGGTCGGATTATCATTGATTTCAATATGCGTCATTCCATAAATAGAAAGGGCCACAACGGCCCCCGAACACCACAAAACCTGTTTCCAGTGTCTGACCGTAAATTTCCCCCACGCCGCAAGGGCGCGGCTTAAGATCCCTTGCTCAAGGTCATCCTCATGCACCCCGAAATTGCCCATCTTCCTTTCATCAAGAAGAGCGATATAAGCCGGGATCAACAGGACGGTGAGGACCCAGGCCAGCACGACGCCAAAGGCCACCGCGATCCCGAAAACCTGGACCGGCGGGATCGGGGCAAAAGACAGCGAAAAGAAGCCGGCCGCCGTTGTTAAGGTGGTAAAAAGATTCGGGCGGTACAGCTCATTCAACACATAAGTAATGGTTTTTTTCTTGTCTTTAAAAGTGCGGTATTTCTCAAAAAATTCATTTAAAATATGGATAGAATCAAGCACGGAAATCGGCAGGAGGAAAATAGGGATCATGGAGCTCATAATATGGATCGGGAAGCCCAGCCAGACCAAAACGCCCATAGTGATGATCACCACGACGACAGCCATGACGAGCGGCATGAGCACCAGGGCCACATGCTTGAAGAACCACCACATCAGGATGAAAATAACCAAAACGGCCAGCGGCGCCGAGAGCCCCATCTGCCAAAACATCTCAACGCCAAACGCGTCCTCCGCCAAGGGTAGGCCCGTCAGGTGATACTGCTCCACTCCAGGATATTCCTTTAGGATCTTCTGGATATCCTTGGCGACGCGGTAACTCATGTTCTTCTCTTCAATGGGGACATAAACACACAGCGCCTTCCCGTCGCGGGAAATGAGCGTGTCGTAAAACATCGGATTTTCCAAAGCGCGCATTTTGATACGACGGGCTTCCGCCGCGCTGTACGGAGGCGGGCCCATCAGCCAGCGGAAACTGATGGCCCCCGGCCCGGCCTGTTCCATATCGTCCTTATTGGCGAGGCTCATTAATTCATAGGCAATGACACCGTCAATCTTTTTGATCTCATCCGTGATCCGGTAAACCTTCTCTAACGTCACCGGATTAAAAACCCCGTCCGGATCCTTTTCATTGACTACCCCGAGGACAACATAGTCATAAATCGTAAATTCCTTTTTAACCTCATGGTTAAAGACGCGGACAAACTCTTGCTCCGGGAGCATGTTCTCGGGGTCGGTATCCACTTTAACCCGGGCAAACGCTGCCAAAGAAACCAGCACCGCGAACGCGGTGACAATAAAAACCGTCTTGGGCTTCTTAAGGGCATAGGCAATAAGTTTATTAACCATCCCATCCTCCTCTGAAAAAGAGTTAAAAATTTATTTCCGTGCCGCGCGCCGTTCTGGGGTCTCAACCTTCAAAACCGCGTACGCCCCCCCTCCGATCCGAAGCGGCTTCCCGCAAAGAATCGCTTCCGCTGTTTTTCTGCGGGCAGATCTGATAATATTTCCGAAAGTCTGTCGGGACACCCTCATTTTTTTCGCCGCGTCAGCCTGATAGAGCCCCTGCCGGTCGGCAAAACACAGCGCCTCGCATTCATCAACCGTCAAAAGGACTTCTCCGCCTGAAACCAACGGCCCCCCCCGGGGCCTGAAATAGCGCACCTTGGGCTCTTCTCGAACACACCGGCACTTTCTCGGCCGGCCGCGGGTTGTCTTGTTCTTTACTGGCATATGCCAATAATATGCCACACGTCTTTTTTTGTCAAGCGATTATTTATGCCCCCTTCATCCCCTTCGAGGGAGCCTGAGAAAAATTGGAAACGATCAAAAACCTGACGTTCTGCGGGCAAGAAGTTGGACGGCTATATTGATACTTTTGATCCTAACAGGGATGCGCTAAGAAGCCTGACGGCCGGATCTTCAATCATCGGATCTTCGGGTTTCTTAAAATTTTACGGTCAGTTTAGTATATATCGCCCTGCCTGACTGCTGTGGAAGTGTCGTTATCATGGTCTTCCTGTTAAACTCGACAAAATCATATTCCTGATCCAACAGATTCTGAACATACACATTCCATTCGAGATCTGCCTTCACCGGCAATTTATAGGTCATGTTGAAATCAACAAGGTCTACGGTATGGGCACTCGGATTATGGACCGCCGCGCTGTTTGCCCGCGGTTCAGAAAAAATCGAGTTAAATAAACCGACATTCAAACCAAAATCCGTCATATAAGACAATCCGAATTTAACCATCAAATCCGGAGAATACATAAGATTGTCTTTCTCATCCTTATACATAAATGAGCCTAAAGCATATAAATTATCGGCTATATTGACTTTCCCTTCCAATTCGACGCCTTCGATCTCATATCCCCCGCCGTTGGAATAGCTGGCAGGAAGCGCGGTGGTCCGGGTTATGATATCCGTATATCGGCTTCTAAAGAAAGTGATGCTGGCGTCCACTTTCTGGGCGGTATAAAACAATTGCCAATCAACAGTGGCAATTTGTTCCGGTTTCAAGCTGGGATTCCCGACCAAAGAAGAAATGGCCATGTATTGTTCAGCCGGGTACGGGGCCCGATAAGCTTCGCCATATAAAAGCTTAGTACCAAACTTTTTATCAAAATTATATATCCCACCGACACGGACGATAAATTTACCATCAATGCGGTAAGGTTTTACAAATTGCGTGCCAGCAATTAATTTCAATTTTTCTAAAGGCTTATAATCCACCTGGGTGTAACCGGTGTAATTCCTCTGAAAGTACGTGTCCGAGAAACTTGACCCGCTCTCCACTTTTGTTAATGTCCGGTCTTCCACCAACCCCCCGGCGATCAAGTTGACTTTTTCAAACAGCGTCCCCTGGGCGTACGCTTCATAAATCCAATCCAGGAAATCCTCATTATTTTCAATATTGGTATACGTGCTCCAGGGGTTCGCATTCATCGTCAAGTTCGTGTGCACGGCCCAGTCGTCGGAAATCTTGTGGGCTAATTCCAAATCATTAAAATATTTTCTGCCGATGGTTTTCCCTGCATGCGTCCAATTCGGCACAATTCCGAAATGTGAAACGCTATAATCACTATAAAAACTGTTAAGGATAATATCGGTTTTCCCTTCATTGAAATTATATGAATAGTTACCGAAAACCCCAAAGTTCTCCTCGCTATAATTTGTCGAATTGCTCGCCCCTGTCAGGTCTTTGGCTTCAAACTTCCAGCCTTTTTCATCAAAATACATGAGCGCGGTGTTCAGCGAAATGTTCTGTTTGTCATACAGCAGATTGACTGTTTCTCTGGCCGCGCCAAATGACCCGACTCCGGTGCTGGCGGAGAACTCGGTATCCTCTTTGATCTTTTTGGTCACGATATTAATGACGCCGTCGAAGGCGTTGGTTCCGTAAAGCACCGAGCCCGGGCCGCGGATCACCTCAACACGTTCGATAATATCAATCGGAAAATTCGTGTAGACAGCGAAATTAATTCCGCCCATCATCCCGTCCCGTACCGGCCGCCCGTTGATCAATAACAGCACGCGGGTATCTAAATGCTGATCAAGGTCCCCTCTCATGGACGTAAGATTCTGTATCCAGAGATTTGAACTTAGCATTTGAATACTCGGCGCCCGCTGCAGGATATCAAACAAGGTGTTGGCGCCAAAGTCTTTAATCTCTTTTTCCGTGATTACAGTCACGACGGCCGGGGAATCTTTAACGGCTTCTTCGCGTTTTGAGGCGCCGACAACGACATTTAAAAGTTCTTCCAAAGATAACTCCAACAGTCCTTCCTGAGAATGCGCAATGTGCGGCATCATAAACAAAGCCAGCATAAAAACGCATAAAATGCGGTCAATCATCCTGACTCTCATCAACATCCCCTCTCCTGTCTGGTTAAACTAAAAATATAAATATCGGGATCAAACGCCTTTTGCAAAATCGGCCCCAGCGTAATGTGATTATTCTATACTCCTAGAAGGCCACACGCACACTTTTTTGTTTAAATTTTAAAAGAAACCACCTGTCTCTGTACCCATTGACATCACCTCCCACCCCATGTTAGAATCCGTCATGATCAGGGACCTTTATCCGGCCCTGCTTGACCTTCTGTTCCCCCCTATTTGTATCCTCTGCCGAAGACCTCTTTCCTCATCAAGCAGACCATTTCAATTATGCGACGGCTGTCAGGCCCGCGTGTTGCCGAACCGGCCTCCCTTTTGTAATTTATGTTCCTGCCCGGTGACAGAAGAAACCGGCCCGCTCTGCCCCAGGTGCCGGCGGACCTCTTACCACTTTGACCAGGTCTGGGCGTGCGCCCCGTATCATGGCGCCATGAAAGACCTCCTCCACCTGTTCAAATACCGCCAAAAAACTGCCTTACGGTTTTTTTTCGCGAACCGGATGGCGGCTTTTCTGAAAACGCACGGCATCTCCTTGTCGGCGTTTGATGTCATTCTTCCTGTCCCGCTTCATTCCGCCCGGCTGCGGGAACGCGGGTATAATCAGTCGGCGCTCCTCGCTCAAGAGCTTTGCCGTCAGGGACAGCGGCCCCTGACGGCCCCCCTTCTCCAACGCGTCCGTAACACGAAGAGTCAAACCACGTTAAGACAAAAAGAACGCTGGACAAATATTCAGAGCGCCTTTACAATAAAATATCCATTGGCCTTTAAACATAAAAACGTACTGATTGTCGACGACCTGTTCACGACCGGAGCCACGACTTCAGAAGCCGCCCGCGTCCTCAAGCAGGCCGGGGCCCGACGGGTCGTTGTCTTGACGTTGGCCATCGCTATTCAACCAAGCACCGGTTCCTCCGCATGAGAATTATAAGAAACTATGTCCTGCAAGAATGCATCGTGCCCTTTTTCCTCGCCTTAGGGGTGCTCACGTGTGTTTTTCTCTTGGGAAACCTGATTCAATTGGCCCACATGGTCATCAACAAAGGCGTGAGCCTCATCACGGTCAGCCAGGTTTTCCTCCTGTACATCCCGGTCCTCTTGGGATACACCTTACCCATCGCCTGCCTGGTCGCGGTGATCCTGGGGTTCAGCCGTTTATCTGCAGACAATGAAATTCTGGCCATGCGGGCCAGCGGCATCCTTTTGCGGCGGCTGTTCATCCCCCTGTGCGTGGTCGGCGTCATCCTCTCCCTGCTGATGTTCATCCTGAATAACCGGGTCATCCCTTACGCCCACCATGAACAGCGCAAACTTCTGAAAGACCTTGGGACGAAAAATCCGACCGCCCTGCTGGAACCCGGTGTTTTTATCCACGCCTTTGACGGCCAAATCCTTTTCATCCACCGGGTCGAAGACAACCGCATGTACAACATCACCATCTATCAGCCGCAGCCGGACGGCAAGCCGACCCGGACGATCATCGCCAGCCGCGGGGAATTCTCCCGCGTCCCCGAAAAAAAACAGATTATCCTCAAATTGATCAACGGCACGTCTGATGAACCGGACCTGAAAAACCCGAATAATTTCTACAAGCTGAACTTCAACACGCTGTTCGTCACCCTGGACACGGCCCAGGCCGAAGAAAAAATCGACAAAAAACCCAAGAGCATGACGCTGCGGGAACTCAAGTCAGAAGGCCGCCGCCTGCAGCAGCTTCTCGTCGATACCTCCCGGTTGGAGACCGAGTATTACCGCAAAATCACCTGGTCCTTTTCCCCGCTGGTGTTCGTCACCCTGGGGTTCCCCCTGGCGGTCATCACCAACAAACGGGAAAAGTCCGCCAATGTCATCATCGCGATCATCGCTGCCGCGGTTTATTATTTGATCACCCTGGGCTGTGAAGCCCTGAGCATCGAGCAAATCGTTCCCGCCGCGATCATCATGTGGGTCCCCAATATTATCAGCGGCGCGGCAACGCTGTTTCTCAACTACCGGCTGACCCGGTTTTAACTATGCAAATCCTGGACCGCTATATCATTAAATCCGTTATCTTCACCTTTATCGTGACGTTCTTCACGTTCGGGCTGCTCTTTGTGCTGGTGGATTCCGCCAGCAACCTTGATGAATTCATCGGGCAAAAAGTGTCTGTCCAGGTTCTGTTCCAGTATTATCTGGCTTATCTTCCGGTCGTGCTGGTTCAAACAACACCCATGGCCCTGTTGATATCGGTGCTGCTGACGTATTCGACCCTGAACGCCCATAACGAAGTGGTTGTGCTGCGGGCCAGTGGGATGAATTTCTGGCGGATCACCCGCCCGGCCCTGGGTTTTGTCGCCGTCATGGCCGCCCTGACGTTCTTCATCAACGAGCGGTACATCCCACAGGCGGAGGAAAAAACCAAAAAAATCAAGAACGAGAACCTGATCCTGGAAGTGGACCGCAAGAAAAAAAAGCTGGCGGCGATCAAGAACCTCACGTTTTACGGCCTCAAAAACCGGCTTTATTTTATCGACACGTTTGACCCTAACCCTGACTCATATAATCTGGAAGGGCTGACAGTCATCGAATATGACCAACAGCAAAATATCAAGGAAAAGCTGGTAGGCTTAAAGGGGACATGGACCGGGATCGCCTGGAAATGCTTCCAATGTCACGTGACGATTTTTCCAACCGACCCGCAAAGCACGATCAAGGTCAAAGTGTATGAGGAAAAACTGCTCGACATCAAAGAAACCCCGGAAGATTTCCTCAACCAACGGCTCACCGTGACCGCCATGAATATCGGGCAATTGACGGACTACGTCGGCCGCTTTGCCAACAGCGGCGCGAAACGGGCGCTCAATAACCTGAAAGTGGACCTCTACCAAAAATATTCCTTTCCCCTGACCAACATCATCATCGTTCTGGTCGGCCTCCCCCTCACGCTCAGCACCGGACGGCGCCGCGCCCAAACATTCTCATCGCTCGGGATAGCCATCGGGATTGGATTTCTTTATTACGTGACAAACGCGGTGGGCCTGGCTTTAGGGAAAGGGGGAATCTTCCCTCCCGCAATCGCGGCCTGGATGGCCCCGGTGATCTTCACCGGCACCGCCCTTTACCTCATCAAATACAAATTCCGGTGAACATTTCTGCAAACAATCTGGTGGGCACTAATTTAACCTAGCTTTACTGTACCTGGACTTTCAACTGTTCCAAAAAATCCTCAAATTTTTTCCACCAACCCATATCACCGCTTAAATCAAGCATTCTCACAAGCTCTTTATCCTGAAAGATATTCTCACCAATACTTCGTAATTCAGGTACTACTTTTTTTATATTTTCTTTAGAAACTTCGTTAGGGATCTTAAATTTACACGGGTCGGGCTCCCATCGCCTTATAATACGCACTGTAAGGCATAAAAGATATTTCATCTCGTTTTTTTCTTTGTCAAAATATGTGATAAAATCATCGTTAAAGATTCTATGCTCTATGCCAAAAATAAAGCCAAAAAATATAGCGAGAAAATCAAAATTATCTGGGATTATGGGATTTTTAACCGCCTGGCCACTGCTATATCGCAACTCGTCATAATTAAATATACACTCGACAAAATCATACTTTTTATTTCTTAAGGCATAGGCCCCAACTGAAAAAATAATTCTTAACAAAGAATTATATCTGTATATTTTAGCAAACTGGGCAGATTCTTTCTTTATATCCTCTTCAAACTCATTGTCTGCCGGAGCTACATTTCGAATAACAGTAACAATCTTTTGAAAATCGTCATTCCATTGCGCTGACTGTCTTTGCCTACACAAATATTTAATATTGTCTTTTAATTTATAATAACTTGCTGAAAACGGCCCCTGTTCTGCCCCTGCCAAAAGTTCCCGATAATCGCTCAGTTCTTTACCATAACCAGGATCCTTCTCCTGCCCCAATGTTTCATCAACCGCTATATGTTGAATACATCTTTTAAATTGCTCAATTCGATTTTTATCAACAAGCTGAATAAGTGCCACCCCAAAATACCTATTGAATATCGGCAAAAGCTCGAGATTAAACTTCCATTCGGCCTCCTTTCCGTTCTTAACAGATAAAAAAACAGGTTCTAAATACCAGTCAGTAAGAAGATCATCTGACACAAGAGCACGCATTTTTTCATTCTCGTTAATTCTTATTATCTTTTCTAGCACAAAATTTACAAAAGCTTCTCTCCGGATTAATTCATCTCTGAGAGTGTACTTAATAATTTCCAACAAAAAGTCACCCCACACCCCCATAATTTCATCACAGATAAATAAATAACCACTTTCAACCGCAGCCCTACAAATTCTATCTAGTTGTTCAACAGGAACCGCAAATCCATCCAGATATTCTTCTGATCTATGGATTAAACGAAAACCGCGTAGGGGATCCTTGGCAAGTGTAGCAAATTGAGAAGATGTAACGATATCCTTAAATCTTGCAAAATCTTTCTCATAATATTCAAACATCTTTAAAATTATTTTCTTGAATTCGCTTAAGTGCCGGGATATAAACTGCCTGTTCCCTTTCTTGGCTTCATAACAAAGGATATTTCCTATCCCTTGAATAGATTGTAAATACCGTTCTTTTGTTATAGATTTCATGTTTATTTCAAAAATTCATCCAAATCTTTCAACAAATCTTTTATCAGCACTTCTCTGGACACCACATATTTTCTGGCCGTCATTAAGAACTGAATGAAAAGCAAAATTACAAAAATAAACGAAAGGAAATCACTCCACAACAAAAGTGTTTGTGTAATATTCAAAGCATCTTCATTTTTTATAAAAAAAAGCAGAAGGCAGGAAAAAACAATATGACCTAAAGCTACTGGCGGTAATAACTTAATAAATACTTCTTCACTAAAGCGTTCACCTATTACGTTAGATTCATATCTATCAGAAATCCTGCTAACGATATCAAGTGTCACCGGATATGCAATGCCCATAATCGCGGCTTCAAAGGCTATAACTGACTGTAAAAAACTACTGTTGGGCATAAACCGGCCTAAGTAACAACCAATAGCGAACCCCAGTAAAGACCCGAAAACTATTTCATAATCATCGGGAATAGGACATTTTTTTGACATGGGATTCAATAATAATTTAATAAGATCACTCGACCGAACTATTAGAAATTAATCTGTATTTTACTCCTTATTATCTTCCAGCTCTATGACAATATCACATTTAGCTTTTATACACCCTGGGGAGGCGGCTGCCCAGGCTACAGAGGATTTCGTAATTGATCGTTCCCGCGTACCCGGCCAGCTCATCGGCTGCAATCTCCTCCTGCTTCTGTTTGCCAAGGATCACCGCCGTCTGCCCGATCTTCACTCCCGGGACGCGGGACACATCCACGACAATCTGATCCATGGTGACCCGCCCCAGGAGGGGGCAGCGCTGCCCGTTAACAAGGACCGAAGACTTGTTGGACAAACTGCGGAAATAACCGTCGCTGTACCCGATCGGCAGGACCGCGGCCACCAGGTCACACGGCGCGACAAACGTGTGCCCGTAACTGATGCCCTGGCCTTTCAAAACCGTCTTGATAAAGATAATCCGCGTTTTCACGCTCATTGCCGGCTGGAGCTTAACTTTCTGCGCCAGGCGTATATCGGGGTAAAGCCCGTACAGCATGATCCCGGGGCGGACCAGGTTAAAGATCACCGCTTGGTAATCGATCAGCCCGGCGCTGTTAGCCGCGTGGACATACGGGACCACCAGTCCCTGCCGGTCAAGGGTCTTGACCAATTCATGCATCTGCGTAACTTGCGTGACCGTATAGTCCGGATTGCTGTCCGCCAGGGGGAAATGGGTGTAAAGCCCTTTGACGGAAAGGTTCTTAAGACGCATCACGTCCTTAATAAAGCCTTCCGCGCCCCGATGCCAAACCCCGAGCCGCCCCATGCCGGTATCAACTTTGATATGAACATCAACCGGCCGGCCGATCTTCTTGGCGTAAGTGTTTAAAGACGACGCCAAGGACAGCGTGCAAACCGTCGGGATCAGGTTATAATCCACAATATCCTTAACTTGCGAGGGGAGCGAAGTTTCTAAAAGCAGAATTTTCTTCTTGATGCCGTTTTTCCTTAAAAGGATGCCTTCCGGGATATCGGACACCCCGAAAAATTCCACGCTCATCCGGTTGAGCATTTGTGCCACCTGAATCATGCCGTGGCCGTAGGCGTCCGCCTTGATCACGGTCAGGACTTCCGGAAACCGCGCGGCCTTCCTCCCTTTGGCGGGATACGGGAGCAGCTCGACTTGCCGCTCCTGGACCATCTTCCTGATCTGCTGATAATTATTCCGGATGGCTTTCAAGTCCACCTCCACCCAGGACAAATAATGATGCGCTTGACGCAAGCTCATGGGTTACCTCCTCACTTGACAATGTTCCGGATATAAATATAAAGGGACAAGGGTGTCTGGGGCATCCGTCTGTTTCCTGGCGATGCGGTCCAATACCAGCGGCAGCATCCTGTTGGCCCTGGGAAACCACATCCGCTCCTGAGCCCAATGACAGCGAAGGACAGACAAAGAACTCCGGCCCCGGCTCGCATACTCTTCAATGCGGTCTCTATAGAGCGGCACGGCGTCTCCAAGGAAAATGGTTTCTCCTTTAAGGCGGGGGAGAAAATCATCCAGGCCCGTTAACAGGTACGGGCAAGCCCGTTTCAACCCCCGCGGGGTCGCCCGGTAAAGGCACGCATAAACCAAATCCCGGCGGGCATCAACCAGCGTCGCGACATAAGGAACGGCCGTGTTTAAAACATTCTGCGCCAGGGTATCGAGGCTGGGAATCCCGACCACGGGTTTGCCGGACGCCAGGCAAAACGCTTTAACCGTGGCCAAGCCCACCCGCAGGCTGGTGAACGACCCCGGCCCGGTCCCAATCCCGAAGCCGCTGACATCCCCCAGAGAAATACCGGCCTGTTTAAGCAGACGCTCTATACAGGGGATGATCGAGGATGATAACACCTTATCCAGCTTAATATTCCTGAACCGTGCCACCGCTCCGCCCCGGCTGACGGCCAGGCTGAAGTTCTTGGTCGACGTATCCATGAGAAGGTAACATTTAGGTTTCATGGTGAAAATGCTTTCAATTCCTTAAGCATCCGGGAATAGCGCTCATCCTCCGCCGAAAGCGTTATACGCCGCCGGGTTTCATCGATAAAAACAAATTCGGTCCTCAAATAGACCTTCGGGATGAGCGGGCCAAACCGCTCCGACCACTCTATAAACGAAACGCCTTCCCCGTAAAGGAAATCGTCATAGCCGATGGCCGCGATATCGTCCGGTTTCTCCAGGCGGTAAAAATCATAATGATACAGCACAAGCCGCCCGTGATAAATGTTGAGCAAAACAAACGTGGGGCTGTGAATGTCCCCGGGATCAATGCCCAGCCCTTGAGCCACGCCCCTGACAAAGGTGGTCTTGCCGCTTCCCAGGTCTCCGAACATGCAGATGATGTCCCCCGGGAGAAGCCGCCGGCCGAGCCTTTGCCCTAAGGCCAAGGTCTCCGCCGCCGATCGCGTTGTCAGTGTGAATGACGCCATACGTTAAAAATGAGCAAATCCTTTCCGGGCGATTTCTCGCACGCAGCCCTGCCTGTCCTTTAAATACACCGCCGGGCTTCCGGGCTGAATCTCTCCTATCCGGATATACCTCCTCCGGGCACTGGGATCAAGTTTGCGCAGCTTAACCGCTTTCCGTTTTGGTAAAGAGAACAACAACTCATAATCTTCACCGTCATAAAGCGCTTCCTTTAAAGTAGCCCCTCGCGCGAGCGGGATTTGGCTCTCCACCAAACAGGCGCGGCAGCCGCTCTCTTCAAGGATATGCCCCAGGTCCGCGGCCAGGCCATCGGAGATGTCAATCATCGCCGACGGCTTCAGGCCGTTTAAGATTAAAAACCTCGCCTCCTCCACCCGGGGCTTAAACCGCAAATCCTTGCCGCTCTTCCACGCCCGTCCCAAAGGGCCGGTCACAAAAATCTCATCCCCGGAGGCCGCGCCGCGCCGTAACACCACGTCTTTCAGGCGGGCTTCCCCGGTGAGCGCCACATTAATGGCCAGGCAGCGGCTTTTGACGGTATCCCCTCCGACGATATTGACTCTGAATTCCCTGGCGCAACCGGTCAGCCCCTTATAGAGCTTTACCAGGGCACTCACTCCCGTCCGGGGAGGGATGGCGACGGAAACGAGCGCGTGGCGGGGCACCCCGCCCATAGCCGCGATATCGCTGACATTCCGCGCCAGGGCTTTCCGTCCGATCAACTCCGGGGAGGTCCCGGGTTTAAAATGAACGCCTTCCACCAGCATGTCTGCGGTCATCAATATCTGTTTGCCACGGGTAGGAGCCTTGACCACGGCGGTGTCGTCTCCGGCGGGAACCAAGACGCAAGCGTCCGCCGGCAGCATGCGTTTGATCCGTTCAATAAATCCGAATTCACCGATTTCTGATAAGGTTTTCATGAGGAAGGAGACTCCCCGTTCATATCCGGCTAAGGATATGCCCGGCAGCTTTTCGGCTTCTTTCCAAAAACCCGGGAAATGTTGCGTGTAAAAGGCGGCTTGATAATGCCGTGTTCCGTGATAATGACGGTGATCAAACGGTTCCCGGTGACGTCAAAAGCCGGGTTAAAAACCTTGACTGTCCTGGGCGCCGCGACCTGCCCATTGAATCCGCGGACTTCGGAGGCGTCCCGCTCTTCGATCGGAATCTGCGCGCCGCTCTGAAGAGAAAGATCAAACGTTGACCGCGGCGCCACCACATAAAACGGAATTTTATGGTGACGCGCCAGGACCGCCAGGCTGTAAGTCCCGATCTTATTCGCCGCATCCCCGTTGGCCGCGATCCGGTCCGCGCCGGTAAAAACCGCCGCGATACGCTTGTCCCTCATCACCGTCGCCGCCATACTGTCGCAGATGAGCGTGATGTCAATCCGGGCCTTCATAAGCTCCCAGGCGGTCAACCGGGCGCCCTGCAAAAGCGGCCTGGTCTCGCACGCGTAGACGGAAAAAATTTTCCCTTGTTCCTGGGCCGCGTAAAAAACGCCCAGTGCGGTCCCATAATCCACTGTAGCCAAAGCTCCGGCATTACAGATGGTCATGACCTTCTCGCCGTCATGGATCAAGGAGGCCCCCCAGCGGCCCATCGACCGGCAGACTTGCCGGTCTTCTTCATAAATCAAAAACGCTTCCTCCTTCAGCAGCCGTTTCCACTGCGCGACGCTCGCGCCCGGATTCCGCTCCAAAACCGCCTTCATGCGGTCTAGGGCGTTGAACAAATTGACGGCTGTCGGCCTCGACGAGCCGATATAGTCACAAACCTGGCGCACCTGCCGGGCGAACTTATCTTGACTAGCCCCCGGAAAATCTTTCACCCCCAGCATGACCCCGAACCCGGCCGCCACGCCCAGCGCCGGAGCGCCCCGCACGCTTAAGCGCCGGATGGCGTCCCATAATGTTTTAAGGTCATGGCAGTCAATATATACGATATCATGCGGAAGCCGCGTCTGGTCAATCAGCTTAATATGGTCTTTCACCCATTGGATGGTCGTGACGGCCATGATGATTCCTATCTCTTATATTAAGCATCAACCGGGCGGGTTAGGACGGATGACGTGAATTAGCATCCCGTTCCTTCATTTGTGGTGTCGGGAACGGGATGCGCTTGAACGGAATCCGTCCTAATCCGCCCGGTCATTATGATTCTATCTCTATCCTGGGAAACAAAGCGTCATGCGCCTTCAGCTCGGTGCCGGGCTTCAAGCCCCCCCACACCGGACCGGTGCCTTGCGCGCCGAGGATCTCCAAGACCTGCCCGGACTTGCGCGGCATCACCGGCTGCAACAAAACCGCGCTGATCCGCAACGCTTCTGTCGCGGTGAAAAGCACGGTGCCGGCCTTTTCTAAATCGGTCTTGGCCAATTTCCACGGGGCGGCGGATTCCAGATATTTATTCACCTGCCGGACCAGCTGCAAAATCTCCTCGATCGCCTCATGGATTCGCAACTGTTCCACGCACGCCGCGACCCTGTCGGCAAGCGCGCCGCCTGCCTGCCGCACGGCGGTCTCTTCGCTAGAAAAAACGCCAGGCGCCGGCACGCGATGACTAAAATATTTCCCCAGCAAGCCGCTCACCCGGTTTAAAAGATTGCCAAAATCATTCGCCAGATCGCTGTTGTAGCGCTTGATAAACGACTCCACGGTAAAATTCGAATCCTGCCCCAACACCATTTCCCGCATCAAATAATACCGCACCGCGTCAACACCATATCCCTCGACCAGCTCCAGCGGATTCACGATGTTCCCCAGGGATTTGCTCATTTTAACCTCGCCGGTCAACCACCACCCGTGCGCCAAGATCGTCCGGGGCAGTTCCAGCCCGAGGGCAAAAAGCATGGTCGTCCAGTAGACCGCGTGCGTCGTGATGATATCTTTGCCGATCAGATGCAGGTCCGCCGGCCACCAGGATTGAAAGCGACCGGGCTCGTGTTCTCCGTACCCCGGGCCGGTGATATAATTCAAAAGCGCGTCAAACCAGACATACGTCACATAATCTTTGTCAAAGGGAAGCTCGATGCCCCAGCTCAACCGGGTTTTCGGCCGCGAGATGCACAGGTCGCCCAGGGGTTTGCGGAGAAACCCCAGAATCTCGTTTTTCCGGGATTCCGGCCGGATAAAATCCGGGTGCGCCACAATGTGGTCCACCAACTTCTGCTGGTACTTCCCCATCCGGAAAAACCAGTTACGCTCCTTCAGCGTTCTGATATCCCGAAAGGCGCCGGAATCTTTTTCTGTCTCGGTGATAAACCTCTCCTCGGAAACGGAATACCATCCTTCGTATTCGTCCATGTAAATGTCCCCGGCGGCATAAACCTTCTGCAACACGTCCTGGACAACGCGGATATGCCGGGCCTCCGTCGTGCGGATGAAATCATCATAGCGGATCTCCAGTTTGTCCCACAGCTGAATAAACCGCGGGGCCAAGTCATCGCAATGCTCCTGCGGCGCCAGGCCGCGGGCGTCAGCCGCCTGCTGGACTTTCTGGCCGTGTTCATCCAGCCCCGTCAGAAAAAACACGTCCTGGCCTTGCGCCCGGCGAAAACGCGCCAGGACGTCCGCCAAGATGGTCGTATAGGCGTGCCCGATATGCGGCTTATCATTCACATAATAAATGGGCGTCGTCAGGTAATATTTACTCATGGTCATTCGAATAGACGAGTTTGGTCACTTTCCCTTCGCCCAGGTCCACAAAGACCGTGCGTTTCAGGATATTGATGTCTTTCACTTTCCCTTTGCCTTCAGGGGTAGTCACTTTCTCGCCGATATGCGGAAGGGACCTCACCAAGTCCCGGTAAACGACAAACTCATACGCCATGCAGCATTTAATACGGCCGCACACCCCGGAAATCCGTGACGGATTTAAAGGTAACGCCTGTTCCTTGGCCATCTTGATCGACAGCGGATGAAACCAGCGCATATAGGATGAGCAGCACAGCTGCCGGCCGCACACCCCGTAGCCGACCACCATTTTCGCCCGGTCCCTCACGCCGATTTGTTTCAGTTCAATGCGAACCCGGAAAATTTTCGCCAGGTCTTTGACCAGGCCGCGGAAATCCACCCGGCCTTCCGCCGTGAAAAAGAAAATAATCTTGCTGCAGTCAAACGTATACTCGGCGTTGACCAACTGCATGTCAAGATGCTGCTCGTTGATCTTACGCAGGCACGAATT
Organism: Candidatus Omnitrophota bacterium; assembly: GCA_029560465.1. Taxonomy (GTDB): domain Bacteria; phylum Omnitrophota; class Gorgyraeia; order Zapsychrales; family JANLHA01; genus JAGOJP01. The sequence goes on from JAKQKX010000045.1 coordinate 218,215, forward strand.
CAGGGCATCCTTGACTTTGATACGGTTATTCTTGATCTGATTAAGGTCCCCTTCCGTGACTTTCCGGATAGCTTTGCCGGCAATCGTTTCGTTCTTACGGCCTTTCTTATCCTGTTCCGGCACCTGGTCCGTCAAACCGACCACCTTGCCGAATTCCGTCCCGCGCTCAACTTCAACGATGATCAAATCCCCCCTCTGGCATGCAACATGATTCTGATCAAAGCAAGACACCGGCCGGAAATCCCCTAACAACACCTCTACGATCTGATCCATATTTTATCCCTCAATATGTAAAAAGCGATTTTGACATTCAGGTTCTCTTGCAGCATGCGCTTGGTCTGCACAATTTCATCAATAATAGCAAATAACTGCCCGGTTGTATACTGTTGTTTGGCCCGGGCCAGGTCCTCGAGCCTGTCCCTGTGAGCCACCCGTTGTGCCCCCACCCCCTGCTTCATGAGCACAACATCCCGGAACCAGCTTAAAAGAATATTCAAAGCTTCCTGTGTTTTCTCCTGGTCCGCCAGCAACGTTTTAAGGTACGGCTCGGCGTCCCGCTGAAACACGACATGATCAATCACCTGATTCTTATGGATCAAAAACCCGGCTTCGTGCAAGGACCGGGCCTTCCCGGCGCATCCTTCGCTATAAAACGCGTAAAAATGCGCGGACTCTTCATCCCCGCGGACACACTCTTTCAGCTCCCGCAGGAGGATATCCTGCCCCAGAGGAAAAAAATGGACGCTATGGCACCTGGATTTTATGGTGCTCAAAACGCGTTCCAGCACAGCCGTCGTCAAGATAAACACGCTGTCCTTCACCGGCTCTTCCAGCGTTTTCAAGACAGCATTACTCCCTTCCAGGCTCAAGCGCTCAGCTTCTTTAATAATATACACTTTCTTTTTCCCTTCGAACGGCCGCAGCTGACAGCGGGTGATCACCCCGCGGATCTGGTCAATGGTAATCACCCGGGAATTCTCGGTTTCAATCAAGGTGACATCCGGATGGTTCCCCGAATCAATTTTACGGCAGGACGGACACGCGTCACAAAACCCGGCCTCTTCCCCGGTCGGATGATCGCAATTCAAAAGCTTGGCCACCGCCAGGGCGGTCTGGGCTTTCCCAGAGCATTGCGGCCCGGCAAAAAGGTAAGCGTGGGCGAGACGGTCCCGGGCCAAAAGGTGCCTGAACCGGCGGAGCACATCCTGATTTATAAGCGCAGGCTGGACAGTCATAACATTGTTTAACTTAAGGATCAGGGAATTGCCGGAAGACAGGTTGACCCTTTATTGGACCCAAGAAAGCCGGGATTACCAGCCCAAAAGGGCATCGACGTCTTTCTTGACCAAAGCATGAATTTCTTCTTTTGATTTATTGACCTTAATAACTTTGATCCGCCCCGGTTCCTCCTGCGCCAATTTCAAATACCCTTTGCGCACCCGGTTATGGTAATTCAACGACCGCAATTCGATGCGGTCTTTATTCTGGCCGGTTCGCTCCAAGCCCTTTTCCGTTTCAATATCAAACAGAAACGTGAGGTCCGGGACCGTCCCCTGGGTGACCATCCGGCCGATGTCCTTGATAAAGTTGATATCAACACCGTTTCCATACCCCTGATAAGCGACCGTGGAGTCCAGAAAACGGTCGCAGAGGACCACCATGCCCTGCTTCAGCGCGGGAAGGACCTTCTCCTCAACGAGCTGGGCGCGGGCGGCCATGTACAAGAGCGTTTCACATTCTTTTGTCATCTGGCTGTTCCGCACATCCAGCAGGATCCTCCGGACGGCCTCACTGATCTTGACCCCGCCCGGTTCCCGGATATGAAGAGCCGGACGGCTCTTCTCTTTCAAATATTTATATATCAACGCGGCCTGCGTGCTCTTGCCGGATCCTTCCGACCCTTCAAAGGTAATAAAAACGCCTTTCATTCTTCTCTCCACTGCTGGCCCTGGGGCGTGTCTTCCACGATAATGCCGTGCTGTTCCTTTAACACAACACGCAGATCATCAGACTTTTTAAAATTTTTATTTTTCCGCGCTTCCTGCCGTTCCTGAAGGAGCTCTTCAACGGTTTTCTGGACAGAGATTCCGTTAACGTTGTACACGAACTTAAGCTCCTTGGAAACAGTCTGGAAACGGACGTTCACCCCGAAAATATTTTCACATAACCGCTGAATCATTTCAAACGCCTGGCAAACCAGATAATCCGCGCCAGGCCGGCCCTTATATTTATGCGCGTCCGTCACCAGCTCGAACAAAACCCCGAGCGCTTTGGGCGTGTTGAAATCATCGTCCATGGCTTCGATAAACGCGGCCTGCGCAGCGTCAATGATTGACTGGGCGTCCGGGTGCGGTTCAAGCCGGGCCGCGTCTCCGTTAAGCCGGGCCGCGTCCTGGGCCAACACCGCGAACCGCTGCCGCGCTTTATGGGCCTCCGCAATTTTCTCTTCGGAAAAATCAATGGGGCTGGAATAATGCGAAGCCAGGAAAAACAGCTTCAGGTCGTCGGGACCAAAACGCTTCACCGCGTCCTCAACCGTGATAAAATTCCCAAGCGACTTCGACATTTTCTGGCCGTTGATCGTGATCAGCCCGTGATGGATCCAGTACTTCGCGAACGGCTTCCCGGTCAGGGCTTCGGCCTGGGCGATCTCGTTTTCATGGTGGGGGAAGATCAAATCCCTGCCCCCGGCGTGAATGTCAAGTGTCTCACAGCGCAGATGTTTCAGGCTCATACAGGAGCATTCAATATGCCAGCCCGGCCGGCCAGGGCCCCACCAGGGGGGGCTGTCGCCACACGACGGCTCGCCTTCTTTCGAATGCTTCCACAGCGCGAAATCCAGCGGATCCCGTTTTTTTTCATCGCTCTCGATCCTCACGCCCTCCAGCATCTTCTCGATGCTTTGCCCGGACAGTTTCCCGTAATCCGGAAATTTACGCACGGAAAAATACACGTCGCCTTCTGCTTCATAAGCAGCGCCGGAGTCGATCAGCCCCTGAATATGCCGGATCATGTCATTGATATTCTCCGTCGCCCTGGGTTCGATATCAGCTTTGCCCACGCCCAAAGAATCCATATCCTGGTAGTACAACCCAATATTTTTCTCCGCGACGTCCTTGCTGTCAACCCCGAGTTCCCGGGCCTTATTAATAATTTTGTCATCGATGTCCGTGATATTGCGGACAAACCTGACATCATACCCGCGGTATTTCAGATACCGGCGGATCACGTCAAAAATATACAGGCTGCGCGCGTGCCCGATATGGCACTTATCATAAACCGTCACCCCGCAGGAATACATCTTCACCACATTCCCCTCGAGAGGGACAAACGGTTCCTTCTTTTTAGTTAAAGAATTGTAAATATGCAAACTCATAGGAAGTCCTTTTTCAGATATCACTGGCCTTCGGGTTGTTTGACTTTAGTCTTCCGTGTTTTTTTTGGGCTTCGGGGACGGGCGGTTTTTTTCTAACGCTTCCAGCCTCTTCTCCAGCTCATTGATCTGCTGCATGACCGGATCCAGGGTATGAATATGGTCCAGCGAGCGGTCAATTTTTTTGCCGTCCTGCTTGGTGATCCGGCCCGGCACCCCAACAATCGTGGTGTTCGGAGGCACATCTTTTATAACCACGGCGTTGGCGCCGATGTAGGCGTTCGAGCCGATTTCAATATTCCCCAGCACCTTGGCCCCGGCGCCGACAACAATGTCATCACCCAGAGTCGGGTGGCGTTTTCCCGTTTCCTTCCCCGTCCCGCCGAGCGTCACGCCCTGGTACAACGTCACGTTGTTCCCCACGATCGCCGTCTCCCCGATCACCACCCCTGTCCCGTGATCGATAAAGAGGCCTCTGCCTATTTGCGCGCCGGGATGGATCTCGATCCCCGTCAAGCTCCGGGCCACCTGCGACAGCAGCCGGGGCAGAATCGGGACGCGTTTGTTCCATAACCAGTGCGACACGCGGTAAAAAATGATCGCGTGCAACCCCGGATAAAGCAACAGGATCTCCAGCGTGCTTTTTGCCGCCGGGTCGCGTTCCTTGCTGGCTTTGACCTCGTCAGAGAAAAAAGTGGAGACCAGGAGGAAGATTACGCAAAAGAACAACAGGATCACTAAAAATATCATGACACTCACCTCTAACCTAAAAATACCGGTTGTCTCAGGGGCGGATTAAAAGCGCGGCGGCATACGCCGCCACCCCTTCTTTACGGCCCACAAACCCCATCCCCTCTTGTGTTGTCGCTTTTATATTCACGTCTCCGGGCGCCATATCAAGAACTTCAGCGATCTTGGCGCGCATGGCATCTTTATAAGCTTTCAAATGAGGCTCCTCGGCGATGATCACTGCATCGATATTATTAACCCGGAACCCATCCTGCCGGACTAGCGCGTAGACGGCCTCCAAGAGCTGAACGCTGGCGATGTCCTTATACCGGCTGTCCGTATTAGGGAAATGTTCCCCGATATCCCCCGCCCCCAAAGCGCCCAAAAGGGCGTCACAGATCGCGTGCAGCAGGACGTCCGCGTCGGAATGGCCATCGAGGCCTTTGGAATGCGGGATCTCCACCCCCCCCAGGAACAGCTTTCTGCCCTCTACAAAACGGTGGACATCGTATCCCAATCCTACTTTCTGTTTCATCATTTCTTTCCCCTTCCCGCCGTTCCTGAAGCCCTCTGGGCCGGGCCCAGCAACAATTCCGCCAAAATCAGGTCTTCCGGAGACGTGATTTTGATATTCGCGTAGTCCCCCCGGATCACTTTAACCTTATGCCCGCAGCGCTCCACCAGAAACGCGTCGTCCGTCGCACACAAATCATCGGCCCTGGCGTGAGCCGCCTGGATGAGATCCTTGCGAAAAACCTGCGGGGTCTGGGCCTCCCATAACTGGCCGCGGTCCAGGGTCGCTTCCACCGTGTTGTCTTTCGCCCGGACCTTCTTGATGGTCGGCTTGACCGGCACGCCCAGGATCACAGCCTGCTCATCATAGCAAACCCGCAAAGATTCTTCAACTAACCTTTGAGTGAGCAGGGGGCGGGCGGCGTCGTGAATCACGACATATTTCGTGTCCTCATCCAGAGCAGCCAAGCCCTTACGGACGGACTCACAGCGGGTTTTCCCACCGGGAAGAACGTCAGCCACTTTCTGAATGCCTGTTTCCCGGATAAGGTCACGGCAGCGCTCCACCCAGTCGGCCCGGGTCAAGATAATAACGCTGTCAATCAGCGCTGAATGGGCGAAGACCTCCAGCGAATATAACAGCATCGGTTTGTCCTGAATACGGACAAAGGGCTTCAGGGTATCGGTTTTCAAACGCACGCCGTCTCCGGCGGCAGCGAGGATCACCTGAGTCTTCATGCGCTCTTTTGTTTCCCTTCCGCTCTGTTGACAAGCTTTGCAAAAACCATCCGGCCGCTCTGCGTCTGCAAAACAGACGACACCTGGATCATGACCGTTTTCCCGATCAGGTTCCTGGCGTCGCCCACGACGACCATCACGCCCTCTTCGGTATACGCCACCGCCTGGTCCGGCTCTTTGCCCTCCCGGACCAAACGGACCGGCAGCTCATCCCCGACGAAAAACATCGGCTTTAACGCATTCACCAGCTCATGCAGATTCAGGGTTTGAACGCCTTGGATAACCGCAGCGCGGCTCAAGTTAAAATCGGTCGTGCAGATCCGGGCGTCAATCATCTTGGCTAACCGCACGAGCTTGGCGTCCACGTCTTCCTCGTGCGGGAATTCTTCCTCATGAATGCGCAGGTCAAAGGCGGCGTCCTTCTGGATGTTTCTCAAAAATTCCAGGCCCCGGCGGCCCTTTTGCCGCTTCAGGGGGTCGTCGGAATCCGCAACCCGCTGAAGTTCCTGCAGGACAAACCGCGGCACCACGATCCGGCCGGCAAAAAAATTAGTTTTATAGATATCTCTGATCCTCCCGTCGATAATCGCGCTGGTGTCCAAAAGCACAATCCGTTCCTCCATATCCTGCCTTTTAAACCGGACATACGGGATGATCAGGTTGAACTCGTCTTTCCCCCGGAGGGCCATCACCGCGCCCAAATACGAAAAAACAAGCGTGAACACGACCCGTGAAACCGACTGGACAAAATCCCCGAGCGGCAGCAAAGAAAGGATGTCGGACACGAGTTTGGCCATAAACACGCCCAAAAGCAAGCCGAACACCATACTGGACAATCCCCTCACAGAAACCCGGCGGAGGCTGACTTCCAATAAAATCAGAGCCAGCCCTGTCCCGAAACCGAAGCAGACTCCCAAAAAAGGATACAGGGATACGGCCCCCACATAGAACCCCACCAGCGTACTGATGATCAAAAAAAACGTCCGAATAAACAACAGCGTCATAAGACCCTCCTCCGGGCAAGCGTGAAGTCCGTTACGAGATTAGTATGTCCAACGCTTCCCGGACATGAGCGACCGGGACCGTTTTGATACGCGCGCCCGTCACTGGCGGTCCAACGGGTGTATTAGGCCCGGGAAGCACACAATTTTTGAAGCCAAGTTTTTCCGCCTCTTTCAGCCGCAAAGCCACCTGGGACACACTGCGGACTTCCGCCGATAATCCAACTTCCCCCATCACCACCGTGTCCGAAGGGACGCGTTTATCGGTCAAGGCTGAAGCGACCGCCAGGGTAACCCCCAGATCCGCGGCCGGATCCATAATTTTAAACCCGCCAACAATATTAAGGAAAATATCCTTATCCTGCAAATTCAATCCCAGCCTTTTATCCAAGACCGCTGTCAACAAAGCCAGGCGGTTTGTGTCAAACCCCTGGGTTTTATGGCGGGCCATGCCGAAATTCGAGCGGCTGACCAATCCCTGGACTTCCACCAAAAAAGGGCGCGTCCCTTCCAAAACCGGGACAACCACAGATCCCGAGGCGTGGGACGGGCGCTCCGCCAAAAAGATTTCAGAAGGGTTGAGGACTTCTTTAAGGCCTTCCACCGTCATTTCGAACACGCCGAGCTCATTGGTCGATCCGAAGCGGTTCTTGACCGTCCGTAAAACCCGATACGTCGTGTAACGCTCCCCCTCGAAATAGAGGACGGTGTCCACAATGTGCTCCAAAACCCGCGGGCCGGCGATCATGCCTTCCTTGGTGACATGCCCGATAATAAACAAAGCGATGCCCAGGGCCTTGGCCATGTGCGTTAAAATCGAGGCGCATTCCCGGACCTGCGCCACGGTCCCGGGGCTGGATCCGAGTTCCGGGGTATAAACGACCTGGATCGAATCTATCACGATCACCTGGGGTTTCAGTTGCTTGATATGTTCCTTGATATGATCCAGGTCGACCTGATTAACGATATACACCGAATCGGGAAGCGGCCGCTTCAGGCGGTCAGCCCGCATCTTGGTCTGTTTAACGGATTCCTCACCGGAAACATACAACACGTTAAAACCGTTGTGCCCCAGATGACACACGACTTGCAGCGTTAACGTGGATTTGCCGATCCCCGGATCTCCTCCGATTAATGTGACAGATCCGGGCACAACCCCTCCTCCCAAGACCCTGTCGAACTCCGGGATCCCGGTCAGCCATCGAGGGTCCTCCCCGGCCTTCACTTCTTTAAGAAGCACCGGCGCCTCGGTCAAAGCCCCCCGGCTGCGGCCTTCTGCCGCGGGGGGCGCGGCCGTTTCTTCAACATACGAATTCCAACTCTGGCAGGCCGGACATTTCCCGACCCACCGAGGAGACTGGGCTCCACAATCCTGGCAGACAAAGAAAGTTTTGGCCTTCATGAACGCGCCGCTCCTCCCGATGATGGCCCCGTCACCCGTCGCCACGCACCGGCTAAAATTTCAGTTTCTGTTCAACGCCAATCATATCCACATCTTCGTCCGACATGGTGTTAATGTTCTCTTTCCGGCGATAAAGGTACTTAAGTTCCGTTGTCCCGGATTTGTCGTCCGACTCAATGCGCTTCAAGGTCCATTCGGTTTCCATGCCCGAAGACCTGACCACCGGCTTTCTTCGAAGGCTCCGCAACTGTTGGGGAATTTTATCCAAGCGGGCCAAGTTTAACAGGCCGGCAACCTTAAAGGTCAAACCGTCCGCTTGAGAAACGAACGAATCGGTAATCCGGAACTTTGGAAAAACGCCTTCTCCCTTAAGCCGCAGCTGCCGGTATTCCAAATCCCCGATACAGCCGTTTGTTAAAAACACCTCCGCCTGCAACTTGACATCAGGGTCGTTTCCGCTCAGGCGGATCTTCCCCGCCGACGCCCCCTCAACCACATCCCGCGGGACGTCCATAAACAAGCTCACAAGATCGTATAATGGGACATCCGCAAACTCGGCGCTCAACCGGAAACGGTGCGGGCGGGCCCATTCCCAGGTCCCGCTCATAACACAATTCCCCCAAGAAAGCCTTTCAATAAAAACCGCTTGATTTTTAAATACGAACCGGGCGGAAATATCGTCCAACGGCTTTTTATTAAACAACACGTTGCGGCTGCGGAGTTGCCCGGAATACCCCGGGCCAGCCTCTCCGTCCGGGACCATGTTTAAGGACGCCTCGAGAACAGTTGAAATATTAAAAAGCCTCACCGGCCAATTATCCAGTTCCGCAAGGATTTGAATGGAAGAGTCGGAAACTGGCCTGACCTGGAACACCGCGTGATGCTCTGTCCCGGAAATGAACCTGACTGTTGCTGTCTTTTGAATGAAATCCAGCTCGCCGCGCATTAAGACCGGTTCCCCAGCGGCGATCCCCGGCTTGCCAAGGATAAAAGCACAAAAACTCAGGAGTAAAGGGATGCTATGACAAGCTTGCCGGGGAAGCATCTCCTGAAGATCAAACACACAAAAATCCCGGGCCGCCCATAGGCACCTCCTGCCCCAGCTAAACGCGCACGGTTATGATGAAGACTCAAAGCGCAGATAGTCGTTATTACGAGAAACCTGAATTTTACTGCCCTCTTTATATTGCCCAGAGATAATTTCTTCCGCAAGCGGGTCTTCCAAATACCGTTGGATCGTCCGTTTTAAAGGCCTGGCCCCGAACACCGGATCAAACCCTTTTTCAATCAGGAAGTCTTTCGCCTCCCTGACTAACTCGATGGCGATCCCCTGATCATGCAGCCGTTTCGCAACCTCCCGGATTTCTATCTCAACAATTTCTTCGAGATTCTCTTTCGTTAATTGCCTGAAAACGATGATGTCGTCAATACGGTTCAGGAATTCCGGTTTAAAAACCCTTTTGACTTCTTCGAGAAGACGGCCCTTCATGTCTTCATAAGACGCGTCCGCGGTCTGGGCGCCGAAACCCAGCGCGCCTTTGGTCCGCAGGATGTCTGCGCCGACGTTAGACGTCATAATAATAATCGTGTTGCGGAAATCCACTTTCCGGCCCAGGCTGTCCGTTAACCGGCCTTCCTCAAACACCTGAAGGAGGATATTAAAAACATCCGGATGCGCTTTTTCAATCTCATCCAAAAGCACGACGGAATAAGGCTTGCGCCGGACCTTTTCGGTCAGTTGCCCCCCCTCCTCGTACCCCACATACCCCGGAGGCGCGCCGATAAGGCGGGACACGTTAAACTTGTCCATATACTCCGACATGTCAATCTGGATCAGGGCGTCGGCGTCGCCGAACATGTATTCTGTTAACGCCCTGGCCAGATGCGTCTTCCCGACTCCCGTGGGCCCCAGGAACACAAACGACCCGATGGGCCGGCGAGGGTTCTTGATTCCCGCCCGCGAGCGGCGCACCGCGCGCGAAATAACACCAATAGCTTCTTCCTGGCCCACAACCGTTTTCTTGAGCTGCTTGTCCATGGTGAGCAGCTTTTCGGTTTCCTTCTGTTCGAGGCGGACCAACGGGATTTTCGTCCACTGGGAAATGACGACGGCAATCTCTTCCTCTCCCAGCGTGATCGTCACATTATCCCGCTTCTGCGACCACTCCGCGCGAACCCGGTCCAAATTCTCGCGCACGCCCCGTTCCTGATCCCGCATGTGGGCGGCTTTCTCAAAATCCTGACTCTTAATATGGGCTTCCTTCTCCTTGCGCAATTGTTCAATCTGGGCTTCTAACTCCTTGATTTCAGGAGGGACTTCCATGGCGTGCAGCCGCGCCCGCGCCCCCGCTTCATCCAAAATATCAACCGCCTTGTCCGGGAGCGCCCGTCCGGAGATATAGCGGTCAGACAACCGCACCGCGGCTTCCAAGGCTTCATCGGAAAACTTAACCCTATGATGGGCTTCATATTTATCCCGCAGGCCTTTTAAAATCTGGATCGCCTCATCCACAGACGGAGGGTTGACAATGATCGTCTGGAAACGGCGCTCCAGGGCCGCGTCTTTTTCAATATGTTTACGGTATTCATCCAACGTCGTGGCCCCGATGCACTGAATTTCTCCCCGCGCCAGCGCTGGTTTAAGAATATTAGCCGCGTCAATAGCGCCTTCCGCGGCTCCGGCCCCGACCAGCGTGTGCAATTCATCCACGAAAAGGATAATTTTCCCGGAACGCTTGATTTCGTCCATGATCGCCTTGATCCGCTCCTCAAACTGCCCGCGATATTTCGTCCCGGCGATCATGAGCGCCAAGTCCAGGACCACGATGTTTTTATCCCGCAGAACTTCCGGGACATCGCCGGCAACGATCAGCTGTGCGAGCCCCTCCACGATGGCGGTTTTGCCGACCCCCGCCTCCCCCAGGAGGACCGGGTTATTCTTGGTCCGGCGGCTTAAAATCTGGACAATCCGCTCAATCTCCTCCGCGCGGCCGATCACCGGATCCAGCTTTCCTTCCTTGGCCAACCGGTTCAAATTCCGGCCATAAGCGTCAATCGCCGGAGTTTTACCCCCCTTGCCCTGTTCCTGCACGCTGAACCCCGGGATCCCGGAGCCCAGCAGTTCCATGATTTCATTGCGCAACTTACTCAAATCCAGCCCCAGGTTCAAAAGGACCCGGTAGGCCATGCCCTCCCCCTCTTTCACCAGCCCCAGCAACAGGTGTTCCGTTCCGATATAGTTGTGCCCCAGCGCCCGCGCTTCTTCCGCTGAAAGCTCCAAAGCCTTTTTGGACCGCGGGGTAAACGGAATGTCCCCGAGGACCTGGGTTTGCGGCCCGGGCTGGACCAGTTTCTCAACCTCAATGCGGATCGTTTCCAAATCCAAGCCCAATTTCTGCAGGACCGCCGCCGCCACCCCTTCCCCTTCCCGGATCAACCCCAAAAGCAAATGCTCCGTTCCGATATAATCATGATTAAAACGCCGGGCCTCTTCCTTGGCGTACACGATCACTTTCCTCGCCCTTTCGGTAAATCTATTAAACATCTACGCTCCTCCTAACTTTTCTCTCATTAAACTCGCTCTGCGAATATCCCGGGCCGTGGCCGACAATTTCTTCCCTTCGAGTTTTTGAAGGTGCGCCGGCTGGATCAAAATCAAAAGCTCATTGACCGTGCAACGGTCAATATTCTTAACCAGCCCCAGGTCAATCCCCAACCGGACCATCGACAACAACTCGATGGTTTCCTGGCTGGAAATGATGTGCGCGTTTTTGATGACCCCCAGAGACCGGAAAATTTTGTCTTCCAGCATCGGTTTATTCTGCAGAATTAAAGCTTGCCGCGCCTGTTCCTCCTGCTCGATCACCTGTCGGATCAGGCCGTTAATATTCTGAATAATATCTTCTTCGCTGTGCCCGAGAGACACCTGGTTAGAGATCTGATAAAAATTGCCCCGGGCCTGGGTCCCTTCCCCGTAGAACCCGCGGGACGCGAAACTCAGCTTGGCGATGGCCGTCAAGACCTTGTTAATCTGCTTGGTCATCACCAACGCCGGAAGGTGCAGCATGACCGAACCGCGCATCGCGGTTCCGGTGTTGGTCGGGCAGGCCGTCAGATACCCCCAATGATTCAGAAACGCGTACTGCAGGATATCGGCGAGTTTGTCGTCAATCATGTCGATGATCTTCCAGGTTTCGTGCAGGTTTAAGCCCGACTGCATCACCTGAATCCGCAAATGATCCTCCTCGTTAATCATGACCGACAGGATCTCTTCCTGAGAAACGATCAGCGCCTTGCCCTCGGGGTTAGACGAATGTTCATGACTCATCAGGTGCCGTTCAATCAAAAACTGACGGTCAATGCTGTCCAACTCGTTCATCTGAAACAGGGTGGCGTCCTTGAAATAATCGATCTTGTCCTTAGCGTCCTGAACGGTCGCCAGCACATGCAGGAGGTCTTTCTTGGAAGCCTTGTTCGGGAACGGCACGGAAAAAAGATTCCGCGCCAGGCGGATGCGCGACGACATCACAATGTTGGAGTACGGCCCGGTCCCCTTGAGCCATTGGCCAGTATGATAAATCAAGTCATCAAGTTTCATGCCTTTTCTTCCTTCTTTTTGTCCTCCAGCTCCCGGATCCTGTCCCGCAACTCAGCAGCCTGTTCAAACCGCTCCTGCTCAATGGCCTGCTGCAATTGTTGCTTAAGGTCAAGAAGCGAATCGGTTTTAGGCAGCGCCTGAACCGAGACAATCCCAGGGGTTTTCCCGTGATGCCGGTTAGAACCGTGAATCCTCTTCAGCAGCCCGCCCAATTGATCCTGGAAAGCGGTATAACATTCGCTGCACCCCAGCCGCCCCAATTTTTTAAAATCTTCATACGTAAGCTGACAGGACGGGCAGACGGCCTTCACTTTATCATAATCCTTCACCTGTTTTCCAAAATCCGCCAGGCCCGCCAGTAAATCAGAAAGGCCGAACTGCTGCTCCATCTGCACGCTTTTCTCCCGGGCGCATTCCTCGCACAGGTGCATCTCCAGCAGCTGCTCATCAACAATTTCCGTTAGATGAACGGTTGCCTTTTTTTTCCCACACAAGTCACAAATCATAAACAATCCTCAATTCATAATCCCGTCTGAGAAGGGCTCGCCCTTTTCAGGACAGACCGGCCATCCGCTTCAATATGGCACGCCATCCGAAGCGGTCACCTTTTTAAACTGCTGGATAAGTTTTTGCGTAAAACGGCCCGGCTTGCCGTCCGCGATCAACCGCCCGTCGACTTTGACAACCGGGATAATCTCCGCTGCCGTTCCGCTCAGGAAACATTCATCCGCGTTATAAATTTCATGGCGCGTCAGGAAGGTTTCGCGGGTTTTGACGTCGTTACTCTCAGCCAGTTCCAGGACCATATCTCGGGTAATCCCTTTCAAACGGCCCGTGAGGGGGGTTAATAACACGCCATTCTTTATGATAAAAATATTATCCCCCGTGCACTCCGCCACATACCCCTGCGTATCCATCATAATCGCCTCGTTAAAACCGGCATTATTGGCTTCAATCTTAGCGAGGATATTGTTTAAATAATTCAGGGACTTCAACTGCGGATTTAAAGCTTCCGAATGATTTCTTACCGTCGGAACGGTCATAATGGCCATCCCGTTGCGATACAGTTCCTCCGGATACAAGGTGATTTTATCCGCAATGATAATCACCCCGGGCTTCCCGTGGCATTTCCGGGGGTCCAGCCCCAGGTCGCCCACGCCCCGGGTCACAATCACCCGAATATAGGCATCGTCCAGGTTGTTTTGGTTCAAGGTATCAACAACGGCCTGAATCATCTGTTCTTTCGTCATCGGGATCTCAATCATGAGCGTGTGGGCCGTTTCATAGAGACGGTCCATATGGGCCTGAAGGCGGAAAACCCGCCGGTTATAGGACCGGATTCCTTCAAACGCGCCGTCCCCGTACAAAAATCCATGGTCAAACACGGATATCTTCGCGTCCTCTTTGCTGACATACGTTCCATTAAGATAAATTTTCATACGCATCTCACCTCATCTTTTAAACCGTCATTGTTGTTATTATGATCATCCGCCCGGCCCGGTCCGTCCATAAATCTTCCATCCTTCATCATGACGATTTTCTGGGCCCGCCGGGCGATCCCGGAATCGTGCGTTACGATAATCAGCGTTAGCTTTTTATCCCGGTTCAGCTCCGCCAAAAGATTGATAATTTCCGCGCCGCTTGCCGAATCGAGGTTGCCGGTCGGTTCATCGCACAGGAGAATTTTGGGCTCGTTCATGAGCGATCGGGCGATCGCCACCCGCTGCTGTTCCCCTCCCGAAAGCTCGCCGGGCCGGTGTTCCAGGCGGTGCGACAGCCCCACCTTGCCGAGCAGCTCCCCGGCGCGGGCTTTCAGAAAAGACATATCCGTATTCCGCCCGCAAACCATGGCCGGCAGAAGCACATTTTCCAGTGCGGAGAATTCCGGCAAAAGATGATAAAATTGAAAAATAAAGCCGATCTTCCGGCTGCGGATCTTCGCCCGCGCTTTATCCCCCAAGCGGTAAATATCCTCCCCGTCAACGCTGACGGTCCCGGAGCTCGGCTTGTCCAGCCCGCCGATGATATGAAGCAAGGTCGACTTCCCGGCCCCGGAAGGGCCGACCACGGCTAAAAATTCCCCCTCCTTCACCTGGAACGTCACCCCTTTAAGGACGTCCAGCCGGCTGGCCGGCTGGACGTAACTCTTCATCAATTGAAACGCATCAATAACCATGGAAGGATAACGGCCTTTCTTTTACCCACCGTGTACACGTTATTTTAAATTCCTATTCATACCTCAGCGCTTCCACCGGCTGCAACCGTGCGGCCCTAGACGCGGGATAAACGGAAGCGCAAAAACTGATCACCAGGGCGGCGGCGACAATGGCGAAAATATCAAACAGCTGAATTTCCACCGGCACATGATCAATGGAATAAATCTCCGCCGGAACTTTAATGTACGTTTTTAAAATATAACTGACTGCGAACCCTCCGGCCAGCCCCACAAACGTTCCTGTGCTGCCGATATACATCCCCATCTTTGTAAAAATACTCCGGATAGCCTGTTTAGGCACTCCGATCGATTGTAAAATCCCGATATCGTGAATTTTGCTCATGACCGTGACGATGAGCGTGCTGATAATATTAAAAGACGCCACCAACACCATCATGGTCAGGACAATAAAAAGCCCCCACTTTTCCAGAAAAAGCGCGTCAAAAAGATTCCGGTTAACATCAATCCACGTCTTAACCAAAAAGCTATACCCCAGAGTGTCATAAATTTTTTTTTGAACGTCCTTCGCCATATGGGGATCGGCAAGTTTAACGCCGAGGCCGCTGACCTTCTGCTCCGAAAGATTGAAAACGGTCCGGGCTTTCTGAATATGGACAAGCGCCAGGTTCATGTCAAAATCCACCATCCCCGTGTCAAAAATACCACGGATCGTCAACCGGTATTTCCACCCTTTCCCGGCGATTCCAGAACCCGGGGCAATGATCGTGACTTCGTCGCCGACCGAGTACCCGGCGTAACGGGCCAATTCCCGTCCGATAAAAACCCCTTCCTCATCGAGTTGGGCGAGGTCGCCTTCCTTGAGGAACTCTTTCACCTTCGTCACCCGGCCTTCGGTTTCGGGCGCAATGCCCCGGATCACCAATCCTAACGCATTCCCTTCCAGGTCCAGGAAAACATTGCCCTGGACATACGGAGAAACCCCGGTCACGCCTTCCATTTGGACAAGCTGGCCAGCCACCTCACCATAATTCTGAATTCCGGTTTCTTTCTCCACCGCGATATGCGGGGACGAGCCGATGATCTTTTCCCTCAGATTATTCGCGAATCCCGTCATCACCCCGGTGACCACAATCAGAGCCATGACGCCCAGGGCAACCCCGGCGATGGAAATAAAGGTAAGAAAAGAGAGAAACCCACCTTTACGGCGCGACAAATACCGGTAACTGATCCAGCTTTCATAATTCATTGGCGTGTCCTTCTATTCATGGCTTAGGCGCAAGAAGATTGTCAGCCCGGGACGTCCCGGGCTTCCGATTCCAAAAGGCCTTCGGCCTCCGTGGGGGACGCTGGCTTTAAAAGCGGGAACAAAATGACATCCCGGATCGAAGGCGCATCGGTTAAGAGCATCACCAGCCGGTCCACGCCGATGCCGAGGCCGCCGGCCGGCGGCATACCGTATTCCAGGGCCTGGACAAAATCTTCGTCGATCGTCCGCAACCCCGTTTCCACATCATCATCCAGGTCCGCCAAAAGCCGTTTCTTCTGTTCCAAAGGATCGTTCAATTCCGAGTAGGCGTTGCCGACTTCCATCCCGGCGATAAAACATTCGAACCGCTGCGAAATGCCGGGCTGCCGTGGATCCGTTTTGGCGAGCGGGCATAAGAAGGTGAAATAATCCGTGAAAAACACCGGGTTCATCGTCGCATCTTCTTCCAAAATGTCCTCGACAATTTTCATGACCGCCGAGCGCGTTAAGACCTGAATTTTAAGCTTGTCCCCTTTAATCGCCTTCACCTTGGAAAGCATCGTTGCCGCGTCATCCTGGGGATCAATACCAAATTTTTCCTTAACGATCCCGGCGAAAGAGCGGCGTTCCCACGGAGGGGTAAAATCAATCTCCCGGCCCTGATAGGTCACCCGCAACGTACCGAAAAGTTCCTTAACCAAACCGGCAACCATGTCTTCCATTAAACGCATCATGTCGGAATAATCGGCGTACGCCTGGTACACTTCCAGCATCGTGAATTCCGGATTATGGCGGGTCGAAATCCCCTCATTGCGGAAGTTGCGGTTGATTTCATAAACACGCTCCAGCCCTCCGACGAGGAGCCGTTTTAAATACAGTTCCGGGGCGATCCGCAGGTACACATCCATGTCATACGTGTTGTGCTTGCTTCTAAAAGGCCGGCCACGCGCCCCACCCGCGAGAGGCTGCAGCATCGGCGTTTCTACTTCCAAGAATCCCCGTTGATCCAGATAAGAACGGATGAATTTCACGATAAAACTGCGCTGGATAAAGACCTTCCGGGCATCCTGGTTTACAATGAGATCCACGTATCTCTGCCGATAGCGGATTTCCGTGTCTTTAAGGCCATGCCATTTCTCCGGCAGGCACATGATCGATTTCGTCAAAACCGTTAAATTTTTAAGCCGCACGCTTTTTTCCCCGGTCTGGGTCAGGAACAAAACGCCTGAAACCCCGACCATATCCCCGATATCAACCAGCTTCACCACTTCAAAGAGTTCCGGGCCGACATTGTCCGCCTTGACAAAAAGCTGTATCTGGCCTGTCTTATCCATGAGGTCCATGAACATCACCTTCCCGTGCTTACGGTTCGCCATCACGCGCCCAGCCAGAGTCACCTCTCTCTGTTCAACAAACGGATCCAGCACAGACTGAATCATCTGGGTTTCGGGGAACCGTCCACCGTACGGCAAAACGTTCAAAGCTTCCATTTTATGAAGCTTTTCAATTCTAACTTTCTTTATTTCATCAACTTCCATATATTTCGCCGCCCTTTCTTATAAATAACAGGAAGATTATATAGAAAATCACAAGGGGTGTCAATCAAAAGGCTCGAATAGACAGGCTTTCAGGGAGTAGCAATAATACAGATAGACGCTTTGTTCGCCAGAGAAATCGTTTTCAGCGGGTCAATGATGATCGTCTTGCCGGCTTCAATCGCCAGGCACCCGGCCCGGACACGGGTCATATGTTTGATCGTCCTTGGCCCGACCACCGGCACATCAAAACGAAAATCCTGCTCGGGCTTGCTCATCTTGACGACAACCGCACCTTGTTGAGCAATTCCGCCACCCCGGACGACGCAACGGTCCGTTCCCTCCATCGCTTCAATGGCCACGATGGCTTTATCTTTAATCACAACCGTCTGGCCGATATCGAGTCCGCCCATGGATTTGGCGATGTGTTTCCCGAAAACAATATCATCCAGCTCCAGGAGGGTCGGGCCCCGGTGAGTCAGGGTCCCTTGCGGAGCCAAATATTTTTTAAGCAGAAAAGTTGAATCTAACAGTTCCAAGCCATGCTGGTGCAACTTCTCAGCGATGGCGGAAAAAATTGTATCGGCTTTCCGGTCTTTAACGGCCTGGAACAGGTCTTTAAATTCCCCATCCAACCTGATGTTATCATCAAACAAATTTTTGGGATGCACCTGACCGGCCATAATGACGTGCCGGACACCGCAAGAAAGAAAATACTGAAACACGGCCGTTAACTGACCAACTCGAAACCACCGCAACTTGGAGACAAAAAACTTCAAATGCCAAGCCGTGTCTCCCTTAATGCCCGCGGCGACCACCCGGATATTCTGGTCTTTCGCCGCCCGCGCGAACAAAAACGGGAACCGGCCGTTTCCGGCAATGAGCCCTATCGTATCCATAGATTCAGTCATGAAAAATCAAGGGTCTAAACCCCAGAGCAAGCTCTGGACTCAATTAACCACAGCAAGCTGCGGGGTATGAAACTGGCATCCTTCGCTTGGCTCTCTCGCTCAGGATCAATTCGCATTTCTGGTTTACACTCCCTTTTTGGTCGTGTAAATTAAATGCTCATTGAATAAACGGATTGAACAGGCCCGTGCCTAACTGCAAAGCCCGCGTTTGGTTGTCTTGACGAAAAAGATTAGGTGTTCTAATTCCGGGGAGGCCGGGAGCTCTTTCTCAATGCATTCAATCGCGTGGGTCTTTGTCAGCCCGGAATGAAACAGATATTTAAAAGCCTTTTTTAAGACCGGCACCACGGCCGTGGAAATGTTCGCCCGCCGCAGCCCCACGAGGTTCAGGCTAAACACCCGAGCTGGATGGCCGTCACACATAGAAAAAGGCGGAATATCCTGAACGACCTTGGAGCACCCGCCGATGATAGCAAGACGCCCCAAGCGGACAAACTGGTGAACCGCGCTTAGCCCACCCACCATAACGTTATCTTCCAGGGTCACATGCCCGGCCAGGGTTCCGGCGTTGGCCATCACGCAATTATTGCCTATTATGCAGTCATGCGCCACGTGGGAGTAAGCCATAAAAAGGTTGTTATTCCCGATGACCGTCTTCCCTCCCCCTTCAATCGTGCCGGGATTAATGGTCACGTACTCCCGGATGACATTCCCCTGGCCCAAGACGAGATACACCTCATCGGTCTCCTTGAATTTTTTATCCTGAGGCGGGTTCCCCACCACCGCTCCGGAATAAATCCGGCAACGCGGCCCGATGGTTGTCCGGCCGGCCAGGATACAATGCGATTCTATCACCGAACCCTCGCCCACAGACACCTGCGGGCCGATAACCGCGTACGGCCCGACAGAAACATCGTCCCCGATGTTGGCATCAGGATGGATGACCGCCGTTTTATGTATTTTTGTATGGTCCATTGTCATATATACCTGTTATAAATTTAAAAAGCCCCTTCATTTAGAAACTTGGCGTCCAGGAAAGAAAAAACCATCTCCGCTTCCGCGGCTACTTCGCTGCCGACCTTCGAAATCCCCTTCAACACCGCCGTGCGGGAACGATCCCGGATCACCTCCACTTCCATCCGCAACTGGTCCCCGGGATTAACGAGCTTACGGAATTTGACCTTATCCGTAGCCATAAACAGCGCCACCTTCCCGCTGTGCGCCTTATTCGTCATCATCAAAATCCCGCCCACCTGAGCCATGGCTTCGATCATCAACACGCCGGGCATCAAAGGCCTGGTCGGGAAATGCCCAGAGAAAAAATTGTCGTTAATCGTCACATTTTTTAACCCAACCGCCCTCTTTCCTGTTTCCAGTTCGATAATACGATCCACCAACAGGAAAGGATACCGGTGCGGCAGGATATTCATGATCGCCCGGATGTCCAGCTCGGCCGTGGCATCCGCCGCATAAAGCGAAAGGTCTGCCGGAGGCGACGCCAACCGTCCATACTGCCGGTGGATTTTCTTCAGCAGCTCTATATTCAGTGTGTGCCCGCTGCGCATGGCAAAAACATGGCCTTTAATCGGCTTCCCAAGCAAATACAAATCGCCGATCAAGTCCAGCACTTTATGCCGGGCAAATTCATCCGGGAATCGCATCGTGTTCTGAATCACGCCCCGCTCTCCCACGACAAGAGTGTTATCGTAATTGGCGCCCTTGCCCAGCCCGCTCGCCTGCAATTCGGAAGCTTCTTCCTCAAGGCAAAACGTCCGTGACGGCGCGATATCCCTTTCAAACGTTTCCGGGTTAACAACACTGCTGAAAAACTGAGCCTTCAATAACGGATGATCATAATTCAACGCATAAGACACTTTCATTTCATCAGCCGGAACAATCAGGATGGAGGCGGCCTTGTTGTAAACACTCACCGGCTCCCGGATCTCGATATAGTCCCGCGGGGCCTCCTGCTCCAGGACGCCAACCGCCCGGATCTCTTCCAGGAAACTTTTCCCGCTCCCGTCAAGCCCGGGGAGTTCGTTATTGTCGATCTCGATCATCAAATTATCAATCCCGTAACCGAACAGCGTGGCCATAAAATGCTCGACAGTATGGATAACAACATCATTTTCCCGCAAAGACGTGCACCGCGGGACGGTGTTGTCAATCGAAACATTCTCCAGGGCCGGGGCCAAGGCCGGCTGCCCCGGCAGGTCCACGCGTTTGAACATGATGCCGGCACGAGCTTCCGCCGGCTTGAGGCACACCGTAACCGGATTCCCGGTATGAAGTCCCCTCCCTTTAAGAATGATCTCTTTCTTGATGGTCTTTTGTTTAGGCATCATCTTGGAATCTTTCATTATTTTTAAATTGTTGCGATAACCGATTCAACTGTGTCTGCAAGGCGTCAACCTGTTTTTGGAGTTCGCTGATTTTTTTAATGTAAACCGGTAAACGCTGGACACACGCATTAATCCTCTTCGCGGTTTGATGGGGCTTGGCCGGATATCCCGAAACCATCGTGTGGGGAGGGATCGAGCTCACCACGCCGGCTTGCGCGGCCACAACAGCCCCTTCTCCAACCGTCAAATGACCGGCCAAACCAGCCTGCCCCGCCAGGATAACCCGGTCCTCAATAATATCGCTTCCGGATATCCCAACCTGGGCGACAATAAGACAATGTTCCCCGATTCGGACATTATGGGCTATCTGAACCAGGTTATCAATTTTGGTGCCCGCCCCGATCACCGTTTTATCAAACCGGGCCCGGTCAATCGTGACATTGGCCCCGATTTCAACGTCGTCACACACGTCCACAGTTCCGACCTGCGGAATTTTTTCATGACGGCCGTCAATATTGACAAATCCAAATCCGTCAGACCCGATCACGGTCCCGCAATGAACAATCACGCGGTTCCCGATCGTGACCCGCTCCCGGACGGACACGTTCGGGTAAAACAGGCTGTCCTGCCCGACGGACACGCGGTAGCCGATAAAGCAATGGCTCCCGATAATTGTCCGGTCCCCGATACGCGCCTCCCGTTCAATAACGGTATAAGGCCCGACACTGATATCTTTTCCTAATACGGCACCCGGCCCGATGATCGCCGTAGGATGGATGCCGGGGGCAGGCGGAGGCGGCTCCTCCATAAAAAGCGGCACAACCTTGGCAAAAGACAACGAAGGGTTCCCCGTCTGAATAAGAGTTTGGCCTTCCGCGGTAAAATCTTCCGGGCAGATGATCGCCGAAGCCTTTGTCTTTTCTACAAGAGGGAAATATTTAGAATTCGCGACAAACGTAATGTCTCCGGGCTGCGCTTCCTTAATTCCCGAAAGGCTTTTAATCTCAACATTGCCGTCCCCCACCACTTTACCGTGTATGTGCTTTGCTATTTCTTTGACTGTTCTGCTCATGGACTCCCTTCACACCGCTTTCGTGGACAGCCATCCGACGAAGGACTCTACTCCTTCACTTTATAAGCTTCGTTTAAAATGGTGAGGACCTTATCCGTAATGTCCAGCGTTTCATTCCCGTAAATCAGGACCCGGTCATTCAAAATAAGGTCATATTTTTCCTTTTTAGCGAAATCACTGACTGTTTTCTCAATCTCCAAAAGAATCTCACGGATTTTCTCATCCCTCTGTTTAGCCAGATCCGTTCGCTGGGCCTGGTCAAACTCCATCAGGGCCTTTTTCATCGTATCAATCTCCGCCTGCAGGTTCTCTTTTTCTTCCGCTTTCATCAATGCCAGCTTGCCGGTGGCCTCCTGAATTTTCGTCAGCTTATCTTCCCGCGCCGTTTCATAAGCCTTATGATTTTTCTCGAGGACAGTATCATATTCTTTCGTCTTCTCGTAACTGTCAAACAGCTTGCTTAAATCAATGAACGCGACTTTTTTCTCGATGACCTGCGCTTGGACCGGCATGCTGAACAATAACGCACAGGCTAAAGCGCAAATGACGGACTGAAATTTCTTCATTTTTTCCTCCTTTGAATTCCCTGGTTCGTGTCAATTATGACAACGGGCAACCAGATGCGAATGGTTAATCCGCGTCGTTATCGTTAAAAACCCCTGCTCACGCTAAAATAAAATTTACCCGAACGCTCTTCCTCCCCAGCTTCAGAATTCAGGGGATAGCCGTAATCTAGGTTGATCGGCCCGACCGGTGTTTTAACCCTTAAGCCCATGCCCGCCCCGGACTTAAACCCTCCGGAAGCGAAATCCTTCACCTTGGGCCAAACATTTCCGATATCATAAAAAACCGCCAGCTTCAGGAAATCGACCAAGGGGAACAGGTATTCAATGTTACCGACCAGCATGGTTTTCCCCCCGATAGGGTCATCGGTGACAGCGTCGATAGGCCCGACCTTGCGCTCATTATATCCGCGGATGGTGCGGGAGCCTCCCGCGTAAAACCTTTCAAAGATTGGCACGCCCCCGGAATCACCGTACGACTCGACCATTCCCGCGCGGAGCCGCCACTCGACCACCGAATTAAATTTTAAAGGGGTATAATAACTCGCCCGGCTCGTGAAACGGTAAAAATCCTTGGTTCCCCCCAAGATCCCGCCGGCCACATCCGCGGCCTGGCTGAGGTAAAGCCCCCGGGTCGGGCTAAACACATTGTCCCGTTTATCTCTGGCCACAACGACGCCAATGCTGCTAACGGTATTCTCGCCCTCTTCCTTGAGGAGATCGCTGGAAACGCCGTCAGCGAAATTGTCAATGGTGATCTTTTCCCTCTTATAACTGATGTTCCCGGACGTGTATTCCGTAAACTGCTTGCCAAACCGGACATCCCCCCCGACCCGCTTCTCGTCGAAAGCGTACCCCACGTCGCTCTCCCGGTCGCGTTCCGTCCGATAAACGTCAAATCCCGCAGAGATAGGGTGATCAAACAGCCAGGGTTCTGTAAAACTGAGCTGGGTGTTGTTGCGCGTGGACCCGGTTTCCGCCCTTAAAGAGAGGTTTTGTCCTCCGCCGGTGAATGTCGGCCAGTTCGTGAAATCAAAATTCTTCTGCTCCAGTTCGACGAAGCCGATAAACTGATCCACCGTGCTATAGCCGCCCCCGAAACTTAAAGACCCCGTTTTAGCCTCCTTCACCTGGACGAGAAGATCCTTCTGGTCCGGCACGGGGGTGTCCGTGATGTCGTAATTAACCTCTTCAAAATACCCCAAATTCGTTAACCGCTGCTTGCTGCGGCGGAGTTTCGCCCCGTCGAATCTTTCGCCAGGCAAAAGGCGGAGTTCCCGGCGGATGACAATATCCCTGGTCCGCTCATTCCCTTCGATCTTGATTTCATTGACGTACGCCAGGGACCCCTCCGTCACATCCATCCGGATCGCGACTTTTCCAGAAACCGGGTTTAGAGACGAGGACTCCTTCACGTTGGCAAAAATGTACCCCTCATCAAAATATTTAACCCGGATATCAGACAAATCATTCGACAAGCGCTCCCGGCTGAAGATGCCACCGTCGTGAATCTCTGTCATCGCCGCCAGGAGTTCTTCATCCGTAAACAGCGTATTCCCGGTAAAAATAATGTCTTCAACAAAATACTGCTTCCCCTCCTCGACATTAATCCTCACCGCCACCCGGGAGTCATCAATCTTGACAAGATCAAAACGGGAGGTCGCGTCAATATACCCTTCTTTTTCATAAAAGGCCTTGATGCGCTCCAGATCCTCTTCCAAAACGTCCTCTTTTAAATACCCGGAATTAAAAAGCCAGGCCCGGCGGGACTTAATGATCTTAAGGATCCTTTTATCGGGGACATAATAATTGCCTTGCACCAGTATATTCTTAACCTTCACCCGCGATCCTTCCTTGATAATCATATGCAAGGTGGCCTTGTTCGTCATGTCATCCAGTTTGGTCTCCGTGCTGACCTCGACCTGTGTCAGGCCTTTCTTTATATATAATTCTTCAATCGTACGGATGTCATCATTCAGGGTTTTGCGGTCCAAAAACTCGCCTTTCTGGGTACGCATTTTCTTTAACAGGGCCTTAGGCCGGATATATTTCAACCGCGAGAAAGTAATCTTGTCAATGATCGGCTTCTCCTGGACGGAAAAGGTCACTTTAAATCCGCCCTGATATTCCTCGCGGTCTACGCTCACATCGGAAAAATAACCGGTGTTATACAGCCGTTTCAGGTCATCGCTGATAACGTGCTGGCTATACTCCTGATCCACCCGGGATTTAATTTTAAACAAAATCGCCGAGGTTGTGATTGTTTTGTTCCCCTTGACCTCAATTCCCTTAATAAGTTTCTTGTCACTCTGGAAAAAAGATGACGGGGCCGGGGCAAGGGTGGACTCCGGGGATTCCTTCAAAACCTCAACAGTTTCATCGGCAAAGGATTGCGTTCCGGGGATGTAACTAGGGCATAAAAGGAAGATAAATAAAAGTACTACTAAATATATTCTATACATGCACTTGATTATAGGAGCTAAGCTGGGGCATGTCAATCAACATATGCAAGATTTTCGAACCTCATGTATTCTTTTATAAAAGAAAGCTTGATCGTGCCGACCGGCCCGTTTCGTTGTTTGGCAATAATAATTTCAGCCACCCCTTTATTCTCCTCTGTCGGGTTATAATATTCTTCTCGCATCAAGAGGCACACCAGGTCGGCATCCTGCTCAATAGCTCCGGATTCCCGCAGGTCAGACAACTGGGGCCGGTGGTCCTGGCGGCTCTCCACGGCCCTGGATAGCTGGCTCAGGGCGATAATCGGCACCCCCAGCTCCCTGGCCAAGGCCTTAATAGAACGGGAGATCTCTGAAATTTCCTGCTGGCGGCTCTCCGTTTTAACAACCCCCCGCATAAGCTGGAGATAGTCCACAATGATCAGCTGAATATCATGATGGGACTTCAGCCTCCGCGCTTTGGCCCGCAGCTCCAGCGCGGAGATGGCCGGCGTGTCATCAATAAAAATTTTTGATGCCGAAAGCTTGCCGGCTGCCGATGTCAATTTCGGCCAGTCGGAAGGCGAGAGGAACCCAGAACGGACTTTGTGTGCATCCACCCTGGCCAAAGAACAAAGCATCCTTTGCACGAGCTGTTCTTTTGACATTTCCAGGCTGAAGAACGCCACCCCCTTTTTCTGCTCAACACCAACAACCTCCATAATCGTCGCGGCAAAAGCGCTTTTCCCCATAGACGGGCGTCCGGCCACCACAATCAGGTCCGCCGGCTGCAACCCCGATGTCATGCGGTCAAACTCCACAAACCCGGCCGGCAATCCCGTAACATGCTCTTTACGCTGATAAAGGCTATCAATTTTTTCAATGCTCGCCTTCACGAGTTCTTTGATATGGACGGACTGCTGCCGGTGCTTAAGGTCGGAAATCTCGAAAACCAGCCGCTCAGCCGTGTCTACGATTTCCGCGACATTCCCCTTGGCCTCATAACTTATATTCACGATCTGCGTCGCGTTCTTGATCAGCTTGCGCAGGATCCCCTTTTCTTTAACAATCTGCGCGTAATGCTCAATATGGGCGGCCGTTGGGACAAGATCAATCAGCATCGAAAGGTACGGGATTCCGCCCACGACGTCAATGGTCCCGTCGTTTTTCAACTTATCGGACAGCGTCACAAGATCAACATTCTTGCGGTTATTATAGAGGTCAAGGATGGCAGAATAAATCTGGCTATGGGAATTCTCGTAAAACCAGGACACATCAAGAATTTCCAAAGCGGTCCCGATCGCTTCGTCATCGATCATCATCGCGCCCAAAACCGAGCGCTCCGCCTCAATATTCTGAGGGGGGATCATTATTTCTTGGCTACCCATACGCGTATCTTCGCGATCACCTGCGGGTGCAATTTCACGCCGACTTCAAAAATACCAAGATCTTCAATAGGGCTGTCGATAAGAACAGTTTTTTTGTCGATATTAAACCCTTCGACTTCCAAGGCGCGGACAATATCCACTTCCGTGACCGAACCATAAAGCTTGTCCAGGTCATTGACCTCCACGGTCACGGTGCAGGACACTTTACCAAGTTTCTCCGCCATGTCCTGGGCTTCCCGCAGGGCACGCTCATTTTCAGCGACCTCTTTCGCGCGTTGTTTCTCTATTCTTTTCAAATTCCCGGGAGTGGCCACATACGCCTTCTTTTGCGGGATCAAAAAATTACGGGCATAACCGTCCTTGACTTTAACGACATCCCCGACCTGCCCGAGCTTATGCACATTTTGACATAAAATAACTTCCATAGATCATCCCTCTCTTCGTTTTGACTGACTCAACCTGCCTGCCCCCTTACCCCCGGTGAATCATCTCATCGTTTTTTTGAACTGCCGACCGAAAGCAACCCCAGATACCGGGCCCGCTTGATCGAAGTGGTCAAATCACGCTGTTCTTTCCCGGTAATTCCTGTGATGCGCCTCGACAGCAATTTGCCTCTGTCGGTCAAGAATCTCTGCAACAACGGTATATTCTTGTAATCAATCTTAATGTCCTTCGGCAGGACATATTTAGACGTCCTCTTCTTGACAACCCTCTTAGGTCCCATCCTCATCATTCTTCGCTTCAATTTTAACCTCCCTTAATAACCTGCTGTTTTCTTTCTTCATCCCCATCACACGCGCCAGCCACGATCAAACCTGGCCGCGCCCCCCCATCGGCCCAATGCCTATTCGTCCCAAGCGACATCTTCCGGGCTGATAACCTCATCAAAGGACGCTGTGGCCGAAGCCGCGAGCCCCTGAACTCCACGATCCGATTCCACTAGCCCCTCCCCTTCGACCTTGTTCTCCGGGGAAAATTTCCCTAAAAACTGCACCCGTTCGGCCCTAACGTCAATCGTGCTGCGCTTTTGCCCGTCGGTTGTTTCCCATGAACGTGACTGCAAAACACCTTCCACAAAAATAGGGCTGCCTTTCTGCAAATACTGACAGCAGGCCTCCGCCTGCTTATCCCAGACAGTGACGGTTAAGAAACAAACATCTTCTTTCAGTTCTCCTGATTTATCACGGAAACGACGATTCACGGCGACACCCAAGTTGGCCACGGCGACGCCTGCAGGGGTATACCTTAATTCCGGATCTCGAGTTAAATTCCCGATTAAGAAGACCTTGTTCAAATTCGCCATTTCTCCCTCCTCAACAATAAAGTTTTACGTTAAGCTTTTGTAATAATTAATTTGACCCCGGCCCCTTGCCCCTGGCGTTAAATCTTAACAATCAGAAAACGCAAAAGATTCTCGTTAATCCTTAAGATCTGCCGCAGATTGGTGATCGCAGATTTCGGGCTTTCAAAATTAATCAGGTAATATGTCCCCTCGGGGCGCTTCTTCATCCGGAAAAAAAATTTTTGTTTGTCCAGCCATACCTGGCTGTTGATGACCTGTCCCCCGCATTTCACGATCGTATCGCAGACCTCTTTGTTAATCCGCTCTTTCTCTTCCTGCACGAGAGTCGCGTCAACAATCCCCACCAATTCGTATTTATCCATTTTCCTTCCTTTTGTTAAATTGACTCATAACCTTCCCTATATCTTCCCTCAACCACAATCGACAACATTCGGCCCCTTGATCAACAAAAGCGCCCAGTTGCTCCTGTTCCTTTTTTTCAAATCCGGCCAAAACATAATCCACCGGGTCCTGGCCCGCCGGCGGAGCGCCCACTCCCATCCTTAACCGGGCGAAAACGTCGGATTTCAGGAGATTGATAACCGACGCCAGGCCGTTATGGCCCCCATCGCTCCCCTGCGCACGCACCCGGCATTGTCCGAAAGGCAGGGTAAAATCATCGCACACCACGAAAACACCGTCCAAAGGAATCTTATGATACGCGGCCAGGTCACGGACAGCGATTCCCGAGTGATTCATATATGTCAAAGGTAACAGCAAAAAACACGTGCGTTCCTCAATCGGGCCTTCCGCGACCAACCCACGGCACACACGGCTGACTTTTAAACGCATCCCGTGCCCCCGGGCCAAGGCGTCAATCACCATAAACCCGAGATTATGCCTGGTCCGGGCATAAGGCAAGCCAGGGTTTCCCAACCCCACAATAAGACACTTATCCGTCAATCCTCACACCCGCGATCAAGCCCGGCACTCCTCTTAAGGTGCGGGCTCCTTGTTGGCAGGACATCCTTTACCCCCAACAATCATTTTTCAGAAGCTTTATCCTTATCCTTGCCCGCGGAAGAATCAGCTTTCTTTTCCTTAAGCACTTCCGGTTCCGTTGGCCCCTCGGCAGCGGCTCCCGGCTCCTCTTCCCGCATCGGAGGGATAACCGTACACACAACCGCGTCCAGGTCTTCCTTGGTCCTGACCCCCTCCGGCAACACAAGATCCTTGACAAAAACACTATCCCCAATCTCCAAAGCGGAAATATCCACATCAATATGCTGAGGGATATTCATCGGCAGACAAATCACTTCCAAATCCCACATGTGATGCTCGAGAGATCCATGGTTTTTCTTGACACCAGGCGCATCCCCCTTGACCACCAGCCCCACCTTTACTGCGATTTCCTGGGTCAGGGAAATGACATTAAAATCCACGTGTATAATTTCGTCCGTCACCGGGTGATGCTGCTCTTCTTTAACGATCACCGAGCAATCGCTCAAACGGGTATCTCCGTCAAACACGTCCAAGTGATACACGACGCTTTCCCCCATATGAGCCCGCCTAATTTTCTCAAAGACTTTTTTGTCCAACTTCACCGTAACCGGCTGCGCGTCTTTCCCGTAAATGACCGCAGGGACAAAACCCTGCCGCCGGACCTGTTTTATGCGTTGGCTTCCGACTTCCTTGCGTGATTGCACACTCAATTTAATTTCTTCCATTTTTATCGACCTGCCTTTTCTTTTAGATTGATGCCGCCCGTCAATGCCGGGTATATTCAAACAAACAACTCACCGAATTCTCACTGTGAATCCGGTGGATCGCCTCCGCCAGTAACGGGGCGATTGAAATGACTTTAATTTTAGAATTCACCGCACTCTTTTTAAACGGGATACTGTCCGTAATCATCACCTCTTTCAACACATCGCATTTCCTGATTTTCTCCAACGCGTCGCCGGATAACACGCCATGGCTGATCGCCGCGCAAACGGACGTGACGCCTTTCTTTTTCAACCCCTCTGCCGCCTGGATAAGGGACCCCCCCGTGGCGACGATATCATCAACAAGGATCGCGACTTTTCCCTTGACCGCCCCCAGGATATGCATCACTTCGGTCTTCTCCGGGCTCGTCCGCCGCTTATCGATCACCGCCAGTCCGGCATTAAGCTTTTTGGCGTACGCACGGGCCATTTTCAGGCTCCCGACATCCGGGGACACGATCACCAGTTTGGAACTCGGAATTTTTTTATCAACATAATCACATAACGTATTAATCGCGTACAAATGGTCGACCGGGATGTCAAAAAACCCCTGAATCTGGCTGGCATGCAAATCCATCGTCAAAATACGGTTCGCACCGGCGGCCGTGATCAGATTCGCGACCAGCTTAGCGGTGATCGGAACGCGCGGCTGATCCTTGCGGTCCTGGCGGGCATATCCGTAATAAGGCATGACCGCCGTGATCCTTTTGGCCGATGCCCGGCGAACAGCATCCATCATGACCAAAAGTTCCATTAAATTGTCGTTGACAGGAGGGCACGTCGGCTGGATGATAAAAACATCCTTCCCCCGGACATTGTCTTTAATCCTGACCTGAATTTCTCCTTCGCTGAACCGTCCGACCAGGACATCCGCAAGCGGCACTTGCAGATATTTGCATATCCCCTGCGCTAAAGCGAGGTTCGCGTTACCGCTGAAGACCGCCATGGTGCCGTTCATACCCTTCTCCTCTCCTTTTTAGAATCTGGTGTTTAGCCCTTCTTCTCCCGAATCCGTCCGGGGACCCCAACGATGACTCTCCCCGACGGCACTTTAGTCCCGCGGGTAACAACACACCCGGCTCCGGTCATGGCGCCCGCCCCGATTTCAACCGGAGCCACCAAAATAGAATCAGACCCTACAAAAGCCCGGGCGCCGACACGCGTCCGGTTCTTGTTCTTTCCGTCATAATTCGCGGTCACCACTCCGGCTCCGATATTAACGCCCCGGCCGAGCCTGGCATCCCCCAGAAAACTAAAATGCTTCATGAAACACTGGTCACCCATCACGCTGCGCGACACTTCGGCAAAGTTGCCGATCTCAACCCGGTTCCCAATTTTTGTGCCAGGACGGATCCTCGCAAACGGGCCGATCACGCACTGAGTACCGATCGTCACGTTGCTCTCGATCACCGTGCATGGACGGATAATGGTGTCTGGCCCGACCCGGACAGTGTCATCAATATACGTGGTGTTGGGATCAATGATCGTCACCCCGGAAAGCATCAACTTCTTGAGCACGCGCAACCGCAACACCCGCTCGGCGACAGCAAGGTCCTCCCGGGAATTAATCCCAACGCCCTCCAGGGCATCCTGCGCGCCCACCGTTTCAACCTTCGCGCCGCTTTGAGCCAAGATCGCCACCACATCCGTCAAATAATATTCTTTCTTTTTAGCGTTTAAAGGGACCTTTCTAAGCGAAGAGAACAGCGCTTCTTTCCGCACACAGTACACGCCCACATTGATTTCCCGGATCTTCTTTTCCTCCAGAGTGGCATCCTTCTCTTCCCGGATAGCGACCGCGACCCCGGAATCATTGCGGATCACCCGTCCGTAACCACGGCTGTCTTCCAAAGATGCGGTTAAAAAAGTGCACACCGCCCCGGTCCGCTTGTGCCGGCGGATGATGCTCCGAACCGTTTCCTTGCGTAAAAGAGGCGTATCCCCGCAGAGAATCAGGATATCCCCGTTATAATCCCTGAAAAAAGGCTCCCCCTGGCGGACAGCATCCGCTGTCCCCAAAAGCTCCTTTTGCTCATAAGCAACAATGTCCGGGCCCAAAACTTCTCTCACCCGGTCGCTCTGATGCCCCAGCACGACAAACGTTTTCAAAGAACCGGCGGCATGAACCACATCCAGGACATGCTGAATCAGCGGCCTGCCGCACAGCGCATGCAAAACTTTAGGGACCCGGGATTTCATCCGCGTCCCTTTGCCCGCTGCAAGAATTATCGTCATTACGTGATCCATGGAAAACCGATGTCTTTTCTGTCCTAATATTCCGGCAGACGGCACGAGGCGATCATGTGTTTGATCCCGGGAAAAATGGCTGCCCAGCCTGGACTCGAACCAGGAAAACGAGATCCAAATTCTCGTGTGTTGCCAATTACACCACCGGGCAATAATAATCCTAAATGACGGCCTGGCGAAACGGCTCCGGCCTAAGCATCCGCATCATCCATCGCGGAAGAGGAAGGGTGTTCCACTTCCTGTTTATACGCTTCCAAAATCCGACCCTGCAGATATTCACGGAACTTCTGGGTGACAGGATGAGCAATATCACGATGCTCCGCCTTCGCATCGCGCAGAGCATCCTCTTTATCCGGGGGCAGAACCTGGGCCCCGCAATGGTTACAATACCGGCTTCCCACCTCATTCTTAAAACCACATTTAGCACATGAACTCTTTACTTTACGAGAAGGCATGGCAATAAACAGGCCACCGGCCCCTTCAATCACTTTTATATTCCGAACCACGAAAACATCATCGAAAGTAACGGTTGTATAGGCTTTTAATTTCTTATCCTGTCCCTCTTTCAAAAATACGCGAATTTCTGTAATTTCCATGATGCCAACCTCCTGTCAAAGTGTTCTTACGGCATAAACCTGGCTGTACCTTTTCGACAACAGTGCTTGGAGTTTTTCTGCCTGCTGCTGGTTTTGGGTTATTCCAAAGATGGCCGGGCCACTCCCCGAAAACGACACCCCCTCCACCTCTTTATATATTAATAGTCGTTCCCGAATGCAACGCAGAGAGGAACGGAGCTCTAAAATACTGCTCTCCAAATCGTTAGATAACAAGCGGCCTACTCTAATAATATTCTTATTCTTTAAATAGCGAATTAGAATATTAACATCATCCCCTGGCTTTGTCAACTGCAAATTAAGGTTCGCAAACACTTCTGAGCTATACATTTTCAGACGGGGGACCACCAAAACATGCCACAACGTTGTCTTTAAATCGAGCCTGTGGATTTCATCCCCGCGGCTTAACCCCAAGGCCCAACTGCAGTCATGAAGGAAAAACGGGACATCGCTCCCCACCTCCTTGGCCAAGTCCACCATCTCTGCCAAAGGCATCTTGAGTTTCCAAATCATGTTTAACCCTTTGAAGGCCGTCGCCGCATTACTTGAGCCGCCGGCCAAACCCGCGGCGACAGGGATCCGCTTGTTCAAAAACACCTCAACCCCGGCTTTGACCCGGAATTTTTCTTGGAGCAGCCGCGCTGTGCGAAAAATCAAATTCTTGGGTCCACAGGGCACATGGGGATGGGAGCAACGGATACGAACCGCCCCGTCTGCGGTGGGCTTAAACATAATCTCATCGCACAGGTTGATTCTTTCAAAAATGGTTTTTAAGTCGTGATAACCATCCGCCCGTTTCCGGAGGACTTTCAAAGACAGGTTTAACTTGGCGGGAGAACGCAAAATAACAGATTTCATGCCATACCACCTAACAAACGCCGGCTACCGAACACCCATGATCTCGGGGGCTCAATTGAGCTTCTCTATTTTCTGAAGGACACGCTGCTGGTCCGGGAGCATATCTAATGAAAATTCCCAATATTTTTTCGCTTCTTCATACTGGTTCAGCATATAATAAGCGTCCCCTATATGCTCGTAGATCACAGGGTCTTTTAAATAAGTGTCAGCGGCTTCAAACGTGGACAGGGCTTTTTCATATTCACCTTGTTTGTAGTAAATCCACCCCAAACTGTCCCAATAGGCGCCGTTTTCAGGATCCAGCTTGATCGCCCGGCTCACCATCTCTTCCGCCACCTGCAATTGAATCCCGTCCTCGGCATACAAATACCCCAGGGAATTCAAACTCCCATCATGCTCCGGGTCCACTTTAAGGGCGCGCATAAAATAATCCATGGCTTTCGGACGCTCCCCCAATTCCAAATGCAAAGTTCCCAAGAGAAAAAGGACATCTGCATTTTTAGGGGACAGTTTTAAAACCAAGTCATATTGAGCGATGGCTTTTCGATATTCCTTCTGGGAATAATACAACTGCCCCAAAGAAATATAGATCTCGATATTATTGGGATCTGTCTCGGAAAATGACGTCAGGATTGATTCATATTCTTTGGCGGCCAGGTCAAAATCTTTCTGGCTGGAATAGATCAGCGCCAGCAAATAACGCGCCTGGACATTCTTCTCATCGTAGTTCAGAACTTTCTGCAAGGCGCTGATCGACTCGGGCAACTTGCCCAATCGGGCATAATCCGCCCCCAACCGCAGGTACACATCAGCATTCCCTTTATATTCAGCGGACGTCTTATAGGAATTAATGGCCTCATCCGTCATCCCCTGCAGGTCATAGACCAAGGCCATGATATAGTGGGCAATCCCTTTGGCCTTCGCATCCTGTTCGGTCTTCGCGTAAACGACCGTCGGACTCAGGCAAAGCACACTTCCAAAGACAACAATACACAGAGGAAGCAACTTGTTTCTTAATACCCGCATGGCTTAAAATTACGCCCAATCACGTTTTTTAAGATGCCGCAAAGACTTTCTTTGTTTCTTTCTTTTATGGGTAGTTATTTTCCTGCGTTTCCGTTTTTTTCCACAAGGCATAAGTCCAACCTTTGATAATTTTAAAGAATGATTTTATTTAAAGAGTACTCTATAATTCCCTGCGCCCCGGCCTTTTTGAGTTCCGGGATAATCGTCCTGACTTTCCCTTCATGAATCACAGTCTCCACCGCCAGCCATTCCTCATCGCGCAGGTGGGAAATCGTGGGCTGTTTTAGAGAAGAGAGCTGGGCTAAAACCCTGTCCAGATCATCCCGGTGCACATTTAATTTTAACCCAACCATGCCGTTTGCGTCAATGGCTCCTTTCAGGAGCATAACGATCTGTTCCATCTTCTGTTTTTTCCACGGATCACGCAAACTCTCGCGGTTGGCGATAAACTGGGTGGTTGATTCGCAGATCGTCGTCACAATCCGCAATTTATTCGCCCGCAGGCTCGTACCCGTCTCGGTCAATTCCACGACTGCGTCCACCAGGCCCGCCGCCACTTTAGCCTCGGTCGCGCCCCAGCTGAACTCCACCTCGGCTTTAACCTTGCGCTCTTTTAAATAGGTCTTAGTCACGTTCACCAATTCCGTCGCGATCCGCATTCCTTCTAGATCTTCAACCGCTTTGATCTTCGAATGCTCGGGAACAGCCAGAACCCAACGCACTTTGACGGAGGATTGTTTGGCGTAAACCAAATCGGCCAATGTCTTGACTTTGGACTCGTTTTCAAGCACCCAGTCAGCTCCGGTGATACCGCAATCCAACACACCTTCTTCAACATAGCGGGACATCTCCTGGGCCCGCAACAACACGGGTTCCACAGCCTCATCGTCAATAATGGGGAAATAAGAACGGTCCGACATATAAATCCGAAACCCGGCCCGTTCAAAAACCTTGATGGTGGCTTCCTGCAAACTCCCTTTCGGAAGACCTAAATGTAACTTTTTCATGCTGATCCTTCTCTCCCTCCCCGCTGCGAAACACTGCAAAAACAAAGTGTGGTTGGCTGAAACAGGGGGTATTATAACCTTAGGTATTTCAAAAGTAAAGGAATTTTCTGTCCTCGTGCGCGAAAATCCCTTGTCAAAAAGTTAATAAGTAGATATAATGCGTTTTCTAACGTTTTTTAAAATTGTTTTCTCCCCAAATTCAACATCCCTAAGCAGAAGGAGATCCCATGTTAAAGGTTATTCGTCACAAAGGGTTCATGAAAAAAACTTTATGGGCGCTGGCGGTTGTCATCATTATTTCCTTTGGGTTCTTCGGGCAGTCTTTTCTGTTCAGGGATTCCTCAACGGCCAACTACGCGGGGAAAATTTTCGGAAAAAAAATTTCGATTCGGGAATATGATTTCAACCGGATACAGACGGACCTCCAGCTGCGCCTGCAATACGGCTCCGAATACAAAAAAATCGCCGAGTTCATTAATATCTTCGCCCAAACCTGGGACCGGATTATCCTTCTGCACGAAGCCAACCGGCAGCGCATCACAGTACCGGACGAAATGGTCGTTTCCACGATTCAACATTACCCCTTTTTCCTGAAAAACGGCGTTTTCAACCAGGCGCTCTACACTCAAATCCTGAATAACGCATTTCATATCCAGCCCCGGGACTTCGAGGAAGGCATGCGCGACTCGCTTAAAATCGCCAAACTTTTTGAAAAAGAGACGGAAAACATCACCGTTCCGGATGAAGGGGTCTTAGAATATTACACCCAACGCAACGAAAAAGCTCAGGTCACCTACGGGCTGGTTTCAACGGACCAATATTTGTCTGACGTCCCTTTCGATGACGTCCAAGCCAAAAATTATTATCTGAGCCATAAAGAGGAGTTCATGCTCCCGCCGATGATCAACGTGGAATTCATTCAGGTTGATTTCCCGAAAGGCCATCCGGCCCCCAACCCCGACGGGGAAGCCGAAAACACACCGGCCCCGGACGGCGAA
Source organism: Candidatus Omnitrophota bacterium (assembly GCA_029560465.1). GTDB lineage: Bacteria > Omnitrophota > Gorgyraeia > Zapsychrales > JANLHA01 > JAGOJP01. Next base: position 254,037 of record JAKQKX010000045.1, read on the forward strand.
GGGATCCCGGGCCAAAACGCCGTGAGCGATGCCGCCAAAGAAACGGCCTGGCAGGCCGCCCAAGACCTGGCGGACGCCATCCTTATGGATCATACAAATTTAAAAACCGTGGCCAGCGAAAACAAAAAAATCATCAGGGAAAGCGGGTTCTTCAGCCTGCAGAAACCCGACCTTTCCATGGGCTGGTCCTTCCCCCTGATTCAGCAACTTTTTGAGCTGCCGAAAGGCCAAATCTTGGGCCCAGTCGAAGCCTCTGATGGTTATCAAATCCTTCAGATCAAAGAGCGCCGGGAGCCCACGCTCCCCGATTATCCATCGGTTCAAGATAACGTCAAAGCGGCCTGGATAAAAGGTGAAGCGAAAAAAATCGCCAGGAAAAAAGCGGATCAATTCCTAGGTCAAATCCGGGAAGCCCTCAGCCAGCCTGGGAATCCAGGGTTTAAAACCATCGCCGAAAACCTGGGCTTGGCTGTTTCCCAAACCCCGGTTTTTCAGCGGGGAGAATACCTCCCCAACATCGGACTGTCCCGGGACTTCCAGGAAGCCGCTTTTGCGCTTAAGAACAGCTCGGATGTCAGCGCCCCGGTTGAAACGGAAAAAGGATTTTATCTCCTGATTCTGGATTCCTATGTTCCTGTGGATATGGAAAAATATAAAGAAGAGAAAACCCCTTATCTCCAAGAGATCCTGCAGGAGAAAAAAGCGAAGGCATTTGAAGAAATTCTGAACCGGCTGAGGCTGGATGCCAATCTGGAAGATCACACCCCCGAAATCTACCGGCTAAACACCAATGAACCCGGCGCGTAGGTCCGAAATCCCCCGCGGCTAGGAGCCATCCCCCGGCGTTAACGTTCCGCTGGAAAAAAGGATCTGTTCATAATTCTCAGGGATATCATTCTCAACCGCGCGGACAACCCCCTCGGCATTCACGAAAATAAAGGTCGGAATCCCGATCACCCCATAGGCGTCGGACACGGACCCGTCCTCGTCCAGAAACACATCCATGGTCATGTGATTGGCTGACATATAAGCCTGGACAAGTTTGGCGCTTTCCCCCAGGTCCACCAACGCAACCTGAACGCCTTTAGCCTCCAAATCCGCCTGGCTGTTGTGGATCGTGTCCAGCTGCACGCGGCAGTGCGGGCACCATGTCGCCCAGAAAAAAATAATGACCGGCTTCCCGTTCCGCATCGTTGTCAGGTTCAAATTTTTTTGATAAATGGAATTAAGGGTAAAGTCCGGGGCCTTCTGGCCGATAAGAGGATTTTCAAAAAAGAAAAACTGCCCCATGGCGTAAGACCCGTTAATCGCTAAAAAACTGACCAAGAGAACGACGATAAAACGTCCGATTATTTTCATGCCAATCCCCCTTTATCTGTGCCCCTCATGATTGCACTGTTTCATCAATCCAAGCCAGGTAATCTTCCTGGCCCGCGATGATCGGCAAAGCAATGATTTCCGGCACGCTATAACTATGCCGCGCTTTTATCGCTGCCACTAAAGTTTGAAAAACAGAATAACGGGTCTTCAGGATTAACAGGCATTCACCAGCGCGGTCAATTTTCCCTTCCCACCAAAACAGCGAGTCCACGTTGGGAACAATGTTAACGCAGGCGGCCAGCTTCTCTTCCAGTAACACGCGGCCAAGCCCCCGTGCTTCTTCCTGGTTCGGGACAGTGACGAGAACAACAATATATTGAGTACCAGTCATCCTTCAGGCCCTCTTTGTTTTTCCCCGCTTATAAAAAATTTATTATACCGCTATGGATTCAAATTTCAATGAATATCCTGTCACGCCATGACCATCAAAGCGAGATTCCGGCCGCAGCTGGCCCCTTCTCTCCGGTAAGAAAAAAAACGGGTATCACAGCAGGTGCATGCCCCGCAATCATGAACCTGGGCCACCGGAACACCCCCCTGCTCAAGTTGCCGTATATTCGCTCCGGCGAGATCCAAGACCAGGCCCGGCCCTTGCCGCCGGACGTCCTCCGGGAAGAAATCACGGAATTCCGGCCCCACGGTGTAACAACAAGGCCGTATGCAGGGTCCCAAAACCACGCTCATCTCGGCGGGGTCTGAACCGAACGCATCGCGCATCCGGGCCACCGCTTCCCGCACAATTCCATCCCGCGTCCCCCGCCAGCCCGCATGCACGACCCCGACACACCGGTTCCGGGGGTCACAAAGAAATACCGGAAGGCAATCTGCGGTTCTAACACTGATCCAACATCGCGACGATTTCGTCAGACATCCATCCGCATCAAACGGAACGAAGGGCCCGGGACCTCCCCGTTCATAGACGACAATCCGGTTCCCGTGCACCTGGCGCAAAGGGACAAAAACTGAATCGGGAATAGAGAAACACGCAGCGGCGGTTTCCTCTTGTTCGGGAGTCAAGGATATTTCCCCTTGCGCGAGAGAAAGGCCGCTATTGCGATCGGTGAAGATCGCGTGTATTCCCGGAGGGAAGAAATCACTCAAGACTAACATGAGCCTCTGCTGGGGATAGGAGTTCTGCGCCGCTTCCACCAGGCATCTCCTGGACACTCTGAAGTTTTTTTTCAATCGTGCGAGATTTTTGGGCGGCCGTTTCGATCGTATTGCTGGCCTCCTGTAATTTCTTATGGGTCTTTTCCAGCAGGCCGCCGAATTTAGAAAACTCGTTCTTAACCATGCCCAGCAGGTTCCAGACTTCGCTCGCGCGCTTTTCCACGGCCAGGGTGCGGAAGCCCATCTGCAGGCTGTTCAACAAGGCCGCGATCGTGGTGGGGCCGGCCACCGTTATACGGGCTTCCCGACGGAGCAGGTCCAAGAATCCCGGACGCCGCAACACTTCCGCATAAAGGCCCTCAGTCGGCAGGAACAGGATCCCGAAATCGGTCGTGCGCGGGGGATCCAGATATTTCTCCCGGATATTCTTCGCTTCCAGCTTGATCCGGGTTTCCAAAGCTTTAGACGCCTCCGCTATCCCGGCACTGTCCCCCTGATCCTGGGCTTCCTGAAGACGCTCATAATCTTCCAGCGGGAATTTGGCGTCTATCGGAAGATACACCGGCTGCCCGTCTTTCCCCCCGGGAAGTTTGATGGCAAATTCAACCGGGTCACGGCTTCCCATCTTTGTGATAACATTTTTTTCATACTGATCCGGGGACATCATCTGTTCTAAAAGGTTCCCCAGCTGCACCTCCCCCCAGGTCCCGCGGGTTTTAACATTGGACAAAACTTTCTTCAGGTCACCGACCCCAGCGGCCAGGGACTGCATTTCCCCGAGCCCTTGATGGACTTTCTCCAGACGGTCACTGACAATCTGGAAGGAATCGCCCAGCCGTTTCTCAAGCGTGGCGTGGAGTTTTTCATCCACGGTTTCCCGCATCTTCTCCAATTTCTGATTGTTCTCATCCTGCAGATACCGCAGGCGTTCTTCCACCACCGCGCGCAACTTCTCTAATTTCTGCTCATTCATCTGGGTCAGGACCGACAACTGCTTAGAAAAAGTGTCCAGCTGATTTTTCTGCATAAGAGAAACATCCGTCATCCGGGACAACACAGACTGAGAAAACGCATTAAGATTATCACGCAATTCCTGGCGTGCCGTCCGGGCTTGCTGCTGAGCTTCTTCCCTATTCCGGGAAATCTCTTCGCGAACTCCCGTCTGAATTTTATCCGTGTATTGCCCGAGCCCAAGGAAACGCTCCTTGACCTCATCCCGGATCCTTTGCAGGCCCTTCCAGACGGTTATAAACCCAGCGACAATGACAACGCTGACGCCCAGCATCCATCCCATTATATCCATGCGGAACTCTTCCAAAAATAAATATTAATATTGTTCTATCTTGATTTCGCTTAAGTCCTCGACTTCTGTCAGGCGGCCGTATTCCCCGTTAATATACCCGATCACGTTCACCGGGCTGGCCGGACGGATTTCACCATCCTCACTGATAGGAGTCGGGCCAAAGAATATGCAGAAACAATTTTCTTCCGGCCAGAACGCTAAATCCCCTTTTTCAACAGTGTCCCGGGCGCACGTTCTCTCCAGATCGTGTTGAATCGGAACCGGAAAATAAATTTCTTTTCCCCACCGGGTGACGTTGGCCGAAAGAGGCAGGCTGTCCCATACTTTTTGAGCCGTACGGGAATCATTAAGTTGAGCGGCTATGCGGATATGACCGATTGTAATACAAATATGTTTTGGCATATGATGACGGTGCCCATCATTTGTTTGAATTGTAACACAAGGACCCCGAGAGCGCAAAACATATTCTTTTCCCCGCCGTGAAAACATGCCCCTAAGATCTCAGGAAGGCCCTTTCCCGCCCGGGGTTCCCGGCCCGCTACTTTTTTTCTTCCAGTAACCGGATAATTTTTTCAAGCCGGTTGGTGATCGCGATCGGGACAAAGACGATCCAGACAATTAAAAAAATTTTTATCCCGAAATACCAAATTAAATCCTGGACATTGCCGCTTTCACATAGGCACATTTGCTCTCCTCCATATTAAATATTATTTATGAACTTATTATAACTATTTCCAAAAAGCTTGTAAAGCACCCCCAAGAGGTGGCCCGCCTTAAAAAGCCGTCCGGGAGGCCACAAATCACCCGGCTCCTAGAAAAACATAAGCGAGAATATCCTTTTTGACGGGTCCATTTTCCAGGGTTTCAAACCGTCGGAAACCCAGAAAAGTTTTTCATGTTTTCTCTTGAGCCAAAAGGGTTTTTTGATATAATTGCACCAGAACAAAGGAGACCTTTATGGAAAGCAATTATTCATTCCTCAATGACACTTTGGCGATTCATGAAATTCGCAAACATAAATGGATTGAAAGCGAAAAGCAGGGCCGGGAAATCGGGTTCGCCACGGCCGCGGTGGATTGGATTAAGAAATACGGCCAAAAATGGCATCTTTCCCGGGCTGAACACCAGCAAGGGGCTGACCCTTTTTCCGAAAAACGGCAATTCCGCCGTTTCCAAAGGAAATTTCCCCTACAAATCAAAATCAAGAACAAGCACATTGAATGTCAGACAGATAATATCAATCTCCTCGGGCTAGCCTGCACAATCCCCGCGTCCATCAACCCTGATGACACCGCAGACGTCACCATCCTTTTTCAAAAGCCCGACGCGCAGCGTAAACCTGCAAATCGCATACGGTTCCAAACCCGCATCGCCAGAGTATCAAACCTGTCCGTAGCACGGCAGGGACGCCAGTTCAATATTTTTCTCCCGTTTCCGGAGGAGATAAAAGATTTCATCCGGGGGCACTCCGAAATCTTAAATAATTAAAAGTCCGATCCCATAAAACAGGAATAGACAAGCATGCGCTAACGCCTGGGAGTTTTGGACCTTAAAATATCCTCAAAGGTCCAATCCCGTTCTTTCTTAGGCGTGTTTGGTTTCTCAACCGCGATCTTGCGCGCATCCATTTTATTTTGGCGAGGTTTTTTAGATGACCGCCCCATCGGATACCCCCACGGTTAAACGGTTTGTCTTTCCCTCATAGCCTCACACCTTATCCGGGGAAGACGAGAGTTCATGCTCCCATTTTAAAAGAGAGCCCCGGGCATCAAAATAAAGATATATTTTCTCCTTCCCCGCATAATCGGCCTGACGCCGGTACATCCACAGCGTCCGCCCCCCGGGTTCCCCTGCGAGGGCTTGTTCATAAATCGGTGCCCCGTAAATTTTACGGATCTCTTTCTGACGCATTGTCCGCGTGAAACGGCCCGATGTCAGGTCATGGACAAGCGCTTCAAAACGCTTATCCGCTTTCTCTATAAACATCTCTTTGTCTTCATTATTATTGGAATAGGCCTGAAGCGTTAACAGCTGCTCTAAATGGGCCAATTTAGCGCACCCGGGCAAAATCAGGACCGTGGAAAAAAACAAAAACCTCCCCAAGACCGCTTTTCCTCTCATTATAATCTCCCCTGCCCGAAAGCCTGGAACCCCCGAGGGCGGCAAGCGCCTCACTTGCTGATATGGTCCTTCTCCTCCGTCAGCCTCTTAATATCCGATTCCATCTCCCTTAAAATCTTTGGAATCTGCTTCAACCGTTGCCCGCATTCTTTAATAAGCTCCGGGTCTTTCCCGTACGCATTGGCCAGCAACCGTGATTTCACGTAACTTTCCTTTTCCAACTCTTTCATCTGATGCTGTAAATCTTTGATTCGATTTCTGATCTCATCGATCCGTTTCAACGCCTGCTGATGAAGACGCCGGGCTTCTTTCAGTTTGGCGTACTCTTCCCCCTGAAATTTCTTTTTCTCGGCCTTGGCGGCCTGTGTTTCATGGCGAAGCCTGGCTTCACCTTCCTGCGTTAAAGTTTCACCATCCTTCTTCTTATCCAGATAATAATCCAAACCACCCGGATAAGTTTTGATCTGCCCCTGGTTGACTTCCACGATAGAATCAGCGATCTGCTCTACGAAAAAAAGGTCATGGCTGATAAAACACAACGTCCCCTCGTACTGCTGAAACGCTTTAATCAACGCATCCACGCCATCGATATCCAAATGGGTGGTCGGCTCGTCAAGAAGGATAAAGTTCGGTGGCCTGATGAGCAGTTTGGCCAGGATCAGACGGCTCTTTTCCCCACCCGAAAGCACCTGGACAGGCTTGAACACATCTTCTCCGTGAAAATTAAAAAGCCCGAGCAGGGTCCGCATTTGAGTGGCCGGATACGTTCCTTCCGCGGCAGAGGCAAGCTCATCAAGGACCGACCGTGCGGGGTTCAGAACATCGAGCCGGCTCTGGGAAAAATACCCCCGCTGAACCTGATGCCCCAACACGATCATCCCCTGGTCCGGAGGCAAAACCCCGGCCAACATTTTCAACAGCGTGGACTTCCCCGCCCCGTTGGGCCCCACGAGGCACACTTTCTGTTTTCGCAGGATTTCAAAATTCAAATCCTGGTAAACGGTTTTTTCGCCATAGACCTTACCCACACGCTCGCAACGGATGACCGAATACCCGCTCGCCTGGACCGGAGGGAACACAAAATCCTTAATGCTTTTTCTCTCCGGAGGCAGCTCAATGTTTTCAAGCCGCTCGAGCATCTTCCTCTTATTTTTAACGGCAGACGCCCGGTTGGGCTGGGCATGAAACCGCTGGGCGAACCGTTCGAGCTGTTGTTTCTTTTTCTCGACCACCTTTTGCCGCTTTTCCAAGCTCCTGATGTTAATCCCTTTCTGCGTCTCGTAGGCCTCGTAGTTCCCCTTCACCTTGGTCAGCGTGCCGTCATCCAGAACAATCGTATAATTTGTCACCTCATTGAGGAACACCTTGTCATGAGAAATCAGGATAAACGTGCCCGGATAAGTCTTCAGGAAATCCTTGAGCCACAAAGTGGCCGGCAGGTCAAGGTAATTCGTCGGCTCATCCAACAACAGGACGTCATATTTATAGACCAGCAGCTTCGCTAAAAGCGTCCGCATTTGCCAGCCACCGCTGAGCTGAAGAACCGGTTTATGGAAATCCTGCACAGCGAAGCCTAACCCGGACAAAACCGCCTCGGCTTTATGCTCTATCTCATAAATGCCCAGCCGCTCCAGTTCTTCAAGGATGTCCCCATAACGCGCCTGGTCGGCCTTATTCGTTTCTTCATAATAACGTTTTTCTTGCAGCAACTGGCGGACATAGGCATCCCCGGAGGTCACTTCTTCCAAAACCGTCCGGTCAGAATGAAAATGCGCTTCCTGGGGGAGATACCCAATCTTCAGGTTTTTCTGAAGCTGGACCCCCCCCCCGGACGATTCCGTCTCCCCGAGGATAACCGAGAACAACGTGGTTTTCCCGGCCCCGTTCGGGCCGGTTAACCCGATGCGTTCCTGCGGGAAAATACTCAAATTCACACTTTTAAACAGCGTCCTCTGAGTGAGGTTTTTCGTCAGGTTTGTGATCGCGATCATAATATTTCAAAGCAGTGTCTAAATCGACCCCCAGGTCCTTTTCTTTCTTGGGAGGACGGTGATTCCACAAGATAACAATTCCTATCAGCACAATATTGATCATCGGCCCCAGATAGAAATCCTTAAAAACATTTAAGACCAACATCGCGCTGTACAGCATCGTGACAACCGCCATTTGAATCCAGCGGTATTTCTCATGCCAAAACAGATCCGCAAAGTAAATCAAAATCACCAGCAGGGAAACATAAAAAGCCCACGGCAAAACCGGCTTGAGGACCTGCTTGAGTTTCATATACGCCTGCAGCCATTTAGGCGGGTCGGGGTTGATCAGTTTTTTATATTCCTCCGCAACCAAAAGGATCAGGGCTTCTTCACATCCCTGCTTGCCCATGCCGACTTTCAGGAACTTCGGGACATCCTCGCAAGCGCTATTCATCCTTTTGACCAGTTCTTCAACCCTTTTGCCGATACACTCCTGAAATATCTCAATCTTAAATGTCCGCTCCTTGGTGATGGATTCCTTAACGCAGGCTTCAATATCGCTCTCCACATATCTATCAAGCACGTCCTGGTGGTCTTCTTTAATAACCGTCGCGAACTCCCGGATAATGCAATTCTCTTTCTCATTCAGCATCGCCTGGGGAATATAAATGTCATTCTTCACCTGACGCTTAAAATCCTCGCACCGGCTCACGGCCTCCGTCATATATTCCCGGGAACGCTGCGCGTCAATCCGGGTGGGCAGCACCCCGTTGAAGGCCGCGAAAACAACCCAGGATATAATAATTTTTTTCATCATAAAACCTACCCCGTTTTTAAGGCCCTGATTTCCTGATCATTCAACAACCGGAACGCCCCCGTCGGCAGAGTCCCCAATTTCACCGGCCCCTGGCGCAACCTTTTCAAAAAAAGGACCTTGTAACCGAGATGGGCCATCATTTTTCGAATCTGCCGTTTCCGGCCTTCATGGATCGTGAGCGACACCTGCGTTTCCAAACCTTTACTGTGAACATGTTCCACCCGGGCCGGAGCGGTCTTTTTTCCATCGATAAAAAGCCCCCGCTCTATCCGTTTACGGTCTTCAGGCTTTAAAAGACTGTCAATCCTAAGGATATAAGTTTTGTTAATATTATACCTTGGATGAGTCATTTTTTGAATAATTTTGCCATCATTCGTCAGCAGTAAAAGCCCTTCTGTATCCTTATCCAGGCGGCCCACGGGTTTCAGAGGATAAAGCGCCTTGGGCAAAAGGTCATAAATTGTCTTCTTCGCGTGAGGATCCGAGCGCGTTGTCACATATCCTGCCGGTTTATTCATCATAATATACTGAAAAGCCGGCGTCACGACCCTGGCCCCGTCCACACGGACGTCATCTCCGTCACTCACCGGGAAAGACGGTTCCCTCACCGGTTGCCCATTGACAAAAACATGCCCGTCCTGAATCAGGGCCATGGCCTGCCGGCGGGAAGAAACCCCGGCCCGGGAAATATAAACCTGCAGCCGGAGGCCATCCAGTTCAGGTTGCCCTACGGAACGTTTTGTCATAAAATCCTCCTCCTGGCCGGCGGATGATCCGCCCGGCCCCTTTGCCGGCACGCCTCATAAATCACAACCGCGCTCGAGACAGAAACATTGAGGGAATCCGCTTGCCCATGCATCGGAACACGCACGGCTTCATCAGCATGCTCAAGCCAAAACCGGCTCAACCCCTCGTGCTCACTGCCGACAACAACAGCGATGTCTAATGTTAAATCCGAGTCATAATATATGTTTTCCGCCACCGGAGTCGCGGCCAGAATCTTGGCCTTTCGGGACCTTAAAAACCGGTGAGCCTCCTCCGGCGAGGCTTTGACGACCGGCAACGTGAACACGCAACCGAGGCTGGCCCGGATGCAATTCGGGTTATAAATATCTGTCCGCGTATCGCAAGCGATCACCCCATCCACGCCCGCCGCATCGCAGGTCCGGATAATGGCACCCAGGTTCCCAGGCTTTTCCACGTGTTCAACGACTACATAAAAGGCGCGGGAATGAACCGGGATCGCATCCAGGGTCCAAAGCCGCGGAGCGCAGATCGCCACGATGCCTTCATTCCGGTCCCCGAACGCGATCCGTTCCATCACATGGTCCGCGACCTCGTGGACAGGAACATGCCGGGCCGCCAACATACCCAAGAGGACCTTAGGCCCCGCGTTCCGGCCGCAAAAAACTTCCTGAAACGGGACGCCAGCCTCCAGCGCCCGCGTGATTTCCTGAACCCCATCCACAATCGTGAGCTTGCGTTCAACGCGGGCCCGGGGTTTTCTTAACGCCAAGACATTCTTAATGCGGGGATTGGCCAGGCTTAAAATTTTCATGACCGGCGCGCAGCCTTTTTGATGATAGGGATCAACTTCTGATTGGGTTTAAAATTCTTCGTCCGCCAGGACTGGATCATGGCGTCCCGGTGTTGAGGCCAGGCCCCGGCATAATTATCCCACCCCAAAAGGGGACCTTCCCTCCTCACCCAAGGCGGATTCCCGTAATAACTGAATACCCCATCCGGGAAAACAGCGTTCTTGACCGCCTTATAGGTCCAGTACGTCCAATGAAAGTCGAAATCATAAAAAACATCCAACATGTCTTCCAGCCAACGGGCCTCGCCATACAAACCGTCGCGGTAATTCACCCCGAATTCCCCCACCAAAAGCGGCCGCTGCCGTGACTCCGCAAAATCACGGTGCCGGGACAAAATCCGGCGCATGGACGCTTTTGTAAAAGACCCCTTCCCTCCGGCATTTCTTAAAGGATACCTCAAAGACGGGACAAAATTAAACGTGAAGTCCAGCGGCTCATAAGCATGCACGCTATAAACCAAATTCGGGTCATTCAAAGCATCCAGACAGGAGAGATCCGTGGCCCAAGAGTTCCCTTCGGCAAAAATCATGTGATGCGGGTCAACGGCCCGGATATCCTGAATGAGTTTCTGGTAAAACGCGGTGACACAGCTGGAATCCGCCACCACCGCTTCGTTCAAAAGGTCATACCCGGCGACGGCCGGCTCTGCCCGGTAACGGGCCGCCAGGAACGTCCACAACGCCCTTGTCCTGCGCTGGCAAGAAGGGCTGGTCCATAACGCGGCTTTGCCGCGGCTGTCCGAGTGCCAATCATGATTCTGCGAACCGCAGGCCGCGTGCAGGTCAAGGATGACCCACACCCGGAACCGTTTCGCCCAGGCAATCACACGGTCCAAGACCGCCACCCCCTGGGCATCATAACAATAAGGCTTTGTCTCAATGAGCCCGTAATGAAACGGCACACGCACGCAATTCCACCCCAGATCCGATATGCGCCGGAAATCCTCCTCGGTGATAAAATTCTCCCGGAACGCGACTTCCCATTCATGACAACCGCGGGGGCCCCAGGATTTCGTCAGAGATTCTTTTAAAACACGGACCGGCCGGTTCAGGGAATGCAGGATATACCCTTCCATCATCAACCAGCCGCCCAGGTTCACGCCGCGTAAACGGACTTTTTTCTTTTGATGGACAATATCTCTGCCTTGAACAATCAGAAAATCGCTCATAACACCCCGCGCTTTCGGTTGGCTTCCATCAGTCTTTTAAAAACCCGTACTGCCGCAGAAAAGCGGTTATCCCGCCGATATAGGTCCGGGCTGAAACAACATGCCCGTCATTATGATCGCCGGTTATTTTCAGGAACGCTTTGGGCTCCGGAGCACTCTCGAAAAGTTTATGGCCCAGGGCAAACGGGACCGTTCTGTCATCCGTACTGTGAATAAATAATTTCGGCATCCGGCAGCTTTGGATTTTGCTCATGGAGTCCAGCTTGATTTTCAGGAAGAAAGACGGGATAAAAGGGAACATGACCTTTCCCATATCCACGGCAGACGTGAACGTCGAATCCAGAATCAGGGCGTCCACCTCACGGCGGCTGGCCAAATCGACAGCCGCGACCCCGCCCAGGGATGCGCCGTACACGATCAGCTGATCCCGGCGGATATCCTTCCGGGCGAGGACGGCCTCATACGCGGCCTGAACATCCTCGTACATCCCTCCTTCCGTTGGGTGGCCTTCACTGTTGCCGTACCCCCGATAATCAAAAATAAAAACGCTGCACCCCAGGTTATGAAACATCAAAATCTTCTCCAGGCGGTCCCCGACATTCCCGGCGTTACCGTGTAAGAAAAGGACAACCGGAGCCTCCCCCGGGCGGGCCGCGGCCGGGACAAACCAGCCGTGCAACCGGCTTTTATCCAAGGAGGGGAAAAACACGTCTTCATAATCAATCCCGACATCCTTCGGCGTGGACAGGACAACTTTCGTCGGCTGGAAAACCGTCGCCCGCTCCAGGAACCGGACGTAAACAAGGACACCTAAAATAAACAGTAAAGGATAAAGGGCAACGCGCATAGGTCCGACCGCTCCTTAAAAATCACGGTTCTAATTCTGACGGATGTTTTCGTTGCGGGAGGAGATTCAGCATCAGGGTAATGGCCTTAAGCACCTCCTCCATCTGACAGGGTTTCATAATATAATGGTCCGCTTCCAAGGAAAACCCTTTTTTCATGTCTTCAAGTTCCCCCCGCGCAGACACGATGATCACCGGCTGCCATTTCTTTACAGCCGGCTGGTTGCGAAGCTTTTCCAAAACAGAAAAACCATCCAGGCCCGGCATGACGAGATCCAGGACGATCACGTCCGGAAGCTCGGAACAGATTTTCGCCCAAGCCTCCAGGCCGTCTTGAGCCTTGACCACCCGGTACCCGTCCGCTTTGATTCTTTTCTCCATAACGCGCAAGACGTCCGGGTCATCATCGGCGATCAGTATCTTGGGGGCTTCCACGGTTTTCATCTCTCCCTCTCCCGACAAAAGTTTCTCGTTCCTCTCCTCTTGGAGCATGTTCATCTTATCGCGAACCAAGAGTGTTTGCAACGGCAATATCTCTTATTCCCCCCGGAGGGGAAAGCACCCGCCAATCCGCATGGTTTGCCTCAAGACAGCCACCCGCCGCTAGGGTTTGGCCGAAGAATAATTTTTAAGATTGTACTCGATGTCCCGGGACGGCATGGGGATTCTATCAATAGCCACCTTGGCCTTCGCGAAAAATTCCGTGGCCAGGGTGTCGTGGTAATCAGAGAAAACCACCACGCGGTTGATACCAGCGGCGATCAGCGCCTTGGCACAGGTCGTGCAGGGCATATTCGTGACATAAGCCGTGGCCCCATCCACGGGATGCCCCCATTTCGCTGCCTGCGTGATCGCGTTCATTTCAGCGTGGTTCGTCCTCACGCAATGATTATCAACGACCAAACACCCCACATCTTCACAATGATCGTCCCCCGGGATCGAGCCATTATACCCCGTGGCGATGACATTCTTATTCTTGACCAGCACGCAGCCACAATGCATGCGCGGGCAGGTCGCGCGTTCCGAAGCCAGCATGGCCAGTTTCAAAAAATAGCTGTCCCAATTTGGTCTTGATCCCACGTCTCTTCTCCTTGTCATGTGTTCCTGATACGAGCAAACTCCCCCTCGGCTTAAACCTTTAATCCTATTATTCCTTAACCAGTTCCACCCGCACGCTGATAATCCCTTGTTTCAACGGCGCAATCCTGCTGAAAGCGGCTTTCGTCAGATCAATGACCCGTCCCTGCCGGACAAAACGGCGGGCCGGGCCGCGGTCATTCACGCGGACGACGACGGACGCCCCGTTGTCCAGGTTCGTCACTTTAACTTTCTGATGAAACCGGACGCCCCACAACGCGCATGTCATGGCCTGATCGTCAAATTTCTCGTTATTCGCCGTTCTTTCGTTTATGCCCGGCGATTCCTTGGAATACCAGGACGCCTGGCCGTAAAGCGGGAAGGCAAACCGGACCGGCCAATACCGGCAAGAAAAAAATAACAAAACCACGCCGGCGAGCATAACGAGGAGGCCCCGGGAACGGGAAAATTTTTTAATCCCCCGGCCAACCCTCACGACACCGCGTCCCCGTTCACACGCGCGCCGCCAGTCGCCGCCAGGGCTAAGATCCTGTCCACCCCCACACGGAAATGGTCCGGAAGCGGCAAAAAACTGATGACCAAAACGGGTTCTTCTTCAAAATCAAAAAAATATCCCGGGTGTGCCAGGACATGCCCCCGTTCCAGCAAGGTCAGGACCCATTCTTCTTCGCTTTTCCCCGGAGGAAGCTGAAGCACGCCGTACCATCCCCCTTCGGCGGGATAAATCCCAAGGCCGGCGGCTTGAGCGGAGGCCTCAAGATACGCCCGGTTAGAAACAATCCTTTCGGTGATCTGCCTTTGAATATCCGGTTTTAACGTCAGCCAGGCCTCCAGCGCGTTCTGGACAGGGGTATTCACCGACAAGTACGTATCGGCAATCACATCCAAACGCCTCCGGGCCTCCCGAACCTGATCCTCCGGGCCGCTCAAAACAATCCAGGACAGCTTCATCTGCGGCAGCCCCAGGTCTTTGGACAATCCCCCAAGAGTAAATGTCAGGGTTCGTGGATGACCAAGCAGGCTGGCTCTCCCGGCCGTTTCAAAACAATAATCATAAAAAACCTCATCTGAAATAAGGGCCATATCAAAACAACGGCACACGTCATCCAGGAGATGAAGTTGGTCCTTCCTGACATAATTCCCCGTGGGATTATTCGGGTTTACGCAAACAATGGCCCGCGCCGCAGAAGACGCTTTCCGGCTCAAAATGTCTAGGTCCATGTTCCAGTGTTTCCCGTCGTAGCGCAAAGGATAAGGCTCCAGGCGCACATCCAGGATATCCGCCAGGAACTGAAATAACGGATAACTGGGTTGGGGGAACAGCACGGTTTCCCCGGGGTTGGCCAGCAGGCGAAACACAAAAGAATAGGCTTCCGAGGTGGAAGCGGTCAGGAAAATGTTCTCCGGCGCCACCTTCACGCCTCTCTGAAGAAAAGAACGGCACAGGGCTTCCCTGGCAGTCCTCAATCCTTGGGAACAAGGCTGATAGGATAAATTCGCGGGAACAGAAAGCGGCCCCAGGAGCTTCTCTCCGGCGACATCAAAACCGCAACGCGTCGGATTCGATTCGGTCAGGTCAAGGATATCAGCCCCGGCCTGTTTTTCCTGCTCAAGAGCGACAGTCAGCGCGTTGGGGTCCATGCTCCAGGCTGTCCGTTCAGCGAACATAGCGTTTCTCCCCCATTCCGCTCATGGGCCCACGGGCCCGTTTTTTTGCGGTTTATATTTCTTCAACTCGTGCTCAAGCGCCTCAAAATCTTTCTTAAGCTTGATATACTCACTCTTAGCCACCCAGGTCTCCTCGTTGTGCTTTTGAGAAAGCTGGTGGTTTTCAGACCGCAACCCAGCCAGCTCGGTCCGGTAAGCGTCTATCTGGGCCCTGTACTTGATGCCTTGAGTTTCCATGGCCTTAATCTGGGCCTGGGCGCCGGACAGGGATTCGGACAGCTCTTTTTGTTCCCGCTGGAGTCTTAAGCGTTCCGCGTGTTCCTGGGCCAGTTGTTGCTCGGCTTTCTGCAAATCGTCCCGCAAGCCGATCACCTCCGCGGTCTTTTTATCGATATCGCTCCGTTCTTTGTTCTGCCAACCCCGTTCCTGCGCGACCTTGCTTTGCAATTTCGCGTACTTCTCCTTCTGAACCACCACGTCGCGTTCTAATATTTTCTGCTCTTTCTGCATCTGGGCCATCTGGTGTTTCAAAGAACGGATAACCCGCTCCAGCTTCAGGCTCACCGACTGCCAGTCCTTCACTTCCTGTTCCCTGACTTTATAAGTAAATTTCTTCCGCGGGCTTCCCCGCGGCGTCGTTGGGATTAACACGAGAAACCCAAGCAGAAGAAAAACCATCACCAACCCAAGAATAACGACCTGTTCCATTGTCAACGGCATACGCGCCTCTCTGCGTTTCTAACCCGGGGGGCTGGAGAGCCCCTGGCCCGCCGGTTCAGCCCCCGGGTTGTTTGTCAGAATATCCAAATTATTGCGGGCAGGGACGAAACCCGGATCGGCCAACAACACGGCCTCAAGCAACTCCCGCGCCTGGGTTTCTTTTCCAAGAAAAATATAGCATAACGCCAGATTCGTTTTGGCCATCAAATCCTTAGGATCCGCCGCGACCGCTCTGGCCAACCATTGTTCGGCCTCCTCGATTTGCTGCCCTTGCAGGAAGACCGCTCCCAAATTATTTAAAATCATACTATCATTCGGGGCAATTTGCAAGGCGGCTCGATAATATTGAACAGCCCGGGGCCACTGCCTCTGCCTCTCAAAACACTGGGCAATATTAAAAAGGGCTTCCTTCTTAAAAGAAAGGTAAACGTCCCGGGCGCCCGGATCCCGCACCCGCTCAAGGTACCCGTCAAGGATTTGAAGCGCCTGGTTAAACTCCTGCAGGGCTTTCTCAGTCTGGTCGTTAAAAAAATACGCCTTCCCTAAAAGAAGGCGGCCCCTGGCCAAATTCCGTTCATGCCGAACCACCTGCTCAAACAGGGGGACCTCCCCCCGCCAGACCTGATTTTGCTTCAGCGTTATGGCCGTTAAAATCAAAATCACACTCAGGATAAAACCCGCCCGGACGGTCTTATAACGTTCCGGCGGGACCCGGCTTTCAAGGACGTAAGTCACCCCAACCAAAACCGAAAGGGGAATCCCGGGCAGAGGCCAGTATAAAAAATGTTCAAACAACGCAATATATGAATACTCATGAATCAGGGGGACAACATTCAGCATGGGAGCCAGAGTCACCGCAAACCACAGCAAGCCAAACTGGTAATAACACTTTAACACAGACGGCAACACCCGCCCCCCCGCAAACATGGCCGCCACGACCAGGACAAAAATAAGGCTCGCCCCGGCGTTAGGGGCCAGGACATCCAGGCTCCTGTAATAATGCAGCCCTGAAGGGATAAACAGGATCCTCAAATACACAAGCAGGGTGCGGGGAATGGCTTTCAACCGTAAGAACAACTCATAATTATAATTCCAGAAGGGCGTGACAGAATGTCCCAACAAAATTTTCCGGTAACAAAAATATCCCCCTAACAGAACAAAGAGAAAGGTGATGGCCAAAACAGGCGAACGGCCGGATTTCTGCCGTGCCCGCCCGATTGTCAATAGATACGACAGGAATAAAAAAGGCAACACCACCGCCTGTTCCTTCACACAAAGGGCGGCGGCAAAAATCCCCCCCAAGAGGGATATCTCTCCGGCAACAAAACCCCGGCGGCGCTCCCTCCCCTCGGCCAATCGCAAAAACAGGATAAAACCCAGCAGGCCAAAAAACACGAGCAAGAGGTTAGAAACCCCGGCCACGCATGCGACGGATTCTGTCTGCACAGGATGAATCACAAAAATAACAGCGGCACTCCAGGCCAGCCACAGCGATGGGGGGATAAAAAGAAAACGCGCTGTCCCCGCCGGACCACCCGTCCGGTGACACGCCCGGGCCAGCGCGTCTTCGTACCCGGACAAAATCCGGAGGAACACATAGAATAAAAGCAACCCATTTAAAATATGCAGCGCAACATTAAACCCGTGATACGCCCCGGCGTCAAACTTAAAGAACGCATATTGAATCCGATATAGCAACTCCAGCCCCGGCCGGTAGTAGGCGTTGACAACGCCCTGGGACGACGGGGCGCGGGTAAAAATATCACGCCAATGATCCAACCGGGCGATATCCGGGTTCCCGCGGATAAAAACCAGGTCATCATGGACAAACGGATAAGAAAACGTCTGGGAAAAACCAAGTCCGCCCAGAAGGATCAGGACAACCGCTAGAAAGGCAGGGATAAATTTCTTGGAATGATATACAGTAAGATTCAAAACAGGGGATTTCAAATTTGTTCGACCACGCTTCCGAGGTTCTTGATTACAAAAGGCCGTCCGCAGCAAAAGGGTCACTCATCTGCAGGGAAAAGCAAACGGGAAATGCCTCCCGGGATAGGGATCACCTGTTGTTCTCTGAGTTTAAACCCTTGCCCTTCATCAATAAGAGCGTATTCCAGGCTGAACCGGTATTCATCGGCGTTTTGCAGCCTCATTTTTCCCTGGCCAACTTTAACACTCCCGTCCGGGGCCCGCATTGAACTCAATTGGGTCTTAGCCACCGCGTTGCCATCAAAGGCTAATATTTTCTCTGCCAACCCAGGGAGGATCAGCCCACCCTTGTTAAACTGCAAATTGACCGCCAGCAAATTCACCTGTTGGGCTGCCCAGATAAGACGCATCGCCCCGCTGAGATCCCCCCGCAGTTGAGAAAACAGCGGCTGCCCGGTCCCCGTCAAAAGCTCCGGTTTCAAATCGGCAAGCTCCAGCCAAATGATATAATTCAGCTGAGGATTGCTCTCCATGACGATTTGCCCTTTAACCAGCCCGCCGTAAGCATCCGCCACCAAATCCGTCAATTGAATCCTGTTCCGCACCCCTCTCAACTGCCCTTCAAAATTTTCCACATGATAAGCGGAGACGTCCAGACGCTGTCCGGCGAAAATCCCGTTTAACTGGGAAAGATGGCGTCCCTGAAAAAAAAGCAAGCCCTTCATATTGAGGTCTTTCAGAACCAGCCGATCATATGTCAGGCTTAACCCTTTCACCATAACTTTAATATTTTCTTTTTTCTTTAAATAGGTGAAAAATTCATAAAGGGTTATTTCCTTTACGGCTATCTCGCAGGTTTTGTCTTCTTTCGTAAACGACACCTGCACATCCTGAAGGACGAACGTTTCCGGGAAGCTAAATTTCTGTCTATTGACATTAAACTTTTCTAAAGAATACTCTTCTTTTAACTGCCGCTTAATATAAACGGGGCCGAAATAATTGAAAAACCAGGTGGAGTGGACAAGTAAAAAAAAGACCCCTCCCAAGACGGACAGCATAATGATGAGAGGAAGGATATGACGTTTCATAAAAGTAACATTAATCGCATCAAGGATCCTGACGAACCCTTAAGGTTAAAGGAAGTTGGCACCGTTACTGCTGTTTCAATTCAACAACGCAGGCCTGCAGATCCGCAAACTGCTTATCCAGGATTTTAAATAATTCTTCCATGCCCTCAAAAACATGGTCATTCGCCCTCTTTTCGATGTCCTTGCACGTGGCAAACATCTGTGTCGCGGAAATGTTCCCGGCCGCCCCTTTCAGGGAGTGCGCCAAGTCACGCAGCTGTTCGGCCTCTTTGGCCGCTAAGTATTGCTTAAATAATCCCCGTTTTGTTATATAGTCATTCTGGAAAATATCCAACAACTCCATAAGCAGTTCCCGGTCGTCTTGAACACGCTCCATCACATCATCCATATCAATAATGTCTTTTCTCATTGTCCCTTCCTTTGATTGGTTGGAGTATTAAAAAAACCTGCGATAGCCTCGAACAGCTTTTCCCGGTCAATCGGTTTAGCAACATAACCGTCCATGCCCGCCAACATGCACCGCTTCCGGTCCCCGCTCATGGCTCTCGCTGTCAAAGCGATAATCGGAATGTGGGCGTCCGTACCCGACTCCTTCTCCCGGATCCTCCTTGTCGCTTCATAGCCGTCCATTAAAGGCATTTGAGCATCCATCAGTATAACATCAAAGTCTTCCGCGTCCAAACACTCTAACACTTGTTTTCCGTTATCCGCGGTCTTAACGATCCATCCTTTTTTTTCAAGCATCCTGACGGTAATTTTTTGGTTAACAATATTATCTTCCGCCAAAAGGATCCGCAAAGACCCCGGGGTTTGACGGCCCGGCGGCTGGGTATCCACAGGCGGGGCTTCCTCCGGCGCGGGCCGAGGCGCGGCCACCATAAATTTAGCGGTGAACCAAAACGTGCTGCCCTTATATTCTTCGCTTTCCACCCATATCCGCCCCCCCATCAAATCCACCAGCCGGCTGGAGATCGCCAGCCCCAGCCCCGTGCCGCCGAATTTCCTGGTCGTGGATGTGTCCGCCTGGGAAAAAACCTCAAAAATGGACTGCAGTTTCTCCTGCGGGATCCCGATGCCCTGATCAGACACCGAAAACCGCAATTCACACGTCTTATCATCAAGCGCAACAACTTCGACCCGGGTCTTAATCTCCCCACGGAAAGCGAATTTGACCGCGTTGTTGATCAGGTTCACCAAAACCTGGCGCAACCGGATCGGGTCACCGATCACGACCGCCGGAACGCCGGGATCAACCTCCCAGGCCAAATCAAGGTTCTTCTTCCGGGCCAGGACCGAAAGCCCCGTGCAAACGCTTTTGATAACATTCTCAATATTCAGCTCAATATGCTCCAGCTGCATCTTCCCCGCTTCAACCCGGGACAGGTCTAAAATATCATTGAGCAAACTCAACAGGATATCCGCGGCGTTCTTGATCGTCGTCAGATTCTCACGCTGTTCATCGGTCAGTTGGGTATCGAGCGTGAGGTCCAGCATGCCCATGATCGTATTCATAGGAGTCCTCACCTCATGGGACATGTTGGCCAGGAACATACTTTTGGCGCTGTTCGCTTCCTCCGCCATAATCTTGGCGCGCAGAAGCTCTTGATGGACTTTTTTCTGCCGCGTGATATCCTGCATAATCCCGACCGAACCGGTGATATCCCCGTTGGTGTCTTTGATAATCGTTACGGACAAATCCACGTCGATCACGCTGTCATCGCGGCAAATCGCCCGGGTCTCGAGGTGGTGCATGGAACCCTTCTCGCGGATGCGGGCGGCCCGGATATTCTCCCACTCCTCCGGCGGATAAAGCGAGCTGACGTGCTTCAAATAAAGGTCATCCCGCGTCCTCCCCAGCATGTCTTCCGTAAATTTATTCCAGGACACGATCCGCTCCTGGGCGTCGGTCATGGTGATCGCCGCGGCCGAATTGTCCAAAATAATCCGTATGGTGTTCTCTGATTCCCGGATTTTTCTCTCCGCCATTTTCTGGCGGCTCACATCCAGGATCAAAGCGGCGGACCCCATCCTTTGCCCAGCGGCGTCTTTAAAATAAGAGATAGACATATTAATATCAATGACCGCCTGGTCCTTTTTACGGATCTGCGCCTCAATCTCTGAAACCGTCTCTTTATCCCAGATCGGCAGGGCGGACAACCTCTGCCATTCCCGGGGGGCAAACAACTCCGACCACGGCTTGTTAAATAAATCCCGTTTATCCATGCCCAGCATCTTTTCCGTGAATGGATTCCAGGCCAATATCCGGTCTTCCCTGTCCATCACAATGATCGCCGCCGCCGAATTGTTGAAAACGCTTTCGAAAAGCTCTTTGGATTCCCGCTGCAACCGTTCGGCGTGTTTCAGGGGGCTGATATTTTTAACAATCCCGTCAATATACTTCAAACGCTTCCGGGAATCCATCACAGCCACAAGCAACAAAGACGCGTAAAATGGCTGCCCCGTTTTCATCCGGAGGCCAATGTCTTCAACCCTTAAGGGGCTGGATTCCACAACCTTGCGGTAAGCCGCGCGGATTTTCCTCCGGTCCATAAAGACACTGGCCATATCTTCCCGCAAAAGCTCTTCCGGCGCGTAAGCCAGCATCCTCGAGAAAGCGGCGTTCACAAATAAGAATTTTTCCCGCAGGCCAGGCTTTAACCGAAAAGCCCCCAGGTCCAGGTGCTCCACCAATTCATAAAATGCCAGTCTTTCCTCGGTCATAAAATTCAAAAGACGCCTCAAGGGCGAGGGGTGAAAAAATCGGTTGGCTTCATTTTCTTTTAAACCGGATATTACGCCCGATGGCGTACAAATTCACGATGGTCACTATACCCGTCAACGACAACATGCAGAGGCGGATTACGGCCCACCAGTTCTGGCCGTAATCCTGGGGCAGCAGCCCATTCACGATATACCCCAGGACAATAAGCGAAAACAGGATGGTGGCCCCGGAGATAAGAAACATCATGGAACAGTACAAAAAAGAAAGCAGGATGACGACCAGATTGTATACAAATAAATTTCCTTTGGCGACCTTGCTGGCCGCCAGCCCGATACGCTCCATATCTCTCCTTGGGCCGCCTCAAACGGCCCCGCGTGTTTAACTCTTATTGTACTCGCAGACGTGTCCCGCAACAACGGGTTATTAAATTTTTTAACCGGATCTTCAGGGCCACGCAGCCCAAAGCGCGGCCGGTGAACGGAATTGACTTCCCCGAGGGCGCTACCGCTCGAATTTCACGACACCCTGCCACCATTGGCTGCTGTCCCATCGCCGGAGCCGGGCCCAAAGCTGACGGGCGTTTTTTGTCTTCAGGAACCGCGGAGCCGTTTTAAAAAACAACTTGGCAGCACAATGGCCTTGATCGTAGTACTCTTTCGCCTGGACCAGGCATTCCAGGATATCCGCGTCCCGGGCGACCAAACTTTCTTTTGTCTGCTGGACATCATATTCCGCCCTCATCAGCTCCAGCGCCTTCTTGACCCGGGCATCCAGCGCCGCGACCTGGTCTTTAAAAACTTTCTGTTCCGCAGACTTAAAATCAATATAATAATGCCCCATTTTGTGCAAATCATTGATCCGGGCTTCATGAATATCATTAAACAAAGACATCGTGACCACTTTAAAAGGATCAACCCCCTCAAGGTACGCCAGATAATACCCGATCACCGCGGTCCGGAAAGAATGCCCGGCGACAGATTCCGGGTCTTTGATGCCAGCCACCCACCACCCGCTGCGCTTGATCCGTTTCAGCAGCCCGGCTTCCGCGAAAAAATTCAGAGCCTCGTCCGTCCCTTGTTTCCCGGCACAGGACCGTTCTCTCCCTTTCATGCCCGCCGCCCTTTCTGCCTGATGATTTCATAAATAACAACCGTGACCGCGTGCGCGACATTCAAAGACATCCGCGGTTGAGCCATGGAGACCGTCACTTCCTTGTCAGCGAGTTTTAACAACACAGGCCGGACGCCTTTTTGTTCCGATCCGATCACGAGGCCGCATAAATCCGGGAAAGCGACACCGGTCAAAGGGGCCCCGCCCTGCACAACCGTCGCGGCGATCCAATACCCCTCCTCTTTGGATTGCCTGATCGCCTGGCCCAAATTACTGACTTTAGAGACTTTCACATAATTATCCCCGCCGCAGGCGACCCGCAACACTGCTTCCGTCACCGCCACGGACTTGTGCGTGGGGAGCACAATCACAAAATCCCCCAAACAGGCCATAGTCCTGATCATGCCTCCCAGATTCTGAGGATCGGTCAACTCATCCAGAAAAATCAAAGTGGCTTTCTTCTTTTTCGCCCAGGTTAACGCCTCGCCGAACGGCGTATAAACAAAATCATCAACATCAAAAATAACCCCCTGGGTATTGGCGCTCCTCGCCATTTTTAAAATCTTGCTTCTCGGGACAATAACGACAGGGATCCCCCACTGCCGGGCCTTCTTTTGAAAATAGCCCGCGTCCGGATGCCCCTCCTGGAGAGTGATCCTGCGGATACTCTGAGGCTTTGTTTTAAGCCTCTCTAAAACAGGATTGTTTCCATAAAGCCTCATAATGCCCATCCTAAATCCTAATCGGAATCAGGCGCGACCAAGGTTGTCCGGTGATACCGGGCATCCAATTGCTGTTTGCGCTCCTTATATTCCACATAGGTTATCTTTTTGTTGAGGTATTCCCGGTCCAATTCGTCTACCGCGCGCTGATATCTCAAGTAGCCCGGGTCCTGCAGAATGCTTCGAGACCCTGTTCCTGTCGAAGCGCAGCCGGCCAGAGAGGCGGTAAGGGCAACGATCAAAATCCAATCCCAGCCCCCATGAAACCAAGCCCTATTTGGCATTGTCTTCGTCATAAATCGATTCCATTTCTCCGCTGACACGGGTGACCGTCTTAATGGCCTTGGGAAACAGCGCGAGCACCAGCGTGATAACGACCAGGCAGATCGAAAACCAAATGCACATCACGTCCATAACAGGCTGCCAGCCTTTCTCCCCGGCACACAGGTCCCGGTAAGCGCTCTTTTTCTTAGCCTGAATTTTTTTGCCCGCGAGCCATTTGAGGTTTGATTCCGTTTCCGTAATCCGGCCAGAAACGATATCATTGACCACGGCCGAGTATTCACGGTTATATTCGCATTCATCCGGGTTATGCTCTTTCTGCCCGGCATACCGGATAAACTTACACTGGCACTTTTCGCAGTAAGTATTATAAGTCAGGCGGAAAAAAATCGTATCCAAAATATTGTACACCACCCAGGGGATCAGGAAGAAAGAATAAACTGACAGCGGCTGAATCAGCGCGCGTTGGTACGTGCGGCCCATTTTATATTCATTCCGGCTGAACGTGTACATAAAACTGAACGTCCTGATTTTAAAATAATTCCCGATCAGGAACTGCGTCCGGGCATGATTGTCCGAAGCCCGTCCGACAAAAAGTTTCCGGACAATGCCCTGGGCGATGCTGAACCCGGCCAGGAACGCCGGGGATTTCTTGGCCTCTTCCTGACGATCCGTCGTCACGAGGATGGTGTCACAATAAAGGCAGCGGGCCCGCTCATCCATATGATACACAAGCTGACAACGGGGACATTTTTTCAAGACACACTCCTTCGCCTACTTTTTGATCCCCAGCCATAAATAAAACAATGGCCGCAGGATGCTCCACCAACCGGTGATGGGTTTCATTTTCGTATATCCGAGTTTTTTGGCCGGATAAATTTTACTGACCCCCACTTCCACCACCCGATACCCTAAAGTCACCGCCTTATACAAAATGTAAGGCTCCAATTCATAGTGGTCCAGCCACGCCTGGTCGAGACTGATCCGCTTGTCCTGCAAAAGGCTCAACCGCATGGCCCGAAAGCCATTGGTCGTGTCCGTCATCTTCTTGCCGGTCATGATGGAAAACAGCAACGGATGCAGGCGGGTCGCCCATTTCCGGTACAACGGCATATCGCCCCCGATGCGTTTCCCCGCCAGGTACCTTGACCCCTGCACCAGATCCGCCCCATCTGTCAAGACCGGCGCGAGAAGCTGCGGGATTTCCTCCGGGTTGTCTTTATCATTTCCCGCCATGACGACCAGGACATCGTATCGCTGGGCCTCGGCATACCGTATCGCTGTTCTGATCGCAGCCCCGACTCCCTGCCGGGACGCGTGCCGGAGCGTCTTCACCCCCCGGTCCGCAAACGAGGCGATCATCTCTGTCGTCCCATCCGTTGAAGCATCGTCAACGATCAGGTAATCATAAGACTCCCGGCTCGGGCTGCGCAGAAAACGCTCAACAGCGTTCTTTAATTTAATGTCCTCATTAAACGCGACGGGACAGATTAAAACACGGCTCATCAGGTTATAAAATGAATTTCTATTCTTTGAAGACCGGGTTAAAAAAAGATTAGCTTTCTAAAAGCACCAGACCTTTATCTGATAACCGGTACCGCCTCTGGCAATGGCCGCACCGATGCCCCTCATCCAGTTTCCGCCCGCAGCGGCACATGTACCCGTGAGACTGCGCAGGGTTTCCGAAAAACAAGCCATAAGCCGGGACATCCCGGGTGACCACGCTCCCCGCGCCGATAAAAGCGTATTCCCCGATCGATATCCCGCAGAGGATCGTGGCATTGCTGCCGAGGGTAGCCCCCCGCTGAACCGTCGTGCGCTCCAGCACCCAGGCATCATCGCGGTGGCTGCGGGGATTCCGGTCATTGATAAAAGCGGTATGCGCCCCGCAGAACACATCGTCGGCGATGGAAACCCCGTCAAAAACATTGACGCCGTTCTTCAGGGTCACATGGTTCCCGATAACCGCCCCTTTTTCGATATAACACCCGTCACAGATATTGCAGTGCGCCCCAATAACGGCCCCGCCCTGAATATTGGCAAAAGCCCATATCCGGGTTCCCTCCCCGATCCTCGCCTGAGGGCTGACCAGCGCGGCGGGATGCTGAAAGATCGCTTCGCCCATTCTTATTGGACCTCTATCACGACTGGATTCCCATTCTGATTCATCGACTGCTGCACGGCGCAGAGCGTTTTAACGACATCATACCCTTTGGCAGCGTCAGCGATGTCAGGATTTTCCCCCCTGCGCACCCGGTCAATGAAATATTGCCCCTGGACTTTTAAAGGCTCCTGAACCCCTATATGCGGGATCGTGATGCTCCCCTCCCGGGACAGCAGCTGAAATTCGCCGTACGTTTCATAAAAGGTAGACGTTCTCTCAACGTGCTTATCGTACAATTTAATCGGCCCCATCTGATCCAGGTCATCCCAGATCACCATCTTTTTATCCCCCACGATCGTGATCTGCCGGACTTTGCGGGGGTCCAGCCAGCTGACATGAATGTTCACTAAAATATTATTCGGGTACTCAAGCGCGGCAAAGGCCAGATCTTCCAGGCTGGGGCCGAGGCATTTATGCCCGCGGGCCGACACGTTAACCGGGGAACTGTCAAAAAGATAATTAAAAATGGACACGTCATGCGGGGCCAGGTCCCACAGGGCGTTAACGTCATACCGGAACGGCCCGAGGTTGGTGCGTTCCGAATGGGCGTATTGAATCACGCCCATTTCCCCGGACGCGATGAGTTCTTTGAGGTAAGTGATCCCTTTATTAAAAACAAACACATGGCCGACCATCAAAATCTTTTGTTTTTCCGCCGCGAGGTGCTTCAATTCCAGGCTCTCTTCCGGACGCAGGGTCAACGGCTTTTCGCAGAAGACATGCTTCCCCGCCTGGATCGCCTCCTTTGTCAAAGCATAATGCGTGTTTGTGGGGGAAGACACGCATACCGCGTCTATTTCCGCGTCGTTTAAAATATCGCGGTAATCTCCCGAAGCGATAACTTCCGGGTAAGCCCCCTGCACCGCTTTGCGCCGTTCTTCATTCAAATCCGCGCAGCGTTTAACTTTGGAATCCGGCAAACTGCTGAATATCCGGATATGATTCGGCCCCCAATGCCCGCACCCGATAACACCGAAAGTAACCAAAACGCCCTCCTCTTTGAAAAACTTTTATCCGTAACACCAGGATTTGCCCCGGCAGAAATTTTTTTTATTATACAAGCTCTCCCGGGACAGGGGAAGCTCTATTTTATTTTTCGCCGGTTAAAAACACCGCAATGTTTTTAGAGTCAATGATTGAAAATGCCCTTCTTTATATTAAAATAAATGTCAACGGAAAAGGCGGGCGGCCTTTCAACCCAGATAAGCCCCAAAATCATCCTGGCCATGAAAACAAGACCCCGATGTTCACTGAAACAATGCGCATCCGCGCTGATTTTAACCATCGCCTGCGGGATGATCGCGTTCAATATCCGAGATTATCATCGGACCTTTTCCCAAACGCGCCAGAAACGGCAGGACGTCCCCTACACGTTTCTGGGCATCCAGTTTTCAGGACTGCAGGACATCCTCACCGGGACGGAAACGATCGGCTATCTGACGGATAAAGACCTGAACGCGCAACAGCATGCCATGCAATTCGCCCAGGCCCAGTTCATGCTGGCGCCGGTTATCCTGGACACGAATTTTTCCGGACACGAATACATCCTCCTGGACTGCTCCCGGCCAGACATCACCTGGGCCTTTATCAATAAATTCCGTCTTCAGCCGCTCAGAAGAAACCAGTTCGGGGTCGTCCTGGCACGGAACCCCCGCAGCGTAAAGGTTGCCTTTTAAATCATGAACTTTTTCGCTCTGATCCCTTTTATGATTTCCGCCATCTCCGGCTTCTGCCTCCTGGGCCTGGTTCTGCCCTGCCGCCATCCGAAAGACTTCCCGTGCCACGCGGTCTTATCCGCCGGGCTGGGGCTGGGGATCAGCGCCTTTCTAACCTGGACATGCTTTCTGCTCCTTCAGCAATTCCACAAAACATATCTTATCTCCTGTCATGTGGTCCTCCTCTTGGCCCTGCTGTATTTCTATAACAAAAAACCCCGGACGCTCCCTGGGCTCGACAAAAAAACCGCGCTCGATACTGCTTTGGCCGCCGTGTTATTAGCCATAACCCTGACCGCAGCCTGGCATTTCGGGCAATTTTATCCCTTGGGCGGATGGGATGCCTGGCAAGTTTGGAACATCAAAGCGAAATTTTTATTCCTAGGCGGCGGCCACTGGAGGAATATGTTGCAGCCCTCCCTCTGGCAAACCAGCCCCCATTATCCATTACTCCTGCCGCTCATCAACGTGTGGGGCTGGACATTCCAGGAATCCGCTTCCCCCGTGACACCGTTTCTCACCGCCATAATATTCACAGGATTAACCGCCTTCCTGCCCTGGGCGATCCTGTATTCCTGGGGCGCGCGGCGGGGGGTTCCGCTTCTGCCCGCCCTGCTCCTGCTGACTCACCCATTTTTTATTACCCTAGGAACCAGCCAATACGCAGATATCCTTTTTGCCTTTTACCTCTTGGCCAGCCTGTTCTGCCTGCTCAAAAGCCTTGACCATGAACATGCGGGGTATGGAATCCTGGCTAGCCTGTTCTTAGGCATGCTTTCCTTCTCTAAGCCGGAAGGGACTTTGCTCGCCCTGCAAGCCTTCGCATCAACCGTGATCATGCAGATGATTCTTCCAAAAACCGCCGGCCAAAACACCGCCGCCCCCAGGCCGCCCTGGGGCGCATGGATCGCAATCTTCTGTTTAGCCCTGATCCCCACGATCATTTTTAACGTGTTTTATTCTCCCGGGAACCAGACTTTTATTAACGGACTTTCCTCCAGCAGTCACCCGGCATCCCTCTTCCGGGTTAAAATGATCCTCGCTTTTCTCACAGTCGAATTGAAAAGCCCGAAATGGAACGGGATATGGATATTTATCCTGTCAGGATTGCTTCTGCAGGCCCCAAAATGCTTTCAAGGCAAATGGCTTTTAATTCCGGTCGTTCTTCTGATTTATCTGTCCAGTGTCCTGTCATATTATTTCCTGAACACATACTTTAAAATCGACTGGTGGCTGCAAGTTTCCCTGCACCGGATCCTATTCACCCTCTTGCCCACATGCTTATTCTGGGTCTTTGGGCCCTTATGTTCTTCACGCCCCCGGCAATAAAAAAGGGCAGAAAAAACTTTTCTGCCCAAAGTGCTTCACTTTAAAAACATCCTATACCGCTTAACACTTCATGAATGAGAGCCCTCGCCCCATCCAGGGGGATAGTTCACGGGCGCTCAATTTTCAAAATCTTGTATTTGAGCGTCCCGGCCGGGACCGGAATCGCCAGTTCCTCTCCGGCCGCTTTCCCAAGCAGTCCTTTGCCGACCGGGGAAAAAATGGAAAGCTTGTTCTCTTCATAATTCGATTCTTCCGGGGACACCATCATATACCGCAGTTCTTCCTGGGTGTCCAAGTCCAGGAGAGTCACAATAGCGCCAATATACACTTTATCCGCGGGGATATTCTGAGACTCGATAATACGGACGTTCGCCAGTTTGGCTTCCATTTCCGCAATCCGGGCTTCGCAATGCGCCTGGGCGTCCTTGGCCGCGTCGTATTCCGCGTTCTCCGACAAATCCCCCTGCAGGCGCGCTTCTCCGATAGCGCGAGAAATCCGCCGGCGCTCCACATTCTTCAAATGATCCAATTCCTGGATCATTTTCTCATATCCTGCTTTGGTTAAATACACTTCCTGAGCCATAACCACCCCCTCTTGCTGATTCCTGCCTCTGGGTTCCAGGGCTGTTCCGCCGCCAAGAAACCGGCAGGCATAAATTCTGAGGGCCCGACGGAAGAACTACATATTTTCCACGGCCTTCATCATCACCGGGATAATTTCCTGGACCTCTTCCTTCGTCAAACGACCTAACTTCTGAAAACGCCATTCGTCATTCTGTGCCCGCGACTCCCTGGACAATTGCAGTTTCTTGGTCCCGCCGTTATAAGAAAACACGCCGATGCTAATGCGCGTATCCCCGAATTCTTTCATTTCCTTAAATGTCTCGATGTCCAGAGATTTTTCGTAAGGCATTGTCTCCTCCTTTGGTTTCCTTCTTTAAGTTTCAAATAAATTATCCGTTTTAATCTTCAAAAACCCGGCACGCCCCCCTGCGCCGTCACATCCCCGGCATCAGCGATGCCATCTTCTGCGCTGCCAGGTTTTGCGCCTTTTTAACCGCGGCGTTGACCGAACGTGTCAGGTCAGACTCTAGTTTTTCCTTATTCCCGCTTGTGAACAAATTCTCATCAATTTCAATCGAACGGAAATTTTGGGAACCCGTGACCGTGATCCTGATCCCCCTGACTTCCTCCACGTCGACGCACATCGCATCCAGTTCCTTCTTAATTTTATCCGCCTGCTTCTTCATTTCCATGAGCTGTTTCATTTTATCCAGCATCAAAAACTCCTTTTCCACAAACCGGCTTATAAATATTAATACTCGCCCTTTATACTCTAAAACAGGCGTTTTTGCAAGCGCTAAAGAAAAAACTACATTTTCATCCTCACGGCGATATCAACAAGCGTTTGAACGACAAAAGACTGAAGGAACATCGCCAGCAGAAGCGCGATCATGGGAGAGAGGTCAATCATCATCGACCCCGGCAAAAGCCGCCGGATCGGCATAAGAACGGGTTCTGTGGTTTGCACCAGGAACCGGACGATAGGATTAAACGGGTCAGGATTAACCCAGCTGATCAAGGCCCTCACAAAAATCAAAAACATCAAAAATGACAAAGCCATGTTGAGAATCTGCGCTACGGCATAGATGAAATTTCCAAGAACAAACATTCCCTTCAACCCCTTTCTTGGTATGGTCCCCTAAAAGATTTTAAACAAGTCCCCGTCAATGATGCGCTGCTCAATCCGGTTCAGCAGACGGCGGACGGTGACGGAAAAGTCCCGGACATCCTGCGTGATCGTGTCGATCTTCCGGGAGGTTTCGAGCAAAGAACCCGCCGCCGCGTTGAAATTCTCCGCCAGGTCCTGAACATCCAAGGGATCAATCCCGACGATAGGTTTAGTCAGGTCTTCCCTGAAATAATGCGGATGTGTGGTGATCTCCATGACCTTCTCCCCCAAAACCCCTTCGGTGATGACGGCAAACCGGACACTCTTATGCAGTTGCTTCTCGTAACGTTTATAAAGGCTCAAAGACACCCGGACCCCCCGGCCTTCAACCTCTTCATCGAGGAAATTGATCTTGGAAACGGTCCCAACGGTGACGCCCGAGACCCGCACCGGAGCCCCCTCCACCAGCCCCCCGATCCTCCGGAAAAGGACCGTCATTTCAAACCGGGTTTCCGTCAATCCTTTATCAAGCCCGATCATGAAGATCACACCCACGATCAACCCCACGCCGAGCAAGAAAAAGACGGCCGCCGCGAGTTTCCTGAATATATAATTATTCTCCATCATCCCCTCCCGAAGGTTAAATTAACATCTTGGAGCAGGTCTGGCAACATCAAGTCAAGAATTCTTGGATGAACGCGTCCTGGGAAGATTTCATGTCGTCCGGGGTCCCCCGGGCGACAATGCGCCCCTTCCGCAACAAAATCATCCGGTCGGCAATCCGCAAAGAATTTTCCATATCATGCGAGGCGACCACTGTTGTGCATTTTAAGTCCCGGCAAAGGCCGTGAATCAAGTTGGAAATTTCCCGGCTTTTAATCGGATCAAGCCCCGAAGTGGGCTCATCACATAATAGTATTTTAGAATCCAAAATAACCGCCCGGGCCAGGGCCGCCCGTTTTCTCATCCCACCGCTTAATTCCGCCGGGTACTTCGCCAGGGCGCCGGCCAACCCGACCTGCGTCAGGATTTTCGTGACCTTCTCAACCGTTTCCCGGCGCTTCAAAGCCGTATGTTCTTTTAGAGGAAACGCGACATTTTCATAGACCGTCATAAAATCATACAAGGCCCCGTCCTGGAACAAATACCCGATATCCCTCCGGATCCCCAGCAATTTCCTCTCCGGTAACGGCACAATGTCCTTCCCGTTCACACGGATCGTTCCTTGATCCGGCTTAAGGATGCCGATCAGGTGCTTGAGCAACACGCTCTTGCCGGACCCGCTTTCCCCGAGGATGACCAGGATTTCCCCGTCCGATATGCTGAAGGACAAATCCTCCAGCACGGGCTGGCCGTTAAAACTCTTCGAAAGATGTTCAACCTCAATCATTCAGGTCTCGCTTCTTAAAAACTCTAAATTTGTTTTTCCCGAATTTCGTGTACAAAGCCCGGAAAGGCCTCACATCAACCTTGTCGACAAAGATCTGCACCCCTTGACATTCCCCCAACAAAAGCACTTCCGAATCCAGTAAAACATCAATGGCGTCCTGGGGATACCATACCCCATCCTCAAATTCCATCGGCTCGCCGTCGCGGATCCATTTCGCTTCCTGGGCCGGAATATTATAAACCGACAGCTGCCCGGTATTTCCCTGGACGTTTGAGGAACACCCCGCGCCACCGACCAACAGGATGAGACCGCAGATCAACATAAAATTTTTCTTTTTCACCGGACAGCCCTCCTTTGTCAGCCCCAAAAAGCCAGGATGATCTTTGTTAAGACCGTATTGGAAAGGACAACAAACATATAAGAATACGCCACGGCCCGCGTGGTATACCGCCCCACACCCAAGGAGCCGCCCGTGGTCCGATAGCCCTGGTAACAACACACCCAGGACACGATCACGGCGAAAAATACCGTTTTAATAAATCCGCTGAAGAAATCCACAAAATGGACCGCCCGCAGCGTTTGATGGATGTACGTTGAGCTCGGGATATTCGCGTCCATGACCCCGATCATATACCCGCCGGCGATCCCGATCACTTCCGAGAACACGACCAAAACCGGAAGGACGGCCATGCTCGCCAGCATGCGCGGAAGGACAAGGTACGCCACCGGATCAACGCCCATCGTTCTGGTCGCGAGGATCTGGTCATTGACATTCATCGTTCCCAGTTCCGCCGCCATCCGCGCCCCGGCTTTGCCTGAAAAAATAAAAGACGTGAAAACCGGGCTGAGCTCCCGCACCAAGGACAGGACCACCAGATGAGCCACATATTCCTTGGTCCCGAAACGGTTCAACATGACATACCCCTGAAGGGCCAAGACGGCCCCGCAGGCGAAAGAAGTCATCCCGACGATAACAATCGACTGGATGCCTTGCTCATAAATCTGTTTTAAAAGTTCACCCCAGCGCACGCGCCCGGTCAGGATGTAGGCAAACACCTCCCCCAGGAAGAACAGGGCGTTTCCGATCTCGATAAGAAACTCATACAATTTATTGAGGCTCTTGAGAATCATGTTTCCGCTTGCGTGGCTTCAGCCATATCCGGCTGAGCTCATCGGTAATCCGCATTTCCTGAACCCGGGAGATACGCTTCTCCGGATTCCGGGGGGCCGGTCCCGGTGCCGGTTGAGGATCCACCCGGGCGTGCCAAAAATCCTGAACGCTCAAAACCCCCGCCCCTAACGAACGGACATAATACTGAATGGCCCTGTCATCCGTCACCACGACCGTCGACTTCCTGGCCCCGGCATGCCCGACCATCTGCTTAATCTTTTCATCCGCCGATTGGCCGCAGGAAAAGACCACCTTCACCGGCCCGGGGTGCGGGAACGGCCCCACACCGGCCTGCCCGTCAAAAACCACCGTAACCGTGTTATGCACACTCCCCTGCGGCCTCCGTGTTTCCAGGACAGCGATCAGTTTCCGGCGGCCCGCTTCCAAAGGCAGTTCGGCCAGGGCATCACTGTTCTTAATAATATTGTATCCGTCCAGAATAAAATGTAACGCCATTATAAATAATAATTAACGCCCTTTTGACTTTTCACTATCAGAAGAATCCCTGTCTGATGCCCCTGTAACACTTAATTTGTCAGGATCTCGCTAACTTATATTGGGTGTCACGACAGGGATATCGGGGCGAGGATCTTTCGTCAACATGTATACCGCGCCCCCCAACAGCCCGCACAGGACCATCATTAAATAATTCAACAAACTGACGCTCATCGCGATCCCAGGCTCAACCCCGACCTTCGCGAACAGGTAAACAGCCGCGGCTTCCCGCGCCCCCAAACCTCCGACGGAAGGGAACGTTGAGGCAAAACAGGTAAACGGGACAAAGACAAGGAAATAAATCAAGGGGATATCCTGATGAAGGCTTTTGGCCAGGATGAACCAGGCAAAGGACAATGACGAATGCGCAATCGATGAGATAAAGATGGCTTTCAGGTTTGTTATTTTTCCGTCCTTCAATAAAACGATATCGTAATGCATGTTCATCAGCCCCTTTTGCAGTCGGGGAAAAACCTGAAACGCGCGGCAGCAAAAAGAATAAATCTTTTCGTTGGAAATAATGAACGCTGTGCCCCCAGAAACGCCGGCGACAATAATAATAAGGGCCAAGAGGGACATATCCTGAAGGAGATGGTAGCCGGCGAAGAAAGCAACCGTGGAAACCGTGACCATGGACGCGAAACCACTCAACCGGTCCAGGACAACCGAGGCCACCACTTTGGCCTTCCCCTGCCGTTTATGGCAAAGCCCCATGGTCTTGATCACATCGCCTCCGATGGCGCTGGGCAGGAACAAATTGCCGAATAATCCAATAGAAAAATAACGGGTCAGGCGGAGGAAAGAAGCGTCTATACGAAGCGCCCGCACATAAATAAGCCAGCGGATGAGGATCATCCCGTTAATCAGGTTAAATATGAAAAAAGCCAGGAGCATATACCCCATATCAGCAGACTTCACGATGGCAACGGTCGTTTCCACATCAATCTGGTTATAAAGATAAATCAGCAACACCCCGCTGATCAGGTAACGGCTGACGGCAATAAGCAAATTTTTAGTCTTTTCTGGCAGCGCCATAAACAGCGACCTTTCTGTCAGCCCGGGGGGAAGACAGGGCTCCCGCCCACCGGCCACAATAGTCATTAAAAGACTCTTCCGCTAAAAACGAGCTCCGAACCAGCGGGCCACTCTGAACGGTTTTAATCCCTCTTCCCAGCGCGTCCTCTTTCATGAGCAAAAATTCTTCCGGCTCCACAAAGCGCGCGACCGGAAAGTGCGCGCTGTCCCGGTGCGGCGCCAGGTACTGGCCGATCGTAAGGATATCACACCCGGCCCGGGCCAAATCTTCAAACGCGGCGGATAATTCCGCCCGGCTTTCCCCCATGCCGACCATGATCCCGGACTTCACCGCCAGGGCCGGCGATGCTTGCTTGGCTTGCCGCAGGATATCCAGCGACCGGGCATAATCAGCGCGCGGCCGGACCAACGCATAAAGCCGCGGGACTGTTTCAAGATTGTGGCCAAGCACATCCGGCACGCTCCGCACAACAGTTTCCAAGCTCGCCCGGTTTCCACCGAAATCAGGGATCAAAAGTTCGATGCGCACCCCCGGGCAAGCGGCCCGGATGGCCAAAACTGTCCGGCTAAAGTGTCCCGCTCCGCCATCAGGGAGGTCATCCCGGGTGACCGAAGTGACAACCACGTAACGTAAGTTCAAATGCTTTACGGCTTGCGCTAACCGAAAAGGCTCTTGCGGGGATACAATTTCCGGGACCCCCTTTTTGACCGCGCAAAACCGGCAGCCCCGGGTGCACTTCTCCCCTAAAATCATAAATGTGGCAGTGCCTTTCCCCCAGCATCGCCCTAGATTGGGGCAACGCGCGCCTTCACATACCGTGTGCAGGCGATGCCGCCTCAACACATTTTTTAGATGAGATATTTTGTCCGGTTCCGGGACAGGCTGCCGGAACCACGGAGGTAAACAAACTGGCTGAAAGAAAGCCGGGCGCATAAAGGTTTATTCTTCCTTTTCCGGCAGCTTTTCCAGCTTCTTTTTCAAACGGCCTCTTTCCCGCCAGGACGCGTAATCAAGAATCAGCTTCCCGTTCAAATGGTCATTTTCGTGCATAAACACCCTGGCCATGAGGTCAAACAAATCCTGCTCCACCTCTTGATTATTCTCATCCTTATAACGAACCCGGATTTCCTTGGGTCTCTTCACGTTAACCGTGACGCCCGGCACGGAAAGGCACCCCTCCTCCTGCCATTCTGATCCGGCGCGCTTGATGATCCGGGGATTGATCACCACCACCGGCCCCAGGCCGATATCCACCACAAAAATCTGCTGATTGATCCCCACCTGAGGGGCCG
The DNA here is from genome assembly GCA_029560465.1 of Candidatus Omnitrophota bacterium. Taxonomy (GTDB): domain Bacteria; phylum Omnitrophota; class Gorgyraeia; order Zapsychrales; family JANLHA01; genus JAGOJP01. The sequence goes on from JAKQKX010000045.1 coordinate 289,955, forward strand.
CCAGGCCAACGCCTTTTTCTTGATGCATTTTCTCAATCATCGCTTCGATGAGAACCCTCTCTGAAGGGCCGATCTCGCCGATCGGCTCTGATTTCTGGCGCAGGCACACATTCCCGCAATAGCGCATCTTCAGCAACGGCTTCACGTCAAACACTTTCGTCCTCCCTCCCGGGGTAACGGTCCGGTTAACTGCGGATATGGTTCCGCTCATCCAGGTAAATCACTTTAGTCTTGTAATTTCTGGCATCCTTAGCTTCCATCAACGCGTAGCTTAAGATAATCACTTTATCTCCAACATACCCTTTTCTCGCAGACGGGCCGTTGAGGCAAATCTGCCCGGACCCGGACTGCCCGGCAATCGCATACGTCTCCAGCCGTTCTCCATTATTCAGGTTCAAGACTTCAACCTTTTCCCCGGGGAGGATATCCACCGCTTTTAACAAATCCTCATCCACGGTAATGCTCCCCTCATAATAAAGTTCCGATTCGGTAATCCGGGCATGCGCTATTTTTGATTTACAAAACGTAATCAGCATTCCAGCCTCTCCTTCATATCTTCTCCTGTCCCAATCCTAACGGAATTCAAACATTAAAGATCCGCTTCAATTTTATTCACGATCTGGGCTTTCCCCATCGCCCCGACCATCTGCTTCACAACGTCCCCATTTTTAAAAAGCAGCAGCGTGGGGATGGACATGATTCCAAACTGCCCGGCCAGCTCCGGGGATTCATCCACGTTGACTTTAACCACCTTCAGTTTCCCGGCCAATTCATCGGCCACGTCCTCCAAGACAGGGGCGATCATCTTGCAGGGGCCGCACCACTCCGCCCAGAAATCCACGAGGACAGGGATTGCCGATTTCACAACTTCCAATTCAAAATTGCCAGCCGTCACTTTTCCTACGGACATAACCTCTCCTCCTTCATATTTTTCATAACTATTAGTTTAGAAAACGATTTACGATTTAGAAGAATATTATATGTATAGAGATTATAAGGTTCAAGGACTATTTCGTCCCCCTCAAAAGCCCGCCCCGAAAAAAACAACAACCTTTTCCATTCCCCAGGGGCAAGCTGCTGGCGCTGAAAAAGGTTGTCTCTAGAAATTATACTTTCTCGCTGACGGAAACCATGGGGGGCTCTAGCTCTTCCCGGGAAGGCACATTGTGCGCAGGTTCAGCGGGCGGAGCAGGCTTCCGGCAACACACATCAACGGCATTCTGGGGCGTTTTGAAACGCCGTCCCCATCGATATCCCCATTTATAAAGATGCCACGCCACAATGGCGATTAGGGTCATCCCCATAATGATGACTGTCGCGAGGTACAAAACACATTGTATGGCAAAACGCTTCATGGGCCTCGGGTCCGTTAATTAATGGTCAAATCGCTTTTGTAAAAAAGTTCGTGACGCAGGTACCGGACCAGCGCCAAATCCGGCGCAAAACAGTACATTTTATTTCTCAGTTTTTGCGCGTAATAATAACTCACCGGTCTGGCCAGGGCCTGGGCCACCGCCCGGAGCTTCCGATTGCTTAAGCTGCCCATCACGTTCATCAAAGCGTTCGACAAAATGCTCATATAAGAGATATTCCCCAAATAAATACGTTCCCGTTTCGTCATCCAGGGACTCCTCCGTCCTTCCCAGTCATAATCATCAAATATCCAATCCGCCCACGCTTCCAGGGAGTCCGGGGGGTGAAGACCGTGTTCCAAAGCCAGGCGATAATCCGGGGTCCCCGGCAAAGGCGTGTAAATAGCGATGGTTTCCATTTGGGCGGCCGGGTTTTCGGCTTTCAGCCGGAAGCCCAGATCAATGGTCTGGTGAATATCTTCAAACGTTTCCGTGGGATACCCCATCATCAGGCTGAAGGCCGGGATAATCCCGTGCTTCTTGCAGCGCTGGTTGGCCTGAAGCGTCTGCTCGATCGTGATCCCCTTGTTCATCAAATTCAGGATGCGCTGCGAGCCTGACTCGGCGCCGAATTTTAACGTATAAGCGCCGGCGCGCTTCAAGACCTCGATATCATAATCCGACGCTTTCATAAAGACATCGGCGCGGGTTCCCGACGTGTAAAAAGAAATATTCAAATTGCGCGCGACCATCCCTTCACAAATCGTCGTGGCCCGTTTCCGGTCAATATAAAACTCGTCATCCCTCAACCATATCCCGTTAAGCCGGAAGCGGCGAACGTTCTCGGTGATCATCTCCAGGCTTTTTTCCACGGACATCGCCCGCCATTTGCGCTGCCGGATCTCTGAACTGCTGCAGAACCCGCAATTAAAAGGGCACCCCCGGCTTGTCTGCCCGATGTCCAGCACCCGCAGGCTGTTCTGCAGATACATATCCTTGTGGATATATTTTCCCACATCCACGAGTTCCCACGGTGTCGGGAGCAGGGTTTCAACATCCAGAAGGGGCCGCGGAGGCGTCTTAATCGCGGACCGGCCGTCGGAATAAAGCAACCCCTTCACCTGCTTTAAGCTCTGTTTGCGATCCAGGGCCTGGACTGTTTCCACGAACGTTTGGTCCCCCTCCCCCACGATCACGATATCGACATTCTCGTTCTCCAAGGTCTGTTCCGGCATCACCGACGGATGGCACCCCCCCCATATAATAGGGACCTTGCCGTCCGTCAATTCCCTGACCATGCGGGCCAGATGCAACGCGTGGCGCACCTGGGTCCCGGTCATAGATGATATCCCGACACAGATCAAATCAGAAGACACATAACACTTGAGATCATCCATGGTCAGCGGCCTGGTGCGCTGGTCCAGCAGGGTTACAGCGTACCCTGCCTTCAAGATCGGGGCGGCCACCGCCAGAAGAGCGTGGGGGGGAGCGATGGTTGAACCGAAATCCATCCCCGTCTTCGGATATAGCAGCAAGACCTGCGGTTTAGAAACATTTTTGATCATTCGGACCTTATGGCAAACACATAATAAAAAAACTCTGACGGGTCATCAGAGCAGGTTGTCTTTATTTCAAGATATCATTGCCGGCAGCTCAAGACACATGCGGGTATTTTTCATTTCGACCCAAGGCGTGTTTTAAAAGTATCACCTAAACGCCAAATATTATATTAACCAACGCGCTGATGCGCAATAAAAATAATCAGATCTTCACAATATCTTCACAAATTCCTGGCATCCGTGAGTTTGCGGCTCACGCCGGCCGGAGCCCCCTCCCCTTTCTTTAGATGGGCCAACACCCGGGCAGAGGAAAACAGCCCGGCAAGAAGGACAAAGCAGATGCTGTATATGACAAAAATCACGCTGGAGCGGACCGTGTGGTCTTTGCTCAAACGTGAAAATTTATAAAAAATATAGACCCATACGGAAAAATATGACACCACGGCCGCTGGAAGAATCAACAACAGGGTTCCGGAAATCATATCCTGGAATTGAACGGGAACCGCCCGGATTTTAAACCAGTGGTGGGTAAAAAGAAGAGAAAACAGCAACATCGCGGCCCCGCAGGTGACAAACATCCCGGGCAAACAGACCCCTTCTTCTTTATACCACCCCGGCGGCCGCCGCGTGAGGTAATACCTGAAAGGGAGATAGGTGAGGACTGAGGACCAAAAAAGTATAACCGAAAGCGCGGAAAGAATATCAAACGGGTTGATCCCGGGTTGCTGATACTGCCGCCAGTTCAACAAGAACACAGCCGCGCCTATCAGCAGGCAAACCCCGTAAATCATCAGGACAACTTTGCCCCGCGACTTTTTACGCTGTTCATACAGGGTTTCTTCGTGGATATCAAAAATACCCTTCCGGTGAGTTGTTTCGAATCTGACGATCAGCGGATTCAAGACGAACAAATAAAAAAAGGTTGGGATAAACGAAAGGATCGCCGCCCAGAAACTGACAACGAAAAGCCCGACGCAAATATTAAAAATGACAATCACCGAGCCTCCCCGTTATCGTCTTAACCGCTTTTCAGCAGTTGAAGGGCACGCTTGAACATCGCGTACCCTTCATCGTTAATAATGAAACCCAACTCCTTCTGCCCGGCCGCGTTCACCCGTTCGCCGGTGCGGCCAATCACTTTATAAATAATGATCGGGATGTCCTTCAACCGCGGCGTCTGCTTAAGGCTCTCCGCCAGGTCTTCCGCGTTGATCTCCCCGAACGCATGCTTCAAGATCAGGAGGTCCGGGGTATGATTCATCAGGTTCTCCCGGCAGTCACTGGCCGTCACGACCACATCCACTTCAAAGCCGCATTTGGAAAAAAGCGACTGCAGTTCCCGGAAAACAAGCGGGTCATTTTCCAGGATCAGGATATTTTTCCGATTCCGAAAACTTTCCTGTCTTTTTTCTTTCGCCGCCTCCGCTTTCTTCATCATGGCTCCCGGGGAAGATTCTATTTCCATATCCGCGGTCCGCACGTTCACCATCTGGTCATCCACAATCGCCTCTACGGTATCATCCAAGACCGACCGCCGCGTCCTAGCCGGCGACGATGTGTCCTCTCCGTCGCCCCCAGCGCTTTGGGACAACGCAGCATTAATCTTTTCAAGCAACTCCTGCATAGTGAACGGTTTCTCCATAAAGGAATCCACCTGCAGGATCTCAAAATAATCCCGCATATTGGCCCGGGCGGTCAGAATAACAAAGGGGATATTTTTCCCAAAATCCGTTTTCTTAAGTTCCTTATAAAACTGGTTCCCGTCTTTTTTCGGCATGATCACATCGGACAGGATGAGATCAGGCTGGATTTCCCGCGCTTTCGCGAATCCTTCCTCCCCGTCACACGCCTGGTGAACTTCATAACCAGCCATCTTCAACTGTTCGGCAACCAGCATCCGCAGGTCTTTTTCATCTTCAACAATCAAAATCTTTTTGGGCGGCATCGATTCTCCCTTATCTCGAACGGATCGCTTGCGCGATCGCGTCTACCAGTGTTTTAAAATCAAACGGCTTGGTTAAAAACCCCTGCACCCCGAAAGCCTTGGCAATTTCCTCGATATTATATTCGGAAATAATGACCTTCTCATTATAATCCTGGGGCAAATCCGGATCAACCTGCGCATTCCATTTAGTCTGCTCACTATGCTGAAACAACGTCAATTCCCCCAACCCGCTCATCAGGATAATCGGGGTGTTTTTGGTTTCAGGGTTATTGCGGATATCCTTGATCAACCGGTCTCCCTTGATCTGCGGCATCACCAAGTCGGAAAGGACAAGATCAGGGTGCAGGGTAAAAACCAGTTCCCGGCCCGTAATCCCGTCATACGCCAAATGCACTTCGTATCCTTGCGACTGTTCCAGAATATCTTTAACGAGTCTTGCTAAATCTTTTTCATCATCAATCACAACGATCACTTTTTTATCCGCCATGGTCTTCCCCCTTTTCGGCTAACCTTGTCTTTAACGGAAGCCTCACCGTTACCGTCGTCCCTTCCCCTTCCTCGCTTTCCGCCTCAATGCTCCCTTCGTGCCGTTCAACAATCTTATAAACCAGACTTAATCCCAGCCCCGTTCCTTCCCCCTGGTCTTTGGTCGTGTAAAACGGCTCAAAAATCCTTTTCAGCACCTGCGGAGGCATCCCACAGCCGGTATCAATCACTTTCATTTCCACGACCTGGCGCCCGGTCTTCCCATCGGTCACCACGTCTGTTTCCAGCGTAATCCCTCCGTCATCGGCAATAGCATCAATGGCATTGCTCAAAATATTCAGGACCACCTGGGTGATCAGGACCGGGTCCCCCTCCATGATGACCGGGCCGTCCTGCAGGAACCGGGTGATGTACTGGATATTTTTCATGATCGACTTCTTCTTGGCAAAATCCAGGGCCTTCTGGATGACATCAATAAAATCAAAAGGCATAATTTTCATCTCTGCCTGGCGGGAAAAGGATAAAAGGTCCCCCACAACCTTGTTCGCCCGGTGCACAGCGTCTTTCACTATTTTAAGCCGCTCTTTTAACTCCGGCTTCATATCCGGCTGAATCATCTCAAACGATTCGATGCTCAGCGTGATGATCGCCAGGGGGTTTTTGATTTCATGCGCGACACCGGCGGACAGCTGCCCGACAGCCGACATTTTTTCCGACTGTAAAAGCTGCTCCTGCGTCTGGCGGAGCTCCTGGTTCACCTTGGCCAGGTCATTGAATAAATGCTTTTTCAGCTCATCCTCTTTTTTCCGGTCAGAAATATCGGTCGAAATGCCCAACACGCCGATGACCTCGTCTTTATGGTTGAGCAGCGGGACCTTGCTGGACAGCAGGAAAACCGACTGGCCGTTATGAATGCGTTTGGTTTCTTCAAAATCAATGATCGCTTTCTTCTGCAAGATGACTTTCTGGTCGGTTTCCCGGGAGTACGTCACCTCCTCCGGTGCCCACGGGAGGTCGGCATCCGTCTTGCCGATGATGTGTTCCGGGTAGGCCAACCCGGCTTTCTGCGCAAAAGTAATATTGCACCCGAAATATTTCCCGGTGACATCTTTCCAATAAACATCACAGGGGATCCGCGCGAGCAGGTTGGCAAAGAGGTCTTTTTGGCTCTTCAGCTGGCTCTCCATCTGCCGCCGGGCCGTGACATCAACGGCATATTGAATGACATAAGCGACCTCCCCCTTGGGGTCCAATATCGGGCTGCCCACCACTTCAAAAATCTTCATGGTCCCGTCCGGAGCGCGATGCACCTGCTCGGCCGTAAAAACTTTCTTCGAGGCCCGGACGATTTCCTCAAGGCATGGTTCGCCGGCTTCGGAGGATGGGAAATCCCCTTGGAGCATGGCTTGGCAAAACTCGTTTTCCTTATACCCCTCGGCCGCCTTATTGGACAACAGGACCCTGCGGGTCTTCACATCAAGCACACACAAAGGATAATGAAAAGAATTAATAATGGACGTCAAAAATGTGTTTTGATTCTTAATCTCCTGCTCGGCATCAATCCAATTCGTCACATCATCATAAATGGAAACGATTTCAGTCTCGGACAATTTATACACCTGGTTACGCACCCATAGGCGCAACCGCGTATCTTCATACTGCGCCAACAAGACTTCCGGAACCCCGGTCCGGTGAACCCGCTGGAAGACCTCAAAAAGGCCCATGGACTCAACCCCGGGGAAAACGTCTTTGACGCTCTTATTAAGGATATCCGCCTGTGTCCCTCCGGTAATAATTTCCGCCGCGTGATTATATTCCTGAAAAACAAAATCCTCCCCCCCGTTGACCACTTTATAAACCGCCATGGCAGACGGCATGTTCTCATACAGCTCCCGGTATTTCTTCTCGCTTCGGCTCAACCGCCGGTTCAAAATGGCCATCTTCACAACGGCCAGGATGACGAAAAGGATAAGGATCCCCAACGCCATCAGCCAAAGGCCATACTGGTAAAATAATTTATCCAGCGTGACCCTCCCGTACTCCGCGTAAATCCCTACCCGGAATTGGCGCATCAAAGCGTGCACCGACTCGTAGCTTAACGGCGTGATCCAGGACCCGTATTCGCCCCGGACCGCGGCATAGTCGTCTCTCTCCATGCCCAGCAACGCCACCACGACTTCTTTTGCGATCCTTTCATCCGTGTGCCTCAATTTGGCCAACGGCCAAGCTGGGTACAAACGGGTGAACGGCTTGATTTCGTGCCCGGCCGCGTATTTTCTTTGAAACTCCCTATGGAACTCCGCATGCGAGATAAACCGGTCACCAACCAGGACTGAAAAACGGTCCAGATCGACCTTCCCTTCCGCCGTCATGCCTTCAAGAACCCCTGCCTTGGCCATCCCGGCGTCGGCCCTGCCGGCCAGCACCGCCATCACCACCTCGTCTTCGATTTTCCCAAAATCAACTTTAGAAAAAAACCGGAACGGGTCAATGCGCCGGCGGATCAATTCCTCGTACCCGGCCAGCCACCCGCCCAAAGACAAGGGATCAACAGCCATTAAAGACTTGCCTCTTAAATCGGCAAGCGTTTTGATATCCTTCCGGCCGGACCGAATGAACATCACCCCCCCGTAAGCGACGCGCAAATCAGAAGGCGAAAGCCCGGCAAGCGTCGCGATGCGCCGGGCGCCGCAAAGGACCTCCATGTCCACGTACAACATTGGATTTGCCAAGAGGAAATCAACCTGCTGCGCGCGCACAGCCGAATGGACTTCCTGAAAATCCAAAGGGACGATTTCAAAAGATGCATAAGGGATCTTGTGGGTTAAATAATCCGCGGTCGCGTTGAATTGCCGGTAACATTGCGACTTGCCCCGGATGGCAAGGATTCCAATCTTATAGTGTTGAACGGATTCTTGTCCGGCGGCCCAATTATAAAAAACCAGGCCCAAAGCCGCCATCAGGCCTGTCAGGACGCACAATATTTTTAAAGGACGCCGGCTCATCTCTTGATCCAATCCATTCCCGATGATTGTTCTTCCGACAGAGATAGGCCGCTGGCCTGCAACGCCGGTAAATTTAACATTTTATCAACTTTCTCAAGTCTTTTAACAGGAAGATTCTTCAGGGGAACTCCGTTGACAAGCTTCAGCGCCATAGCGCCGGCTTCCCTGCCGTGGGCGTACCCGGATTCCCCGGCCGCGCACAGCATCCCGTCTTCAACCGCGAAATTAAAAAACCCGACCACTGGGATATCCGCATGATTCAAGGTCCACTGGATGATATCGCGCGGAGGAAGGCTTTCGTTCGTCCCGGGTAATTTAACCGTGTTGTAGAGATACACAAAAAGCGCGTCGGCGTAAACATTATAATGTTTGACCCTCTTCTGCCAGGTTGGAAAATCATGAATAATATGATAACCCAGGATTTTAATCCCCTCCGGGGGGTTACGCGTCAGAAGCGCGTAAGCGCCCAGGGAGTCCAGGCTGTCATCGCTTAAGACCGCCACTGTCCTAATTTTCGGGTTTATCTCCTTTAACAGCGCGACCGCCTCTTCAAAATGAGGGCGCTCCACAAGGCCGGTCACGTTAACGGCCGGTAAGCCGTAATCTTCCAGATCCCCGTTGACACCGCAAAAAACAAAAAATGGGTTCTTCGGCCCAGCGTATTGTTGGGTCACATATCTTTGCGCGTCATCATCCGTGGCAATCACCGCGTCGGGTTTAAATTCCCGAATCTTCTCTTGGGCCTGACGGCCGACTTTAAGTTTCCATTCAATCGAAGAGTTCCGGAATGTGTCCATATAAAAACTTTCCAGAAGAACAGGGCTGTTTTTAAAAGCGTCGTGGACTCCTTGCGTAATATCTTTCACCCAGGGGGAATCCTCATGCCCGCTGTGCACCAGCAATATCCGTTTAACATCCGTGGCCTGACCGCGCGCGGCGGGGAGGGAGAAAAGCAGTACGAAGATCCCAAAACTCCACGGGAGGGTCAAAATAAAATTTCTTTGGAAAGCCTGAAAATTTTTCATGAAAAACATCCGTGTCTTTCCCCGCGTCCCTCCAGGGCAGGCGAACGCCGGGCGAATCGGCGCGCCGATTCGCCCGCACAAAATTTTTATGAAACGGCCTCTCCTGAGAGTCATTACTCTTTATCTGCTAAGAATTTAGATTATTTTTAGTATAACTTCGAAAGAAATGAAGCACAATAAGAATAGTATCTTTTTAGGCGGGCCGCCGCTGGGGACAAGAGGACCATGATCGGCCGCGGCATCATGCGATCTCGACCGTGACATGCTCAATATCATAACGTTCATCCGCCAACCGCCGCATCCGCTGGCAGATATGCCGGCGTTCTTCCACAGTCAACCCTTCTGTCACTCACCAGCCGGTGCATCCCGTATGTGCGGTGGCAGCAACCCGAACGGTTCGCCAGCATGATCGCCGACAAGCTGATAACGTATGGGTCAGCACATGGCCGGCGTCGCTGATAAGCACTGGGCGGCGCGCCGGGAGCCTTCCGGCCTGTCAGCTCGCGGCGAGCAGGTGTTCCATCAATATTTTTAAACCCATAAGAATGAGGGCACCCCCGCCCAACAATTCCAGATTGTTTTTAAATAGGCGTCCTATTTTATGACCCAGCAGGAACCCCCCATACGACAAAACAAACGTGACGCAGCCTATCACAATAACGGGAAGAATAACCGCCACCCGAAGCATCGCAAAACTAAACCCGACAACCAACGCGTCGATGCTGGTCACCAAAGACAGTCCGGCCAAAACTTTTAAGCTGATAACCGGGCACCGCGCCTCCCACTCCTCAATCTTAACGGCCTCATAAATCATTTTCCCCCCGATGACGGACAAAAGCCCGAATGCCAGCCAGTGGTCAACAGGGGCGACATACGGCTGCCAGCGCACCCCGGCCGCCCACCCGGCGACCGGCATAATCATCTGGGACAAGCCGAAGCTGGCCCCGAATTTAAACGCGTTAAAATGGCGTTCTTTCTGATTCACAACGCCGCAGGCCATCGACACCGCCAAAGCATCCATAGAAAGCCCGCAGGCAATAATAAATATTTCGGTAAACGTCATAACGTCCCGCTCAACAAAGCCACCGGTAAAGAATTGAAAATATCCCGGAGAAACAACTTGCCGGGATTGTCCTTGTGTTGCCCCGTCAAAACATTCTGAAAGTCACGCGGACTGCCCGCCGGCATAATAACATGGGTATTCTGCCAGGCCTGTTCCCCCAAAGGCATGGAATCCGGCCCGCAGACACGGGTTAAAAACCGCGGCGCCACGGTCACGCTCCAAGCCCCGTCAAGAACCCTGGCAAACGCGATCACGCTATCCGCGTGATGGCCCGCCGAGGAGAGCGGGAGATACTCTCCCTGCTCAAAAACGGCCCTCCGCCGACCCCGTTCCTTTAACACCGTCCAAATCATCCACAATTTGATTTTTCCCGTGCTGCTTTCAAAAAGCAGGTCTCGGGACACGGCCTCCCTCCCCCGAACTCCGGCCTCCTGTTCGATTTCCCGAAGGAAGGCTTCCCGGCGGTCAAAATCAACGTCCCTGCGGTTATCCGGATCCACGAGCCAGAGGTCCCACAATTCCGACCCTTGATAAAAATCCGGAATTCCCGGGCACGTCATTTTAAGCAAACATTGGGACAAAGAATTAAAAACGCCGTAATGCGCGATGCGCCGCTGAAACTCCAGGAAATCCGGCCAGAACGGATCCGGCCCCTTGTCATCAAGAAGCCTGTCCACAAAGTCCAGGCACGCGGCCTCATACTCGCTGTCCGGCTTGATCCAGGCGGTATGCACTTTCGCTTCCCTCACCGCCTTGATGACATACGCCTTCATCCGCGCTTTGAAAAAATCCATGTCCAGCGGGGCGAACGGAAACGCACCCAACAGGGTCTGGTAAATAAAATATTCATCATTCGCATCCGGGATCAGCCGCCCGCCCTGCTTATGTTTCTTAGCCCGGTTCCATTTTCTCCACCGGGCCAAAGCCTCTTCCCAGTCCTCAGGGATTTCAGACAGGACATGAATCCGGGCCCGGACATCCTCGCCCCTTTTAACGTCATGGGTGGCCGTCGCGTTCATCGCATGAGGGAACATGCCCTGGCGTTTCTGGTTAAAATCATGAAAATCGTTGAGCGAAAGCCCGAACAGCCCGGGGTCTCCGCCGACCTCATTCAAGGCGATCAACCTATTGTAGGTATAAAACATCGTGTCCTCAAACCCTTTGGCCATGATCGGGGCGGTCAACTGCTGGAACTTCATGATAAATTGCCAGAAATCGTCTTGTTCTTCCGGGCTGAGTTGCGGGATCACATCCAACATTAAAAAACGTTCAATAAAATAAATTTCATACCACAACCCCGGCGCGTTCCAGCCGGCTTTCTTGATAGCCCGGCCGATCATTTTTTTATCCTGTTCGGAAAAAACGTCCCGGCGGATATACGTCCGGTAAACCGGGAAATAACTCATCAGTTCCACAAGGGCTCGCCGGAGCCCGTAAAGGGTGATGTCCCGGCCGTACCGGTCCCGGCTCGCCACTTTTTTCATCAAATACGCAAGGTTGTCGATGTCTCCGGCCATGTGTTTGCCGATGATGAGGCGTTTCTTGGCCACGACCAGCTCTTCGTAAGTCCCGGCCGGCTTGGTAAACCGGGAGTATATTTTGTTAAACTCTTTTTCCTCGGCGCGGCAGCAGAACACCCCGTTGACGGCGTTCAAGAAATCATAGCCGGTTGTCCCGGCCACCGGCCAGTCGGCAGGCAAGGTTTCCCCTCGTGAAAGGATCTTCTCCACCGAGATATAAACCGCGCTTCCAGCCTTCTGCCGGACCCTGTGCACATATCCCAGCGGGTCATAAAGCCCGTCGATATGATCAACGCGCAGGCCGTGCACATGGCCTTCTTTAACCAATTTCAGGATAAACGCGTGCGTGGCGTCAAAGACATCCGGCTTTTCAACCCGGACGGAAATCAGGTCATTCACCGTGAAGAACCGGCGGTAATTCAATTCCTCTGAAGCGACTTTCCAGAAGGAAAAACGGAAACACTGCTCCAGGAGAAGCTCATCCAAAGCCTGAAAGCTCTTCACGTCCCCCCGGCAGCCATTCATCATCCGGATATTCTCATCCAGGAAAGCTTTGATCGCCGGAACCGCCGCGTAAAGTTCCCAGAGGGAATTCTTCGCAAACGCCAGGCGGTCGTATCCGTCGAGTTCTTCGGGAGGCCTTGAAAAAAGGTCGGCCACTCCACAATACTTGGTCATCTCCTCCGAGCCCTTTCCCAAAGCGTCCTCCAGGCGGCCCAAATCGCACATCAACACCTTTTTATAAGAGGAATAATATAAAGGGAAACTGTGGTCGTAATACCGCAGCTTGAATCCGTCCTGCGCATAAGACAGTTGAATTTCCCCCTCTTCCAGGGCTTCGGAATAAAACCGCCCTAAAAACGGCGCCAGGATCCGGCCATGAAGATTTTCATAAATATGCGCCCAATTCACGTCAAAAAAATTGTAGTAAAGCGAGTGTCCCCTCTTTTCAAAAACGTCCATCAATAAACGGTTTTCCGGGTCATAGGCCATATGATTAGGGACGATATCCTGAATCCAGAACAACCCGTGCCTTTGCCTCTCCTGGGAAAGCGCCGCGAAGTCCGCGTCCGTTCCCAGTTCAGGATTCAGGCTGTTGGGGTCAACAACATCATAGCCGTGCGGGCTCCCTTTCCTAGCTTTAAAAATCGGAGAGGCGTACAGGTCGGAAATCCCTAGCCCGGCCAGATAGGCCAGCCGGGCCCGCGCAGCGGAAAACCCGAACGAAGGGGTAAACTGCAATCTGTACGTCGCCACAGGGATGTGCGGGCCAGCGGGGACATCAGGTTTCATGGATGATCCTCCCGATTTTCTGCTTCGTCTTCTCGTCTTTCATAAATAATAAATTGCCAAGGCCTCAAGGCCAAGGCCTCATGACTGGCGCCGAAGAACTCTTGCGGGGCTGAAGATCCCGGCCCCTGCCACACCATATCAGAGGAATCCAGCTTCTTGAAGAAACAGCCGGCCGCCCCGGCCTCTTGCGGGGAAACAATTTCTTCCCGCGCTGAAAAATTCATGAAGCAGACAACCCTGCTCTCCTGGGAACTCCGCACAAGTTGAAGAACGCGCCCGGCAAGGCCAAAAACGGACACGGCCTTCTTGTCGCATTCGCGCAAAGCCGGGACTGTTTTCCGGATTTGAATCAACGCCTGATAAAAACGAAACATGACCGCGTGACGGCCCACCGAAACCGTGTCCCACCGCAGCCTGGAACGGACGAAGGTGTCTTCGCTCTGTGGATCAGGGACCTCCCCCCGCCATTGGAAAGCGGCAAACTCTTTTTGCCGCCCTTCCTGAACAGCCCGGATCAGGCTATCGTCGGAATGGCTGACAAAATACTGAAACGGCGCCTCTTCGGCGTATTCCTCCCCCATAAAAAAGAACGGGATATACGGAGCGGCGCACACCGCCCCCGCCGCGAGTTTAGCCGCCTCAAAAGAAGCCAAATGGCAAAGCCTCTCCCCCCCCATGCGGTTGCCCACCTGGTCATGGTTCTGCGAGAAAACGACAAATTTATGGCCGGGGATCTCAAGGGACGGGCTCCCGAAATATTTTTTCCGGAATACGGAATATTTCCAGGAATACACGAACCCTTCCCGATAGGCTTTAATCAGGTCTTCCATCCGCCCGAAATCACGGTAATAACCCGACTCTTCCCCGGTCACCAGCGCGTGCAGGGCGTGATGGAAATCATCGCACCACTGGGCGTGCATGCCGCACCCGCGCGCGGAAATATCCTCAACAAGGCGCGTGTCATTAAGATCGCTTTCCGCGATCAGATAAAACGGCCGGCCCGCTTGAGCGGAAAAGGCGTCGAGATGTTCGCGGATTTCCCGGAGAATCGGTTTCGCGCTGCGGTCATAAATCCCGTGAACCGCGTCCAGGCGCAAGGCGTCCACGTGAAACTCCTTAAACCAGTAAAGCGCGTTACAGATAAAATAGTTCCGCACCCCGTCGCTGTCTTCACCGTCAAAATTAACGGCGTCCCCCCAAGGGGTCTGATACCGTCCAGTAAAATAAGGCCCGAACTGCCCCAGATAATTCCCCTCCGGGCCGAGGTGGTTGTAGACCACGTCGAGGATAACAGCCAGGCCCCGGGCGTGGCATGCGTCAACGAAACGCTTCAAGCCATCAGGCCCGCCGTAACTGGACTGCACGGCAAACGGATAAACCCCGTCGTAACCCCAGTTCCTTCCTCCCGGGAACTGCGCGACCGGCATGATCTCAACGGCATTCACCCCTAAATCCAAAAGATGCGGCAGACGCTTGATGACGCCGTCAAACGTGCCTTCCGGGGAAAACGCGCCGACGTGCAGTTCATAAATAAACATATCCTTGAGCCCGACAAGCGCCCAGCCCGCGTCACGCCAAGGGAACCCCGCATGGTCCCACACTGCGGACGGGCCATGGACACCCGAGGGCTGGTAAAAGGAGGCCGGGTCCGGCCATGCCTGGTTTTGATTCATAAGATATTTATAACTCGTCCCCGGAGGCACGCCCTCCACGGTCGCGGCCCAGTAACCGCGGCCTTCCTTCCTCAGAGGAACGGTCTTTTTGTCCGGAGCGGCCAGCATCACGCTGACACCGTCCTGCCGCGGGGCCCAGACCCGGAACAGACACCGGCCTTCCCCCTGATACAAAGCGCCGATATCCACGGGTCAAACACTCCTCTTTAAAAAAAGCGCGGCTAACGGCGGGATAATCAGGGACAGAGAAAAATATTTCCCCTGCAGGGGGACCGGAGCCGCTTCCTGGCCGCCAAGATTCCCGTGGCCGCTGCCTCCATATTCTTTAGCGTCGCTGTTTAAAACTTCCCTCCAGAATCCACCCATCGGAATACCCACCTTATAGTTATTCCGGAGAACTGGCGTAAAATTGCACACAACAAGGACCGGCTCTGCCTGCGCGTCCCCTTTCCGTAGAAAACTGATCACCCCGCGTTCCCAGTCAAAGCAGTTCACCCACTCAAACCCGTCCGGTGAAAAATCATTCTGGAACAACGCCGGCTCGGTTTTATAAAAATAATTCAGCTCCTTGACCCAGCGCTGAAGCTGCTGATGGGGCGGCACCGCGCACAGGGCCCAATCCAGCTCGTCCTCATGGTCCCATTCCTTGCGCTGCCCGAACTCTCCGCCCATAAAAAGCAGCTTCTTCCCGGGATGGCCGGCCATGTACCCGTACAACAGCCTCAAATTGGCAAATTTCTGCCAGTCGTCACCGGGCATCTTTTCCAGCATGGACCTTTTTCCGTGCACGACTTCATCATGCGAAAAAGCCAGGATAAAATTTTCGCTGAACGCGTACATCATGCTGAACGTCAACTGGTGATGGTGGTATTTCCTAAACAGGGGGTCCTTGCTGAAATACAGCAATGTGTCATGCATCCACCCCATGTTCCATTTAAAACCAAACCCCAGCCCTCCGACCCAAACCGGGCGGGACACCATGGGCCAGGCTGTTGATTCTTCCGCGATGACGTGCGTGTCCGGATAGTGCTTATAGACCTCCACATTAAGCCGTTTGATGAAATCGATCGCTTCGATGTTCTCCCTCCCACCGTACTGATTGGGGATCCATTCCCCTTCCGGTCGGGAATAATCCAGATACAGCATCGAGGCCACGGCGTCAACCCGGAGGATGTCGGCATGATACCTGTCCAGCCAAAACAAAGCGCTGCTGACCAGGAAACTCCGGGTTTCATGCCGGCCGTAATTAAATATAAAAGTCTTCCAGTCCGGGTGGAAACCTTTTCTCGGATCCGCGTGCTCGAAAAGATTCGTGCCGTCGAAGAAAGCCAGGCCGTGGCCGTCGGATGGAAAATGAGACGGGACCCAGTCCAGGATGACCCCGAAGCCGCTCTGATGCAACCTGTCTATCAAAAACATTAAATCCTGCGGAACCCCATACCGGCTGGTCGGTGCGAAATACCCGATGGTCTGATACCCCCATGACCCGTAAAAAGGGTGTTCCATGAGAGGCAAGAATTCGACATGCGTGAAATTCATATCCTTTAAATATTGGATCAAGGGCCCGGCTATTTCCCTGTAATGGAGGAAACGGTTATTCTCCTCCGGCACGCGGCGCCAGGACCCGATGTGCATTTCATAAACAGAAATCGGCGCTTGAAGGGAATTAGCCCGCCCGCGATAAGCCATCCAGCCGCCGTCCTCCCATGGATAGCCGAGATCCCAGACGATAGACGCGGTCCGGGGCGGAATTTCCGAATAAAAAGCGAACGGGTCGCGCTTTTCCGTCCGGTAAGCGTTGATTTTGGAAACAATACAATATTTATACAAAGCGCCCTGCCCCACGCCCGGGATGAAACCCTCCCATATCCCGGAGCTGTCCCACCGCGGGGCCAGCGGATGGCTGGATTCATTCCAGCCGTTGAAATCCCCGATCACCGACACCCGCTGGGCGTTCGGCGCCCAGACCGCAAACAGGGTCCCCGGAGTGCCCTGATCGCACAATGAATGCGCTCCCAATTTTTCGTAAAGGCGGAAATGGCTGCCTTCCCGGAACAAATAAATATCCTCATCGGTGAGCAGGCTTATGCCATACCGGGGCTCACCGGACGGAATGCCTTCCGCAGAAAACTTTTCCATAACAAAGCTCCTCCCTCAACGAGCCACATCGTATAACCCGCAGGGCATCACGGGCACGCCTGACTCCGCCCATCGCCCCGGCCTTTGCTCCTGCCCAAAATATGACGAATCCCACGCAAAGGAATGAGCACCCAGTCCGGACGGTTATTCAGTTCATACCCGAGTTCATACATCGCTTTATCAAGCAAAAAGACATCCAGAAGAGTATCCCGATCCACCTTTTTGCGCGGCAAAATCTGGGTTCCTTCCAGAGTTTCGAAATAGGACTCGAGAAAAATCTGGCTGACACGGGTATACCAGAAATCAGCACACCACTCCAGAAAAGCGAAATCTTCCTCCCGGACAGCTTCCTTAAAAAAAAGCGCACCATAAGCCGCGTAATGAAAAGACCGCAGCATCCCGGCCACGTCCCTGAGCGGCGAACGCTTAAGGCGCCGCTCGCTGATCGGGCGGAGGAGCTCGCCTTCGAAGTCACTGATGACAAAATCCTTGCCCGTGAAAAGCACCTGCCCCAGATGGTAATCCCCGTGGATCCGGATCTTTTTAGCGGAAAACTTTGTTTTAAGGATTTGTTTAAACCGGGAATAAATCTGCGGTTCCTCCTCGATGATTGGAGTCGCTTCCCCCTGCGTTTCGACCGGGAGATGGCCAATGATTTTTCTCAACAACTTCATCACGCCGCGGGCCTGACTGCCCATGCTTTGATAAACCGAGCGCTGGTAGAGCATTGAAAAGGATTCCGGCGTAAAATCCGGATGGGCATCCTCCCTGGAAAGGGCGGCGTGCATCTCCCCGGTGCGGCGGCCCAGCATCTGCACCATCTGCACGTACAACGCATCCACAAACTCGCCGCATTTTCCCTCCAACAGGGAGGCCCCCTCTGGAGTGTCCGGGCTCTCCTTTAATCGTGCAATATCTTCTTTCCGGGTCAAAATCTTCTCGTAAAAATGGGTCACGTGATCCAGCGTCAACTGCCAGGCATCCCCCTGATTAGGCGTGTACGACTGCAACAATCCCAGCGTCATGGGTTTTCCTGTGGCAGGGATGTACTCCATGGTCCCGGCAAAAGTCGCGATGTGTGGAAATTTGCGGGAAGAGAGATACTTGATCATTTCCGGTTCCGGGTTGATGCCCCCTTCCAGCCTCCGGAAAAGCTTAAAGTAAAATTTCTGTCCGTAAATCACGGACGTGTTGCTCTGCTCCGCCTTGAGCAACTGCGGAACCGGGGGAACAGACAGGTCCCCCAGCATGGCATGAAAGGCTTTCCCGGGGAGGAAATGGATCTCATTGTGATGGTGCCGCATCTTTCTTTTCTGCGTCATCCCATGCAAAAGTTCGGCTTGAAACCGCTTATCATAAGTCGCATCACACAAATACCCCTTCTCCCCTTTCACAGAAAGAGGGATAATGACGCTCGCGGGGACATCTCGGGACAACGCCTCCCCTTCAGACGCCCTCAGATACGCCACGGGGAGGAAATAGACCGTTTCCTCCCCCGTGACATACTGGATCGCCAGAAAAAGCAGTTGCGCCTTCACAAAAGAGTTCGCCATCGGGATGCGCTCTATCACTTTCAATGAACGGATCTTAAGCGCTTTTCCGCCAAACCACCGGCAGGTATTCAGATAGGAAGGCAAAATTTCATTTTCAAACCTCCGAAAATTTTTAGAATCAAAAAGGTCTTCCCAGGAATATTCAAGGACCATCTCTTTCTGCCCTTTATGCTTGCGGAATTCCAGCAGGGTTTCTGATTTCTTCAGCAGCAGCCAATAATGATTGTGCGGCCCCAACGTCAAAACATACGGCGCCTCTTTAATCGGCGGGAAAACATTCTGGCTAAAGACCTCTTCCGGCACGCAGCCGCTGAATTCTTTTAAATCGATCTCCAGGGATTGGGAAAACCGGGACAAATTAATCACCACAAGAATCCGTTCCGACTGATAATGCCGGATGAACACCAGGACCTTATGGTTGTCCGGATGCAGGAATTTGATCCCCCCCCGGCTGAACGCCTTGAATTTACGGCGCATGGCCACGACCCGTTTCATCCACCATAACAGGGAGGACAGATTCCTTTCCTGCGTTTCCACGTTCACTGTTTCATAATGATATTCTGAATCAATGATGACCGGCAGGTACAGCTGCTGCGGATTCGTTTTTGAAAAGCCGGCATTGCGGTCCGGAGTCCACTGCATGGGGGTCCTAATGCCGTCCCGGTCGCCGAGATAATGGTTATCCCCCATGCCGATCTCGTCCCCGTAATAAATAATGGGCGTTCCAGGGAGCGAAAGAAGAAGAATGTTCATCAGCTCGATCTTCTTGCGGTCGTTCATCAGAAGAGGCACCAGCCGGCGGCGGATCCCGAGATTAATACGCGCGCGGTCATCTTTAGCGAACGCCCGGTACATATAATCCCGCTCTTCATCCGTGACCATTTCCAGCGTCAATTCATCGTGGTTGCGCAGGAATATCGCCCATTGGCAGTTTCTGGGAATTTTGGGGGTCTGTTCCAAAATATCCATAATAGGGAAGCGGTCTTCCATCTGCAGCGCCATATACATCCGGGGCATCAGCGGGAAATGAAACGCCATGTGGCACTCATCCCCTTTGCCGAAATACGCCACAGCGTCCTCCGGCCACTGATTCGCCTCGGCCAGGAGCATCCTGTTTTTATGCCGGCTTTCCACATGTTTACGCAGCTTTTTTAAAAACGCGTACGTTTCCGGGACGTTCTCGCAAATGGTCCCCTCCCGTTCAAACAGGTATGGGACAGCGTCAAGGCGGACGCCGTCCACTCCCATCGAGAACCAAAAATCCGCCACCCGCAGAATTTCTTTCTGCACGTTCAGATTATCGAAATTCAAATCCGGCTGATGCGAATAAAACCGGTGCCAATAATAACTCTGGGCTTTTTCGTCCCACGTCCAATTCGAGGATTCGAAATCTTTAAAAATGATCCGCGCGTCCTTGTACTTATCTGCGGTGTCGCTCCAGACATAATAATTACGGAAATTGCTCCCCGGGGGAGCTTCCTGCGCCCGCTTAAACCAGGGATGCTCAATGGAGGTATGGTTCACGACCAGTTCGCTGATGACACGGAGGCCGCGCACATGGGCTTGCCGGAGGAATTCTTTAAAATCCTTCAGCGTTCCGTACTGGGGGTGAATATTGTAATAATCCGATATATCATACCCGTCGTCTTTTAACGGAGACGGGTAAAACGGCAGCAGCCAGATCGCCGTCACTCCGAGATTTTTCAGGTAATCAAGCTTCGCCGTGAGGCCCCTCAAATCCCCAAAGCCGTCACCGTCACTGTCATAAAACGTCTTGACATGCAGTTGATAAATAATAGCATCCTTGTACCATAACGGATCGTTATCAAGGTACGTTCTTGATAGGGGCATACGCTTGTCCTTCCGTGTCGGATTTAAGGAGGATCACATAAAGTAATCAAAATCCTGCTCCCGGTGCAGGTGCGGACGCACCCGTATAACGTGCGCGGGGCTGATGTGCGGATTTAATTCGATATAATTGGACTCTCCCTGCCAGATATAACGGTCGTTGCTTAACAGATCGTGCGCCAGGTACGGGCGGTCCGGTTCGATATTCCAGGCCGGCAAAGGAACGGTCACCATGCCGCATTGCGTGTGATAGGGGTCAAGGTTCACGATAACAAGAATGATATTGCGGCCATCCTTGGACATTTTGTAATACGCCAAGAGCGCATCATTTTTGGTTTCGCAAAACCGGATATTGCGCGTTTCCTGCAAAGCCGGATTCTCACGCCGGACCTGGTTCACCCGGGCGATCACATCTTTCAGGTGCCCTTCCTGGTTCCAGTTCCAGGAGCGGAGCTCATATTTTTCCGATTGGGCGTATTCTTCCTTCTGGGGAACCGCTTTATCCACGCATAATTCAAAAACCGGGCCGTAAATACCGTAATTGGATGACAAGGTCGCGGCGAGAATCAGACGCATGATAAAAGCCGGCCGCCCGCCGGATTGCAGGTGCACAGGCAGGATATCCGGCGTGTTGGGCCAGAAATTCGGCCTGAAATACTCCGCAACTTCCGTCCGGGTCAACTCGGTCAGATAATCCATAAATTCCTGTTTGGTATTGCGCCACGTAAAATAAGTGTAAGACTGCGTGAACCCCCCTTTAGCCAACCGGTACATGACATGCGGCCGGGTGAACGCTTCGGCCAGGAAAATGGCCTGCGGATAATTTTTCCTGATGTCCTCGATCAACCAGTCCCAGAAAGCGAACGGTTTTGTGTGCGGATTATCCACACGAAAGATGCGAATTCCCTGCCCGGCCCAGAATTCGACAATGCTCTTGAGCTCACTCCAAAGATTTTTCCAGTCGGCGCTTTCAAAATTAATCGGAAGGACATCCTCATACTTCTTCGGCGGATTCTCCGCGAATTGGATCGAGCCGTCCGGCCGCCATTTAAACCAATCCGGGTGTGCTTTGACATACGGGTGATCCGGGGCGCATTGATAGGCGAGATCCAGCGCCACTTCAATGCCGTAACGATTCGCTTCCCCGATAAAATGCTTCAAATCATCCAGCGTGCCAAGGAAGGGATGAATGCTCTTATGCCCGCCGTCCGAGGAACCGATGGCCCAAGGGCAGCCCGGGTCCCCGGCCTCACAGATAACAGAATTATTTTTCCCTTTCCGGTTTGTCACCCCGATGGGATGAATCGGTGGAAAATAAACCACGTCAAATCCCATGCGGGCGATCTCCGGCAGCAGGCGTTCGCAATCACGAAACGTGCCGTGTTTCCCCTCCGGGCCCCATGAACGGGGAAAGAATTCATACCAGGCGCTAAAAAGGGCTTGCTTACGGTCGACGGCAACATGGAGTTCCTTCGGATACAGGGCTCCTTTATCCCACGCCAGAAAATCACGCATCGACCGCTGAATGTCCTCGGACGAGGCCAAAGCCACGGCCTCTGAAACAGGGCCTCGGCCACGAAACCGCGCAGCCAACGAACGGAACTTTTCGGCAGAGTCGCCAACGGCCTTCTCCAGGGCCTGCTCTAACAAATCAGCGCCGACGAGCAAATCCACGCTGACATTGACGCCCGCCTCCCATTTCTTCTTCAGGTCGCGCTGCCAGGATCCGAAAGAATCAATGCACCCCTGCACCGTGTAAACATAATCCGCCAGGCGCTCGATTTCAAAAGCCCCTTCCCAACGGTCATTCCCCAAGGGCAACATGTCCGCATACCGCCATTCAGGTTCGTTGACCGGACGATACCCCAGCCTGACGGCAATCTCGTCATGCCCGTCTGCAAACACACTGGCCTGGACGACAACCCTTTCCCCCTGAACGCGTTTAATCGGGAACTGCCCCCCGTCAATCTCCGGGGAAACCCTCTCCACGTTGACACGGGAAAGGACCTTGGCTTTTACAGGAATCTTTTTGCTTTTAACTTCGGGCACGGGATTTCTCCTTGGTAAAGGTCTTTTTTTATTATATTACAGAACCTTATAACTTTTAAGGACAATTTTGAATAATCCTCTGATGAGTCCCGTGTTTTAGAAAAAAACTTCGAAGATCAGCAGGCGGAAAGAGCTGTTTCAAAATCAACACATGATTTTATGAATTGAGAGATGGCGGGACAAGGGGCATCGCTTATTGGGCAATCGGGCAAACAACATGGCCGGTGAAATTACCTCTGATCAGTCACTTTCTTAAAATCCTTACTGAGCAAAGAAGGGACAGGCAAACATTTTGACAGCATTCCCCTCCGGAATTCAACGATCTCATATCTTTGGGCGTTAATTTCAGTCTTGAGGAATTCAAAGGCTTTGCGGTTATCAATGGTTTCCCCACAGGTAAACACATCAACGGCCGCATAGCCATATTCCGGCCAAGTATGAATACTTAAATGCGATTCAGCGACAACGACCACGCCCGTTATCCCGTAAGGGGAAAATTCATGAAAAAGCGAGTCGATCACCGTGGCTCCGGCGACCTCCGCGGCCGTAATGAGAGCGGACCTCAATAGAGGAATATCATTCAGGCTTTCCTGACTACATCCGTAATATTCAATAATAGCGTGTTTGCCCAACATGGTGTCAAGATGACTCATACAAGAATTTGATTTTTGCATGGTATCCCTCTGGTTAAAAAATAATATTAAAAATATAAAAAGCGGAGGGCCGACCTCTTGTCTCCGCTCAATAAATTAGACATATAAAATATCAGAAAACATAAAATTCTTCAATAATTTATTCAAATGGATAAAAAATACCGTTTCCACAAAAATTCCGCCCTTTCAAGACGGACACCCCTATTTGACGGAAACAATTTTCACTTTAAAAACCAAATCCTGGCCAGCCAGGGGATGATTAAAATTCACAATCACGGAATTTTCTTTCACATCCTCAACAATGCCCATCAACGGCTGGCCGTTCTGAAGTTCTATCTGCACCGGCAGTCCTTTCTGGGGAATCAAATCCGCCGGGAATTGGTCTTTCGGGATCTCGATAACCGCCCTGGGGTCAATCGGGCCATACGCGTCTTCAGCCAGCACCGTGATGGTTTTCTCATCGTTGACCTTTAATCCCTCCAACTGTTTCTCCAACCCGGGGATAATCATCCGGGCCCCATGCACGTACTCCAGCGGTTCCTTCCCTTCCGTCGTGTCAGCCACCTTCCCGTCCGCCGTTACCGTGTAATCAAACTGCACCGTCTTGCCTTCTGATATCACCTCAAAGCCTTCTTGCGCGTAAAGAGGGGCGCACGATAACATCAGCAAAAAAAATGTAACCATTCTTATCGCCATAATGCTCTCTCTTCCTAAGTAAAAAAACGTTGCCATTTCGTCAGCGGGGCCATCCCCGCCGGTACGGACACGTGAGATTCCCAACCTTAAAATCAGGAACCGATCCGGACGACGTTTTGGGCCTGTTCGCCTTTGGGTCCCCTGACGATTTCGAATTCAACAGACTCGCCATCGTTTAAAGACACAAAACCGCTGCCTTGAATCTCGCTGTGATGGACAAAAACGTCTTTCCCGGATTCCGGCGTAATAAACCCGTAACCCTTGGACGCGTTAAACCATTTAACGGTTCCTTTAACCATTTTGAATTTCTCCTTTCCTAAGGCGTACAACATGCCGTGCAAACAAAAAACCGCGAGGTAACCCATTGTCCCTCGCGACATACAATAAAAATGTTTCGTGTCACTGAAACGATATTATTGTTGAACTCAACCACTTTGTCAACGAAATAATCGGCCTTTCTCCTTTCAAGAATAAGCCGGCCTCCCCATAAAAACGAATCATCGTTCAGCGGGAAGGAGAGGACCACCCCTGCCGACCAAAATAATCAAAAATAATTTCTGCAACGAGGCGATGGCCCCTGGCAGAAAGATGCCCCTGAGGAGCGAAAAGAGTGTCTAGCTCCGGGGACGGAATTTCCTCCACAAAATGACTCATGAGGTCAATATACGCAAAATTATGATCGCGCAGATAAAAATGCACCGGCTGATAAACGTGAAAGCTCTCTTTCTCAAAAACGCGAAGGTCATGGCGGCTCGGGAAGATGACGACAAGCGGCACAGCCCCCTGCGCAAGGGCTTCATCCCGGAACTTCTTCAGGATTTCCCGGGTGATGATGAAAAATTCCGATTCCGCGCCCCAAAAAGACGCCAGAGAAACGTCCCTCGATTTTAACCTCGCGTTAAGAAAAAGCCGTAACGCCAGGTCGGCAAGTCGGATGCAGAAGAAAGTCGGGCGGGATTCGCGGCAACGGGCGTGCTTATAATAATAATCCTCTTCTCCCAGGTCGGGCAAAACGCTTTGCGGCGTTTTTAAAAGACGTTCATAATCCTCATGGGTCCTTAACAAATTAGGGATTAAAACAAGCGAACCGTTTTTGAACACAAAACGCGGTTTTGACAAAGGGACCTGGCTGCTCGGGGTCCAGAAAGGGCGGAACGTGTTGACATGACGCGGCATATCGTCTAAAGTCAAACCTATAATCACAAAATCCGGTTTGAACCCAGCCCCCTCCTCCTGATAGCGCAGGAAAGACTGATCCAGCCCGTACGCCGGGACACCGAAGTTAAGGACCTCCATATTCGAATGGTCCCGGGTCAGGATTTCCTGCCAGGTTTCATGGTTATAAACTTCATCGCCATGAATAAATGAATCCCCAAACGCGCAGACCCTGATCCGGCCACGCGGGCTGCTCTGCACAGCCTCCCAGGAAGCACGGATTCCCTGCCCGTTCGCCTGATACATATCGGTCTTCCCATCCGGCTGCACAGTCCACCCCAAGGTCGGGCTTATCTTTAGATACTGAAGACGGCCCCGTAACATATTCTTGATAAGCTTTCGCTGCTGGAAGTCCAAAATATTGCGGCAGTCCAACCCCAGGTAAACCCGCCGGACGTCACGCAGGTACACCAGCCCTGCCCAAGACAAAAACTCAACGACCGCAAACAGGCAAAGCAGCCGTAAAAAAACGTGTGCATATTTTCTCATATAAAACATTATCGGCCATTTCCCTCTCATATTCAATAGCTCATCCTTTTCCCCTAGGCCCTGACCGGCTGTTTTACTGCCCGGACAAAAAATAAACCCCCCTGTCATATTCCACTAACAGAGGGGCTGGTCCAACCACAAAAAAATTCCATTTTAAACAGCTAACGGCGTCTCCGGGGGTTATTATACACTGTTTTCTTCCACCGGCCCCCGTACCTCTGGGCGCTAAACACAGTTTTAGGTTTTTCAAACTGTTCAAACGTGTCTTCAAATTGTTTGGAAATCGGTAGCGTTTTTTTGATGATCCGCTCGATATTCCTCACATCCGCACCCTGATCCGGGGTCGCCAGAGAAATCGCATGCCCATTGCTTCCCGCCCGCCCCGTTCTTCCGATACGATGGACGTAATTTTCGGCGTCCTCGGGGATATCATAATTAATGACAAGCTCGATTCCGGCGACATCAATCCCCCTCGCCGCAATGTCTGTCGCGGCAAGGACCCGGTATTTTCCTGTCTTAAAACCTTCCAGGGCCTCCCGGCGCTGGGCCAAGGTACGGTCAGAATGGATCTCTGCGGCGCTATGCCCCATCCCGCGGATCATCCTGGCGATCTTCTGCGTGCTTATTTTTGTCCGGCAAAACAGCAGGATCGCACCACGGTATTGCTTTAACAATCTCGCCAGAATATCCTTCTTCATTTCTTTCTGGACAATAAACACTTCATGCGAAACCCCTTCTGCCGTCGTTCCTGAAGGCGCAATCTCAACCTGCACCGGGAATTTCATGTGCGAGGAGGCGATTTCAACGATGGTCTGAGGTATCGTGGCAGAAAAAAGCAGTGTTTGCCTCTCCTTGGGGACCGATTCCAAAATTTTCTCAATTTGAGGGGCGAACCCCATGTCCAGCATCCGGTCCGCTTCGTCCAGGACCAAAATACTCACCCGGCTCAAACGCGCCTTACGTTGCTGCATGAGATCAATCAAGCGCCCAGGGGTGGCGATCAGGACACGCGGATTTTGCGCCAAAGCCCTCACCTGCCTGTTCATCGGCGCTCCGCCAATTAACACGACAGACTTAATCGCCAACGGCTTGGAAATTTTGCGAACACTCTCCTCAACCTGCAGGGCCAATTCGCGGGTCGGGACAAGGATTAACGCCATGGATTTATCCTGCGCTAATTGCTGCAATGTTGGGATAACAAAGGCCATGGTCTTGCCCGTCCCAGTCTGCGCTATCCCAATCAAATCCTTTCGTTCTAAAGCGACGGGAATAGCTTTATGCTGGATCGGAGTTGCCGTCTTAAATTGTAATTTCATCAATGTTTCAATAATTTTAGGGGCGATCCCCAGCCCGTAAAAGGACAAATCAGATTGATCCATAATAAATCTCCTTTATCTAAGTTCCCCTAGTATGACCGATATAAATTAAAAGTCAATATATATTTACAACCCGGACAGCGATGTTTTGTGATAAGGGATCGATTCAAATTTTAGGGATAACTTGGGAAGGTCGAAACAGCCGTCAACCAGCGCTATGAAGGGGAACAGGAGGGTTCCTTTATAGAAATCGAGGAACGCCTATCGATGGTATTGAATTTCATCCAGATATATTATTCCTCCCGAAGGATTATTCGTGTTTTCAAAAATAACCAAAAAACCTCCTATAATATGCGAAAGATCCTTATCCCGCAAATTAATGGAATACTGTTGCCATGCGTTCGTTAACGTGACTTTTTCCTGCGCCATATCCGTGTCTGAAAAATCTTTGCCCCGCAGGCCCCCGACTCTAAAAATGACAACTTCTCCACCACTGGCTCCCCGGGCGTAAAGGGTGAGCTTCTTGGCTCCTTTTAAATTTAAACGCCCCTGTTCAGTCCCCCAGTTATTAACCGGATATTGCCAATATATCCCAGCCCATCCTAATGTATTTGGCATCTTGGGTTTATATTCGATTTTAACACATGTCTTTCCGGCGAAAGGATTTTCAATAGAGGCGGAATTCATAGCCAGGTCATTGGTGTTGCCCATCCAGCCGCTGGCGTGAAACCACCGGAAATAATTCTCCTGATACAAAAACAAAGGCTCTTTGGCCCAACCCAGCGCGTTCAAAAGAAGGACAACACACGTCAAAACCAAAATCTGGCAAAGAAGTTTTTTCATAATTGCGCATCCTCCTCTATTTATTTGCAGAACTGCTCTTATTCTAGCGCAGACATAACCATCAGGCAAGGATAGAGTTTTCCTCATCCTCAATCCTACTTTTATCCCAAAGGTCATTGGATACAAAAAATAAAAAAACTGTCTATTTCTTAAAATAGACAGTAACTCTGTCCGCATAATCATGTGTCAACACGGAATTGCTTCGTTAAAAAATAAGAGAAAGCGCCTGCATCTAAGCCGAAACCCAGATCATCCCCGCCCTGTCCTCACCATTTCTTGAACACAAAGAAAACCGCCCCTGCCATGAGCAGAAAGCCCACAACAACATTCCATTTAATGCTCTCTTTTAAATAATAAATCGAAAACACACAAAAGATGGCCAGAGTAATCACTTCCTGGATGGTTTTCAACTGCGCGGCAGAAAAATGTCCATGACCGAGCCGGTTGGCCGGGACCTGAAAACAGTATTCCAAAAAAGCGATGAGCCAGCTGATCACAATGACATAAAACAGCGGGGCGTTCTTGTATCGAAGATGACCATACCACGCGAACGTCATAAAAATGTTTGAAATAATAAGAAGAATTATTGTCGGCATCGCATAAGAATCATAATAAAATTCACATCCGTCCGGCCTTTGGCCCGGTCTTACCAAAATGCGGATATCCCCTATCCTGTCACGGCCTGTTAAGCTAATCCAGTCAACCGTACTTTATAGAACGAACGCGCACCGTTGTCAAGCGTTGATTAAAGTTCTGCCCTGCCTACGGGATTAGCGGCAGGGTTCAGGCGGCAGATACCTGTTCCACAGCGTCGGGAAATTCACCCTCTGGAAGGGGTTTCCCGTTTTCCCGAATCAGGAATTTCGGCGGAACAACTCATGTCTTCGGAAGGCTCCCCGCTAATTTATGAACCGCAACAGCCAGGGCCAGCCGTTTTAACCTGAGGCTGCGGCGCCTGCCCTTTTTGTTGCTGGGCTGCCAGCAGTCTTTGCTGGACCGGGTTTTTAAAAAAATTCTTGTTAGCCATTTTATTCACCTCCTTTCATGGGAAGAAACCCGGTTAATTCTCCGTAATACCCGATAAGCTGAGCGGCTTTAGCAAAAGCCAAGTTAATATTCATGGATTGATCCGCTAAATCAGGTGAGACAGCATATGTTTTCATGAAATAATTATAATAAACCGGCGCATGGGCCCCTTGCGCAAACACATGCCTGGCTTTTTCCGGAGGATCTTGTTCCAAGCCCTCTTTAATCCTCCAGCAGAGCATCAATTCATTCTTCCTGGCTTTATTCTCCCGGCTGCAAAACCCGAAAAGCCGGCAAATTAACGGCCTAAAAGGGTATATCTGGCAATGCCAACTGTTATCCAAGCTATCCTGGGAATAAAAAACACACGTTGCTTGTTCATCATTCATATTGATCCGGTCCAACCATGGCACCAGTCCGCCTTTTATCCATAAAAAAGCAGCCAGGGGCTGCATCTCCAAAACCGAGCAGGATACACACGCTTTCCGGCAACATTCCCCGCACCCGGATAAGCAATGAAGGTCGCTCCTCTGTTTAAACTTGTCGAGCTTTTGATCCACCTCTTTATATATATTTAAAAGCGTCTCAATCTCTTTTCGCTTTCGAAGCGGCAGAAACCGCAAGGCCGTCAAAACATCAGCGTCACAGATCATAAATATTCTCCACGAAAGGACTTCCACACGAGGGCATAAAAAAATGCCCCTAAGTCATCCTTACCAATCTTCATCAAAGATTGACAACAATAACCTAAGGGCGTTCTTTATCTTTCTTTCCCTTTCAGGCCCACAAGGCCATCTTGCGAGCTTTCCCCTAAAAACGGGGCATCGGGAATTTCATCCTCATTTTTAAAACTTACAATAATGCAAAATACACCAAAACAGACGCTTTAGCAATAACTATTTTATCTGCCGCCATCCCCGGGGAGATATGCTTTTCCCCCGGACCGCACCGGCTGCCCATTTCAAAATCCCGGACATAACATCCTTAAAACACCGTTTGGCCAATTCATCCCGTCAATCTGGATCTTCCAAGGGCGGTGGAGGCATCCTCTTTTCTCCCTTCTCCTTCCACATCTTTCGCATCTGCCCCATCTTCTCATGAAACATCATAAACTGTTCCGTGGTTAATATCTCTCTGATCTTAAGTATCCCGGAAAACATCAAGTCCTCTCGTTTTAAAATCAATTCTTTTAACTGCCCGTGAAGCTGTTTCACTTTATCCCAATCAAGCTGCGGTTGTTGCAATTCCGCGCCGATGGCCCTCCTTTTTTGAGAAATCTGTTCCATCAACGCTTTAACCTCCTCGGCATTCTGCTGGCGGTGCGCTTCGATCTTTTCCCTCTGCTCATCCGTAAGGTTCAACTCTTTAGCCATCTCTTCAAAATGCTGTTCTCTGCGTTTGGCGAATTCTTCATTGTTTCCAAGAGGTCCTCCCTGAAACCCCTTCTCGCGAAATCGTCCATCAAGCCCGGCCCTAGGCTGGGCCGACACGCCCGGGGCAAGGCAAAGCCCACCCCACAAAACAACGACTGTCACCACAAAAAATTTTCTGTTCATACGCGCCCCTTTTGTTAATTTTTTATAAAAACATGGCTTCTATATCCGTCCCGTAACCGCTGTTCCCATTTTGCGTCGCTGTTTCAGAATACTCCAGAAGAAAAGCGAGATACTCGACTTTTTCCTTATCTTGCGCCTTCAGGACCTTCTGCCGGGAAACATGTTGCCCAACGGCAAAAGTCAAAATCAGCACACAACAAATTCCGACCCACGCGGCCGCGGGCCTGACCCCGAGCAGGTTCTTCCAGGAATTCCCCAAGACCTCGACCCAAGACGGGGAGAATCGACGATCTTCCTCCGCGATCCGTTCCCGGACATTCTGCCACACCGCCTCCGGTGTCTTGGCCGTGGTTAAACCTTTAAACGGCTCAATGGCAGCCTGACGGGCCAATTGCTCAAACTCCCGGCAATCCGCGCATTTTAAAAGATGGGCTTTAAATTCATCCAAAATCCGCCCGGACAGGCGGTCATCCAGATAATCCGTGAGAATAAGATCCCGAACCTGATTACAATTCATGGGCAGGCACCTCTTTTCTAAGTGATATCAGTTTTTCCCGGGCCCTCTTCAACCGTGAACGGACGGCATTGATATCGAGGCCCAATTCCCGGGCTATTTCTTCATAAGTGAACCCATCGATATTCCTTAACTTGACACACGCCCGCTGTTCCGGGGTCAGGGCATCCAGCAGTTTATTAATATAAAATTCCCGCTGTTCCTGATCCACCCGCCTATAAGCTTCCGGCCGCGCACAAGGGCTCCCCCGCGCGTCATCATATTCTATGACGTTCCCCCGGTATTTTGATTCCTTTTTTAAATAATTAATGGTCATATTGACGGTGACCCTGTAAATCCAGGTTTTAAACCCTGATTCAAATTTAAAACCGCCGAGCTTATGATAAACCGTGACAAAAACATCCTGGGTTATTTCCTGCGCGTCCTCATGATTGCGCGCGGCTCTCAATGCGATATTAAAAACATAATCTGCGTATGTCCTAAAAACCGCCTCAAACGCGTCAACGTCTCCTTCGGAAGCCTTCCGAATGACGTCCTGTGATATCTCTGGCATCAGGCAACCTGTCCCTTCACTCAGTTAGACAAAAAAAACAGCGGAAAAGTTACGGGGGCTTTGAAATCTACTCATAACGCAAAGCTTCCACCGGCTTCAGGCCAGCCGCCTTTTGAGCCGGCCATAACCCAAAGACAATTCCGACAACAATCGAAAAGGACGTGGCCAGAACAATCGGGAACGCGGAAAGCTGCGTCGCCCAGCCCGCCAGGGACGACAACAGCAAGGCGGCCCCCGCGCCCACGGCAATCCCCATGAGCCCCCCCGTAAACGTCATAACCATGGACTCTATCAGGAACTGCATCATGATATCAACCTTGCGCGCGCCAACGGCCTTGCGCAAACCGATTTCGCGCGTTCGTTCCGTGACAGACACCAGCATAATGTTCATGATCCCAATCCCGCCCACGACCAGGGAAATCGCCGCGATGCACCCTAGCAGCAAGCTCATTGTTTTCGTCGTGCTACTGAGCATGTCCTGGATTTCACTCATGTCCCGGATGTAAAAAGAGTCTTCCCCCTGATACAGCTTATGGCGTTTCTTAATCAGCGCTTCTATTTTCTCCTTCGCTTCCTCGATCAACCCGGTGTCCGCCACTTCCACATAAATATTATCGAGATAATCCTTTCCCAGCACCCGAAACATCGCTGTTGTCGCCGGGATATAGACAACATCATCCTGGTCATTCGGGCCGGCAAATCCCTTGGAAGGCGCGACCCCGACAATCCGGAAATTCAGACGGTTAATCTTGACAATCTTCCCCATCGGATTGACGCCCTTAAACAACTTCTCCACCACCGTCATTCCAATGATCGCGACTTTCTCCCGGGACTGAAATTCCTGCTCTAAAAACCATCGCCCGTTTTCAGGGATCACGGCCCTCATCTGGCCATACTCATATCCGACCCCCTGCACCCGGGTATTGCAATTTTCATCCCTGTAAACAACTTGCGCGCTACCACTAACAACGCCGCTGGCCCTTTTGACATGCGATGTCAACGCGAGCATCGCTTTAACATCATCGGGTGAAAACCGGGTCACGGCTCCAGACGCGCTGGACGCGCCGTGCCTCCGGCTCGCCCCCCCGTGGATCGAAAGCAGATTGGAACCCATAGATTTAAGTTGTTCCTCCATAGACGATTGCGCTCCCGCGCCCAAGGCCAGCATCGCAATCACAGCCGCCACCCCCACCAGGATTCCCAGCATGGAAAGCAAAGAACGAATTTTATTGGAAAAAATCGCATTGGCGGCCTGTCGAAAGTGCCCGATCCATTCTTCTTTTTTCCAAAAAGAGCGCACGGGACGGCCCACGGAGGTGGCCGCCCCGCCAACCGAAATCTCCGAAAGGCAAGACGCCTTGCTCTGATCGGAAATAATACGGCCATCCCGCATCGTGATGACCCTCCCTGCGTACTCGGCGATTTCAAGTTCATGGGTGACCATAATAATGGTTTTCCCTTGGTCATTCAAAGACTTCAAAATCCGCATAATCTCCCGCTCACTCGTTGAATCCAAGTTCCCGGTTGGCTCGTCAGCAAAAATGATCATCGGGTTCCGCACCAAAGCGCGGGCGATCGCGACACGCTGCTGCTGGCCGCCGGACAGTTCACTGGGCCAATGCCGGGCCCGGTCTTGCAGGCCCACCGCCCCCAGGCACCGCAGGGCCTGCCCGGCCATATCCCCCTGGTCCCCGCCATAAATACAGGGCAGGCTGACATTATTCTGCGCACTCATTCGACGCAAGAGATGAAACTGCTGAAACACAAAACCGGCGAACTGATTTCTTATATTCGCCAAATCATCGTCCGATAAATTCTTAACCCCTTGCCCATTCAAAAAATACTCCCCTTCGTCCGGCTGATCCAAAAATCCGAGGATGTGCAACAACGTGGACTTCCCGGATCCGGACGGCCCCATAATAGCGATAAACTCCCCAGCTTTAATTTCCAAAGAAACACCGCGCAGGGCATGAACCGCGATATCACCGACCCTGTAAGTCTTGGAAACATTCCGTAACGCGATCATTTCATTTTTCCTCTTCCCGGGGGGGAAGGCATAAATGGATTCTTCCCGGAGGAGCGGGCTGCGGGAAGGCTAAAAGTCTGGTCCGGCAAAATAATCGTGTCCTGCGGGGAAAGGCCGGACACGATTTCAACATGATGGTCATCCCTGATCCCGGTCTGGACAGGCGCGAGGACAGGGGTTCCTGACGCAGGGTCCTTAAGAAGGACAAACGCGCGGTCCTCTTTGTCCTGCACCGCATCTAAAGGCAACAGTAACACGCCCGTCTTTTCCTGAACAATAATTTCGACATTGGCGCTCATGCCGGAACGAAAGACTTCCGGCACGAACTCCGGCACAATATCGACCGCGTAAATCGTAACGTTATTAACCAGGGTGGACTCGTAAGATATATGATTGACCTGCGCGTTCACTTTAATGTCCGGATACGCGTCTAACCCGATAACCGCCTTTTGTCCCACCTTCACGCGCCCGATATCAGTTTCATCGACATCCGCGCTGACAATCAAACGGTCAGAAAGCACTAAGACCGGATCGCTCGTGGTGACCGTTTGTCCCGGTTCCACCGCCCGTACAATCACGTCCCCATTAATAGGCGCGATCAGCGAAGTCGCCTTATAGACATCCTGCCAATACTTCAACTCTTCCTCCCCTTTGATCATGGCCATATCCAGCAAAGCGGCCCGGTCCGTTGAGCTCATTAAAGCCAAAATGTCTCCGCTCCGGACCCCTTGCCCCTCCCGGACACGGATTTCTTCGATACGGCCCGCAATCGGCGGTTTAATTTCCAGCCGGTTCTGGGGCTCAACCGTGCCCGTCGTGGAAACCACAACCCGGATATCTCCTGTCAAAGGACGTGTTTCCTGCACTTTATCCGCAGAGCCCTTTTCCCTCGTGGCATTCAAGGTCCCCGCCACCCCGGCCGCTATCGCGATCACCAGTAAAAATATCTTTTTATTCATTTTCTAACGTGCCTCCTTTGGCCTGCGCCCAAGTAGCCTGCGCGATCAAAACATTCGCGTGTGCATTCAAACAGGATTTTCTGGAATTCACCAGATTATCCTCAATAATAATCCAATCATCAAACGCAATGAGCCCGGCCGCATACTGGGCGTTCGCGATTTTGGCCCGCTCCTCATCCGCTTCCAAGAATTTTTCGCGCACAGCAACCGCGCCGACAGCATCCTGCCATCCAATCCAAGATTCTTCCAAAGTTAAAATAACAGTATCACGACCGCTCCGCTCCTCGGCCTCGGCCTGTTTAACCAAGGATGCCGACCGGCTGACACTCGCCGCGCGGCTGCCTCCCTCAAATAACGGCAACGAGACGCTCACGCCCCCGGCCCAGTTGTTTTCCTCAGGAGGCCAGTCCGCGGCAGACCGGCCCATGGAAACATTCAGGTAAACTTTTGGAAAAAAATCTGCCCGCGCGGACTTCAGCTGGTGCCGGGCCGCATCCTTCTGCGCGGCCAATTCCAAAAGAAACGGCGTGGTGTCGGCCATAGTCTGAAAGTCAGGGGTTCCGCTAGCTGGCATCGTTAAAGAAAAATCACCCCTCACCTGAAGCGGAGCGCTGCGTTCCCACGCCAGCACTTTAGCCAATTTCACTTGGGAATAGGACAAATTCCGAACCGCCTGCTCGAATTCAAATTCGGCGTTAGCCAGGTCAGCCTCCGCTGTCAATAAAGACCCCCTATGCTCACGCCCAGCATCATACCGTAACCGTACCAATTGAAGGTTTTGTTTTCTTCTCATTACAATCGCTTCCATGAGCGGAACCATGTCCTGGGCCCGAAGCAACTCCGTGAACGCGCTCATAAGACTCAACCGCAGGTTCGATGAAACCACCATATAATTGTATTGGGCAGCCTGGTATTTGCTTTCAGCCGCATTCAACGCATGGGAAGTCATAAATCCGTCAAACAACAGCTGTTTACCGCTCACTGAATATGAATATTTTTCCACCCTGTCCTGACTCGCGGACTTGGACGTCTGCCCGCTCAATTCAGACGTTATCTGCGGAAGCGAGGAACTGCGGCTTATCCGCTTATCCGCGTCAAGCTGCCGGACGGATTCAGCCGCGCTGATTAAATCCGGGTTATTCTTTAAAACCTCCTGCACACAGTCCTGCCATGTCAAAGCTGTTCCTTCTTGTGCTTGAGCCACAAACGGATAACACAGCAAGCAGGACAAAACACCTCCAAGAATGATATTCTTTTTCATTGACACTTTCCCGGCCTCATGGAGCTGGCCCGTGGATGAAAAATCCCGGCCCATACCCAATTTGTCTCTTTAAACAGTTAGACAACAAAAACGGCTGAAAAGTTACGCGGATTGGAAATTTAAATACATCGTGGTTTTTTAATGATCTTACTAAACGGCAACGTTGAGTTTCCCCGGTTAACCCTGAATCCGCTTGTGATAATCCTGAAGAGACAACGGAGCCAGCTTGGAACGCTTCATCGCCTCAATCCCGTCTACGGTCGCCTGGGCCGCCGCAATGGACGTCACATAAGGAACTTTCCTCTGGATCGCCATCATACGAATATAACTATCATCCTGTTTGCTGGCCTTCCCGATAGGGGTATTAATAATTAAATGCAATTCTCTGTTCTTGATCGCATCGGCAATGTTGGGCCGGCCTTCATCCAGCTTCTTAACCTCTTGATTCGCTATACCGTGCTTGATAAGGAACCGGCTGGTCCCCTGGGTGGCATAAATTATGAATCCCAGCGCGGAAATTTTTTGAGCAATCGGCAACAGTTGATCCCGGTCTTTCTCGGCCACGGTCAGAAGGACATTTCCTTCCAAAGGCAACTTGAACCCAGCGGATTCCTGGGCTTTATAAAAAGCCAGGCCAAAGTTGTCGGCCAACCCCATGACTTCGCCTGTTGCTTTCATTTCCGGGCCCAACACGGGGTCCACTTCAGGGAACATGTTAAACGGAAAAACCGCTTCCTTCACCCCCACATAAGGGATCTTTTTATCTTTCAGCTCGGGGAAATCCTTAATTTTCTTCCCCAGCATAATCTGCGTCGCGATCCTGGATAAAGAGATGCCGGTTATTTTGGAAACAAGCGGCACGGTTCTCGAGGCCCGCGGGTTGGCTTCAAGAATATAGACTTTATCCCCGCAGATGGCGTATTGGATGTTCATTAATCCGACAACCTTCAGGGCTTTGGAGATCACGGCCGTATACTCCCGGATTGTCCGCAAGTGCGCCGGGCTGATCGTCCGGCTGGGGATGGAGCACGCGGAATCGCCGGAATGCACGCCCGCCAGCTCAATATGCTCCATCACCGAAGCGACAAACGTGTCCTGCCCGTCGGAAAGGGCGTCCACCTCGGTCTCAACCGCTTTTTCCAGGAAACGGTCAATCAACATGGGGTGCTCCGGGCTCACATCAATCGCTTCCTGCGCGTAGCGCAACAGCGACTCCTCCTCGTAAATGATTTCCATTCCCCTCCCCCCGAGCACATAGGACGGCCTCACCATCAAAGGATACCCAACCTGGCGGGCTATCCGGACCGCTTCGGCCAAGGACCGGGCGGTCCCGCCTTCAGGCTGCGGGATGCCCAACGCCATCATCTTTTCACGGAAACGTTCGCGGTCTTCTGAAAAATGGATATGCTCCGGAGAGGTCCCCAAAATCGTGACCCCGTTGTCTTTTAGTTCCTGCGCCAAATTCAGCGGCGTTTGGCCGCCGAACTGGACAATAACGCCATCCGGCTTTTCTTTAGCATAAATATTCAAAACATCTTCGACGGTGAGGGGCTCAAAATACAATTTATCGGAGATGTCATAATCCGTTGACACCGTCTCGGGGTTGCAGTTAACCATGATCGATTCATACCCCTCATCCCGCAAGGCGAACGCGGCGTGAACGCAGGTATAATCAAACTCGATACCCTGGCCAATCCGGTTCGGGCCTCCGCCCAGGATCATGACCTTCCTCTTAGCATGAGAAACCGGGACCTCATCCGCGACCTCCCGATACGTTGAATAATAATACACCGCGTTCTCAACCCCGCTCACCGGGACAGCTTGATAAACGGCTCTTTTCCCGATAGCCAGCCGCTTCTCTCTCACGGTTTTTTCCTGGACGCCGAAAAGGCCCGCCAGATAACGGTCGGCGAACCCCCACTCTTTAGCCTTTTTAAGCTTCTCATCAGGCAGATCCTTCCAGTCATAACGCAGCAAATCTTCTTCACACGCGACCAGTTCCTTCATCTGCCCGATAAACCACTTCCCGATGCACGTCAAGCCGTACAATTCGTCCACGCCCAAACCCTGCCGCAGGGCTTCGTACATCAGAAAAACCCTTTCACTGGAAGGCACCGCAAGTCTCTGCTTTAACTCCGGCAAAGAAAGCGTTTTAAAATTCTTTACTCCGCCGAGGCCGTAACGCTTGATTTCAAGAGAACGGATCGCCTTCTGAAAAGATTCCTTAAAATCCTTCGCGATGCTCATCACTTCCCCTACCGCCTTCATTTGGGTTCCGAGGATGTCTTTTGCCTGAGGGAACTTTTCGAAAGTCCAGCGGGCGAACTTGATCACCACATAATCCCCGCCCGGCTGATATTTATCCAAAGTCCCTTCTTTCCAGTAAGGAATCTCGTCCAGCGTTATCCCCACTGCCAGTTTCGTGGAAATCCTGGCAATCGGAAACCCTGTCGCCTTAGACGCGAGCGCGGAAGACCGCGATGTGCGCGGGTTAATCTCGATGACAACCAACCGGTCATCTTGGACATTATGGGCGAATTGAATATTGGTCCCGCCAATTACGCCGATGGCGTCCACGATTTTATAAGACAAATCCTGCATCCGTGTCTGTAACGCCGCGGGAACCGTTAACATCGGCGCTGCGCAAAAACTGTCTCCTGTGTGCACCCCCATCGCGTCAATATTTTCAATAAAACACACCGTGATTTTCCGGTTGTTTTCATCCCGGACGACCTCAAGCTCAAGTTCTTCCCACCCATAAACAGACTCTTCAATAAGGACCTGGTGGACAAGACTCGCGGCCAGACCCCGGGCTACGATGACCCTCAATTCTTCGACATTATAGACCAGCCCGCCACCCGTCCCCCCCAACGTATACGCAGGACGCACCACGACCGGGTAGCCTAGCTTTTCGGCGACCGTCTCCGCCTCTTCCACCGAAAGAGCCGGCTCTGATAACGGCATCGGAATCCCGAGTTTATTCATCGTTTCTTTAAAAGCGATGCGGTCTTCCCCCCGTTCAATGGCTTCCGCTTTGACCCCGATCATTTCTACGCCATATTTTTCCAATATCCCCGCCCTGTACAGCGAAGAAGACAAATTAAGTCCGGTCTGTCCACCGAGATTAGGCAAAATCCCATCCGGCCTCTCTTTTTCAATGATCGCGGCAATGCTCTCCAGAGTCAGGGGTTCAATGTATGTTTTGTCGGCCATCCCCGGATCCGTCATGATCGTCGCGGGGTTG
Organism: Candidatus Omnitrophota bacterium; assembly: GCA_029560465.1. GTDB lineage: Bacteria > Omnitrophota > Gorgyraeia > Zapsychrales > JANLHA01 > JAGOJP01. Next base: position 328,816 of record JAKQKX010000045.1, read on the forward strand.
GAATTGACCAGCACGACTTCAAAGCCCTCCCCTTTCAAGGCTTTGCAGGCCTGGGTCCCGGAATAATCAAACTCGCACGCCTGACCGATGATGATCGGCCCGGATCCGATGATAAGAATCTTTTTAATGTCCTGTCGTTTAGGCATCATTTCCCCTCTTTCTCGGAAATCTGGTCTTTTACGCCGCGGCCCCGGTGCCCCTCCGCGAAATTTCTAAAGTATCCTGAAAACCCGCCCCGCGTTTACCGTAAATCAGCCGTGTTCCCCCATTGGTTCCAGAACACGTGAGAACGGTCAAATTTATCCCGGGGTTTCTCCTCCCCGGATGGGACTCCGATAGCGATGACGCATAAAGGCGCGGCATGTTCCGGAAGCCCCAGGATATTTTTAACATGCGCGACCCGGTCCGGCCTAGGGTGCGCCGCAGTCCAGCACGCCCCCAACCCCATCGCCTGGGCCGCCAGCAGAATGTTTTCCGCGGCCGCGGAACAGTCCTGCAACCAGTAATCCGTTTCCGCCCCCCCATGGGCCACGGATAAATCGCTCACAACGACAATGGCGTGCTTGGCCGTTAAAAGCATTTTCGCGTAAGGAAGCCCGGCGGTAAGCTTTTCGATCGTCTGCCCGTTATCGACGACCACAAAATTAAAATGCCGCGTGTCCCGGGAACTGGGTGCGGCCATGCCGGCCTGAACCAGTTTCCAAAGCTGCTCCCGGCTAACAGTTTCCCCGGTATATTTCCGTATACTTCTGCGCTCCAAGATGATTTTTAACATATCCATAATATGGCTCCTCTGCAATTATATGTTATTACCAACCGTTTGACATGGGGGTCCTTTCTCGCGGGAAAGACCGAGACAGGCAAGATACGAATGACATATCATAACACAATTCGCGGAGGAAATGAAATGAGGATCGGATAAAATTGAATATCAAAGGCCGGCCTTTTGCCTGTTGAACTCTCTCTCCGTTTCGGAAATAACGATAAACCCCTCCTCTTCCACAATCCGCTGCCCGTCTTCCCCAAGCTCAAAAAGGAGGAAGGATTTAATCCGCTTATCGGGCTTGCCGTGCACATACTGAAAAAGCGGCCGGGAAAACGGGTACCGCCCGCTTTGAACCGCCGACGCGTCTAAAGGGCTGATATACTCGGCTTCCGGGCCCGCCGCCACCTTGATAACATGAACATCTTTCGCATTTTTGAGATAACCGACCCCCACATACCCGATGGCGGACGTGTCTCTCCGGACCGCGTCCACAATGTCCGCGTTTCCGTTGAGCTGCAGCATGTCTTTGGGATAGTCCGCCTTCAATATTTCATCCCGAAAAAACACATGGGTGCCGGAGTGAGGCGGCCGGCCATACAAACCAATGGGCATATCATCCCCCCCCAATTCTTTCCAATTCTTAATCTCCCCCCGGAAGATCTGCGCGATCTGAGGCGCCGTCAGCTCCTCCACCGGATTGCTGCCATGAACAATAATACTTACTCCGTCCAAGGCTATGATCACGGCCACGGGATAAACCCCATTCGCTCTGGCGCGGGCCGCCTCGTCCTTGTTAATCGCCCGCGACGAATTAGCAAGCCCGCACTTTCTATTAAGCAGCGCGGCCACCCCGGTCCCGGAGCCACCCCCGGTCACGGAAACAAAAATATCCGGATTGTCCTCAAGATACGCTTCGGCCATCTTTTGAACAAGAGGGGCCATCGTATCAGAACCTTTGATAGTCAGCATCTCCTGCCCATAACCGGGGGCACTCCACAACAACGTCAAAAAAACGAACAAAGTCCATTTTTTCATTCTTTCCGCTCCTCCCCAAAAAACGCCCAATTGAACAGTTAGGAGGTTTATTATACCACACCACAAAATCCCGGAGATAATCCCTTTTCTCACTAAAAAATTTTATACGGCTACATATTGACTTGCCCCTGTAAAGACTTAAAATGATATCTAATGAAAATTCTTAACCCCTTCAATACGGCTCGAAAATCCCTGCCGGCCTGTTTCGCCATCTTCCTCACGTGTGTTCTCTGCTCCTGCGGGACCATCCCCCCTCGTCCTTCGCCTCAGCCCCCCCCGTCCGCCCCTAGGGCCAACAGGACCCACACGGTCGCGCCCGGTGAAACTCTTTGGCGCATCAGCAAAATTTACAACGTTCCCATGGCGTCCATTATCAATGTGAACCGGCTCAAAGATACCCAGCCCCTGGAAATGGGCCAAATATTAAATATTCCGTCTGCCAGCAGCCCTCAACAGGTCCTTTCTCTCTTTCCTTCGGGCCGATGGAAATATATCATTGTCCATCACAGCGCGACTCAAGAAGGGAGCTCTCTTCAATTCCACCGCCATCATCAGGAGAAAGGCTGGGACAGCGTCGGCTATCATTTTGTCATCGATAACGGTAAAAGCGGCAAACCCGACGGGTTTATTGAAATCACGCCCCGCTGGCTCAAACAGCAGCACGGGGCCCATTGCAAAGCGTCGGACATGAACACCGTCGGAATCGGGATATGCCTGGTGGGGAATTTCAATGAAAGGGAAGTTTCCCCGGCGCAAATGAATGCTTTAGTTTATCTGGTCAATGAACTCAGAAGGTACTATAAAATCCCTAAAAACAACATCCTGGGACACCGGCATGTGCCGGGAAGCAAAACCGATTGCCCGGGGAACCGGTTCCCGTGGGACAAATTTAAACGGCAAATACAATAAAATTAAAAAACGCCGTGGTTTTTAATGACCCTTCACTTTAAGGAAAAGGACCCATGAAAAAATTTTTAAAAATTTTAAAAGTCTTGTTGATCGGCTTCATGATTGTGCTGGTTATCGTCATCACCGGGGGATATTTCTTCCTGAAAAACCTTGATATCAAACAATACAAGACCCCCATCATTCACGCGGCAGAACAGGCGCTCGGCCGCACAGTCAACTTTCAAGACATCCAGCTGAGTGTTTCCGTCATGGAAGGGGTTCGGTTTTATCTTTCGGACTTCACGGTCGCGGATAATCCGGCCTTTAGTTCCGACCCTTTCTTTTCCACGCACCAGATCGAAGCGGGGATAGACGTGCTGTCTTTCATTAAAACCCGGCAAATCTCTGTCCCCTCCATTTTAATCAGTGCCCCGCGCATCAACCTGATCCGTAATGCCGAGGGCGTATTGAACGTTCAAACCCTCGGGGCCCAGTCCGGACAACCTTCCGCCCCGGCCCCCTCTGGGCAGAAAACCATGGCCTTACCCGCCCTGCTCATCCAAGCGCTCAAAATCAAAAACGCCGAAATCCGGGTTATCGATCTGTCCGCGCACCCGCCAGCCGAAATCTCCGTGACCAAGATGGATTTTTCCATTAATAATTTCTCTCTCACACAGCCATTTGAAATGCTCCTTGAAGCCGCGGTCTTAAGCGCTCAAAAAAACCTGCGCGTTACGTCAAACGCCCAGATCCATCTTCGGGACCAATCCGCGGCCTTGTCCAATCTGGACATGACCCTGGACCTCGGCGCCCTGGCGCTGGATGAATTGCGCCGCTTCCCCATGCTCACAGGGGCCCCTCTCCCGACGGTTCTGAAAGGGCAAGTCCGGACGGCCGTAAAAGAACTGACCATTTCCGATAAAGGCCTTGAAAATATCCTCATCAACGCGTCATTATCCGACGGCGCCTGCGTTCTTCCCGACGTGGTCCCGGGCCTCCCGATAGAAGCCGATAAAATTAACCTTAAGATCACTGATTTTTCCCTGGGAGGCAACGCGCCGTTCCATATCACGCTCAACGCCGCGCTCTTGAACACGGCCCCCAACATTCATTTTACCGGCGACGCCTCCCTGGACCTGGTCCGGCAGGCCGTCACCATCACGAACGGGACCGCTGACGTTGACCTAAGGCAGCTCCCCCTGGAAAAAATCCGGGCAGCCGGGCTGATCCCCGCAGGAACGCCCTTCCCCGAGACACTCGCAGGGGACATCCGCCTCGAACTTAAAAAGATTGAAATTTCCGCCAAAGGGGTCGGACAACTCCTGGCGGATATGAGCTTAAAAGACGGCGCCGTCTTTATCCCTGTGGTGGCGCCTGGCATATCCCTGAACGCCCCGAAGATCAACCTGGAAGCCCAAAATATTTCGCTCCAAGATCCCTTCCTTCTGCGGGGGTCCCTGGCTTACGAGAGCGATGTCCCCAACATATCATTTCAAAGCACCGTCGCCGTCGACCCCGCCCAGCAAAGCGTCCACCTGACCGCCGGGACCGTGTCCACGGATCTTGCTCAATGGTCCATGGAGCGGTTAAAAAACGCGCTTGTCCCCCTGAAAGACGCCTCCCTGCCGGAAACACTCCAAGGGACTTTGACCCTTTCCCTGTCCGAGCTAACGGCAGGGGCCCAAGGTCTGGTAAGCCTGGACGGAAAAGGCGCGATCAAGGATGGGATCGTCAAAATGAAGGAACTCGCCGTGCCCTTGGAAAAAATCAACACGTCCTTTCACGTCACGGCTTCGGACGTCACGATTGACACCCTCACCGCGTCCCTAGGGGCGGGGCGGATCACGGCCCAGTTCACCATGAAGGATTATCTGGCCTCCCAGACGTTTGAAACCCAGGCAAAAATCCAAGGGCTCAACCTCGCGGAAGTCCTGGATCAACAAAAAGCACCCGTTAAAGCGGCCGGCCTTGTGTCCGGGACATTCCAAGCCCGCGGCAGCGTCATGGACATGAATTCCATAACGGGGGACGGCATCCTGGATGTCCAAGAAGCAAAACTCGTGGACCTAAACGTGTTGAAAACGGTTCTGAACGGCATGGTCTTTCTGCCGAATGCCTCCGCGCGCCTGGAAACAGGTCTGCCCGAGCGGTATAAAGCAAAGCTGCAAGACAAAGACACGGATATCCGCAAGATCTCTTTTACAGGCACGATCGCTGACGGCAAGATCCTCATTGAGCCGGCCGCGATCGAAGCCGATGAATTCCTCTTTTCCGGAACATCTCAAGCGGGTTTTGATCAGAAATACATCATGGATGGCTCTTTTAAAATCCCCGAGGAACTCTCCGCGGCCATAGTGAATATTATTGAGGAGATGAAATATCTTTTCGGCCAGGACAACGCCATCACCCTGCCTATTCATGTCCAGGGCGAAGGAAACAAGCCCCCGACAATTCATGTACTCAAAACCGCGGAAGACCTCTTTAAAAACGCCCTACGGAATCAAGGGAAAGAAGCGCTGGGGAATGTCCTGAAAAAAGTCATCGGAGGAGATTCCTCCTCCCCGGAAGAACAGACAGGGACAGGCCAGCCGGAAACCGGACAGACAGAAACCCCGTCCATGGAAGAACAGATCATCGAAAAAGGGATCGGGATTCTTAATCAAATTTTTAAATAAAAACGGCCGCCCCGGTTAAGGGCTATTGCGGAATTATTTTCTCCAGGTGGCCGGGATAAACAGGACAAGGATGGCGTATAATTCCAGCCGGCCGGCCAGCATCAAAAAAATTAGCGTCCATTTACTGGGGATGGATAACCATGCGTAATTTTGCGCCGGCCCGACCATCCCCAGGCCGGGGCCAATGCTGCTCAAAGCGGAAATCGAGGCGCTGACAGCCGTTATCAAATCACACGATTCAAAACCTAATAGCAATATGATCCCCGCCACAAAAAGGCCGCAGTAAATCGTGAAATATTCCAGAACCGATTGAATCATATCCTCCGACAGGCCAACGCCGTTGAACCGGACGCACTTGATCCCGTGGGGATAAAGCGCCTGCGACACGGACCAGAAGGATTTCTTTAAGAGCAACAAAAACCGGACGACCTTCAGCCCTCCGGCGGTTGAACCAATGCACCCGCCGATAAACATAAGCATTAAAAGGACAGCATGGGCCGCCGGGGGCCAAAGGCTATAGTCTGTTGTTGCAAAACCCGTGGTCGTCATGATGGACGTGACCTGAAAGATGACCGTGCGGGCGCTTTCGACCGCCCCATCTTGGACACACAGCAAGAAGTAACAGAGAACAGACGCGGATCCTAATAATAAAAGGTATAAACGCATTTCCTCATTTTGAAAGAATTTTTTGGACTTTCCGGATAATAAACTCAAATAAAGCGAAAAATTCATCCCGCCTATAATCATAATAAAAATCGTAATCCATTGAATCGCAGGGCCATAAGCACCGAGGCTCGCGTTTTTCGTTGAGAATCCGCCGGTCGCGATGGTTCCGAAGGCATGGCACAGAGAATCAAAGATCGGCATACCGTTCCCATACAGCAAAACCGTCGCCAAAACGGTAAAAAAAGTATAAATGAGCCATAAAAACGTCGCGGTCTTGCGGACCTGGCCCTCCAGGGTATTATCTTCCAGGCCAGAGGCCTCAAAATTATACAAGCGCTTCGAGGTTACCCCGATGCTGGGAAACAGGGCGACAAAAAGCGCCACAACGCCCAAGCCGCCCAGCCAATTCGTTAAGCTGCGCCAGAACAGGATCCCCCGCGGCAATATTTCCACATTCTTAAATATACTGGCCCCCGTTGTCGTGAACCCGCTGACGATTTCGAAAACGGCGTCAGTGTAAGATGGCACAACACGCCCCAACAATAACGGAAGCGCGCCCCACAGCGACAAAAATATCCAGGATAATCCCACCACAAAGAATTCATCTTTAATGGTGATCTGTTCATAATTGGATTTTCTCAATCTCACAGCGCCAAGGGCCCAGACAGAAAACAGGAAACCCGTTCCTATGGTGGTCAGGAAAGCGAAAACTTCACGGCTGTGAGGGTCGTCATGGATAGCCCAGGCGAGCGGAGCCAGCATAAAAGCACTCACCAAGAGCAAAAGACGAGCAATAATATTAATGACAAATTCTTTATGCATTATTTTTTTGCGCTTCCTCCGCATCCTCCGGCCAGCCCCAGGCCATCAGCGACATTATGAACACGCAAGCGGGGGAGGGCACTTCATAAAGCGTATCAAAAATTTCCTGTTCCAGCAACTCCTTCGTCTTTATAATCCATTCAACCCCGCCAGGGGCCCCTCCCCTTCCCGGGGTTCCCGGCCTGAAACCAGAAACGCCGACGGACGCCAGTTCCTGACAACCATCATCAGTCGCCTCCCTTGAATTTTTATTTTTCTATGCTATAGTCTGTTACGGGGATCATGATCATCAACGTAAATTTAAAATTGCCTTATGTCAATGCCATTCAAGGCGCGTGGGATGTCAAAGAATGCGAGACGCATGCCGCCTGGGAAACGTATGTCGAAATCGTGACCCGGATTTTACCGGCACATCCCGTCACGCACACCCGGCACCCCCAGATGGAGCTCGCGTCAATCCAACAGCTGTTTGATAAAATCCGGGATATCCTTAAAAAATTCGGCCCCGCCATCGGGCAAACCCACTTGGCGGGAGGCTTAACCTTCGCGTTTCTGGCGTTGACAATCATGAATGTCGTTTTACGGCCTGCCCTCATGGAACACAAAGGCATCCCCGGCAAGGAAAGCCGCGAATCACCGGACAGGCCTCCGGAAGAGGATCAGCGGCTATGCGAACAGCTTAATAAAACCTACGCGGTGTTGATTGATTTTTGCAACATCCTGACTCAAGCGGCCGGGGTCGAGCTTTAGAAAAACCCGCATAATATTCCATGATAATTCAAATAACACGTGAGGTGTCTCATGGCTCCAGGTAAAATTTTTATAACCCGATTCGACAAAGAGCGGTTAAAAGACATCCTTTTAAAAACAACGCATTTTAATGCTGAAGACCGGGCTTTTCTGAAACAGCTTGAAGAGGAACTTTCCCGGGCTGATGTCGTGGACCCGGAAAAAATTCCACCCGATGTCATAACCATGAACTCGACGGTTTGCATCGAAGACATGGACACCGGGGAGGAAGAAACGTATTCCCTCGTGTTTCCGGGCCACGCCAATTATCAAGAGCATAAAATTTCGATATTGGCTCCGATTGGAACCGCTTTGCTGGGCTACAAGGAAGGGGACGTGATTGAATGGCCCGTCCCGGCCGGCATAAGGAAGATCCGGATCAAACGGGTTCTCTACCAGCCGGAAGCCAGCGGGCATTATCACCTTTGACCTATGCATCGCCGGACGCCTTAAAAACCCGGGCCTGGATGAAAAAAGCCCTGGCCGGACAAACATGGCCAGGGCTTGGAAACCGCCAAAAACTTATTAAACAACCCCCTGCGCTAACATAGCCTCGGCCACCTTCACAAAGCCGGCGATGTTCGCACCTTTTACGTAATCAACGTATTTGTCTTCTTTCCCGTACCGCAGGCAATTTTCATGAATGGATACCATGATGCCTTGAAGCTTCTTGTCAACTTCTTCCCGGGACCAGGACAGCCGCATGCTGTTCTGGGTCATTTCAAGCCCGGAAGTGGCCACGCCGCCCGCATTAGCGGCTTTGCCAGGAGCGTATAAAACCTTCGCCTTCTGGAACACCGTGATCCCATCCGGGGTGGTCGGCATGTTGGCGCCCTCGCCCACCGCGATACAGCCATTCTTCACCAGCGTCTTGGCCTCTTCTCCGGAGATTTCATTCTGCGTCGCGGAAGGGAACGCGATATCGCACCGGACCTGCCAGGGCCTCTGCCCCTCAAAATACTTGCACTTGAACTCCTTGACGCATTCTTTGATACGCCCGCGGCGGACATTCTTTAAATTCATCACATATTCCAATTTCTTCTGGTCCAGGCCACCCTCATCATGAATAAACCCGTCGGAATCAGATAGCGTCACGACTTTCGCCCCCAACTGAAGCAATTTTTCGGCCGTATATTGGGCCACATTCCCGGAACCAGACACCGCGCATATTTTGCCCTCAAACGATTCCTTCTTCGTCTTCAACATCTGCTCGACGAAATAAACGCACCCGTAACCGGTCGCTTCCGGCCGTATCAGGCTACCGCCCCAGCTTAAGCCCTTGCCGGTCAAAACGCCTGTGAATTCATTCTTAAGCTTCTTATACTGGCCGAACATATATCCGATCTCGCGGCCGCCCACCCCGATGTCTCCGGCGGGGACATCAGTATCAGGCCCGATATGCCGGAACAGCTCGCTCATAAAACTCTGGCAAAACCTCATCACTTCATTATCCGACTTGCCCTTGGGGTCAAAATCAGACCCGCCTTTCCCGCCGCCCATGGGAAGCGTCGTGAGGCTGTTCTTCAAAACCTGCTCAAAAGCGAGGAATTTCAGGATGCTTAAATTCACGCTGGGGTGAAACCGGATGCCGCCCTTGTAAGGCCCGATGGCACTGTTCATTTCAATGCGGTACCCCCTGTTGACCTGAATTTCTCCTTTATCATCAAGCCAGGGCACACGGAACATGATCACCCGCTCCGGCTCGATCATCCTTTCAATAATTTTGGCCTCTTTATATTTGGAATTTTTATCCAGGAACGGGGCTAAGGATTCCACAACTTCCCTGACAGCCTGATGAAACTCGGGTTCCCCTGGATTCTTGCTGATAACAAGATCCATGAAGTCATAATTTTTACTTTTCATCGTTTTCTCCTTTGTTGTGTATAATATAGCTCAAGATAGCTCTGGCGGCTTTCTTAGCCATCCCCATCGCCTCGATGACAGTCCCCTCTCCGCCCACGATATCTCCCCCGGCGAAAACCCCCTGGATCGAAGTCTCCATGGTTTCCGGATTAATGATCACATCGCCGTATTTATCGGTCGCCAGTTGCGGGGTGGCGCTGGTCAGGATTGTATTCGCGCCCAATCCGATCGCTATGACCGCTAAATCACAATCCGCCTCAAAAGAGCTTCCCTCAATCACAACCGGCCTGCGCCGTCCCGTTTTGTCCGGTTCTCCCAGTTCGCAGCGGGACGCGCGGATTGTCCTGACAAACCCTTTCTCATCGGCCAGGAATTCTTCCGGCTTGACCAATAGGGCAAACCGGATCCCCTCTTCCTTAGCGTGTTCTATTTCAAGGCGGCGCGCGGGCATCTCCACTTCCGTGCGCCTGTAAAGAACCGTCGTGTCCGGCTCAATGCCCCTCATATGCTGCAGCCTGATGGCCACGCGGGCCGCGTCCATCGCCGTGTTCCCGCCTCCGACCACGACGATATGCCTGCCGATATTAATGGGGGTATGATGGGCGGGGAACGTATGCGCGCCCATCAAATTGACCCTCGTCAAAAATTCATTCGCTGAATAAATATTGCACAAATTTTCACCCGGGATGCCCAGGAAAGACGGGATGCCCGCCCCCATCCCGAGAAATATAGCGGAAAAACCCTCGGCGAAAAGGTCCTCCAGCAGCTTCACCTTGCCGATAATGGTATTCGTTCTGATTTCAACGCCAAGTTCTTTCAAAGAATCTATCTCCAAATCTAAAATATTCCTCGGGAGCCGGAACGGAGGGATGCCGTAACGCAAAACCCCGCCCGTCTTATGAAGCCCCTCGAAGACCGTGACCCGAACACCCCGCCGCGCCAGTTCCCCGGCGCAACACAATCCCGCCGGCCCCGACCCGACGACGGCGACTCTGGCCCCCGCATACTTAGCATCACCGGACGATTCCACCCGCAATCCCTTCCGGGCCCCGTAATCGCCAATGAACCTCTCCAGAAAATGAATGCCGATGGCCTGCCCGGACGCAAACGGCTCCCCTTTTTTAGTAAAAACACAGGCCTTGCGGCATTGATATTCGGCCGGGCAAACCCTCCCGCAAATAGAAGGGAAATTGTTCTTCTGTCGGATCGTGGAATACGCCCCGTCATAATCTTTCCTGGTGATCTGGCCGATAAATGTCTTGATATCGATCCCCACGGGGCATCCCGAAACGCATTTGGGGTCTTTGCACTGGATGCACCGCGAAGCTTCCTGCAGGGCTTCCTCTTCACTGAAGCCCTGGACCACTTCTTCAAAATCCTTCACACGGGCAGCGTGCTCCCGTTCTTTAATGTTAACCGGTTCTTTTTTCATGGTTCATTTATCCCGCGTTATGAAGACGACAAATATGTTTTTCCTGTTCGGTATACACGCTGTTGCGCGTTAACAGCTCCTGCCAATCGACCTGGCTCGCGTCAAATTCCGGCCCATCCACGCAACTGAACTTGACTTTCCCGGCCACGCTCACGCGGCAGCCGCCGCACATACCGGTCCCGTCCACCATGATCGCGTTCAAAGAAACGAGCGTCAAAACCCCAAACGGTTTTGTCACCAAAGAAACAGCCCTCATCATGGGGATAGGGCCGACGGCGTAAACCAGGTCATATTTTGATTTTTCAAGAAGCTCTTGGAGCGCTTGAGTCACAAAGCCTTTCCGGCCATAGGACCCGTCATCGGTCAGGACAACGCACGCGTCGGAAGCCTCTTTTAACTCACGCTCAAGGATCAACAGTTCTTTCGTGCGCGAGCCGATGATGGCCGTCACCTCGTTCCCGGCGTCTTTGAACGCCTGCGCGACCGGGTAAATTTCGGCTATGCCCACGCCGCCGCCGACCAGGATCACCTTCCCGTACTTTTTAATCTCGGTCGCGTGCCCCAACGGCCCTACAACGGAATAAAGGAAATCCCCCGCATTCATTTGAGCCAGTAATTTTGTGGTAAATCCCGCTTCCTGCGCGATCAGCATCACCGTTCCCTTCACCGGATCGGCCTTGACGACCGTCAAAGGGATCCGTTCTCCCTCCTCTTTGACCATCAGGACAACAAATTGTCCCGCCTTGGCTTTCGCGGCGATATCCGGGACCAAGATCGTCAGCTTTACGATCCGGGTGCCCTGGCTTTCCATCAAGAATTCTTTGTCTATGATCTTCATGAATTTTTCCACATTTGATCCTTTTTTTACCATTAAACGCCCTTCATTTCAGGCTTTTTATATAAAAAGACCTCTTTAAAAGTTCACCGGGACGTCTTTATCTCCCTGCCATTTCAAGCCTTTTCTCCTAAAAATATAACCTTCATGCTATATCCGGCCTTCCACCCTGTCAATATTTATTTCAGAATGCCGCCCCCCAAAAAAACGGCACGCCTGTTTCCCGCCTTTCCAGGGGTTCCTGGAGGTTACCGGCGATTCCGGTGAGCCAAAATTTTCCCCGTCCATATTATTCCTGTCATGGCGGACAAGATGTCTGTGACAAGCCGCGCCCAGAAAATCCCTCTTAGCCCTAAAAATTTCGCGCCGGCCAACGATAGCGGGATCAAAAGGACAATCACCCGAATACTGTTTAAAATAGCCGCGTCTACCGGCTGATGGATCCCGGTCAGGCAAAATCCTGAATAACGGTATACTTCCAAGAAACCGTAACCAAAACACGTGATGCGGATATATTGAACCAGGACATCGATGACTCCCGGGTCCGAGGAAAATAATCCGGCGAGCAGCCGAGCGATGGCAAAAAATATGCCCCCGATCCCCAAGCCGAAAATGAGCGCGAAGGACATCGTGCCTTTGCGCGCAGCCTGAATCCGGTCAAAACGATTGGCCCCGAAATTTTGCGCCACGAACGGCACCAACGACATCCCGACCGTCATAGGGATCATAAAAGCGAACATCTCGATACGGGTGGCGACGCCGCAGGCGGCAATCGCGGCGTTCCCGAAACCCGAGACGACCTTAATGACAACCGCGCTGGAAATCGGGGTTAAGATTGAGCTCAACACGCTCGGCAAGCCGATAGACAAGATCCTTCGCCAAGAAACAAAAATCCTGCGCCACGAATACGGCAAAAACGAAATCAACCGGTGTTTTTTATGCAAAACAAAAAAGGTGGCCGCCAACACCGTTGCCTGCGAAAGGACCGTGGCCAACGCCGCGCCCGCGATCCCCATCCGGGGAAACCCCCAAAACCCGAAAATCATAACCGGGTCAAGGATAAAGTTAACAAGCGTCCCGCCAACCATTAAAAGGCTCGCCGCCTTGGTGTTCCCGGCGCCGATAATGACATCCCCCAGCATGATCTGGACCGCCATCACCGGCATTCCAAAATACCAGACTGTCATATATTGCCCGGTGAAAACCAACGTTTCCCCGCCGGCCCCCAGTCGCGAAAAAAGCGGCTTTATGGTCGCCAGCCCGGCAGCCGCGATGATCCCGGAAATAATAAAAACCAGGGATATCGCATGGGTGGTCAGTCTGGCCGCCGTATCCTGCTTGCTCCCGCCTAAGGCCCGGGCCACGACCGCCATGGCCCCGGTCCCGATCCCCCGGATGATAAAATTCAACAACATAATAACCGGGAAGCCAAACGTCATCGCCGCCAAAGAATTGGTGCCCAACCGGGAAACGAACCACGTGTCCGTTAAATTATATGCGTTTATGGCGAATGTCCCGGCCAGCATCGGGACAGCCATCCTTATCAACGTTGTAAAAACACCGTCTTTGACTAACTTTGGCACGGATATTTGACCTTGTTGTTGGGCGAAGGGATATGGCCACCTGAAAAACAAAAACCAGAGAGCTTTCTCTGGTTGCCCCTCTCCGAAAGTTTATGAGGTCCGCCGCAGGGTATAAGCTATTAATAATGCCACAACCGGATCAGCACGCGACACCCCGGACCCCGGAGGGATGTGCCTGTTTGTGTTTCAAACAAGTCAGGATGAAAAGCAGACCACTTTCTGCGACACCACGTCTGACATGATCTTTAATGACCTCTGACTTACGTCATAAACGCCTAAAAGGTCCTCATACTTGCGTGATTCCGGTATGAGCGCGGCAAACAAATTCTTTGAATCCGTAAGCCATCCCCGGTTAAACACCACGTCTTCGTTATCCGGGAAAAGCGCGGCATAAAAAATATTGGTTTCCACCAAGTCCTGGAAGAAGTGCGTCCCGAAAGATAATTCCGGCATCAGTTTCCCTTCTGAAAAAGCGATCTCGGCCAGGACAGAAATATTATTGATCTCGGCAAACCTGACCGGCACGCCTAATGACGGCGTGGTGGTCCCCCACCGCCCCGGCCCCATCAATAGGGTGGGCTGCTCTTCTTTATTTTTGATCATCCTGTTAAGCGCGCCGACCAGGCGGGCAACCTCATATTTATCCGACAAAATGAGCTGGCTGTATTTCTCAGGGTCCACATAGATGACCCGGGCAATCTTCTGGGAAATATTGCCGCCCAGGAAATAGCCCTCAGAATCGAAAAGGATGTTCCGCTTATTGATGCGCGCGGGGATCTCAACCTTGTGCCCCAGCCCTCTGGTTTGTAACGGCCGGCATTGAAGTAAATTTATTTTGAAAACATTGTCCTTGGCAAAATTCACAGCAAATTCGATCTCCACCGGATAGCGGTAAGTCACCTCCAGCACCTTCAATATTTTCTTAAAATAATCTGAAAACGCGTAATCCGTAAAAAGTTTATCCATGGTCAAGATCCAACACTCTTTACGGTCCGTCCCGCCCGAGCGCATCGCATCCATGGCATCAAAATCTTTTACCGCGAAGCGCGACACATTGAAGGCGGCGTTATCTTGGATCAGTCTTTCAAAAGGCACGGTATCTAAAACATTGGCTTTGGTGTTAATCAGATCAACTTCGTGTTGTGAATATTTCCTTAAGTCATCCTTCTCGGCATAGGGCCTGCGCAAAGGGTCATCCAAAGCGACCATCCGGGGATAATCACCTTCCACCCGGTTCACCGAACGCGTGCCCAACCCTAAAACCAGCCGCAGCATCCCTGCCTCCGGGTCAATATTTTTATTCCACACATAGGTGTTGTAAGAGACCCCCACCCCGGCCACATCCGGGAAGAAATAATCCTTGTGATGCGCCCCTGACACCCGCTGCACGAGAAGCGCCATCTGCTCATCCAGTTTATCCAGCCCCCGCTGTTTCCTGTAAACCAAAGCGTCTTCGTTCATGGTGCTGGCGTAAATTTTTCTTACGGCGTCGGCGAATTGGATATATCTTTGTTCCGGGGTGCCCTGGTTCGCCAAAAAAATGCTTTCGTATTTTCCGGCAAACGCGTTCCCAAAATCGTCCTCCAACAGCGAGCTGGAACGGACGATGATCGGAGAGGCACCAAAATATTCCACAATTTGCTGAAACCGCTCCATAATCTCCTCGGGGAATACCCCGAAGAGCATTTTCTCTTTAAGGACTTTCGCGACGCTGAAATATCCTTCTTCGCTCTTCTGCTGCACATGGAGCTTCCACCAGCGGTTATGAACCATATAGGAATAAAAGATATCCGAGCCGATATAAAACGAATCATGCGGTTCGGATATCTTCTGCCAGTCCAGGGCCTTATCCTTGGAAAGGATTTTCCTGGCCAAAAGCATGCCCACGGACTTGCCGCCGATAAAACCGGTCCCGATCAACCTGGATTTGATCTCGATCAGCTCAGCGAGCGAGAAATGCTTGACCGCCAGGGAGAAAATTTTCTTGTTCTTGGCGATCATGATCCCGCAAAGCTTCTTCACCGTACTTTTAATCTTTTCTTCTGAAGCCTTATCCTGCAACAGCTCCTCGGCTTCGATGAACAGCCGGTCCCAGTAGTCAAGATTTCTTTTCGCGCTGTCCGCCGTCTTTTCCCGGATATAAGAAAGGATTTTGACGGCATTAAGGCTGTCGGTAATCGGGATAAGCCGCTCGCCTTTTTGTTGGTGCGGCAAGAACATCGTCGGGGAGTATCGGTTCCACACCTTGAGGGGGTGCACGTAAAAGCTTCCCTGGCAATGGTAGACGTCCATTAACAGCTGGGTTGTCTCTCGGATACGGGCGATCGATTTAAAGGAATGGTGGTTCCGCAGTATGGAAAAATACGTGACGGTCTTCAATTCATAAAGATACGGGCAGGTGATCATGAAAAAGTCGCCAATCATCAAATCCGTGGCCCAGGCGAACAGGAGCTCGGACAAACAATCAAAAACGTAATAAGCCCCCTCGCCCTCCTGGGTGATAATATGATTCACCCGCGTCGTGAAAGGCTCGAAGCCGGCGGTGGCATCAAGTTCATAACGCTTGATTTTCGGGGACGCCTTTAGCAGCTCTTTATGCGCGGCGAACCTCACGTAGACAACCTTCTTCTTTTCCGCCAGCGCCTGCCGTACAAAAGCCTTCACCAAATCCGCATAATCATCCATATCGTCAATCTGCCAGACGACATTATCCCCCAGCCTTAAGCCGGTGATAACATCGTCCAGCCCTTGGATCCCTGTGCTGATCATCTGCATGCTCCTTCATTAAATAACCGGTAAATGACTTTCCCCCATCAAGTATTGATCTATACAATACGCCGCTCGCCGGCCCTCGGAAATCGCCCAGACGACCAACGACTGGCCGCGCCGCATATCTCCGGCGGCAAACACTTTATCCACGGATGTTAGAAAATTGGCGCCTGTCTTGATATTCCCCCGTTCATCAAATTCAACCCGGAGGTCATGAAGCAACCCCGCGTGTTCGGGATGCAAAAACCCCAAAGCCAGGATGACCAAATCCGCCTCAATTTCGAAACCGCCGCCTTCCCCAACTCTTTCACAGTATAATTTCTTAACCCGGCCCTTCTCCCCAATAAAACGCTTGGTCATCACGGCCCATTGCCGATCCCCGCCTTCTTTATGGGAGGTGGTTGTCTTTAAAAGCATCGGATATTTCGGCCATGGATAATCGGCCGTCCTCAATTCGGAAGGCCTAGGCAAAATCTCAATCTGCGACACGCTTTGGGCCCCTTGCCGGTGCGCGGTCCCTATGCAATCCGATCCGGTATCCCCTCCCCCGATCACCACGACTTTTTTCCCCCGCGCGTCTATCCATTCCTCCGGGGGAATCTTCGCGCCGGCCACCCGCTTATTCGATTGCGTTAAATACTCCATAGCAAAATGGATCCCTTTCAAGTCCCTGCCCTCGATATCGAGATCCCTCGGAATGCGGCTGCCGCCGGCCAGGCAAACGGCGTCAAATTCGCTTAACACTTTATCCGCCGGGTAATCCAAGCCCACGTTAACACCGGTCTTAAAAACGACCCCCTCCTCCCGCCAAATCTCCATGCGGCGGTCCAGGACACTTTTCTCCAGCTTAAAATCAGGGATACCGTAACGCAAAATCCCTCCCGCGGCATCATCCCGCTCAAAGACGACCACATGATGGCCCGCCCTGTTTAACTGGGCGGCGCAAGATAAGCCGGCCGGGCCGGAGCCGACCACCGCGACGGACTTATCCGTGCGAACGGAAACGGGTTTCGCTTTAATCAAACCGTTCTTAAACCCGAACTCGACGGTCGCGAGCTCATTCTCCCGGATCGTGATGGCGTCGTCGTTGATGCCCAGGACACAGGAATATTCGCATAACGCCGGGCAGACCCGCCCGGTCACCTCAGGCAAATTATTGGTGGATTCCAACAGGCCCAGGGCTTCCCTCCAATTATTTTGAAACATCGCGTCGTTCCATTCGGGAATATAGTTCCCGATCGGACAGGCCCAATGGCAGAAAGGGGTCCCGCAACTCATGCAGCGCGAAGACTGGTCCCGGCTTTGCTCTTCCGGGCGCGGGGAGGAAACATCTTTATAGTCTTTCACCCGCTCGGCCACCGGGCGGTAAAGACCGTCTTGCCTGGCCAATTTTAAGAATCCCCTCACATCCCCCATCGCACACCTCCGTGACGCCGCAACGGCCTCTTTATTTTTGCCGTTCTAAGATACATTTATACTCTGTCGGGATGACCCGGACAAACCGTTCCAATTCCTGGGACAGATTATCCAGGATCCTTTTCGCTTTTCTGCTTTTGGTATATTTATAATGGTTATGCAACAGGTAATATATCGTGTCTTTATCTTCTTCCTGAACCTCGTCTAATTCCACCATATCGGCATTGCACCGCTCTTTAAATTTTTCGTCCTCATCATACACATAGGCGATCCCCCCTGACATGCCGGCGGCGAAATTCCTTCCGGTTTTGCCCAAAATAACCACCCGCCCGCCGGTCATATACTCGCATCCGTGATCCCCCACGCCCTCGACCACCGCATATAATCCTGAATTCCTGATGCCAAACCGCTCCCCGGCCAAACCATTGATATAGGCTTCGCCGGATATCGCGCCATAAAAAGTGGTGTTGCCTATAATGACATTCTCTTCAGCGGCGTACGGGGCTCTTCTGTCCGGATAAATAATAATCTTCCCTCCGGAAAGACTCTTGCCGACATAATCATTGCTCATGCCTTCCAATTCAAAAGTTACGCCTTTGGCCAGAAACGCCCCGAAGCTCTGCCCAGCAATCCCTTGAAACTGGCAGATGATCGTGTCTTCCAAGAGCACGTTATCCCCGCACCTCCGGCAGACTTCCCCGCTCAACATGGCCCCCACGGCCCGGTCGGTATTATTGATCCGAGAAGAAATCTTAACCGGCCGGTTTTTCTGAAGCCCCTCCCCGCACATTTCGATCAGTTTCCTGTCAAGGGCGGCGTCCAGCCAGCCCTCTTGTTGCTGGGGACGGCAGAAGCAGCCGACGCCTTCCGGAACGTCCGGTTTATACAGAATGCGGGAATAATCCACCCCTTTAGCTTTGGGCGGGACAATATCAGTATTTAATTCCAGCAGATCGGCTCTGCCGATCATCTCATTCATGGTCCTGAAGCCCAAACTGGCCATAATTTCACGCAATTCCTGCGTCACGAAACGGAAATAATTCACGATGTATTCAGGCCTCCCCCGGAATCTCTTTCCCAAAACGGCATCTTGCGTCGCCACCCCCACGGAGCAATTATTCAGATGGCAGTGCCGGAGCATGACACACCCGACAACCACCAGGACCGCCGAACAAAAACCATATTCCTCCGCCCCCAATAAAGCCGCGATGGCCACGTCACGGCCGGTGCGCATCTGGCCGTCTGTCTGCAGGCGCACCCGCGAGCGCAGGTTATTCAGGAGCAGCGTCTGATGCGCCTCGGCCAGCCCCAACTCCCAGGGGAGCCCGGCATAACGGATGGAACTGCGCGGGGAAGCCCCCGTGCCTCCGTCCCCGCCGGAAATAAGGATCATGTCGGCATGGCCCTTGGCCACACCCGCCGCCACCGTCCCGACGCCTATTTCCGAAACCAGCTTCACGCTGATACGCGCGCGGGGGTTGGCGTTCTTTAAATCAAAAATCAATTGCGCCAGATCTTCGATAGAATAGATATCATGGTGGGGCGGAGGAGAAATCAACGTGACGCCGGGAGTGGTATACCGGGTGCGGGCGATGGCGTCGCTCACCTTATGCCCCGGCAGCTGCCCTCCTTCTCCGGGCTTTGCCCCCTGCGCAATCTTAATCTGGATTTCATCCGCATTGACAAGGTAATTTATCGTGACCCCGAACCTGCCAGAGGCCACCTGTTTTATCGCGCTCCTGCGCGAATCGCCATTGGGAAGAGGAATAAACCGGTTAGGGTCTTCCCCTCCCTCCCCCGTATTGGATTTGCCTCCGATCCTGTTTAAGGCAATAGCTATACTTTCATGCGCAGGCTGGCTTATTGAGCCGAAGCTCATTGCCCCGGTGACAAAACGCCGCATAATAGATTCAACAGGCTCAACCTCTTCGATAGGCACGGAAGAAGAACCCTTAAATTTAAACATGCTCCTGATAGTAACGGGATTCTCGGATTGGTCATTAACCAACATAGCGAATTTCTTGAAAACCGCGTAATCATTATTGCGCGTAGCGTCCTGCAAGAAAGCGATGGTCTGCGGATTCCAAAGATGCGTCTCTCCATCCTTTTTCCACTGATAAACTCCTCCGCTTGGCAAAGACGGATTATTCAATCCAAAATCGCAATAAGCCTGCCTATGCCGAAAAATAGTTTCGTCAGCAATCCCCGAAATACCTACCCCGGAAATCCTGGAGGTTGTCCCGGAAAAATACTTATCAATAAGCTCTTTATCAAGGCCAAGCGCCTCGAATATCTGCGCACCGCGATAACTCCTAAACGTAGAAATGCCCATCTTGGAAAGAACCTTTAGTATTCCGTCAGTCAAAGCCTTGCGGTAATTCTTAAGCGCTAATCCTAAATCGATCTTCAGCTGAGAATCGTTAATGAGATATTCAATTGCTTCGTAGGCGAGAAACGGGTTAACCAGATCTGCCCCATACCCGAAAAGCAGGGCAAAATGATGCACCTCTCGCGGCTCTGCGCTTTCCAGTACCAACGCCGCCTCCGAACGTATGTTTTTCTTTACCAGAAACTGGTGGACCGCGCTTACCGCCAGAAGAGAAGGCAATGCTATATTATCCTTATCCGCTCCCCGGTCGCTCAATATGATAAACGAATAGCCCTGTTCTATCGAATATTCGGCTTCAAAACATATTCTTTCCAGCGCCTTAGTAAATCCTTCTCTTGCGGATTCAGCATTAAAAATCGTGTATATGGTCTTTGACTTAAAACCTTTGATCTTTAAATCGCGTATCTTGGATAGCTGATCATCCGAAATAATCGGTTCTTTAACCATTATTTTACGGCAATGCCCCGCGCCCTCTTCAAGGACATTCCCTTGCGCCCCGATAAAACTCTCCAGGCTCATCACTACCTTCTCTCTGATGGAATCTATGGCCGGATTGGTAACTTGGGCGAATAGCTGTTTAAAATAATTAAAAAGAAGCTGGGGCCTCTGGGACAAAAATGCATGAGGTATATCAGAGCCCATCGAGCCAACCGGCTCTTTTCCTTCCTGGGCCATAGGCTTTAAGATAACCTTCAGGTCCTCCCGCGAATAACCGAAAGACTTAAGGCGCAGGAGTATATCCTCTGTCTCCCTCCTTGCCGTATCCGCGCAGGGGAGTTCTTCAAAATCAAGCAGGTTTCTTAAAACCCACTCTCCGTACGGTTTTAAAGAAGATACCCGGTCCTTGATTTTTTTATCATCAATTATCTCCCCTGATTCAGTATCTATTAAAAATATCTTGCCTGGCTCAAGTCTCCCGCAGCAGCTTATTTCTGCGGGGTCAATATCCAACACGCCGACCTCGGAGGCCATCACTACAAGCCCGCTCTTTGTAATGATATACCGGGCCGGCCGTAATCCATTCCTGTCGAGCACTGCCCCGATCTTTTTGCCGTCCGTAAAGGCGATTGCCGCCGGTCCATCCCAAGGTTCCATAAAGCAGGCGTGGTATTTGTAGAAGTCCTTATGCCCTTGAGGGATAAATTTGTCGTGCTCCCAGGCAACGGGAATAAGCATCATCATTACATGCTCTATCGACCTGCCTGATAATGTCAAGAGCTCAAAAAAATTATCCATTGCCGCAGAATCACTCCCTCCTTCGACGATTACCGGTTTTAATTTCTCCATATCGGTACCGAAGAAAGTA
>JAKQKX010000013.1 GCA_029560465.1 Candidatus Omnitrophota bacterium
GTAAATCCCCCCATCGGCCGAAGCAACACATGCGCATGGTCGGGCATGACCGCATAACCGTACAGGGAAAATGATCTCAACTCGGAACAAAACAGAAGCTCGTTTATAAAAAGATCGCGGAATATCCTTTCCTCAAAATACGGATACCGTCCGTGCGTCACCGTCGTAATGAAATACGTTGCCCCCGGAATGTATATTCGTTTTTGAGAATCATCATTTCAACACATAATCGAGCGCCTTAATGGCGGCGATGATAAGTCCAACCGAGGTTATCATCCATATCTTTGCGCGGTTGATCTCTCTGACGAGGCGCACCTCGAGGTCTTTGATCTCCCTGGAGAGACGCATTTCTAAATCTTTAACCTCTTTTTTGATGCCTTCTATCTCTTTTTTGATGCCTTCGATCTCTTTTTTGATGCCTTCTATCTCTTTTTTGATGCCTTCGATCTCTCTGGTAAGCCGAAGTTCCGTCTCCCTGTTATTGGCCTTCATCTCGTCGCGGGCGGCGGCCACATCCTCCCTGGTTGATAGCGTCTCCGAGCGCTGCTCAACTAAATATACCAGGTCCTCGACAAGGCCGCGCGCCTTCTCCTTGCCGAAAACGTCCTCAAATTTCCCGTATATCCTGAAAAGCGCAGCTTCCATCGCCGCCTCCTTAAAAATTCCGCCTGTGTTTATAATATACCCATGCTGGAATGCCGGTCAACATATTTTATTCTCGCCAGATGGCGCGCCTTCGGGGGAATCCGCGCAAAAACGTGCTTTACACCGACAGGGTTTCCATGCAAGACTGGCAGTCGGTGGCAGGGAGGCGAGTCGTATGCGCAATTCGAAAAAAATAATATCCATACCCGGAAAAATACAAAACGAAAAAATTGTTCCCATCGGCAGCTACCCTACCGGCGATGAATATGAGATAATAATCACTTTTATAAAAAAGGAGTCGCCCTCTTCCTCCGGTTTTATGCGGTACGCGGGCTCCATCACCGAGGCGCAGGCTGAAGTCCTGGAATCACACCTTAACGATTGCCGTGAAATTGATTCCGACGCATGGCAATGAATATACTCCTCGATACGAACATAATTATCGCTTTTCTTAAAAACGACCCCGAAATCGTTAAAAAGCCCGCTCCCTGCACAGAATAAATATCTCCGTCATAACAGTCGGCGAACTTCTTTATGGCGCATTGAATTCCTCAAAATGCGATGACAACCTCGCCGTATTCAGAAACTTTTTGATGAGTGCACACTGATCCCGATTAACGCGGAAACGGCCGAAGAGTATGCGAAAATTCGCCTTGAACTTAAAAAGGAAAAGGAACTCCCATCCCCGAAAACGACCTCTGGATCGCCGCCACTGCGAAAATGCATGGTTATACATTAATTTCTCGCGACATCCATTTGCTGAAAATAAAATATATCGTTAGAGTCGATACCTGGTGATTCCACCCGCACGCTCCCGCCGCACCCATGATGCGAACATTGCCGCGCGATGTACGCGAGGTGGTTTTGTAAATCGTCCATGTCGCGGATGTAATGATCGTGATACGGCGACAATGCGTATTGCCGCTTTCGGGCATCGAAACGGCGGGTGGGGGGACCGATCCCCATGTCGCGCGACGAATTTTTCGCGATAATTGCGGATTTTCATTAAAAATTCATTTAAATGGGCGTCCCCCCGAAGGCGCGATTGGCCAATCGCGCCTTCGGGGGGGGGCGAATCGCGCATTCCGGGGGACGAATCCGCGCCTTCGGGGGGGCGAATCCGCGCCTTCCGGGGG
>JAKQKX010000041.1 GCA_029560465.1 Candidatus Omnitrophota bacterium
TCCCTTACACCATTCCGGGTAGAGACAAATTGCACGATGGTGTCGGAATGCTCCGCCATTTGTTCGAAACGGTAGTAGGGTATTTGAGCCTGAATGTAGATCATGACACGTTGGGCAAAACCATGTGCAAACATACCAAAAGTTGGCATTTGCAAATCCGCCAGTAGGCGGACAAGTTCTGGAATCCGTCAGGAGCCGGACAAGTTCCGCCGGGAGGCGGACAATTTTTTTATCCTTTATTTTTTAACCTTTATCCTTGTATTAACCTTTACCCTTATCTTCAGCCCCAGCTGGGGAAAGGTATTCTGAGCGAAGTTCGGAAAGCCAGGAATCGTTGAACGTTGCTGGTATTAGAAAAATGGCATAAAAGCCTGACCCGCACATGGGTCGGGGGCGGAACGTAGCGTGGGAATGCCCAAGCGGCACTGTTTGAGCCACGCCGGAGGCGGGGCGAGTTGTGCCGCGTGGCAGTTCCGCCCCCGGGGAACCCATCGGGTCGGGCTTTTCAGCCTTGATTTTCTTTGGTTCTTTCTTGTATCAAGACAAGAAAGAACATAAAAAATGACTCTTTACCAAAATTCAGCCAAGGCGATGCAACGGTTCTGCATGGCTCTTTGGAAAAGCCACTACTTACATCGCCAACACAGACTCTCCAGGCTTTTCATTTCAAAACTATTCCGCCCCTTCAGGGCTTGTAGAAATCGTTCGCTCCATACAAGGGGCTGCGCTCCTTGCTACTTATTACGCCCCTTCGGGGCTTAAACCACCGGACAAGTTCCGCCGGTGGACGGACAAATTCTGTCAGTAGTCGAGCAGTTTCTGAAATCTTGAATCCACCTCTTTTATTCTTGTTCACCCTCGCTCGGCGAAGTCTGTGACTTCGTCGAACCTAAGTAGCGGCCTCTGACCGCGCAAGATTCAACTTGTAGTTAGGCTTAAGGGTTGTAGTAAGTGTGTAACTTTACCGTAAACTGGGGAAGAGTAATTTTTTAACGGCGCTCAAAAGACTGCAATTTAAAAAAGATGAAGTTATAAACTTCACCGAGCGGGGTCTATTTTCGCTGTTCGTCGATTGCCAATAGGAGTTAAACCTATAGCTTCATCTAGCTTCGTCTAACCCCCTCATACTCCAGCTTATTCTGAATAACTCTGACCCACAGAAGGGTATTCTCCGTGGTGCCCGGAAAGGCGGGAAACGTTGAACGTTGCTGATATAAGTAAAAACGGCATAAAAGCATGACCCGCAAATGGGTCGGGGGCGGAACGTAGCGCCGGAATGCCCAAGCGGCACTGTTTGAGCCACGCCGCATGCGGGGCGAGTTGTGCCGCGTGGCAGTTCCGCCCCCGGGG
>JAKQKX010000055.1 GCA_029560465.1 Candidatus Omnitrophota bacterium
GCTCTAATTCATCGGGAGCAATGCGCGGAAGGGGCATAATCGGGGCACCTCCTTAAAGTCTGTCAAGCTAAATATTGCTTAACTTTACGGACTATGTTATATCCGTTTAGCGGACTGTTGTCAACCTGCTTTTTTTCATTCGCTTAAAATAAGGAGGAAACCTATGCCAAGGGAGCTATTCCAGGCCATGAAAGACGAACAGTTGCGGAAGAATTTTGGAAACCGCCTGAGGGAACTCCGAAGAAAGCAGAAATGGACTCAAAAGGAAATGGCTGTCAAGCTCGGCGTCTGCTTTTCCATTTTCAACAAGTATGAATGCGGACTTCACATCCCGCCCCCGGAAAAGCTTATCGAGATCGCGGAGCTTTGCAATACGACATTGGATTTCATTTTGACGGGAAATCCCACGAAAGAAATTCCTATTCAAAATGTCCGTTTATTGGAGCGTTTTCGGGAGTTAGAGCAATTTGAAAGCAACGACCAGGAAACCGTAATCAAGCTTGTTGACGCCTTCATTGTTCAGCAGAAAATGGCAAAAGCCATGAATCCTTTTTCTGCAAAGGGAAATCGATAAGAGCGTAAGCGGTGGCGCGGCCTGGTCGGGTCCCCGTCGGGGTTCCATGCCTGAGCCGCGCTCAATGTTTGATGCCTGGGTGGCTCCGGCGACCGCCCGGCGGCTACGGCTGAAATGGCGCAAGACGGCGGGCGAACGCGGCGCAAGAGTCGCGCCGATTGGGTCCCCCCCGGCCCCCCAATCGTCACGCCCCTTGCTGATGCCGCTTACCGCATAAACCGTTTTTATGCGGATATCGCCCGCCGCGCCCTTTCAGCCTCCGGCACTCAGGACCCCGGAGCCGGGGCCTTCGGCTACCACTCAACAAGTTCGAGTGGATACTGCGGGCTGGTTCGTGGTTATGCGTAGTGGGGTTGGCCTACCTGGAATTTTCCTCGGCGATTGTAAAGTTGAATAAAGCACTTTTGTCGTGGCCAAAGCGCTCGATAAAGTCAACTGCACCTTCGGCACAGCTCCGAACATACTCTGGCCAGGATAAAACACTCGCGATTTCATATTTACTTGAAGCTAACCATCTCGGGGAATCGCCTGCTTTCTCCCAATACTCAACACCAGTAACTGCTATCCCCTTCTCTTTTAACAGGGTAACAGTTAATATGGCAACTTCCTTTGGCCAAGCCAGTTCGCCACAAAGGATAATCGCAGAATTTATATGCTCGTTAGGAAGAAATTTTCTTTCAAATTGTTTCCTAATACTTGAATCCTGGGTCTCCAATATGAA
>JAKQKX010000091.1 GCA_029560465.1 Candidatus Omnitrophota bacterium
GCATTTTAATTGCAGGTCCGTTTTAACGCCAATTACGCTTACGTATCGTGAACTTGGAATTGATAGGCCAGAATTGCCAGTCGGCACCCGCGCAAGCGATGAAGGGCAGGTGCGGGCGGATATCACGATGGCCGAGTGGCTGAAATCCAAACCAAAGGCCTACGTTGATGATCTTTTGGGGAAGGGCAGGAGCGATCTTTTCCTTTCGGGGAAAATCACCCTGCCACAACTTTTGGACCAGAGCGGGAGACCGCTCACTTTGAAGGAACTGAGGGGGCTGTGATGAAATACAGGCTTATTATTTTATGGTGGAGTTTCTTATGGATTTTCCGGGTGAACCTCGGGGATGTTGTTCTTTATGCCGGGAAGGAATACACGGTTTGCAACGGCGTCCGCTGTGATTCGTGGAGGCTCGATGGGCTTGAAAATGGCGATAGCGGGTGGGTCCGTCGCTCTGAATGTCGGAAAGTTTGGACCTTAAAGAATGTGGCCGGATCTTTCCGCAGCGGGTACGGATTCTATATGGCAAATTGGTTCGACATCTGGAAGCGGGAAGGGATTAAGCCGTGGATGAGGGGGTGCAATATATTCCCATGAGCGCAAAAACCCGCATCTACAAAAAGGTCCACCGGGAGATCCGCAAGCAGAAGCCCGCGCTGCTCAATCAGATCGCCAGGGGAGCTGTTGACGGCTCCGCTGCGGGAACTGATCAGCCTTGCGCGGCGTGAATTGACGCTGGAAGAGTTGAAGGCTTTATGACGGGGCCCTGAAAATAATTTAAAAAAGTTCTTGACAACACTTTTTCAGGCGCTATACTTAACAACAAATGGCTGGTAAAGCCAGCCGCAACGGGGTAAAGCCCCACAACGAGGGAGGCAATGTTTACCTTGACCCCGGCGGAATCCAAGCGGCTGATCGGAAAAGGCGTGGCGGCCCTTCCGGAGATTCAGAACGCCAGGCAGAACGGCTACCTCCTTGTCGGCAGAGGTTCCACGAACGCCTATATCCTCGA
>JAKQKX010000017.1 GCA_029560465.1 Candidatus Omnitrophota bacterium
ATTGAATCCGAAGATCTTCTCTTTGCGGTCGGGATTTTTGGGGTCTCTTCTGACGCCGATTCTCGCGTCGGGATCGTAAGGCATTTTGGGACACCTGAAGAAGAAGGAATCGGTTTTGGCGGAGTCCCGCATGATAATTTCCGTAAAGACCCCTCTTTTGACCACCAGATTGAGCCCTGCCTTTTGAAGTTCTTCCTTGACGCCAAAGATCTGGTTGAAGATGCTGGGCTTTTCCGGATCGGCCTCCTTCAGGCAGAGGGTAAGGATCTCCACTTTGGGGCGGGGTATCTTGGCATGATCGGGGAATCGCTGGGAGGGGCATTCAACCTTTACCCGCATGTCTTTGAAGAGAGACTTCCTGTCCGGATCGTTCAGCCGATAGAGGACCCTTCTGCGGACATTTTCGATAATGCCGACGAATTCAACGCATTTACATTCTTTTTCGAACCAGGTGCAGCCCTTGTATCGGGCCTTGGTGGGAAAGAGGGTTCCATCGGTGGCAATGATCTTATAGGAGATGAATCCGAGCAACTCGGCGATTTCCACCAGGACGTGAAAGATCCTGTTGTAAAGTTTCTCCCCCAATCGTTTCTTGAAGTTGGTGAAGGTGGCCTCGCAGGGGATATCAAGACCGATACCGGCGTAAAGACGGTAATGCCTTCCCCGTTCCCGATCCCGAAGAATCTCCACGAAGGATTTCATGTCCGGAAACTTTTCAATGTACCGGAAAAGATCCAGGATAAAAAGGCTAACGGGATCATAGGCGGACCCAGCTACGGCATATCTATCAGCTACCAGGGAACGGATGAAGGTAAAGTCAATCAGGGAGGATACAAATCTTGAGATCCCCCCTTCGATTCTTCCGTCCGGTTGAATGCGGATATACCGCCGTTCATAGACATACTTGGATAACCAGAATACCTCCGGCTTGGGAAATGGGTTTTGATGCTTGGTGCTGATTTGACAATGGATCTGATTGAGTTTGTTGATGATCCTTCCAATGCTGAAAGGGATCAGGTTCCTCAATCCGCCGCCTCCTCAAAAGGGATAGCGGCGCATGCAGATCATGGGGCCTTTTTCGGTACTTCCAGAATCGTGAAGGTACTGGGCGCCACCCTTCTGAACATGCTGCCGCTGTTGACTTTCTTGGTCAGGGCGGAAACGAGGCTTCCGGGTTCCATGACCATATTGAAATCTCTTTTGGCGCGTTTGATGATTTCCGTCAGATGCAGAGGTTCCTTTGCATCAGTCAGTATATCATATGCAGTTCTGATCTGTGACCTTTGTTTTCTTATGGGAGGGGGTTCCGGTTCCGCCTCGTCTTTGAGGAACTCGCGGATGATTTTAAGTTGTGATTTGAGTAGAGATTCTTGGAATTTGGCCCATTCTTTCAAATCCATGACAAGCTCCTTTCACCGAGTAGTGGTTAGCATGTGTAAGTTAGTAAGTCAAGCAAATAGTTTATCCTGTGCTGGCTGATGAAACTGTGGTAAAAGATAGACCAATATGCGGCAAGACGTCAAGGATGGGTAGCTTGGCTGGAAATTTTGGGTTGATCGATTGAGCACGGCTAACGAAAATGCCCTGGCTGCGCGGTTGCCCGCCTCTTAAATTGACTCTTAAAAGACTTGTGGCCGGTTCTTTTTTCCAAGGATTTTATAAAGAAAGATCGATTTAGAATTTTCAACGAATTATTTATGCAATCGGGATCATGTTTTTCTAAAGATATGCTACATGCCCAGTTGCATGCTGCCGACACATGGCTTGAATCTAATCGATGGACTACGGGATGCAATTGCCCTTGCCTGTTTATTTACGGTTCGGAAGATCAGTTGAACTCAAAAGAAAATACTCTAAAGAAATTAGAAAATGCGTTTCCGAAATCGGCAGTAAGAATCATTGATGGTGCAGGCCATGCCGTTCACATTGAAAAGCACCGCGAATTCAACGCCGTTGTTTATGATTTTTTGAAGAATCATGCAGATGATTATGTGAGCCCCAAAAGTTGCAGAAAAGAATATCAAGAAAGGCGGGATGACCGATGTTTAGGGTTCAAAGCTTAAATATTCAAAATTTCCGCGGAATTCCCAATTTAGAGCTTTCGTTTGATGAAAGAAGCAACATTTTGGTTGGGGAAAACGGTGCGGGGAAATCCGCCATTCTTGATTGCCTGGCGATCTTGCTTTCCCGTTTGATTGGCAGGATTCAATCATCATCCCTGCGCAACTTACCCTTGCCACAGTCATATGACTGCTATGGTTGATTATAAAGCCCCCCTCCAGGGCCGCTACGAGGCCGAGCGGCTACCGTACAGAATAGATTTCCAGAGGCTCCTTAGCGGGCGCTATGAGGCCGAACGTCTGCCCAAGGATTTCTCGCCGGAGCGGATCGTCCCCGATTTTGCCTTCAATGTCCTGAATCCGCTGGGGCTGCTGTATCGCCCCGTGGTGGATGAGGACTATCTGGCCCGGGGAGGGGCCCGGCCCGTCTGGCCGGAGGGAAAGCCGTTTGCGGTATGTCTCACCCATGATGTGGATCTGGTGTCCCTGTATTCTTTCAGGGAGAACGCGAGGGTGCGGGT
>JAKQKX010000020.1 GCA_029560465.1 Candidatus Omnitrophota bacterium
TCACAATAAATAAGCTCATCATACATCTTGATCTCATTAATCACCTGGGCCGGCACGTTCATATAACATCCGCCGCAAGAGTGCCCCTGGACCGGAACAATCGCCAGCCCTTCTTTATTGACCAAAATACGCTCATACCGGCTCAAAAAAGCCGGATTGATTTGAGGGAGCAACACGCCGCGCTGGGACTCCAATTCCCGGATCCGCTGCCCGATCTTTTTGATCTCGTCGTCAATACTCTTCTTACTCTGAAGGTATTTCTGCTCTTCCTCCTGGACAACATTCTTTTCCTTTTCTATCTGGGTCTTAATGCTGTCCGCCTGATCATAAGCGACAATAATCTTCTCCTCGATAATAGACTTGTCGGCCTTGATGCTTTCAATCTCACCAATTTTTGCTGTGTATTCTTTGTTGTTTTTTATCTGGGATAATTGCGCATTCGCTTTTGCAATCGCCGCATCTTTGACCTGCAGGTCTCCCTCTTTCGATTTCCTGTCTAGCTGAATCGCTTTATGCTTCTCTTCCAACTGGTGCAGCTTTATTTTTTTTGTCTCAAACTGATCCTGAAGGGACTTTAAGAATTCCGGTTTTTCTTCCAACTGCCTTTTGAGATCGTAAATTTCAGCATCGACGTTCTGGAGTTTGACCAACCCTCCGATTTGTTCTTTAATATCAATCTGTTCCAATCTATATTCCTTTCTATACCCTGGGAAGGGCCATTCTCGGGTATCTCAGGCATTAAAAATGGTGGGCACAGAAGGACTCGAACCTTCGACCTCTGCCATGTGAGGGCAGCGCTCTAACCAGCTGAGCTATGCGCCCATGCTAAAATAAAGGCGGGGAACTTACCCCGGATATAACCGGGGATGACACTACATGAGGCCCTATTAAAAGCGATGGAACTGTTCCTTTACGGAAAAACTGGGTTTATTTTCTGGGCCCACCAGGACTCGAACCTGGGACCAATTGATTATGAGTCAACTGCTCTGACCGACTGAGCTATGGGCCCGGGATACAAAAAACGCTTTAATTTGATCCCAAAATTTGTTATTCAGCATAACATAACAGCTCTGATTTTTCAATAAAATAAACATTCGAAAGTCCCTCTTAAACAGGATGTTCCCTCTTGAAAAATCCGGCGGGAAACTGGGGCATTCTTAAACAGTCCAATTATTTTTCAACCACTTTGAATGTAAGGACAGCGCTTGGATAAACTTCTTTTAAGGGGACCTGGTACACCGCTTCCACAACCACATCCTGCGGTTCGGAAAAGCTGACTCCTTTAAAACTGATGGTAAACGCTTCCCCGGCTGAAAGCATGCCCTGCCTCATCCTGCTCTCCCGGAGGCCCGCATTTCTGGCTTCCCGTCTCTCGCGCAAAGCCATCATCTTCGCTTCCTGGCGGGTTCTCGGGACAGCCTTTTTATCACCCAGGCCCACCCCCCAAATTTTACCGTTAACCGAGAAATGAAGCGTTTCGTCATCTAATTTCTTCATAACTAAATTTGCTTTACTGACGTTCGTCAAATAAACTTCGAAATCAACAGGCTCATCAACTTTATAGACCTCTTTAGAAGTTTTAATAAAAAGCCGCACCGGCAAAAACTGCTGCTGATAATCATTTAAAACTTTCCCCTGCTTAGCCAGAACATCCAGGATGTTGAACTGAGTCCTTAACAGCCGTTTATTCTGGTATCCATTGAATTTTAAGCTTAATGCCGGGAAACTGTACGCAAACGCCCCCTCCCTGTCCGAGAACGTCTTATCCTGAACACGATCCAGTGTCACCGCGAACGAATAAGGAATCTTGTATTCAACGGTCCCATCGGGATACTCCATTTTTTCTTTATATTTATAAACAATCGCGTAAATCCCCAGCTTATTTTTATATAACACCCCTTTGTCAAACTGTGATAACTCCCGGTATTTATCCTTTGAGCTCACTATCTCTTTATAAATATTAATCATGACCTGATTGCACAGCTGCTTTATCTGCGGGTCGATTTTGTTGGATTGAGCCAAACTAGATCGCGGCAACCCGGCCATCACACACAGCCCTATCACTAACATTTTCTGAATCAGATGCCTTTTCATGCTGGACTCCTCCCTGTCACAAGAAAAAGAAAGCCTACAGAGACTACGCCCCGTAGGCTTTAAAAAAGACGCCTCTGCGACCTTGTTGCTATATCACGCCTTCCGCCTCTTTTGCGGAAATATCCAAAAATGTCTTAATCCTCCGGGACCGCGTCGGATGCCGCAGTTTTCGCAAAGCTTTTGATTCAATCTGGCGAACCCGTTCCCGGGTCACATTAAATTCCGTCCCCACCTCTTCCAGGGTACGGCTCGTTCCGTCATGGATTCCAAAACGCAACTCCAGAATCTTGCGCTCCCGTTCATCCAGGGTTTGCAGAACGGACGTAATCTCTTCCTTGAGCATGGAATGCAGGGTCGCGTTGGCCGGAGACACGGCTTTCTTATCTTCGATAAAATCTCCGAAGTTCGTGTCACCCTCATCGCCGATCGGGGTCTGCAAAGAAAT
Organism: Candidatus Omnitrophota bacterium; assembly: GCA_029560465.1. GTDB lineage: Bacteria > Omnitrophota > Gorgyraeia > Zapsychrales > JANLHA01 > JAGOJP01. Next base: position 2,540 of record JAKQKX010000020.1, read on the forward strand.
AGGGACCTGGGAAATTTTCAAAATTTCCTTCACCTTGCCGACCGGAATCCGCATTTGCTTAGCAATCTCCTGGGCCGTTGGTTCGCGCCCGTATTCCTGGACAAACAAGCGGGACACCCGAATGATCTTGTTAATCGTTTCCGTCATGTGCACAGGGATTCTGATCGTCCTGGCCTGATCAGCGATAGACCGGGTGATCGCCTGCCGGATCCACCACGTCGCATATGTTGAAAATTTATAGCCCCGTTTATATTCAAATTTCTCCACCGCCCGGATAAGTCCCATGTTCCCTTCCTGAATCAGGTCCAGGAAAGAAAGCCCCCGGTTAATGTACTTCTTCGCGATGCTGACCACCAAACGTAAATTCGCCTCCACCAAAAGCTTCTTGGCCTTATTAAATTTGGACTGACGAATCTTGATCACGCGCAATTGCTCCTTAACATCCGCGACTGGCTCACCGAGGTCCTTCTCCATCTTTTTCTTCTGGGTTTCCAGTTCCGAGACGTTAACATCCTTCTTCTTATTTTTCAGCATCTTCTCAATCTTGCCGATGCCATCCACCAATTCGACGATTTTATTAATCGTTTCCTCATTGAAAGACGCCGTCAATTTGAATTCCGCCAACGCTTTTGCGGACTGCTCGGTCCCGATCCGCGAATACTTGACTTTTTTCATAATCCGCTTGAGATCCCGGATCAATTTCGGCCGGCGTTCCAGCTCATCCTTAATCACGTCTTCCACGTTAATCTCTTCCTGAAGGACTTTGTTAATAACGTCCAGCGCTTCCTTGCGGGCAAAAGCCGTCACAAACAAAGCCTCTGCGAGCCGCTGCTCCGTTTCTTCAATCCTTTTCGCGAGGCTGATTTCCTCATCCCGCATCAACAAAGGGATAGACCCCATCTGCTTTAAATACATCTTAACCGGATCATCGAGGGGGATAAATTTATCCGAGTAGTCGTCATCGCGCGTCTGTTCTTCGCGCAGCCGCCGCAATTGCTGCTCACGGGTTTCCTCTTCCTCCTCTTCCGGGGGCACAAAATCGTCATCCGACTCAATGACCTTAATATTTTTCCCGTCAAGGATTTCAAAAACATGATCAATGTCCTCGGAGGAATCAACATTCTCGGACAGCGTGGAGTTCACCTCATCATACGTCAAGAACCCTTTCTTCTTCCCAAGACTAATCAGCTTTTCCAAATCGGTTTTTAAATCTTTTTTCTCCATGCATTTACCTCATCAATGTTTGATAATCCGATTAAACTCCTGCATTAACTCATCCAACTTTTGTGCATCCCCTGTTTGATCAGCCTGTCTCATTTGTCTTAAAATATCCTGACGAATCATTTTAAGGCGATCCTGACGAATCCGATGCAGGCAGTCCTTATGAAAACGGTGTGTGTCTCCGGTCATAAATTGTTCATCCGCTATTAAATTCGAAATCATCTGCAAAATTTTCTGGTCTTCAAAACAACACAACAAATCCGGCACGCGGACTTCCTGCCTCTTATCGTACAACTCAAACACCTTGGCGATGACGGCCCTGACGGATTCATTATGGAAGTCCGCCACGCTGAGGACTTCTTTCGTCAAAGGGATAAAGCTCTGCTCATTCAACAAAAGCCGGAGCATGTCCCTTTCAACCGGCCGCACAGGCACAGCCGCCGTAACGGATTTCGGCGGTTGAGCCTCCTTCCCGGGACGTGACGGCCCCGCCGCCATCTTGTTCATTTCAAAACGCAAAGCCTCCTCGGAAAGATGCAAAGCAACCGCCAACTGCCGAAGATATTCCGCCTGGACCACCGCGTTTTTAAATTTAGAAACGGTTTCGAGCATCTGCGCGGAAATCCTGGCCCGGCCTTCGATCGAAACAGAATCATGGCGCAGGCGCAACACCCGCAGCTTAAAATCAAATAACGTTTCAGCCCGTGACAACCGTTCCCTGAAAGCGGCCGGGGAATATTTCCGGAGAAAAGAGTCCGGATCGTCCCCGTCAGAAAGGGTCACGACGCGCACGTTCATCCCTTCTTCAACAAGCATATCCAAGCTGCGCATCATCGCCTGCTCGCCGGCCACATCAGAATCATAAAGCAACAACACATTGGTCGTGTGACGGTTTAAAAGGCGGACCTGCTCTACCGTCAACGCCGTCCCCAGCGAAGCCACAACATTCTGGATCCCCGCGGAAAAAGGGGTAATAAAATCGACATACCCCTCCACGACCACCGCCAAGTCTTCCTTCGAAATCGTTTCTCTGGCCCAGTTTAAGCCATATAAATGATGACCTTTTGTATAAAGGAGCGTCTCCGGAGAATTGATGTATTTCGCGGAAGATTCCTTGTCCAAACTCCTGGCCCCAAAAGCAATGCACCGCCCCCTTTTATCAAAAATCGGAAAAACAATACGGTTCCGAAAACGGTCATAATACCCAGATTTATTCTGCCGGGGGATGATAAGCCCCGCGGCCTCCATCTGCCCCAGCGTCACGTCCTTCGTCCGGAGAAATTCCAGCAAGACGTCCCAACGATCAGGCGCGAATCCAAGCTGAAACTTCCGGACCTGCTCCAAATCAATGCCCCGCGCTTTCAAATAAGTCCGGGCCTCCCGGGCGCTCTCCTCCCGGGACGAAACCAACTGCCCGTGATAAAACTGCGCGGCCAATCCGCAGACATAAATCGCCTGGTCCCGGAGTTTCTCTTTTGAAGAACCCGCAGTGTAAGCCTGCGGGATCGCCACTCCGCAACGGTCGGCCAAGAGGCGTAGGGCTTCCGGGAAACTGATTTGTTCCTGCTGCATGACAAAAGAAATCACATTGCCGCCGACCCCACAGCCAAAACAATGAAAAATCTGTTTATCAGGATTCACAACAAATGACGGCGTCTTCTCGTGATGAAAAGGACAGGGTGCCTTGAAGTTCCGCCCGGTCTGCTTTAACGGCACCCAAGAGGATATGACATCCACGATATCAACCCGATCCAAAATCTGCCGAATCGTTTCCTCAGGGATAAGACTACCCATGCTAATTAAACCTCCTGAACCCGGGACATTCCCTCATTATTGGCCATGTATGCCGTACCGCCGTCTACCCCCGTCTCAAAAAATCCACCCAGGCTGTGCCTGGCCCAAACAGCCTCTGGGGTATAATTTATCCATAATCCAACTCAACGCGCCAAAGATCGTATAATCGTTCTTTGTCAAAGAACCTTCCGCCCCGGACAACAACACGAACGTCTTCGTTGAAAGCCCCCGCATCCAAACTCGCTAAATGATCACCGGAACAGCGCCAGACACCTCTTCCCCGGAAGGAAGGAATCAACGCCAACCCTCGTTTTAATTTAAATCCTTTTCTGAGCGAATCAGGAGGTCCGTATCTTCCGGGATTAAAACTCTACCGCTTCATTTCTTCAGGATAGAACTCAAAGACTTTTTCATTGATAGGTTCTTTGGGAAACACTTTCACAATAAGACTGTTGTAAGAGAAATTATAAAAGCTAACCGCGACATCTTTGAGGTAAAATCCCGACAGGGAACTTCGTGCGGTTCTCACAAAGAACGTACTTGATGAAATGAAAATCAGCAAAAAAACCAACCCTGTAATAAACGCGGCCCGAACCGTCCCCAGAATCCCCCCTAAAACTTTATACGGGAATGTCTTCTCAAACGGCTTGAAACTCAGCATCCATCCCTGCCGCACGACAGCAAACAAGGCCACTATTATAATCCAAATCATCACATAAGCCACGACAACAACCATATCCATGGGCAAAGGCAGCAATTTTCCTAAAAATAACGCAAAGGAAACAAAATAATGCAATGAAAAAAAAGTGGCGAATGTGATCCCCAGCAACTTAAAGAACTCAACGAGCAGCCCCTGTTGATAACCGATATAAATGCTCCTCAGAAAGATCCCGAGGATGATAATATCGACAACGTTTATAATTGATAGGATTTCACTTATCATATTGATAGACATTAAGTTAAACTGTCCAAGTATAACATATGCTACCGGAGGTGTCAAGAAAGCGCTTCCATGATTTTTTAATTTTCCGCAAAAATACAAACTATTATTAACAATACGTTTATGGAATTATCCCCCTGCCGTGATTAGTGAATGTCCCCCCTTGACAAGACAAGAGGAAAATGCTATCTTGCAATCCAAGAAACCATAGAGGTATAATACCAATAAATATACCATGCCCGAAACCCAAACCAAAAACAGGGATAACAGCCAGATTGAGCAGGCCAATCGGGAGCTCAACGTCCTTTACGAAGTTAGCTGCGCCATGCGCACCACGCTCGAGCTCAACCATATCCTCTATATTATCCTGACCGGCGTCACCTCGCACACCGGGCTCGGATACAACCGGGCGATCCTTTTCCTTGTCAATCCCCTGAAACGCGTCCTGGAATGCAAAATGGCAATCGGCCCGGAATCGGGGGAGCACGCCAACAAAGTCTGGGAATATATTGAAAACTCCAACCAGGACATCAACGATCTGATTCAGGCGGACAAAGTCTATAAAACCATCAATCAGGCCAGTCTTTTCAAATCCGTGAAAGATCTCAAGTTCCCCCTCGAACCCGACAGCTCTTTTTTGCTCTCCCAGGCTTATTTCCGGGGACAACCTTGGCATCTGCCTCCTTATGCGATTTCGGGCTTTAAGGATGATCCGTTTTTAAGAATATTTCACACCAACGAGCTCTTGATCATGCCACTCAAGGCTAAAGACGAGGTGAACGGACTGATCATCGCCGACAACATTTACACCCAGAAACCCATCAATCAGGACGATATTAAAATTTTCACGATGCTAGCCAACCAGGCCGGGCTGGCGATCGAAAACTCTCATCTCTATGAGATGGTCGTCCTCCGAAGCCTGACCGACCCCATCACCGGCTTGTGGAACCATCGTTTCTTTCAGGAAAAACTCGCTGAAGAGCTCCAAAAAGCGGCCCAGCTTAAAATCCATCTGAGCCTGATTATGATCGACATTGATGACTTCAAAAAATTAAATGACACCCACGGGCATCAACACGGGGATCTCCTGCTGAAAAGCTTGGCGCAAATCCTGACAAGCTCATCGCGAGATATTGATTTCGTGTGCCGTTACGGAGGAGAAGAATTCGCCGTGATCCTGTGCGGAGCGAGTTTAGATCAAGGCTGGGATATTGCCGAGCGCCTGAGAAAACGTATTGAAGAATTTAAATTCCCTTCACCCGACGGGCAATGTTCGATTCCCATGACCATCAGCGTGGGGCTGGCGAGCTTCCCAGACGACGCATCCAACAAAGAAGAACTCATCGCCATGTCGGATAAAGCCATGTACATCGCAAAATTCAGCGGCAAAAATAAGACCTGCTTCGCCAACCATTATAAAGAAGGCTAGGAACGATTTTCTCCGCCCGGCCAGCGGCCCCCATTCTTTCAATCACAGATATTATACCCCGGCGGGAACTTCCTGCAGCTCTTCCGGTGAGGGAGATTCCTTGGAGGCGAATTTCACGGACACGATCTTCGACACCCCTGTTTCCTGCATCGTGATGCCATACATCACTTTCGCGGAAGCGATGGTCTTTTTATTATGGGTGATAACAATGAACTGGGCGATCTGGGCGAAATCTTTCAGCAGATAGCTGAACCGCCCCACATTCGATTCATCCAATGCGGCGTCAATTTCATCTAGGACACAGAAGGGACTGGGGTTCACCTTAAAGACGCCGAAAATGAGCGCGATCGCCGTCAGGGTTTTCTCTCCCCCGGACAGCAGGCTGATATTCTGTAATTTCTTGCCCGGAGGCCTCGCGATAATCTCAATGCCCGACTCAAGAACATTTTCCGGGTCCATCAGGACAAGCTGGGCTTCCCCGCCGCCGAACAACATCCGAAAATAAATACGAAACTCTTCGCTGACCTTCGTGAACGTTTCCATAAACATCTGGCGGGTCTGACGGTTAATTTTTACGATCGTCTGCTGGAGAGAATGTTTGGCCGAGATCAAATCACCCTGCTGGTTGGTTAGGAATTCAAACCGTTGCTTCAGCTCTTCAAACTCCTCGATGGCGACCAAGTTAACTGAGCCAAAACCGTCACAACGTTTACGCAGACGGCCGATCATTTCCTGCAACTCATCCATGCCCATGGCCTGTTCCGGCCCTGACCCGTCCTGCCCCGCGGGCGGAGTCGCGCAGTTCACATACGCCTCGAAATCAATCTTATAGGCCTGCATCAACCGGTCCTTGATCTCCTTCATCTTAAAAATTATCTCCTGCTCGCGGAACTGGTCCTGGTGCAGGTGATTCCGCAATTCTTCAAGGTCGGAATTGTGAGCGGTTATATCCGTGCGGGTGCTGTTGATCCTGCGGCTGACATCGTCTTTTTGCCGCTCATAATCCCCAAGGACATGCTGCAGAGAACTTTTCCGCTCTTGAATGGCCCCGACGGCGGCTTGCAGCCGGACAATTTCCGACTCAAACTGCCGGCGTTTTGCCAGGAAATCGGCCTCTTCCTGATCCAACCGGGCAATCTCCTTGTTGCTGCTTTCCAGCGTTTCTTTATACAAATTTAAATTTTCGTTATAACTCTGCTTCTTTTCCTGCTCCGAGTGAATGGCCGATTGAATCTGGGCGATGGCGATTGTGGTGCTTTCCCGCTGCTGCGCGTTCTCCGCCACGAGCGCCTGACATTCCTGAATGCGCATCTGGCACAAAGAAAGTTCCTGCGATAATGAATCCAGGGTAAAAGTCAACTCCTCTTCAGAGCGTTTGAGCGACACCAACGTCCCGGCGACCTCTTCCAATTCCAGCCGGACCAGGTCCAGCTCTTCATTCAACTTGCTGGTTTCCTCCAGGACATCATTCTTCTGGGCTTCAAAAATGGACAAAATTTTCTCCTGCTCCTGGATTTCTGTCTCAAGCTGTTCCGCTTTCTGTTGCATCTCGCCGATCTCATTCATCAAAATTTCCCGGTCAGAGGTCCGTTCCCCGATCTCACGTTCCAATTCAAAAATCCTAGCGGAAATGTGTTGGGGGTCCAGTTCTATAAATTTAGCCTCACAAATAATTTCATAGACGCGCTCACAATCCTCCCCCAGGCAGGTTCTCATTTGCGCCAACCGCTCCCCCTCGGAGACAACAACCTCTTTGACCTTACCGATAATCCCCGTGTGATGCTGGGACGGGGCACTGGACGTTATAAACCGGCCTGGCACAACCGGGTCCGGGATGTCTTGGTACTGGACCCGCAGTTTTTCAATAAACTCCCGCTGAGATATTAAAAATAACTTCTTTTTTTCAAGCTCATCAATCGTGGCCTCCAGGACACGCAACTGTTCCCGGAGGGTTTTCAACTGCCCGTTCTGCGTCTCCTTCCGCCCCCGCAAATCCAGGATGGCCTGGTTGGCCGTCTCGGTTTTCTGGCAAATGTCGGAAAATTTATGGTCAACCAGTTCCTTCTCCTGGGTCACCTTGGTGTCTTCCATCTCAAGCCGGCGTTTCCGCGCCAGCCCGCCCTGCACCTCCTTCATCACCTCAGTCAAACGGTTGCGCACCTGAACCTGATTCGCAGTGATCACGAGGATCTTCTCTTCCTCACCCCGGATCGTGTCCCGGGCCGAACCGATCGTGTCAACGATGCTGTTTAAAAAACTCTTTTTGACCTCCAGTTCCTCCGCTTTTTGCTGAAGCACGTGCTCCAACTGAGACAGCGACTGGCGCAGATCGGTCAATTTCTCTTCCTGCGCCCGGCAACGCTCCTCGATCTGTCCTTTCTGCTGGGCGATCCGGCGCTGATTCGTGATCACGTTTTCAATCCGTTCTTCATTAAATTCAATCTGTCTCTGCTGCAAATCAGCCTGGCCATCCATTTTAATGGACTCGGCCGTCAATTCATTCACCTTTTCATCGAGCTCTTCCATAAACTGAGTTTCATTCTCCAGAAGCTCGGTCATCTCCTTAATGGTTTCGCTTAACCGGGCTTCCCGCGCCTTCTTCTCAACCATGTCCCGGGAAATATCCTCAGACTGCCGGGCAAACACGTTTAACTCCAGCCCCGCGTACCGGACTTCCAAATCTTTTAATTTTTCAAATTCTTCCTTAAATTTTCGGGCCTTATTGGCCTGCCGTTCAAGAGAAGATATCTGGCGTTTAACTTCCGTAATAATGTCGTTAATTCTTAATAGATTATTCTCCGTGTCCCGCAACTTGCTTAAAGCTTCTCTGCGTTTAGATTTGTATTTTGTGATCCCGGAAGCTTCATCCAAAATTACCCGGCGGTCCTCCGGCTTGGCACTGACCACAAGGTCGACTTTACCCTGCTGCACAAGAGAATAAGCTTCCGCCCCGATCCCCGTCCCCATAAAAAGCTCCGTGATATCCTTCAGCCGGACAGAAGTTTTATTAAGCAGATATTCACTCTCCCCTGAACGGAAGAGACGGCGGGTCACAGTGACCTCATCATAATCGACCGGAAGGGCGTGGCTGTCATTCGAAAATGTCAGGCTGACTTCAGCGAACCCCAGGGAAGGTTTCTTTTCGGTGCCGTTAAAAATCACATCCTCCATGGAAGCGCCGCGCAGATCCTTAACGCTCTGTTCTCCCAGCACCCACCGGATGGCATCAAAGACATTGCTCTTCCCGCAGCCATTCGGTCCGACCACGGCCGTAACGCCCGGGCCAAAATTCATGACAGTCTTATCGGCAAAAGATTTAAATCCAAAGATTTCCAATCTTTTAAGAAGCACCCCTAACTCCTCTCTTGAGTGAGATTGGCTTTAGAAAAAACGCGGAAGACAACGTCACGCTTTCTTCCCCAAAAGCTCACCGACAATTTTAATAGTGGCGTTAAGGCTCACAAACTTGGCCAGCGATTCTTCAGGAATAACGATACGATATTTTTTTTCCAAACCAGCCAGTATTTCCAACGCCATCATAGAATCCATGCCGAGATCCTGAACAAACCGGGCCTCCCCGTCAATATCATCCGGTTCAGTTTCCAGAATATCAGCGACGAGCTTTCGGATATCCTGCTCAACATTAAACTTAGCCCCTGAATCCGCCATGCTGTTCTCCCTTGTCTTGACCCTCTTTTTCAACACGAATCTGATTTATAAAACGCTGTTGCGCTTCCAACCATGAATCGATCGTTTCTTTCTTAAATCGCCATTGCCCCACAGTTTTAATGGCTGGGATCTTATCTTTTTTCAGCCAATCATAAACTGTTCTCTTTTTGACCCTTAAATACAGAGCCACCTCATCAATGGTCATCAACTGATTCGAATCCATAACGTTTCCATCCCATTGTTATTATTTTAATTATTTAATTTCAATGTATTAGATCATTAATCCCTTGTCAATCTTTAAATAAATTTTTTACTCAAAGACAAAAGGAAAGAACCGGCAGAAGTTGCCACGCTTTGCAGTTTTATAACAATATTTACTAATAACGCCTATAATATTTCCGAAATGAAAATCAGCAGGCCGCCCATCCATCAGGGTCGTACGGGCACAGAATTATAATCCGGAAACGGCACATCAATCTCCACATCCGCCTCATAATCCACTCCCTCCAAGCCGAACCCGAATAATTTTAAAAAATCTTTATGATATCCGATCAAATCAGAGCATCGTTCGACGTTAGTATCCGAAACTTCTTCCCAAAACGCCTTGACCTCGCTTTGCACATCCGGGCGCATTTCCCAATCATCCACGCGGATCCGCCCCTCCTCATCAACAGGGACACCGCCGCCAGCATACAGGCGCTCCTTAAACAAACGCACGATCTGATGGATGCAATCCTCATGCAGCCCTTTTTGTTTCATGACTTTCATCAAAATCGTGAAATAAAGCGGGATAAACGGGATCGCAGAACTCGACTGAGTGATCAGGGCCTTGTTCACGGAAACAAACGCCCGCCCCCCTCGAACCCTCAGGCGACGATCCATTTGCCGGGCCGTTTCTTCCAGGTGATCCTTGGCCGCCCCGATGGTGCCATTACGGTAAACCGGCATGGTGACATCCGGGCCGACATAAGAATACGCCAGCGTAAGGAAATCCTCTCCCAACAACCGGGCCCGCTCCAGCGCCCCCACCCACATGTCCCAGTCTTCCCCGCCCATAACGTCAACTGTCTGACGGACTTCTTCGTCCGTTGCCGGCGGAAGGGTTAACGAGATGATTTTGTCGGTTGAGAAATCAATTGATTTATTGGTGTAAGGGGTTCCTTTAGGTTTTAAGGTGGATTTTGACAACTGACCTGTCCGGGGATGCTGTCTTCGGGGGGAAGCCAGGCTGTAGGCCAAAAGATCTACCCCCCCCCAATCTTCACGGATCGTTTCCAGAACCCGTTCCTTCATTTCATCACTAAACGCGTCCCCGTTAAAACTCTTCGCGTATAACCCCTCGGCAATGGCGGCACGGTCAAACGCAACCGCGTTATACCACCCGGCCGTCGCCGTCCGCTTCCCTTCCGCAGGCTTTTCATAAAAAACGCCGATTGTCTTGGCTTGATATCCGAACGCAGCCACGATGCGGCTGGCTAACCCGTAACCCGTCGAGGATCCGATAACGAGGACCCTTTTGGCTCCTCCCGGCCCAAGCCCCTGCTGCTTAACATAGTCAATCTGATCCTGTACGTTTCGGGCGCACCCGGCAGGATGAGCGGTCGTACAGATATACCCTCTGATCTTCGGCTGTACAATCATATCCTTCCTTTCTTTCTTTTAGGAATCTCGACTCTCTACCCCTGGATCAAAACCCTTTTGGGAACAATTACGATCCCCGAGGTCGTCACATCAAATCTTTTACGGTCCCGCGCCAAGTCATAACCAATCTGCGCCCCCGAGGGGACAAACACTTCTTTATCGACAATGGCGTTCTTGATTTTCGCGTGTGCGCCGATGGTCACATCCTCCATAATCACCGAATTGAAAACGCTGGCGTGAGCGCCAATATTGACATTCGGGGAAAGGATCGACCCCTTGATTTTCGCGCCCTCAATGACGCACCCCCCCGCGATCAGGGAGTCGACAACTTCTCCGTGCACCAGTTTGCCGTCCTCTTCGGCATGAACCAGTTTAATAGGGGGAAACTGCTCATTCAGGGTCCTGACCGGCCAGGATCGGTCATACAAATCGAAATCCGGGATCCGCCGCACCAAATCCATGTTCGCCTGATAATAAGCATCGCGCGTTCCAATATCCCGCCAATACCCCGGCTTGTTATCCTTGTCCACAAAATTATAAACCACAATCTTCTTACCGTTCTTTAACATCTGCGGGATCACGTTCTTTCCGAAATCATGCTCGGAAGTGATGGACCGGGCATCGATCTCCAACTCTTGCAGCAGGACATCCTTCTTAAAAAGGTAAATCCCCATAGACGCAAAAACATGCTCCGGATCGCCAGGGATCGTCTGGGGATTCCTCGGTTTTTCCCGGAACCCGCAAATGAGCCCCGCCTGGTCGACTTCTATGACCCCGAAGCTGGACGCGCTTTCCACCGGCATAGGGATACAGGACACGACCATGTCGGCATCCATCGCCTTTTGGTATGCGATCATTTTTTCATAATTCATTTTATAAACATGATCCCCGGCCAGAATCAGGATAAGATCAGGATTGTTGTCCTGAATCGTATACACATTCTGGTGAATCGCATCAGCCGTGCCCCGGTACCAATCGGAGCTGATCCGCTGCTGAGCCGGGATCACGTCGATAAATTCACCCAGCTGGCTCGAAACAATGTCCCCCCAGCCGGCCAACACGTGCTTCTGCAAAGAAAAAGATTTATATTGAATCAGGATATAAATCCTCCGCAATCCGGAATTAATACAGTTGCTTAAGGTAAAATCAATGATCCGGTAGATGCCGCCAAACGGGACAGCCGGTTTGGCCCGGTCACGCGTCAAGGGATTCAAACGCTCCCCCTTGCCTCCCGCTAAAATATAAGTTAAAATTCCCCGCATACGAATAACATGTTCCTTTCCTCACCCCTGGCTTTTAAAATAACGGCCCCTCTCCAACGGGTTTGTATTATTATTCCGCTTCCCCTGCCCGGGATTCTGTCGAGGGCTCTTTTGACCCCGGAGCGGCCAATTGGTTCCCCGCGATAATTTTCTGTTCTTCCTGGAAATGGATATCCGTGTTTTCTTCATCCCCGAGCGCCTGATAGGCCAGGCCCATCTGATGATGGACATCCGCCAATTCCGACCCCGTTTCCAGCCCCATCCGATAAACCTCCAGCGCCGAGTTATGCTGCTTTTGATCCGCAAGCATTTCTCCAAGGATAAGGAGGTCTTTTATATTCTTCGGCTTTAATTCGTGAGCGACCCGGATAAATTCCATCGCCGTATCATACCTTTCCATTTTGATAAGGCAACGGGCCATTAAAAAATGCGCTTTGGGGTCCTTCGGCCATTGATTAATCATCCGCTGATACTGGTCGGCCGAGTGTTTAAACTCCCCTAAATCATAATACGCCTTAGCGAGATTATGCCTCATATCGTTGTCATAATGATCAAACAGCACCGCAATCCGGAAATTCTCAAACGCTTGTTGATATTGTTTATGCTTCGCGAAAATTTTCCCAAGCAGCTTATAGGGTTCCTTATAGACGGGCGTCACTTTAAGGGCGCTTTCGATTTCCCGCATGGCCGCCTTGTCATATCCCAAAGACTCCAGCGTATAAGCCCGGTTCATATTTTGATAAGGGACCACCTTCTTGGACCCCAAGCGGTAAAGGTCCAGGCTTTTTCCCTCCCAGGAGGAAAAATTAATGGCATATTGATCGATAATCTCACGATTCTGGGGGACATCCTTCAGATAAATAACGCCGTCATAATCAAAATAGACCGGAACCCACTCCTTGCTGTTTTCGAGATGATTGATGATCCGGGGGGGGATCGGCTGCTGAACGGAATTCAGCAAAGCGCCGGTGATGTTGAATTTATCCAACGCCTCCGCGAAAATTTCCGGAGTGTCTTTCTCCCAGAGCTGGACATAATAATTAAAAAATTCCGGGCCATACACTTCCGTCCGCCCGTCGATAAACACTTTGATGTCCGGGAAACACCGCCCTACCATATAGGCGCCGGCATTAAAATCATTAAAAAAGTTCCCCTTCACTTTGTTCTCAACCAGGAAATCGACCGCCTTGATGGGATAGGACCGCAGGGAGATCCCTCCGAACTCGCTTTTACGTTCATACTTGTCAAAATCAAAATACCCGTTCTTGGAAATATCTGACCAGTACTGCATCACCCAAACCAACAAAAAAATTTTCATTAACATGGATGTCAGATAAAAAAACTTCTTGTCCGTGATCCGGATGGGGACAATATCGCGCAGGGTCAGCATATGGGCGTTGCTCATAAAAACAATGTAAGCGGCAAAAGCGAAAAAAATCAGGTTCCGGACAGCCGCCAGGGAAAAGAACAGGAAAATAAGCCAGAATATCAGGCTAGCAATATCGAGCCGGAAACGGTTGAAAAACAAGCTGACAAATGACAAAAGAAGCAACAATTTGTAATAAGGATATACAGACGGCGAAAACAGGGATCCCGCTTCGATCGGTTTCTGCAGTTCAATAATCTTATCAAAAAAAACCCGGTGCTCCCCGGAAATCTTAAAAAAGACCCCGATCGGATACCATGCCCCCTCGAAGGCCAGGGGATTGAGCAGGCAGGCCAAGACGACCGTGACGAAAAGCCAGGCCATCCGGCCGTATTCATCATCCGTGAGCCGGCCGATTTTATTCCATTCGTACGGCAGAGGGAGATGCCTTTTTATCCATTCGGAGATCAGCCCGATAAAAACAAAAAGCGGGCCGAAAAAGAAAAATCCATGGAGGTTCGTCCACAGGACCTGTGCAACAAACAGGACATATAAAGACCATTTCTTGTCGATATAGAAAGAGAGGATAAAAATATAAAATGCAAAAAATAACAGGCTGTAAAGGTCCGGGCGGATCGTAAACCGGTTCTGATACACGAGCGAAACAAGCAGCAGCATGAAAATCGACCCCAGCTGTCGTTTCTTGCTGTAGCCCATCAGCAAGAGGATCGTCATGGTGAGCGTGACAATGACAACCTGCATATTGATGAGCCCGTCCGGCCCCCAGTGCGAAAAAATCGAGTACACGATGACTTGAAAAAGCCACTCATGGTTGACCCACGGGGCCCCGGCAAAAGTACAGGAAAGGATATCGGCGGCGGGGACCCTCAATCCATTCTCCAGGAGATACCGGCCCATCCCCAAATGGAGCCAAAGGTCAAGATCTTTAATTTCCAGATTCGCGACAAAAATCAATAACCCGAAAATCAAAGCCACGACAAACAGGCCGCAAATAATATTCAACCGTTTCCAGAACACATTACTCATGTTCTTGCTCCGTTCAGGGAAAAACTAAAGTCCCTCATGCTCGCTGACCTAAAACCCGCCCAGGGCAGAAGCCAGCGTTACAGGGCCAGCTCTATAAACAATTTTTGTTAGTTTATCACAAAATGACCGTTTCCAAGATCATTTAAATAAGAATTTTTACTAAACTCAATTTCCACATCCGTTAAAGACGCCTCATAATTCACCGCCGCGGCAAGCAACTCACGTGTATAGGGATGCTGCGGGTTATTAAAGATTTCCTCACACGGGGCTAGTTCAACAATTTTCCCCTTATACATCACCGCGATCCGTTTACACAACTTTCTGACAACCCTGAGATTATGCGTTATAAACAAATACGTTACACTAAACCTTTTCTGCAGCTCCTTCAGCAACGCCAGGATCTGTTCTTGGACCAAAACGTCCAAAGAGGACACGGCCTCATCCAGGATTAATAGCTTCGGATTCATCAATAAAGCGCGGGCGATCGCCAGCCGTTGCCGTTCCCCCCCGCTGAATTCATGGGGAAACCGGTTCAAGCACTCTCCGGGAAGACCCACCGCGTTGAGCATTTCGATCATTTTAAGTTCTTGCACGTTCCGATCCGGATGAGGAAACAGAGACACAAACGCCTCTTTAAGAAGATCCCGGACCTTAAAGCGGGGATCCAGGCTGCTGTAAGGATCCTGAAAAACCATCTGCACTTTTTTTCTCAACAACCTCCCGGCTTGCTGGCCGCGGCGGGATATATCTTCGCCGTCCAACAATATCCGGCCTTTGTCTAAAGAATACAATCTAACCATGAGCCGCCCCAAAGTCGTTTTCCCGGACCCGGACTCTCCCACCAACCCAAGGTCCTCACCCTCTGCTATGCTCAAATGAATCCCGTCCACGGCCCGGATCAATTCCTGATGCCCCCCCCCCAACCCGTGTTGTAATCGGAAATATTTCTGGGCGTTCTGTATCTCCAACAACATATTATTTCGCCGCCTCCAGAAGCTGCTGTGTATACACGTGCCGCGGGTGTTGCAGGACTTCCCCCGCAGGACCCTCTTCCACGACCCTCCCCGACGAAAGGACCACCACCTGGTCCGCCAGGCTCCGCACCAGCCCCAGGTCGTGGGTAATAATCAAGACCGTCAATTTAAGGTCATCCCGCAATTTTTTAAACAAAGTCAGAATCCGGGCCTGCACGGTCACATCCAGGTTGCTGGTAGGCTCATCGGCAATCACCAACTTTGGATTAGCTGCGATCGCCTGGGCCAGCATCGCCCGCTGGCGCAACCCCCCGCTTAACTGGTAAGGATAGGACCGGGCAACGCGCCCGGGATCCTTAATTTCCACTTGCCTTAAAAGCGCGTCCACCCGCTGCTGCCGCTGCCCTTTTGTCAGATCGGTATGAAACTGCAAGACTTCTTCTATTTGACAGCCGACGCGGAACACCGGGTTAAACGCATAGAGGGGTTCCTGGAAAACCATGGCCATCTGCTTTCCCCGATAACGCCGGAGCTCCCCCTCTGGCATAGCCACGACATCGTTCCCCTCAAAATAAATCCGCCCCGAAACAATGTTCAGCCCCGGGGACAGCAAACGCATGACCGCCAGCCCGGTTGTGGTTTTCCCGCTCCCGGAGCCCCCGACCAACGCGACAATATTCTGCTCGGGCACCGCGAAGCTGACCCGGTCCACGATGGCCTGGCGGCCTTGGCCCTGCTTCGCCTCAATCGTTAAATCCTGGATGTCTAACAAAGACATATTCCCGGCATCCCCTTTCTTAAGGAGTTCAGGGTTGTCCCGCGTTTAAATATTTTCATCCACCTGGAAATGGGGGTCCAGGCAGTCCCGCAAGGCGTCACCGATAACGTTGAAACACATGACCGCCAAAAAAATAAAAAAGCCCGGGAGTAAAATCCACGGCGAAAAATTGATCTGAATAATCCCCATGGCCTCGGATAAAAGGTTCCCCCATGACGCATACGGGTCCTGAATGCCCAACCCGATCAGGCTGAGCGCGGATTCCGCCAGGATATATCCCGGGATCGACAGCATAATCGCGATAATAGAGTAAGAAAGTGTGTGCGGCAGGATATGCCTGACGATAATGCGAAAATCCGAAAGCCCCATCACCTTTGCGGCAAGGACAAATTCCCGCTCCCGGATCGAAAGGCACATCCCGCGGATAATCCTGGCCAGGCTGGCCCAGCCGATAAAAGAAAGGATCACGACGATCGAAAAATAGACCTGCACGGAATTAAAATCCGCCGGCACCATCGCCCGCAGCGCCAGCAAAAGATAAAATCCCGGGATCATCATGAACATTTCACAAATCCTCATCAGGACGTCGTCAATACGCCCCCCATAATAACCGGCGATGCCGCCGACCAACAATCCAATCGTGAAGGAAATGGCGACACCCAGAAGGCCGATAGAAAGGGAAACCCGCCCGCCGTAAACAATACGGGAGAACAGGTCCCGGCCGCGTGCGTCCGCCCCCCAGATCATCAGGCGGCCCGGAGCGTCGACCCCGAACAGGTGCCGGGAACTTGGGATCAGCCCGAGGAATTGATACGTGTCTCCTTTCATCCAGAATTTCAATGGATATTTCTCGGCTTTATCAATGATATAATTCCGTTTATGAAATTCGTCGAACGAGATTGTCACGCCATAAACAAACGGCCGGGCCAACCGCCCCTCTTCATCGAGGAACTGGATTTCCATCGGAGGGCAATACGAATAGCTGCGGTCCTCGTTCTGATACGAATACGGGCTGACAAAATCAGCCAGAAAGGCGCCCGCGTAAAACACCCCTAAAATAATCAGACAGCAGACCGCCCAGGGATTTTTTCGAAAATTCCGCAAGCCCCCCGGGGAAGGCACAAAGTGTTTATCCTTACTCATAACGGATCCTCGGGTCCATGCGGGCCAGCAAAATGTCCGCCAGCAGGTTTCCCATTAAAAACAAAATGCTGCCCATCATAAAACTGGCCATCACTAGATAAATGTCCTTGGACCGGACCGCCGTCAGCATCAGCGCCCCTAAGCCAGGCCAGCTGCAAATGATCTCCAGCAAGGCGGCCCCGCTTAAAAGGCTGGAGAATTCATACCCCAAAAGCGTGATGAGAGGATTGATCGCGTTACGCAAGGCGTGGCGGTAAATCACCCGGCTCTCCGGCAAGCCTTTAGCCCGGGCGGTGAGGATATACTGCTGGCGCAGGACTTCCAGCATATTCCCCCGCATGATCCTCTGCAGCGACCCGATGGACCCGACGGAAAGCGTGACCGTTGGGATCGCCAGGTGCCGCAACAAATCCCAAACTTTCCCCAAAAAACTCAAATCGTCATACTGCGCGCTGTGCATCCCGCCCAAAGGGAGAACCCCGGTCCGGCTCGCCCAGAACAACAACAGCATCGCCAGAAAAAAACTGGGCGTCGCCAGGCCCACATAAGACAACAATTGAATAACCCGGTCGACCCAGCGGTTATGATGGACCGCGGCGATGATCCCCAAGGGAATCGCGATGGCCCAGGTCAAAACAATACTGCAGAAGGAAAGGATAAATGTGTTCCACATCCGGCCGGAGATCAAGGTGACCACCGGGACGTTGTAATAAAAAGAATAGCCGAATTCTCCCCGCAAGAGATTCCAGACCCACTGTTTATACTGGACCAGCACCGGCTTGTCCAGCTGATACATCTGGATATAACGGTTGATCGTCTCCTCGGAAATCTGGGGATCAAGCCGCAGGAGGTCATAAAAACCGCCGGTTGTCTTCTGCATGAGGACAAACGTCAAGAGGGTCATCATCAACAGTAACGGCAGGGACACAACGAGCCGCCGGATGACGTAACGCAGCATCATTATCGGAACTCCTTTAAGACATAAATTTCTTCGATATTGTGAAAAGCCCCCGCGTAACTGGACGGCTTCAAATTGCCGAACCTGTTCCGCACAGCGAAAATATTGCTCCCCAAAACCGTATAAATAAACGGCAACTCCTCTGACACGATTTTTTGCCACTCATCATAGAGAACCTTGCGCTTATTGTCATCCAGTTCCTGCACGCCCGCGGTAAAAATTTCATCAATCCGCTTTTCCCACTCCGTGGCCGGGGCTTTCTGTTTGGGATACCACATATGCAGCTGGCCGCCGGAGTCCCAGACATTTTTCCCGAAATGGGGCTCCACCCCTCCGGTCAGGCCCAGGATAATGGCGTCCCAGTCATACGTGGCGTTCAGCTTGCTGACCAGGGAGTTAAATTCAAGGGCCAGGAAATTCACTTTCATGCCCAGCGACTGCAAATCATGCCGGATAATCGCCGCGATCTGGACCCGTTCCGCGTTATTGGAATTCGTGAAAAGGTTAAACTGGACGGGATTCCCGGCCCCGTCTTCCAGGACCCCGTCTCCATCCCGGTCGATGAAACCATTGCTCGCCAACAAGTCTTTCGCCTTTTGAAGGTCATAATCGTATCGAACGACATCGGGATTATAAAAAAACCCCGCGCTGGGGCTCAAGGCCCCGTCCTGCGGATACCCAAGCTGATTTTTGAGGATGTCGATCATTTGCGTCCGGTCAATGGCGTAAGCCACCGCCCGCCGGAAATCCCGGTTCGTGAACCAAGACAGTTTAACGGGATCGACAAACGGTTCGCCGGTTTCAGAATTTGTGTCCCGGTTTTGATTAAAAACCAGGAAATTGGTGCCGAAGTTCGGCCCCGATTCATAGATTGTAAAATTTTTTTCGGCTTCCAGCGGCTTCAGTAAGGGGTAATCGTTACCCCGGCTTATCATGCAATAATCGATTTCACCATCAAGAAATTTAAGAATTTCCACATCCTGATTCTGAACGATCAGGAAAATGACGCGGTCCAAATACGGCAACGCGTCCCCTTCCGCCGACTTCTGCCAGTACCGTTCATTCCGCCTCAAGACGAGCCTTTCCCCGGGACGGTACTGCGCGAGCTTAAACGGCCCGGTGCCGACGATATCTTCCGGGGGGGTGTCAATGCCCCAGGTAAAACTGAACGTGCCGTCCCTCACCGATTGGAGCAGCCGGTGTTTCGGCAGGATCGCCTGTCCCATGGCCCGCAGGAAAGGGGCGAACTTGACCGGAAGACGGAACTGCACCGTATAGTCATCAATCTTTGTAACGTCGAATGGTTCATCATCGATCGTAAAGATATCCCGCGAAGACGTGGGGACGGCGTCATTGTAGATCAAATCTTTAAAGGTAAAAACCACGTCATCGGCGGTAAAAGGGTAGCCGTCATTCCAAGCAACATCCTCCCGCAGATAAAACGTCCAGGTCAAGCCATCTTCGCTGACATCCCAGTCTCGTGCCAAGAAAGGTTCCACCTGGAGAGTGAACGCGTTGGTTTTAGTGAGTCCTTCGAAAATAAGAGACGTGACAAGGGTGGAGGACGTTTCTTTCGCGACAATATCATTAAAAGATTTCGGGTCAGAAACCGTGGACAGGACCAGCGTCCCGCCGTGTTCCGGGGAAGCCGGAACAGCGGCGCGGCTTGCCCCCTGAGAAAGAAGAAAACAAAAGCAGAAAAATAAAAGCCGCCCTATCCTTTTAAGGAAAGCCGTCGGAATAAAACGCTTTGTGAATGGATATTTCTTCAAAACCTGTCAAAGGGCTTTAAGTAACGGTTTCGGCTGCGGCCACAGGAGTCGTCCGGCTGGAACAGTTTATTGAGCCGCAACTGGTTCCGGTTTTTGTGGCGTCGCCGCCTGGGGTTCATTCTTTTCCATCGGGATATTAATCGTTTTCATCTGGCCAGTGCTCTGCATCAAGGACCGCTCTTTCCTCGCATTGACATACGCCAGGCTCAAATTGGTCACCAGAAAGATGGCCGCCAAGACCGTTGTCGCGCGCACCATAAACTCATTGGTCCTCGCCCCGAACATGGATTCGGCAGAAGCGAAACTGTCGGTCAGTCCTCCTCCCCGCCCGGACTGCATCAGGATGACCGTAATCAGAAGAACCGCTGTCAAGACATGAATCACAATCAGTAAGACACCCATAATCAGCACCTCATTTTTTTATATCCGAACTATTTTTTATAATCAGCGAAAAAGAATCACTCTTCAGGCTGGCGCCCCCCACAAGCGCGCCGTCAATATCCGGCTGTGACATCAAATCTTTAGTGTTTTCCGGTTTGACGCTCCCGCCGTATTGAATGCGCACGCCCGCGGCGCAATCACTCCCGAACATCTCGCCGAGCAGTTCCCGGATAAACTTGTGCACCTCTTGGGCCTGTTGAGGGGTGGCTGTTTTCCCCGTCCCAATCGCCCAGACCGGCTCGTAGGCAATAATAAGCTTCCGCATCTCGTCCTCGGTAAGTCCTTTTAAAGAACCTTCACACTGGGTCCGGATCACATCCATCGTGCGGTTCTGCTCCCGCTGTGCGAGGCTTTCGCCGATACAAACAATAGGGAGCAAGCCGTGATGGAGGGCCGCCCGGATTTTTTTGTTGACCGTTTCATCGGTTTCGCCGAAAAACTGCCTGCGCTCGGAATGGCCGATAATAACATAAGCCACGCCCAGGTCTTTCAGCATGGGCGCCGAAACTTCCCCGGTAAAAGCGCCGCTGTCTTCCCAGTAAAGGTTCTGCGCACCGAGCCCGACATTGGACTCGCTCAAGGTATCACGGACGTCGGCTAAAGCAGTAAAAGGCGGGCAGACAACAATGTCAACCGCTGCGTTATCGACGACTTCCCTTTTCAGCAACGTCACCAATTCAATAGCCTCCAGAGAGGTTTTGTACATCTTCCAGTTCCCGGCGATAATAATTTTTCTCATAGCTTTTCCTTTAATCCCTTCTCGAATAAGATGTTTAAGCGTTATTTAAAGCCGCGACTCCCGGGAGCTCTTTACCTTCGAGAAATTCCAGGGAAGCGCCCCCGCCGGTTGATATATGCGTCATGCCGGCTTCAACGTTAAATTTGGCCACCGCGGCCGCCGAGTCCCCGCCGCCTATAATGGACGTTACCCCTTTGAGGCCGGCGATATGCTCCGCAATATATTTGGTCCCTTCCGCGTAAGCATCAATTTCAAACACGCCCAGAGGTCCGTTCCAGACGATTGTTTTGGCTTTTGATAACACACCCTTGAAATTCCGGCGGCTTTCCGGCCCGATGTCAACACCCTGCCACCCGTCAGGAATCTCCCCCGAAACGGTCTTCCGGCCTTCGGGCTTATCAAAATCTTCCACAACGACGAAATCAGACGAAAGGGCGATCTCAACCCCCATCGCTTTGGCTTTGTCCAGGACTGCCCTGGCGGTTGGGATTTTATCTTCTTCCAAAAGGGAATTACCGATATTTTTCCCAAGGGCCTTCAGGAAAGTGTACACCATGCCTCCTCCGATAATAAAAGCGTCCGCCTTGGGCAACAAGTTTTCAATCAGGGCGATCTTGTCCGAAACCTTGGCCCCACCCAAAATAATCACAAAGGGTTTCTCCGGATTTTGAACGGCTTTCCCGAGGTAAGTCACCTCTTTCTCAAGCAGAAACCCTGCCACCGCAGGAAGATGCGCCGTTATCCCGGCTGTCGACGCGTGGGCGCGGTGCGCAGAACCAAAAGCGTCATTCACGTACACATCCGCCATCGAAGCGAGTTGCCTGGAAAATTCAGGGTCATTTTTCGTCTCTTCCTTATGAAACCGCAGGTTTTCAAGCAGGACCACCTTCCTATCGCTGGTTTTAATGGCGGCCTCCACCTCCGGGCCGACGCAATCATCCAGCTTTAACACGTCCTCACCCAACAGTTCTCCCAAACGTTGCCCCACCGGAGTTAAACGCATAGCCTCGATCACCTCTCCTTTGGGACGGCCCAAGTGGCTCATCAGGATTATTTTCGCAGGATTTTGTTTAAGAATATATTGCAAGGTCGGCAAAGCGGCCCTGATGCGGCGGTCATCGGTAATTTTAAGATCTTTATCCAACGGCACGTTAAAATCCACGCGGACAATGACTTTTTTCCCTTGAAGGGCAATATCTTTGACCGTTTGCTTTTTCATCCCCAACCTTCTTTCTGTAAAAATATTGTGGAATATTTACTTAAAATAACTTACATATTATACTCATAGGAGCTGATTTGTCAATGAACATGGGGCCCCTCCATTCCTGATAAATTCAGCCGCGGGTTTCTGGATCATTCTCATAGGAGTTATTTTTTATTAACAAACGGGCAAGGATTAATCATAAACCGGAACATTTTAATAATATTTTTCTGGGAGGTTCTAACCCATTTCGGCCGGGAAGAAGCATTAACAGCGTAAAATGACCGGCTTAAATGAAACATCATGCGGTCACGGATCTTATCAAGCACGTTGGCTTTGTCTGTTTTGGTGAGGAAAAAAAGCGTGTCTGAAAAATAAGCCCGGCGGAACTGCCCTGTTTCCAAAACCTCAGAAACAACCCGGCCCACCCCCGGCCAGGGAGTATCATGAAAGGCGACCCTCCCTTCATTTTTTACGGCAGGAGACCAGAGCCGGAAGTCCTGCTTCACCGAATCATAATCATGTGCGCCGTCAATAAATAACAAATCGATCGGGTCTTTCACTAAAGGTCTGGCTTCCACAGATGTCTTGACGAACGGGGTGACGATGTCG
This sequence comes from Candidatus Omnitrophota bacterium, assembly GCA_029560465.1. Lineage (GTDB taxonomy): Bacteria > Omnitrophota > Gorgyraeia > Zapsychrales > JANLHA01 > JAGOJP01. Next base: position 25,527 of record JAKQKX010000020.1, read on the forward strand.
TCAAGTCCCGCCTTACGGATATTGTTTTCAAATTCTTTAAAAGTCCAAACGGGAGATCCTTCGCCCTGGTGCTCCTGGGACCCAACATGGTGGTCAATGGCATAAATGGTTTTTGCTCCGGCCTCCCTGGCCCCTTTGCCCAGCCAAATCGTTGACTTCCCTTTCCAGGAACCGATTTCGACAATCACGCCGTTACGGCAGATGGAAGCCAGTTTATAAAGGGCCTCGCCTTCCCTGTTTGTCAAAAAACCGTCAACATCTTTAACCAAATCACGGATATGCAGCAAATCATGCCTCATGCCAATCCTCTCCCAATCGTCTCCTTGATGATCGAACCCATTCTGATATCCACCTTTATATTAAGCGGCATTTTTGTTTGAAAAACCGGTCACGCCGGTTCGGGGTCACGGGCCCCCACATGAATTGAAGCCATCACCATGCCCATCACGAGCCAAAACAACGTGTTGAGTTGAACGGAATACAAATTCGTGTCAAAAAAACACTGCACCAGATACCCTGAAAGCCCGGTCACCCCTCCCAGGGCCAGAGACAACAAAAAGCTGTCCCTGACCGTCTTGAGCCGGGCCCAGCTCCACTGGAGGAAAACCAGGATCAGCCACAGGAAACTGGCCAATCCAACAAGACCGGTTTCCGCAGCCATATGCAGATAACAGTTATGCGGATACCCCCCCCAGTTAATCTTATAGCGGGGCGCAACCGTAGAATACGTGTTGAGTCCGGCCCCGAACAGAGGGTAATCTTGAATGATCAGAAGCGCTTCCTTCCAAAAATTAAAACGCCCCATGCTTTTTCCAACGATGACTTCAAAAACCGTCATAATTTTTTTAAAGACTCCGGTCCCGCCCCCTTTCCCTGCTTCCTGAGGAGAAACGGAAACGCTTTGGGCTGAGGGCTGGCTTTCTTCCTCGGGCAAAATAATCGTCTTAACGTCTTTGGGCTGCATCACAACTCCCTTGGGGTCATAGACTCTCAAGTTTTTTCCGCGAACCCTATAGAGTTGAGGGTGAAAAATAATAATAAACATGACACACACGCCCAGCAACAACCAAAAAGCTTTCCGCCGGTAAAAGGACAGACATAATGTCGCCACGATAAACCCCAGCCAGGCCCCCCGGGAAAACGTCAAGCCAAGGCTCCACAGCACGCCAAAAAACAAAAGGCCCAACCAGGCCCACAGGAAAGGGCCCCGAGGAAAATCATCAGGAGATGATGCCCGCTGGCCACGCCGGGAAAGCAGGTCAAAAATTCCGGCCAGAAGAAAAGATAAAACAAGGCTGCTGGCCACAATCAGAAACGCGCCAAAATCATTGGGATGTTTAAAAGAAGCCGTCACCCGGGCCTGTTCAACGATCTCAAAACCCCTCACAAAACCGCGTCCGGTCCAAGACTGATACAGCGCATCCATCGAAGTCAGGGTGGCGGATATCAAGAGAAACCCGCAAACCGCTTTCAAATGTTTTTTTGTTTTTATGGCCCGGCAAAAGGCAAAAAGAAGGATCAAACCCTCGCTCAACTTGAAAATCAACGCCTCAAAACTTTCTAAAAAGTGCTGGCTCATGACGGTTGAGATAACATTCGCCGCAAAAAATATGCCGCAGGCCACGACAAACATCTTTCCCGGGAACAGGGACGTCCCCGGGGCAAGGTCTTTTCCGTGGGAACAGGACGAAACAGGGGCACCCTGGCGGCCGCTGAAAATCCTACCGCCCTCTCTGCCCACAAGGAATAAATAACAAAGGATAATCGTCGTCGAAAAAATCTCAGTCAAACTTATGGATATCGGGAGGAAATACGCCAGGGCGTAAAAAGAATACCGGATCCCCCGTTCGCACCATTCCGGGAATTTATTCATGCGGATGATCCTTACTCGATATGGAAATTCTTTTGCCCGTAAAGCTGCTGACTAACCAATTTGAGGTCCGCGTCCACCATCATACGGACCAGCTGTTTAAAATGAACGCGGGGTTTCCACTTCAAATAACGCCGGGCTTTGGAGCTGTTGCCCACGAGGAGGTCCACTTCTGTCGGGCGGAAATATTTCTTATCAATCACCACATATTTTTTCCAATCCAGATCCTGATAAGAAAAAGCCTCTTCCAGGAATTCCCGGACCGAATGTGTTTCCCCGGTCGCAATCACATAATCCTCCGGCTTGTTCTGCTGCAGCATGAGCCACATCGCTTCCACATAATCGCCTGCGAAACCCCAATCCCGTTTAGCATCCAAATTCCCGAGATACAGCCTATCCTGCACGCCATGTTTAATCCGGGCCAGCGCCATGGTAATCTTACGGGTCACGAACGTCTCTCCCCGGCGGGGGGATTCATGATTAAACAAAATGCCGTTGCAGGCAAAAATATTATAAGCTTCCCGGTAGTTGACCGTCATCCAGTAAGAGTAGACTTTCGCGGCCGCGTAAGGGCTACGCGGGTAAAAAGGAGTTTTTTCTGTCTGCGGGATCGCCCGGACCTTCCCGAACATTTCGCTGCTGGACGCCTGATAAAAACGGGTTTTAATTCCAGAATCCCGGATGGCCTCCAAGAGGCGCGTCGTCCCCAAGCCAACGATCTCTCCGGTATACTCCGGGACCTCGAAACTCACCTTCACGTGGCTTTGCGCACCAAGGTTATAAACTTCGTCCGGCCTGATCGTCCGCATGATACGGTTCAAAGAGCTGGCGTCGTTCAAATCTCCGTATAACAATCGCAGCTGCACGTTTTTCTCGTGCGGGTCCCGATAAAGATGATCGATCCGGGCCGTGTTGAACGTGCTGGAGCGCCGGATCAGCCCATACACCAAATATTTTTTTTTGAGTAACAGTTCTGATAAATACGCCCCGTCCTGGCCGGTAATCCCGGTGATAAGCGCGACTTTCTTCTTTGTCATGGGTTTGCCTCCTGTTCCAGGCGTCCTTCATCAAACGGGCCACCCGCCCCAGCATGAAGGACCCGAATTATAGACATTAGTATACCGGCAATAAGCCAAAAGTAAACTGATAGTTGCAAAGAATAAAAATGCACATCAAAAAAACTGTGGACAAGGAACGCCATCAAGCCGGAGAAAGCCCCCAGCATTATAATCAAAAGCGCCTGGTCCTCTTTAACAGGATAAATTCTCCGGCCGGTTTGGAATGCCGCCCGCGCCAGAGAAACCAGAATCCATAAAAATCCGCCCAACCCTAACAGCCCCGTTTCTACCAGGACCTGGACAAAACAGTTATGCGCGTAAATGGGGTCCTGCCCCGCCCGCGTCCGCTGAACCACATCCATATAAGTATTCAATCCCTGTCCGAATAAGGGCTTTTCCTTCACCAGGGAAAGGCTCGCTTCCCAGACGTGAACACGCCACCGGATGTCTTCCCGAACAATCTCAGGCCGGGTCCGGGTGCGTTTACGCACCTCCAGAGGAGAAAACCTCACGAAACACAAAGAAAACAACACAGCCGTAAGCACAACTCCGGCCAGAATCCTTTTATCCCTAAAAAATAAAAATACCAGCCCTCCCCATAACGCCGCCAGCCAGCCAGCCCTGGAAAAAGTTAAAATCAGGGCCCCGGAAACAAGCCCCAGCAAAAAAATCAAAACGAAACGGTGCCCCCGGTTTTTAAACGGAAGAAAACACAAGGCTAAAAACACAGGGACAGCAATGACACAATACCCCGCCAGGCTGTTGGGATGGGAGAAAGCGGCCGTGGCCCCGTCCCTCACCATGGCGCGGGACCGGAATACATCATACCCAAGCCAAAAAAACTGCAAGAACGCGTCCGCGGCGATAAAAACCGTAGTGGCGACATAAATTTTAACCACCCTGAAAATGTGCTCGCGGGCCGAGAAAAGCCCTGTCACCAAATAAAAAACCACAAACCATTCCAAAGTCTTGGTGATAAAACCCCGCAAAGATTTGGCCGGGTCCATGCTGAAGACCACGGAGCAAAGGCAAACGGCTAAAAAGAAGAAAACCGCTTGATCGGCAGGGGTGCGCGGGATAAGCCCCCGCCAAAATGACCGGGAACCCAGGAAAGACACCGGCAACCTGTTTTGAGAGCGGATAAATATCCGGACGCGGGGGAAGACCCACAGAGCGAGCGCCCCGATAACACAAATTTCAATAACGGCTTTGCTATAGGGCAAGAAAAAAACCAGAATTAACAGTAAAATCCTCGCCGCGGCCGTCACTCTTTTTCCTCCGGACGCCGGGATACCGCTGCCCAAACCATCAGTACGCCCCTCTCCCCCTAATAACAGCCGGGACGGTCCAAAGGATAATCCGTAAATCCAAACCAAAAGACCAATTATTGATATACCACAGATCCCATTTGACCCACCGCTTAAAGGAAAGATCGCTGCGGCCGCGCACCTGGGAGATGCAGGTCACCCCGGGGCGGATCGACAAACGCTGGAGGTCCTGCTGATTATACTGCTCCACTTCATCCGGCGTCGGCGGTCGCGGCCCCACCAGGCTCATGTCGCCTTTAAAAACATTATAAAGCTGGGGGAGCTCATCCAAGCTGAAACGGCGGAGCACCCGGCCGACCTTGGTCACGCGGGGGTCCTTCTTCATTTTAAAAATCACCCCGTCCTTAACCTCGTTATTGCCCAACAGGCCGGATTTCATCTGTTCGGCGTTATGCATCATGGAACGGAATTTAAACAGCCGGAAACGCCGCCCCTTCAACCCGACACGCTGCTGGACATAAAAGACCGGCCCCGGAGAATCGGTCCGGATCAGAACTGCGACGATGAGGAATACCGGGGAAAAAATGGTCAACAGGACCGCGGAAAGGATGATGTCGAAAAACCGCTTTAAAACAAATTCCGTCGGATGATGTTTGCGTTGTTTATACGTCAAAAGCGGGATGATCCCGATATAACTGATTTCAATGAACGAAATCGGGCCCTCAAAATTTTCCGGAACGATCCTCACCCCCAAATGCATGGTCTGGGCTTTTTTGATAATGTCCCCGATCAACTCCCTCTCCGAAGGGATCGTGACGACAATCTCATCCACAAAGAGCTTCCGGGCGACGGAGGGGAAATCCCTCACCTTGCCCAGCACCGGGAACCCGTCTATCTCTTCTTTATGATCATCCAGAAATCCAACGACATGAAACCCCCATTGCGGATTCTGACAAATCTCCTCCAAGACAACCCCGCCGACTTTTCCCGCCCCCACAATGAGGACGTTGATATTATGAAAACCTCCGGCGATGAGCTTCCGGACAATCAGCCGTTTGATCACCCGCCAGCCGCTGAGAAACAGGCATAGCAGGAGAAAATTCTCGCCAAAGACCTCCCGCGAAAAGAATTTATACTGCGCGAAAAAGATAATCGCGGCCATAAGGACGCTCACATAAAAAAGATTGAGGATGACCCGGGCGATTTCTTTGGGGATCGGGAGGCTTCGGTCGGTGGCGTACAGCCCTTTGCGATGAAGAAAACCCATGATAAAAACCGCCCAAAGCACAAAAATAAAAATATATTGATCCGAATTCGGCAGGGTGACGCTCTGAAAAATATCAGACAGCGCGTTATATTTCAAATAATAAGGGATAAAAAAACTAATCCAAATAAAAATAAAGTCTATAAAAACATACAGCGGGTAAATTTTGCGGATTGATGTGATCATATTCTAAAAACTCACCAAAATATTATTGCTCCCGGCCCCAGAGTAATTTTTTCTCTGTATAACTCCCCATAATTCTACACACGAATAAAATATTGTGCAATATCAATTCCTGTCTGTTGACAGAACAAACGGCTTGCCGGGGCGCAGACACCGCTCCCCGGGCGCGGAAGCAAGCTATCGGGCCCGCGGCTTCCGGAGGCGGCCCACGGTTAATTCACGGATCACCAGGCCGATAAAACAGGTGTTCCCTACAAGATACCTCTTCCACATCCGTTTCGGCTCTTGCAGGAAACGGAACAGCCACTCCAGCCCCCAATGTTGCATCCACTGCGGCGCCCGCCGCGTCTTTCCCGCCACCACATCAAAACTTCCACCGACACCCATCACAAAAGGGGGACCCAACTCCTGCCGGTACTGATTCAAAAATATTTCTTTCCGGGGGGATCCCATGGCCACAAAAAGAATATCCGCCCCGGATTGCTTGATCTGCCGCACAACCTCGCGTTCTTCCTCCGGGGTCCAGTATCCGTTGCGGTGTCCGGCGATTCTTAAAGCCGGGAACCGTGTCCGGTATATCTCCGTAACCGCCTCGACAACCGGCTGACGGGCCCCCAGGAAAAACACCGCGTATCCCCGTTGGGCGGCGAGCGCAATCAGGTCCTCCATCAAATCAATTCCCGTCACGCGTTCTTTAAGGGGCGTCCCCAGCCAGCGGGACACCCAGACCAACGGCATGCCGTCCGCGTTAATAATGTCGCAGCCCGCGATGATATCATAAAGGGCCTGATCCTTGCGAACCTTTAAAAGCTTATCAACATTAACCACGACATGCTGGCAGGGCCGGCGATCCTGTATCCATCTGTCGATACAGTCGACGGTTTCAGCCCGGCTTAAATTGTCGATAGGGCAACCGAGGAGATCAACGCGTTCAGGGCGTGTCATCAAAGCGCCCTCACCAAAATCCGTATAATCCGCTTCGAAGCCTTGCCGTCCCATAAAGCCGGGATAGTCCCGGCACGGGATTTCTCCCGGAGGATCTGCCGGACAAGCCCCGGCACACGATCAATCTTATCCCCAATAAGAAGATTGGTCCCCTCCCGCAGCGTCACCGGCCGTTCCGTGCTGGACCGCAAGGTTAAACAGGGGACGCGCATAAACGTCGTTTCCTCCTGAATGCCGCCGCTGTCCGTTAAAACGAATTTCGCCCCCCGGCACAAAGACAAAAACTCAAGGTACCCTAATGGATCAAGGCAATGCATCTGCGGGGGAAGCTGGATACGGAACGCCTCAATATTCTTACGGGTCCGCGGGTGTGCCGGAAAAATAACAGGGATCTGTTGGGTCACATCCGCGATCATCGCTATCAGGCGCTTCAATTGTTGTTTATGATCAACATTCACAGGGCGGTGCAGGGTGAGCACGCCATACCTTTTCAGGGATTCCGTCAGCGGGGCGCTCGCCCAAGACCGTTTGTCCGCATCATGAAGTTTTTTAAGTCCGGTGATAAGGCTGTCAATCATCGTGTTGCCGACAAAATGAATTGTATTCGCCGCGTGCCCTTCCTTCCGGAGATTGTCCACCCCGCTTGGCTCCGTCACAAAAAGGAAATCCGAGATGCTGTCCGTGACGATGCGGTTCACTTCCTCCGGCATGGCCCGGTCAAAACTTCTTAAGCCCGCCTCGACATGCGCGACCGGGATATTCAATTTTTTCGCGGCCAGGCACGCGGCCACCGTGGAGTTGACGTCCCCGACCACCACCACGATCGCGGGTTTTTCTTTCCGGCAAACGTTTTCAAAGGCGGTCATGACCTTCGCGGTCTGTTCGGCATGAGAGCCGGATCCGACCCCCAGGCAATACTGCGGGGCGGGGATGTCCAGATCCTGAAAGAACCGGTCTGACATCGCCTGGTCATAATGCTGGCCGGAGTGGACCAAGACCGATCGGACCGCCGGCTGCCGGCGGCATTCTTTAAGCAAGCAGGCGATTTTCATAAAATTCGGCCTGGCTCCGGCGACAAAAATAATCCTCTTTTTCGTTCTCATAACTTACTGCCCTTCGCCCTTCCGTGACGCCGTCCCGGCCGTCTTCAAATAAAAGAGATAATAACTCAACGCAAAAAACATCCAGGCCTGCGACCAGCGCATATAGGGGATCGTTATGCGGTAAAACCGTTGCCGCTGATAACAAAAAAACCCTCTGGACGTTTGCATGTGGCGGATCGTCCAGCTCAGGACGTTTTCGATCAAAGTGGCGCGCTCTTTCATCAGGCCGGCGGTAACCGCCAGCGCAACGAGACTGGCGGTGGCGTGCACATCCACCGGATAAATTTTGTTATTATAATACTTTGGGACGCCTTCCGGAGTAAAAAAATGCTCCCAATAATAATCCAGGCCCGCTTTAAAATTCTTTTGGAAACCAGAGTCGTGGCTCCACAGCTGGTACCGGTACAGCGCTTCAAGATTATAGGCCGTATGAAAACTGTCTACCCAGCGCTGGTTCGGCCGCGTCCCGTAGAACCAACTTCCATCCAGATTTTGAAGCCGGCAGCAAAAAGCCACGGAACTCCGGGCATCCTCAAGAAGCTCCGGGTCTTTTCTAAAAAGTGAAACCCGCGCCAGGAACGCGGACGCGAGCAAAGACGCGTTGATAATCTGCGAACGGTCCAAAGGCGTGTATGAAAAACAAACATTCCCGGCGTCATCCACACTGCGCTTCAGGTCGCTTTTGATAAAGTCCGCGACCGACAGCGCGGTCTCCCGAATCTCCTCCTCTCCGGTCTGTTCATAGGCATCCAGCAACGCGTGCCCGGAAAAGGTCGAAACGATCACATTGGGAGTCCCTTTCGGCACAAAGAAAGCGCGCGACTGCCAGTCAAAAGGATAGCCCCAGCAGGCCCCCGCATACCCCGGCGACTGATGGTCCTTTAAAAGACGCGTCAGGGTCTTCATAAACCCGAGGGCGGATTGATCGGCAAACGCACGGTACAAATACGTGTACCCGCTCAAGAATAAAGCCAACCCTTTGGGATTATAATTTTTTGTAATCCGCAAAAACGAACGGAGGTTCACCGGGGACCGCTTGAAGAATTGCAGCCAAACGATCCGGGCCCAAGCGTACTCCTTTAAAAACGTACGCTGAAAAAGCCGTGAGCTCAAACCGTCAAAAGGGTCCCAGCCTTTAAAGTCTTCCTTCTCGCAGAAATCCCTTAAATGGGTTAATGAATCAAGGATATAGTTCATGAAGATCGATATCTTGGGGAGACCGGGTTTCTATGCTTTTCAAAATTTTAAATGTCGTTAACGAAACAAGCAGAATGTCGTCAAACGGAATCGGGCATCCTGCGCCGCTGTGGAGCGCGTCAATAAACGCATGGACCTCTTCCTTGTGCCCCTTTCCAGGGCGGCGGACCGTTTCTTCCTGCCCCTGGATGTACCCTGTCCCCTGGCGGAAATCCTGAATCACAAAACTGCTGCCGGCCGAAAATATTTCATAGCGTTCTTTCGGCATCCGCACAGAACCCATGGCCGTATATAAAATATGGCCTATTGAGCCGTTTTTAAATTCCAGTTGAATAAGAAGGTTATCCTCCAGCCGCCATTTGCCGCCTTTCGGGGTGATCCCCGACGCCATGACCCGGGCCGGCTGGGACCCTGACCAGTAAAGCATCAGGTCCACGAAATGGCATATCTCTCCCAGCACGCGCCCGCCCCCGACGTCCGGGAGCTGAACCCAGGAATCCGCGGGGACATACCCGGCGTTAACCCGGATGTTCATCATGACCGGGCAATCCTGCGGATTAAGATGATTTTTCACCCAGACGCTTAACGGCGCAAAGCGCCGGTTATACCCGACCATCAGGCCCCCACCCTCACGGCCCAAAGCGGCTGTTGTTTTCAAATCCTCCATCGTCAGGCATAACGGCTTTTCAACAAAGACCCGCTTCCCCGCCTTCAGGCAGGCGTTGGCATAAAAACCGTGCGTGTTGTGGCGGGTCGCGATAAAAACAGTGTTCACGGCTTCAGACGTGACGATGGCTTCCGGGTCAGTGGACGCGGTATTAAATCCGAACTTCTCCGCCACGCTCCTGGCGGAAATCCCTTTCGTGGTGACGACAGTGTCCAGGGAAACATCCAAACCTTTCAAGGCCGGGAGCAGATACCCCTGGGCAAAACTGCCCGCCCCGATAAAACCGATATTCACCGCCTTAACCGGGGAGAGCCGAACGGAAACCGAGCGCGGGGCCAAAGCCTCCGGGAGGCTCCCGTACGTTAACAGGATCCCGATATACGGCTCCCTCTTGGTCATCATCAACTCATAAGCGCTTAACGCGTCGCTAAAATCAAACACGTGCGTTATCAGCGGCTCGACCTTCACCATGCCGTGGGCCATCATCTGCAAGAAGACACCCATATTCCGGTTCTCGGTAAAACGCACGTACGGATACGGATAATCCTGCCCGCCCTCTTCATAATGCGGATCGTACCGGCCCGGCCCGTATGACGTGGCCATCTTGAGTTCAAGCTCCTTCTTATAAAAATGGGGTTCCCGGGGCACGGCCACAGGCACATCCCCGACAATAACAAGGACCCCTTTCTTACGCAAGATTTCCGTCGCCAGGAGAACCGGGTCATTGTCCGCACAGGACGCGGTGATGAGCACCTTGTCAAAACCGTGCGGCCCGGCGAATGAGTCGACCGCGCGCGCGAGCCCCGGAGACATCCGGGTCTCCGCCGCGTGTATTCCCATCTCCTTCGCCTTGGTGACCGTATAGCCAGACACATCGATCCCAAAAACAAAACAGCCGTTGGCCCTCAAAATCTGGGCGGTGAGTTGCCCGATCAGCCCCAGCCCGATCACGCAGACATTTTCCCCTATTTTAACGTCTGCCTGGCGCACCCCCTGAAGCGCGATCGCGCCGACGGTGGTAAAACACGCTTCCCGGGGGGAAACCCCCTCCGGGACTTTAACGGCAAGGTTCCGGGGCACGCAAACGACCTCGGCGTGCGAGGCGTAATCCTGGCCGGCGCAGGCCACCAGGTCCCCGGGATGGAACCGGCCCTCCTCACCGGACTCAAGAACGACTCCGCAGCTGCTGTATCCCAGCGCCTTGGGCCAGTCCAGTTTATTCTTCACTTTATGAATCGTCGACAGCAACCCTTCCTTGCGGATATTGTCCATAACCTGTTTGACGAGGTCCGGCCTTTTCTTCGCCTTGCCCAGCAACGACAACTTCCCGGTATGAACCGTTGAGCGCTCCGTCCCGGCGCTGATCAAAGACATCCTATTTTGCACCAGCACCGCCGCGGGCAGAAGGGCCGGGGCCGGCACCTCCTGCAGGCTCAAATCGCCGGTTTTTAAATTCTGCACCAGTTGTTTCATGTATCCAAGAACCTCCTCATCCATAATTCACAGGTCAGGAACTGATAAATCCGGTAAGCGTAATCCTCCCGGCCCGAGCGGTCAGCATCGATCACCGCGCGCACCATCTCCGGGTTGAAAATTCCGCGCTTTTTTATATTACCATAAGATAGGACATCGTCCACTAATTCACGCAAATCCCTGGCCATCCACGCGCGCAGGGGCATTCCGAAAGACGCTTTCGGGCGGTATACAATCCGTTTCGGCAACACCTCTTCCGCCGCTTTCTTTAATAGATACTTCGCCGTGCGGTTTTTGATCTTGAACCGGCCCGGCAGGGCCATCGCCCACTCGACAACGGTTTTGTCAATGAAAGGGACCCGCACTTCCACGGAAGCCGCCATAGACGCCCGGTCCGTGTACGTCAAATTCAGGCCGGTCATGAACATATGGATATCCGTAAAACACATCCGGTTAATATCATCCAGGTCCGGGTTTTGGTGAAACAGCGCGTCGTGCTGTTCCAAGAGAGCGTCGACATCGGGATCAAACTGCCGGTTAAAGACATTGTACAATTCCGTCCGGTCGTAATAGGAATAACTCCGCATGTACGCCTCTCCGAATGGCATATCCGCGAAAGAGAAGAAACGTTTGGCCCAGCGGACCGGCCTTAATCCCAGGCGGCCCATCCGCACCGGCAGACCCGCCAGGGCGCCGGCACACCCCGCTTTCACTCCGGACGGCCAACGGCGGATCGTCTGACTCAAAAGCGTGGCGTAATGGCGGCGATACCCTGCGAACAGCTCATCCGCGCCCATGCCCGAAAGCAGCACTTTGAGGCCCCGTTGGCGGGCGCATTGGCAGATCAGATAAGTGTTGATGGCCGCCGGGTCCCCGATGGGCTCATCCAGGATCGCGACCATGTCCTGAAGAGAATCCACCACCGAAGGGTTGACCGGAATATCCGTGTGACGGACCCCCAAAACCCGGGCGATATCACCCGCGAAAACATTATCGGCCGGCATGCGTTCAATCCGCTGGTCCCGGCGGGACACGGTGATCGTAAAGGTAGACAGGTCCGGGTTGCATTTTTTTGCCAGCGCCGTGATATACGACGAATCGAGCCCCCCGCTCAAAAAAGCCCCCACCGGGACGTCCGCGACAAGATGCTTTTCAACGCTCTCCCGCATGACCCGGCGCAAATCTTCAACCAGGGCTTCTTCCGGCAGAACATCAGCGGCCCGCCCGGGCAATTCCCAGTAGCGGTGCTGGCTTAACAAAATGTCATCCCCGGCAAACCGGACTTTCAAAAAATGCGCCGGAGGGACCTTATGCACGCCCTTAAATATAGATTCGTTTCCCGATGGCCAGAGATAATTCAGGCAGGACACCAGAACCGCCGGGTTGACCGATTTCCTGAACCCGGGAAGCCCCAGAAATGATTTTAATTCCGACGAAAAAACAAACCCGCCCGGATTCCCTTGGGAATAAAAAATCGGTTTGATCCCAAAGTAATCCCGGACCAGATAAAGCTCCCGGGCCTTCCGGTCAAACAGCCCGAAAGCGAACATCCCCCGCAGCATGGTGAAACTTTTTTCCCGGTAACACCGGAACAATTCGAGCACCACCTCGGTATCGGAATGCGTCTGAAACCGGCCCCCCCGCCGCTCAAGCGCGGACCGCAATGCGCGATAATTATAAACCTCCCCGTTATAAACGAGGACCAGCCCATCCTTCTCCATGGGTTGATTCGCGCTCTCGGAAAGATCAATGATCGACAGCCGCCGGTGGCCCAGAGCCAGACGTCCGTCCTGCCAGACCCCCTCCGCGTCCGGCCCCCGGTGCCGCAGGTCCTGGTTCATGGCCCTGACGCGCGCCGCGGCGTCAGGAAGGCCGAATATTCCGTTTATCCCGCACATGAGCCCTCCACGACGGCAGCGTTTGCGTTCGTTAATGATTTTAAAAGCTGCCGCAAACGGCTTTCAAAAACCTCAAACGTGTATTCCCGCAAAAACTTGAGCCGGGCCTGATCGCCCATATTCCGCCGCCATTCCGCCTCCCGCATCAAAAACTCGACCTTGTCCGCCAACGCCACCGCATCGCCGGACGGGATGACAAATCCCGTTTGATTGGCGTCCACAATATCCGGGACCGCCCCTTCAGCGGTCGTGACCACCGGCAAGCCATACTGCATGGCTTCCAACAAGACCAACGGGAAGGTGTCGTTCTGCGTCGGATAAACAAAAATGTCCGCCGCCTTAAGGACAGCGGCTTTATCCTCCCCGTCCAAAAAACCCGGAAACGCGACCTCACGCTCCAAGCCCTTCTGCTTCGCCCAAAGGGACAATTGATCCCGGGTGACATCAAAATCAGCCCCGACGACACAAAGACGAAACGGCAACCCCTTCTCTTTAAGGTTTAAAGCGGCCTCCATAACGGTCCAGACTCCTTTACTCTTGACCAAATTTCCCAAAAAGAGGATTGTGAAAAGATGAGGGCCTTTCCGCTGTTCCCTGATTTCTTCCCATTCAACCGATCCGCACGTTAAAGCCACCCCGTTAGGGATCACAACCACCCGCGAACGGGAAACATAACGCTCGAGATCCGGATAAAGGCTTTCGGACAAGAGGATCACCCGGGCTGACGCGAAACAACATTGATACAAAAACCCCCAAAACAAACCCTGCCGGGAACGGATCCCCTTCCCGTGCAGGTGGTACACCATCCGCACCCGGAACGCCTTCACGACAAAAACCAACAACAAATCTTTTAAGAATCCGATCCCCGTCGGGGTGAGCGTCATGTACACGAGAGAAGGCCGTTTACGCCGTAACATCCCGGCAACTTCCCAGGCCAGGGCCAACGCCCCGGCGGCCTTGCGCCAGGAAAAACGGCTGATCTCTTTCATCCGGGATGACGTGTTGATCGGCAAGACATCACAATCAAATTCGGCCTGAATGGCAGGGCTGGCCAGGAGGGCTTCGTTCACCACCGATGGCCCGATCCGGGGAGGAGGAAGATGGACCAGAAAAAGAATAGCCGGGTTCATCGCGCCCTGCCGGGTTGATCCGGCGGCCGCATCCTAGGAGGATGAAGCATAATCGACCATAATCCTGACAGGTTGCCCGCCAACCGGTCAAAATAAATCCGTTTCTTCCGCGACAGCGCCATATAAAGGTTCTCCAGCATCTGCCCGGAAGAAGACCACAAGAAAAGGATTTTAGAAAATTCCCTGAATTTTGTGACGATGTAAAAACGGTTCACAATCTGCATCTTCCCGAAAAGGACGTGATCATTGCCTTCCGTGTAATCCTTAATATGCTGCACCCGGGCCTCCGCGATGACCGCCAGCTTGTACGCTTTGCCCACGTTATAACTAAAATCCAGGTCCTCTCCGTACCCATAGCCCTCAAACCATTCATCGAACCGGTAATGCCTGAAAATCTCCCGGCGCCAGACCGTCGCCCCCCCGAAAATCCAGTCTGTGAAAATGCTGTCATCCACGGGAGACAGCATGGCCCCGTAACCGGAACGCATGATCCGGCCCTTGGCCTCGCTTCCGGTCAAAAAAATTTTTTTCATAAAAGAGGTTTTTCTTTTCTCCACATTGGTAATATTAAACGCGGCGCCCCCCACCTCTTCACCATTTTCTTCCCAAAACCGCAGCATGTTCTCCAGAGCACCCTCTTCCAAAATGATATCATCATCAAAAAAACAGACCAAATCAATATCAGCCGCAACATGATCAAGCCCCTGATTCTTTTGTTTGGTCAGGCAGGGATAGGAAGCCCGGACATAGTCAATTGACAGCTGGGAAAATTTTTCCAAAAGATCTTTCACGGGGACTTTCCCTCCGTCCACAATAATAATCTGGGCGATCCTGCCCCGCTGGGGGATCGTGCTTTCCAGGAAACGCGCGAGCACGCGGCGCCGGTCCGCGGTTGGAATGATCAGGGCCAGGCGCTGATGGGCGGGCTTGCGGCCATTATAATGCAGACACACCGCCAGAGACGGCGGTTTCGGGTTCAGATAAAATATGCGGGACGCCACCAGCCGCAGTTTAAAATACGGGGTGAAGCGGGAAGGGTATTCATGAAAAATCAACGCTAAAAAGAAACAAACCCAAGTCCTTAAGTTCAGCGGAAAAACCCGTAAAGACTGCAGGAATTCCCGGGCAGCCAGCTGATAATTATTCTGCTGCCAGTGCCGCATCGCCTGTTGGCTGATGGACTGGGACTGAAATTTCCGGTCATACCAGAACGCGTAACGCTGCAACTTGGCTTTCACCAAGGACAGATCGCCCGGCTTGATACGGACCTTTTTACGGTGAATCTGATTGGCGATCCAGAAATACTGCAATTGTTCGATGGAACGCTCCGAGCTGATCCGCCCCCAGCGGTAGTCCAGCAAAATTTCCTCCACCACCCCGACGCGGCCTTTCTGCTGAAGACGCAGCCAGCAATCGTAATCCTGGCTCACCGGGAAATCCGGGGAATACCCGCCGATATTTTTCAACGCGTCCATGCGTCCGCACCAGGCCGAATGGGCGGGCCGGGACCACGGGGAATTAAAATAATCCGCCGGGCACGACAAATGAATCGGCTGGCCGTCATTATTGATAATCCGAATCCACGTCCCGACCAAAACCGTTGTCGGATACCGCAGCAGATATTCAACTTCCTTCATAATCCGATCCGGATAAGCCCGGTCATCGCTGTCCATGCGGGCAAACAACTCTCCCCTGGCCCGCGGGATCAGCGTGTTAAGCGCCTGGGCCAGCCCCACTCCGGGCCCGCGGTAGACCTTCAGCCTCTTATCCGATTGGGCCTGTTGAAGCAGCCATTCGTAGTTAGCGGAAGAGAGCGACCCGTCATCCATAATCAAAAATTCCCAATTCGTATACGTCTGCCGGCAAATGCTCCCCACCGCTTCTTGCAGATACTGGGGGTTTTCATCCCTCGTCGCCATCAGGATGCTCACAAAAGGTAACTCTTTTTTAGGCATGGCCCGTTTTCCCCATAACGGTAAAAATAGATGTTAAAAAAACAATTGAAATAATCATCCCCCATTTAAAAACTAATGGACGGAACACAAAACAGACCTTATGATCCCCGGCCGGCACGTTCACGGCCCACATGCACGCGTTGGCTTTTAACAGCTTTTCCCTCTGCCCATCCACATAACAACTCCACCCCGGATACCAGGTATTGCTGACCACGAGGTACCCGGCCTTCGGGGTTCTGACGCGATAAATGATTTCTTCCGGGGCGTAACGCTCCGGCACGACTGCCGGCGCCCCGGGGATATCCCGGCGTTCTTCAAAGGGGGCCGGCCCCCCGGGATCCCGGCTGAAAAAAACTTTCTTCCCAAGATCAAAGCGGCCGTCATAAAACCCGCGCGTTAATTCTCCGTCCGGCACGACATCATAATCATATCTGAAAAAAGCCCTTGGGACAAAAAGATCATTCCGGTATATCTTGACCCCTTCGGTCCCTTCCCATGCCAAATGAAAATGCGTGTCACTTAAAGGCGTGTCCTCGTGCGTCAGCACATACTTCACGTTGCACAATCCCGCCACCTTCGGGTCGGCCCCGCGCACCAGGCTGCGCACCGTCCTGGGCTCCACGCTTTCATACCCATTCATCGTTTCAATCCCGTACAGGGAAAGGATATTCGGGGAATAAACCGGTTTCTGGTCTTTATTAATGTTATAAATCAAAACCCGGTATAAATCTTGATCTTTTTTCAGAAAATGCACGGACGCCGTGGGCGGATACAAAGGATATTCCGACGGATCAGTCATCGGCAGCCAGTCCCGCGCGAAAAATCCGAGCTGCAAAACATTCAGGATAAAAATAGCCGCGATCAAGGCCGGACTCCACGCCCGGTTTCGTCCATAGGCCCAAAGCAGAACCAATCCACAGGCCATCGTGAGAATGGGAAGCAACATCTGCGGCGACGAAAAACGGAAATGTTCCAGAAGCTTCCCCACCCGTCCCAGGTACCACAGCCGGTTCCCGGCCAGTAAATTCGCCATATGCATATGATTCTTCACATAACCCATGGCCAGTTCATACATCTGGCCGTAACGCGTCAGAAGCAAGCCGTTGACAATCCCCAGCGCCATCATGATACCCAGGAAAACGATAAAGAACTTCTTAAGGAACGGACGGATCTCATCCCGGTCTTTTTGGCGCAGATAAAAAGACAAGCCAAAAGCGGACAGCACGCTCATCGCGAAAATATAAATGATAAAAAACCGGTGGTAAACATACTTTAATAGCGGGGTCAACAGCGGGATGGCGATTCCCAAAAGCGCGACCCCCCAATAAATCAGGATTCTTCTTTCCTCCCGGGCACCCTTGACGCTGAACACCCCGAAGACAAGCGGCAGGAACCCGATAAACCCGGTATAAAACATCATCGTTGAAGACGCCAGTTTGGTCAGGTCAAACGCCCGGACGTTTCCGGCCAGCTGGGGGAAAACGAAAGAAATCAGCCCGACGACACCCCAGAGCCTTTGAATCAAAGGGACCGGCCCCTGCCCGACCTGCGCCCATTGCCCGTTTCTTAAAGCATCATAATAAAAAAGCTCCAGGGTCGGCAAAAGCATCACGGCGGCGGTTCCCGCGGCAAGGACGTGTATCAGCACAAAAGGTTTAAGGACTTTCCAAGCCGGCCGCCGGGGTTTCTCCGCCACGCGCCACCACAGGGCCGTATAGACAAAAGTCAGAAACACTAAAAAACTCATCGTCTGGACGGAAGAGGCCAGCATGGCGATCCCAAGGAATAACCCGCAGGCGGCGATGTCCCTGCCCCCCCCTTGCTTTAAACTCCGGTCCAGGAAAAGGATCACCAGGGGCATCCAGCAGAACGGGCCAAGGACCCAAGGGAAAAAGGCTGTGGTGATAAACATGCTGTTGAGCATATAGGACACGCCTCCCAGGAACGCCGCTTCCCAGAGAAGGCCGTAATACCGCAGCAGCGCGTACATGGCCAAACCGGCAATCAGAAAAAGCAAAAAAATCTGGAAGAAATACGCCCGCTCAACAGGAAGTCCCATCAGATAAATAACATTTGTCACGTCAAAATTCCCGGCCATCGTCAGCGCATATTGCGGAAACCCTCCCAGGATAAGCGGATTCCAGTAAGCGCCACGGCCCGACTGCCAGGCGGTTTGCATCAGCTTCTTATACGGGAAATACTGCACCACCACATCATGAAGGAAATGATTGTACACCCGGGCAGGCCGCGCCTGAGCGTACGGAAGGATCATGGTATTCAGCAAATCTCCGGGGAAAAGGACTTTCTCCTCCTTAAGGACAGGGAAAAACACGAGCGCCAGCGTAAAAGACAAACACAATAAAGCGCCCAACGCGGCTTGAAAATTCTTATTCCGAACCAAACTCAATTTCATAAATAGATGTCATCCCTCTTTTAATCCGTTCAATGACAGGGGATTCAATTCCAAATCAACACCGGGCCGAAGACACATCTTTGCCGTAAGCCCAGGTCAGACCCAAGAGGCTCCAGAAGGGGATGGCGAAGAAAGGAAGTTCCAGCGTAACGAGAAAATTCGCGACAACAAGCCAGTACACCAAAACAGCAATCAAGAAGAAACCGGTCACATCATCGGACCGGACGAACCCCCGCGTCAGGCGGATCACCATCCACAGTAAAAGGGCGATCATCCCCAGCCCCAGCCATCCCGCCCGGTAAAAAATATGCACATAAGAATTATGCGGCTCCATCCATCCGACGCTCTCCAATTCAAGTTTGTTCCAGCCAAGGATTTCAATACTGGCTGACCGAAAAGGTTTCCCGAAAGGCATGCCAACAACCGGGTGTGCGCTGGTCACATCTCTTAACATATCCCGCCACACCAACAGCCGCCACAAAATATTATTAATCGGTTCGTTGGAAAACGGCTCCTTTTCAACACCCGAAGCTCCGCCCTCCTCCACATGGGCCGCAATTTCTGACGCGGAGGAAATGGGAATTGTCATGGCCTCGGAAGAAGAATCCGGGGCAGGGACGGATACCACGGAGCTCTTTTCCGGTTCAGGCGTGGTGATTTCGTGTTTAATCTTTCTCAACATGACCACGGTATCCGTTTCCAGAATAGGGCCGTCATCGTTCATAAAATCCACCGCGTGATCTTTAGCATACAATTGAACGGGGACATCCCGCATGACATAATCCGCTCGCCGTTCTTGGATACGCCGGTCCGCCTCCTTAAACTGCGCCACCAGCGACTCAACCCGGGCCACGCTGGCAACCTCTTCTGGCCGGCTGAACGTCTGGACAAAAAACACGGTCACGGCTAAGAAAACCCCCCCGCTGATAATAATCCTTAACGGCCGAATTTTAACCATGTTTTGAATCAGCTTTAAAATTAAAAATGTCCCCAAGCCAACAACACAGGCTAAAATATTGGCCCGGGAGCTATTAAAAATCGTCAGATACGGGGAAAAAAGCAACAGGAATGCCACGAGAGACCACCGGATCTTCCTGGCCCGGATACGGGACATCAGGGCCAGGCTTAAAAAGATATAACTGAACATAAAATACGTGTAGCAGTGGAAAGGACGGATCACCAAAGAAGTCAACAGATAAAACAGCAGGATAGCGTTCATTCTGGGATTAAAAAATTTTTTATTATAAAACGAAGCGGCGAGCCAGGCGAAAAACGCGTAATAAAACAAAGCGGCGTTCCGCAAAGCCAACGAGCCATGTTCCAGATATCCGGTGAAGGCCTTTAAAAATATAAACATCCCAAAAATGGCAACACCCATCAAGCGCCGGGAAACGGGCGGCCTGAAAAACCGGAATCCCTGAATGATTTCTTTGCCAATCCAGAGGAGAAAACAGACGGTGAGTAAAATTTCGCCGATAAAAACCGGGAACGGGAAAAAAGGCAGTTGGAGGTGAACCTGGGCGAAGGACCGGTTAAACAAGGAATAACCGGCCGCAAAGAAGCAAAGCAAGCTGAGCGCGATATAATCCAGGATGTCCGAAAAAGAACCCTGATTATTCATTCAGATATCCATCCGGAGCCAATCCAGGAGCGGCCTCACTTCATCCGCAGCTTGACCATCAGCCCCATAATTTTAAACCCGTCTTTTAACGCACTTAATTTGGACCGGCTTCCTTCCGGACGCTTGCGATAAATGACCGGTGGCTCTTCAACACGAAGTTTGTTCTTCACGGCTTTAGCCGTTATTTCGGTTTCTATCTCAAAACCTTTACTGGCAAATTTCATTTTTCTTGCCGCGTCAAAAGACAGGGCGCGGTACCCGGACAGGATATCGGAAAAATTTGTCCCGTATAGAAGGTTAAAAAAGGAACAAATCATTTTATTCCCCAAGACGCGGTGCTGATGCCAGACTTCGCTGTTGGCGGCATTCAGGCGGTTGCCTACCACCATGTCGGCCCGGCCTTTCAGAATCGGATCCAGGATCTTGCGGATATCAGACGCACTGTAAGTCGCGTCGCCATCAACCGTGACATAAACATCCGCCTCAATCTTTTCAAACGCGATCTGCATCACGCTCCCTTTCCCCTGGGCGTGCTCGCGCATCACCATCGCGCCGGCGGCTTCGGCCACGTCACCGGTGCGGTCGGTCGAACAGTTATCAACAACAATCACCTCGGCCTCTGGCAGGGTGTTTTTAAAATCACGGACGACCTCTCCGATGGTCAATTCTTCGTTAAAACAGGGAACAATGACCGCTATGCGCGGCGAAGGTAAGCGCTTCATCCATTTTATCCTTTCCTGACTCTTGGCAAGCAGCGGCCAGACAGTAGAGTTCCCCGAATTTCCTTTCACACGACAGGATGTCCAGGCCCACCGCTTTCAATTCCGCGGCGAGGATCGCCTCCGTATATTCAATCTCATGGGTCGGATCCAACCTCCACTCAAAGCCGGCTTCTTTTTTATACAGGGTGATCCAGTCCCGGTCAATCACCGGAACCCGGATCAGGAGCCGTGTTGTTCTTCGCAAAAGGGCTTGAAGAAAGGCCTGGCGGTCAACGATATGCTCCAGGACATTCGACAATACAACCGCGTCAAACACCCTCTCTCCCAGACAACCCGGGGCCTCCCCCAGGATATATTCAATGTTGCCCAAAACATACCGCGCTCTAGCTTCCTGAATGTTGACCGGATTCTTATCAACAGCGACAACCTGATGACAAGAACAAGCCAAATCATAGGTCAGGGCCCCGTTCCCGCACCCGACATCCAGGACAATCCACTCTTTCTTGACGTGGTCAACAAACCACTTGTGATAATTGATCAGCCGGTGCTTGGGATGAAGGCCCCCCGGCTCCAGGCAGCAGGAAAACCGCCCGGCATACCGGTAAGCGAGATTGTGCAGCTGTAGGGACCGGCGCACAATAAACCGGGCAAAAGGCTTGCGGCAAAAAACAGCCACCAGCATTTTCTTAAAAAAATTACTTAATGTTCGCATAAATCTCTTTCTCCTGCTGAATAATAGCATCCAGGCTGTGCGTGGTTTCGATATATTGTCGAGCCGCCTGCCCTAGCCGGCACCTCAATTCCTGGTTAGGCATCACCGCCCGCAAAGCCACAAGGATCGAGGCCTCATCCGTACGGCATAAATAGCCGGTCGCCCCGTGCTGAATAATATTATTAATCCCCTCAATGTCGCTTCCGATCACCGCCAACCCGCAGGCCATGGCTTCCAGCAACGTCTTGGGCATCCCCTCACACAATGACGGCAGGATATAAACACCATACCGGTTATAAATTTGCGGCAATGCGCTATTGGCCAGCTTCCCTAAGAGGTTGGCCTTTATATTATTTTCTTTAATATAACTTGTCAACTTCTCTTTTAACCGGCCGCCGCCCACCACATCCAGCATGTACGGCGTCTGCCGCACAGCGTCCAGCAGGGTGAAAAGATTCTTTTCCTTTTCCAGCCGTCCGACAAACAGGATCCGGTCCGCGGCCTTCGTTTGAGCCAGCGGCTTAAACCGGTCTGTTTCCACATAATTATATTGCACTTTGATCTTTTTTTCCGGAACTTTAAAATATTTTTTTATGAACTGCTTGCCGATTTCGGTTGAAATCACAATGACATCAGCAATCCAATAAGACAGCAGAGAATTAAAATAGGTGAACAGCTTAAAAGCCCAGGGCATCTTCATCATCAACGCGAACCGGAACTGCTCATAGCCGCAACGGATGATCAGCGGCTTCTTATATAAAAATTTTGCGATGCCCGGGACCCAGCTGCCCCACATCTGATTGGTTTTATATATATCCGGAGCGGCGAAATCCTCTTTGAGGCGAAAGGGAATCGTAAAGCTGTGCAGGTACCGCATCAGCGAATGCCGGGGATTCCTAAGAAGCGCATACATGGGCACAATGCGGACCGGGCCGCATTGCTCCTGATAATCATAATCCGAATGATCCCCGTACGTGAAAAAAGTGACCTCGTGGCCTTCTTCGGCCAACCGCCGGTACAGCGCGACCTCCCGGTCGATCATGCCGTAATCATGCCACTTCTTCAAAGAGGTATTGAAGGTAAAAAAGACACCAATCTTCATTGCGACTCCGCGGGATCCACGAAAGGCTTTTTAAACTCAATAAAAACTTGTGTAGCGAATAAGTGGACAAGGGGCCAGTAGTCCAATCCAGCAAACCCAAAACGGGAGCGCCACCCTTTCGGAAAATAGCGTTCCCCCCGGAATGAAAAAGAAAAAAAAGTCGTCATCTTTAAGCCGCTAGCCCGGGCTAAGCCCCTGGCTTCCGACAGGGTCAAAAAATGATGCGTCCCTAAATTATCCCGATTCATCCAATACTCTCTCTTAGAATGAGTCTTTATCAAC
The DNA here is from genome assembly GCA_029560465.1 of Candidatus Omnitrophota bacterium. GTDB lineage: Bacteria > Omnitrophota > Gorgyraeia > Zapsychrales > JANLHA01 > JAGOJP01. Next base: position 48,390 of record JAKQKX010000020.1, read on the forward strand.
TTCCTTAAAATCTGCGAAATACGCCACACGCCGTGTTTTGGCTCAATCACCACGACGCGGCCACCCGGATTAAGCAAAACCGCGCATTTTTTGAAATACGCCTCCCTGTCCGGGATATGGTGAAGAGAAGAAACAAAAAGGATAAGGTCAAACGTCCCCTCAAAAGGATGTTCGAGGAGTGATCCGCAGACAACCGCGGCCTTCAAGTCCGGACGCCCCCCGAGCACATTCTCTTTTATATATTCGACGAACGGGCGGACGATGTCAATCCCTAAGTACCGTTTGAGCGCAGGCTGTTTGAGAATCAGGCGGGTGTAAAATCCATTGCCCGGCCCGATTTCCAGCACCGATGACGGAGTCCAACGTTTCAAGGATTCAAGCAGGATCGCCCCTTCTTTGGTCCGTTCCGGATTCTCTACGCGAAGATGTTCGGCGTCGTAATCTTCCGGCCTCCTATAATGAACATTATTATGGATACAGCAGGACTGCAATACTATTTGCTTCTCTTCCTCACTCAGCATCCGCCACACAATATGATTGGGAAGCAAAAAATATAATACAATTCCAAAAACGTTATTGAGCATATTATATATTATTGATTAATTTATACAACAGGAGGAAGGAATATCAGCGATTTTCCGGATAATGGCATCTGGGAATGCGTTGCCGAATTTATTATAATATATAAGCTCTCCCGGGAACAGGTTCATTATATCACGGAGGCCGATGTTGCCTACCACCCCCACATGCGACGGAGCAATCTTTTCTCCGGGCGATCCCAAAATTAAATATCCCCCGTCCGCAAGAACCCGATACCATTCTTTTGCCGCACGGTAAGGATCTTGCGCATGATCTAAAGAATTTGAGTAAACAATTTGAAATATTCCTGTCCACTCAGGAGGAAGCTCATCGAAACTGGCTGTCAGGACATCGCGACGCTTTCCATCGGGATTAATCTCGACTCCAACGACGCTTCCCGGAACAATGTGTTCAATACAACTCATCCCAACTGTTTCAATAAGCCGAATCGGACCTTTTACAGGAGTATTCCTCTCGCAACGGGTAATTACTTTTTTCCAATGTTTAACGCACGCGACACTCACTTTACAAAAAGCGAATTTTTTCCGCGAATGCTGGATCTGTGTTTCCAAATACTGTTCACGGGTTTGTTTTTCGTCGAAAACACGCATAAAAGCGTCCTTTCTGCTAATCCGAATTTAAAACAGACTGAAGCACGGATTCATATTGCCGGCACATGGCTGAGGCGTTAAACGGGAATGTTTTCATCTTGGGTTGAAGGCGCGCGTACTGGTCCCGCATTTTGAACAAAGCGACCGGGAACGACCCGGCCGTGTATTCAATCCCCGCCTCCCGGCACGTTTCCACCACCCCGCCCCCTTCGTTGATATATAACACAGGAAGCCCACAACAGGCCCCTTCCAGCTGGTGCATCCCGCAGGACTCCCAGCGTGCGGCCGTCAAATACACGTGATGTGACCGTAACTCCCGCGCCAGGTCAGCACCGGAAAGCGGGGGCACGGTCCGAGTATGACGGAACTCGGTTCCGGCCGGATATCTCCCGATATACGTAAACTGAAACCGGCTCTGCATCCAGGAATCTTCCAGCAGTTTATCAAAATAATCGTAAACATCAATTCCTTTCATGGGATTATTCGACCAATGGTGCGTGACTATTTTCATCGGCCCGCTGTCTTGCCAAGGCCGATACCCATCATGATGGAATATCGACTCATCCGGGCCGTTATGCGCCACGTAGGCGGGAGTGCGGGGGTCCATTCCTCTCTGCCGGTAATACTGCTGCACCCACTCGCTGATAAACACTACCGCATCAGCGACTTTATTCGCTTCCAGGCGCAGGCGGTCAATGTGGCAGGTATTTTTCGCCCGGTCGGTTTCATTAACCCGGTGGATCACCTTGACACGCGGGTTGGACTTCTTATACTTCTTAATATCTTTGTGCGTGAACGTCCCGCTTTCAGGGCGGGGGTTGATGAGGATAATCACATCCAGCCCGTCCTCCAGGTGGTGGACAACGCACGCGCCCTTCCCTTCAAAATATTTTTTAAATGAAATCAAAAACTGATTTCCCCCGCCCCAGGGGCCATCTTTAATTTCATTGCCTAAAGCGATTTTCAACTCTTTAAAAGTGTTCATAGCCCTCCAAAGAAATACCCGACAAACAGTCTTCTCTTATACGAGTTGACGTCTACACACCGACGGATCGCCTCATTAAGCAGTTGACGATGCAGGGAACAGCCATAAAATCCGCTGATCTTCTTTTTAAGGGCCTCAAACATGCAATCTCAGGATTCAGTTTTCAAGCTAAAGACACGGCTTCGGGGTGGGGCCGGGGCGCCGTATTTTTGAGTTTCCCGGTGATCGCAGCGACCACCTCTTCAACTTGAATAGACGCTAAACATTTTTTTTGAAACGGGCATTCAAACCTTAACCCGCAGGGAGCGCAATCAACATGGTGATAAATATTAACATTATTACCATAAGCCGTCAATTCAATTGGCGTGTATCCACCGTATAAAATCACACTGTCTGTCCCCACCGCCTGCGCGGCGTGCATCAACCCGCCATCCGTTCCCACGAAAAGCTTCGCGCTCCCCAAGAGGCAGGCCGTGTCGCGGAAAGACCCTAGCCCCCGGAAATCCTTCACGCGTTTCAGCAGGGCCTTCTCCGGCAGCCCCACCTGGACAACAGGAATCAACTGCGAAACCCGGTCCACCACCGCCTGCCATCTTTCGAAAAACCAACTCTTATTGGGCGTGTAGTCATCTTTAGCGTGCGGCTCAAGCGCGATGAAATCATCAAGCCCCTCCATCCAACGCGACACCCGCCGGCGCTCCTCTTCCGTAAAAAACAACTCCGGCCTGGGAGGGGAGGCCACCTGGCAACCAAAACGCCGACACAGCATCGTGATCGCGTTGCCGGGTTTAAAGACAATCTTCTCCGGCGTGCAGGAAACGGCATAAGAGTTCTCATTAGCATTACAGTCAATGATGATGGCCTTTTTCCTCTGGCGCCGGTCTAAGGCGTCCGCAGGAACAAGATGGGGATTGTTTCGAAAAATGTCATCCAGGGGCTTGGTTTCCCAAAACAGCCTTTTATTGACCTTGCGGAAAACAGGGCTCTGTTTCAACCCCTCTGGAGCGTACCGCTCCAGGGGAGTCGGGATCATGTGTTTAAAAAGAACCGGCCGGTCAGGATAGCGCCGTTTCACTTCCCCTATCACCGCCGTCCAGATTAAAGACCCGCCATAGCCCATAAATTTTTCTTCCTCAATTTAATGAAATCCATTTCACACGATCACAATTTCGCGGGCCTCATTTAACACCGGCCCCAGTGTTTCCCGAGAACCCTCCCTGGGCAGACAGATCATGTTCGTCTGATTGCGCCGGCAGTCATAGGCGAAGCGTTTAAACTGTTCCAGCAGGAAAGGCAACCCTTGATCGGACGGATAATACGCCGGATGGATTTCAAAAACGATCACCGGCCTGTGCTTCTCTAAATACCGCGTCGCCGCGAAATCCGCGAAAACATCCCGTTCGAATCCTTCGATATCCATAAAAACATAATCCGGGATAAAATTAATGTCCCGCAAAAATTCAGTCACCTTAATCGCCTTGACCCCGGTCATCCCCTCCGTGGGGCCCTCGTGACTTTGAATACGGCGGATAGCGTTGTAAGGGTGTGTTTCATGATCGTAAAAATGAACCTGCCGGGCCTCCGCGCTGATAAAAGCGTTATAAATCTGCACATTTTTAAACCCGTTTAAAGCCATATTCTCCGAAAGGATCCGGAAATTGTTCGGGGTTCCCTCGACAGAAACAACCCGGCCGGATTCTCCGGCGCACAGCGCCATGATGGCCGTGAAATAGCCGTAACACCCTCCCAGTTCCAACACCCGGGCGCCGGGATGAACCAGCGCTTTGATGATACCGGTTGTGACAGGCTCCCGGACACCTTCAATGCGTTCCACGATAGGATAGTCCAGCTTATAATCCCGGAACGTCATGCGGAAACGCATGTCATCCACCGTAATATTAAAAATATGCCCGGGCGGGTATTTCGAATATTTCCATATACCGTAACGCTGTGTCCAGAGCCGCGCCATCCGGCGGACGCGTTTTCCAAAAACCTTTTTTATTTGCGCTAAGGCCCTCATGATCTCATACCTCAATCAAATCTTTCTGCATGTCAAACTGCAACTGATAAAGCTGCCGGTACAAGGGGCTGATCTCAAGCAATTCGGCGTGCCGGCCCATGGCTTCGATGCGGCCCTTATTCAAAACCGCGATCTTGTCCGCGTGCAGAATCGTGGAAAGCCGGTGGGCGATGACCACGGCGGTGGAACATTCTAGTACGCTGTCAATGGCTTTCTGCACCTGCTGTTCCGACTGCGTGTCCAGGGAACTGGTCGCTTCATCAAAAATCAGGATGTCCGGTTTAGCCACAATCGCCCGGGCGATGGCGATCCGCTGCCGCTGCCCGCCGGAAAGCCGCACCCCCCGGTCCCCCAAGAACGTCTCATACCCGTCCGGCAAATCAAGGATAAATTCATGCGCGTTGGCGAGTTTGGCCGCGGCGACAATATCATCCCGGGAAACACCTTCCCGGCCAAAAACAATGTTATTCGCCACGGTATCGTTAAATAACAGGCTTTCCTGAGGCACAACTCCGAAAATCTTCCGGTATGCAGAAATTTTCACGTTCCGTAAATCAACGCCGTCAATCGAAATAAGCCCCTTCTGCGGGTCATAAAACCGCAGCAACAGGTCCGTCAGGGTTGACTTCCCGGCGCCGCTGGGCCCGACAAAAGCAATGACCTCCCCCTTTTTAAGCTCAAAATTAATCCCATCGAGAGAAAAATCCTCATTCGGCAGATAACGGAACAGCACATTTTTGACCAAAATCCGATCTTTAAAGTCCGCCTTGATGACTGTTCCATCCACGACTTGAGTCCGTTCCTGAAACAACTCATCCAGGCGCTCATAAGAAGCCAAGAGCGCTTGGGTCCAAGTCAAGCACACAGCGAATTTATTCACAGGTTCAATCAAAAGGCGGCCGACGTAAATATAGAGCAGAAAACCCTGCAGGGAGAGGCTGCCTTTCATAAGCTGAAAAGCAGCGACCAGGAATATCCCTACAAACGCCGTGGCATCAAGGAACTCGCGGGCATAGGGTTCAACTTGGCGTACCAGGCCTTCTTTAAAATCAGCTCGGCTCACTTCCGCCAGATCATGGCCGAGCTGCCGCAATTCAAAATCTTCAACGCCGAAAGATTTGATCACGCGGATATTCGTCATCATTTCCTGTAAAGAGGAAGTAAGATCCGCAATTCGGTCGAAAAAACACCTCGTTGTCCGGCGGACGGGTCTTTTAATGACTTCTGTCAGGCCGAACTGCAACGTAATCATCCCGAAAGCGCAAAGCGTCATCCAAACACTTGTACTGATGAGATACGTGCTGTACATAGCGATCAGGACTCCATGATGGATATACCCTCGCACAAGAGGCCCCAAGCCCTGCCCGGTGTTCTGGGCGTCCTGGACCACGCGGGAAATCAGCTCCCCAGATTTCTGCCGGTTGTAAAATCCGATATTCAAACTCAAAAGGTGATCGAGGACATCTTTTCGTATCTTTTCCGTTGAACGAACGCGAATCCACCGAGTCATCACCAGGGCCAGATAATTGATGAGGGCTGACAAAAAAACGCTCACCAAAAAAAGTGACAGCATAAAAATCAGCATGTTCCAAAAGTCATCCCCGTCAAAAAGCATGACCCGGGCCAACAACGCTTTAACCTTGGTGCCAATGTTATTCAGGTTGAAAACATTGGTCTGTGGCAATGCCTCCACCGCTTCCATGGAGGGCCCGCCCTTATAGTCCGAGATCAACTGCACGACCCCCGACACAATAACCGGCTGGACCACTGTAAAAAAATTGCCTACGAGAGTAATCACGATCAGCGCACAGATATGCTTCCAGAGCGGACGAGCGTAGTCTTTCAACAACTTGGCAAAAGAAACTTTATAAATAAGACTTTTTTTCTTCATAAATATCCTTACTTATGCTTATCCGTGGCCGAATTCCCGTGCTTCACGTAATTATACAGCGGGACAGGCAGATGGTATATTTTATCCTTATCAATCCGTTTGAAAAGGTCTTTATCTTCAAAAATTTTTTTCTCTGAATTATAAGAGCCGATGATCTCCAGATACGACGTGCGGAACATCAACCCGCAGGCGATCCCGTTTTCCTGAAAGGATTCCTTGGAAATAATCCGTTCCTCGTTGTCGGTGATAAAATAGTCGCAGGAGACCGCCACGTATTTGGGATTAAACTTCAGGAAATTATACAGCATGTACAAAAACGGGGGCTGGACATAATCGTCCGAATCCACCCGGACGAAAAATTTCCCCCGGGAATTGGCCACCCCGACCTGGGCGCTGGCGCCGATCCCGAGATTTTCGTCGTTTTTAATGATCTTGATGTCCCCCGCCTTGATGAATGTGTCCAACGCCTTGATGGAGTCATCCGTACTGCAGTCATCCACCACCACGATCTCATAATGTGACCTATCCAGGTCCTGGTTAAGAAGTGACCGGATACACCGGCGGATTAAAGTGCCGTAATTATGATTCACCACAATCACAGAGATATCAATAAGTCGCATCATAGCACTCCTTCAAGAATTAGCCGAATCAGTCTTCGGCCACATTAATAAACTTTTCCATCTCCCGGGACTGCTGGCACAAGGTGCGCAGCTCTTCCGGTGTAGCGCTGCAGACATGGTCCGGGCCGACAAGCCCTTTATTAAGGGTAAAATGCTTTTCGATGATCCTGGCCCCCCTGGCCACAGCCACCAACGCCGCCTCGATGCCGATCGTGTGGTCGCTGAACCCGTCGTAAGGGGTCGCCTTAAATGACACCGGCAGATGGATGTCCTTGTACTCCGCCGGATATTTCGCCACGCAATACAGGTATTTCGCTTTGTCATAATCATACGGGACATCCGCGTCTTCCCAAAAGCCAAGCGAAATAAAAGACTCTTTCCCGGTCGCGAATATCTTCCGGCACAGCGCTTTCTCCTCTACCGTGCGGCTCGCGATCTTATAGCGATTGACTTTTAAATTCTCCATCCATTCAAAGCGCTCTTCGTCGAACACCGAAGCCATAAATTCGATGCCTTCTTCGTCACACCAGGTTTTAAGCCGCTTGGCCTCGTCAAACCCGAACTGCACCGTCAGGGCAAACCGGTAGTTTTCCTCGTTAGGATAGCTTCCTTGCGGCCCGAAAATTTTAGCCGGGTCGTAAAACTGGAACTTGGCGATATCAGCCCCGCACTGTTTGGCCTGCTTGATCAACTCATGGGCCAGGTGAACGCTGCCGTTATGGTTGATCCCGATTTCCGCGATGATAATCATATGCACCACCCCTTATTATAAAAAATCAAAAAATTCCATCATTTATATTGTTTACGCTAAAGTTGTGTCCTTCCTGTTTTACCATCGTCTGACGGGACATTAATAACATAAAGATGATAAAAAGGGCCCAAAGATGCGGCATGAAGCCGTAACGGCTTTTTAGTCCAAGGAACCTTCATTTTATCAAGCATCCTATCGTAGTTCCAGACATAAGAATGCCGGGCGAATTTCTTATCCGGCCTCTCCAACCCTTTCTTAACCTCTCCTCTCGTTTTGCCAGACACATCACCATGAATGCCCTCAATAAACGGTTCAAGCAACAAAGTCATGTTTGATATACGTATGAGTTCACTTATCGTCCATTCCACAATACTTTCATCCGGGAGATGATCCAGCACCGAGAGTGTAAATGCCACATCAAAATTCTTCGAGCTGAACTGCCGGAGGTTTTGTTCATCACCCACAATCCCCCGAAATGTCGGATATTTTTCAGCCAAGCTCAAGACACACTCATTAACTTCTATGCCAACGGTATTAATAGCCGGGATCCTATCCATAAAATATTTCAAATTTCCACCGCTGGCACAGCCAAACTCCAAAACGCTGGAAAGGGATTGAGGATCCCGGAATTGCATCACTTTCTCATATATAATATGGGCATTCCGGGCCGGGATAGTTAAATTTTGCCAATATATTTTGGCATCATTGACCTTCCGTTGCGTATAGAAACTTTTCAGGACATCAAAGGCCTTCATGGGACACTCCGTTACTATCACATAAACATAATATTCCTATAACAGCGAACACGCATGCCCCGAGTATTTTCGCGACACACGTCTAAACATTGACTTCTCCCCACGTCCAGAAATCCCGGGCCAACATATCTCTGTCTAAATCAACATCCTTACCCACCCTGTGAATTTTAATATAATCCCCGGCCGGACGGACCTCAATCTGATTCCGGAAATAGCAATTCAGATAATAACACATCCCTGCCGGGTCATCTTCCCGTTTATAATTCACGAAATTTTTCCTGACACGATGCATGCCGTCAAAAAACCATTTATCAAAACCCAGCCAAGTGGGGAGAAACCCCCAAATCGGCTCCAGGGCTGTTCCGGAAAAAGGGATGTCCAGAACGTCATAAAGACGGCGCGCTTCCAGTTTCGCCGAAAATTTTTCCAGGAACGTCCGGCTGACCAAATGCTGACACGTACAACCAAACCATTCCAAAGCATTGTCTTTATGAAAAAGCACCCTGTCTTTCTCTATAAATTCCGGGATGACTTTCCTCAAAGGACGCCGGTACGTATTTTCATAAACAACTCTTCCAAATAACGGGAATTCACCTAAATGGCGTAAAGAACGAAAACTGTAATATATCTTCTGTAATCCTGGAGTAATAACATCGGGGACATGATCTTGTGTAATAGAATGACTCTCTTTACTCCAAGCTAAGACAAGTTTTTTAAATTCTAAATCCCGACAAAACACATCATACGCCTCTCTAATTTTTTCATCATGGTAAAAGTCCATTTCTGTCGGCGCTGGTTTTCGTGTATTATATTTAAAAAAAATCCCTTGGGGGATCCATCGTTTTTCATGTCCTGAAGAGAGGAAATGGATGTTATACCCTCTCAAAAAATCTAAGACTGCCGATAATGATTGATTACGATTTAACAATGTTCCTTCTTGAAACATGAAAACATAATCATAGGCCTCCCATTTCCTTGTACGAATAAATTTATACCACGCGCCGGAATCCAAGGCATGGTCATTTTCAAAATGCATTTCCGTCACGGTTTTACCTTTCATCTGTCGAAGGATATTTAAAACGCGCTCATCCGCCGGGCTAAGCTGAACGTTAACCCCGTATTTTTCCGCCAATCGAAAATATGGTGCGTAAGCAGGCTTTGCATAACATTCGCCACCCCCATTTTGAAAAAGGACAAAAATATCATAATCCTGAAAATCCTGCAAAGCCAACGTCAACAGCGTTGACATGATAAGCCAGGGTTTATGATGACAGCATAACGCTATGGCCACGCGCGCGCTCATGCGGCTTTCTCCTTTCTGGGCCTTTTCCGAACTGCGGTTTTCACCGCGTCCCAGACGCGCCGGCTGCACCGGCCGTCTCCATGCCCCATATAACTCCGGATAAATTCCTGTTTTTTTCCCCGGTTCATCTCAAACCTTTTTAAATGCATTTGCGGAAGCCGCTCAATCACATCCTCGATCTCCCAGGTCTCAATGACACCGGGGTAATTAAACTGGGAGCCTTCTTCCGCGGAAAACCAGAAGCGTTGCGCCTCATCAATAAAGAACTCCCTGGGTAAATTAATATTCAAACAGTACACCCCCGCGTAAATAGCGGTCAAAGAGGCCAGGCTGTAATACATGACGCACATACGGCTCACGGTCAGCAGTTCTTTTAATATAGGCGGGTTCTGCTGTGTTTCATCATCCCAGACAACCAGATCAGCGCATTCCTTCACATAGTCCGCAACCGGGAATTTCATGCGCGGCTTCACCACCAGGTGCAAATTGTTCCGGCGGGAGAACCCCCGGATCGCCTGAAACACTTTCGCTTCATTCATACCCTGCGCCAAAAATCTCCGGCTTAGAGGATCCTGCATAACGCGCAACAAATTCCAACTCTTTTGTATAAAATCTTTAATAAGATAATTTTTCTTATCATGAGCATAGGAACCATCCGGGGCTGTCGCCGTATTCGCATAAAGCCCGCAGAACGCCCGCTCCCAGGCGGAGGACCGGTTCCGGTTGCAATACGGGAACGGCAGATAAAGCAGAACATCTTTGTCCGGCGGCAGCCCGTATTTCGCCCGCACGGCGTCCGGATTAATGGTCTTAAACGCATCAAATTCCGCGTTCCCGGAGACAACGATGCGGGTATTATCCGGATAGAGATAATCCGTGTATCCCGGATGAAAATTTTTCAAAAATGCTTTTCCTTTTTCCGCGTAAATCTCACTATAAACCAGAAACAGTTCTTTATTCCGTCGTTTCTTTAAAAACCCCAGTTTGGGTATATGAAAAAAGTTGTCCGGCCCGGTCATCAGCGTCACCCAGGTAAACGGGAATTCATCTAAAGAAGCGTCCGGGAGAGAAAACTTAGAAGGACAAATAGAGACTACTGCGTCAATCGTTTTGGCCTCACGCAATTTTTTATCCAAATCCTCCGGGCCTTCGAACATAATTCCAGTCGGCCGACATAATCCCGGAAAATCGGGAATATGTTCGATATACGGGAAAGAGAAGCTCTTTCTTCCCGTCCGGGGGGCGCTGTAATCATGCCAGCATTCCACGCTATAGCCCCGCCGTAACGCTTCCTGAATGACCGGCGTGTAATAACGGTAATAATTCGTCCTATAGACTAAAAATACGACCCGCATGATCCCTCCACATGTTTTGCGCGATCAAAAAATCTTCTTCCGTATCGATATCGAACAATTCCAGTTTATCCTTCAACTCCACCAGTTGAACTTCCTTCCAGTCCCAGTAACGGCCATGCTGAAAAAAATAGTCTTTAGAGAAAAAATACAAGGCATGGGCGAACTCCAAAACCGGGTCCACGGTCTTGGTATTGATCGTCTGAAGCGACAAAGAAAAATTCAAAGGGTTGCGTTTCATATCGAAATAAAAATTATGGCGTTTCACGACGGCAAACGCCGATTCCCAATTATGGTCACAGCATTGTTCCAGGAAATCCGCAATGGTTTTGACTTTTAAAAAAGGTAAACACCCGTTAATGATCAGAAAATATTGATAAGGAAGATCCTTCAAAAACGACAGAATCTCCGTGATCGGCCCGTCGATCAGCACTGATTCCTGGCTGCGCTGGACAAATGGCACACCATGAACCCGGCACTTATCCGCGAAATCCTGTTCATAACCGGCGAAAAACGTGTGCTCCCCCAACGCGCCCAACTTTTTCAGCATAATATCGGTGAGGGTCGTGTCCCCAAACGGCCGGACCATTTTTTCAGGGCAGCGCTGGCTCTGTTTCCGGCCGAATGAAAAAACACCAATTTTTTGCCGCTCAACATGTGCCATTCAGGAACTCCTTAAAAGATATGTTAGGGATGCCGTCGACCGGCAGGGAATATTCAAACGGTTCATAGATATTGACAAAATTCATGCCCTGGTATTTCAGGATCTTTTCCAAAGCGGCAAACTCATGCGGCGGCCGCATGAAAGGGCGTTTATTCTCTTTAAAATTACCGCTGAAAGCCCGCCGCGCTTTTTTAAAAAATTTCCGGTAATGCGCCATGGATTTAAACGTGTAGCAAGCGGCATACTCCATGCTGCCCAGCATGGACATGTCCATCCCGAGGAAAAACACTTTATCAAAACCCATAAAATTCAGCACCGGGAACAACGCAATCGCCGAAGAATTCAGAAAACTGTAATCCTTAACGCGAGGCAGAGGCCCGCTTTCATCCAAGGCGTAATAATCCTGGAGATCAAAATCCCCGGCTGCCGGCCTGATCCCGCAGGTGTACACCGGATTGAGGCGGCAGAAGCTTTCTTTATAACTCTGGAAATTATCTTCTAAAGCCAGGCACGCTGTTTCCGGGAACCGGGATAACAATTCCAGCGGAGAATCCCGCAGGAACACGTCCGTCTTATAACGGAACCTCTTATGCACGCCGCGGTCCGGCCGGAAAGCCTCAAAGAACATCCGGAAGTTCTCTTTCAGGTACCGGTACTCGTCTTGGTATTCGTCCCGGATAAGGTCGGTTAAATCAATATCCGCCAAGAACGATTGAAACACCACATGCTGAAACGCGTTGGATTTGCATTTTTCCAGATAAAACATAAGGTAAAAATCCGGCATCAAGTTCGCCTTCACAAAATACGGGGTCAGGGCCTTGCTTTCCAAAAACACCGTGACACGCCTGCGGTCAATACGTTCCAGAGGCACCCGGTTTTCAATGATCGAGGGGCCGCCGAGGATCACCAGCGCGTCGCGGCCGGCATAAGCGTTCTTTAATCGTTTCATGACCCAGCGACCAGTTCCTTGGATAAAGGGGTGCCGCGGCGGATATCTTTCACCGCATGCCGCCCCATCACCTTACGCAGTTCTTTCGGCGGCAGCCCATAAGCCGGACGGATCGAGCGGATATTGTCAGCCGTGAATCGCTCGCCTCGTTTGATGTCCGCCACAGCAAATAGGGACCGGCGGAACACCCGGCTCTTTCTTTCATTCTCAGTTTTAACATACGTCGCCGTCCCCAAAGCTTGTTCCGTAATCCGGATATTGTCAACCAGCCTCTTAAACTCCCGCGGTTCCGTCGAAAAAAAGCTGTCCGGCGTTTTGTGCTTCCGGGTCAAGGTGAAATGTTTTTCGATCATGACCGCGCCCAGGCATACGGCAGCCACAGACGCGGCTAAAGTCAGAGTGTGATCCGAAAGCCCCACCGGCGCACGGAAACGCTTGGACATGTCCGGGATGACCTTCAAATTCATCTCCTGCGGTTGCGCCGGATAATTGCTCACGCATTTAAATAAAAGGATGTCTCGGGCCCCTCCCCGCCGGGCGGCCGTGACCGCGTCCTGAATCTCTTCCTTCTCCGCCATCCCTGTTGACAGGATAAGCGGTTTCCCGGTCCGGGCGGCGTGCGTGATCAAAGGGGTATCCACCAACTCAAAAGACGCGATTTTGTGTACCGGCACGTTAAGCGTTTCCAGGAAATCAACGGATGAGGCGTCAAATGCGGTCGCAAAAAACCCGAGGCCGACATCGTCCGCCACCGCTTTCAATTTTCTCAGCCAAGGCCAGGGGGTATACGCTTTTTGATAAAGCTGATACAGGGTCTGGCCGCCCCACTCTGGGTGGCGGATACGGAAATATTTATTACGGGCGTCAATCGTCATCGTGTCAGGAGTGTACGCCTGAAACTTAACCGCGTCCGCCCCGCATTCTTTCGCTTTGCGGATCATGGCCACCGCGCGCGGAAAACTTTGCCCGTGGTTCGCGGAAATCTCGGCGACGACATACACGGGGTATTGCCCCCCCACCAGCCTGTCCCCGATTTTAAACGATTTCATATAATCCTTTCCTTAGAAATCATCCGGATACCGATACGTTAACACATCTTTGTCCTCGGAAAAACGCCGGTACCCGGCTTTCGCAAACGCCTTGACCGACGCCAGGTTCCCTTTAATGATCCTGGCGATGACCGTGATCGCCCCGATCTCCTTCAAGAACTGTTCTGTCCCGGCCCGGATGACACGGGACCCAAGCCCCTGCCCCATGCAGGCGGGGTTGAGATGAACGCTCACCTGCGCGCCATCCCCTTCCGCCTCGAAGCGGATCACGCCCACTTTCTCCTCTCCCCGGCGGGCGATGTAAATCCGGCAACGGGAATCGGATATTTTCCGTTCAAACCACCGCTGATGCTCATCCCAGGGGACTACGGCGGTGTTAAAAAAATTTTTGCGGATGTCCGGGTGGTTACGCCACTCCCAGATATCCCGCATATCCTCTTCCCAGGCCAAAGATACAACAATGTCTTCCTTCATCGGATCGCCCTCACCACCTGAAAAGCTTCCGCGTACGCGCAACCAGAGACGCTCCCCCACCGTTGCGCGATGGCCAATAAACTCTTTGCCGAACGGGGATGCGGCGCTGGCCGCATTTCCGAGCGGTAACACCGCATCGCCTTTATTTTCTGCACGATCGTCTCCTCAACATCAATATAAAGCGTCGGGTCAAAAGTCCGGGGATATGCCCATTCCGACGAGGACGGCACTTCAAACGCGTAAATTTCCCTGACCGGCTCTCCCTTCATGGGCCGGCAGGCGGTCATCACCGCGTTATACGTGATGCGGTGATCAATATTCAAATCACCCCAGTGATGCGTCAACACCGTGTCGGGCCGGACCTGCCGTTTGATCTCTTCCAGACGCTGGACAATTTCCAAAAGGGAAACCGTGTCCAGTTTGTTATCAGGAAGGTCAAGCTGATGCACGTCCTTCACGCCTAAGACCTGGTTGGCGGCCGTCATCTGCTCTTTCAATTTTTTCTTTTCGCGATCCTGTCTCCCGGAAGCGCCGTCGCTGTAACGCGCGGTCACCCCTTCTCCCAATATGACCGTCGCCACACTGTGCCCTTCTTTGACAAAACGGGCGACCGCCGCCCCGCACCCCAACACCTCATCATCCGGATGAGCCGCGACGACTAAAATTTTTTTCTTCATGCCGTCTCCTTTGGACAGATTTCAACCCGCGCGGTGAGCCGCCGGCCTTTCCTCTCTGCCGCAAAAAATTCAAACCGTAACGCCTTCGTTTCCAAAAACGCGCGGGGGTAACTTTCCGCGTCCAGCATGCGGATCCTGTCATACGCTTCCGGCACGGAAGAGACAGAAACAAGGTCGCTCTCTTCGGGCGTCCTCCGCCGGAAAACGACCGCCGCCCCCTTCTGGGGCCGGGGGGTTATCGCGCCGTGAACAATCGCGGGCATCATACGCCCGAAAATAACGGCCGCGGCCCGCCGGTAAATTTCCCCAGCCGACCCCCGCAAAGACAACGCGCGCTTCAAGTACACAGGTCCGGCGTCAAATTCTTCCGTGACCCTGATCGCGGTAATTTTTGTCGACCGGTGTCCCCGGACAATCAAATTCTGCAACGGGCTCCCGCCCCGGCCGTAAGGCAAATCCGTCATGTGAAAAGCAACGCACGGGTACGCCGCATAGATATCCGGCGGGATTTTCCAGGACCAATGCGGAAAAAATATAAAATCCGGGTTATACTTTTTGACCGGCGCGAGGCGTAAATGGTCCCTATTCAGAATCAGGCGCACGGAAACGCACGGATTGTGTTTCCGGAAATCCCGTGCCGCCGCGATATTCCAAGTCTTAACCGTCGCGATGATAATCTTTTTCTTTTTCATAAAGCCACTCGGGGCTGCGCCGCCCCGGCGTTCACCACAGCATCCACGATCCGGAACGCTCCCTGGCCGTCCACACAAGCCTTGCCGGTCTTAGCCAAGCCCTGGCGCAACCCTTTATCGTGATATTTTTTCAAGCCCGCCCGCAGGTTAACGAACACCTCCGGGGCTTCGATTCTCCCGCAAAACTCAATCATCCCTTTATGCTGAAGCCCGCGGACGTTCGCGGACTGATTATCAGCCACGCAAACGGCCAAAGTCGGGACCCCGCACCGGGCCAACTCATACAGGGTTTGGCCGCCCGCCGACACCGCCAAATCCGCTTCCAGCATGCGGGCCTTCATCTGTTGGGCGTCCAGGGCCGCGACAAATTCGGTTCGCTCGTCCGCCTGCTCAAGCAACGCGGCGTCAGGCCCGCAGCCATGCCCTAAAATAACCGTCTTCTTCACAGCGGGGTATTCCGCTTTTATCGCCTGATAACACAGCGGCGTGGCCTGTTTCATATCGCTGCCGCCCATCGTTAATAAAATATTCTCAACGCTTTCGCGCACAGGTCTTTGGGGAACCGCCCAAAACACCGAACGCAAAGGCATGTATTGTTCACCGAGAAGATAAACCGTCCCCTCCCGGGATGGGTATAAAAACTGTTCCGGACAGGCCGTGGCGTTGACGACAAACCCCGGAGGATAAAGCAAACGTTTATAATCATCCAGATAAACAACGGACCGGGCAGCTCCTGACACGGCGAGGTAAACAGGCTCCGGCGCCCAATAAGAATCGATCACAACGGCATCGAGACCCGAAGCCAAAAGGTTGTTTAAACACCCGTTTTCAAACCAGCAAAAAACGTCACTGGCCATGCCTTTTGTGAACGCGGCCGCTGATCCGTCCCCGTTAATAACCATGCGCGGGGTAAAATCCCGGGACTCAAAAGCCTGATACAACGCCGTGCACCGGGCGAGATGCCCGAATCCGAACCTTTTTCCCCCTTCGGTGAGGATCAGGACATCACGTTTCATTTATAGACTCGCCTCGAGGGCCGCCTGATATTTCATATAAAATTCCGCCTTGAGAAAATCCTGTTCATGATCAATTTCCGTGGCATAGCGCTCATCATGAACAAGAAGCGCCACCCGGTCTCCCATGTAAGCGTGCACTTTCAAGACCCCGGCCGCCGCCAGCAAGGGACCTCTTCTTAAAACAATGACCGCCCCATCCAACAAATACAGCGTGGGCAAATCCTGCATCCGGAAAGCATGGGCCGATGGTATAAAAGGGCGGATCAACCCGCTTTCGGGGTCCAGGATTTTCATCCATTCCGGCCGCTGATCAATCGCGTAGGCGGTCGCCACCGCCGTGCCATCCTCACGGGACACCAGTTTTTGCACCGCCTCATCGATCTCCCCATCCTTGCGGATGGGGACATTCGCCTGAAGGGCCACGACAATATCAAAAGTTTTTCCACCCGCCTCTTCTTCCGCCTGTAAGGCGTGGCGCAAAGCGTCGTCGAACGGGGATGTGTCCCGGGCCAACTCCGCCGGACGCATGATCACCTCCGCGCCATACCTTCCGGCAACGGCGCCAATCTCATCATTATCAGTGGACACAACGACCTTATTGCAAAGCCGGCTCTTCAACGCCATCTCGACCGTATAAGCAATAAGAGGCTTGCCGCAGAGGTCCCGCACATGCTTCATCGGCGCGCGCCGGCTTCCGCCCCTGGCGGGGATCACGCATAGCACATTCATGAAATCTCCCTTATTTTCATGCCAACACCTTGATTAACGTTTGCACAACATGCCGCACGTCGCATTTACGCAACTGCGGATAAAGCGGCAGGGTCATGGCCCGCTCATAATACTGCTCCGCAAAAGGGAACTGCCCGCGCCGGTAACCAAACCGCTTCTGGTAATACGGCTGAAGGTGAATCGGTATATAATGGACCTGCGGGAGAATCCCCTCCCGCAGCAACGCCTGAAACGTCCTGTCTCTTAACGCCGCGTCTTTAAACTGGATCACAAAAATATGCCATGCGGCCTTCACGTCTTTCTTTTCCACCGGGAGAATAAAACGCGAATCTTGCGCCAGCAAAGCATGATACGTCTCCACGTGCGTTCTGCGCTGGTCAAGAAACCGGTCCAGTTTTCTCAACTGGGAAACCCCCAACGCGCACTGCAGATCGGTGATCCGGTAGTTATACCCCAGGACCGGCATCTCGTAATACCACGGCCCGTCGTTCCTGGTTAATAAACGCGGGGTTTTCGTCATCCCGTGCGTGCGGAAAATCTGCAGCCGCTCATAAAGGTCTTTACGGTTCGTCAGGATGGCCCCGCCTTCTCCGGTCGTGATGTTCTTCACCGGGTGAAAACTGAACACGGTCATATCCGAATACGCGCCGCCGCCGATTTTTTTCCCGCGGTATTCCGCCCCCAGCGCATGACAGGCGTCTTCGATCACCAGAAGCTTACGCTTCCGGGCGATACGCCGGATCGCCGCCATATCAGCGGGGTGCCCGGCGAAATGCACCGGGATCAGCGCCTTGGTCCTGGCGCTGATCTTTTTTTCGATCGCCGCAGGATCTATATTCACCGTCTCCTCATCAATATCCGCGAACACCGGCGTCCCTCCGCAGTACACGACACAGTTCGCCGAGGCCAAAAATGTCACCGGAGATGTGATGACTTCGTCTCCCGGAGCGATCCCCGCGGCCAGGCAGGCCATGTGAAGCGCCGCGGTCCCGTTCGACACGGCCACCGCGTATTTCGCGCCGGTGTACCGGCACAGGGCCTCTTCAAACTCCCTGATCTTCGGCCCCTGGGACAGCCAGTCCGAACGGAGCACATCCGTGACCGCTTTGATGTCGTCCTTGGTGATCGTCTGCCGACCGTAAGAAATTTTGCGTTTCCTCATCATCTTAACCATGGTTATTTCTTCACATACTCCTTAAATTTCTTAATGACGCCCCATTCCGTCACCGCGCGGTAAACCCGCATCAACCGGTAAGAGCAATGCAGCCGGGAGACAAAACATCTGGCCAGCAATTTCCAGAGCGGGCGGTGGCCTTTGTAGACATAATAATCAAACCACACGAAATAATGCATCAATCTCCGCCGGGGCAATCCCTTTAAATTCAGGACCGGCCGGGAACGTTCCCGCTCGACATCGAGCCGTTGGGGCAAAAGCTTCATCTCGCGGCACACCCGGTGGATTTCAGTGCCGGGATACGGGAAAAAGATGGAATGCGAAGGCCACATGTCCGGCTGGCAGGCGCGGTTGACCGCGATCGTCTGACGGACATCTTCCTCGGTTTCCGTGGGCAGGCCGATCATGTTCAAAAAATGCACTTTGAGCCTGTTCTCCCGGGCCAAGGACGCTGTGCGGATGATATCGTCATTCGAATAATGCCGTTTCATAATTTCCCGGCGGATGCGTTCGCTCCCCGACTCCACACCCACATTAATAAACGTAAAACCGCTCCCCCTCATGGCGGCAAACAGCGGGCCGAAATCCGTGTTCGGCGTGACCCGGATATTCACCCCGAAATCCAGCGGCACCGCCCGTTGGCTGTTAAAGGCCGCCAATTGTCGGCACAAATCCAGGGCCCAAGGCATATTCACGTTAAACGTCTCGACTTCAAAATACACCTCCCGCACAGACGGTTGCTGTTCCGTGATGTCCTGAAGCTCGGCGATAATGTTGCCGGCGGAACGGCAACGCACATACGCGCCTGAAGCGAGCTTCTTCAGGGCATGATTGGAACAGTACGTGCATTGAAACGGGCACCCACGCCCCAACAAGACCGCCGGACGGCTGTCTAAATCCAGGGTCCAGGGCCGCCACATCTCCCGGTCCGGGAAAGGGAGCTCATCAAGGTTCTCCCAAAACGGCCGCAAACGGTTCTTTTCAACCTTGCCGTTACGGTTAAACCAAAAGTTCTCAATTCCAGACGGTGAACGGCCGCCCTCCAGTCTCTCAACCAGTTCCAGGGTCGGGTATTCCCCTTCCCCCAGGCAAACGGCGTCCAGATCCGTCCCCAGCCCGTCTTCCGGGTTCAAAGAAAGATGGCACCCTCCCCCCAGAAGAAAAATCTGGGGGAATTCCGCCTTTATATTTTTTATCCAGCGGGTGATAAAAAAGAATTCGCTCGTGACCGCGGAAAAACACAGGACCGCCGGCTTAAAATCGTTGATAAAAGCCCGGAACGCGTCCATCCGCGTATCTTTCGTCAACACAAACAATGTCGTGCGGTGCCCGTGCTTCTTTAACAGCGCCGAAATGTAGGAAATCCCGAAATTCATTTCTTCCTGGTACTGAAGCGGTTTTTCAGGAGAAAACACATTCTGGGACGAAAAAACAAACGCGATATTCATGGTTCTCCTGCAGGATCAAAGGCCGGCAATGACCCGCTTTAATTGTTCAACCGTGAGCCACTGCTGGTTCGTGTCGCTGGTGTAAGCGAACCCCTCCGGGACAGACGACAATTTATCATACTGGCAGTGAACCTCCTGTGTGTCAAAAAACTGCGGAAGAATGACATAATTGTCCCCGTCGATTTTCGTGTTACGGGATTCATCCCCGGAAATCAAGGTTTCATGGACTTTCTCCCCCGGGCGGATGCCGATTATTTTAAACGTGCAGTCCGGCTCGATGGCCCGGGCCAGATCAACGATCTTCATGGAGGGAACCCGGGGGATAAAGACCTCCCCCCCTTCGGAAGTATCCAGGGCCTTGATAACAAGCTGGACGCACTGATCCAGCGTGATCCAGAAGCGGGTCATCCTTTCATCGGTGAGAGGAAACTCCCGGCATTTTTTGCTTTTCAAATTCAGGAACAACGGGATCACGCTCCCCCGGGACCCCATCACGTTCCCGTAACGGACCGCGGAAAACTTGACCCTCCCGCCGGCGAAAGCGTTGGCGGCGATGAAAATTTTCTCCGCGACCAGCTTCGTCGCTCCGTAAAGGTTGACCGGGTTCACGGCCTTGTCGGTGGACAGCGCGACCACTTTTTTGACCCTGGCGTCAATCGCCGCGTTGACGATATTGTCGGCGCCGATGACGTTGGTCTTCACCGCTTCCGTCGGATTATATTCCAACGCCGGGACCTGCTTGAGCGCCGCGGCATGAACCACGTAATCGACCCCTTCGAAAGCCCGGTAAAGCCGGTCGCGGTCGCGGATGTCTCCGAGAAAATAACGGACCGGGTATTTCCGGTCCGGGAAAACCCGGGACATCTCGAACTGTTTAAACTCGTCCCGGCTGAAAATAATAAGCTTCTTCAACTGATATTTATTCAAAAGGACTTCTGTGAATTTCTTCCCGAACGACCCTGTCCCGCCGGTCACCAGCACCACTTTTTGATTCAACATGAGAACTCCTTCATAAAATAACGCGTTATCCGATAGAAGATTTCCGTTTGAGTGCCCGGTACTCCGCGATCGTCCGCTCCACACCTTCGGCAAGCGAAATGCGCGGCGTAAAGCCCAACGCGGTCATCCGGTTTATATCCATGCATTTCCGGGCCATGCCGTCCGGCTTGCTTGTGTCCCACGCCAGCCGGCCCCGGAAACCCGCTTTCTGCGCGATCAATTCCGCCAGGGAACGGATCGTCACCTCTTTCCCGCTTCCCACATTAATAAATTCCGGAGAGTCATAGTGCTCCATCATATACACAATCGCGGCCGCCGCATCATCCACGTGCAGGAATTCCCGGAGGGCGCTCCCGGTCCCCCAGAGGGGAACCGCGTCCCGGCCCTCATCCACCGCGTCAACCGTCTTTTTCACCAAAGCGGAAAGGACATGCGATTTATCCAAATCAAAGCAATCATTCGTCCCGTAGAGATTGCACGGCATCAGGCTGATCCCGGGAAACCCGTATTGCCGGTTATAATATTCCACCATCTTCAAACCCGCGATCTTGGCCAAAGCATACCCTTCGTTTGTCGGCTCCAAAGCGCCGGTCAACAGATAGTCCTCCTTCATGGGCTGCGGGCACTCCCTCGGGAAAATGCAGGAACTGCCCAAGAAACAAAATTTCCGGGCACCGTGGACATAAGCCTGATGAATAATATTATTTTGAATCACCAGGTTTTCATAAAGGAACTCCGCCTTATGTTCATTGTTGGCTTTAATCCCTCCCACCCGCGCTGCGGCGTCGATCACGATATCAGGTTTCTCCCGGGAGAAAAACTCTTTAACCGCTTCCGTATCCATCAAATCCAATTCCACCCGGGACCTTAAAACAAAATTGGAGAACCCCCTGCCTTTGAGCTGCCGCACAACGGCAGAACCGACCATGCCGTTATGCCCGGCCACAAAAATTTTATACTCCGGACGTATTTCAAATACCTTCTTCACTTAACACCTCGTTTCTATAAATGAATCTCCCGGGCCAGGGTTTCGAACACATTGACCCTCTTGCCGGCCAGCCATCCCGGAGGTTCCGCTTGCGGACGGCAGATAAAAAGCACCCCGTCCTCCAGGTCTTCCCGCTCCTCGTCAGAAAGAATCCGAAACCGGCAGCCCTGAAATTCCTCTTCCTTAAAAACCGACTGAACGAGCCAAGACACCTCCTCATCCCCGCAAGCCCAGAAATCCCGTTCCCCGCTGCGGTAAAAACCGCGCACAATGTCCCGGATCGTCTGCTTATACCGCTTGATAGACCGAATCGTCTCCAGCGTGCAATGCCTGGATTTCTCCAACCGCTCGGACAAGCCTTTCGGCGTTAGCGTGTATTCAATTTTTCTTTTCGTGACTTGGCGAATATGAATATACCCCTGCTCAACAAGACGGCGCAGGAGCATATGGGTTGCCCCTAGAGATATGTTCAAATGACGGGAGAAGTCCCTCTGGCTGGCGGCACATTCCGCCCCAATGATATTGATGAGCTCGGCTTCTTTTGTGTTCAGGGTATCTTTGATCACAGGGGATCCTCATCTATACGTGTTCAAGACCTGAACATATTATTAATAATATTAATTATTGTCAAGTGGTATTCCTGATATATTACGCTCACGGTGCTATATTATTATAAAATTCTAAAGTATTGGGACACAAAGGCTAACGGAATTTTATTTTCTTCATGGCAAAGAAACACATTTTAAAAAGCAATAAGCCGTGGCGGAAACGCTGAATCTGGGTTGTGCCATACGTTCTTTCCTTGTAACGGATCGGTAACTCCAGGACTTTCAGGTTCAGCTTGACCGCTCCGAAGATAAGATCAAAATCGCCGAAAGGATCAAACGGGCCGAAATAGCCCCGATTAACGGCCAGTTCCTCATAATCACGCTTAAACAGCACTTTGGTCCCGCACAGGGTGTCTTTGAAACGCTGGCCCAAAAGCCAGCTGAAGAAAACCCCAAAAAACTTATTGGCAAGAAGATTAAGGAACCGCATGGCCTGCTTCTCCATGGGATAAACCAGCCGGCATCCGTTAATAAATTCCCCCCGGTTATGGCGGATCGCATCATAAAATTTAGGCAGGTCTTCCGGAGGAACGGTTAAATCCGCATCCAGGATCATCAGCACCTCTCCGGAAGCCCGGCTGAAACCCAGCCGCACGGCATCGCCCTTCCCCTTTCCCGTCTGCTTCAAAAGCTTTATGTCCTTCTCTGGATATCGCTGAATAACCCGCTCCACCTCTTCATAAGTGCCGTCTTGGGATCCGCCTTCGACAAAAATAAATTCCTGATGAAGCCCGAAGGCAGGGGTACGCAAAATCGCCTGTTCAATGTTCCCCTTCTCATTCCGGCAAGGAACCAAGACCGTGACGGAGAACTCCCTTTCAAATTCAAAAACCGGCCGGGCGATCACGATATGGTTTAACGTGAGCGCGTTAAAAACCGGCAACGGTGCTATAAAACGGTTGATGACGTAACTCAAGCCCCAGACCTGCAGCGGGAACAAAATAGCCCTCTCGGTTTTAACCGGCTCGTACCCCGTCAGGGTTAGAAAATTGCACAGGTCGTGGTATGTCAGCCAATTCTGAATTTTCTGCTTTATCTTTAACCCGGCTTTTTCCCCAAATTGAAGGATGGTCTGCCAGAGGTAACTGTAATATTCGACAATAATCCGCGTGTGCGCATGACAGAACGGCCTAAGGTCAGCCAGAAACAGCTGAATATCATCCAATTCCCCCAGCAAACCCGACAACACGATAAAATCAAATTTATCCGGACACGAAAAATCTTTTAAAGCACAACATTCGAATCTTAATTGCGGGTATTTCCGCGCCGCGATTTCAACCGAACGGCCGCTGACATCAATCCCAACGCCGACGGACGGTTTCAGTTCGTTCAAAAGGCCGCCGGTCGAGCAGCCGACTTCCAGGACCTTCTTCCCCTCCGGGATCAGGTAACGGTATTGTTTATAAAGCAATTTATAATAATAACGGTTTTTCTCCAGGAAGCGGTCGCGCCGGTCAGCCAAATGGTCATAATGTTCAGCAATCGAATTAAGGGCGGTCGTCATGCGTGGGGTCTCCTTGTTTCCATCGGTCCTGGTTCAATTCCCATATTTGAGAAAGGGTTTCGCGGATATTAAACATCTGTTCCCATTGCGGGTAATGCGCGGAGAATTTCTTCAACCCGCTGATATACCAGACGTGGTCTCCCGCCCGGGGTGCCTCTTTATAGTCCCAGCGAAGCGCGCGGCCAGAAATCTCTTCACACAGCCGGATCCCTTCCAGGATAGAGCAACTGTTGGCCCGGCCTCCCCCCATATTATAAACTTCCCCCGGCCTCGGATCGCGATAAAAATGATAAAACGCCTGGATCAGGTCAAAACTGTGGATATTATCTCGCACCTGTTTGCCTTTATAACCCAAAACAGTGTACGGGGTGCCGGTCATGCAGCATTTCATCAGGTAGGATAAAAATCCGTGCAGGACCGTACCGGAATGCCGGGGCCCGGTGAGGCACCCCCCCCGGAAACACCCGGTCTTAAGCCCGAAATAACGGCCGTATTCCTGAACCAGGATATCGGCCGCCAGTTTAGACGCGCCGAACAACGAATGTTGACTCTGGTCGACGCTCATGGTTTCATCGATCCCGTCATAAAAAGGGTGCTGTTCGTCGAGGTCCCAGCGGGTTTCCCGCTCTTCTAAAGGAAGGCGGTTAGGCGCGTCCCCGTAAACTTTGTTGGTGCTGGTAAAAATAAAAACCGCTTCCGGGCAATACCGCCGGGTCATTTCCAGCAAGTTTAATGTCCCGTTGGCGTTGATGGCAAAATCCGTCAAAGGCTCCCGGGCCGCCCAGTCGTGCGAAGGCTGGGCCGCCGTATGAATCACAAGTTTAATGCCCTTCCCGTATTCCGCGAAAACCCTTTCTAAAGCATCCCTGTCCCGGACATCGGCAGACCGGTGGTCGTAACCCGGGATTATTTCTTTCAAGCGAGCGGCGTTCCATCGCGTCGATGCCTCTGCCCCGAAGAAAGTCTGCCTCATATCATTATCGATGCCGATTGGCTTAAATCCCCGGGAAGCAAAAAATTCCACCGCTTCCGAGCCGATCAACCCCGCCGATCCCGTGACCAAGACAACATCCATGCCTCATTCTCCCTGAACGCTTTTAAAATTTTCTCCCTCTTTTTCGAGTTCGATATAATAAAACATGCTCAACCAGGGGCTCAACGGGGACAACAGCCATTCCAACGCCTTGATCATAGGATACCCCCAGGTAGGCAGCAACTGCCGGAAGGACACCCCTCCGCTCAACAAATAGCCCAAAGGCCCGAAGGGCCGGAAGCGCTTCAAAACCAGCCGGGGATACCTCCGGCTAAAAACGCCATAGTCGCGTTGGAACACAATCCACGGCAAAGCGCCGTTGCCGCAGGATAAAGCCCCCTCCCCCTCCACCCCCCATCCGGCGGAAGGGTCAAACGTCTCATGGTGGAAATTCTGATAGACCCAGCGTCCCCAAAACGAGTTGGCCGGTTCGATCATGACGATTTTCCCTCCCGGACGCAAACACCGCGTCATCTCCTCAAAAAAAGCCTGGGTGTCTTTAACATGGTGAAAAACATTCAACATCACAAAAGCGCTGACCGACCCGTTTTTAAACGGGGCCTGATCCACCCGGAAACATATCTGCAGATGTGGCAGGAAAAGGATGTCAGAGGTGATGACCCGAGGCAGGACGTCCTCGATCAGCCCCCCTCCGCTGCCCAGCTCCACAACCGCGCCCGGAGGGACGCCCCGCAAGCCACCGGCCAGCATCCGGTAAAAATCCATATACAGCTTCTTTAAAAACGGTTTCTTCCGGATGATTTGCCGATGAATCAGCGTGGATTGGGGATCATCCAAATCATTGATCAAGGCCGCTTCAGGGAGTTTTAAAGAATCCAGGAATCTCATTGTATTTTTGGGTATCCGGGCGTACCCGCATACTTTTGGCGCGCGTCGCCCCGTTGGCGCTTGCGCTCAACACCGTCAGAATGTTTTTATTGTATTACAAAACAGCCGGGCGCAGAAATTGTATTTTATCATTCTCTAAAAAACCTGCAAAAGACTTTGGGCAGATTTCCCCGGCCATGTTAAAATAGTTTCCGTGACCGAACCGGGATATCCCGTCTCATCAATATAAAAAACCTAAAAGGAAATACAGGCCGTATTTTATGAAAAAGCTAACCGATATTTTCGCGGACAAAGAACGCACGTTTTCTTTCGAACTCTTTCCGGCCAAAACCGAAAAAGGCTACCAAAACCTCCTGGCCACCATCGCCGAACTCGCCACCCTTAACCCGGACTATATTTCCTGCACGTACGGGGCCGGCGGCGGCAGCCGGGAACGGACTTTCGATATCGTCCAGCATATCCAGGACACATATCACCTGCCGGGGGTTGCACATTTAACCTGCGTCTGCCACACCCGGGACGAAATCAAGGCGATCCTCCACAACATGCAAGAGAGGGGCATCTGTAACGTACTCGCCTTGCGGGGCGACCCGCCCCGCGACAATCCGGACTGGCAGCCAGGGCCGGACAATTTTCAATATTCCTGCGAACTGTGTGCATTTATCCGGCACCATTATGGCGACTTTTTCGCAATAGGCGTCGCGGGCTTCCCCGAAGGGCATATCCTCTGCCCGGACCGGGAGCAGGACGCCCGTTACCTGAAAATCAAAATAGACAGCGGCGCCGATTTTGTGACCTCACAATTATTTTTCAACAATCAAGATTATTTTGATTACGTTGAAAGATTAAGAAGGCTGGGGGTCAACGCGAGGGTCATCCCGGGGATACTCCCCATCACGAATTACGACAACTTAATCCGTTTCTGCCAAAACTGCGGCACAACGGTCCCGCAAGAGATCCATGACATTTTCCGCCCCGTCAAGGATGATCCGGAACGCTCTCTTGAAAAAGGGATTGACTTCGCGGTCCGGCAATGCCGGGATCTGCTGGATCATGGCGCGCCAGGCCTGCACTTCTACGCCCTAAACAAACTCCATCCGGTGGACGCCATCCTGACCGCGGTCCGCGGATAAATATCAGCGGGCCATCCCCGCCGGACGCCCCCCATCCCGGGCGCTGAGCTCTTCAATATATTTCCGTAGGGAATTTTTCATCCTTCGCGTTATCTTATAACCATCGACCTTCTTGAGGATCTCTTCTTGCGTACGCCCTTTTTTGTAAAGATTCTTCAGGACACCCTCAAAAACCGCCTTAAAACCGTAACGGCCGATGCCTTTCGAAATCACGACTAAAAGGCCCAGGACCCCCAGCCCTCCGATCA
Organism: Candidatus Omnitrophota bacterium; assembly: GCA_029560465.1. Taxonomy (GTDB): domain Bacteria; phylum Omnitrophota; class Gorgyraeia; order Zapsychrales; family JANLHA01; genus JAGOJP01. The sequence goes on from JAKQKX010000020.1 coordinate 75,491, forward strand.
ACCCCAATGGGCCGCCGAGCCAGGCCAGCCCTTCGACAACAGCCGCGGCTCCGGCCACGCCGCTTATCTGCACCGCCACAACAAGCACAAGGGCCGGGATCCCCAACTGTGAAATCCTGGCGGTCAGTTCATCATATTTCCAGTTCTCTGCGTCACGGGCCGCTTCTTTAATATTCCCCGGGACACGGCCGACGGCATAAGCCCCGATCACGGCCGTATCCTTCACCCTTCCCGATCCGCTGCGTACGCCGTCCACCAGCTTATCTTTCACCGCGGTCCCGGCCCGCAACGGCATGTTCACAAAAGCCTTGGTCCCATCCAGGGCCGAACGGCCCAATTTTTTCCAAAACCCGAGCGCTTCGTTCATCCGGGTGATATACAATTCCAACAGGAATCTCAAAAGAAATACCGTCAACATGTACGACAAAAAACCATTCAGGAACAGCGCCATGTTCGTCTTTAAATATTGCGCCTGCGGATACACCGCGGTGATTTTACCGGAAAGGGTCGTGAAATAATCAAACAAAATCCAGAACAAGAACACCGCGTACGCCAGAGCCGCTTTCACAATAAGGATCCTGGCCCTGGGCCCTTTTTTCCGGACATCCGCCGGCGCCTCCCGGTCTTCCCGGGTAAGGCGGTTGTATCGGACGCGGACCGTCTCCAGCAGAAGGACAGAAACGATAAAATACAAAATTGTTTCTTTATTTTTCTTTAACCCGGAAAAAAACATTTTCTTCTCCCCTCCCCAGCCCCACGGCGGCTCCTCCCCTCCCGGGGGCCGAGAAAAAATTACGGCCCTGTCTCCTGCGGACCCATTATCAGCCCTGCCGGGGCCGGGACCGGTTTCTTCTGTTCAGCCCAATCATCATAAAGCATCAGTTGAACCGATTTTTTAAAAAATACGTGAGCGAGTGTGTTATTCAGCTGATGCAGGTTCCGCTGAAATTCTTCATCATCCCAATCACCCTCATCACAAAGGATGTTTAAAACATATTTACCCCCCTCTTCCTTTAACAGTAAGATCCAGGGATGGTCCTGTTTAAAAATTTCGTTTTCAGAGCAGCTTTGAATGATCTTTTGGACATCGCTCATCGGCACCGATTTCGGAAAGTATATTTCATGTTCGGCCTCCCCGAGAAATTGGCGCGCCCCACCAAAATAGGGCTGCAGAGACGCATACAGGAATCCCGAAATAAAAAGCGTCCCGATGAAGGTGGACGAATCCCCGGCGGGGAAAATCTGGCAGTGCTGTTGACAAATTCATCGGCTCCATGGTTCACGGATCTCTAAAACAAGCTCATTTGTTCATCCCCGGGCGCGCGTTTCTTGTTCTTCATAACGGCCTGTTCATATTCGGCGAGGCCGTCCTCAAAGTCCTTTAAGAAAGGAGACACCTGGGAATGGCATGTCTGTCCGAACAACAAACGTTTTTTAGCCCGTAAAAGATATAGTCGCTCGCGGGCCCGGGTCATGCCGACGTAAAACAACCGGCGCTCTTCCCGGACTTCGGCCTGAAGCCCCGCCAGGTTAAGCGGCAGCAAGTTTTCTTCACAGCCCACGATAAACACAACAGGGAATTCCAGCCCTTTGGACGCGTGAAGCGTCATCAAAGACACGCGTTCCGCCGCGGCGCTAAATTCTTCGTACCGGGAAGGGCACACCGATTCCGGCCCGTCTTCACCGTCTTTCCGTTCTCCCGCGGCATAATAAGGGATCCCCATCCGGTCCAAAGCCTGCTTCAAAAGTCTTGCTTGCGCCTTCAGCCGGTAAAGAACCGCGATATCACCGAAACTCCGTTCAGCGCCGGTTTCCGCGCCCACCCGGCCGGAATCCTGCGAAAACATGCTCGTCCCTCCGACAAGTTTCTCGATCTGGTGGACGACATATTCCGCTTCCGCCTTATCCGTCGCCGCCTCAAAAACCGTTAACTTCCCTGCTCTGTATAACTGCGCGGTTAAATCCGGGACGACCGCGTCCGCATCGCGGGCCATCACTTGCCCCGAAGCCGCCAAGATCGTCTGGCCGGAGCGGTAATTATCACAAAGCGTTACCCGTCGGGCGCCAGGGAAATCATCCGAGAAGCTCTTAAAAAAACGTTGATCCGACCCCCGGAACCCGTAGATCGCCTGGTTCGGGTCCCCGATCGCGGTAATGCCGCCCTTCTCCCCCACCCAAAGCATTAAAAAAGCGTGCTGGACGGGATTCACGTCCTGATATTCATCCACAAAGATTTCAGGGATATCCGCCCGCAGATCCGAAAGGACAGCCGGATGTTCCTTCAAAAAATAAAGCGTTTCGCATAACAGGTCATCGAAATCCAGCAAACCTCTCTGCCGAAGCTGAGCGTTGTAAAACGCCACGTCATCGGGGACCGGCCCGGAAAAAACTATGGCCTTCCAACGGGACATCGCATCCATCCTCTCCCGGAGCTTCCTATCGGATTCCCCGGGCCAGAGCGAACGGCTGACGCCTAAGGCCTGATCCGGATCCACGCAGCGAAATCCCTCCGGGAGCCCGCTCAAAGGCCCGGCGTCCTTGAGGATATTCAGGCAGACAGAGTGAAAAGTGCCCGTCACTAGCCTGGGCATGAGCGACTCGGCCCCAGGTGAACGCGCGATGCGCATCTTTATTTCTTCAGCGGCTTTTTGGGTGAATGTGATCGCGCAAAATTTCTTCTTAGGGCTGGTTTGCCGTAACCGGAACATTAACCTGTAGGTGAGGGTGTGCGTCTTGCCGGTCCCCGGCCCGGCCACAATTAAGAGGCGCGCCCCGGGCTCGGTTATCGCAGCCCATTGGGCGGGATTCACGTCATGGGGTCGGTCAAGGTCCGCCATACAGGTCACCTAAAGAGGGTCATCTGCTGGTCAATCGTGTCTCGTTCATCATCGGAGAAAATATGCACCGTTCCATATTCCCCATCATAACCGGCCGCGATCCGCACCCGCCCCTCCCTGACCCGGCGGACGCCCTCCGCGATAAGCGTCCCGCTGACTTTCTGAATATCCGCGACCGGGATATCCCGCAAAATCGCCATTTCATTTCCGAGTTTTGAGAGCATATCCAGATAAGCGGCCTGCACGGCCTTGGAGTTCACGCCCAGGGAGCGGGCTTCCGCGACTATTTCCGGCAGAGGGATCAACCTGACAAAATCGCGGGCGTTGGGGGACCGCCGGCCTTCCGGATGATCGGCCAGCTCTTCCACGCGGGCCATGACCCCCACGGTCACCGGTTTCCCGCACACCGGACACAACCCCTGATACTGTCCTGTTTCCCTGGGATGCAACCGCGCGTGGCACTGCCGGTGCCCGTCGAAATGATATTTCCCCTCTTCCGGGAAGAATTCGACTGTGCCAACTAAATTTTCATGAAAAGAGTCTTTCAGGGCTTTATAAATTCCGGGGTAAGAAAAATCGGATTGAAAAACCGTGCATTCCCGGCCCAGCTTGGCCGGAGAATGCGCGTCCGAAGAAGACACTAGGACATACGGGTCCAACTGGCTCAAGCGCCAGTTCATCGGCGGGTCGGAAGAAAGCCCGGTTTCGACGGCAAAAATATGTTTGGAAAGGTCACCGAAACAATCTTCCATCCGGTCAAAACCGCTTTTGGAGCCTAAAGCCGAGAACCATGGCGTCCATATGTGCGCCGGAACCAAAAAGCTGGTCGGATCGGCCTCCAGGACAATCTCAAGAAGGTCCCGGGAATCCAGGCCCAGGATAGGCCGTCCGTCCGAACGGATGTTGCCGATAGCGTCCAACTGTTTCTGAATTTTTTCTCCGGCACTTAAATGGGGGGCAAAGACCACATTATGGACCTTGCGGACCTTATCCATGCGTTTATAAATATTCGATATCTCCGTCGAAAGGATAAACCGGACTTCGCCCTGGCACGCCGCCGGCACACGGGATAACATCGGCCGGGCGAGGTCCGGACGCAGTGCGTACAAGCCCTCTTGCGCCGGGACAAGTTTTTCCCGCAACTCTTTGGCCCACCCCGGGTGCACGAAATCTCCGGTGCTGACCACGTGAACGCCCTTCATCTGCGCCCAAACGTATAAATGCTCCAGGTTCAGGTCTTTGCTGGTGGCCCGGGAATAATAAGAATGAATATGCAGGTCCGCGTAAAAGTTCATAAAATCCTTTTTATATTGAGCCCATTATACAGAAAAAACATCGGGCCCGCAATCATCCTTCCTGAAAGGGCTCTTGGTCCTGATCCCGGCACAAACACCCCTGCTGTGCGATACGGCTGGCAAACAACAACAGCAATGGCGGAGTCGCGTGCAGAAAAAGGCGGGGAAAAACCTCCGGGGAGATATCCGATAAGCTTTCAAGAGGCGTGCCCAGATGGGCCACCCAAACAAATATTACCATCCCGGCCGATACCAGCCCCAAAAAAACTTCGGGTTCAAGCCACCGGGATCTTTTACGAAACACAAAGATGTACAAACCCAAAATCAGCGCATAGACCGACATATTGTTTGAACAAAAATTCTTAATGTTAATCAAAAAAAGCTGCAGGGCCTTCAGGGCTGAAACCCCTTCCTTCAAATGCGTTAACGTCGCCCCCTCCTGACCAGAGACCCATCGCATCCAGCCTAAAGGCAATCCGATGGACAAAAAAACAGCCCATAACCAGGCCCCAGCCCGTTCTGACATCAAGGTCCTCCTAAAAAGCACCACCATCGTCACGCCGAGAACGCCCGTGGCGGCCATCCCTTCCAGTTTGCTCAAATTCAACCCTGTCATCAAGATCAACGCCAGCCACAAGTAACTCTTCCGCGTTTTATCATTCATCCACGCCAGCATAACGGTTAAAACGCCTCCCCAAAACGCGAGAAAAAGGTTTTCCGCATTGGCAAAAGTAAAATGTACGTACCACCAGGGCTTTGTAAAATCATGAAAAGCGGAAACGATGTAAAACAAAAGGACGAAATAACGCGACGCCGGTTTTAACCCCAGAATTTGTAAAGATTTTGAAACCTGAATCACAAACGAGAGGAAACAAAAGGCTGATGTCCATTTCGCCAATTCATCAGGCATCCCGCCCAGCAAGGCGAACTGGGAGGCGATATGAAGGGGCCATAACAGCGGATAAGAATTCAAATGCGTGTCTTGAAAATTCCACTGCTGATAATAATACATCGTTTTCGATTTTAATATCCAATGCGACATCCCGTCCCAGTCAAAAACGCCGGTCGAAACGGTGATAAAAAAAACTCCCGCCGCGGCCGCGACAACCAGGCCGCCTAAAACCGGCGCGGCGCATCCCTCTCTCCGGTTTTGACCGATGGGGGCCCCCGGCCCTCCTGGCACGGGAAAACCCGGCCGGCGGGATAGCCCGATCAACAAAAACCCGAGCGCCGCCCATGTCCCCAAAACAACACCGCGGGAAAGATTGGCCCCGAGCATCATGAAGATCCAAAGAACGGCGGTGGAAAACAGCAATCCCAGGAGATACGCCGTGGCGTAATACCAGAGGCGCCCCCATTCTTGCCATGCGACACCCATCGCCCGCAGCATAAAAACGCCTATCAAAATGTTATACCCCAGGCAGAAGAGCGCTCCGATCAGGACAATCGGCAAGGGGGGGGAGGCGGAAGAAACGGGGACCAGCGCCCCGGTCACATGAGGACGGACATACAGAGAAACCATGTCCGTGAGCGGGACTTGGATCCACGCCTCCGCCCCACCCGGATTCCGGTTCCTCCCGTCTAAATGGAAATCAGAATTCTCCACGATACGGTGGGGAAAAAGGAAATACCGCCAAATAACGTAAGAGAACCCTCTGCTTTTAAAAGGGATGCTCACGTCCGCGCCGGGAGGCAGGATCTCCCGCGCCTTCAGCGCCGCGCCGGCAAAGGCTTGCTCCCGGCGCAACCGATCATAATCAAAACCACGCCGTGCGAATATCTTCACGGAAATATAAGCTTTTTTCGTGAGAAACCAACCCCCGGAGAGAGTCAGGCAAAAAACAGGAAGGATCAAACATAATAAGGACAATTGGATTCGAGATTTCATTCCACCCCATCAAATCCGGTCAAGAGTTCAAAACATTAAACGTCCGGCTTTAACAAAATAATATTCCGCCAAAATAATAAGCGCCAACGCGCACGCTTGTTTTATCCGGTTAAGCCACGGCCCGGATTTCGGCAGCTGGCTCAATAACCCGCTGAACGTCCCGACAAGAATAAGCGAAGCGCCCACGCCATACGAAAAGACAAAAAGCAGGCTGATCGCATGGAGAAGGTTTTGTTTGGAAGCCACGTAAAGCAGCACCGTGCCCAAGACCGGGGCCGTGCAGGGGCCGACAACCAGGCCACCAACCCCTCCCAGCAGAAAGACTGACCAAAGATTCCTGAGTTTGAGGCCCGCGGGCCGGTGAAGCGCCAGGCCCGGCAGAGGAATAACATCCAGCATGACCATCGCGAAAACCAGCAAAACATTCCCGACGGTCAAAAACACAACCGGGGAATTCTGGAACTGGCCGAAAACTTTCCCGGTTAAAGCGGCCGCCACCCCCAGCCCGCAATAGGTCATAGCCACCCCAAGGACATACACCAGTGAAATCACGAAGCCCATGAGTTTGGTGCCCCGTGTGTTCACGCCGGCAATGATACTCGCCACCACCGGGACCGCCGGGTAAACACACGGCGTAAAACTGACGGCCACCCCGGCCCCGAACACCAAAAAATAATCAAACACATTCCCTTGAAGTTGCATCGCCCTCCCCGCGCGGCTCAAGAAACCAGGCTATCAGAGCCAGTCCTATTCCGATTTAAACGGCAATTTAATGACATTCGTAATCGTGTCCGTCGTGCCTTTAATAATCTTTCCCGTTGTATCGACAACCCCCTTGGTCACGCCACCGGCAACATCAACCGTTCCGGAAACCATGGATTTTAACCCGTCGATTTTCAACTCCGGCAAATCAGCAAAGGGAGTTTTCATCAAAGCTTTCAAAACAATAATCTGCACCAGACTGTTAGGATCGGTGATGTTTTCAATCCGTTCATCCAGGCCGATCATCTTTTCCGTTATGACCGGGTCGCCGCCTTTGGAATAATCTTTATACACCACCTTATCCACTTTCAGCTGCAAAACATCAATCTGGATCTCCGGCATTTCTTCCTTCTTCTGGGCCGGGGCCGTTCCCGGGGCCGGCTTCTCGCTCGTTTTCTGCTGCAAAGCTTTCAGCTTATCGAGATTCATTTTACCATCGGTGTTTTTCACCAAAACAACCTCTTTCAGGTAAAAACGCACTTCTTTGATATGGATATTCTTTTTCATCAAGGCCTGGACATCCAGTCTGACATAGACCTCCGGGATGTCCACCATAAGCTTTTCCGGGAAGCCTTCCGGGTTATAAAGCTGCATCCCCTGGATATGGACATAAGATTTCGTGAAACTGATATCCATGCTCGCAATCTTCATCGGCAGGCCGGTCACGAGCTTAACCCCCTGCTCAATCCCCGTTTTGACGACCATATTCTTGGCCACGATCACGCCCACAACCAGGACAATTAAAATCACGACAATAAACATAAAAAACTTTTTCATGGATCATTCCCTCCTAAGGATGAATGGGTTCGACGTTAACCTTTCATCTCTTTTTTATAATACTTCAAGCACTTATGGCACAACCCGTCCTGTTCAATCCATTCAGGGTGTTTCTTTTTAATAATATCAACGATGTGCTTCTCCGTATGGTCAACATATTGGTGAAGGTCCTCGCTGACGGGTTTCCCGCAGACAGGGCAAACATATTCCATCCTTCCCTCCTGGCGCCTTCAAGCCTTATTTCTTCGGTTTATAAAGCAGTTTCCAGGGGTTTTCCTTGAGATCGTAACTTAACTCTTCCAAATTCTTCGTCGTGCTGTTAGCATGCCCCATCATCTCGTCCACAAGATGCTGATTCGCCGCGAAGCGTTCATTGATATTATCCGAGATGGTATGCACATTCTTCATCGAGGCGCGCATATCCGCAAGGACATCATCGACCGCCTGCGCGTTCACTTTCAGCCGCTCATTGAGGTTGGCGGATATCCCCTCGATATTGGCGGCGATATTTTCACCCTGCTTAAGTATTTTTTCAAAACTGGCCTGTTCGGTCCCGGTGATCACCTCTCCGGGCGCGAGATGCCCGCCGCCGGCCTCACTGGTCATAACAAGCCCGATATATTTTTCCCCCATAAATCCCAAATTTTTCACATGCGCTTCGACCCCCTTGAAAATTTTAATGTCCTGTTTGATCCAGAGAGTCAACTCCACTTTCGGGACCCGGCCGTAAACGATATGGATATCCTTGACGCGGCCGATCTCAAGCCCGTTGAGCGTTACGGGCGAGTTCAACTCTATGCCATCGACATTGACAAAATGGACTTTAATGTCATAACCCCTCTCTTTAAAATGGAAATCTCCCGCCCTCACGGTTAACACGGCCAGCATCGACAACACAACAGCGATCAGGATGCCGACTTTAGTCTCATTGTTGATCCTCATATAGTCCCCCTCTACGGTTTGCCGACCCGCGCCCCTTGATGGCCGTTCTCCATGATATTGATGGGCCCTTCGATTTCACCTTTAAGAAACTGCTGGACAATCGCGTTCCCGGAATTTTTGATCTCCTTCGGTGTCCCGACCTCCAGCACCCGTCCCTGATGGAGCATCGCCACGCGATTCGCGATGCGGAAAACACTTTCCATGTTATGCGTGACGACCACTGACGTGAGCAACAATTTTTTGTTTAAATCCAAGATCAGTTTATCGACCACGGCCGATACAATCGGGTCCAGCCCCGCGGTTGGCTCATCATAAAAAACCACTTCCGGGTCCATCGCGATCGCCCTGGCCAAGCCGACGCGCTTCTTCATCCCTCCGGAAAGCATGCTCGGCATCAAATGTTCGTACCCCTGCAGCCCGACCAGATTCAATTTCATTTTAACGATAATGCTGATAATCTGGGGATCCAGTTTCGTGTGCTCGCGCAAAGGCAGGCTGACGTTTTCTTCCACCGTCATGTAATCAATCAGGGCCGCGGACTGGAAGCTCATGCCAAAGCGCCGCTTGATCCGTTCCTTTTCTTCTTCCGTCATCAAGGTTAAATCTTTCCCCTGAAAATAAACCTGGCCCGCGTCCGGCTTAATGGCCCCGGTCATATGCCTCAAAAGCGTGCTCTTCCCGCACCCGGAGCCCCCCATAATGACAAACGTTTCCCCCTGATAAATATCAAGGGTAACCCCGTCCAACACCGTCCTGCCGTCAAAGGTCTTGACCAAATTTCTTACCGATATAGCCACCGGCCGCTCCGCCATGACTCCCCGCGCTCCTTTAAAAATATTTTATGACCCGCAACCGGCGGGGCCAGGATCACATGTTTTGAAAATAATAAATACCCGTGACGATGCAATCCGCCACAATGATCAGGATAAAACTCGTCACAACGCTGATCGTGGTATGCTTCCCGACCCCCACCGCTCCACCCCGGGTTTTTAAGCCCTGATACGCGCCCACGAGGACGATGATTATCGCAAACACAAACGATTTCGATAAGCCGGTGTAAACATCTTTAAGCATAAGATATTTAAACGTGGTTTGAATATACAGATGCTTATTAATACCCAAGTTATAAACCCCGATCACATACCCTCCCAGAATCCCGGACACATCCCCCAAAATCGTTAAACAGGGCAGCATCACAAACAGGGAAAGCAATTTGGGGGCGACTAAAAAACGGACCGGATTGATGGCCATTGTCTCTAAGGCTTCGATCTGCTCATTGACCTGCATGGAACCGATTTCAGCGGTGATCGCCGCGCCGATACGGCCGGCCACGACTAAAGCGGTCAACACCGGCCCCAGCTCCCGGCAGATCGAAACCGCGGTCAGGCTCGCGACATAAATCGTACCGCCCAGCTTGGACAGCTGATAGGCCGATTGCATCGCCAAGACAACCCCGGTAAAAAACATAACAAAAAACACAATCAGGACCGACTGGATGCCCATAAAGACCATCTGCTCAAATACCGTCTTATGTTTGAGCGGTTTATCCCTGAATGGGCCGAAGATGATCCAGAAAAAAGCTTGCAGGCTCAGGTGCATAAAATCGAGGAACACCCTGATGCCGTAAACAACCGGGCTCCCCATCTTTTCAAAAAGCTTTATCATGTCATTATTTCTACTTCGGATCAAAGTACAATTTCTCAAGGGCGAGGGATCCCCACTATCCCGCCACGGACAAAAGCTCGCGGACTTTCTCAAGAAACAACTTTGTATCAATAGGTTTGGGTAAATAAGCGTTCGCCCCGACTTCCTGCCCGATGACAAAATCTTCCTCGGACGTCCGCGAGGTTAAAAGGATAACCGGAATTCTCATGGCAATTTCCTGGGATTTCAGGAGGCGGCATATATTGAAACCGTTGATGATCGGCATCATCACGTCTAAAACAACGAGGTCCGGCGTGGTTCTGATTGCCATCTCCAACCCCCGGGCCGCGTCATTCGTGGAGGAAACGTTATATCCCTGCGCGCCCAAAAGCGTTTCCACAAGCTTTAAAACGCCCTGGTCATCATCGATAATCAGGATTCTTCCCCTTTTCGTTTCCGCGTTCATAATGAAATAATTTTACCTATTTCTATAAGTGAAAACAAGGGAATTGATTGAAATGTTAGCCTGTCCCCATAAAAATCGATAAGATACGGGGGAAAACGACTAAATGTCTTAGAAACCATTTCAAGACCGCTTGGAGTGACGGGTCCCGCCGAACGGCCTTCCCCCGTCGCACCCATCTGATGGAAATTTTGAAATGGCTTATAGTCAAATATGCCTGTGAATGGCCCGGACCAGGATATTTCTGGCCGGATCATTTCAAATGGGGTTGCGGCGTCATGGGGCCGCGTCGTAACCAAGGACAGGGCTCAACCACTTTTCCAGCTCACGCACCGGCATGCCTTTTCTTCTGGCAAGGTCTTCGACCTGGTCAAGGGCTATTTTCCCAAGCCAGAAATATTTTGATTCCGGGTGGGAAAAATAGAACCCGCAGACAGAGGAGGCGGGGACCATGGCAAAATTTTCTGTTAACCGGATCCCGGTGGCCTGCTCCGCATTTAACAGGCCGAACAACAATGCTTTCTCCGTGTGATCCGGGCAAGCAGGGTACCCGGGGGCGGGACGAATGCCTCGATAACGGCACTGAAACAATTCATCGTTTGTCAGGGTCTCCCTGGCATCATACCCCCAGTATTTTTTCCGGACCAGCTCATGCATACGCTCGGCAAAGGCTTCCGCCAGGCGATCGGACAACGCTTTAACCAAAATCCCGTGATAGGAATCGTGATCCTTCTCATACTTTTCCGCGAGATCGGCCGTGCCAAACCCCGCGCTCACCGCGAACCCGCCCAAATAATCTTTTCGCCCCGTCGCCCGGGGAGCGATAAAGTCCGAAAGGGCGTAATACGGGCGGTTATCATATTTCACAACCTGCTGCCGCAAAGCGTGAAAGACCGTTAAGACCTCCTCACGCCTCTCATCTTTATAAACCTCTATGTCATCCCCGGCGCTGTTTGCCGGGAAGAACCCCACCACCGCCCTGGCCATCAAAGACTTCTGACACACGATTTCATCCAGCAGCCGCTGTGCATCCGCGTAAAGCCTGCGGGCCTCCGCCCCCTGTTGGGGGTCATCCAGGATCTTAGGGAAATGCCCTTTCAATTCCCAGGCCATAAAGAAAGGCGACCAGTCAATTTTTTCCCGGATCTCCGAGAGGTCAAAATGATCAAAAACGCGGGTGCCTAAAAACGCCGGCGGCGTGAGGGGCAACTGCGACCAATCAGTTTTGAGTCCTCTCCCTCGGGCTTCTTCCAAAGTTAAAAACTTCGTTTCACTCCGGCGCCTGTCGAACTCTTCCCGGATCACCCGCTGTTCCGCCTTGATCTGCTCCGTCACGGCGGCTCTTTGATCCGCGTTCAAAAGTTGCCGGCTCAGCTGCACGCACCGGGACGCGTCTTTGATATGGATTACCGGCCCGCTGTAACAGGGCGCGATCTTGACGGCCGTGTGCTGCGGCGAGGTCGTCGCTCCGCCGATCAAAATCGGGACCGTTAACCCGGCCTTCCCCATTTCCCGGGCGACATGAACCATTTCCTCCAACGACGGCGTGATCAATCCGCTTAACCCCACCATGTCCACGTTTTCCTGTATCGCGGCCGCGACGATCTTTTCAGCAGAGACCATCACGCCCAGGTCCAAGACTTCAAAATGATTGCACGCCAAAACCACACTGACGATATTTTTCCCGATATCGTGCACATCGCCTTTCACGGTGGCCAGCAAAATTTTCCCCTGCCGGTGCGCGGCTTGCCCTCTTTTTTCTTTTTCGATAAACGGCGTTAAATACGCCACGGATTTTTTCATCACCCGGGCGCTTTTAACGACCTGTGGCAAAAACATTTTCCCGGAACCGAACAATTCCCCCACGGCACTCATCCCTTTCATAAGCGGGCCTTCAATAATATCCAAAGGCCGCAGGGCGCTCTGGCGCGCTTCCTCAGTGTCTTCCTCAATGTGCTCCACAAGCCCTTTCACCATAGCGTGAGCAAGCCGCTCTTCAACCGGGAGGCTCCGCCATTCCCGGTCGGCCGTCACAACCCGCCCCCCCTGGCTTCTGACCTGTTCGGCAAACGTGACGAGACGCTCTGTCGCGTCCGGCCTTCTGTTAAAAAGCACATCCTCGACATACCCCAACAAATCCCCAGGGATTGCGTCATAAACGGCAATCATGCCCGCATTCACAATCCCCATGTCCATCCCCGCCTGAATCGCGTGATACAAGAACGCCGCGTGCATCGCTTCCCGGACAATGTTATTCCCCCGGAAAGAAAACGAAATATTGCTCACGCCCCCGGAAACCCGGCAATGCGGCAAAGTCTTCTTAATGATACGGGTCGCCTCTATAAAATCCAAGGCGTAATTATTATGCTCTTCCATGCCGGTCGCAACGGCAAAAACATTGGGGTCAAAAATAATATCCTGCGGGGGGAACCCAACCTCCTGCGTTAAAATACGGTACGCCCTCGTGCAGACCTCCACTTTCCGGGCCTTCGTGTCCGCCTGCCCGCGCTCATCAAATGCCATCACAACCACGGCCGCGCCGAATTTCTTCAACACCGCCGCCTGTCTCTTAAAAACCTCTTCGCCTTCTTTCAGGGATATGGAATTGACGATCGATTTGCCCTGAAGACATTTCAGCCCGGCTTCAATAACCGGCCAACGGGACGAATCAATCATGACAGGAACCCGGGCGATGTCCGGCTCACTGGCGACAAGATTAAGGAATCTCACCATCGCTTTTTGCGAATCCAGCATGGCCTCATCCATATTCACGTCGATCACCTGGGCTCCGGCCTCCACCTGCTGGCGGGCCACAGATAACGCGTCTTCATATTGCTCCCTTTTGATCAGATTCGCGAATTTCTGGGAACCGGCGACATTCGTCCTCTCGCCGATATTGATAAAATTAGCCTCTGGGCGGACGACCAGCGCCTCCAATCCACTGAAACAGGTTTGAACCGGGAGATGAGGAAGGACACGCGGCTTAAACGGAGACACGGCCTGGCGAATCGCCCGGATATATTCCGGGGTGGTTCCACAGCAGCCGCCCACGATGTTCACATACCCTTCTTTCGCAAAATCAGCGACCAGCTTGGCCATCTCCAAAGGCCCCTGGTCAAACCCGCCAAACCCGTCCGGCAACCCCGCGTTAGGATAACAACTGATGTAACACGGCGCCAACCGGGACAATTCCGCGATATAGGGCCGCAATTTATCCGCGCCCAGGGAACAATTGAGCCCCACGGACAAAGGCTTGGCATGCGTCACGGAAATCCAGAACGCCTCCAGGGTCTGCCCGGAGAACATCCGGCCGCTGGCATCGGCAATCGTCCCGGAAATCATAACCGGAAGCCGGCGCCCCGCCCTTTCAAAAACGCCCTCGATCGCATAAAGGGCCGCCTTGCTATTAAGCGTGTCAAATATCGTCTCTATCAAAAGAAAATCCACCCCTCCCTCCATGAGCCCGCGGACCTGTTCGGCGTACGCTGCCGCCAGCTGGTCAAAGGTGACCGCCCGGGAGCCGGGGTCATTGACATCCGTGGACATGGACGCCGTACGGTTCGTCGGGCCGATAGAACCGGCCACGAAACGGGGCTGTGTGGGACCTTCACGGGTTGCGTCATCCGCGACCCTGCGGGCGATCCTGGCGGCCGCAACATTCAATTCATACGCCTTCTCTTCCAGCTTGTAATCAGCCAGACTGATCGCATTGGAGCCGAAAGTGTTTGTCTCAATAATATCCGCGCCCGCCGCAAGGTACGCCCGGTGAATCTCCTCAATAATCTGCGGTTGGGTCAAAGACAGGACGTCGTTATTCCGCCTTAAATCCACCGGGTGATCCGCAAAAACTTTGCCCCGGGCCGCCTTTTCGTCCAGATTATATTCCTGAACCATGGTGCCCATGGCCCCGTCTAAAATCAGGATCCGCTCCCCAAGGAGCTTAATAATCGGATGGGATAAACATGTTTGATGCATAGCATTCACCATAGTGGATTCCTTCTTAAAAGTCAACGGATAAGAGAAAAACTCTTGGGCTGCGACGCTGCGCCTCTCGGGATCTTCCCTAATATCGAATCTAGAACATCATGGGAAATTATAGTAAATATTCCCGTAAAATACTACTGCTTTCTGTGTTGAAGCACCCGCCCTGCCCTTCAATTATTACGGTGCCTGGTCGGCACACGGGGCTTATGGAAAAACAATGTGTGTCCATTAAAAAGATTTGGGGGTATCTGGTGAAGCTTGCTGACGGGTGTAAAAAAATGAAAAGCCTACTCCTAGGCAAGAGATAGGCTTCTCATCATTTATTCGGCAGCCGGGCTTTCCTGCTAGGATCCTTGGCTTTGCGTCCCCGCTTTACAACGGGTTTGCTTTTTCGCTAAATGAACGTTTGGTGGACCGCTTTATGCGATCAACCCTTTCTTAGTTAAATATAATATATAATGTTATGATTTGCAAACAAAATGCCATTAAATTAACTATATAACAACAAATAAGTTACGTATTGATTATTCCTTAAACAGACAAAAAATAATTAAAAATCTTGTGAAAACGACCTTGTCAAAGTCTGTTTTATTCCGTATAATAAATTTTATGCTATTAGAAGAAAAAGCCGCGGCCCAGTTATTATCCCGCAACGAAACTCTGGCGCTCGCCGAATCATGCACCGGCGGATTACTGGGGCATCGGCTGACCAATGTCCCGGGGAGTTCTAAATTTCTAACCGCTGACCTTGTGTGTTATAGTCAGGACGCCAAAGAAAATCTTCTGAAAATTCCAGAGCAAACACTGAGTTCTTTCGGCGCGGTTTCTGAACCCGTGGCAGAATTGATGGCCAAAAACGTACGCGCGCTCTTTAAAGCCCATTACGGCATTGGTATTACCGGCATTGCCGGCCCATCCGGAGGCACCAAGGCCAAACCTGTCGGGTTAACTTTTATCGCCATTGCCACAGAATCCGAAGCGCTCTGCCTCAAATGCCAGTTCCCCGGAGACCGGGCCCAAATCAAGAAAGCCGCCACAACCACGGCTTTAAACTTGCTGCTGGAATTCATGAGCTGAGAACCGCCTGACCGAAACACCTTTCACGCCTCAACGCCTATGTCCGACACAATCCGATCTTTTATCGCCATAGAATTAAACAAAACACTTCAGGAAGGCCTTCATCAAATCCAAAGGCATCTGCAAACCTGCCATCCGGACGTGAAGTGGGTGGAACCTACCAATATTCATCTGACCCTGAAATTTCTCGGTGACGTGCCTCTCTTGACAATTCAAACCATTGTTGAACAGCTCCCCTCTTGGGTGACCGGGATCTGCCCGTTTCAAATTGCCCTTAACATGGTCGGGGCGTTCCCCCGCATCAAGCAACCCCGCGTCATCTGGGCGGGGGTTCCGGAGAGTCATGCCCAACCCATAGGACAACTGGCCGATGCCATTGAAAAAGGAGTCCAAATTCTCGGATTTGAAAAAGAGAGAAAAGCTTTTATCGCCCATGTCACCATCGGGCGAGTCCGGTCGGAAAAAAACATCAAAGCCCTGGCCGAAATGCTGGCTCAATGCGAAATCCCCCATATCCCATCACAGACGGTTCGATCCGTTTCTCTGTTCAGAAGCACCCTCACCCCTCAAGGCCCGATCTATGAAATGCTTTCCAAAGTCATGCTGTGAAACGTTAGTCTGTAACGCGTCCGGCTGAACCACTCTTCCTTTTATTGTATATTAGATTAGATTCCCGCCAGACGAATAGCGATCTGCATGACAAGGTTCGTATAGATGCCCGCGATGATGTCATCCATCATGATCCCTGTCCCGCCTTTACAGATTTCAAACTTGTTGGCCGGATAAATTTTGAACATATCAAACGCCCTGAAGAGGAAAAAAGCGGTCCACAGGACCTTCGGGACCGGGGGAAGGAGAAAAAAAGAAATCAACACGCCGGACACCTCATCGATGACAATGCACCCCGGATCTTTACGGCCCACCATCTTCTCCATGGCCCCGCCGGAAAAAAAACCCCAGGCAGTCAGGGCCGAGAAACCAGCAAGATACAGGCCCACATGCCCTCGCAGGATCCAGTAAAGGAAAACCGCCGCCGCGCTAGCGAATGTTCCCGGAGCTCCCGGGAAATACCCGCAATAAAAAAAGGTCGCGCCTATTTTGTGAAACCATTCAACGTGTTTTCTCATGGGACAAGAAACCCGGGAGGTTAAGTGTTCATGAAACTTATACGATTATTGAAAAGGTAAATAACCCCGGAATAGACGGTGGCGATCACCGTCATAATCAAAAGCACATCAATACTGGCTTGCCAAAACTGGAAAAAAAACGGGCTCCCAAACGCCTCTCGGGGTTGGAACACGTGGAGGTCCTGCAGGACCAAGGACAAAAGGATGACCCAGATTGAAGACATCTGTAAGACTGTCTTAATTTTCCCAGCCCGCTCGGCCGCCAGAACTCTTCCCAAAAGCATCGCCGTGAGCCGAAAGCCTGTTAACAGGATTTCCCTTAATGCGATAAGATAAAAAATCCAACTTGCCACAATATGCATGCGCATAAAAATATAAAACGCTGATAGGATCAGGAATTTATCCGCGATAGGGTCCATAATTTTTCCGAAATTACTCACCTGGTTGCGTTTCTTGGCAAAATAGCCGTCGTAATAATCCGTGACAGACGCTAAGACAAAAAAACATCCCGCCAGGCAGACGGAAAGGATATCCCCTTGTTTGATAAAAAAAATGAATCCCAGGGTTAAAAAAATTCGCGATACTGTCAACACATTAGGCACGTTCATACAAGTTCTCCCACCAGGTCATATTCCAAAGCGTCCGTGATCATGACCCGGATAAAAGTCCCGGGCTGGATGTCTTTGTCGGAACGCACAAAAACCGAGCCATCCACTTCCGGGGCATCATATTCTGTGCGGGCAATATACATATTTTCTCCCGGTTTTGGTTTTTCGTCAACCAAAACCCTAAAAATTGCGCCCACCATCTTCTGTAAAGCCACCTTGGATATCTCCTGCTGATGGCGCATCAGGATATCATAGCGCCGGCGCTTGACAGAGTTCGGGACAGGATCCTGGAAACGGAACGCCGGGGTCCCCTCTTCCGGGGAAAACACAAAAGCCCCGGCCCTGTCAAAACAGGCTTCTTCTAAGAAAGCCAGCAACTCCTGGAAGGCTTCTTCCGTTTCCCCAGGGAATCCGACAATAAAACTCGAACGCAAGCGCACCTCGGGAATACGGCTCCTTATTTTTGCCAATAAAGCTCTCGTTTCGTCGGCGGAAATCTGCCGGTTCATCTTCTTTAAAACACGGTCATTGATATGTTGCAGCGGGATATCGATATATTTGCATATCTTCCTCTCTTCCGCCACCGTGCTGATCAAATCATCCGTCACGTGCGCCGGATACGTATATAGCAACCGGATCCACTCAATATTCCGGGTCACCCGGCAAATCTCCCTTAATAAAGCCGGGAGCTCTTTCCCGGCGTAGATATCCATCCCGTAAGCCGTAATGTCCTGTCCGATAAGATTCAATTCCTTGACTCCACGCTGATCAAGACGGAGCACTTCTTCTAAAACCGCCTCCCGGCTCCTTGATTGAAAACGTCCTTTGATAAGGGGGATCGCGCAGAAGCTGCAATGATTATAACAGCTTTCACAAATCTTGAGATACGCAAAATGATCCGGAGTTAAATGCACTTGTTCCGGAATGGTCCCGGTCTCAAACGGATTGATCCCGGCCATACCGTCAATTTCCTGAAACTCGGCCAACAATTCCTTGCCGTAGCGCTGAGACAAACACCCGATAACAAACAACTTCCTGATTTTGCCCTGGCGCTTCAGTTCAACAAGGTCCAGGATCATATCAAGGGATTCCTGCTTGGCCTCTTCAATAAACCCGCAGGTGTTGAGGATAACGGTAGACGCCCGGTTTGGATCCACGATGCGGCACCCCGCCCGCCTTAAACGCCCGAGGATTTCCTGGGCATCAACCAAATTCCGCGCACACCCCAAGTTGATAAGGCCGACTTCCTCCCCTGGATTAAAATACCGGGAAGGCAGGCCCGAATCCTTTTGAAAAGGCTGCCTTTCTCGCTCAGATGTCATTATCTTGACCCCTGGAATCCGTTCACTCAATTTTTATACGACAAGGGTTTTCAAATTCATTACGGGGATAAAAATCTGGATAGGCATCCGAAAGGCTACTGTTTCACCGAAAAACCGTCTTTGGTGATAACCACTCGCCGGGCAGACCGGTCCGAGCGGCCAAGCTCTCCCAGGACTTTCCCGTTCACTTCGTATTCAAGAGAATGGATATTCTTTCCCGAAAGTTCGATGGACTGCTCGGCCTGCCACGTTTCAGTCGCCCCACTGTTTAAAATCGACTGAAAAACCATGCTCCCGTCGACTTTAACCTGTAACCACCCGCTCTTTTTCGCCTTCACCGTCAAACGGACTTCTTTAGGCTGCGGCGAGGATTTTTCTTCCTTAGGGGGAGTTTCCTTCTTGGGGGCCGCTGTCGGCGCGGGGGCCACGGTCTTTTTCTCTTCGGCTTTCTTCTCCTCCCCTGATAGCGTCTTTTTATCCGTGACTTCAGGGGCGATGGCGGGGACAGCGACGGAAGAAGCAGCCATTTTTTTCTGGCGGTGATCCCGGACGCAACCGACAATCCTCAAAATCAGGAAAACGGAAAGCAAGCCAACCAGGCCTTTCAGCAAAAGCTGCTGATTCTCCCTGGTAAGATACTTTTGAAAATCAAGGCGGATGAAAGGCTCCGGAGGCAAAGAAACCGGACGATCTTCCTTAACTCTTTCGGAAGCCTTTTCTGGCACCGGGGACGGCTCTAAAACCTGATTGATATCCACACCCAAATACTGCGCATACATCTTCATAAATCCCCTGATATAAAAAGGCGAAAGCGTCCGGATCGTGTACCCTTCTTCAATGGCTTTAAGAACATCCATCGGGATTTTCGTTGATTCATGAACCGTCGCCAACGGCAAGCCCTGGGCTTCCCTAGCCTCCTTGAAAATTTCCCCTCGCGGACGATTATGCTGTCTGGCGTCAGCCATTAGGCTTCACTCCCATTCTGGTTAAGGTGTTCCATGAGCCACTCCTCGCGGTCGACGAGGATGTCCCGGGGTTTGCTGCCGCAATACGGCCCGACAAGCCCATTTTGTTCCATCATATCAATAAGGCGGGCCGCACGGGTGTACCCAAGCCGCATGCGCCGCTGTAAAATCGAAACAGAAGCCTGGTTGGTTTCAATCACCAACCGGACAGCTTCATCATAAAGCTCATCCTTGTTCCCCTCGCCTGCCTCTCCCGAAGCTTTTTGGGACGTTAAAATCGTGTCGTCATAGGTCGGGCTCTGCTGTTCTTTGATAAAATTAATCACGCTATGCACTTCTTCATCCGCCACGAAACTGCATTGGCCGCGTGTCGGTTTGGCGTCTCCCGGCTTCATAAAAAGCATGTCGCCTTTTCCCAACAGCGTCTCGGCGCCATTCATATCCAGCACCGTGCGGGAATCGACTTTCGAAGCCACCTTAAAAGAAATCCTGGCCGGGAAATTCGCCTTAATCACGCCCGTAATAACATCGACGGAAGGCCTCTGGGTCGCGAGGATCAGATGGATGCCCACGGCCCGCGACAACTGAGCCAATCGGGTGATGGCGCTCTCCACGGTCTTGGCCGACACCTGCATTAAGTCCGCCAGCTCATCGATAATAATGATGATGTACGGCAGACTCAATCCCCGGGCGTGGTAGGCCTTGATATTCCTCACCCCTGTCTTGGACAACAGCTGATAACGATTTTCCATCTCCCCGACCACCCAATTCAACGCGGGGGAAACTTTTTTATGATCCGTCACCGCCGGGCATAACATATGCGGGATGTCATTATACTGTGTCAACTCTACCATTTTCGGGTCGACCATAAGGAATTTCACCTCATCAGGGGTGGCGTTAAATAACACAGACATAATCAGGCTGTTGACACAAACGGTTTTCCCCGCGCCCGTGGTCCCGGCGATCAAAAGATGCGGCATATCTCCCAAATCTGCCACGATCGGGTGTCCAGAAATGTCTTTCCCGATCGCAAGCATTAGTTTCGATTTTGACTTCTGAAAATTGCTGCCCTGCAAAACTTCTTTCAGAAAGACGGCCGCTGTCGAGCTGTTGGGCACCTCAATGCCCACACGGTTCTTCCCGGGGATAGGGGCCACGATGCGCACAGCCGCCGCCCGCATGGCTAAGGCAATATCATCTGATAACGTGGTAATCCGCTGAATCTTCACCCCCGGGGCGGGTTCCAGCTCATAGCGGGTGATCACCGGCCCCCGCTCAATATCCGCCACCCTGGCGTTGACATTAAAATCACTTAAAGTGTTTTCCAATGTCCTGGCCCCCTCTTCCAAGTCGCTCTGCAGCCTTGTTGTCGAAACCTGCGGGGGGGAAGCTAAAAGATCCAGGCTAGGGATAATATATTCTCCAACAATTTTCGGCGGCTCCGGGGCTTCAGCGCCCTGCGGCTCTTTGGTTTTAGCAATACGTATCCGCGGCTTGGCCCGGCCAGACATCTCCTCGCAAAATTCAGGATCTTCCTGCGCTGCCTCGCATTCGTCCTCTTCCCCGTATCCTTCCTCCGGATCCCTGCGAGGGCTTTTCTTGGGTTTCTCGTTGAGTGATGGGTTGATTTTAAACCGTGGCTGGGGCGGCTTGGTAAGTTTCTGGGCCTTACGTTTTTCCAGCCATGCGTAGGCCCCGTCCCGGCAACAAAACAAAACAGAACGGCAGCCATCCATTAACTTAAAAAGTAACGGTGACACAAGGAATTCTCCTGTCAGGACAAGCGTCATCGCTCCCAATGTCAGCAGAATAATATACGCGCCGGTCGGGCTTAAATACCGAACCAAATAGTCCGATGTAATAAAACCAATCATCCCCCCCCGTTCAAAACGAGCGACGCTCATTCCGTCTCCAGCCATAGACAAGAGGGCGCTTATAACGCAAAACAGGACAAAAGCAATAAATACCTTCGAGAACGTGAAATCCAATTCCTGTTGAGAGAATTTATTCCAACTCCAAAAGAAAAGAAAGATTACCAGACAATAGGCGCTATAGCCAAAGGCAAAAAAAAGCGCTCCGGCCGCATATGCGCCCACCACTCCGACAAGATTTTTAACTGGGATATACGGTTGGGAACTGTACCAAGGCAAATCATCCGGGACAAATGAAATGAGGCTGGCCAAAAGAATTAACCCTATGGCAAGAACAATGATCCCCTGGATTTCATTGAAAAGGTCCTTCTTCATAAGGAATCAATCATAACCGCAACAAGGTTTTCATTAAAAAATGAGGTATGGGTTCGTTCTGGGAGCGGCGCCCCGAAAGCACATCAGGGATACAGCGCTGAAACATGTTGAAAAAACAATGGTAATGGAGAAACCGGGAACCAACTTCTATTTAAACAAGGAATCAAAAATCATTTCGGGAGAAAACTCCAAAAGAATTGTTCGCTCTTTCTTTATTCTCTCCCGAAATATTAAAATTGCAAATTATTTCTAATATTTATAACGATTTTATTCTTCTGCTTCCGCCTGCTTCTTACTCAGGTTCATCCGTTTCAGCTTATCGATTTCGACCAGCTTCACTTTAAAGCGATCCCCTTCGTGCACGACCCCCGTGCAATCTTTCACATAGCTGTTGGACAATTCTGAGACATGCACCAAACCCTCTTTCCCGGGTAAAAATTCAACAAAGGCGCCGAAATTCATAACACGTTTCACGGTTCCCATGTAAATTTTCCCGATTTCGGGTTCTTCGACCAAACCCTTCACGATTTCCAGGGCCTTTTCCGCGGCGGCACGGTCGGTCGAGGCAATAAGCACCTTGCCGTCATCTTCAATATCAATAGAGGTAACACCCGAATCCTCCATGATTTTTTTGATAACCTTCCCGCCCGGGCCGATCACTTCCCCTATCTTATCCGTCGGAATTTGACAAAACAAAATCCTCGGGGCGTACTCGGACAGCTCTTCCCGCGGCGCGGCGATAGCGGCGTGCATTTTGTCAAGGATGAGCAAACGCGCTTCCCGCGCTTGCTCAAGGGCTTTTGAAAGAAGATCCAAGCTGACGTTCTTTATTTTTAAATCCAACTGAATAGCGGTGACACCCTTGCGGGTTCCCGCCACTTTAAAATCCATGTCCCCGAAATGATCTTCCAACCCCATAATATCGGTTAAAAGGATCGCTTTATCGCCATGGGTAATCAAACCAACAGAAATCCCGGCCACGGTATCCTTGATCGGGACCCCAGCATCCATCAGGGACAAACACCCGGCACAGACCGAGGCCATACTGGAAGACCCGTTGGATTCCAGGATTTCAGAAACAACCCGTATTGTATACGGAAAATCCTCTTTGGAAGGGAGCACTGGGACAAGAGCTCTGGCAGACAGGGCTCCATGCCCGATCTCTCGGCGCCCGGGCCCCCGCATCGGCTTGGTTTCTCCAACGCTGAAAGACGGAAAATTGTAATGCAGCATAAAATTCTTATAAGTGGTTTCTTCCAAAGATTCAATCAACTGTTCATCCCGTTTCGTCCCTAAGGTGACGATGGCGAGGCTTTGCGTCTGCCCCCGGGTAAACAAACTGGCTCCGTGCGTACGCGGCAAAACATTCACCTCGCAGGATATAGGGCGTATTTCTTTTAATCCCCGGCCGTCAGCGCGGCGGCCTTCCTCAATAATAAGGCGGCGCACTTCTTCATATTCAATCTGGTCAAAAATCCGGCGAATCAGGGACTCTGAAATATCATCATCCGCATTCTGTTTAAACGCCTCAAAGACTGACATGTCCTGCACCAATCCTTCAAACAATTCATGCAAGGCGTCTTCTCGTTCAGATTTCTCGCTGATCTTATAGACCCCCGCCAAGCGGCCTTTACACAGCTCTCTGATCTTATCAATCAGGGCAGGATTGGGTAAGCGGACATCCACTTCCATTTTGGGTTTTCCCACTTGTTTTCGCAACTCATTTTGTATCGTCGCGATAGGGATCAGTGCCTCATAACCGAATTTCAAAGCATTGAGAATTTTCTCTTCCGGGACAAACTTCGCGTCCCCCTCAATCATGGTGATCCCTTTCTCGTGGCCAGCTAAAATAAAATCCAACTCGCATTCATCTCTCTGCTGATATGTGGGGTTTAAAACAAATTCCCCATTAACACAGCCAACCCGCACTGCCCCTAAAGAAACCTCAAAAGGGATATCAGACACCAGAAGGGCAGCGGAAGCTCCCACTAAAGCCAAAATATCCGGGTCATACTCTCCATCGCTACTCAAAACGGAAGCGACAATCTGAACATCATGGTATAATCCCTCCGGGAACAACGGCCGGATCGGCCGGTCAATCACCCTGGCGGTCAAAATCTCTTTTTCCGTAGGCCGGCCTTCTCTTTTGAAAAAGCCTCCCGGAATCCGGCCGGCAGAATACGTCTTTTCCTGATATTCCACCATAAGCGGGAAGAAATCCACCCCTTCTTTAGGTTTTTTCGCCATACAAGCAGTCACTAAAACAACATTACCCCCATAGGTGACAGTGACCGCTCCGTTAGCTTGCTTAGCGAGCCGGCCACTTTCAATAATTAGATTCTGGGCACCGAAAGGGATTTCAATTCGTCCTAACGTCATGAATTAACCTCATTTACGTAAATCAAGTTTTTTAATAGTTTCTTCGTATCTCTGGGGATTCTTACTTTTCAGGTAGGATAAAAGACGCCGCCTTTTACCAATCATCATAAGCAACCCGCGCCGGGAATGGAAATCCTTGCGATGGACCTTTAAATGTTCCGAGAGATAATTAATTTTTTCAGTCAACAAAGCCACCTGAACCTCTGCCGATCCAGTATCCTTGGCATGAATTCTGAAATTATCGATCACTTCACTTTTTCTTTCCTTAAGTAACACCAATTTTCCTTCTCCTCCTTAAATAGTTAATATTTTTAATACTTATAAACGTGGGACATTATACACTCTACCCTAAAAATAGTCAAGCTTCATAAATCCCGGCCAGGGCCAGGGATTCCCGTTGAGAAATCATACCTGCTCTTCGCCCGGGGGAGTCACTTTAGAACGCGCGGGGCTGCGGGCCAACCTTTTTTTTCTCGGCTTCAGATTCTGTCGCAATTGTCCCAAATCTTTTTCCAATTTATGATACTCCACAACCAGTTTCTTCATCTTCGGAGAATGAGGCCCCGGGAAATTAGCCTTGGCATATTCTTTTCCTAGCAGATGAAACAAGTGTTCCTGTTTTAACCTCAGCGCCGCTGAATCAACATGGACCTTCCCAACCTTGGAAAATTTAACAATTTCCGCCTCACCGCGCTTGGCTATCTTTAACGCCTCTTGACTGACTCTCTTTAATTCCTTCTTAATCTTAGGCCACTCTTGCTTAAAATCATATCTGTCTTCCATCCCGAATCCCTCCTTTTATGCAAGTCTGACATTGACTTCGTGTTACATAATTGGGAGAATGAACGTATTCAATGTGACACATTTTACATTAAATATCAAGAACAATTATCTTCCTATTGAAGATTTTCATTTTTTTAGCTATACTAAAGCCATGAAAGGTTTTATTTTTGCATTAGTCGGATTAGCTTGGATGTTAGCCCTCTATTTCGGATGGATGTTCTTTGTCGGCCGAACTTATTCCGGCAACCCGGAAATCGACTCCTCCGAAACATTGAAACAAAAACAATACACCACGCGTCAGGCTGAAGAGATCAAAAAGAAGCAACGCCTCCTGCTGCAAGAACGCGAACAACGCATGAAGGATCTCCAGCGCCGGTAACCTCGGCTAATATTCATGAGCCACCCAAACACAAAACAGGGCGGGGTTTTAAATACCAAGATTTTCTTTGCCCTAGTTTTTCTGACCTGCCTGAGCGGATGCGCCAACCCATCTCCCTCTTCATCGGCAGAAAGCCCAACGGCTGGATCCGCTCTCGAGAATCTATTCGCCGGATCGGGGGAGATGGAAGAAACCCAAGATAAGAGAAAATTGCAGCAGGAAAAAATGATCCAACAACAAAAAGAACTGCAAAAAAAACGCCTCGACTCTTACGACCCTCCCCGTTAAGCTTTTTTCCCTCGTTCAACTTTCCAGGAACCTTTTTCCTTAAGAAATTTAATGCACCGCGGAGATATTAAAACATGGCTTTTTTTATTAACGCAGGAGGCGAGGATAAAGCAAAGAATGAATATGGGAATCCGGGATATCACGAGCTAACCCGTGGACATGCCCCAGGGCCCTTCGAAACCGCTGTTCATTAAGAACACGCAATGGAACAGGGATGGCGTTAGGCAGGAAGGTTGTGTCCTGGACAAGGTCCGCCTTAGACATAAACAGGAATCCCTGCTTGATACTCCCCGAGAAAGACTCTACGGCGCGCTGCACTTGTCTTAATTTATCCGAATCCGGCACACAGCTGGTCACAGAGGGCTCACATGCAGGATCGGAAAAGTACTCCCGGCCCCACAAAACCGCGCCCACCGCTTCAATCGCCTTCGGGTTATCCGGCTCTAAATCAATAGTATAAGGAACAATTGTTTTAAACCCCGCCGCAAACAGCGTGTTGCGGAAGACCAACCAAGACGTTTTCGATAAAGACCCGGCCTTTCCCGGGAGGAAAGATGCCGAGGAGTCAACCACCGCGAACGCCTGGGGAGCCATATGCTCAGCGATGAGCCGGAAAAATTCCAGAGTGTAATACTGCCCCGCGCTAAAATCAACAGCATCGGGATAATGGATATAAACAGCGTCAAAAACCTCTTTATTGTTTTTCAAAAAACGAAACGCCTCTTGAGAAACGATGCGAATCCGAGGATCCTTTAAGGCGCCGGCCATGATGCTGTAACTCATCATCGGATCCTCCTCCAACAGAGACAACATCGAATCATCAACCCCAGCCAAAGTAATCTGCTCTATCCCAGAATATTTCACAAGTTCCTTCAAAATAAAAGGGCCCGCGCGCCCTAACACTAAAACCCGCCTGGGAACATCCCCCCGGAGGGAAACCGGGACATGAACGCAATACTCCTGAAAAAACTCATCCCACTGGGAATTCATAATTAATTGATGGTTCAGAAAGAAAAAATACCCCCAAGGATAGGCCGGGTCTTCCAAATACTTTTTGCTGTAAGACGTTAACAGCCAAATATCCAAAGGGTGAGGAGAAAACGGGACGACATCAACATACCCGTTAGCCACAAGATGACGGCTCACGTCCGGCCAGGATTCTTTGACCCGTAATATATCGGATAACTCTCGGACGGGCTCCACAAAATATGTCTTTTTCAAAAAATACTGTTCTAAAAGAGAAACCCGAATCATCGCGATGATGATAAAAGCAAGCAAGGCGCTCGCGATTATAATGTGCCTCTTCTGGTTTACGGCCTGGTTTCCCAAGAGCAAGATCAAAAGCCACATGATAGTCAAGACGGACAATCCTAATCCAAATCCCAGCAGCAGCAAATCCCTGTGCGCAAAGGGTAACAACGTGGCCAACAAACCCGCGGCAAAATACCCCAGGAACTGAAATCTCGCGTGACGCTCCCAGGGCTTTTGGGAGTCTTCTGCTCTCCAGTTCCAGCACGCGATCCGCGCCAGGAGTCCTCCGGACAAGCGGCCGAGTGCGAAGACAAGCCCGAATAACCCCAAAGAAAAAACAATCCGGCCCGCCAAGATGCCAAAACGGTCTAGAAAATATAAATTTATAAAATACAAAATATAAAGCACCGGAATGGCGGCCGCGACAACCGCACTAAAAAAAAGCCCGGGCATAATAACAGCTTCCCGGGCCTGAGATATTTTCCGAAGTCCTCTCATGAACCCAACAGCATGAATGCCAAGATACACCCCGACCAGCAAACTAAACCAGAACATCTCCTGATGAAAAAACAAACTGAGGATTTGCGCCATCAACAATACAGCACAAAAGCTGCAGGCAGAAAGGATAAAAATAATTATAGATGTCATAAAAAACGGCCTCCCCACAAAATATCCCGGGACAAAACAAGTCTCGGTCTTCGTATTCCCCTCTCTCAAAATATTCATAAACGCCATGGAGCACAAAAATTCAAAAAAGGATTCCGCGCTTGGGTAACATTTTAATATATTCCATGCGTTTTGCAAGAAAAGATGATCCGGAATCCCAAAACGGGAATGACGGCAGGACACGCCCCCAAAAGGACAGGCGCTCCTAAGGCGTCGGGGTCGGGGTGTTCGTCGGAGTTGGCGTGTTCGTTGGCGCAGGCGTCGGCGTATTCGTTGGGGTCGGGGTATTTGTCGGCGTTGGCGTGACCGTTGGGGTCGGGGTATTTGTCGGCGTCGGCGTGACCGTTGGAGTCGGCGTTGGGGTCGGGGTAACCGTTGACGTTGGGGTCGGCGTTGGGGTTGGCGTTGGGGTCGGCGTCGGCGTCGGTGTTGGGGTCGGCGTACAGCTCGGGACCACACACGCAATCGTCGAAGGCGGCTGAGTCGCTGAATTACAATAGCTGTTCCCGACGGTCCCCCCGGTCATATCCTCACACCAAACCAGACGGTCACAGGTTCCCGGAGCGCCGCCGGTCGGGCTGCAGGCGCCATTACAAGGCCCACAGGCGCCGACATCCCATGTGCACCACCCGCAATCGGCATAACAGGCGTCACAATCTTCAGTCGCGGGGTAATTACAGGTTCCGTCCCCGCACAGTGACCCGCAATCCCAGGAGCAATTCGAACTATTTTCGCCGGCACAACTATCACAGACAAAATTAGGACATACCGCCGTACAATCCGCTGGACAAGCGACAGTCCCTCCCCCACCGCAAAAAGATTCCTGGCTGGTCGTACAGACCATATCCCCGCAACACGGCTGGCACGCCACGCAGGACAAACAGGCCCCTGGAGCGGTACAATCAAAAGAAGGATGCCCGCAAACAACCGGGCAGTCAGCCGCGCAACTTAACGGATCCTCATTACAGGTCCCATCCCCGCAACACGGTGAACACGCCGGGCAAATGCCGCATTGCCCGGCACAGTTAAACCCTGGCTCCCCGCAAGCCGGGGTTCCGCAATCCCCGGGGCAGGAGAGATGCGTTTCCCCTCCGCTACACGATCCATCCCCACAGCACGGCTGGCAGGCCGCGCAACCCGCACAGTTCGCAGGAAGGTCACAATTAAACGTCGGGTCTCCGCATTCTGGGGGGCAGTCGGTCGGGCAGTTTGTCTTATCTTCCACATAAGGAATGTCGGGCCTATTATCACAAGTGCCGTTCCCGCAACACGGGTCGCATGCCGAGCACGACACACAACCCTCAACATCAAAACTGAGTCTGACCTGCATACAATAGACAGGATCAGGGCAGGTCATGGTTACAAAGCAGTTTTCATCAGTACATATCTTTGCGGTTTCAGCGTTGATTTGATTCAAGGACTGTTTAAAACTCCCCATAACCGCGCCGCGGAAAGGGCCAAACGGGCCGATAAAAGATAGGATGGCAACAACAACTACCGCAACAAGCAGTAGATATTCGATAATTTGTTGTGCTGTTTTGTTGACAACTTTCATATCAAGATTTTAGAAAAGACCGCCAATAAAAGACAAAATTAGTATATCATATTCTTTTATAAATTATAAAAAAATATTATTAATCAAAAATTTATCTCCGGAATGAATTGGGCAAAACAACCCCCAAAGAGTTGAATCCGCAAAAAACTTACGGATTAAGAATTGTCAGAGTGCCAGCGGCGTCTCCCCAAACCATGCCGGCGACATCCACCATCCCCTGCACCGGAGCGTTAAGAGAACGTTCATACTCAGTCCGGAACTCACCACCAGGGCCCATAAACACAAAAATTACTACGATGACAATCGTAAACAGCAACAAAAACTCAATCGTATGCTGGCCAGAATTATTATGAACTGTTTTTAACATTTTATCCCCCTTATACACCTATATCATATTTTAAATGAAGATAAAGGAGACAAAATAAAATTTTGGTGCTTAAAACTATTAAATTCATATGTTTAGCTAAATTGGTCTCAACCCGGGATAGAAAGCCTCCAGCGATTAAGCATGCTCCCTGGCCTTTAATATACGCTCCGTCATCTCTTCTTCATACGCTCTTTCAATTTTTACAAGCTCTCCGGCCCCAAGAAACGACCGGATGGCTTTCTTGACCGCGTCCAACCGTCTATGAAGATACCAATAATCTGCCTTAAGCTCTCCCTTCCGCCCCTCTTCATATTTATTCACATACGCACTTTTTCCTTTATGTTTCATATACTGCTGAAAGGCAATAATTTTAATATGATATTTCTTATCTTTCAATTCCGGGGCCTTTTTAAGCTCTTTCAATAAAAAATCATCCACGTCCAGTTGCGTGAATTTACGGTCTATCCGTTCCAAGTCTTCTTTGGTTGTCTTATAGCACCATAATAAATACCGCCTGTACAAATTTTTTTCTTCCGGAGTCATCTTTTTTTTCCGCATAAATTAAGCCTCCTAAGTCCTCACACCCCACCCTGATTAAAATGCGGGAGTCATGATACGGCTCATCGTTCTATGAACGACAAAAGTCCCCCCGTTCTGAAAAACAACATCCCCCAAGGCGCGTAACTGGTCCGACCGCAGGTCCGGATACGCTTCCCGTTCCTTGTCTCCCACAAAAATATAATCCACCATATACTTCTCAAACATTCTGGCAGACGCTAAAGAAAACGGCTGTTCATACATGCTTTTCACGTCCTCAATCCGTGGGGCCGGGATATCATACGACCCACGCCAGAGCCACTCGTGAACCGGCCATCCGACAACGGTGGGAAGCCCCGTAAACGCGGAAACCCGGCTAAAATCGGAATAACTCGTTCCCACGGCCTCCAATATAACCGGCTGGCCTGAAACATGAGCATTCAGCCATAATATGCCCGCATAATCTTCCGGATATTTTTCCTTAAGCCAGTTCAGTCCGTTGAGTCCCTTAAAGTTCTTAAATCCGTACCGGTCCCGATATCCAAAATAAGGAAATATCAAAAGCAAGCACACCGTCAGGGAAATCACCAGCGTCAAGGCGGACTGGATTCCCTTCCGGGACTTGTTATCCGGGATAAAGTCTTTGAGCCAGATAAACCCCGCCACCCAACCCGTCGCAATTCCCATAAAAATAAAACTCTGCAGAGTAAATTTAAACATTGTATTCGCCCGGGGATGCTCGGGATAAATGTCCTTCACATAAATGATTTCCGGGATGAGAATTAACACCCACGCAGCGATGATGAGCGCGAGGATAAAACCTAACACGCCCTGTTTTTTCCTCCGCAAGGCACTGGCGACAGCGAAAAGCGAACGATTCTGATGATCCGCGACCCAAAACGCGATCAAGCTGAGGATTCCTATCCCGCCCCACACAACCAACAGGCGCCAAAAATCCGAGCTGTCTTCTACCCACCTGACCCCACTTGAAATCGACCGAAAATGTGTCCACCATAAGGATGAAACCCCGGCTGCCACGGCCCCAATGAGCGTCAAGGATGTGCACACGTGCCCAAAACGGGATGGATAAAACAGGGTGAGGGTCATCCCGCACAAACACAACAAAAGCGCATACACCCCGCCCGACCAGGCGCTCGTCATAAAACAAACCCCTAACATCATGCCCGTGGCCAAAGCCCGGGGATAAATCTTCCAAGCCCTTTCGGAAACAAGGACCCCATGATACCAAAGAAAAACACACAACAACAAACTGACCGCCAAAGGGAAATCCCAGACATGGGCGTGCAGATCACCGACGATCAACGAATAAGACGGGAATTCATGGATAGTCTGCGGGATAAACCGGGTGGCGTCCGGATACCAGTAGCCTTTCCACCCGTGATTCTTGATCCCATACCAAATCGCGTGGGTGTTCCCGGCAAACGCGACCAAAACAGCAGCCACCGCGCTACCCCATATAAGCGGTTTTCCGATGTCCTCCGTTTCCGTACTCTTATAAATCAGGTTCAAAACCACGCTGAACGTTTCCGCCATAAACAATCCCATAATAAACCCCAGCAGTAAGTTATAACTATACGGCAACTCCAGGGACCAGTACCGGGTCATCACGGATCCGAGAAAGTGGCCGAACGTATAATAATTCATGGTTTCACCGGCAAACCACATATCCAAGACAGGGAGCGTCGGGGCCCGCAAATATGAAGCCATCAGGCCGGCGTCCATAAATTTCTCTAAATCATTGATGTCCGGGCCGAACCCCCGGGCCACACAAAGGAAAAAGAAGCCAGCCGCAAACAAAATCTCTTCCGCCATCAGCCACTTCCAGCGCTCTTGCAAAAACAGGACAATCTCATCTTTGTTCAAATGAAAGACCGCAATGCTCAACACGGCAAAAAGCAAGAAAACAACGAACAATCCCCCCTGGTTATTGACCGGAAAACCGAAATGGGCCAAGACCCACACCGGCAAAGCCAGGACAAGCCATGTCAGCAGACGGCCAAAAGCCCACCCGGCGTCAAACAACGTATTGCGGAGCCGGGTAATTAAAATCGGCATCGCAAAAAGCTGCAGGAGCGCTGTCATAAACCACGCAAAAACAATCAACCCCAGATCCTTCATGCTTCTGTTCCCTGCCCCTCCCTGATTCCCCGAAGAGGTCTGCGGCCGGATAAACACCCGTCCCCCTCTTCCTTCTAATTGAGGACACAACACCCCTTTAAATTATCGCATTTGATTTCTTATTCACTCTTCTCTTGTGTTATAATAAAACACGAATTCGCCGAACGGAACAAAAATATCCATTTTTCTTCCCATTCATTACCAACAAAGGCCTTATGAACATCCTTATCACCGGGGCTTCGGGATTTCTGGGAACGCATTGTTTCCAGTCTCTTCGCCAAAACGGCCACAACCTGACCCTCGTTGACATTGCGCCTCCGGACGGAGAACGGCAAACCCCGGGCTGCCGGTTTGAACGCGTCGACATACGCCAGAAACACGCGGTTTCCCCCCTTATCCAAGGGGCCCATATCGTCATCCACGCGGCCGCAGCCTTACCGTTATGGAAACGGGGAGATATTTTCTCGACAAACGTGGAGGGCACGCGGAATATTTTATCGGCGGCCCTGAGTCACGGGATTCAAAGGGTCATTTATATCTCTTCAACGGCTGTCTATGGCATCCCTGAAAAACATCCCATCCTGGAAAGCGACCGCCTCATGGGCGTGGGGCCCTACGGCGAGTCTAAAATCCTGGCTGAAAAACTATGCCTTGACTTTATGGAGAAAGGGCTGGATATCACCATCCTCCGGCCCAAAACGTTTCTGGGAGCCGGCCGCCTGGGTGTTTTCGAAATCCTGTTTGACTGGGTTCACGACGGAAAAAAAATCCCCGTCATCGGCGACGGGCAAAACCTTTACCAGCTGCTCGCTGTCGATGACCTTGTGGAGGTGATCACGCTCTGCATTCAAAACGCCTCCAAGGAATATAACGACGTGTTCAACGTCGCGGCGGAAACATTCGGGACAGTCCAAGAAGACTTGAACGCACTTTTTGAATTTGCGCAATCCGGCTCGCGCGTTCAGCCAACACCCGCGACTTTGGTGAAAGGCGCCCTGCGGATTTTCGAGATGCTTCACCTCTCTCCGCTTTATCAATGGGTCTATGACACAGCGGATAAAGACTCCTTCGTTTCCATTGACAAACTCAAGAACACTTTTCACTGGTCCCCCCGTTTTTCCAACGCTCAAATCCTGATTAAAACCTATGAATGGTATCTCAAAAATTACGCCCTCATCAAAAGCAGACAGGCGGGGATCACCCACACCGCGGCCTGGAAACAAGGCCTGCTGGCGCTGGTCAAAAAATTTATGTAAATTCGAAACGGCACCGGGAACCCGCCTTAAAATTTTGAATTTCAAAAATTCCGCGCGGGCCGGGGGTCCTCAATGAACGGGTATCCTTCCTGCGCGGATGAAAAATCCTGCTTCTTAAAAACATAAACCCGGGGATGATCATAAACGGAAAACGATTCATCCGCCCGGTCATCCGGGACGGGAAAACGCCTTCCGCCCAACGTTATCCCGGGATAAGAGGTGAATTCAGCCACTTTAGAAAACCCCAGTTCTCCGGCAAAAAGCTTACGGTAATATTCACCGGCACGCGGATAGCAGACACGGTGCGTCCCGCAATCCATAACCCGCGGCAAGGGGACAAAAAGTTTTTGGGACGCGATGATGATATACTCCGCCTCGAAAAGCTTTTGCGCAACGCTCCGCCATTTCCGCACGTCATCGGGCTGGTCGTAAAACGGCAATTCGACAAAGCGGTATTTCTCAACACCGAACAACGGCAGCCGTTCATCCCAATGTTCCACCGCCAAAGTCGTGCCGGGCGGAATATGACGGTTAATCCAGCGCGAAGCCTCAACGCGGGTCAGTGGCCGCCGGTATATATCCATAAATAAAGCAACCCACAGGGCCAAAGCCCCGTAAACCACAACCAGATAAATCCGCCGCATGTTCTTTCTTCGAATGGGCCCTAAAGCCCAATCCAGGGCCACCGCCGCCATAACAGCACAAAAAGGATACAACGGCAACATGTAGCGCATAAACTTAACCGCGGTCCGACCCACGACGGCAAAATAATACAGGTTGAGCAAAACATACACTAAGCTCAAAAAGCTGGCCGCCCCCCCCCTCCGGTGACGGTTCAGCCAATGCCAAACAAAAACGGCCAACCCGCAAAGAAAAAGAAACGACAACATCGGTCCCATGCCCCAGAAAAACATGTTTTCCAAATAATAGAAATACGCCTTTGTTCCCACATATTGCAGGGTGTACGGGAAAATGTACGGATCGCGACTCATCTGAAGCTGGGCCATCGTGTCTGACCAGAAACGAGAGAAATGCGCATACGCGTATGGCATCAAAACAGCATGGACGCTGACAAGCGCCAGCAGAAAAACAACCCCATATTTCAACGGGCGGCCGGCGGGCTTCATGAAATCCCAGCGCGGCCCGTTGGCCTGCCAAAACAGAAGAGGCAGGATAACCGGCAGAAAAATAACCGGGGTTATTTTTGTGGCCAGCAAAACGGCAAAGACACAACCCATGCCCGCTGCCCGGGCCGCCGACGCCCTCTGCAAATAATTTATAAAAAGAATGGCGAAAAACGTAATGAAAAAATTCACAAAATTATCGACGATGTAAAAATTGCTGTTTTGGATGGGGAAAAAGCTCAGGGCATAAAAGGCCGCGGCGGACAGGGCCAGGCGGGGACGATGAAACAACTGCCCCGCCAGGCGATAGACCAGGTAAACGACAAGCGTGTCCAACAGCGAGGACAAAACCCGGCCCACAAACAACATCCCGTCATAATTCGCCCACTCCGTGTGAAACAACGCGTCACTCAACTGCGCGACCGCCCGCAGAAAATAAACCGGGAAAGACCCGTAATTAAAAAAATCCGGGTCCATCTGGCGGAACAGATGAATACGGCAGGCGACCAGCATCAACATGCGTTCATCCGGATGCTGCTGATAACCGTAATCCCAATTCACACCGTAAAAACGCAAGCCAGCGGCGGCCAAAAGGATCACAACAAGGATCAGGGTTGTTTTAAATGATGTCGTGTTCATTAAAACCCCATATTAAAAGTCATTTCAAAACCTCTGAGCGTGACGAGTCCTACCACGGGGGAAGGCCGTTCATAGGCCCCTCCCGCCCGGGGTGAACTCTCCCTTTCGCGGCCTTCCCCCATGGCCCCCGTTTGAAAAAGGCTTTAAAATGGCTTGTAAGGATTCCCAAGAAAAGCGCATTCCCTCCCGACCGAATAAACCCGGTACCCTTCCTGATGGCTGAACACCGGTTCCCAATTCTTCAAAAGCGAGCTCTCGCGGACATCCGTCTCGGGCCAGGCGTCGTGCCCAGGCTCAACAATAATGAAATCAATCTTCTCTTGCTTCAACAAGCGGCAAGCTGCCGCAGAATCAGCCGCCGGGTGGAATACCGGCTCAATGGTCCGCAACCGCTCATAAGCCGGGAGCCCGGCCGACCATGGGAAATACACGTAACCGATATAAATTCTCCGCCCTAAAAGAGACGGCGGGCAATACATCCCTGTTGTGCATAAATACACCGCATCCGGGGGGGTCTGGTCTTTGAGCCAGACAGCCACCGGAGACCGGCGAAAATCCCTTAACTCGCCTTGATGATCGTTCAGGACCGGGAACAGGTCCACGATCCCCGAGAAGGTCAACACAAAAAGGAAAAGCAGCCCGGCCATCTTAAACCAACGGGACCCCGCCAGACACGAAGCCAAGAACCCCGCGACCGCGACTTGAACGGAGATCATGAAAAAATTGATCAGCTTATGATTATTAAACATGTCCGGAGAAAACCGCCAGATGTTGCTTGCGGCAAAAAAAACCACCGCGACTCCGACCCATATTTTCACCGGTTTCTTCCCCCAAAAGAAAACCGCCGGGATCATCACCGAATATAGCCCCAGGTTATAAAACCAATATCTCCCCCATTCCAAAAAATTTTTCGGCTGCTGGACAAAACCCGGGCAGTACACAATTTCTAACGGCTGCCCGGCGCGGATATACCACAACGCCGGGACAGTGCACAGGAACATCAAAAAATAATAAAAGCCCAGGGGACGGACAAAGCCCGGCGAAACAATGAACCAAATGACGACATACGTCAAAACTATCGGGATAATCGCATGGTGCAACAAAGGGGCCAAAGCCGCCATCAGGACAATGGCTGTCATGGACCGACGGGAAAGAAGCGTCCCTTGACAGGCGTATTTTAAGAGCGGCCATAAGCAGGCTAAAATGAAAGCATAGCTGAGCGCCAAATGCCTTTGATTAGTGTAAATATTGAGCGTCCAGAAAATACTGACGAGCCCGTTCCAGGGACCAAAGCTGGTAAAATGCGTGGCGGTGACAATATCTTTCCAGGAGGCCCCATGAAAGGGGTGTTTTTGAAAAAAGAACAGAAACGATAAAGATCCGTTGAACCAAAACAGCACCACGGCGATGAACCCCGCTAGCCGATTGGCAAACATCATGCTCCCCAGGCGGTAGAGAAGCCACAAGAGGAGCGTCAACCCGGCGGCGCTCAACAAGTTCAAAGCAACCGCGATATTAACACCCGCCTTTTCCAGCAGCCCCACCCAGGAATAAAAAAGGAAGTGGTACCGGATGGGCTGGCCGGCAAAAAGAGGATGCTCAAGCGCGTGATTTCCACCCATCGAAAAAGACCGGATCAGCGGGATGTGGGCCCCGAAATCGCTCCACAATTTATCCCGGATAAAAAAAGTGTTATCCCGGTATTCAAAGGTGTGCTGCATAAGCGACCAGCTAAGGGTCAAAAAAAGCAGGAACAGGGCTGCGTCTAAATATTTACCCCGGAAAAAAGGGCTCAAAGAAAATGTGGGCCATCGGCATTTCATATCAATATGACGGTCATTTTAAACCCGCCTCCTTCAAAACTTCAATGTGTCCCGCTCAATCGAAATAGCGCTGCATAAAAGCCGAAACGGAACTTAAAATCCCGTCCATATTCAGATAATCCCAGTGCCCGTTGCGGCCCACAAGGTACAGGCCCTGGCGCTCCAACCGGCGGGTGATGATGTCCTTGACCGGGCCGGCGTCAACCGTGGGGATGGGATAAGTGTAAGGGACCCTCTTTATATCCGTCAACACGACGTCGCCCCGGTCCCGAAGGATCCCCAGCCGGATTAAATCCTCAACCACCCGTTCGCGCAAAGTCTCCGGGGGAAGGCCATCCCTCCCGTTTTTATCGGTGATTTCCGCGACTAGCGCCGGAGGAAAACAGGGGCTGAAATTGTGCATCATGGTGATCCGGAAAAAACTTTCCGACTCCTTGAAGAACGCCCAGTGACAGTCATTTAACAGAGAAAAAGCTGCCCCCTTTTTTAAACCGACCAGAATAAAATAAGTGTCATTCCACTTCAGGGGCGGATAACTTCGTTCCAACCCGCTGACGCTGATCATTTTCAAAAGCTCGACCAAGGGGATCGTGGAAATCACGGTGTCAGCCTGTTCCGTTGCCCCGTCCCGGGTCGTGATCCGCCACCCCCGGGAATCCCGGACAATCTCCCTCACGTCTTTATTGAGAGCGATCCGCGATTCCATTCCCCGGGCCGTGTAATCCATCAGCGCCTGAATCCCGTTCTTGGGATAAATAAACCTCCACTGATACATCCGCCCGATCACCTCTTTTCCAAACGCGGCCATCAAAAAATTCTTCAATGACGCCGGATGGATCTTCGCATTCACCAGATCCATGGAGATCTGCCGAAGGTCACAGTTCCAGATCTTGCGGTTATACGGCGTCATAAAATGTTTGGCGATACCGAACCCCAGGCCATGATCAATCCAGTCCTGCAGATGCCGGAATTCCGGCTGATTCCGGGTTCTCGCCATCAGGTACCCGCAAACACATTCGAGCCAGTCCCTGAAAGGCAGGCCCTTGATCCCTTCTTCAAAGGGATAATTGATCAAATAGCGGCGAGACTTCCGGTCGGTGTGATAAATTGAAACCCGCCGTTGCGCCAGCACATAATCCAGAGGGAGGGAACG
Organism: Candidatus Omnitrophota bacterium; assembly: GCA_029560465.1. Taxonomy (GTDB): domain Bacteria; phylum Omnitrophota; class Gorgyraeia; order Zapsychrales; family JANLHA01; genus JAGOJP01. The sequence goes on from JAKQKX010000020.1 coordinate 113,767, forward strand.
CAGGTAATCGGTCATACGCGGGTCACGGCTGTAAAGCGCATGGACCCCGAAATCCCATCGGTAATCGCCGCTCACGTTGGTTTTGGCCAGGCCGCCGATCTGCCCCTCTTTCTCAAGGATTTTAAACTCGCGGCCTCTCAAATTGAGCTGCCTTCCGCATTCCAAGCCGGATAACCCGGCGCCCAGGATGACTGTCTTCATCTTGAAGTCCTGTTATGATATTCCTGTTTAAGTTTAAAGAGCCCGCAGAGAAGTCCTCCGACAATCCCCGGCAGACGCCCCGGGCGGAAAATGGCCGTGCCGCCGGCCGGACGGGGATAATGCCGGACAGGGATTTCCACGATTTTATAACCGGACAGGTACGCCCTTAAGATAAATTCCGACATTACGCAATACCTCATATGCTTCAATTGGGGGAGGACCTGCTCAATAACGCCCCGGCGGATAAGTTTAAACCCGGAATCAATGTCTTTCATCCAGAGCCCGAACAGCAGGCCGATCAAACGGTTATACACGAACGACAGGACCCGCCGGTGAACAGGGTCTCTGCGGGGGCTCTTGCACCCGCTTATAATATCATACCCGGAACGTCCGTTCATCAACTTATGGATATCCTCCGGGGCGTGCTGGCCGTCAGAATCGCTGAACAGCACCCACGGAGTGCGCGCCAAGGATAAGGCGTCCTTAAAAGCCTGTGTATACCCCTTGCGCCGTGGGGAACTGACAAGCGTAAACGGGATCTCCTGCTGCAACCGGGCCAAAAGCTCTTTTGTCCCGTCGTCACTCCCATCTTCGGCGATCATCAAAGTCACCGGGGCCCCGCATCGCGCTGTAGCGGCATGAAAATCCCGGATAACTTTCTCGATCGTACGGGCTTCATTATAAACAGGCATGATTAAAGTCAACGGCTCATCAATCATAATATGTCTTCCGGCGCTTCGGCCGGTGGTACAATTTCTTTATCCAAACGCGGGGGAGAACTCGGCTCAAAATTTAAATACGCCGCGGCGAATCGCGCCAGCATGTCACCGATAAACGCGTTCCCTTCCGGTTTATAATGACAGTGGTCATACAACATGTCTTCCTGGTCCCGCGCATACTTGTCCCTTAGCCACGGAAGCAGGTCCAGATAAGGAAGCCGCCGTTTGCGCATTTCCGCGACAAAGCGCTGCTGAGGTTCATTCCTTAATATCTTCGACATGATTTGAGGCCTGACCGGGAAATACACGAAAATCAATTTAAAACCGGCATCCCGGCTCACCATCCTCATCATATCAACAAACGGCAATATCTTCTCCCAAGACCCGTCATCCCAAGCATATCCCCAATCTTGGAACGCATGGTGGATGTGCCAATTAAATGATTCTTCCGTATCCCACTCCCCGGTTTCCTTCATGCGATGCGTGCTGGCAAAGCGTTCTCTGGCCGCCTTCCACTCCTCTGGCGACTGGTTCTCCCACTGATGCTCCTTATACAAAGCCCGCAACCTATCCACCTTGGCCAGTACCCATCTGGCCAGATGGCTAAACGACAACCAGCCCGGCAACCGGACGATCTTGAGCAAGGGAGACGCATACGCGTCATTGAGGTAGAGACCCACCAGCACAATATCAGGCTTAACAGAGAGCCCGGTTTCCATCAGCACGGCAAACTCATTCTGCAAGTCAACGGCCCCGATGCCGGCATTGATCACTTCCAAAAGGCGGCCCGGGAACATCCGCCTCAGGGACCGCTCCATAACCGCCGGGTACGTCTGATCTTGTGGGACAAAATCTCCGAACGTAATGCTGTCCCCCAACACAAGAATGCGGGTTTCCCCCGGTTGCTTGGGCCCCAGTTCCCGGTGCCGGAATCCCAGGGAATTCGTCCGGATTTCAATATCGGTTTTGGAAAGGGTGTGATGACGCACCAAACCATGGGCGTTTTTCTTTAACCGGGTTCCGGTATGCGAATACAGAAAAAATCCTCCGGGAAGTTTCTCGCTCTCAATCGTGCCGTCCTCTTTAACACTGAAATCCCCGTATTCCGTAAAATCGTCTTCCCCGGGCTTGTTCAAATTTTCAATGACCAGGCTGGGCGGCACTTTAACAAAAAACCGGACACCCGCCTCCAGGACACACAGCGTCAAGAATACGCTTAGAACCACAAGCCCCATAAGGACATACCACCGGTCCTTCTTCCGGGCCGGGGCCATAACAGGGCCCTTACCCTCGCTCATGCCCGGCCTCCCCGATATTCATGCGGATATAGTTAGCCTTATACCACCATATAAAAATAAGGTCGATGATTGTGGAGACAAAGTACAACCGCATTATGGAAAATTTGGACCGGCCATGAGCCCGGAGCCGGTGATGAACAGGCATAACCTTATAAGAATGACCCGCAAGCTTAAACACCACCGGGATAAACCGATGGATGCCCCGCATAGGCGGCAGGCTCTGAAGTGTATGCCGTTTCATCACTTTGAGGCCGCAGCCGGTGTCTCGAACATCATCGCCCAGAACAAGCCGCCGGAAAAAGAAAGCGATGCTGGAAACAATCAGTTTGCCTGGAGGGTCGTGCCTTTCTTCCCGGGATCCAAAAACGGCATCCACATGCTTCAACTCCGGCAACATTTCTACGGCATCATGAAAATCATTTTGGCCGTCGCCATCCATCATCACGATCACTTCCCCTTGAGCGCAGGCCAGCCCGGCGAAAAGCGCAGCATCTTTCCCCCGATTTTCTGGAAACGACAAAACCTTCAAGAAACCCATCCTTTGGGCGTACCGCTCAAGCGCCTCTTTTGTCCCGTCGCGGCTGCCATCATCCACCGCAATAATTTCGCAGTCCAAGCCCGCATCCGCCACAACGGACCGGACCTCATCCAAGACATACGCCACATTTTCATATTCATCATAAAATGGGATAATCAGCGATATTTTCATGACATGCCCATCCAAAACTTTTCCATAAAAAAAGGACCGGGACAGCCAAACCATGCCCGCCCCGGAATATTTTAATATTAGAAAGGTTAGAAATAAATAACAATCGCGCAAACGATCAGCCAAAGCAGAACCGTTAATTTCAAAACATGGTCTTTCCAGAGTATCCGGACCGGGTCGCCACCGAGTAACCGCATATCCACCAAATAAATATAACGAAAAATCCCGTAATAAGCCAAAGGAACCGTGTAAATCAGCGCGTTCGTGTGGAATTTCGCAATCGTTTCTTTATCCATGACATACAACGCATAACTCATAATTAAAGATGATGCGATAATGGATATCATCCGGTCAATATAATACCGGGTATAGGCGTCGTTGCCGCTATTATTTTGCGGCCCGAAATCAAGGTCATATTTCCGCTTATTAAACCCGATAAACAATGCCAGCAAGACAGAACATATGATGATCCAACTGGACAAGGAAACATTGCTCACGATCCCGCCGGCCGCAATCCTGAGGTAATAAAAAACACCGATACAAAACACATCAATAATAACGACCCGCTTCAGGTATTTGGAATAAATCAAATTCAAGGAAAAATAAATTAAAAGGACTCCCGCGGCCCAGAGGTTCAGGACATAAGCGCAGGTCAGGGATAAAACCGAAAGGGTCAAAATCAAAAAAACAGCTTGGCAGGGCGTCATCAAACCCGCCGCTAAAGGCCGGGCACATTTATCCGGATGTTTCTTGTCTTCTGACAGGTCATAGAGGTCATTCAGTAGATACACTGCGCTGGAAGCAAAAGCAAAAATAATACTCATACTTAAAGTTTTCAGAAATGCTTGGAGATCAAAAAGTTTGCTCCCAAAAATAAGCGGCAAAAAAACAAAGGCGCTTTTAACCCATTGATGCGGGCGCAACGCCTTGAAAATAACCCGAGTCGGAATGAAGGCTCTATGCTGAGAAAACAGCTGGCTATCCATAATATGGTTTCCTTAAATAAGACACGAACCCTTCTCCCGGGACAAGGATGAAAGCATTTTTTGGGAACCCCGGCCCCGCCCAACAGCTTTAACATGGCACTTTCCGTCAAGGAATATCACAAAATGAATTATAACAAAAAGGTCCGCTCTGTCAATCACCGCACGACTTTTATAAAAAATGTTACCGTGGTCCGATTTTATAAAGAATATCTCCTTCTTTAACACAACGGTCAACCTGCAATCCCACTAACTGCCCTTTTTTAACAGATTTAACCTCTAGGCTTTCAACCTGAAGCGAGGCCGCTTTCTGTTTCAGCTCCGTGCCTTTTCCCTTAATAACAATGGCATCCCCCAAAAACAATGCGGCTCCATCAACATTCACCACACAAACCTTTATTTTGTCAAAATAATGCGTTATCTTACCCACCCTGATTAACTTCTCTAAATTACCAGGATTGCCTCGCCCCACTTTTGAGCTTGGCAAGGGCTTTCCCCCTCGGCCCCGGCTCATCTGGCGGGAATCCCCCTTTTTCCCTGATTTCGAGGAAATCGCTGAACGATTTCCGGTGGCAGGCTTCCGTTGATGCGGATTCTTTCCCGATCCCTTTCCAGGAGACGTCCCGGGACTTCGGGAAGATTCTATTTTTCCTAAAGATTTCTTACGCGCAAGCGTTGATGCTGACGAACCGGTTACTCGGGCCTTCCGCCCGGAGATCTGCGTTTTTCTTATCACCGTTTTCTTATGTTTAATGGCCCTGCGCGGCGCCGACTTTGGAAGTCTCTGGCGAGAAGATGGCTTTCCCGCACGGGAAATTTTGCGGGGAACTTTCTTTCGAGAAGAAGGCTTCATAAGCTTCCCCAGAAATGAAAGGATGTTGTCGAATAGAAACGCCATAATATATGGAAAGGCGGCAGATTATGCGCGGCACAGGAAGAACGGCAAGGCAATGGAGCCTGAAAATCTTATAAGGTTATTTTATCCGCGATGCTGGCGATCAGCGGCAACTCAAAAATCCGGCCCCGTAAAGCGGCAACAATACCAGCAAAGGAGAGCAACCCAAAACAAAAAAACCCGAGCCTCAAAAACGCCGGGAATATTATACTGAGAATAAAAACGCCCACTTCACCAATAAATATGACAAGGCCCTGCTTCGCATGCGACAAAACAAACTCATTCTCCCTTTTGAACAAAAGAGGAATGATACAAAAAATCGACAGGTAGGCCAAAAGCGCGAAAACCTTTCCCTCCGCAATCTGATCGTTTCCTGATTCCGTCTTCTTAGGCATTTAAAGACACCTCCAGGAGCGAATTGATATCCCCGAAAGAATTTCGTTCCTGGCGAGGGTTGGCCGGGTCTTCTCTCCAGCGCCCATCCACAATGAACTGATATTTATACGTCCCTGGCTGCAAAGGAACCTTAACGACCCAACGGTCTCCTTCCAACCGCATGCGGCAGTTCTCGTCCAAAGACCAGTCATTAAAACTCCCGGTCACATAGACCGACCGGGCATCCGGCGCGGACAGGGTGAAAGTCATCGGGCACATTTCGTTCGCATGCGCCTTAATGGTCTCCTGCATCCTTTCCGACAGGGTTTGCGGGACATCCACCGGCTCTGGGGCTTGCTCCGTCCGGGCAGCCTGAACGGCCGCCACAGCCGGTTCCTGCCGGACCGCCGCTGCCGGCTCCTCAACAGCGATTAACTCCTTGGCAAGGCTGAAATAATCCTTGGCCCCACGGCAATATTTGTCATAAACAGTCACGGTCTGCCCCATGACGGCTGATTCTTTAAGCTTGACATTAGTATGCACAATCGTATCGAACAGGACGTCTGAATATTTCTCTCTGATCGTGGACATCATGGAAAATGAGTGCCGTAAACGGGAATCGAACATCGTAATTAAAATTTTATAATCGACTTGATGATTCAACCGGTCCCGAATCAGGTGGATAATATCCAACAAATGATCCACACCCTGCATCGAAAACCGGCTGGTTTCCACAGGGATAATGACCTCATCCGAAGCCCGGATAGAATTGACTGTCAGGATGCCCAAACTCGGAGGGCAGTCAATAATAATATAATCATAATCATTTTTGATCTCATTGATAATTTCGAGGATTTTTGTTTCGCGGCCGATCTCATCCGCAAGCTCCTGTTCTAGAGTCCCGACGAGGATGCTCGACGGCACAATATCAAAATTGGCATCAATGTTCTTGATGATGTTACGGATTTTCAGCTTGCGGGGCGTCAATTTTGATATCACATTATACAGGCTGTCCTGGTCCTCGAAGTTCAGCCCTAAGGAAGCATGGGACTGCGGGTCCAAGTCAATCAGAAGAGTCCTCCTGCCGTTATAACTTAACGCCGAGGAAAGGTTAATCGCCGTTGTGGTTTTTCCACACCCTCCTTTTTGATTCGCGACAGATATAATTCTCATTTTACACCAGCCTCCTTTTTAGCTAGAAAAGCAAATTTCATCTATAAGAATAATTCCTCTTTGTTTCTCGG
>JAKQKX010000065.1 GCA_029560465.1 Candidatus Omnitrophota bacterium
CTCGTGTAATGCGCATCCAAATTACTGTCAGACAACCCGCACATCCGGTATGTGTCTATTTCCACCGCACCAAATTCCACCCACCCGTCCGCGCTGATCGTCTGCCCGGACGCCGCGCCGCCATTGCCCCATCCTGTCCCCGCGCTCTTACTGATCGTGTTCCCGGCCGCCGTCACGCCCACCAGGTCCACCCAGACCACGTCAACTTCTTGCGCATATATTGCTTCAGGAGAGGAGAATAGAGCTACAATATTTATTATTAAAAATAAAGAAAGGAATAAAAGTCTAGGTTGAAGAATTTTGTTGAAATTTACTTTTTGACCAATAAATAAAGGCAGGGAAAATTTTTTCATGGTTTTTAAATTATAGGTGGTGGCGGGTTAAAATCAAATTTATATAAATCAACCTTCTGCATCAAGCAAGCAGAAGACCGCTTTATGTAAAAATTGTTTGGCAGTTTAGTATAACTGACAAAAATTTTTGCACAATTGTTCCACATGATATTCAGGGTGTGAACACAGTTAAAATGCACAAAATTTTTAACAAAACTCCAAACACTTCCAAAATTATAATTTTGAATTTTTAAAAGGGTAATCATCAGAGTCTTCTCAGGACTCCATTTAGGGGAAATTGGGGAACTACGATTTTTATGGTAGTCTTCCTTCTTTATTTTGTCAAGCGGGAAAAATAATTCACGACTTCAAAATATTATTTCCCCCATAAAACCCTTGCGCAAAGGCGGCTGGGGATTTATCATACAACCACCGGCGGTTGATTATTTGGGAAACCCGCGGCAGGAGGCGCCACGCCGGAACGTTAAAATCAAAAGAAGCTCAATATGAAAGTCGCCATATTCAACCCGTCGTTCGGGGAAAATTTTGTCCGCGTGGCCCGCTGGGCCGCCAAGTCCCGGGGACGCGTCCAGCGCCATCCCGAATATTTGCTCATTGCCGCCCAGGTTCTTATCGACGCCGGCCATGACGTGCAGTTCGTTGAAGCCGCGGCCCGCAATTTCACGCCGGAAGAATCTTATGACATCCTCCGGCAGTTCAAACCGGACCTTTTGGTGCTTCACGCCACCACCCCGTCGATCTATAACGATATCGAGCAGGCCCGGGCCGTTAAAGAGCAGACATCCTGCCGCGTGGCTTTCGTCGGCCAGCATGTTACCGCCGAACCAGATAACACCTTTGAACTCAGCGGGAATGCGATTGATTATATTTTAAAAGGCGAATACGACGAAACCCTGCGCGACCTGGCCGCCGGGATAAATCCCGCCGCTATCACCGGGCTAAGCTATCAACAAGCCGGGCGAATTGTCCATAATCCGGGCCGACCGCCCATGGACGTCGACACCCTCCCCTTTCCGGCCTGGCATCTCATTAAACCGGAATGGTATCCGGACGCCGGAAAAAAATTCCCGTTCCTCACGCTCATAAGCGGCCGGGGCTGCAACAACGCCTGCACCTTTTGCCGCGACCCGCAGCTGATGTACGGCTACCGGCTGCGCATGCGTTCCCCTGAAAAAGTCGTTGACGAGATGGAACACGACCTCTCCGTCCACCCTGAAATCCGGGAAATCATGTTTGAGACCGACACCTTCGCCGCCAGCCGCGAGCATGTGGAAGGCGTGTGCCGAGAAATCATCCGCCGGAAGCTGAATAAAAAAATCTGCTGGTCGTGCAACATGCGCATCAACACGCCGCTGGACATCCTGCCGCTCATGAAATCCGCCGGGTGCCGCATGCTGATGGTGGGGTTCGAATTCGGATATGATGAAGCCTTCCGCGCGGTGCGTAAAGGCGGGGTGAGCGTGTCTATGGCCCGGCAATTCGCCCAACGGGCCCACGAGCTGGGGTTCATCATTCACGGCTGTTTTATGATCGGCGCGCCCGGCGAAACCCGGGCGTCCGCCCAGGAAACGATCGACATGGCCAAATCCCTGCCTTTGGACACCGTCCAGATCACCGGCATCGCGACCTATCCAGGCACCACCATGTATCAATGGGCCAAAGAAAACGGCTACCTGATCGCCCGGGACTGGCGTGAATGGCTGACCGCGGAAAAAGAGCAGCGCACCCTGCTGTCCTACCCCCAGCTTTCCAACAAGGAAATCGACGCGTTTATCGACAAAGGCTTAAAACAATTTTACCTGCGCCCCGCGCAAATATGGCGGATGCTCGTCTCCATCCGGAGTGCCGGAGACCTGTGGCGGAAAGTTTACGGCCTGGGCGCCTTTCTCAATTACTTTTTCGGCAAAATCCGCTCCCGGCCACCCCGCAGCCCAAAAGCCTCTTCCCCGTCAAATCCGCCAATATTTATTTGACAGCCTCAGGTCTATCTGTTAAATTTAGGCAGGTTCAAATTTATCTATCATTATTTCAGGAGGGTTTCTCATGCCACATGTTGTCTGTGAACCGTGTATTAAGTGCAAATACACGCAATGCGTTGCGGTCTGCCCGGTGGAAAGTTTCCGGGAAGACGAGGAAATGGTTGTGATTGATCCGGAAGTGTGCATCGATTGCGGCGCCTGCGTGCCGGAATGCCCGGTGCAGGCCATCTATCCCGCGGAAGAGGTACCGGAAAAATGGAAAAGCTTCATTCAGCTCAACGCTGATAAAGCGCCCAACCTGCCGCCCATCAACGAGCATAAAACGCCTCTCGCTGAACAATAGTTTCTTTGTATTTCGCCGAAAAAAACCCGTTCCCCTTCATGGAGAGCGGGTTTTTTTACCGCGGCTTCCCGCCGTTAAAAACCCATTGATAATTAAAATTCTTCAACGGCCGGTATTGTTCTTCGCGTGCCACCTTGCCGGTCTTTTTGTCAATAACGACAAGGTAACGTTTAAAATGGTCATCATAAGCGACCGGATAAAAGGACACGAAGAAATAATCCGGATACGGCTCCACGAGGCGGTCACTTAAAACACTGGCTTTATTGATATGGAACCGCTGCCGGCACTCAGAATTCAAAAGCGCGTGCCGCGCGATGATCAGGGCCTCTTTTTCAGTCACCCCGTCCGCCCTGTCCACGGCCGCGTACTCTTTATTCACCCGGGCCGTCACGGAACAGCCTGTTAAGACGACCGCGCCCGCCATCAGACAGGACACTATTCGGAAAAACCTCATGGCCAAATTCCTTTCTCCTCTGGTTAAACAGCCGTGCCCAACACGAATGTTTTTAATTCTACCCTTTTATCGTGCAAATGTCCAAATGTCTCGATAAAAAATCCGGCGCCCCTGAAAATATCTGTCTTGAAAAAGGGGTGCCGGATAAAAAAATGACGCGGGTTCTAACGATGACTAAGCTGTTTCCGGGCGCGGGCCTTGTCAACGCGCTTGATAATCGTGCCCACCAAAATGCTAACCCGGCCGTTTTCTTTCTCCGCAATGTCCCGGAGCGCTTCTAAAATCTCCGGGTCGCTCAGGGCATTCAAGGTGAGGCTAAACAGGGACTCACGGGCGGTCAACCCGCTCACCCACTCCTTATATTCTTTCGTGCCGGCCGTCGGGTGCTCATGAGCCAAAAGCTGCAGCCTTTCTTTGTACTCCTTATCCATCACCTGAAAATAATACAGCGCCTTGACGATCTTTCGGATATACATCCTCTCGCCGGTCGCGAAAAAACTCGCCCAAAGCACGTCCAGAGTGTGCCAGTGTTCCGCCTCGAGGCCCGGGTAAGGGTAATTTTGCATGGCATCATATTCATCCAAGGTGGCCGGCGGCAGGCCGAACACTTCGGTAATCAGTTTCAGGGCTTCCCTGCGGTGCTTGGTCGCACCATAGGCGATCGCTTCCGTGCCGAAAGCGGCCTGCCCCCCCCGGCTTTCCAAAGCTAGTCGCCTGGCAAACGGGAGCACTTCATCCGGGGAGTCATGCAGGATATGAACATAAAAGGCCATTAAGACCGCCCGCGCATGGGGCCGGTTGGACTCTTCGGCCAGGCGTTCGAAGCGGCCGAGGTCGACCCTGAAAAAGAAATCCAGCGCTCCTTTCGGGTCTGGATTATTATGGTAATTCTGAATGTAATGGCTTAAGGACGGGTCAAAGGGAAACAGCTGAAATTGTTCCGCGGCAACCGGCGCTCCGGACAAGGCCGCCCCCAGGAGAATAAGCCCGCAGGTCATAACGACTTTTTTTGCCATACCGGATGGTTTCATAATATAATCACGATACCTGAACCGTCAAAAAGTGTATTTTAAAACGATTATATTATAAGCCCCATCCGGATAATGAGCAATAAATATATCTTAAGGATCCCACGGGGCTAAATTCTGGCGATCAATATACCCGGTCCAGCACAGCGGCTTTTTCAACCAACCGGATAAATTCCTGCCGGTACCCCCAGGCATCGGATTTTAAAGACACCTTGACGCGTTGAAGGACATTCAGGTATGAGGCCTGGCCTTTAAAAGCGGAATCCTTAAGCAGCAAACCGAACTCAACCACTGTTGACCCGAAACGGAAATTGTCAGACACTTCCTCCGGATCACGAAGTTGCCCCGCCGAGACCTTCTGGGCAATCAGCTGGCTGGTGTTGTGCTGAAGCTCTTTATACCGCAACTTGACCGTCATCAAATCCGCGCTTTCGCGCACGACAGTTTCCATGTATTGCAGCGGGTCGGTTTTCCGATGTTCTTCCGGGGAGCCCGCCGGGACGATTTCATAAAATGCGGTCACGGTGTGCCCCGCGCCCAATTCTCCGGCGTCTTTCGTGTCGTCGTTAAAATCTTCCTTGGCCAGCGCGCGGTTTTCATACCCGATCAGGCGGTACGCTTTGACCGCGGAAGGGTTGAACTCAACCTGGACTTTCACATCTTTGGCCACGGGAAACAGCATGGACCCCAGCTCTGAGACCAGCACTTTGCGCGCCTCATTGAGCGTGTCGATGTAATAATAATTACCGTTGCCTTTATCGGCAAGCTTCTCCATTTTAGAGTCCTTGTAATTCCCGGTTCCAAACCCCAAGACCGTGAGGAAAATCCCTTCCCCGCGCTTCTCTTCGATCATCCGGGTCAGGTCGCCGTCGCTGCTCACGCCCACGTTAAAGTCACCGTCCGTCGCGAGGATCACCCGGTTGTTTCCCTGGGGGATAAAATTTTGAAGGGCGATGCGGTACGCCAGCTGGATGCCCTGTTCCCCGGCCGTCGACCCGCCGGCCTCCAGCCGGTCGATAGCCCGCAGGATACGTTCTTTCTCATAACCCGGAGTGGAATCAAGCGCCAGCCCGGCCTGCCCAGCGTACGTCACGATGGACACCCGTTCCTCCGGCCGCAGCCGCTCGACCATCATTTCCAAAGCGGATTTTAAAAGCGGAAGTTTTTCCGGCCTGTTCATCGACCCTGAAACGTCAATCAGAAACACGAGGTTGCTCGCCGGCATATCCGCTCCCGAAAGCTCCTTGGCCTTGATTCCGATCAGAGCCAACTGGTGCTCCGGGTTCCAGGGGCAGGGCGCGGTTTCCGTGACCAGGGAAAACGGCTCCTCTCCGTCCGGCTGCGGATAATCGTACACGAAATAGTTCACCATCTCTTCGATGCGCACCGCATCCCTGGGCGGCATCTGCCCATGATTAAGATACCGGCGGACATTCGCGTAAGAAGCCGTGTCCACATCAATGGAAAACGTGGACAGGGGATTTTCCAGCACAGCCAGGAACTCGTTTTCATAAATACGGTCATATTGCTCGGTGTTCGCGTCTTCCTTCTTCTCATAATACGGGCGCGGCCCTGCCCAGTCTTCATCCGGTTCAACGATCATAAACCCCGGCCGCATGGGGACAAGGCCCTTGTCCGTATAGTTATAAACCTCTCCGGACCGCCCGTTTGCAACGTACCCCTGCGTGGCAGGCGCCACGGACATGGACGCCGCCGGGGAAGCCATCATTTTCTTTACCGCAGGCGAAGACCACGCTCGGGATTCTTCAGCCGCGTAACGACCGGTGAGCGCCCCCGTTTCCATGGTCCTGTCGCCGAGCCGGCTATCGGCTTTCCCCTCCAACCTGTCCAAGGCAAAGGACTCCGTTTTATGGGCAGATTCCCCGTAAAAAACCGGAAGAGACTCTTGTTCACGTAACTCCCTGTCTTTGCTGACCAGGACCTCATTCTGCCTAATGATCCCCAGGGGAGTTTCCTCCCGCGGAGGCTGGCCTTTAAATAAAAACCCGTCGCTGAGGACCTCTTCTCCCAAAACAGGCCCGGACACAGCCTCCATCACCGCTTTTCGCTTTTCACCCGGCTCAACAGGTGCTGCGGCTAACCGGTTCTGGCTGGAAGGGACATCCGATGGGGGTGCGGTCAAATTCGCCTTTTCCCGCAGGGCAGAGCCCCCCTCCATTCTCCCGCGCGCGGCATTCAGTTGCGGTGTTGCCACCCGCGCGTGCGTTTCTTTTTTGGCTCCCCGGGGTGCCGTTAGGGCCGGAGACGCGTTTTCCGTGCTCACGTCCTCCCGCGCTTCCTGCAAAGCCGTCTGCACGTTCCGTTTCAAATACACCCGCAAGGACACCGTAAAAACCAGCAAACAAATCATAAGCGTGCTCATCGCGTTATAGGGGATGTGATGATCCTTTTTACGCATGTGTTGTCCCTCCCGGTTTTTGACCGCTTTGACCTGATTGATAATTTTCTGCTCCAGATCGGGAGAGAGGGATTCGGCGCGCCAAGTTTTAAGAGAAGAGGAAATTTTTTGGACATCCCGGTAAAACCGCTGGCATTCTTCACACTCCACCAGGTGGTCTTCAACCGCCTGGCGCTCGGATTCAGACAACTCCTGGTCGATATAAGCGGAAATCAGCATGCGCATGTTTTCATGATCAGTCATCTTGCCCCTCCATTAATATGGATGGTAAATCTTTTCGCAGCCGCGCCCTTGCTCTGTAAATAAGTATTTTCACGTTCTCGAGCGAGCAGCCCATAATTGCGGCGATATCATCATATTTAAAGCCGTGATATTCCCTCAAAATCAGCGCTTCCTTCTGATCGTCCGGCAGTTGTTCCACCGCCCGCTGAATCGCGGTCGCGGTTTCCTCTCCCATCAAACGTTCGGGAGGCAACGGGCCGGGATCCGGGACAGGGATCTCTTCATATGTGTCACTCCCGCCGCTGGAAACCCAGAGTGACGACAACCGGTTCCGGGACCGGAGTTTAGAAATGCTGGCATTGCGGGCGATGGTGAAAAGCCAGGTCGAAAATTTGGCCTGGGGCTTATAGCTGTGCTTATGCGTGTATAATTTCATAAAGACTTCCGCCACCACATCCTCCGCGTCCGCCCGGTTGCATAAAAGCCGCATGACAAAATTGAAAACCGGGGCCTTATACTTCCGGAACAGGTCTTCGAAAGCCCATTCCTGGCCATTTTGAAACTCCAAAATCAGCTCTTCGTCAGCGCGCTTCATATCCTCTTTTCCGCTCTCTCCTACCGGTTAAACTGCGTCCTCCCAAAAAAGTTACACAAAATTTCTCCCACGCGAAAATAGCGCCCCCCGTTCCCGGGCACTGTATGATCGCTTCGGCCTGAAAGACTGATATCATTATGTTAAAATGAAGCTATCTTGAGGAAGATAAAAAGCGGACAACAAAAATTTAACGACTGCCCATGTAAACCCAGAAAGCGGCGATAAGCAAAACAGCGATGCCTCCGAAAACAAGGGCCTTCTTTAAAATTGAAGTTATATCCTTCATAAGGATCCTCTGATATACGTTAAAATCCTGTTATTAAATATAACAATATTTTTACTGCCAAGCCATCTTTTAAATAAATTTTTACAACCCGCGCGATAAGCCTTATTACGGCTTACCGCGGTTAAACAGGCCGATGAGTTCCGCTTCGGCCAGGACATGGCCTTTCATGGCTTTGATCACGTCGGCTTTGCCCCATTTCGGCGATGGGGTTAAAACCGTATCCAGGGCGTAGAGTTTAAAAAAATACCGGTGCGTTCCACTAGGCGGGCAAGGCCCGCCATAATGAGTTCTTCCGAAGCTGTTCAACGCCTGCTGCCCGGGCACGGAATTTTCCGCGATGACCTCAACCGGAGGGATATTATAAAGCACCCAGTGGACCCATATCCCCATGGGCGCGTCAGGGTCATCCATAATCAACGCCAGTGTTTTGGCCCCTTCCGGTATTCCGTGGATATACAACGGCGGGTTGACATCCTCCCCCGAACATGTGTATCGGGCTGGAATCTTTTCATTATCATGAAAGGCCGGGCTCGTGACTTGAAACATGGAAGCGGTTATCCCGGGTTTAACGGGCAAGGCCAGACTCCCCCCTATTAAAACACCAACACACACGAGCGCTTGATTTATTTTCATGAAGCCCTCCTGGTCTTATCCTCACCAGATACCCGGGTGAAGGATTTTTTCTAAAACTCTCTCTGGGTTTCCATAAGGAGGCCTCTTGCCTCCCTCCTTTATTATTAATCACGGGCATGCAGGTCAATAATTCCAAATAATACCCACCGGGCAGTGGTCAGAGCCCAGGACATCTTTTAAAATAAACGCGTCTTGAAGGCGCGGGAGCAAATCGGGCGTTATGAAAAAATAATCAATCCTCCAACCGACATCCCGTTCCCGGGCTTTGGTTTTATAATCCCACCAGGAATAATGGCCCGGGCTTTTATGAAAATGCCGGAATGTGTCGATATACCCCAGGCCCAGGAAGCGCGTAAGCCAGGCGCGTTCCTCAGGCAGGAACCCGGTGTTTTTTTCGTTCTCTTTGGGACGGGCCAAGTCAATCTCGGCGTGAGCGGTATTAATATCCCCGCACATCACAACCGCCTTGCCCGCTTTACGGAATTTCTCCAGTTTCTTGAGCAAACAATCATAAAAGGCCATTTTAAAAGGCACCCGTTTGTTCCCGCTGCCGCCGTTAGGGACATACAGATTAAACAGGATAAATTCGTTGAATGTGCAAATCAGCACCCGGCCTTCTGCGTCAAATGCGTCCACGCCCAGCCCTTCCTCCACCTTCAAAGGCTCGGTCTTTGTGTACACCGCAACCCCGCTATACCCTTTCCGTCGCGCTGATGACCAAAACGAATGGTATCCGGCCGGGGAAATGACCGCCGCAGATAATTGATCCGGCTGCGCCTTGGTTTCCTGAAGGCACAGGATATCCGGAGACGCGTCTTTCAGCCAGCTCAGGAACCCTTTTTTCTCAACCGCTCTGATCCCGTTGACGTTCCAGCTAAGCAATTTCATGGGGACCTCCTGCACATGTCTGCTCATCAACAGAGAAAACTCCGGCGCACTCCGTGCCGCAAAACGCGCATCGGTTGCCTTGTGTCAAATGACAAGCGCCTATTTTATACCCCACCCGTTCGATGACGCACTGCCCACAGCCGTGGCAATACGTGCTGCTCCCTTCCGGGTCAACGATATTTCCTGTATAAACATGCCGGACACCCCTGGATTTGGCAAGGCGCCTCGAGCGGGCCAAGACATCCGCCGGCGTGACAGGCGCATCCACGAGCCGGTACGCGGGATGGAACGCGGTGAGGTGCAGCGGCACGTCCGGGCCAAGGTTCGAGACGATCCAATCTGTCATCCGGGAGAGTTCATCTTCGGAATCGTTCCGGCCCGGGATCAGCAATGTGGTGATTTCCACCCAGACTGAAGTTTCGTTCTTGAGGTACAGAAGGGTTTCCAGGATCGGCCGCAAGGACCCTTGGCAGTATTCCCGGTAAAACTCTTCTGAAAAAGATTTCAGGTCCACATTGGCGGCGTCCATGGCCTGAAAAAAATCCCGGCGCGCCTGGCCGGTGATATACCCGGCGGTGACAGCCACGGTTTGGACGCCCTCTTCATGGCAGGCGTCCGCGGTATCAATCGCGTATTCCGCAAAAATAGCCGGCTCATTATACGTAAACGCCACGCTGCGGCAGCCCAACTCGCGAGCCCGGCGGGCAATAGCGTCTGGAGGCGCGTTGACCGACAGCAGGTCTTCCTGCCGGGAACGGCTCAAATCCCAGTTCTGGCAAAACCGGCAGCCCAGATTACACCCGGTTGTCCCGAAAGACAAAACACTGGAGCCTGGGAGAAAATGGTTGAGCGGTTTTTTTTCAATCGGGTCAACGCACAATCCACTGGTGCGGCCGTACGCGGTCAGGACAAGCCGCTGTCCTATATTTTGACGGATAAAACAGAACCCCCGCTGGCCTTCAGCAAGGCGGCAGGCCCGCGGACAAAGACGGCAGACAATATGGCCTGAAGCGTCCTTGTCCCAATATTGAGCGGTATAATGCTGTTGATTTGGATTCATCAGTCGTCTAGAATTTGATAACGGCCCCGCACAACCGGGGCGGTATCAGTGGACAATGCCGGCAAACCCCATAAACGCCAGGGAAAGCAATCCGGCAATGACAAGCGTGATCGGGGTCCCCCTCATCCCCTCCGGGACATCCGCCAAATCCAACTGTTCACGAATACTGGAAAAAAGGATCAAGGCCATGGAAAAGCCGATTGCGTTGGCCATGGCAAAAACCACGCTTTCCAGCAGGTTATATTCTTTCTGAATGACGAGGATCGCAACACCCAGGACAGTACAGTTGGTCGTGATCAGCGGCAGAAAAACGCCCAGGGCCTGGTAGAGCGGGCGGCTGACCTTCTTTAAAATAATTTCGACCATCTGAACCAGCGCGGCGATGACTAAAATATAAGCCACGGTCTGCAAATAACCGATATGAAGAGGATTCAGGATGTATGTATTGACCAGGTAGGTCACGATCGTGGCGAGGGTCATGACAAAAATAACCGCCCCGCACATGCCGACGGCGTTTGAAAAACGGTTTGAAACCCCTAGGCAGGGGCACAATCCCAGAAAACGTGTGAGGACGATATTATTGACGAGAACGGCGGAAATGATGATCAAAATGTATTCCATGATTTTAATCCGTTTTGTTGACTAATCTGACCAGCGCGATCATGTACCCCAGGACGATGAAAGCGCCGGGAGCCAGGATAAACACCAATATCCCGTCACCGGTAATAAATTTGTGGCCAAAAACCGCGCCGCTGCCCAAAAGTTCCCGCACCCCGCCCAGGAGTGTCAGGGCAAAGGTGAACCCCAGACCCATGCTTAAACCGTCAATGACCGAAAGCCAGACCGGGTTCTTTGAAGCATACGCTTCCGCTCTTCCCAAAATAATACAGTTAACAACAATAAGGGGCAGGAACAGCCCCAGCTGCGCGTGCAAGGCCGGCGTATAGGCCGACATCACCAGGTCCACGATCGTTACGAAAGAGGCGATCACCACGATAAAACACGGGATCCGGACATCATCCGGGACTAAAGATTTGATCAGGGACACCACCATGTTGGACATCACCAGCACAAAGGTCGCGGCCAGCCCCATCCCCAACCCATTGACTGCGGAGGTCGTGACCCCGAGCGTGGGGCAGATTCCGAGGACCAAAACAAAAACAGGGTTTTCGCGGAGAAAACCTTTAGTGAAATTCTTCCAGATACTAATGGCTCGACTCCTTTCTATAGACATCATACGCTCTCTGCACCGCGTTGCAAAAGGCTCTGGAACTGATGGTCGCAGCCGTGATCGCGTCCACACTCCCCCCGTCTTTTTTCACCGTCAGGCTAAAGGCACCCGGATTCTTATTTTGAAATTGCCGGGTGAAATCCGATTTTTTACGGTCGATTTTATCCCCCAAGCCCGGGGTTTCTTTATGGTCCAGGACCTCCACGTCATAAATCGTTCCGTCAGGAAGAAACCCCACCATAAGCTTTATTTCCCCCCCGAACCCCTGCTGCGTCCAGGATTCGACAGCGGTCCCCACCACTTCCCCGGCTTTCTTGACCGGATACAGCGTGATACACCGTTCATTCTGGCAGCGTTCCGTTTTATCGTCAAACGGGGAACTGTCGAATTCCGGCACGACATTCCTGATAGCCTCTATTTTTTTATTTAATTCCGCCCGGGCCTTGGGGCCTTTCGTGACTTCATAGACAAAACCCAAGGACGCGGAAGAAACAAACGTCGCCACGAAAAGGGTCGTCACCAGATTGAGGAATGTTGGCTCCTTCTTTTTCATCTTATTCCCCGAAACGTTTCGGCTTGCAATACCTGTTAATAAGCGGGACGAAAGCGTTCATAATAAGGATCGCGAAAGAAACCCCTTCCGGATAAGCGCCGAAAACCCGGATCGTGACGGTCAGGATCCCGATCCCGCCCCCGAAAATAAACATGCCTTTAGGGATCATCGGTGAGGTCACATAATCTGTGGCCATAAAAATAGCGCCGAGCAGGATCCCGCCGGTTAAAACATGAAAAACCGGGTTCATATATTTGACCGGGTTCACCAGCCACAATAAGCCGGAAAAAGCGGCGGCGCTTCCTATCACCGCGACCGGAATATGCCAGGTGATGATTTTCCGGTACAGCAAATACGCGCCGCCCGCCAGGAGCGCCAGGGCGGACATTTCCCCCAAGGATCCGGCCATCTTGCCCAAAAACAAATCCGAGTAACGCGGCAGCTCGCTCATCAACTGCTGCGGCGTTAGCCCGTTTTTTAATCCTTCCTTAATAATCGCTAGGGGCGTCGCGGTGGTGACCCCATCCACCGCCGCCATCGCGCCGCTAAACGGCTTGGGCCACGTCGTCATGGCCACGGGAAAAGACACCAGCAAGAAAACCCGGCCGATCAGCGCAGGGTTAAACGGATTGTTCCCCAACCCGCCGAAGGTCATTTTGGCCACCGCGATCGCGATAAAGCTGCCCAGCACCACCATCCAGCCTGGAAGCGTGGCCGGCACGTTAAACGCCAACAAAAGGCCCGTGACAGCCGCAGACCCGTCTGATACCGACGGATCTTTTTTAAGGATATACTTCTGGATCAAATATTCAAAAAAAACGGATGATATCACGGCCAAAGCCGATACTTTCAGCGCCGCCCAGCCAAAAACAATAAGGGACACGATCCAAGCGGGCATCAAAGCCACCAGCACGCCGGTCATGATTTTGCGGACCGATTCTCCGCTGTACATATGGGGCGACAAAGAAACCGTTAAAAGTGATGGGTTCATTTTTGTTTTTGTTCCTTTAATTTCTTAAAAACGTTGGCTTTACCAAGCCGGATATAATCCAGAAGCGGCCGGTGGGACGGGCACACAAAACTACAGCAGGAGCACTCGCAGCAGCTCAGCACCCTTTCGCCAAAAGCGCGGTCCAACTGATTCCGCTCGACGAGCGCCATCAACAGATACGGCTCCAGGCCCAACGGGCAGGCAAACACGCATTTCGCGCAGCGGATACAATTCTCAACAAGTTCACGCTTGGCCTGGTCTTCAGGCAACACGAGAAGCCCGGATGTCCCTTTGGTGACCGGGATATCGGTCGAGTCCAGGGCCCGGCCCATCATCGGACCGCCGGCAATGATTTTCCCTGTCTTATCCGGCAATCCCCCTGCGGCTTTAATAAGCTCATGAAACGGGGTCCCGACCCTGACCCAAAAGTTCGACGGGTTTTGAATCGCCGGGCCGGTGACCGTGACGACGCGTTCAATAAGCGGTTTGTTCTTTTGAACGGCTTCGTATACAGCGAAAACAGTGCCGACATTAAACACCGCGCAACCGACATCGCTGGGAAGGCCTTTGGGCGGCGGAGGGATTTCCCGCCCGGTCAAAGCTTTGACAAGCTGCCTCTCCCCTCCCTGAGGATAGCACACCTTAAGGGGTTCGACCCGGATACCGGGATAATCGCGAGCGGCGGCGGCCAGGATATCAATCGCGTCGGGTTTATTCTCTTCGATACCGATACACGCCTGATCAATGCCCAGGCCTTTTAAAAGAATCCGGACGCCGGTCACGACCTCCTCACTCTTTTCGACCATCAGGCGGTGGTCCGCCGTGAGGTACGGCTCGCATTCAACTCCGTTAATCAGAAGAAACTCCATGGGCTTGTCTTTCGGCGGAGACAATTTGACATGGGAAGGAAAGGCCGCCCCGCCCAGGCCGACGATGCCCGCCGCAGCGATCTTCGCGATGATATCCTCCCGCCCCGGGATATCCTTCTTCAAATCCAAGCCCCTGTCAATGCCGCCCGCCCATTCATCCTCCTGAACATCAAGGATAACTGCCGGGCGTTTATAGCCCGTCACGTCTTTGACGGGATCGATTTTCTTCACGTTCCCGGTCACCGAGGCGTGGATGTTCGCGGAGACAAACCCTTCGGCCCGGGCGATAAGCTGCCCGGTCTTCACGAAATCCCCCGCCTTCACCAGAGGAACCGCCGGAGCGCCGATATGCTGGGAAAGCAGGATCGCAACGGTCTTAGGCAAAGGAAGCATGGATAAGGGTTTGTCCGCTGAAAGCTTGCTGTCATGCGGATGAACCCCTCCCTGTGGAAATGTTTTTGGCGAACCACTCCTCATAATAAGTCCTCTATTCCAATGGCTTAACTTCCGACCCCACAAACCCGCGCCATGCGCTACGCTGAGCTTTTTACCCCCGCCGGTTCAGAGGCGGCTTTCAATTCGGGCAGGTTCATTTCAACGATCGCGTGTGTCGGGCACACGGGCGCGCATTTCCGGCAAAGCCGGCACTTTTCATGATCAATATACGCCAGGTTATTTTTCAACGTAATCGCCTCGAATGGGCAGGCCTTAACGCACAACCCGCAGCCGATACAGGCCACTGCGCAGGACTTTTTAGCGACCGGCCCTTTGTCCTGATTGATACAACTCACAAAAATACGCCTGTTCTTGGGCCCGCGCCTGCGCAACTCAATAATAAACCGGGGGCACGCTTTGACGCAGGCGCCGCAAGCCGTACATTTATCGTCGATCACCTCCGGAAGGCCGGTGTCCGGGTTCATGAATATCGCCTGAAATTTACAGGCTTTGACACAGTCGCCCAGGCCGAGGCAACCATAAGCGCATCCCGTATCCCCCCCGTACAAAGAAGCGGCAATGGAACAAGCCGGAGCGCTGTCATAAAGGCTCGTCTTGGCCCGGTGAGCATACGACCCCTGGCATCGGATCACCGCGATTAAGGGGTCCTTTTGAGACACCTTCTTCCCCAGGATATCAGCCACCGCGTCCATGCAGGCCTGCCCGCCGACCGGGCAATACAAATCAGTTAAATCCTCGGCCGCGACACAGGCTTCGGCGAAATTCCGGCACCCCGCATATCCGCATCCCCCGCAATTGGCCAGCGGCAACGCCGCTTCGACCTGGTCGACGCGGGGGTCTCCCTGCACTTTAAACTTCTGGGCCACGGCGTAAAGAATAACAGCAGACAGAATACCCAGGACGCTTAATGTTACAATCGTAAAAACTATCGTCATGTTTTATGGGTTATGCTTTTTATAAAGTTTCATTTGGAAAGATCCCTTCAACCTGGGACTCAAAACGTGCAGAATGACATAATAGGGGACCAGCATCAGCAACGCCCCGCCTCCAACCAGATATTCCCGGGTTGTCATCCTTGAAAGGATCAGGAGCGAAAAAACAACAATACCTAAGGGTAACAGATACGCCAGAACCAGCGCTTTAAAACCTTTGGCCTGTTCCAGGACAATGTTGACTTCTTCCCCGACCGTAAAATCTTCCTGATGGTCGGAGAAAACGAGAATTTGATGTTGTGTTTCCGCCGCCCCGCAATGTTGTCTGGACTCGCATGAGCCGCAGGCCGATGTCCTCATAAGCTCCACAAAAACATCCCGGCCCTTAAGCTCTTTCACAACGCCCTGGTGCTCAACATTACGACTGGTGTGCATCATATGTTAATCCGCCGCATCAACTAAATGTTTTTACTATATCTTTACCCCTATATCTTGTCAAGCGGCATTTAGGCCTTCTTAAGACGAAAAAGGCGTCTGCGCCTGTTTCCGGGGATAAGCTTCGCAGGCGAGTCACCCGGAAGGAGGAGCCCTCTTCTTTTTAAAATTACTTTTACTTTTATTTTGGGGAACGATTACGCCGGGAAGAGGTTCCCGCCACACCGGCCGTCCGTGGCAATTTTTTGCGGGAAGTTTGCTTGTAATCAAAAAACTTGATAGCAATAAGGAAAAATGCGCCGGTGACCTTTTTCTCCACGCGGACCACTTTACCATATCCGTTAAAAATATCCAGGATACCCGACATAACCACGTTCATTTCAATAATATCGTCCACGTGCAGGGGGATGTCTGAAAAGAAAGCAAGCCCCAAGAAACTCATATCATGAGTCGTGGACAAATGCCAGCGTTTATCCGCTTTTCGAAGCCGTGTTTTGACGACCCGGTATTGAATACTCAGGATACGCTTCGTGCGTAAAGCTTTCCGCATTTCGCTGGTGGATTGCTTCACCATATTCCCTCTCTTATGTTCTTCCTTCCTTAAATAAGGATAAACTTTAAATCCTTATTCGTCAAGAAGTTACTCCTTATGTTCTTGTTCTTTCTTATGAATGGGGTTAAAAGGGCTGCCCTTTAAGAATAAAACGAATGTCTCCCGAAGGTTTTTTATCGGTCAGGAGAAACACATATAGCCGCCTGTCCTGCACACATTGTCCCGGCTGATCCTGCCGGCAATATGTCACGAAAACCTCTGCGTAAAGCGTGTCGGCAGGGAAGATCGTGTAAACATGGAAGATGGACGTTTCATCATAGATAGCATAGAGTCGCTGAAAATCTCCCTGAGTGGTCCACAACCTCATATAAGGTTTCCCCTCATAAGAAATCCGTGTCCCCCGGGGCAATTTTATGGACAGCGTCAAATCCTGAACATCGTTGGAAAAAGTTTTACGGGTTCTCAGGATCGTCCCCTCAAAACCCTCTACCCCGGGCTGCCCGGCTAGGAACGTTTCAATCTCCCCCTGGAGAGGCAGGGTTTCAACCCGTTTGTTCTCCAAATCCAGGACGCGGATACTGTGGTTATGGGTGTCGGCGATGAACACGCGGTTTTTCATATAACTTAAACCGCCGGGCTCGTTGAACAGGGCTTTATGAAAAGGGCCGTCTTTGAACCCGGCGCGGCTATCCCCACTTACGGTGCTCAAGGTGTTGTCCGCCAGGGAAAGCATACGGATTTTATTATTATAAGTATCGGCGATGACCAAGGATTCTGGAGTCCGGCATATCCCCAACGGATGCTGCAAACGCGCCGTCTCCTGGGTGCCGTCATCATCGCCAAACGTGTGCAGCCCCTTCCCCACCACCGTCTCCACCTGGGCCCCCAAAAGCAATCCAACGCGCCTGACGGCGCTGACTTCACTGTCAAGGACGTACAGGGTATTTTCAACCGATACGATCCCCGACGGCTGCGCGAAAGCGCTTCTGATCAGCGGGCCATCGATCAAATTCTCGACACCTGATCCGGCACACACCTTGATATCCCCGCTTTCAAGGTCCAGGACCCAAATCTGATGCGCGCCTGTCATCGCGATATAAAGCTGATCATGGATCAACGTCAAGTCCGTCGGATAATTTAAATCAACGGAGGCCCCAGCCCCCTTTGGAAAACGCGCCGTGTTTTTCCGGCCTGTTCCCGCAACGGTCATGACCTTTCCTGATTTAAGGTCGACTTTCCGTATCGCGTGATTGCCGGCATCAGCGACATACAAAATGTCCCCCTGCCGTGCCATTCCCTGGGGATCATGAAAACAGGCCGCCCCAAACGCCCCATCCTGAAACCCGCGGGCTCCTGAACCAATGATCTCCTGAACATGTCCCTGCCAGTCTGTCACGAGGATCCGGTCATGGCCGGAGTCGGCGATAAACAGCCGTTCATCATCCGTGGCCAGCACCTTCCCCGGGAACGCCAGACTCGTCATCGGCTCCTTCTTCCTTTCCAGCCGCAAGGCGACTGGCTGGGTCCGCAGGAAATACTGGTTATGATTAAGGCGGGTCGTCAACTCTTTATCAACAGCCGAAAAAATATCTTCCCCAATCTGCTTATGAATAATTTTGCCCTCAGGATCAATCAAAACAACCGTCGGCCAGGCGCGTATGTCATAATCCCGCCATATCCGCATGCGGGCGTCGTTCACCACCGGATAATCCAGCCTGTAACGGATCACCGCTTCCGTGACATTTTTGGGGTGGCGCTGCACGGGGTATTTCGGGGAATGAACGCCGATCATGACAAGTTCCCGGGGATATTTCTTTTGCAGGGCCTTTAATTCCTGGAAAAGATTGATGCAGTTAACGCTGGAATATGTCCAGAAGTTGAGCAGCACAAACTTGCCTTTGAGCTCCGCCAGGGTGAGCGGAGATTCAGTGTTGAGCCAGTCGAGCCCGGATCTCAAAGCCGGGGCCTGCTTATGCTGCAAATATTCCACAATGCCGGCACAGGCTGGCCGCCCGCCGGGATTCAAAAGCCACAAGGCCGCCAGGCAAAAATAAAGAAAACGGGATGTTTGTTTCATGGTTTTCAAGCAGTGTCCGTCAGCAGAACCGCTTAATGGAATCGGTCGTGGTCCTAAATCAATGAGGCCGTGTCATATCTTTGGGCCGGATCAGGGCGTCAAATTCCGTTTCGGTGAGATACCCTGATTCGGCCGCCGCGACACGCAACGTTTTATCTTCTTTAAAAGCTTTCTGAACGATCTTGGCCGCTTTGTCATAGCCGATGTGCGGAGTCAGAGCGGTGACCAGCATGAGCGACTGTTCCAAGTGACGCTGAATGGTTTCAGCATTCAGCGCGATGCCTTGCACGCAATATTGGGTAAAATTCCGGACCGCGTCAGAGAGCAACTGGATGGATTGCAAAACGTTGAAAATGATGACCGGTTTACATACATTAAGCTGAAAATTCCCGCTGGCTCCGGCCAAGGCCACGGTCGTGTCATTCCCCACGACCTGCATACAGACCATGATCAAAGCCTCAGCCTGTGTGGGATTGACTTTCCCAGGCATAATGGAACTTCCAGGCTCGTTGGCCGGCAATTGAAGTTCTCCGATCCCGCAACGCGGGCCGGAGCCAAGCCATCGGATGTCGTTGGCGATCTTGATCAGGGAAACCGCGATGACCTTTAAAATCCCGCTTAACTCAACCAGAGCGTCGTGGGCGGCGATCGCCTCAAATTTATTACGGGCGCTGACAAAAGGATACCCAGTCAACTCCGCCACCTGGGCAATCGCTTTTTCCGGGAATCCCGCCGGAGTGTTGATTCCGGTCCCAACGGCCGTCGCGCCCAACGCCACCTCATAAAGCCGGGGGAGCACCGCCTCAATTCTCTCCAGGCCGTTGATGATCTGCTGAGAGAACCCGCTAAATTCCTGTCCCAGCGTCAACGGAGTGGCGTCCATCAGGTGCGTGCGCCCGATCTTAACCACGTCCTCCCATTCCTCCGACTTCCGCGCCAATTGGTCCCCCATCCCCTGCAGTGCCGGGATCAGCGATTCCTGAAGCATGGTCACGGCGGCGATATGCATGGCCGTCGGAAAAACATCGTTAGAGGACTGGGACATGTTCACATGGTCGTTGGGATGCACGGGGTGTTTACTACCCAGGACCCCCCCGGCCATTTCAATCGCCCGGTTGGCGATGACTTCATTCACGTTCATGTTGGTATGGGTGCCGCTCCCTGTCTGCCAGATTTTAAGAGGAAAATGATCCAGGAAGAAACCGTCGATCACTTCCTCGGCTGCTTGAACAATATATTCGCAGGTTTTTGCGTCAAGCCTGCCACAGGCGGCGTTGGCCAGGGCACAGGCTTTTTTAACAATCGCCAGGGCCCGGATCATTTCCAGCGGCATGGCTTCGCCGCCAATGTCGAAATTCGTGGCTGAACGCGCGGTCTGGGCTCCGTAAAACACATTCGCCGGCACAGGGATTTCGCCCAGGCTGTCTGATTCCATTCTGTAATCCATAAAAAATATCCTTAACCTTTCTTCGAAATCAAGGTCTGAATCAAATCGACCGGGATCGGGAACAGGGTCGTGGTGTTGTTTTTGCCGCCGATTTCAACGAGCGTCTGAAGATAACGCAGTTGGAGCGACATGGGGGCTTTTTGCATCATCTCGGCGGCCTGGCAAATCTTTTCCGCCGCCTGAAACTCTCCTTCTGCCGCGATGATTTTCGCGCGGCGTTCCCGCTCCGCTTCGGCCTGGCGCGCCATCGCCCGCCTTAATTCCTCGGAAATATCCACATGTTTAACTTCCACATTGGTCACCTTGATGCCCCAAGGATCCGTCTGTTTATCCAAAAGCGTTTGCAGGCTGTCGTTAATCCTCTCTCTCTGGGCGAGGAGGTCATCCATCTCCATCTCCCCAAGCACGCTCCTAAGCGTTGTCTGGGCCATCTGCGAGGTCGCATACTGGTAATTCTGAACTTCAACGATCGCCTTGATCGGGTCCATGACCCGAAAATACGCGACAGCGTTGACTTTAACCGAAACATTATCCTTGGTTATGACATCCTGAGGCGGGACATCCAGAGTTACCAGGCGCATACTCACAACGACACCGGTCTCAATGGGGAAGAAAATAAAAATCAAACCCGGCCCCCGGGGCGCTTCCACAATTTTCCCGAGACGGAATATAACAACGCGTTCATATTCCTTAACGATTTTGACACTGTTCATCAACCACCAAGCCAGAATAACCAGGGCTCCTATAAACCACATGTCCCGCTCCTTTCGTAAAAGTGTTGCTTTTTTAATTAGCTCTTCAAGGACTTCCTGACCTTCAGGGTCAGGCCATTGATGGCCACAACGATGATTTTATCCCCGCCGGAGAGCGCTTCATCAGTTACGGCGTTCCACAATTCGCCGTGGACAAAAACTTTACCGTCAACGCCCGGGCCGAAATCTTTTTTCGTCACGCCCAGGGCGCCGATCATCCCTTCCTGCCCAGAAACAGGTTTCTGTCGAAAGGTCTTGATCGCCAACCTTAACAGAAAAGACGTGATAAACGCGGTCGTCCCAAGGATGGAAATGATAATCGGCATCGAAACACGCATAATGGGTTCAGATCTGTCAAACAAGAGAACGGACCCCAGAAACATACACACCACCCCCCCAGTCGTCATAACGCCAAATCCAGGGACAAACGCCTCTGCAATCAGGAGCCCCAACCCGACGAGGATCAGCGCCAACCCGGCATAATTTGTTGGGAGCATCTGCATGCTGAAAAAAGCCAAGATTAAGAAAATCGAGCCTAAAATGCCCGGGACACCAAACCCAGGGCTGGTTATTTCATAAAGAAGGCTTAAAAAACCCAGGATAAGGAACAAATAAGCAATATTCGGATTAGCCAGGACATTATAAAACTGCTGGCGCGCGCTCATGTCCACCCTGAAAACCTCGGCCCGGGCTGTTTTCAAAGTGACATCCATCCCGCGCACTTTCACCGTTTTTCCGTCCATCTGTTTTAACAAATCTTTTTCGTCCTGGGCGATGATATCAATGACATTCTGTTGCAACGCTTCGGTTTCCGTGATAGAAAGACTTTTGGTCACGCTTTTGATCGCCCATTCTTCATTCCGGCCGCGCAGATGGGCCATTGCCCGGATAAAAGCCACGGTATCCTGAAGGATTTTGGTGTCGAGCGCGTCATTATCCGGGATATATTCAAAGTCAGGCGCCTCTTCCGGAGACTGAGCCTCTTCCGGTTCCGGCGGCTTGACCTCAACGGGGTGTTTTTCGGCATCCTGCGATGGATCCGGGGGCAGGTTGCCTTTCGTCTCTTTGAGAATCTCCCTGACCTCTTTCCACGGGTCGCTTTTGTGCCGGCCCATCTGGATAGGATGCGCGGCCCCGATATTGGTGGAAGGCGCCATGGCCGCGATATGCGCAGCATAGGTGATAAAAACCCCGGCGGATCCCGCACGCGACCCGCCGGGGGAAATATACACGACCACCGGCACATCCGCCGAAAGAACATATTTCACGATCTGCCGGGTCGAGGCCAGCAAGCCACCCGGAGTATCCATTTCAATAATCAAACACTGGGCTTTTTTCTCTTCCGCCAAATCAATGCCCTTCGCAATATATTCCGCAGTGATCGGGTTGATCGTGTCATCATTAAGCCGGAGGAGATACACGCGTTCCCCGGCGGCTTCGGCCTTCTCAATGTTCGCCGGCACGCCGCTGGAAAAGCCTGCCAGCAAAATCATGATCACAGATAAACGTAGGGATAAGGATTTCATTTAATTCCTCTTTAAGAATTCGGTTAACAGGCGTACCCCCGCCCCGGTCGCCCCGGCCGCATAATATAAACGGCTTTTCCCTTCACGGAAAGCCGTGCCGGCAATATCAATATGTGCCCAAGGCGTGTCTTCGGTGAACTGGCGCAAAAATTCCGCAGCCGTCATAGTTCCGGCCGCGCCTTTAGGGAAGCCCAAGTTTTTAAGGTCAGCGACCTGCGATTCAACCGCATCTTTGAGCTCAGGATAATTGGGCAGACGCCATAACCGGTCATCCGTGATCTCCGCGGCGGCGAGCAATTTAGCGGCGAGGGTTTCATTATTCGAAACCAACCCGCTGTAATCATAACCCAGGGCGATTACGCAAGCGCCGGTGAGCGTGGCGATATCAATCAAACGCTGGGGCTTGTAATTTCTGACCACATAAGATATCGCGTCAGCGAGGACCAGACGGCCTTCGGCGTCCGTGTTGGCGACTTCAACCGTTTTACCACTATAACTTTTAAACACATCCCCTGGCTTGCAAGCAAGGGGACCGATGGCATTTTCCGCCAGGCCAAAGGCGAAAATAATATTCTTTTTCAGCCCCAGGTGAATCACGTTCTTCAAAGTTCCGAGCAAAGCCGCCGCGCCGCTCATGTCAGAACGCATGGTCTCCATGTGGCCGGACGGCTTGAGGTTAAGCCCTCCGGTATCAAACGTGATGCCCTTCCCGACCAAAGCGGTGGTCCGGGCATCGCGCGAGGCTCCCCGGTATTTGACAATAATGAGTTTCGGCGGGTACTGGCTGCCTTTGTTCACTGCCAGGTGTAAGTTAAGCCCCTTCTCTTTAAGCTCCTCTTCATTAAGGATTTTAATGCTGGCCTGCTTGCACCCCCGGCTCACGGAAAAAACCGCTTCTTCAAACGCTTCCGAGTGAACCACGTCAGCGTTATCGTTAACTAGGTCCCTGGCCAATGTGACGCCATCACAAACCATGACGGCTTCCGCAAAACATTTCTTTTCCTTCACCACCAGATACACCTGCCGGACTCTGGCCGGGCACTCGTCATTCTTAACGCTTCGGTATTTATCCCATGTGTATGTCCCGATTAAAACACCTTCAATAACCGCGATGATTTCCGCGTCTTCCGCGAAAAACGCCGCCAGTTCTACTTCCCGGACCGTTTTGATAAATTCAGATGCCAGGGCCTGCCGGACCGCCACCCGCAAGGTCGTGAGAAAGCCCGGGGCCTTAGCCCCTAAGCCGACAAACAGGACGGTCCGGTTCTTCTGGACAACCGGGAAAAGCTCCCCTTTCTCCGCTTTAAAAACCTGGCCCTGTGTTAAGGAAGCAAGCGCGGACTTCAATTCGCCGGGCAGTTGACTCAGCCAGGTTTTCTGTTCAATTTGATCTTTACCGACCAAAACCAGAAGGGCCGGTTTATCCATTAATAATTTAGGACGAAATTCAATCATAAACAATAATCCTTTCCGATGGGGATTCCGTTATTAACGCTGGTCGATGGGGATATATTCCCTCTTATTCGCCCCGACATAGATCTGCCTGGGCCTGGCAATACGCGTTTCGGGATTCTCAACCATTTCTTTCCAGTGGGCGATCCATCCCGGCAGACGGCCAATGGCAAACATCACCGGGAACATCGGCGTGGGGATCCCGATGGCTTTATAAATCAGGCCGCTGTAAAAATCAACGTTGGGATAAAGTTTTCTTTCCGCAAAGTAATCATCTTTCAACGCCTTCTCTTCAAGCTTTACAGCTAAATCCAGCAAAGGGTCATGCCGGTCTAAAGTGTTCAGCAAGGCATGGGTCTCCGTCTTGATAATTTTGGCCCGGGGGTCATAATTTTTATAAACCCGGTGGCCGAATCCCATAAGCCGGAACTTGCTGTCGGGGTCTTTGGCCTTCGCGATATATTTGTCCACATCCCCGCCATCAGCGGAGATCATTTCCAGCATCTCAACCACTTTCTGGTTGGCGCCGCCGTGCAAAGGCCCCCAAAGAGCAGAGACACCAGCGGAAACCGAAGCGAACAGATTGGCCCCGGAACTGCCGACCATCCTTACCGTCGAAGTGCTGCAGTTCTGCTCATGGTCGGCATGAAGCAGAAAAAGCATCTTCAGGGTGTTCACAACGGTTTGATTAATTTTGTATTCATGGGTCGGCGTGGAAAACATCATATGTAAAAAATTCGCCACATATTCCAATTCTTCCTTGGCGTACATAAACGGCTCGCCCACTGTTTTCTTGTACGTGCAAGCCACAATCGTCCTGACCTTGGCCATCAGTTCAATGGCGCTCAATTCAATGTCTTCCGGCCTAGGATCCGGCTTAATCAGTTCTGGGTAATAGACAGACAGCGCGCAAATCATCGCCGAAAGCATGGCCATAGGGTGGCCTGTTGCCGGATAGCCGCCAAAAAACTTCTTCATGTCCTCATGAAGATTGGCATTTTTGGTAAAAGCATTGGAATAACGGCTCAGCTCGGCCCGGGATGGCAGCTCCCCGTTAATAAGGAGATACGCGGTTTCTACAAACGAAGCCTTCTCGGCCAGTTGTTCGATCGGATAGCCCCGGTAGCGCAAGATGCCTTTATCCCCGTCTATATAAGTAATCGCGCTCCGGCAGGAACCCGTGCTGGCGAACCCGGGATCAACTGTAATATAGCCGGTTTCCTGGCGCAATTTGGAAATCACAAAACCATGCTCGCCTTCCGTGCCAACCACCACCGGGAGTTCAATCGTCTTATCATCAATCACAAGTTTAACTTTTTCTGACATGGCAAGCTCCTCTTTCTTTTTGAAGTAAATTGTTGCAAAATATTATATTATAATCACTTTGCATTTGCAACTCTAAAGGGGACAGGGAGGAAAAAGATACGCGGGAAGAGGGCTAATCCTGATCGGATTTTTCTAAAATAGATGCCAATTTGGTTAATAAAATATTAGCATCTATAGGCTTAAGAATATAATCATCGCAGCCTTTCTCATACGCTTCCAGGAAACGTTTTTCATACGCTGTCACAATAATAATGGGGATCCCGTCTCCCAAGGCAATACCGGCGTTTTTTTCGCTTTCCCTTATTTTTTCAAGGATTTCCAAACCGTTAATCTCCGGGAGCTCAATATCCAGGAGGATCAGGCTATATTGATCGCCTCTCTGAAGAGACAAATTATACGCCTCGATAGCTTCCTTCCCGCTGGCCGCGAAATCACATTCCGCGACTTCCCTTAAAATTTCGGCCAGCAACTGCCTGTTCTCAAAATTATCATCCACAATGAGGATTTTATGCATCATGATCTCCCGGTCGCCTTATTATACCCATATCCCTAAGGCATTTTATTAATATATTCCGAAAACTTTTCGGACTCTCTCTTTAAAAGAGCAAAATATTCTGCCAACTTCACGGGGTCGGCCATACCTTTGACTTCAAGGTGCATGAAATTTTCCGCTTCATTGATACTCGACAGCCTTAAATTGCTGGCGGTCCCTTTAACTTCATGCAAGATCCTTCGCATCGCCTCTTTATCCATGACCTGCAAAGCAGCGCCCAACTCCGTTATTTTTTCCTGAAGCGTCCCGGCAAAACTCTTGACAATACGCAGATAAATATCTGGACGGATCTTCAATTCTGAACTGATGCGTTCGGCGTCAATCTGAAATAGCTCATCCATTTTTTCAATTATTTAACGGCATCCCATGCCGGAATTTTCACAAAACTTTTTCAACTCTTTAAAAACGCCCGATAAAACCGTGAACAATCCGGTCAGCTCCGCCTGATTGATATTCCCGGATTTAACTATAACATTCATGGTGCGGGCGACAGACGACAGGTCCGTGATGCGCATGTTGTCGTAATCGCCTTTCAAACGATGCGACAGCTTCTGGACCGTGTCCCAATCTCCCCCGTTCATCGCCTTTTCAAGATCCACGATATCGCCGGTCGTCTGAGCGACAGCCTTATTTAAAATCCTCAGATAAATATCCCGCCCGATTTTAAGTTCTTCACAATTTTTATCCACATTGATCGCTAATGCCATAAGCCCCCTCCAGACGGCACAGTATTCATTTCGTTTTCAGCCGGGGCACCGCACCCATCGTCATGTCCATCACCAACCGTCTAACATTGTCTATTTCAAAAACAACTTCAACCATGTCAAATTCATTATAACAGAAATCCACCCCGGCAAAGGCGGAATTACGGTAATTTATAAAATGTGACATTTCAAGCTCAATATAGCCGGCGATCGAAATCTCGGATTTGAACCGGCCGGATATAATGTTGCAAAGCGTACCGCAGGAATCCTGCATGGCGGTGTCACTCTCATCGTCAATCGGCGGATACTTTAAGAGCTTCATCATTTTGGAAATATAATCCTGCTGGACATAAATGATCAGGGCTCCCAGCGTCTTTTTTTGAGCCATATCTTTTTCGCTGGCATAGAAATTGACGGCGGAGACATACGTCGGTTCATTATCATATTTCTCCATCCCGTCAGCGCGCATTTTCCCTTCAAACTCAATGATCTTCCTCCGGGTCTTGGACGGTTCTTTGGAAAAATGCACGTCCCCCCGTTCGTTGAACAGAGCCACTGTCCCCTGCTCCAGGAGGTCGGCGAATTTATCCAATTCTTTATTTTTCTTACCCAGGAAAAACAACAACCACGTCCTTTCCAGAATTAATTAGACGATTTCAACTGCACAAACGGATAAATAACATCCAGCAATGATTCCGGTGTGTACGGCTTCACAACATACCCGACAAGATTAGGATTAACCGCCCAAGCCTTTTTCTTGTTCTCATCCGTCCCGGAAGCGGTGACCATGATGATCGCTTTGTTGGCCACCTGCGGGACTTTCACCACCGCCTCCATAAATTCCAT
This sequence comes from Candidatus Omnitrophota bacterium, assembly GCA_029560465.1. Taxonomy (GTDB): domain Bacteria; phylum Omnitrophota; class Gorgyraeia; order Zapsychrales; family JANLHA01; genus JAGOJP01. Next base: position 26,964 of record JAKQKX010000065.1, read on the forward strand.
CCCCGACATCCGGGGCATCTGCCAGTCCAGGAGGATAAGCCCCACTTCCTTGTAATGGGTCCCCAGGATTTCAATCGCCTCCTCCCCTGTCCTGGCCTGCAGAAAACCATTCTGGACTCCAGCCCCTTTGAGGACCTCAATCAACAACTCCCTCTCCAGGTCAGAATCATCCACCACTAATATTTTGCCATGATTTAATTCTTCCACAAGGGTCGTCCTTTGGTTAAATAATATCCCTCATCACATTTTTGTGTTACGAATAATTTTCTCCTTCAATTCATCCACACCAAACGGCTTGGGAAGATAATCCGTCATGCCGGCTTCCAGGCACCGGTCCTTCTCGTCTTCCAGTTCCGCCGCCGTAAGCGCTATGATCGGCAAATTCTTTTTTAACTCATTCCGGATAATCCTCGTTGCTTCGACCCCGCCCATCACAGGCATTTGCAAGTCCATAAAACAGATGCCGTAATCATTCTTCCGGAGGAACTCTATCGCTTCCTGGCCGTTCGCCGCGTAATCACAGGTGCAGCCAAGTGTTTCAAAATGAACTTTCAGCAATTCCATATTGGGAATACTGTCCTCCGCGACCAGAACTCTCACTCCGGAGCAGGAAATTTTCTGGATCATCTCATCCGATAAAACGCGCGCGTAATCGGTCTTCTCACCCAGGACGCGCTGCAACACATCGCACAGCTCGGCCGAGATAATGGGTTTCGGCAAAAAAATGTCAAACCCGGCCTGGTTGAATTCAGAAGACGTCTCCACTTTAACATCCGACGACACGCCAATCAGCTTGATATTTTTATAATGTTCCTGCTGTTTCAGTTTATAGGCCAACATATACGCTTGTTTTTCCGGGAGAAGCAAATCAATAAAAATCAAGGCTGGTAAACTCTGCTGGCCTTTCTCCCTGGACAAGAGCAATTCGGAGGCCTGCTTGGCCGTCTGGCAGACCGCCAGGACGTTCAACCGGGCGGCCTCGAACTGCGGGAGATACTGACGCAAAGATGTTTCGTGCATATCCACGATCAAAACTTCCGCCCCGGCGTTCTTTTGGAGGACCACCACATCTTCTTTGGGAGGGTGCTCCGTGGATTCATCAAAACAAATCGTAAAAATAAAACGGCTGCCTTCCCCCAGTTTCGATTCCAGCCATATCGTCCCCCCCATTGTTTCCACAAAAGTCTTACACAAGGCCAAACCTAACCCGGAGCCGCCATAAATGCGCGTTGTCGCATCATTGGCCTGCGTGAACGTTTCGAAAACAGCGTCCTGACGGTCTTCAGGGATCCCGATCCCGGTATCGCGCACGAGAAATTTAAGCGTCCGGCCCGGCTGCGTAAACCCATTCTGTCCGACCAGGCTGACCTCCAACCCGATCTCGCCATGTTCAGTGAATTTGATCGCGTTATCGATCAAATTGATAAAAATCTGTTTCAGCCGGGTCGGGTCTCCCATGAGAAACCGCGGGACGTCCAGCGCGATATTGAAATACAGGTTAATAGGCTTGCTTGTCAAACGGGTACGGATAATCTTAAAAACTTCTTCAACGACATAATCAAGGTTAAAAGGGATCTTCTCCAATTTGAGTTTCCCGGACTCAACTTTGGAGAAATCCAGGATGTCGTTGACAATCTCCAACAGCATCCGTCCGCTGACAATAATCGTGTTCAAATGCTCGTTCTGTTTGCTGTTAAGCCCGCTTTCTTTCAGGAGGTCGGTAAACCCCAAAATCGCATTGATCAGCGTCCGGATCTCATGAGACATGTTCGCCAAATATTCACTTTTAGCCCGGGCTTCTTCCTGAGCCTGCTGCGTCAGCTTGATCGCCAGTTCACGCTCCTTGATAAGTTCCCTCTGGCGTTCATGCAACTTACTCTGGGCCACTTTCAGTTCACGGCCGGTTTCCTCATAATCCTGCAACAGCTTCGAAAGAACCCCGACCTCACAATCAACCCGGCCCTGGGCATGTTCGAGTTGTTGTTTGAACAAAGTGCAGGCTGTCATGTCCGGCTCGAAATTAATCTTGGGTATATTGCGGACAATCGGCTTCACCGGGCGGGCGGACGAGCTGCTTTTTCGGATGGTTTCGTCAACAGCGGCGATAATGCTTGTCACATCGAGATATTCACTCTTCAACTCCCCGCCATTAACGATCTGTTCATCCAAAAGTTCCAGCAATTTCTGCAGGGCCTCAATGGCCCGCGTGATCAGCAGGATCATATCATTGTCAAGCTGGAGAAGATTCTTGCGGAACTTATCTAATAATGTTTCCGAGGAGGCGGTGAGCGAGAAGATATCGTGCAGATCTAAAAAATCGGCAAGTCCTTTAATGGTGTGGAATGTTTTAAAAACATCTTCAACCGCTTCCCGATCCGAAGGGACAGTTTCCAAAATTAACAATGCGTTCCTGGCAGCAATGAGGTGCCGCTGGGCTTCACGGGAAAAATCCGTGAGCATTTCCGTCCCTTCCGACAGGTCCAGTTGAGGAACCTGGGGGAGGAACTCTTTTCTCTCAGGAGTCATGTCAACCCCACCCGATAAAATATTAATAAATAAAACTCACAATAAATATATCATCAACTCCTCGCAAAAAAAAGCATTGATCATAATATTTACTAATATGAATTCACGCATCGGTTTCGTATATCTTCAATGAGGGGCAGAATCTCCAGGAAGCGGTCCACGATAATAGGAGAAAAATGGGTTTCTTTCATGTGCCGGATCTCTTCAACCGCCGCGTCAACCGGCCACGCTTGCTTATATGGCCGGTCCGAGGTTAACGCATCAAAGACATCACAAATACTGCAAATCTGCCCCACGACCGGGATTTCATCGCCCCGAAGCTGTTTGGGATACCCTGTCCCGTCCCATTTTTCATGATGCGTGATGCAGATGATCTGCGCCATTTTCATAACCGGAGAACTGCTGCCGGCAAGGAGCTTCGCGCCGATCACGGTGTGAGTCTTCATAATTTCATATTCTTCCTGTGTCAAACGGCCCGGTTTTAACAAGACGGCGTCGGGGATACCCAGCTTGCCGATATCGTGGAGCGGGCTGGCATGCAGCAAAAGGTCGCACTCCGGCAGGCTCATTCCCATGGCAACCCCGAATTTCTGGCAATACTGGCTCATCCGGATAATATGCAACCCCGTATCACTGTCGCGGAATTCCGCGGCTTGGGCGAGCCGCCGGATAATGTCCAGCTGAGTTTCCCTCAGCTCCTTCGTCCGCTCCTGCACTTTGCTTTCCAGGATCTTATTCTGGTTCTTGACTTCCATATGCAAAGACCGCATCTCGATCATGTTGTGAATGCGAAAAATAATCTCCATATTTTCATAAGGCTTATTAAGAAAATCCGTTGCGCCGGACTGCAGTGCCCGCAAGCGGACATCGGAACTCTTCTCGGAAGACAGCGCGAGGATGGGGAGATAATGCTCCCTCCGGAATTCTGCCAATTGCTCCATGATCTGAAATCCATCAAGGTGCGGCATAAAAATATCCAAGACAATGATCTCCGGCTGAAAATCCCGAACCAAACCGAGGACCTTAAGCGAATCGTTGGCGTATTCCACGTTCTTAAATCCTTCTTCCGCGAGTATCTTTTTCAAATAAAGTCCGTGGAGTTTCTGGTCATCCACAATCAGAATCCTGGAATTATCCATTTGTTCTTTTGTATACATAAGAGCCATCCGTCAATTAAGCGCACGCCGTGACGAATCGCGTCACGCGCCGCCTTCTCACACGCCTGATCTTTTTAAAATTTAATAAATAATACTATTTTAATGTCTGGACAAGCGGAATGTAAGTAAAATTCCGGTTTTTTAATTTTCATTAAAGATTCTCAGGAATACGCTCAAGATTCCACTGTTGCAGATTCTCTAAGACCTGATAATCCGTTAAATCACATTGAACAGGGGAAATCGTGATATATTTCTTTTTCAAAGCGCTTGTATCGACATCCAAAACCCCGTCTGTCCGTGGCGCTTTCCCGCTCATCCAATAGTATGTTCTTCCTGAAGGATCCTGCCGTTTCTTGAAAATTCCTTCGATAGGCGCGACGCACTGCCGGGCCGCCCGGATCCCCTTAATATCTTTCGCCGGGAGATTGGGAACATTGATATTTAAAAACGTCCCCTTCGGGAGGCCCCGTTTCAGCACATCCCTGGCAACCAGGCGGGCCACCTTAGCCGCGGTCCGGAAATCCGGGTTGACAAACGTGTCCAAAGAAACCGCCAAGGAAGGGATTCCGCTCAAAGCGCCTTCCCGCGCCCCGGCGACCGTTCCGGAATAAAAAACACTGCTGCCGTCGTTCCCTCCGATATTGATCCCGGACACAACAAGGCCAGGCTTTTTCTTTAAAATCACCTTTATCGCGAACTTGACACAATCCGCCGGGGTCCCGCTGATCCCGTAGCCAAAGAACGCGCCTTTTCGCCGGATCTCTTTGTACCAGATCGGATGAGACAGAGTAATCCCGTGGCCCACAGAACTCCGCTCGCTATCCGGGGCCACGACAACGATCTCTCCCATCCTTTTCATTTCCGCGACAAGAGCGTAAATCCCTTCCGAGTAAACGCCATCATCATTTGTAATCAGTATGGTCATGCCCTTCCTCCTTTAGATGGGCCGGCACACCAGCCCTGAATTCACTCCGAAACACATCCCGCACCCCCCGTCAAACAGGCACGGCCTTCACGCAGTCTTTCCACTATTTTCACGCTCCCGGAAGGCATCGCATAATCCGAAAACTCCCGGGACCTCACCCAACGGTGCGTTTCATCAGATTTCGGGATAGGCCGCGCAGAACACAGCCACACGGATAAATGCACGCGGAACTGGGTATAAAAATGCCTCACATTCATCAACGGCACTGCGGACTGAATGGCGACGCCCAATTCTTCATCGAGTTCGCGTTCCAAGGCCCGACGGCTTGTTTCTCCCTCCTGAATCTGCCCGCCGGGGAACTCCCACAAACCCGCCAATAACCCCGACAGAGGCCGGCGCTGGATAAAAAAACGCCCTTTATGCCTGATCACGGCAATCGCCGCGTAGATATCCTTTAGTTTCTTTGTTTTCGGCTCCGGGATAATCTCCTGCACTCCTTTATGATAGGCCTGACAGGCGTTCCGAACAGGACATTGAGAACACAAGGGAAGCTGACTGCGGCAAACCGTCGCCCCGAGCTCCATCAAAGCCTGGTTAAAATCCCCGGGGGCTCGAGCCGGCAAAAGGCGCTTTAATTCTCCGGAAATCACGCCGTCATGCCGGCCATCCGCCTTCCCGTCCAAAAGGAGCAGGCGCATAAAGACTCTGCGGACATTCGCGTCAATAATCGGTTCCGCTTTCTGAAAAGCGATACTTAAAACGGCCCCGGTCGTGTAAGCCCCGAAACCGGGCAACCGCCGGAGGTTCTCCTTATCAGCCGGCAATGTTCCCCCGTAACATTCGCAAATGATCTGGGCCGCCTTATGAACATTCCGGGCACGCTGGTAATACCCGAGCCCCTGCCAAGCTTTTAGAATTTCAGCGGGCGACGCCCGCGCGACACTTCCGACATCCGGGAACTTTTCGATCCACCGCTCATAATACGGGATGACCGCCGAAACCGTTGTCTGCTGCAACATAATTTCGGAAACCCAGACTTTATATGGATCAGAGGTCCTGCGCCACGGGAGATCCCGGGCATGCCTCCGGTACCAACAACGCAAATTCCTGTTAAAACCATTTCTATCCATGATATGATGATTTTATAAAGGCAGGCCCCCAGCGTGTCGCCCGGCATCACCCCGCGACATAACGGAGACACCGGGAAGAAGACTGAACCCGCACTTGCTCCCCGAAACGGAATAAGCGCCGCTCATGTGAGCCGTCAATGTAAATCACGCCTTCCTTCATTAAAGAAATCAGATGAATCCCCGTTTGAGAAGAGACAACCCCGGCCGTGAACCGGCATCTCGGCGCGCGGCCCCGAAAAATTTCCCGCACCCGATACTGCAGTTTTCGGCTCGTTAAAGGCATAACCGTCCCGCCGGCAGAACGGAGGGCCCCAGTCGACCCCGCGGCCGTGGCGATCCATAACCCCGAACTGTTGTGTTCCTCGCCCTTCCCCCTGATTCGAATACAATACCGGCTCATCGCCGCCGGATTCTGATGGCAGGCCAGGATATCATTCAGGGCATAAACCGTTTCCCCTGATGATTCAAACAGGAGTCGCATCCGGTTAAGCGACAGCGTTTTCATGCGCCCGGAACACATCCGTTGCCAAAGGGGGGCGAATGTGTCCGCTGTCACGGCGCAGAAACGGCCCACGCTCCATTGAGGGTCGGAATTAACACCCAGGATATATTGCCGGGTCACCGACCGTGCCCCCTCCAAAAAGGTCCCGTCTCCTCCGACCGTAATCACCACGTCATACCTGGAATAATCAACGGGCTGTCCTCTGGGAACCATGTCAAAAGAAACCCCCTGGGCCTTCAAAGCATTTCCAATGGCATCCAGACTCCTATAATGGGCGTCATGAGTCCCCTTAAACCGCGCAACAAAGACCTGCTCCGTCCTGCTCAAAGGCGCTGATGCACGGTGTTTCTGAAAATGGTGCTTAAACGTGCTCTTTTTATAAAGAAGCAGAACATTTTTAATTTTCATCTTTCGGAAAGCCCCCTGTTAGCCTGTGGGGAAAATTATCGCGGAAAGAAACTTTTGTCCGCATATCCTTAAATGAAGTAAAAACCCTATCTGCCTGCTTAAGATAACACGGCGGCAATGAAGTCGCGATGGCGAAACACATTATCCCTGCGGATTTCGCCGCCTGGATTCCGAACGGTGCGTTCTCAATCACCAGCGCCCTGGGAGCGTTTACCTTGAGTTGACTCAAGGCTTTAAGATAGGGTTCCGGGGCAGGCTTGCCATGCTTGACATCATTCCCAGTCACAATCACTGTAAACTGCTTTAGAATTCTATCCGGGAGGATACGATGCATTTCGTGCCGCGAAGTCCCGGTCACCAAGGCTAAACGCATCCCGGCCCGCTCCATCTCGTTGAGAAAACTCCGAGCGCCGCAGATGAACCGTTGTTTGACGATTTTCTTAAATAACGCTTCCTTCGCAGACAGGATCCGGTCTCCGTGGGACACCGTGTATTTCTTTTGATACATCGCTAGGATTTCACGCACACTCACACTGCCCTTCTGCCCTTCCCGACGATAAATCTCCTCATGAGGGACCGAAATCCCCTCCTCTTGGAATAAAACGGTACGCCAGGCCCGGTAATGGTCCGGCATGGTGTTGGTGATAACCCCATCCATATCAAAAAGAATCGCCTGCACGTCTAGACATGTCGGTTTCATAATGACAACCCTTACCTTATAAAATTACACGGACCGTATTCAATCCTGGCCCATAAAAAGGAGCTGATAAAATTATACTGTTTTTGTGAAAGGACAGCGGGACAGGCAAAAATCTATAGCAGCCTGCGACTGCGGTCTGTTGAATTTTTCTGATCCCTTAAATACCCCCGCGAGAAAAACATGGGCGCCCATAAAGCGACCAAATTCATTGAGCAGGTTTGTCATAAAAATATGGTTCAAATTCCTTGCGGCACTTCACTTCACAGACAAAAGGGTTGATTTCGGCTTTATTGAATTCACAATCCTGGACGCACGTTTTGCACTGCATAAAAATATCGTTGCTGACAAAACGGCATTCCCCGTCCACAACCCGGCATTCCGCGAACTGGCGGCAAAAATCGCCGAGCTGATACATCGCCGTACAGGCCATGGGCTGGCTGAACCCGCATTGAATATCAAGCCCATGACAATTCTGAATCCGGCATTGTTCTTCCGGCCTCCCCTGCGGCCTGTCAAGGACCCCTTTTTTATCGCCGCTGCCCAGCAACACGAACACGCCGATCACGAAAGCGCAGGAAACGGTCCATTTGTTAACAATCATAATATTTTTCCCCTTATCCGCATATTTTACGGAAATAACAACCCGCATTGCAAGACGCCGACAGAATACATGGCTTCTTAAACAACTCATATTTTATCACGCTTTAATGACGTGACGCAATCATAATGAAATTTATAACGACTTGAAAAGACGGGGAGGCTAGAAACTGTACGGGAAACGGACTTCAAATGTCATGTCAGGCGCATCGCTTGTAAGCCCCAGGCTCACGGCAAAATCCATGGAAGCCCGCTCGCTGAGCGCCCAATTGAAGCCGGTTTTGAAGTTAGCCGCGTTCTGAAAAGAACCCGGCACATCACGCCCGTCTCTATTCATCTTGCCGGTGACGGTGTGGTCAAAGGAAAAATTAATCGCCGTCTGATAACTCAAAGCGATAGCGGTGCCTAAACTGTAGCCGATGGAATCCCCGGGGTCAACCTCCCCAAAATTCTCGATATCACCGCGAGGGATATTGTATGTGTAATTGATGCTCCCGAAAACAACGGCCGGATCGCTGGCCTTGGCTCCGACCAGAGCGCCGCTAACGGCCCAGTGTCCGGTTCCCATAGCGATATCCGTATTATACGGCTCATCCCCCGTGTTGGATTTAACGGACAGGCTCGCCACAAGATCAGGCATTATCCCATGCTCCCAGCCGATCTGACGGCTGATCGAAACCTGAATGTCACCCAACCCGCCTTTCGAATCCGTCTGGTCATAAGTTGTGCTGTCGGTATTGGTGACGCGGTCATATTCAAACCGGCCCGGGACACGAACTTCAGTCTGAAGGTTATGTAAAAGGCCGTATTTAAACGCCCAGGTATGAATAAACACGTCCCGTTTTACTTTTTCCGTGTTGATGTCCCCAATGACTAAAATAGGAAGTATGCTGAACCCGTTAATATTAATCCGGTTCGAAGAAAAATGGGCGTAGGTCAAACTCGGTTCAAACTGCAGTTTCCCTTTCGGAAGCAGGATACTGCCTTTCTGAACGAGCGTCCGTTCAATCGAATCGACCCGCTCTAGAGTCCCTCCCTCCGGCTCGGGGGCTTGGGATGGGGCCGCTTGTTTTTTAGGGGTTTTTTCGGCATGGGATGCCGAAGCCAAAAGCATAACGTCTTGAGAAGGGGCTCTCATCATCCCGACGCCGGGCACTTGGACATCCAATTCGATTCCTTGCCCGGCAATAAAACGGTCTAGTTCCTTATCGGTTAAACCAACATTATATTGCTCAACCGTTTCCCGGACTGTCCGGCGGACCGCCTCACGGATTGATTCTTCGCCTGGCAGGATGGCTTCCACCTGCCGCGGTAGGCCTTGCGGGTTAACGCCCCCATCAGCCTCCCCCCCTGCCTTCCGGGCCAGATACGAGTCCACTTCTCTACGGATCTCTTCCGCGATAAAAGGTTCCATCTGGGCCAGCACTTCCGCACGGATATCCTTCCTGATCTCCTGACGGATTTGCGCGGCAAGGCCGTCCATGTCCCTGGTGGCCTTGGAATAACGGGAACGCAAAGCCCCAAGGGCCAAGAGAAGGGATATGGTTATAACTCCCATGATATAAGGGAAGGTTTTTTTAATCATAATCATGTATTACCATTCATTAGTGAACACCGTTGTCCTGAGCTGAAGCGGGTTAACAAAACGTTTCAAGGACCGGTAGTCCGCCATGCGGATATCTTCATGTTCAATCTGCAAAGCATAATCATTTTTTATTTCGTGGTCCGGGTGTTCCACCACGAAACCGATACCATTCGTCCACATCGATATAAATTTTTCATCTTTAATTGTCATATTCCCGACCGCCGGGTCAGCGATGAATACCCTGTCACCGAAAACACCCTTAACGACAACAAAATGCCGGTAATTTTTAAACTTGATAGGCACCAGAACCGGTTTCCCAATGGACTTTAAATACTCAAAATCCATGCGGTATCCTGTCACTTTATAGCCACGGGACTGAGCGAACTTCTTCAAATCAAATAATGAAAATCCCTGCCGTGCCATCACCTTTTCTAAAGGAATCGTGTTCAGGAGGGAATTAATGATTTCGATTTCAGGGATCGGGTCATTCAAGTAATAATTAAACAAAGTGGCTAACCCGGCCGCGCCGCAGCTGTAGTCCCAGCCTTGTGTCACGACATTCTCCTGCCGGATCTCTTTCAAACTCCTGACTTTCTTGTTAAAACCCATCCCCCCAACCGAGAAGCTGGCCGCATTCGCAGGAAGCGCGAGGGCGCATAAAAGGCAGACAGTGATAAAAAAGTTTTTAAACATTGTTATATTGTAAACGAATTAACGGCGGGACGCAACTGATTAATATGAAAGAGGTTTATGGCGCGATAATAAGATTATTGTTACTCATCACATTGCCGGCGATCGTTGAATTGATGATAACATTCAAATTGAGGCCGACTAAGACATTGCTGCCTGCCGCATTGACATTGATGAGGCTATTGGCGAATTGCTGGGCATAATCCTGCAAATTAATGTAATTGATATCACCGGAACCCGTACTGAATATAGGACTCGATCCCCTATCCCCGCTAAAAAACAGCGTCGCATCCCCATTCGCCTCCAAAGTGAAATTCAGTTCCGGCGGCATAAATATTTTATCAAAATTTCCAAAAAAATCATTGAATCCGCTGAAATTAAACCCCTGCGCATAAATCTGATCTAATTCTTCATCAGACAAGAGGACTGCGGTTCCTGAGGCCACGGCCATGGAAACGGCGGTATTCAAACACAAGAAAACAGCCGTTATAATCATAATCACACACTTTCGAACCATCCCTGGGGCCTCTTTCTTTTAATAGTACTTTATTAAGAATTTTTAGGGGGGAGGATCGCCTCCCCCCTAAAAAATCCGATTTAACTCTTATTAAAGACCATTCGTCACGTTTGCGATGTTGGACTGATTGATCGTACCGTTCAAACTGCCTGTTGCGCTCATGATATTCGTTTGAACCGCTACGCCCGACCCAACCGCATTCACAGTACTCAACGCAGTGATTCCGGCTTGTGAAGAACCGGATAATATCAACACGTTTTTCTCGCTCTTGTTTTGACGATTTGTGTTGTTGACTTCAGCTATGTTTGTGATGGTCTGACTTGCGTCATTCGTTGTAGCTTCAATGTCGTTCGTTTCAACTGAATTCTCGGTCTTCTCATACTGATCTTTGAATTCATCATTGTTACGAGCTTGTGCACCTTCAGAAGCCTGCTCTTCGTCATGGTTAAACGTCGTTGATAAGGCTCCTTCAGCTTCGAAGTTGCTCGTTGTTGACGCACTGCTCTCATCAGAATGATCAGTCGTGTCAATCGAGTCGGTCGAAGCAGCAACATCACGGGATGCTGATGTGGATAAAGCGTCAGAATCCGTGTACCCGATCGTCAAACTGTTAGAGGACTCCGAAGAATCCGCCTCAGAGGCTGAAGCAGAAGCCGCATCGTCATACGCTACGTTTAATGAACCGGAAGCGGTTGTTTCAGAAGAAGAAGCGGCTGACGCGGAGTCATTGTAAGTAGCATCCACGGAATTAGAAGCCGTTGTTTCCGAAGAAGCGGCGGCTGACGCGGAATCATCATATGCCGCGTTTAAAGAACCGGAAGCTGTCGTGTCAGAAGAAGAAGCGGCTGACGCAGAATCATTGTAAGTGGCATCCACGGAATTAGAAGCCGTTGTTTCCGAAGAAGCGGCGGCTGACGCGGAATCACTATAGGTTGCGTCTAATGAACCGGAAGCAGTGGTGTTTTCAGAAGCGGCCACAGATTGCTGAGCTTCACCAGAAGCTGCCGCATTGGCAGAATCAGATGCAGAGTCATTATAAGTCGCATTCAGATTTCCACCTTGAGTACTATTGGACTCTGCAGAGCTTGAGCTGGCAGCAGAATCATTGTAAGTCGCAGAAAGCGCGCCAGAGGCATCCGTGCCTTCAGAACTCGCTGCTGACGTTGATGCTGTGTTATCTTTGCTGTCATACGTATCACCGCGAGAAGCAACACCTTCAACCGTAGTGGTTGATGTTGCGCAATCTGCGCAAGTGTCTGTGGTCTGGGTATACGTCCCATCAAGCGCCTGGGCGCTTGTGGATGTTTCTCCATCCGTAGCCGATGAACTGCTTGAAGATTCCGACGCCGCATTATCAGAATATTGGGCATTGGCATCTAAAGTAGCGGATGTCGCGTCTTGAGCCGCAGCCTGCTCAGAGGCGCTGTCTGACGCGGAATAATCAGCTTCCAAGGAAGAGGCTGTCGCGCTGTCAGACTGTGAACTGCTTTCATACTGGGCGGCTTGGCTGGCGCTTGCTTCATAAGCGGCACTGTCAGAATAATCAGCCTCTGCACTTAACGTCGCATCAGTTGCTTCTTGCGATTGCGAAGCAGAACTATCAGAGGAAGCGGAATCCGCTGCAAATGTCGCGGAGGTCGCTTCTTCTGACTGGGCGGCTTCACTGTCAGAATAATTAACAGCTACGTCTAAGGACGCGCTGGTTGCTTCTTGTGATTGCGAAGCAGAACTATCAGAGGAAGCGGAATCCGCTGCAAATGTCGCGGAGGTCGCTTCTTCTGACTGGGCGGCCGCACTGTCAGAATACTGAGCTTCAGCATCTAATGACGCAGACGTCGACTCGGCTGATTCAGATTCAGACGTGTGAGCGGCTGACTGCTGAGCCTGCTGGTCATAATCAAACGTCGTGTCATTCGATGCGCTGAACTGCGCGTCGGCGCTGTCTGTTGCCGCGGCGTGATCTTCGCTCAAAGTTGAATCAGTGACTTTAGACGCTGTATCAGAAGTAGCAGAGGTCGATCCGGAAGCGGATGCGTCTAAGGTAGCCGATGTAGATTCGGAAGAGCTGCTCGCTGCCGAAGACTGCTCATTGTCATAAATTTGAGTATTGTCTTCTTTTTCCCACAGGTCAGAAGTTTTCACCGTGGTCTCTTTTGACCAAGCATTGACCTGATCCTGTTCCACGATATTCGTGGCCTTGGTGGACACGGAATAATCTTCGGAAGGATTCATGTTGACGACATTCGCGGCGTTGCTCTGGCTCGCCTCTACGTCAGCCTGATCTTCGGAGTTGCCGACGTTGGTCTGCACGGCAACCGCACTGTCAACGGTGTTGACAACACTCAATCCCGTTAAATTTTCCTGTGCTCCACTTTCAGATTTGAGTTTATTTTCGCTGAAATAAACATCTTCCACCACATCACCTTCAGCAATCACAATCCATTCACCAGCCGCGATTTCGTCCATCTCGGAATCGGAAAGCGCGATGCCTTCCGCATAACCGGCCACCGGATAAGCGGCGAACGCCACGGCTAGAATCCAAATAAGTAATTTTTTCATTCTTATCCTCTCTTTAACTCGGCAAGGGCGAGAATGCCGACTGCGCTTCTCATTAACCCTTTGTTCCCAAACTTAATTCATCCTTATAAAAATTAACCCAAAACCGCCACTGCTATCAATAATCCGCACTCACCTCCTTTCAACTCTTTAACAATAAAAAACCCGGCAACTCGCCAAACCTGCTGGCCTGTTTCCGGGTATGACATTATATGACGTTATGTATTTCATAAGCAAAATTGACAGCGTACTTGAAGTAGGACCTATTTTAGCAATAAACGTGTCTTGCGCAATGGTCGCATTTGTTCATTTATTGGAAATTTTTGTCTTGATCACACCGATATATGAAGGGTAAGGCAACAGTATTTTTATAGCATTCTAAAAATGCTAAACATCAAGCGCGGGCCTCCATCTGGGCAAATCCTTGGCGGACTTTAGGTAAGGTTAAACGGCGGGACGTCTGATAAACACGGTAAAAACCCGGAGTCTTCCCATACGCCTTCTTAAACACCTTGCAAAAATAGCCCGGGTCTTCATACCCGCAGGTATAAGCGATCTCCGAAACTGACAAACTCTTATTCTGCAAAAGACGGGAAGCGACTTGCAATCGGGTGTTATTAAGATACTGGGTAAAATTGGTTTTTAACACTTTCTTAATTAACCGGCTGAGATAATGATAGCTTAATCCGGTTTCTTCACAAAGATGCCGCAGGGAAAGATCCGGCTGGTGGTAATTTGTGCTTATATAACGGGCCACCTTCTCGACAACTTTCTGTTGATAACTCATTGTATTATCTTTAAGATTCGAGAACAAGGTCAACTCTTCCCTGATATCCGACAAAAAATTTTCCAAAAGATTAACGATCGCTTTAATCTGTTGATGGCTGAGGCGGAAATGCGGGGTTTCCAAGACAAGCAAATAACCCACAATATCCTGACGGATTTCAATAGGGAGCAAAATCTTGGCAAACCCGGCCCGGCACTTGTCAACCTGGATTTTCCCGGAACTGGTTGCTTTCTCTATAATAGAGGAAATCAGGGAATCACACACCTCAGTCCGGGACTGACAATCCGCGTGGAAATCCTGAATGTTCTCATGTTGAGGATTATGCAAAGCGGGAGAATAATTGCATTTAAAAATCCGGCCATCCAATGACCGGATTTCCAAGGTGGCGCCACAAAGGATACAGATCACTTCTTGGATATGTTTGAACGCATGAGCTTCTTCAAAATACTCTAAGAGAGTATTAAAGTTCATCGAGTCCTCCTTCGTTAGCTATATTAAGGAACATGAAATTCCATATCTTTTTAATTTAATTATGACAAATTGTCAACATGACACAACAGGACAATCCCAGACATGGACACACGTGGAAACAGTATGACACAAGATTAAAAGTAAATATTAGATGTTAATACTGGACATAAACTTTAACTTCTTTAAGGTGGGTTTCGGACTTTTGGGAGGAGCCCGACGATGCCAGGGATTTCTTATTAAGGCCGTCCTGGGCGTTCTGGAAATTCTGGCGGAGACAGGCCAGGGGCTGTTCGTACCCGAGGATAAACAACCCGTTCACAAGCTCCAGGTATTGAATAAAATATTGAATCGCGAAGAGGTAATTCCATTCCACGCCAACCGCCGAAGGCCCGGGCGCGAATGTTAAAGTTTTATGCCCCTGGATAATATACTCCTTGTCCCCAAGGATCGTCGGGTGAGAAAACCGCGAGCATTGCCGGAACATGGATTCGTACTCCTGGTGCAGTTCGCGGCTGACAATCCGCGCCATATCTTTGACCGTTCTCCCGGACCAGGTCACCAGGGCCCGGTCTGAAGTAACACGGTATTTCTTCTTAAAATCTTCAACATGCGAGAGGACCAGGGCTTTCTTTTCCAAAAATTCCTTCTGGCTTTTTTCCGGGGCGCGGCGCAGGGAGAGTTCTTCTTCAGCGATCGAACGCTTGAAAATGACCCACTTATATTCTACAAACCGCCTGGCTTTTTCATCCGCCTTATGGGGATCATAAATAATATACTGTACCGTAATCAGGTTTTCCAACAGGCTCCTGAGCAGGGCCGAAACATCCTGCCCATACCCACGCTGGCATAAGACTTCAATCGCCGCGAAAGTTTTGACCGCCCGGGTCATGATAAAGAGAAAAATTCGCTTATGCGCCGGGAGGTCAAAAAGCTTAATATTTCTCCTGTTAATTTCCTGAAACAGCGTCCTCCCCAGGTCATGGGCCGCTTTTCCGGCCTGGGC
Source organism: Candidatus Omnitrophota bacterium (assembly GCA_029560465.1). Lineage (GTDB taxonomy): Bacteria > Omnitrophota > Gorgyraeia > Zapsychrales > JANLHA01 > JAGOJP01. Next base: position 42,518 of record JAKQKX010000065.1, read on the forward strand.
CAGCTCAAGGCAAGAAATAAAGTTGTGATCCATATTCTTAGTCATTGTCTTCGAGAGAAAACCGCCCGGTCAAGTCGCCGTTCCAGCGGCAGGCCTTCCCAGGCCTCTGTCTGTTCCATGCACAAATAAACCGGAACACCCTCATCCTCTTCCCGGATACTGTTCAACATGCTTTTATAAATCGTTCTCCTCACATTCAAGGGATACCGTAATTTCCCGTCATAACCAGGCACAAGTTCCCCGCCAAGGATGCGGGATGCCGGGAAACGGGATTCCATCACCTGTTTAAGCCGCGGCATCATCCGCAAGCATCCCAAGCTGATCCAGGCCATCCTCTCCGGAGGCACAGCTTCAAATAAACGTCGGACCACCCCTCGGTACTCTTCTTCCCACCCCTCATCATACACGATCGGGTCGAAATGAAACGACACACGCCAGCCCCGGCCAGCACATTTCTGAGCAGCCGCCAGGCGCTGCTCCAGCGATGCCGTCCCTTGTTCGTCACGGGCAACCACCCGTTCGGGATTCAGGGACCAACCGACACAGACATTCGGCGAAGAGTCCTCTTCCAATAATAAACTTATATTATCACTTTTAGTTTTAAATTCAAAGAACCAGTCCGGATGCCGCCGCATGAAATGGATGATGTGACGGGAATATTCTGTAAAATGATCCAACGCCAGGGAATCGCTAAATTGCCCGGTCCCGATCCGCCACGGGCCCCCGTGAGCTTCCAAGCTCCGGAAAAAATCATTAATATTCGAGGGAAAAACAATCCCCGGGGAGTTCAGATATCCTTGCATAAAGCAATATGTACAGTCAAAAGGACACCCCTGGCCCAAATTCAGGACAGCGTAACCGCAAGAAACCGACCCTTTTGAGCAGGGACACGCTTGCCAGAATTGATGCTTTTCCCGGACGACAAAAAACACCTCTGCCCGTCGGTTGTACTCCGCGACGGAAAACGCCTGTTGGCGGCAATACTGCTTATACGAAACAACCAGCTCTATCGGGACGCCAGGAAGCATCCGCCGCAGGCGCTGGGCCAACGGATCAGCCAACAATGGTTCTTCCACCAATATCCTTTTCGGCTTAAAGTGACACGCCTTGGACTCCGCATCCGGTATCGGGCAGGGCTCCGGTATTTTCAAAAAACGCTGCAGTCCCCTTCTCTGAAACGCCGGCATATTCGGATACCGGCGTTTCGTCAAAAACGCTTTGACTTGCCGAAATGAGCAACTCTGCTGTACCCTTTCCGGTAAAACAGCCTGGACAGGGCAGCCGTCGCGCCTGACAATTTCAAACAGCAAACGTGAAATTTCCTGCTTTTTATTCACGCCAAAAGCCGGGAAGGTTTCATCCGTATAACGCTGAATCGAGACAGCTGAAGTCATCGCGTCCATTTATAACCGTCCAATACCTTCCAGTTCTTCGTCTGACAAATCCCAGTCTGCCGCGGCCATATTATCATTCACCTGCTGAGCGGTACGGCACCCGACAACAACACTGGAAACACCTGCCTGTTGGCGCGCCCAGTTGATCGCCGTCTGATTGATCGGGCGCCCGATTTTGCGAAAAGCATCCAATACCGCCTGCGCTTTCTGGAAAGGTGCCCCGGTATAAAATTTATAAAAAAAACTCCGGGCGTCAGCCTTATCTAAAACAGGGGGCACCGCATATTTCCCTGTCAGGAGACCCCCTCCCAAAGCGCCGTACGCAAAAACCGCCAGCCCCTCCTTCCGGCAAAACGGGAGCAACTCTCTGAGAATATCCTGGGTTAAGGCCGACAGCTGGCTCTGGGCCGAAAATACCGCTGTATAAGTCATGGCTTCTTTCAATTGCTCCGAGGAGAAATTGGACACGCCGATATGCCGGATTTTTCCTTCCCCCTGGAGTTTGCACATGGCGCTCATGGTCTCTTCCAAAGGAGTTTTCGGGTCCGGCCAATGACACTGATACACATCAATATATTCTGTCCCCAGTCGCCGCAAAGATTGTTCCACTTCAGAGCGTATACTGACGGCCTTGAGGTTGATCATAACGCGGCGGCCCTGGCGGATCAACCCGCATTTCGTTGCGATAATGACCTTGTCACGCCGCCCCTTGATAGCCTGGCCGACCAGGGTTTCCGCCTGGCCTTGACCATAAACCGGAGCCGTATCGATACAGGTCACACCCGCGTCCAACGCCGCATGAATAGCGTTAAGACTCTCCCTATCATCGCTTCCTCCCCAATTCTCCCCACCATACACCCATGTTCCCAAAGTCAATGCGGAAATCCGCAACCCCGGATAAACCTCCTTAATATATTTCATCCCCCATCCTTTCAATCTGTTCTATAATAAACATCCCTGTGATATAATGTTCCATTCTAACATATTTCAATAAAAATAAGAATTATCCTCTAAAGATCATGTTCAGAGAGCTTTTCGGCGAAGATCCGCAAGCCATTAAACCATTCTGCCTCCTGGCGCCTTTTTACAGCGCCGCGATCCTGGACATATTACGAATACCCAGGCTGAAACAAGGCACGCTCTACGCCTGCGGGCACAATCATGATTTGACTTTCATTCATACCCGCATCGGGCCGACCTTCCTGGGAGATGCGGTCCTTCACCTTGAAAAAACACCCTGCCAGAATCTTACCCTGCTCGGAGCCTGCGGCGCCACTTCCATGACACCAGGGATGGAATTGGGAACCCCGATCTTCCCGTCAGGCAGTTACGCCATGGACTCTTTCTCCGCGGTCTTGTCCAAAACTAAAACCAACTTCCCTTTTTATAAAAGTGATGCCGCGCTGACCGAAGACTTATTTCACCATAACGGCGGCGCCGGGCAACGCGTCTCCGCGGCTGCCAGCTTCAGCTCTTTTTATTTGGAAACGCAATATCGCGATCTTTTCCTCAAGAAAGGGATCGAAGTTGTCGACATGGAAACAGCCGCTTTGTTCCAGGCCGCGGCGCTCACCGGGAAGAAAGCGGGAGCCGTGCTTTACGTTACGGATATTCTTGACATATCCCACCCCTTCCGCCACTGGTCAAGGGCAGAAAAACGCCTCTTGCAAGAGGCATCCCGGCAGGCGGCATCGATCATCCTGCGGACAGCCCGTCAAAAAAACAAATCGGCGAGCAATTAACCAGTTAAACACCCCAAAAATCTTCCAAGGAAACGTTGTCGTCCAGGAAACAACTATTCCAACGGCTAGGCAAACCGGCTTTATATATGTTATACTTCAATTGACAATTAGAAAGGTAAACTATTCGAAAGAATAGGGCGCAAAGCCGTGAGCCTAAATCTTCCTGCAAAAAGGCGGGAATGATATGGTTGTCTGGCTACCGTGACCATCCGGTTTCGTGAAAATATGAGCCCTTCGAATCTTTCGAAGGGCTTTTTCTTTTTAAAGGAGCATTTTATGAATAAATTTTTATTGATATCCCTCATCGCAATTCTTCTTGCGCCCTTCTGTCCAAAATCCTCTATGGCGGCGCCGACTTCTTCCCAGGAGTTTAAAATTGTTGTGTATATTCCGGCGATCCCTGGGATCAATGCCCCCCTGGACAAACTGACTGAAGATGTGCGCGTCGACGGGATGACAGGGACATCATTTTACGTCACGACAGAAGAACTCCAGGAAGATGGCCAAAAGGTCTTCCGGGAAACGATTGTGGCCAGGTAGGAAGCTGGCTATTTAGCCTTTTCTTTGAGGGGGATATTGAACACGTACGTGATCCCTTCCGCGACTTTAATCTCATTCTTAATTTTAACTAACGGGATACAATTCTTAGGAAGAGAATTGACGTCCAGTTCCAGGACGTGTATTCCGGGCTTAATATTGTCAAAACTATATGTCCCTTCAAAATCACTAAATGTTACCTCTTTCCCATCCAAAATAACCTTGGCTTTGGAGACAAACTTGTCATCCTTATCCAGGACATTGTTTTGATTAGTATCAATGAACACAACGCCGTAAACACCCGACTGGCTGGTCAGGCCGAAGTTGTTCACGTTCACTTTCCTATGCTCAACAATGACATCCTTCATGAATCCGTTGGAATTTACGTAACCGGTCGGCAAAGTCGAAATATCCAACGCAACCCGCACCTTCCGGGCTTTAACCTTCGCGAAATATCGCCCCTGGCTGTTAGTTTTAACGACCTTATCCCCGACTTTGATCCCAATACCGGGGATGCCCTCTTCTCCCAAATCAAGAACAGTATTTCCGTTTATGTCGTTAAATACACGCCCTTGAAAAATTCCGGTGGGATTCCAGCGGAAAAAGGTATCCCAATTGGTCCGCAACCCTAACCGCACGTCAGCGTCATTAAAAGGCGAATTGTCAGGGTTTTCCGTCCAAACGCTGCGGATATTGCCATCTAAATATATTTCAAAATCACGATTCGGGCGGTAAACGAACCCTAAAGATCCACGGATAGAGTCCTCCCCGGAAAGGAAACTGAACTGCTCTGTTGTCTTCTCTTCATCCCGGTATCGTAAGCTCATCCTTCCGGACAAGGGTTCGAACATCCTCCAGGTATAATCAACCCCCGTAGTCAGCACATGCGGATATGTCCAATCATCGGCCTGGATATTATGGACAAATGAATATTCATAATTCACGTAAAAACTCATATCTGAAAAAAGCGGCATCCGCAGCCCCGCGGATAAAGAATTACGGTCAAACTCAGACGCCGGAGATTTATCATAACGGTTTTGCTGGAACGTCTGCCCGAGAGAAAACGTCATCGCCCGTCCCCCAAAAAACGGAAAACGCTGATTAAACATATTCATAATACTTCTACTTTGATGCGGGGAAATAAGCTGCGGGGTGTAGGAAACAAAAGCCCCTGTCGTCCATGAGGACGCGGACGATAGGGGATAGTTAAAAGAGCCGTTCCAGTCAACATTCAGGTCATCCTCTTTGTCGGGATTAAACAAAAAGCGGTCGCGGTAAATATCAAGATTCGAATTAAGACGGGTTTTCTCTCCCCGGAACGCATAACGTATATTGCCACCCACTTCCCCTCGGTCCGAAGGACGCCCGACCAGAGTCACATAGTCTTTATCAATATCGCGAAAATTTATGTTTAAAGTATAATTTTTCTTTTTAATCTCCGTCCTAATGACGTCACTATAAACGTCTTCATCGGAGGCAATCTCCCCGTATATTTTGAAATCATTGAATTTGTGTTCAGTCTCCGCCGAAAACACTTTATCTTTAAGAAAATTATCCCGGGAGTCTCCATACCCCCGCCCGACATTAATCGTGTAATTATGGTCATCGTCAGGGAACAACGTGACACTCGCTCCTTCAATATGGGTTTTCTTAACAGACAGGATCCCAGGACTGATAAACAAAAACTGGGCGCGGTCCTGCCCTTGAAAGACCGTATAACGAAGATTATGATGCGCCGCGTAACTTTCTAACTTGACTCCCCGGAAACTCCGGCCCGGGATTGACAGGTCAGAGAAGAAGACCTCGGTGTCAAAGCCCCGAATTGTAAAATCCCGGAAAGGACCCACGAGGCCATTGGTCAGCCCTACCCGCTCGCCTATCCGCTCCGTGGATTCGGCATATTTATAAAAATTCATAGAAGCATCAAAATCGCCATAGGGCGTTTTCCCGTACATCCCAACCCACTGCGAAAAATTGAGGTTTGTCCGAACCATGTCCGGGATACGGTCCCCGAGATAAATACTGCTCCAATTATTAGAATACGCGATATTAAACGGCGGGGAATCTTCTTTCCCGGTCAATTCAAACTTTTCCACCTGCACGTTCTGCTGAATACGCGGGAGCTGGCCTTTAACGTTAAAAGTCCAGCGGCCCCGGTCGTCCCAGATGTGAAAAAAAGTATTCGCCCGGACTTTAGTCATAATACTGATACGATTTTGGTCCAACCGATCCACTTCCAGGATTCCTTCGTTGACCGCCAGGAACTGTTTAATATTCCGGCCCTGCAAAATATAAGTCTTATTCGTTTCGATTTCCAAGTCGGTATTAGGCTGCCTGGCCCACAGCGTGTCATCCAGGTTAAGGATTGCCGCATGTTTCGGTTTAAGAGCCTCTTCCTTGGCTTTCATCATGGCCGGCGATGCGGTAAACTGCTGCACGATGGCCGTCCGTTCCTCCTCCCTCTGTTGATCAGGGGTCACCACCTCTTTGGGAAAAACATCCGGTTGCACAACAGCCATGCGGCCTTCCTTAAAACGTTTAATGAGTTTAATGTATTTGAAAGGAGTTTCTTTGGATGGGGCAATCGCCTGAGCCTGTTCAAAATACAAAATAGCTTTATCATAAAAGCCCTTATCAAAAGCCCGGACGCCCAAACTCATATAATAATGATAATCAGATTCTGAAGCAGCGGAGCTTGCTCCAGGACAGGAAAGGATAAATAATGCAGCGATAAGAATTCCAAGGAAAAATTTGCTCATACCTCGCAACGTTTCTGCGGTTCCACGGCATCTTCTGAAAAATCCGAACTATAACCCAGCCTCTTGTCCCAAGAATATTTCCCATGGTATCTTTGAATCAAATTCAGCATGAGGCCGAAACACAGAAAAATTTTCACCACCTTTATTATAAATATTATCCGGCAAAACAAAAGCGGGATCGGGAAATTAATCCCGTGTGGCAACCAAATTTATATCCCCTTCCGGATTCTTATTAAAATCAACTTCGATGACCACACTGTCCCCGCGCTCCAAATCAAATGTCAAGACAACCGTATGCTTCCCCGGAGGGAGTGTTTCAGGAATAACAAATTGAAAATCCGCTTTCGCCTGCGGCGGGACATACAGCTTATTAACTTCTCCCCGGTCTTCGACCAAGCCATCCTCACTGAGGAAAAAGAAGACTCCTTTGGGGAAAAGCACGACATCCCCCTGGTTATGAAAATTCCCCTGCAGCACTCCTCCATTAAGAGCCAGATCTTCAACCTTCGCGGATTTGTTCGCATCCGTTGACTCGAGAAAAAACAAAGTGCCAATCCTGGTCACAAAACTCATCCCGATTCTTGACTTAGCCACATCCGGGCTCATCTCAAAAAAAAGCACGCCATCGCAGCCTGTTTTAAATGATTCCGGGACTTTAACCGAATACTTTACCTCTTGCTTCCCGAACGGCGGAAGGGTTATTGTATTGGGGCTAAACGTGATTTTGTCCGCGCAGGAATAATCAGAGGTGCCGCTCGGCATAAATTCTTTGTTCCCTTTATCAAACGGTTGGCGGTAAATAAAATCCTGCCAATACAATTTTACGGCTAACGGCTTATTGGTGCTGTTTGTGACTTCCAGGGAATCCACGATTCCCGAGCCCGGAGCCATTTCATGTTTAATGACGCTCTTCTGAATAATCAGTTGCGCAGAAACTCTGCCCGGCATACCGAGTAAACCGACAAAGAAAAAAGGGATTATATGGATAAATCGATGCATAAGTTTAATAACTTTTGCGGGCAGGTTACTCCTGCCCGCAAAAGTTTCAATTTTTAAAAACAAATTACGGTCCAGGAGCAGCAACAGTCATGGTTAACGTGCCGGTGTAATTACCAGGCGTGTCTCCCGGATTAAACGGGATAGCCCCAGCAGGTTCCGATTCAAGCGGATTCCCGGTTGAAAGCCCGACATAAAAACGCAAATACTGCCCGTTGGCTAAAATATCCGCAGCATAAACAGTTTGTGCGATGTTCGCCAATATCGCCCGGGTTCCTATTTGAGTTTCAGTGTCATCGGTGTAAACATCCGGAGTCCCATTGTTGTCATTCGCAACAGGCGTTCCAATGGCATGAACTCCAAGGCCACTTCCATCATTCGGTGAGCCGTTGGGGTTGTCGTCATCCGTATAAGTAAGAGTAACATTAAGAGCACCCGCCCCATACGGCCACACATCAACAGCATAGTAAACATCGCCCAGGTAAGCATATTGAGGTGGATCCCCAGGATCCGCGACATTAGTGAGGATCGGCTCAAACTGCAAAGTTGTGGACGGCCAATCTGTGAATACCCCTCCGTCAACCTGGTAGACTACGAACGTTGCCGTGCTGGCGTTGTCGATGTCAACGGTAATCGGGAACGTCGCCGAGCTGGTCTGCGCCGAGGCGCCGGACACGAAGCACAACAAGGCCCCCACCATTAACACCGTTAAGAAAGTTAGTTTTCGCATTTTCTTCCTTCCTCCTTTCAAAAATTAAACTAAATGGCACCTAATGAATACATCACTTGCACTTTATAATTACCAGCCTGCATATTCGGATAAGGCTTCATACGGTAACTCACAGTCAAAACAGCTGACGACCCCAGGTCGTCTGAAACGTATAAAGGAACCTCACCCTTGCTTACTGGAGAAAAATCGTCGTGTTGAACGCTTCCCTGCCCATCAACAAGTTCTTCCTTGAATGTAAAGAATTCGCTGGAAAATTCCTCCCCCTCTTCATTAGTCAGCGGTGCGTGTAAAATTTGATTCACGACATACGGTTTGCCCAAGTTTGTCTTGACCGCAACTTTAATCTCCTTAATTTGCGGCGGGTCGGTTTCCAGGGTGCCGTGAAAACTCATACCCTCGGTGGGATACTCCACGTTCAGTTCAAAAACCGGGTCCACCACAAGCTCCAAATGAACATCAAACACGTGTTCACCCCGCCTGCTTTCAACAATATATCTGGCAGCGCCTTCATAACGGCCCGCCTGGTAATTTTGCACCAAATCCTGATTCACGCTATAGTTAACTCCGATTGTATCGTGGCTGGCGGTCCCTTCATAAATAAGCGTTTGTTCCGGCCGCAAATCACCCGAGGACTCCTGAAGGACCTCCCCCCGTTCCCCCCCAAAAACCAGATATTGAATCAAACCCAATTCAACCGACTGCATCAACTCGTCTCTGGGGAAGGCGTCGATCTTTTGATAAATCTTAATGGGGTTGCCTTCAACGTTGTTCGTAAAAGAGATCGAAAAATTCGCCTCTGAAACAGGCCTCTGATCTGTTGTTATCCTGATGCGGTCCTGACCGGCATTCCCAGACGTTTCAATCTTTAAATCGCCGCCAGCTTCCAAAGTGACAGTCAGGACTCTTTCATCAATTGCCCCCTCACCTATCTGACGGACAGTATAAAACATCTGTCCCTGAAAAGATCCTGAAACGCTCAACGCATCCGGGTCGACTTTATAAAAGACCACAAAAGAATCCGCGGTCCCGGAAGGGTCAGAAGAATAAATCTGCTGATCGGAAAGCCCCAAAGGCTCAACATCCTGAATATAGAGCGTGCCACGGGAATTGGAACCAAGCAACCCCCCGCTTAAGATAGCGGAGCGATACAGGGTTTCCCCTTTTTCATTAACCAGTGGGCCTATCCTTTGAAAGACCTGGTATTGTTGCCCTTCATCAGAATTCACACGGATACGGACTTCCTTATCTTCTGAGGAGAAAGTATCTACACGCCCAAAACGGATACTCCCGCCCCCTTCAGCCGGAATCACAGACAGCGTCACCGCGGCAAAAGATAAATTAGGGATAATTTCTATTAAAAATAATATTAATGCTATAGTTAAATATTTTTTTAAGTTTACATAATTCATATTTAATATCTTACTAAATAATCATCAAAAAGTATAGATATTTCTTTTCCATAAATATATGAAAAATAACAATTTATATTTTTAATAAATTTTTTTCTTAAATAAAATTAAAAATTTAAAAATTCTATAATAAAATTGAATCTTTATGATATAAATAATTTTAATTAATATAATTTATTCTTTAACTACGCTTTTTAACCATTCCTCGACTTCTTTGGAATATGGAGCAGGAATATTATTCCGTCCTATAATATGCTCGGTTAGCTGGGCAATATTTTCGGTTCTTAAAATAAAATGATGCCGCATCTGAGTTTCTATGACCGTAAAAGGCCCCGGGGCTTTCGCCAGCAATTGCACAAACTCTTTAAATGATTCAAATTCCTGGCCATCAACTTTCTGGTTCACTTCATTACTGAAATCATGGTATCCGATATTCACATCATCAGGCAGAACCTGAAGTAGAACAACTAGTTCTTTCTTACGGGCGAGGTTTAAACGCCCCTCTCCTGTTAAATAGGCCATAAACTCCAAAGGGGCCTTTTCCCACCACTGATTCCCCCAGGACTGCAGCAAATCCGCGCTGAGGACAGTAAAAACCATGCCTCCAAATATATAATAAGGAGGTTTCTTAAAAAAATTGGGCTGGGGAATTAATTCAGCGTAAGGATGCAACGGGACTATTTTCTCCTGAACAACTCCGTTCCGGACAATTTCAAAAGGGATTGCGTGACCAATGTGCTCATTATGAATGAGATAAGAAAAACCCAACCGTTCATTATCTCGGAATTCGAAGGTGCCGTCCATGCCAATGGGAACGCCATTCACGGCCAGGATGATATCCCCTTCCTGCAATATCCTGTCTGCGGAAGAAAAGGGCAAAACCCTCGTGATATAAACCCCTCCATTATGATCCGTAAATTGATAAAACTCCCTCAGCGCCGGGTTTTCCGTGTTGTGATATTCCACCCCCAAGCTAGGAAATCCGTCATACTGTCCGTTATCATGTAAATCTTTCAGGAAATGATGAATGATCGGGACCGGGATCATATAACCGATATTCTGGCTGTGCCTCATGGCTTGCATGGCGACACCAACAATTTTTCCATCTTTAAAAACCGGGCCGCCACTGTTGCCGGGATTGATCGCCGCGTCGATCTGCACCGCCAGCAGCCGTTTGGATGTTTGCACATACGGGATAATTTCAATACGGGAAACCACCCCTTCGGTGATCGACAACTTATCCCCGCCCTCGGGGAACCCCAGCACGACAACCGTGTCCTGGAGCTGCGGGAGGTCACCGAAATCCAACGGGACGACCCCGTCGAAAAACCGAGGGTCATCCACGGTGAGGATGGCCAGATCACAGTCGTGCCCGAGGGCTTCGACCCTGGCGGTATATTTCGTGGGATCGGATTCTTTCCGCACCTGGATGAAGGTGCTGTCAACGACAACATGCGCATTCGTTAAAATTCTTTGCCCCGCCAATATACACCCTGATCCGGTCGCGGAAAAACTTCCGCGCGACTGCCAAGGCCGGTAAAAATCCATTTGGTTGGACGTGACAAAGATTTTAACAACCGAATCACGCGGGTTGTCACAATGGCCATCGGCAAGATAAAAGCACACACATCCGGCCGCCAAAAGAAAACATAGCAAGGCTTTCTTCATAAATAACTCCGTTGTTAATAGCTGGTTGTAATACTTTACTTAAACTGAATTATTTCGCTGTTTAGAGGCTTTGTGTTCATTAAATTTTCGACACGGTATTTCGTGCTTTCGAGAATCGGAAGGGCTGCTTTGCTGTCGATCATGCCCGGAGGGGTAACAGAATCACGGTTGGCGGGAGCAGGGACTTCTGGGACATTCTTGTCTTCTGAAACAGAATCAGCAGGGAAATCAAACGTGTTTTGATCAAAAAGGCTTTCCAACCCGCGGAGCTGTTGTTCAATTTCAAAAATATACATATCCCTTTTCTTCAACAGTTCACAGGTATCGTCCAGCCGGCCTTTATATATTTCCAGAATCCCCTTCACCTGAACTAACTCCTGCTCTTTCTTAAAATGGCTTTGCCGGTAAGAAATAACCTTGCGGTCCAGTAATCCGACGAGCTGATTAAGTTCGGAGATATGGGATTCTTTTTCCTTCACAACATCCTCAAGAGTCTGATATTTCGCGCTTAAAGCGCCCAATTTCTCCTCAAAAGCCGTCACAGGGCCACCCGTCCCGAGGGGAAAAAGGACCGGCCCAGCCTGATCAGAAACTGGGGCCTCGAAGCCCCCCCCCGTGGCCAGATGAACCGCCTCTCTGGTTTTTAAACGCTCCTCCAGTTGCCGGAGTTGCGACTGGAACTCCGCAATCCGTTCGTCCTTCTCTCCAATAATGCCCTGAACAAGCTGTAACTGGGCCTGGGACTCTCTCAGCTGTTCGCTTAACTGCCGGATCATGGCATCCTTGTCCTCAAGCATCTTCTGTTTATCAAATCCGTCCAGAGACATTCCGGCAAGTTCTTTGGTTAACTCCGCCAATTTTCTATCCGTGTCAGTCATTTTTCGCTGAAGATCGGAGAACTCCAGTCGAACCTCTTGCAAGTCACCGCGCAACGATTGGATTTGCTTGTTCTGCATCTCAATCTGGGCTTCTTTCTCCGCCAGTTGCTTGTGCAACCCCTCCGAACTCTGGTCTGTTTTTTCTGGGAGTGGTAGCCGTTGCCTTGCAATTTCCTTGTCAACCAACGCCTGTTTGAGGGAACGCAGCTGGCTGTTGATCCGCTGTTTCGTTTCGAGCGTCTCCATAGACTGTTCTTTCTGATCCAACATCAGCTTAACCGCAAGGCTTAAGGTTTCAACATCATGGGCGTCTCGGATCTGCTCTAATTTTGTGGCTAACGCCTGGATATCCCGTTTGGGTTTGACCATCGAGGCCAAGGCCTCAAAATTTTCCTGGTTTTTATCCGTCACAAGGTTGTTTTTTTTAATAAACGCGAAAAGCCGTTCATTCGATTCATCCAGGTACGCAATCCGGGAATTCAGGAAATCCGTTTGATCCGCCAGGTCCAGGAATTTTTTGAGTTTATATTGCTCATACTTATCCTTTAAAACGGCCTCCATGTCTGGCCGAGACAAATAGTCCCTGGCTTTGGGATGTGCCGGGTTAAGAAGGGTCACAATCAGGAACTGATTCATGGCCAAAAGATAATCCTCTTTCTCAAGCAACCGTTCGCCCTTGGCCAGATAAAAATCAACAAGGGAATATTTTTCTTGAGCAAAAATTCTTTCGGGGAAAGTCAGTCCCGCAGCAATCATGGAAAACGATAAGATAAATATAAGGAATTTACGCATTGTCCGCCTATTTCTTGGAATGAAAGTGTGGGGAGATTATAGCATTAAAAAGGGGCGTGTTCAAGCACCAGAATTTTTGTCCGTGAAATAAAACCGGCTATTTTCTTCTAGACAAAGGGCATACGAAAGGAGGCGGGCCCGGCTCTTTATCAATCACCTTGAACGACAATAGTTTAGACGCGGTAATCTCTTGTGAGCCCATATTCCAGACTCCGATAATCAGCACTTCGTAAAGGCCGAGGCTGGCATCAGACTCAATACGCAGGGAATATTGACCACTCACATCCTTATCTTCCAGAGAATAAAACGGCGACAGGATAAGCAATTTATCCGGCTTCTTGACGTCTTCCGCGAATTGAATTTTCAAAGGAACGGTTTGTCCTCGGCGGACACGGGTGTTGTTTCTAGGGAACAGAATATCAATATCCGTATCTTGGGGAATCTTATTTGGAGTTCCTCCTGGGACAAAACAAATCTCATCAATCGGGATCAAAAGTTCAAACGGGTAAAACAGTTCTTGGGGCGAAACCGAAACTTTTAATATCAAGTTATCCCGGATCTCATCAAAAGACTGGAAATACAGCGCCACGCTGTCCGGCCCTGGGATAGCATGCCGGGGTTCAGCCGGGGGCCGGGCGGCACCATCCCTCCCCCCCCGCTCTTCATTCAAGAATTTCATGGCCCGGCCCTGCGTGTCCCTCAACTCATATTGAAAGACCGTCTTGTCATCAAACGGCCAACTCTGCCCGTTTCTTAAAACCGCCATATTCAATGAAATAATATATCGCATTTCAGAAGACTGCGGGATGTCTTGCGGGAGCGGGAAAATGTTCATCGCCAGGGCAGGCGGGGTTGGCATCTTAATAATTTCCGCGCGGCGGATAAAAAATTCTAAATTTTTTTCAGTATGCCGATCCGGGGGGAGTTCCGCACGAAGCGGAGCCGTCCCGACACCCATGCCCAGCCCAAAAAACATAGAAAGAAAAAATACCCAAATTATTTGTGATATTGTTTTCACGGGCAACATTATAACAAAAAAATGCCGCAACTAAATCTATTAAATGACTTTTTATCTAAATATATAGCACCCCAAAATCAGAACCCGTCTTCTAAATTCTGTTCGATGGCTGCGATTAACTCTTCGACGGATGAGGGTTTGGCTAGAAAAACGTGCCCCCCGACCAGGCCACAACCAGACGCCGTTTCCTCTTTTGTAATTGTGGCTGTCAGGAAAATAACAGGAATATCCCTGGAAAGAGGATGGTTCCGCAGCTGAAAGGCCACGTCCGGGCCTTCCCGGTACGGCATAATGACATCAAGAAGGATGATATCCGGCTGGGTCCGTATAACCGTATCCATGGCGAATTCAGAATCGTTCTCGATAAAAACACGGTAACGCCCGGTCACCTCAAGATTGAGCTTGACCATTTCTGTAAAACCACGCTCATCGTCAATAATCAGGATTTTGGCTTTTCTCATATCCCCGGCACCCTTATCTTTTAAAAATCAAGCGCGCCCGCACGCCCCCGTCTGCCATATTCGTGATGCTGATCAGCCCTTGGTGGTTATGCATGATCGTGCGGGCGATGGACAGGCCGAGCCCGACGCCCCCGGCAGCACGTTTTGTAGTAAAAAAAGGGTCGAATATCTTCGACAAATATTCCGCGCTGATCCCTTCCCCGGAATCAACGATATCGACAATCACCACGGGATCGCCGATGTTAATCGAGCATGACGGCGGCCTGGCAAATCCGTCGTCATCGCTGGCAAAAAATTTCACCTGTGTGGAGATTTTCAAAGCCCCCCCGCGCGGCATGGCTTGGATCGCGTTTAACGTCAGGTCCAGGATGACTTGTTCGATCCGGTTGCGGTCAATGTATATTTCGGGGACCGAGGGAGCGTATTTCTTCTGAATATCAATAGAAAATTTCTCGCACTGGTGGTGAATCAATGTCAGGGCATGGTCAATAACCGAATGAATATCCTCCGCCCGTTTCTGTAGCGACGAGAGGCTGGCAAAATCCAGAAGATCTTTAATAATCCTATTGGCCTTGACCGCCGCCTCCTGGATGGCATTCAATGTAACGTGGATCTGCTCGTCATCCGTGTCTTCAAACTTAGTGTAAAGGAATTCAATCCCGTATAAAATAGTGGCCAGGGGATTTTTAACTTCATGCGCGACCCCGCTGGCCAGGCCACCGATGACATTGATTTTTTCGGCCTGAATCAGTTGAGCCTGCGTCTCCCGCAGATGGTTATAAGCCGCCTTCAGATCCTGCTCCGCCTTTTTGCGTTCAACCGCATAATAAAGCGCTTTGCTTAATCCGTAAGGCAGATATTTCCCTTTAATCAGATAATCCTGCGCGCCGCTGGTGATCGCCTTAAGCCCCATACTATCTTCATAGGCGCCTGTGTTAATAACGATCGGCAAATGAGGGAACTGGTGATGGATCCGCCCCAGCGTATCAAGCCCCCGGCTATCCTGAAGATTCAAATCCAGGAGGACAACATCATAAGTATTATTTTCCAACCGTCGGCAAGCGTCCGCGAGGCAACTGCAGCAATCGAGGTCAAACGACCCGTAAGCCGTTTTCTCCAACATCCCTTTCAACATCCGGCTGTCCACCTGATTGTTTTCAACAATCAGGACAAATAGCTTCCTTTTCATCTCAGGGCTTGTGGGCATGTGTCTCTCTCCCCCCTTAAGAAAAAGAATATCCGAAGCTCGGCTTTCAGGCGTGATGGGAAACGAATTACCGGGGGCCGAGCAGATTGCGGGAAAATACCGCGGGCATATGTTGTTTGATCCAGTCGACTTTTTGGTCGTCAGTCGCCAAAGTCAAATATTTGGAAAAATATGTGACGGCCGAATCATAATCCCCTAAAGACTGGATCGAGCGCCCAGCGAAAAAATAAGCATTAGCCTTATCCGGCTGCAAATCAATTACCCGCCGGAAATGGTCATATGCCTTGCGATAATCGGCCATACTGAAGTAGAGGTTCCCCAGCTTGTAATGCACTTCGATATCGCGGCCGTGGGACAAAAGCGCCTTCTCAAAAAAGTCCGCCGCCAAAGGCGCGTTCCCCTCTTTCTCGGCCTGGTGTCCTTTTGCGAGCCATAGATAGAACTGCGCTTGGCCCCTGTTCCCGCTCAGTTGCAGAGCCCGCGACAACGATCTGACGGATGCGTGGTAGTCCCCCATCCTCAGATAAGCCAAACCGAGATATTCATTCAACTCGTAAGAGCTGTCTTCCAGTTCCAGCGCCTGCCGGCAATAATGAACCGTTTTATCATACTGCTGATATTTGTTCAGGTGGATCCAGGCCAACCGTTTCAAAATTTTCTGGCGCAATTCCTGTCCCGGGTTCATATCCAACGCAATCAAGAAATATTCCACCGCTTTTTGCGGTTCATCCTGATCCAAAACAAAGGAACCGGCGTAAAAGAATGTCTTCGGGTCTTCCGGATACAGTGTTAAATAAATCTGGGCCTCTTTTTTATTCAGGTAATAATTTTCGAATATTTTTTCGATTCCCGAATAATGATCGTGGACGGCGCGGATCGTCGGGCCTAATTCCAGGGCTTTAACAGCGTTAGGCAAGGCTTGTTCGTGCACCAGTTTCATATTGTAATGGTTGTCGAATAAAGCCGCCTCCATCAAGAGGGACTGACTCATCCCCAAGTAGCCAAAAGCCGATTCGGGATAGCGTACGATTAACTGCTGAAAAATTTTCTGGGCTTCGAGGATGTCCTGCCTGTCCCCGCGGAATGACGTCAGGAACTCTGTTCCTCTTTCATAATAGTCTAAAGGATGCGGGGTGGTGGTGGCGCCGGCGCCCCCCCCAAAAACGGTAAGGAGAATTAGCAAACTTGCGCCTAAATTGATGCCCCTGGTTTTATATTTCATACTCCAGATGTTCCTTATCATTACATTTTATAAACTGCTATCAAAAAATAACTTCAATACTAGGGAAGCGTTTCCTCCCGTCCATGACCTATCACAGGGAAAGTGTAACATATTCCAAAGCCAAAACAAGAGCCTCTAATATTATTTATTATTATAGAAGGTCTGTGGAAGGGAGCTGAAATATACCGCATCCATCCCACCCCTCAAGTCCATCATTATATATGGCAGGGGGGCTCTACGCTTCACGTGTCAACAGAAGGATTAGGATAGGCCGGGGCCGAGGAAAAATAGGATTTGACATGCGGCTTACAAAAATAGCTGATCAGCAATAACCAAATCACCAGGGGCTGCAGAAACGCCTGCAGGAAATAAGTTGGCTGCTCCCTCACAACATCAAAAACACTGGGATTCAAAAGCATGGATTGCGCCAGGAGAAAACGGTATTTCCAATTCAAGAACAGGGACAAACCAGCCAGAGGGACGACGGTCATGGTGACCCGTCTGGCCCAAGGCCTCGCCATGTAAAGGCTGACGCCCGCCGAGTAAAACAAAAGCGGCATAATCCCGTACAGGATAAACCCGAGGAAAGCCAATGGGGTTGTGATCAGGAGGGAACTCAACCCGTGCACACGGACTGAATCCAGGATAAAAATAAAAATAATGATTGTTGAAAACCCGCCAACCACAATCATTAAACTGCTGACAAACGTAACCCCCCAAGGACGTTTTTGCATGGCAAATACCGGATAAAACCGACTTCGGGAGATGTCCTCAACGTTCTTCCCCCCCCAAGAACGCCGGCTCTCAATCATTGAAAATGGAAGACAAGACCTACAACGGTCGTCCAAAGCCTTTGTTTGTCCACCAAAGGGCTCTTCTCAATCTTAGAGCCCAATTCCTCAAACTGGACATCGGTGACAAGAACCCAGGAGGCTCTTACGGGAAGAGCCATCTGGATTCCCGCCGTGAAATTAACAGCCGGGCCGCCTTCATAGGCTGGACGGCCAGGCCTCGATTCCTCCCCTCGAACCCCATAATAATAATCAACAATATCCTCATTGAGCCAGCTCACCCCAACCCGCGGGGTGAGGAAGCCTTGATAAAATTGATGGGACACCAAGACCTTCATTTCCTGCCCCTGGTGATTATTAAAAAGGTCTGAAACGCCAACCAACTCCAGGCTAAAAAAGCGGTGACTCCAAAGGCAGCGGATCCCTCCGTCGATGCCGCTGTCACGGTCATCCATCCCGTCTAAAAACGGGCTATCATCATGATCGTAACCGTTAAAGCGGGGAACCCCGACCAAGGACAAGTCCCCGGATGGAAAACGTTTCAGGACGTAGCCGAGTTTGCGACCATCCATAAAAAAATTCTTATACCGACCCACGATAAGCGGAACCGGACACACATCATGATCCTTGTCAATATACGGGGATTCCGCATACCGTACTCCCAGCCCCGTGACCGTAATGTCTAGGTCTTCTTCATGGGCATCCGTAAAATCTTTGAAGCGGGCATGCAGCGAAGTTCCAGCGCAGGGAGAAACCAGCAGGGAAAAAAATGACAAAACCATAAAACAAATAATAATGGGAATTTTCATGATAACGATTGAAGAATATTATTGCTAGTCGACCGACAGGACGATTTTACCGAAAGCCCCGGGCTGCATAACGGCGTCATGCGCCAGGGAGGCATCCTTAAGTTTAAATTCCCGACCGACCACCGGGCTTAAACTGCCGTTTTGAAAATACGGATCCAAAGCCTGAAACACTTTCTGGCGCTCTTCGGCAGGAAGGTTCAAGAGAGACATACCGCAGATAGTGGCGTCCCGGGACATCGCATCTCGGGGATTAATCGTAACTTCCCCGCGGCACCCCACGATCACGACACGGCTGTTTTGGTCCAACATCTGAAGGTCAGCCGCCAAATTCTTATTAGCCAGCATTTCAACAATAATTTGCACCCCGCGGCCACGGGTAAAATCAAGGACCTCATGGCAATAATGTTCAGTGGTGTGGTTCAAAACCAGGTCCGCGCCAAGATCCCGGAGCAAAGAAAGCCCTTTTTCACTGCCAGCGGTCGCGATCACAGCCAACCCCAGGCATTTTGCCAATTGCACTACGGCTGTGCCAACGCCACCGCTGCCGCCGTGCACCATAACCGTTTCTTTATCAACAGCCTGGGCTTTTGTAAATAACGCGCGGTACGCTGTGGCGAAAGGGACTCCAATCGCAGCGCCCTGCGCAAAAGAAAAAGCTTCCGGGAGGAAAACCGCTTCATGAACCGAGCACACGGCCTCATCGGCGTAAGTCCCCAAATGTGTTCCGCTGATATACACCTTATCCCCAGGGGCAAAACGGGTCACCCCTTCACCTGTTTCTTCGACAACGCCGGAGGCATCCATCCCCGGAGTAAAAGGCAATGTGATATCAAGAGGGTACAGGCCTTTGCGGATATACGTATCAACAGGGTTGACCCCCGCAGCCTTTATCCGGACAAGAATCTGGCCGGCCTGTGGCCGCCGGGACTCGACAGTTTCCAAACACATAACATCACTCTCACCAAAATTATGGATACGAATGGCTCGCATAACATCCTTTCATAAAAAAGCCGCAGGGTCTGCCGCAGCTAGGTTGATCCCATCCCATTTATGACATGTTCTCATGGCTATCCCCCTGCATCCTTTCCCCTTCCCCCTATGACGTGGGGACGGTTTATCCTCTCCTCGAATATTACAAAATAAATATTCCGTTGTCAAACACTAGGTCAAAAACTTCATCGCTTGGTAAGAAGGGGCCCACTGTTATTAAAACAAAAAAATGAGGCCAGTGATCCCCAGCCTCATTTTTTGTCGGATTATTATATCTATTAAAACTTTACGACATTTTGAGCATGTTCTCCTTTAGGACCATTCTCAACTTCAAATTCAACATCCTGGCCTTCCTCTAGGGTCTTATAACCATCTCCTTGGATGGCAGAATGATGGACAAAAACATCCTCTCCCCCATCCCTTGAGATAAAACCGTACCCTTTTGTGTTATTAAACCATTTGACTTTACCTTTTGCCATTACTTACCCTCCTTTCTTAATTTCATGCAAGCAAATAATGGCAGAAACCGGTACCTTTCGTACTCCTTAATTTAGGCACATTGATGAAACGACCTCAAAAAACGAAACCTAGAAGGACACCCAAAAAGTAACCACGTTCACACGATTATTCACTTCAAAATTAGTATGCCTGATTTGTCAAATATTGTCAAATGACCCGTAAAAAAAACACAGAAGATGGGAATCTGAAATCAAGCCCCCTTATCCGCCAACAACTGCGTCAATTTTTTCTCATAACGCTCAAAACATATCTTCAGGATATCCTCCATCGAGGCCTCATATTCAACAAGCAATTCCAGGCAAAGAACAATCAAATCTCCGGTTTCCACCAAAAAATGGCGGTCTTGCTCTTCCCAAAGACTCTGAATCTCAGCGGTATGGCTAGCCATAAGCTCCAACAGCCTCCGGCTGTGGTCATTGCGGATTTTCTGGTTATACGTCTTCGATAAACCGTGAATATCCCGGATTCGTTGTTCCGTATAACAGGTCAACGCACGCTCACGCATATCCTTCGCCTCCTTAAAAATATTAAAACTGACCACTTTTCAATAACAGGAGCGTGCAGGCGCGCTGCGTGACAATCCCATGCGCTTTCGCCTCGCACTCCAGAGCCTCATTTTCAGCCCCGGGATTAAAAATAATCCTTTGGGGATGGCTGTCCAAGATATCAGCCTGGATGCCGGAAGAAACATCGGCGTTAACATACAGCGTAATCGTGTCCAAAGGGCCGGGAACCGCAGCGAGATTCGGATAAACCGTAAGCCCCAGTACTGTCTTAAGCCTTGGACGCACCGGGTAAACGGTATGCCCATATTTTAACAGCAACTCAACCGCTTTGTAAGAATACCGGTCCTTTTTATCAGACGCTCCCAAAACCGCAACGCGCATACGCTCACTCCTTCCAGGATTTAAGCCCGTTTAAGAAATCATTCAATTGCTGGACAAACGTACGGTCAGAAAACCAGCCGATGTACGCGTTCGCCCCGGACAAAAGACAGGCTTCATGCCCGGCATCGATCATCTCCGTCCTCTGCCGGATATCTTCGCTGCCAAGGTTTTCGACCCGGTAATAACTGAACACAACCACCGGGGTCCTTTGGAAGTCCGGCAGAAGGCGCAGGGCCTTGATATATTCCGCCGGCGCACCCAGTCCCGGCAAAAGGACATCCATGACGATCAGATGCGGTTGAAAAACCAGCGCCCGAGTTAATATATCTTGTCCTTTCCGAACCACCACCACTTCGCAGGATTCCTGCCTAAGGAGCCCGGCCATGAGCTCGGCATTATCACGCTCATGCCCTCCCAGCAAAACTCTCCGGCGGTAAAGGCAGGACTGGCGTTGCTTCGCGATCAGATCCAGGGCGTTCCCCGGGCTGCGGGTGCGGGAGAGCGCACTGGATAAAAGCGATAGCAAAAAATATTCATCAATCGGTTTATAAATAATATGATCAACGCCCAAGACTTTAAAGCCCTCTTCCCTCTGACGGCGGCTCAACAACAGGACGATTGGAACCACAGCGAGTTTTTTTATGCCCTTGATGCGTTTGCACAACTCAAAGGCATTTCCCCCCGACCATTCTTCATCAATAAGAAAGAGATCAGCCGGTTGCCCGCTGATATACTCAAACCCGGCTTCGCCGGAAGGCGCGAGCAGTAATCGGTAGCCGGCCTGTTCCAACAAAAGGCCCAGCCGCTGAAGACAAGCCTGGTCATGGCTGGCCGCAAGAATACAAGGTATCATGGAAATCCCTCCTCAAGGGGGCCGCCGCCACAATTTCATCTACGGACCACAAAGAGCGCGGTTACTCAAGACAGCTCACAACAAAAAAAGTCCTGGCTACAAGCCAGGACTTCAATGGTCGTCATTCCCGTTTTAAAAAAAGCAGTTAATTCTTCCGGGTGTTTTGTTCGATGTGGACCTGGCACAGAGCCTGCTGGGCCTGCATCTTAAGCTCAAATGCCCGGTTTTGTCCGGAACCATAGCCCATCACACCGCCGATCATCGCGCCGATGGCCACAATAAGCGCGTCGTAGCTTCCCAACAAAGCGTCGCTCACCCCGCCGAATATAATGATCCCGAAAAAGATGCCGATAAAGAAATGCCGCATCGTTGTGGCCCTGGCTTGCGAATATAGCCGCTTGGCATATGCCTTGACCAGTTCAAGATCGTATTCAACCATATTAAGCCTCCATTGTATTGGTTAGTAGTCAAAAAACATAATCTATAAAACAGTTATATACGCAAAGATATAGGATGTCAACGGGTAAAGAGACTTTTTCATCATTCTTCCATTAAAATATTTTTAGTCCTCTGCACATACGCGCACGCCTCCCGGCCCGGCCAAGAGTCATGCAAAATTTCCCGTATCGGGAGGCAGCGGAAAAGCCGGCCCCCCACGGTTTTTCTGATTCCAAAACGCTCTTCGTATATACGGCAAAAAAACCGCCCCGACGATTCGCTTTGAAGATGCTCGCAGGGATCCCCGTCAAAGGCGCCACAGCAGGCCCCGCACCGAAGACAGAGGGATTCCCATCGACGTTGCTGTTCCTTTTGAAAACAGATGTAATCCCGCTCCCCGCCATCATGGTCTGGCATCATAAAACTCGCGGTTCCCTCCCCTCCCGGGATACGTTACGGCGACGATTTAATCATTTGGTCGATATTTCTTTCAATGCGCCTTTCTATAAAATCCGGGATCCTTTTTTTTATAAGGTCTTTGACATGGGAAGGCAGCCATTGGAAGTTAACCGCTTCCAGCGGTCCGGAAAGCTGAAATTCAAAATTATAATTAAGACGGGCCGGATTTTTCTCTTTCAACAACTGGGCAAGTTCAAGAGACTGATCCACGTAAGACGTGTCCATAAGAATGGATAACCGGCTTGAGACCATTTTTTGCGCAGAAAGCGAAAAATTCCCCCGGATATGGACACGGTCACTGATAAGGCTCAACCGGTCGATATGGACACCAGATGGATCCATCACCATCGACAAAGAAAGCGCGTCGAACTTCAAACGTTTCATCGCTTTGAACCCAAAGGCCGCTGAAAACCACTCCAAAAATCTCACCCGATTCAAGACCCCGTCCGTAAAAAGCATCTTCCCTTTCATGGTGAACATGGGGTCGGCCCGGAGAAAATAACGGCCGGATAAACGGCCGGACACGGCAGCGAGCCCCTGCCAATCCTGATGCCAATCTTCCAAGTGCAAATTCTGCAAATCCAGAGCCCAGAAAGAACGGGCGTTCCCGTTCGCATCTTTTCTAAACCAGGCCCGGCTGAAAAACCGGCCCGAATACAACTGCCCGGTGAAGAATAAATAATCCATATTATTTAAGCGCGCGTTCCAAAACATGTCAACCCCTTTTAGGCGGACATCCCCGGACGGCAAGGAAATCGTCAACGCATCAATGCCAACCCCCGGGCAGCGCTGGACATCTTTAAAATGGAGTCCTTCCACCTGAAGCGCCACCTTAACCTCACGGGAGATGGCCCCTGGAGGCCGGGCCAGCACGGTGAGCAGCCCTGATGAAATCCAACGACGGTCCTTCACCCGGCCCTGGATATCCCCCTGCAGGCTGTAACAGCCGGGGAAAAACCGCTCGAGTTTCGGCGACTGGGCCAAGATGGAAACCCGAGTTGGCAAATCACCCGTGGTCCCAAGCCCGCCGCTCACCCGCACCGGGACAGTGTTCACATGGAAACAAAGAGTGTCAAGGCGGATCTCAGCCGGAGTGACTGTCACCGTGGCGTGCATATCAAGGATAACCAGATTAGGGTCCCAACGGGCGGCCGGGACTCCCCATCCTTCCAAAGGCCGGCCCTCCGCCCCATCATGGCGGCGGGTGTCCCCAAGGGCATACCCCGTCACCTGTGCCGTACGCCCATCCCATAAGCCCTGCCAATGGCCTTCTCCCCGCGGGTGTTTGATCATCAAATCCTTAATACGGCTTTTATCCTTGCCCAGGTCCATGGAGAGCAGAAGACTCAAAGCATCCGGAGCCCCGAGGACCCGGCTTGCCAGACCCAGGGGCAAACGGCACCGGAAGCCCGGGGCGCACATTCGGCCTTCCAATTCCAATTGCTCCGGGTTCTGTCGGAAGACAGCGTTTATAATGTACCCTTTATCAGGGCTGCTTTCCCTGTTCACGGACTCGAGGCGGGCATTCCGCACCTTAACAGTGAGAAAGGCGGGCCTTTCTCCCGCCGGGGCAGGCAAGAACGAACCGAACTCCCTCCCCACCTGCAGGAGATCCGGATAGTTCCCGCGCAAGGACTTCAAAACAATCACGGGGAAGATGATTTTCTTTTCAAAAAAATATCTTTTCAAAGAAAACCTTAGGACCAAGGTAGGAATCCGGGCCAGGACCCGGCCTTGAGACTCCCCCTCCTTTTCAGGGAAGAAACGGATATCCATGTCCTGAATAATAATACCATTCGGAGGAAGAAAAAAACCCGGACCAGCCCGGAAACGATAACCGGGGGATCGCGCATTCAGGCCGCTTAAAAGAAAATCTTTCGTGATATTCAGGCGCCACGTCCCTATACCAACTGCGAGGCAAAACATCAAAAAAGAAGTGGCCCCGAAGGTAAACAACACCTTAATACAATATCGTTTCGAAAGGAATGTCATCAATCATGAATTCTATTTTGTCTATGCTGTACACAGCCCGGTAGTGCCTGAAGAAGGGTGACGTGAAATGAAAATCTTTAGATTTTCTGAATATAAGGCTCAATTGTTGAGATTGAACGATCCGTTGCTTCATAGCCTCGACGTCCGCCAGATTTTTGCCTTTTCGGGCGATGTGGTAGCCGTTCACCATGGCGAAAAGAGATTCCGGGACATCGTTGGGATACTGTTCAAGAAAAGCCTGCCAGGCTGATTTCGCGGACAGGGTATCTCCCGAAAGGGAAAAATATTCCGCCTTGGCAAATAAAGCGGTTTTGTGATATTTCGAATGCGGCAACCTTAAGATAGAATTGTAATACGCATATGCGGCATCGCGCCGTCCGGCTTTAGCCGCCTCGGCGGCCTTGCTGTACAGATAACTCCCGCTCGCCGCTTCAACCGGGGCGTGGGCCACCCCCCCTAAAACAGCCACCATTCCCAGAAAACCGATCACGCGGATTCGAACATCTTTTAAAAAGTTCATGGCGTATCACAATCTTATTCCCCGAGGATATCGCGGATCCTGGCAACAAGCTCTGAAGTCTTAAAAGGTTTTGCGAGCACGTTAAAAAATGACTCCTCGATATTGGCCCCCAAATGCTCCTCATCCTTGGAAAGGGCACACGTTAAAAAAAGCACCGGGATATCTTCGGTTTCCGGGTCGGCTTTGATCAGGCTATACGCTTCGGTCCCGTCCATTTCAGGCATCAGGATATCCATCAGGATAAGATCCGGACGGATATCCCGCGCTTTCGCAATGCTGTCCAATCCGTTATCGGCCGTGACGATTTTATATTGGAATTTTTCCAACGTGTCCGAAATCAATTTCAGGTCCACCGGATCATCATCAACCACCAAAATCGTCTTCATATTTCGGCTCCTTATTGTAGAAGTGCCCCCTGGGATGCCCCACCCTCAAAATGCAATGCAAAACTTATTTGGACGAATTCAGGATCAATTTAATAATATCTCGACGGCTAATCACCCCCATGACCCTGCCGTTTTCAACGATAGGGACCCGGCGCACGTTCGTTCTGATAAAAAATTCGCAAATATCAATCACACTATCCCCGGGAGCAAAAAATTGCACATCCAACGACATGTAATCACCCACGACTTCCTGGGAAGTAATCACATCGCTGACTAAAAGCCTCAAAAGGTCCTTCTCCGTTATGACCCCTATGAGTTTTTCGTCTTTATCCACGACCGGCAACCCGCTAATCCGCTTCTCAACCAATATTCTCATAGCGTCAAGCAACGGGGTGGTCTGATGGACCACGATAACATCCTTTATCATAATATCTCTGGCGTTTAACATAAAAACCCCTCCCCCCGTTATTCCCCCAAAGCGGATCGGACGGCGGAAAGGACCCGGTCGCTTTCAAAAGGCTTGATGATATAATCCACCGCCCCGGCGCGGATCGCTTTCATCAAGGCCACCCGCTGATCCACGGCGGTCACCATGATGATTTTCGCTTTCCCGTCAATAGCCAGGATATCATGGATCGCCTCAATGCCATCCTTTTCAGGCATGACAATATCCATTGTCAACAAATCCGGCCGCAGCTCGCGGAAAAGCTCAACAGCTTCTTTGCCGTTATTGCATTCCGCGGTCACCTCATAACCCGCCTGGACAAGAATATCTTTAAGCATGGAACGGATTATAGGAGCGTCGTCAACTACAATAATCTTTTTTGACATAGGAACCCTCTTTTTTTACATAGTATTAATAATATAACTTAAAACTTTCTCGCTTTCCCCCAGGGGAAGAAGATACATGTGACAACGGATATCATTTTTAATGACATGGAAACAACTCTCCATAATCAGGATATCATTACGCTCGGGAGCCGCGCTCACCAGGAATTCCTGGAATACGGTGCCGACATAATCGTTCACGACCTCCGGAGGGGTCGGATGGAGGTCAATGCTGAAATCGGACGAAAAAACTCCGGAAATGGCGCTGGCCAGGATATTCCCGATTTCCTGCACCGCGCTGGCGGCATACACATCAAATTCTTTTGTTGTCCCCACCTCCCGGCGCAGCATCAAATCGGCCAGGAGCATGCTGTCCTGGATCGGCACGTGGAACAGGAATTTGAAGTTCACCTCACCGGTCAGGTCGACAAAAGCCCCGACGACATTCGTGTTCTCGCGGTTAACCCGCTCTGTGATGGAGGTAATATCGGCCAAGAAAGCATCCTCCATTTCAATCCGCGCCCCGGTCTTAATGAGCTTCGAAAAAACCTGTGAAGCTTTATCAATACTAATTTTGGCAACAAGTTTAATCGCCCGGTTTATTTTAGGTTCATTTAACATGATTACATCTCCTCTGAGGGGCCTCCGAATCTTTGGCACACGACCATCCCGGTTTCCAGAAAAAGAGTCACCCGGCATCCTTTATTCCCTCCGGTCTTAGAAGCCACGATTTTAATCCCGAAATTTTTCAACTGTTCCCTGGCCGCTGTCTCATTCAGTTCGCCGATATTGAGCGTAAAATCTTTTAAAATCCTCCCGCCGCCGAAAATTTTCGCCACAAAATGGTGCGAATCAATCCCGAAATGAGAAGTCAACTGACGGACCAACTCCGGGACGGCCGTATTGGCATATTTAGCTTTTTTCCCCTGTGCCTTGGAAGAATTCTCATCCGCGTAAGGCATCATAATATGGACCATGCCCCCGACCTGGCGCGCCGCGGCGTACAAACACACAGCAACACATGAGCCCAGTGTCGTTTCAATCACCTGGGGCGATTGTCCTATTTTTATATCGGCAACACCAACCGTAATTTTATTAATATCCTGATAAGAGTTCATATTATAACGTCGAACGGATAATAGTATGGATATCGAGAATCAGCGCCACTCGCCCGTCCGCCAGGATCGATGCCCCGGAAACCCCCTGGACTTTGGCAAAATAACTCGGCAACGATTTAATAACAATTTCTTCCTTAGAC
Source organism: Candidatus Omnitrophota bacterium (assembly GCA_029560465.1). Lineage (GTDB taxonomy): Bacteria > Omnitrophota > Gorgyraeia > Zapsychrales > JANLHA01 > JAGOJP01. The sequence goes on from JAKQKX010000065.1 coordinate 70,061, forward strand.
AACAATTCATCAACAACAACCCCGACCCGGTTAATGCCGTCAGAAACAATGACCACATGATAACAATCCTGCTGGGACCGGTCCGCCCCCGGGATTTGTATGACCTGTTCCAGGCTCACGAGACTGAGTGCGTGTTCCCTTAATCTTACGACAGGGTTGCCATCAATAAAATAAATTTCCGAAGATTTCACTTTTATGATTTCAAGCACCGTTTCAACCGGAAAAGCATACGCATAGCCTCCGATCTGGACAAGCAGCACCTGGATGATCGCCAGGGTCAAAGGAATTTTAATCAGGAACGTTGTCCCGCTCCCGGGCTCGCTCTTGATATCGATCATCCCATTCAACGAATTAATCATGGTTCTTACGGAATCCATCCCGACCCCTCGACCGGACAGACCGGTCACGGTGTCGCTCGTGCTGAATCCGGGCAGAAAAATAATCCCCATTCTTTCCTGTTCAGTCATAGCCTCAAGCTTTGACTTATTGATCAACCCCTTGTGAATCGCCGTCTGAACCACTTTGTCCAAATTAATGCCCTGGCCGTCATCAATAACTTCAATGCACATACTGTTGCCAAGATGAGACGCCTTTAGAGTAATATTGCCGACTTCCGGTTTCCCGAGCCGCCTGCGCGTTGCCATGTCCTCAACACCATGATCAACGGCATTGCGGATCATATGCGTTAAAGGTTCTCCCAGCGTATCGACGATTTTCTTGTCTAATTCCGTTTCCTCGCCTTCGATATGCAACATCACGTCTTTTCCCACCTCTTTAGCGATATCCCGGATAATACGTTTAAACCGGTTAAAAACGCCTTCAATAGGGACCATCCGGGCATTCATGACGCTGTTCTGGATTTCGGAAGCAATTTTCTCCAAATGATTCGTGGTTTCATCCAAAAAATTGATATTATTGACAACGTCTTTATCCAGCGCATTCTGCTTCAACTGCTGAAGATATTCATTCAGACTCCCGACAACCTGATCCAGGTCGCGCCCGGCTTGGATCCTTTTCTCCGCGGCCTCAAGTTCAGAAATCGCCTTGATGCCCTTCTGAAGGGCGACTATGGACGCAGAAAAATTCTTAAGCAGCATGTTCATACTGTCTTTCTGCCGGACCGTCTCTTTGAGCAAGTGCCCCAATCGGCTGAATTGCGCGCGGATCGTCACCAATTCTCCCGAAAGGATCATGAGCTTGTCAATCTTCCTCGCATCGATTTTTAAAATTGAAATACCCTGGTCCCCGCTCTCTTTTCGGGCCTGCGCAGGAGCCGAAACAGGGGCGGCGTCCTGATCGTCGCCTGGGAGTCCCACCGCCTCGTCACCAGAAGAGCCCCCCTTCTCTATTAACCCATCCAAATCCTCAGCTCCCTGGCGGTCAATCGCCAGGACTTCCACGCCATCCAAAGTTAGGATTTTCCGGATGCTGTTTTCATTCTCGATCGAACAGAAATAGATCCCCACGTTGACATCCCCTGCTCGCCCTTCAATTTCAAGCAACGGGGGCTGGATCGCAATGACAAGGCCGCTTTTCCTGAGCCGTTCTTCTATTAAAGCGATTTTCAGAACTTTTTCTCGAATAATTTTCTTAACCACACAAAACACTTTAAAAAGGTCATACCCCTGATCCAGGGCCTGGAAAAGAATTTTTCTTTCAGCGCCTTTAAGTTGCTTTAAAGTTAACAAGTCCTCCCTAGGGGGCAAAACGTCCTCTTCCTGAGTCAACACCCATTCATCAATATTAATAGTGTGAAAATCAGGGATGCTTTGCCTGACGTAAACCTGCAACTTCCCGCTGATCTGAGCGACATCCTCCGGAGGCGTTTTCTTTTCCTTGACGGCCTGAAGGATCATGGACAGAGCATCGACACTTTTCAAAAACAAATCCTTGGGGAAAGGGTTGGGGTCCCGCCGGTCCCGCTGGGCAAAAACAATCATAAACATCTTCTTAGCCATATCTTCCAGGGCGGGGGAATTAAGCAATACGGAAAAACGGTAAAATTGTTGTGATATCATTAGAAAATTATCCAAAAACGGCTGGTATTCTTCATCCCCCTGCCCCGCCGAATAATGTTCTCGGAGGCGGGCGACAAGCTGCAAACAGGAATCCAGGATCACTTCATCCGTAAGGAAAACCGGGGAATGGGGGGCTCCGGCAAGGAACGTTGAATCTTGCGCAGCAACAGGCACGGCGGCAGGTTGAAGAGGCGGCGTTTCCTGCGAGGAAGATTCCTTCTCCTGGCCTAAGAGGACATTCTCCAACCGGGACATCACCGGCTGGAGATCGACATGCCCGTCCCTTCTCTCCTTTAACTCAAGCAACAGCTTGGACAAACAGTCAAACGCGACGAATAAAACATCGAAAACATCGGCGTGGAAGTCCAGGGCGTGATCGCGTATTTTTTGTAAAACTGTTTCCAGCTTATGGGTCAACTGCACAATTTTATCAAGTCCGACGAAAGAGGCCGTGCCTTTAATGGAATGCGCCGCACGGAAAAGGCTATTGAGAGTCTCCGGATTCAAAAGTTGCTTTTGTTTAAAAGCTTCTTCACATTCCAGAAGTTTTTCATTCAAAATCCGGAGGTTCTCATCGCTCTCGGACAGGAAATCAGGAATAAACTCCCTGATTTCCTTTGGTATTTTATCGTACTCGTTCTCGCCCATAATCCCCTTTCATGTTTACGGGTTCATCCCGCCGCCCCTAAAAGCATGAGGGCTTCAGGGATCAGCCCCACATCCAGCTCCAAATTCACAACACCAGCCTGCAACGCCACTTTGGCCATGCCGTAAACAACGCTGCTCCGGGCATCCTGGCCGAGGACAAAGGCCCCTTGGGCATGCATCGCGCCCAACCCCTTTTTCCCGTCATCCCCCATCCCGGTCAAGATAACGCCTATAGAACGAGCGCCATAAAGCTCGGCCACGGATTCAAACAAGACATCACACGATGGGGCATGCGGGGATCTTTTTCCCGTCTCTTTATAAAGACAAATCTGAGTCGTTTGATCACGCCGCTGGAGCTTCATCTGCAGCCCCGCTTTGGCGATATAGCAAAATTTGGATTGCAGGACGTCCCCGTTTTCCGCCTCTTTGACGGTCAGCTTAGATTTCTGATTCAGCCGTTCCGCAAAACTGGCCGTAAAGTTTTCCGGCATGTGTTGCACCCAGACAACCGGCTTGGTGTTCTCGGGGAGAGAAGACAAAATCTGAATCGCGGCCTGGACCCCTCCGGTTGAAGAGCCGACGGCAATGATATCAACCGGCCGTTTTTTCAAAGACTTTAAGCTGTCCCGATCCCGGCCCCCAGTCTCGCCGGGGAGCCTAGCCAAGGCATCCTGAACGGCTCCAGCATTCCCGACAATGGCCAAAATTTTCAGGACCAGATCTTCTCTGATATCATCAAATTTTTTATCATGCCAGACAGGCTTAGGATAATAATCAACCGCCCCAAATTCCAGGGCCCGTATCGTTTCCGCAGCTCCTTCCAGGGTCAACGCGCTTAACATCAACACAGGCACCGGGCATTCCTTCATGACGACCTTTAAGACTTCCAACCCGTCCATAACCGGCATCTGATAATCAAGAATCAGGATGTCCGGACGCGTCGTCTTGACGAGTTCAACCGTTTCTGCCCCATCGGCGGCAGCCCCCACGACCTTAATGCTGCCGTTTTTCTCCAAGATCTGCGTTAATACACGCCTAAAGAGGTTGGAGTCATCCGCGATAACAGCTCGTATCATTCTGGCCACGATTCTTTCTGGACTTTTAAAATTCTTTACCCTGTTCGGTGATAAATGCCCATCCCGATGAATTCAAACAAAGCCCCCCGATATGGGAGATTTTCCGCAAGACTGATAAAAATATAACTGTAAGACGCCATGTTATGGTAAATCCGTTTTAAAACATCCCGTTTGCTGGTATCATCAAAATAAATCATGGCGTTCCGGAAAAACACCACATCAATATGATTAACCACAAACGGTGTCAGCAAATTATGCTGACGGAATTGCACCTGGCGGATAATATCATCTGTTATTTTGTAACGTTCTTCCTTGCCGTGTGCGGAATCCAATTCCTGCTTCTGAAAATATTTTTTAAGATATTTTTCCGGCACCTCACGGACGCTGCGGGGGGCATAGACCCCTTGCTGTGCGAACGCCAGGACATCGCTATTAATGTCTGAAGCATAAATCCTGACCGTCCAGGAGGGGTCATCCCCGAAAAATTCACGGCACAGCATCGCGATCGTGTACGGCTCCTCCCCCGTTGCGCACGCGGCCGACCAGAAACACAACGATTTCTGCCCTGACTGTGTTTTGTGGGCCCTCAAATCCGGAAGAATTCGGCTTAATAAGAGCTCAAATTGTTTGGGATGCCGGAAAAAATTCGTTTCATTCGTCGTGATCGCGTTAATAAAAGTTTCGACTTCCTTTTTATCTCGCGATTTCAGAATCGCGATATATTGCTCAAAATTTGTCAGCCCCAGATGCGCCAACCGTTTCCGAAGCCGGGCCACGACAAGAGTTTTTTTGGTATCCCGGAGAAAAACCCCCGTTTGTTCGTACATAATTTTACGAATAATTTCGAACTCTTGATCCGTAATTTTAACTAAATTGTCCACCTTTTCACCCACGGCATCACCGAGCGTACCTTTGAATATATTTGAATAAAGTCCATTTATCACCTTCGTCAATAGCCGCGAAACAGGCTCCGATATCGAACATCCCGCCCTCCAGGACTTCCAGCCGGACCACATGGGCCAGGACCGTCAAGGGATCCGAAAGCGGGGTGCTGCCCTCTTTAAAAAATTCTGTTTTAAATTTCTCCCAGCCGGGCAAGGCCAATTCGATCCGCAATAAAATTCCGACATTATATTGGACCCTGGACTCAAACAGGACCCCCCCACAGCTGATATTTTTCAATAACCCTTCTGTGATGTTGTCCCGCCCCGGGGACAGAAGATCCTTGGCGGTAAACGGAGAACAGTGAACGATATACCGCCTCGGTATCCGCACGTATTTCCGATGCTCAATAATTTCATCCTGTTTGTCGTCGCTCATGACTCCGGATCCTGGTTGTAAACCTCTCACCCCGGTCAAGCGCTGATCGTCCGGGCGATTTTTTCAAGAGACAGGAGGTAAATAATCCTCCCCTCGATTTTAGCGATACCAAGCACGTAACCTTCCCGTGCCTGCAATAAATCTGTTGGGACGGAAATATCTTCGGGAGACACCATGTGCAGCTTAACGACATCGGAAACGCCAAAACCAAACATACCCTGCCCGAACTCGGAAATAATGATACGGCCGACTTTTTCTTCAGCGGCGTGAAGAAATTTTGCCAAGTTGATCAGCGGGAGTATCTTCCCGCGCAAATTTATGGCCCCGTCAATCGCCGGCAAAGCATCGGGGACCGGGGCGGTCATAATATTGGCAGAGATGATCTCCTTGACTTGGTCAATGGAAACCCCATAGCATGATTGCGCAACGGAGAATTCAACAACACGCACATTTTCCTGAGAAAAGGCTGGCGGTTTAGGTTTAGGGATTTCCATAGTAAGTCAAAACTTCTCCCTTTATTTTAGGTTGACGTCTGTTCTGGGCTCATCCCCTGCAGGATGACATCATACATCTGCTGCAAATCCAGGATGGCAATCATACGGTCATCCACCTGGGCGACCCCGCGGATATATTCTTTGCCGATTTTCATGGCCAAAAACTTTGTCAGGTCAACTTGCCGGGGATCCACCCGGATATTATCCAATATCTCATCAATAACCAATCCGATCACCTCATGGTCAATGGAAGCGATAAGGATTCTTGATTTCGCATTAAAGGGTTTCTGCGGCAACAAAACCTTTTTCCGAAGATCAAAAAGCGGGATAATCGTGCCTCGGCAGTTAATGAGGCCGAGGCAAAAATCAGGAACCTGGGGGACCGGGGTGAAAGGGACCACCCTTATCACCTCAGTGATAAGGGTAATATCCACCGCGTATTCCTCCTCCGCCAATTTAAAACAAACAAACTGCAGATATTCTATGGGGGCCTGGGGGTCCTCAATGGTATCCGCCTGCGTGTTGTTCATGGATTCCCTCGTTCCATCATTTATAAAAAAGGAGCGATAACAATTTTCAACTTATCAGCGGTGAAAGGCTTAACAATATATCCCTTCAGGTTGGGATGAACACTGTAGGCTTGTTTCAGTTTCTCTTCGGTCCCAGCCGTCGTCACCATCACAACCGGAATATTCGCCACAGCCGGGACGTTAGCCACTCCCTCAATAAATTCGATCCCGTTCATTTCCGGCATGTGCCAATCACACAGGATAAGCCCCACCGTCTTAAAATGGCTCCCTAACACCTGAATGGCCTCTTCCCCATTACCGGCTTCAAGGATATCGTTGTTAAAGCCTGCCTGACGGATAATCTGGATTATAATTTTCCGTTGAACGGACGAATCATCAACCACCAAAATTTGTTTCATAGAGTCCTTAGCCCTTATTCGTTTTTAAATATCGCGGAAAGCGTCAAATCGATGGAAAAAACGTTTTTCCCCCAAATAAAAAAATCTAATTCAATGTACTCGGCATAATCGCTGTTAAACCTGACCCCGTCTTGGATTTCGTCCATTTGGGTGGACGGAGACGTCATTAATATTTCCTGATACCCTTCGTTGACCACCCGGTTAATAAACTGGCCTGTGATCATATTACAGAATTCACTGCAAAAATCTGCCACCGCGCCCTGGTTCAGGACATCTTCGCCTGACAACCCGGCTGAATTCATCAATTTTCGCATATAATATTCGTCCGCATAAAGGATGATGGCCCCACAGGGTTGATTTTGGGTGACATGCCGCTCTGAGAGGAACAACCCTATGCAGGAAACAATAGCCCCCTCCGCAAATCCTTTATCCTTGGCGCGGGCAATCATACGGTATTTCTCATTCCACTTAATATGATTCCTTTTCAGCACAGGTTCCTGGCTGAAGCGTTCCTGACAGGTCGTTGCGACAATACCCTTCACAGCCGCAATCATGGCTTGTTCCTGGACATTAGGAAGGACTAATTTTAACTGTGGCATTGGCCAAAATTCCCTTAACTCATAAAATTATTTTAACATTCAGGCATTGCCAGAAACACGACGACATTCCCGACAGCCAAACCCGGGAAAGACAAAAAGGTTCCGTTATCGTGAATAAATCAATGGGCGAGTATAAGTTGTAAAACAAAAGACACCCGGGTTGACTTTCAGCGTATTATTGCATTCTGTTAATTTGATTGTCAACGACCAACTCATATTTTTTCTAGAATCCCAAAAATAACATAAACAGGAACCGCCCCGGGCTCACCTCTTATACAATTTTGGATAAAATATCAATCCATTGGTCAAATCCCGAACGATGCAAGCTGTCAAGTTCGCATATATAAGCTGCCGAGTTAAGCCGATTGACACAACTTTTCATCACCCCCAAGTCTGTATCAACATACGGGAGCAGCCCAGTCTTGGAAAACACCACCACCTGGGCGTCTTTAAAAATACCGGGATATTTATCCGCAAGATTCTGCCCTGCCGCGACATCCACAACCACAACTTTTGTAAATTCTCCGATATCATAATCCGAAGGACAACAGAGATTGCCAATATTCTCAACAAAAATCAAATCCAACGTTTGCTGCGCACATAAAACCTGAAGCGCCTCATGAATGAGGTGAGCCGGCAGAAGCCCCTCTTGTTCAAGCTGAATAAGGCACACCGGCACACCGAGTCCGGACAACTTTTCGGCGTCCTGGGCTCCGGTCAGCTGGCCCGCAATGACCCCGATGGAGATTCGGTCTTTCAACTGCCGGATTGTCTCCTCTATAAACGCTGTCTTCCCGGCTCCCGGGATCCCCATCACATTGAACATTTTTATGCCCCGGCTGTTGAGGAGCTGCTTGTTTTCCTTCGCCCACAAGGTCAAAGGGCTGTCCTCATTTTTGATAATTTTTAATATGTTCATCTCCACCTCACCAGTTTCATACTTAACATGCCCCCCGGAAAACACGCTGCCAGGGACACCGCCTTATCCCGTTTCTGGGTAGCCGACAAAAATTTCTGTCTTGAGGTTCTCAGGCCGGCAGCCCAAATTCAAGCAAAGGCACTTCATCGCGTTGACCATCGCAGGCGGGCCGAATGAAAAAATGACCCGTTCCCGCGCATCCGGCATGACTTTTGCCACAAGCTCCCCGTCTATCCGTCCGAAACGAATACCGGGCGCCTGCGGCGGGAAATCGTCAACCGTTAAACAAACCTGCCAATTTCGCCCTCGAGAAAGACGCCGGAGCTCTTCCTTAAAAGCGATTTCATGTTCGTTCCGGTTCACATACAACAAACACACATCCACTAAAAAATTTTTAAAAACAATATGTTCCAGGATCGAAATCACCGGCGTGATTCCGATTCCCCCGATCAGAAACCCGATTTTTTGATATTCATCTTTAAACACGCATCGCCCATAAGGACCCTGGAAGAAAACCGTGTCGTTATTTTTAAGCCGTTTCAATTGATCAGAAAAGACGCTCTGGGACAAACGCTTGGTCACTTCTATATAAGGCGCCTGCGGGCCCGAAGAAAATGACAAAATTTTATTCAGGTCCCGGTTGTTAAGGTTCTGCGTGTCAAAAAGGACTCTCAAGGATTGCCCCGGAGAAAAATCCGGCCGGCTTTCAAACCGGAAACGGAAACTCTCGATCGTTTCCGTCCTCTTGATCCTTTCGACAAATGTTCCCGGAATCGGCATCAGCATACACTTAAAAGAGGTTCCATCGCCCCGTGTTTAAATGACATCAAAATAGGATTTTCCAACCCCGCACTTCGGGCAGACCCATGTTTCAGGCAAATCTTCAAAAGCCGTGCCCGGAGGGATATTTTGTTCCGGGTCTCCCAAGGCCGGATCATATTCATACTCACAAACGGTGCAAACGTATTTTTTCATTGTCCCCTCGCTTTGTGTTAACTTACCAGAATTATAAACGCGACACTAAAAATTTCCAGGCTTTTTCCAGATAAAAACACGCACCGGTTCCCATGACCCGAGAGGGCTGTCCTCAAGCCCGCGGCATTCCCTGAAAATCTACCCGCGTCAAACCCGACTCCCGGCCCCACTGAACAACGTGCTCATACCCCTCGGCTGAAATCCACGGGCTATTTCAGGATGCAGAATACCGGCTCGACTTGGAAGCAGCGGCATATTTAAAATCCGGGAGGTCAATATCGGTCATCCCGTCCAAATGTTTAATAATTTCCGTCCGCTCCCATCCTCCCGTGTTATAAGCCAGCGGCAGGCACAAACCATGCCGACCGCTTCATCAAACTTATGGAAAAACCGGAAGGCCGGACAGTCTGAATATCCCTATGCCCAGCCAAAGGAAAGAGGAAAAACATAATATCATGGCTCCCTTCCTGAACTTTTCTTCAGCCCTATCGCTCGGCGTTTCCTCTGTAATCCTCACTCGGACATAAGACCCCTCCAAAGGATACAGCTTTTGGGAAGCCGGGGTAGGATCACTGGAGGGGGACGCCTCGCGGACAAGATCATCCGATGGCCCCTTGAAAAAAGAACGCCAATCCTCTAGAAAATAATACCAGGAAGGTTTGTCCCGGGTCAGCTGCACTTTTCGCCTTAACCACGATGGTTGATGGCACCCCACGTTCCCATAAACATCGCAGTTAAGACCGTAAATAAAATCATAAACGTCCGCATCCAGCCCCCCCTGATCCCTAGCCTGGGTCAATGCGTCATCAATGAGCTCAACGTATTTTTTCAAAACATCGACAAGCAACGGGTCCGCATTATCCTGCAATGCCAGCCGCAGTAATTCATGGATCAATGTCGGGTCTTTTTCGACCGCAAAATTTTGTATGACCTGATCATTTTGAATCAATTCATAAAATATAAGCGTGCCGTTTTCCCGAACAATCGTTTCTCTATGGATAATTTTTACAGTTTCAATCCCCTCCAAGGTTCTGACGTTCGCGATTTCCGAAAGAAGGAATTCCCGAAAAACCGGTTCCAAAGGAAGCAGCTGATAGTAAGCGGCCGTGCCCCACGGATTCTGCACTTCCATGGCTAAATACCATTCGTAAAGATTCTGGAGGGGGGCATCCCGGCCCCAGCGGTGCGATCTCAGTTGCGGGAGCCCGGAAAACAACTGTTCAACAAGGGGTTGAACCCCGGGGAGGACCTCATAAATATCCGGGAAAGAATAAATGACCCCAAGCCATTTATCCGCGACATCCTCATACCGAGCGCTCACTTCATCCGGAGGCAGGGTTTCCACATCCATAGACGCTTGAATCAGATCATCCAAAAATTCCTGGATACGAGACCGGGTCTGTTCCTCCCACTGGCCGATGGCCGCCAGCTCCTGTTCATCTTTAACAAGTTGGACTTCCTGGCTCACGGCCTCGATGAATGCCGGAACGGCCTGCTGATAAGGGATATCCTTCGTAAACAAATCGGCCTCACTTCGAAGGACAAAAACAATGGCCGCGAACGTCACGCCAAAAGATATCGCGCTTATTTGAAAGCACTTCCTCAACATTAGCCTGGCTCCTAAATGTTGGGACACCAATCTTTATTTTCATTATACATGAACTCATAAAATATTTAAGGTAAATATTCGTATTCGGGAAGAAATTAGCCATATCAGTGAAAAAATATGAATAGCCCATAATAGCCATGGGGCTTATCCGCTCCCTGGATAGCCAGGAATTCCCATGGTTTGATGTTCCAGGCCAATCCGGAGGAGTTAAAAATTCGTCTTATATTTTATAAAAATTTTATCGGTGGTCTGGGTTTGGGGATTTTGGGATGACGTTTCGGGTTGGGATAGTTCATTTATAAACTGCCGTTCGGCGCCAACGGATATTTTATCGTTCACCTTAACTTCCCCTCCGACTTTTTGTTTCGTCATTTCTTCTCCGGGCGTTGTTTTAGTCTGTTCCACCGCGTAAGTCGCATCGATATTTTCTGAAATGGATTTCGTGATCCCAAGCCCCTGGGTTTCTTTTTCTAAGGTCACGGAAAAATCCTTAATCCCGAGTTTCTTCGCCAATTGATTGCCGGTTCCCCCCAGCACAAAATAATCAATAAAATCCTTGGCCGTATCCGTGGTGATGCGGCCGCTATTCAAATCAGAAGCCGTCCCTGTCCAGTCTTTCCCGGTTACCAGCATCACAAGCAATTGTTGCTCGGGCAAAGGCGGGGTTGAAGACAACGTGATCTCCGGTTGCTTTAAAGTGCCGGAACATAACAACTTTATGTTAGCCCCTCCGACAACAGCGCGGCCTTTAATATCCAGTTCGGGATTATCCGTTTCCTGACTGAAACGGATAACACTTTCCTCCAGTTGAATCTCCGCCGTTTTTCTGGCAGAAATTGTCCCGTCATGGATCCGCACAATCCCGCTCACCCCTGGCACTCCCGAGAGAGCATGCGGGAATTCCAGGTCAAAACTCACATGGCTGTCCTTCATCCGGGCCATCCGATTCGCGAGCTTTTGCACAAAAATTTTCCCGGTCAGCCGAGGCCTGGACAAGGATCCGGACCCAAAAATATCAACCGGGCCAATATCCCCCTCCATGGATCTTAAGAAAACATTGTCAAGGCTTAAGGATCCAGCATCCTTAAAGCTCACATAATTGGAAAAGATATTGAGACTGAGGAGCCCAGACAGAATTTCCCCATGAATCACAACAGGATCAGAAAATGGCAAAAAAAGACGCGCCTGATCGATCCGGGCGTTAACTCCATCCATATTGAGGGCCGTAAAAGACACCGAAGCGGTTTTAATTCTCAAAATAGCCCCAGCCGGCAAATAAGGCAGGTCCCTGACCTCGATATCTTTATAATAAACCTGATCGTTCACCGCCCCGGATATTTCTTCAATCACAATATCCTGGTCATCCCAAAAATGATCCAAAGACATTTTGGTAAGGAATTTCGCACCCCAAGTCGTCCCGAAAAGCGCAAAGAGAAGACCCGCGGACAGAACCCCGCAGACAGCGAGCCCCCCCCCCAATAAGCGTATGCCCCCCTTAAACGACACCATTAATTCCCTCCCAATTTTCTTCTGGACTGGAAAGCACATATGAACACGCGGAAAAGATGACAGCGGAAACCGGCGGGCCCCTTCCTAGCGAGAATCAGCGTCGACAGAACCTTCAATCCGGTCAATAATATCGACAACGTCATTCAAAGCAAAAGGCTTTTTCAACGAAAAATTAGCCTCTCCCCCGGTTTTGGAAAGGATCTTCTCGAATTTTTCATCCGATCCGGTAAATAAAACAATTTTCGTTTGTGGAGAAATTTTCCGGCATTCATCATACAGTTCAAACCCGCTGATACCCGGAAGAATAATATCAATAAAACAAATATCATACGCACCTGTCACGAGGGAGTTCAGGGCTCCCTGCGCATCACAAACAGCGGACACCGTATATTTCGGATCAGAATTCAACTTCAGGAACAGCTTCCGGAAGATCTCGTCATCATCCACAACCAAAATCTTCAAAGGCGCGTCCAGCACCACGCCAACATTCTGAGCAATAATATTTTTGATTTCTTCAATATGAAACGGCTTTTTCAGGCAGGTGATCGCCCCTTCCTGAAGCGCCGCAAAAAGCCGTTCGTCTTCCGCATAGCCGGTAATAATGACCACACAGACTTCTGGATGAATCTTTTTAAGCGCCCGCAGAGTATCCAGTCCGTCCATCCCCGGCATTCTCATGTCTAGAAACACGACATCAAATTTCTGCTGCCGCGCCATTTCAACGGCTTCTTCCCCTGTCCCGACACCCACTGCGTAGTGCATTTTAGAAAGGAAACGGACAAGGAGGGTTTGAATCGACTCCTCATCATCGACAACAAGGATATTGAATTTCTTGGCCATACGCGACCCTCAACAGGATGTTTTGATTCCGGCGAACCCGGGCCGGGATGATCATTTTAACCCCTCAAACACACATCTTTTATTTAACACACATTTAGGACTCGGGATAGTAAAAAATGTTATTTATCGTTCCCGGGAGACATCCCGTCCGCTATCGCCAGCAAGCCCAGGGCTCGCATAACAGTACAAGCACCCGTGATGACAGGCCAAAGCGTAGCTGCCGATATCGACGCTTTTTGTGCAATGACATTGAGGCCGTTGGCCAACGTCCCTCGCCTGTGAGCATTTTCCAAGGAACAACTCCTGCAAATAAGCGCCATCGATACACCGGGCCACAGAAACATTTTCAATGCCGGCTAAACCGCTCTGGCTGCAAGCGAAAAGTTCGATTCCGAAATCACGGGCGATCCGTCCAAGACGAGCCGCGGTTTCCCGTTTGACGTCCAACGGCGGGTCATACAACGGGACTCCGGCAGTCCGGGTTCTCGCAACAGTTTTACGGTAATGCGTGCAAAAGGAGAACGTACACCGGTGAATCCCGATCCCGGCCATTTTTTCTGCGATGTACGCAAACCGTCCAGTATTATTTCTTCGGCCTTTATCCCAGAAAACCACGGGATCAAAGCGCCAGTTGACGCATCCCGGACCGTAACTCTCGGCCAGCGCCTTGCCCTGCGCCAACCGTTCCTTGAGGCTCGGGATGTTCGGCTCCAATTCCAGGCAGTCATTCAGGGTAAAATGAAAATAAAGGTTATAATCTTGGAATGCGTCTTTCCGGCTTAAGAAATGGCGGAAATTTTTTGACCAAAGCACAATGGCATGCACACGGTCAGGATGAAGGTCAACGCGCTTTTTCATCCCCCGGGGTGTCACGATATCCGCAAACCCCATTTGAATACTGTGGATCAACCAAGGCAAATAAAAAGCGGGGATATCAGTCCGGCGAGAAGCGGAAATAACGGTTTTCATGGATCTTCTTAAAAACAACGTTAACTCAGACAAGAGGCGACACCAAGAGAAGAAACCAGCCCCTCGCTTCCTTAAATATCACGGAGTCTGATCGGCCTTCTTAGATCAGACAAACTCCGCTGGTCTCGTAACCGGTCCTTGCGGCTTTCCAGAAGAAGTTTCTGCTTTTGCATGATGATCTTGGCCCTTTCTGATGATTGCTCGGCGATAGGGCGGCCCAAAAAATCTATTTTAGCCGTGTCGGAAGACGTCTTGTAAGCACCGGTGTTAAAAAAATAAAGAAAAAGATACAAAAGTAAAGAAACGACAAGCAAGACAAGGAGATACGGCAGGAACTCATCAAAAAAATCTGATTCATGATAGGACGGCATTGTTATTTCCTTTTCTTAAAAAACTTCTCGAAATTATCTGTTTCGCCCCACAACATGTTTCTTACACCTTTATTATACCGGGATCCCAAGGGATTGTCTAATGAAGATTATTCCTCCGGAGAAAACCTAGGCCGCTGCTTATTCCGCAGCTTGGTCATCCGTTCCTGAATCTCTTCTCTGATCCCAGGATAGTGGGGCTTCACAAAATCAAGCGCCTTTTGGTAAGCGGCGACGGCTTCTTCCATTCGGCCTAAATTTTCAAGGGAGAATCCTAAGTTTTCATATGTCACGGCCCGCTGGGGGTCAAGCGACAACGCTTTTGAGAAAAGAGCAATGGCTTCCGAATAATGACCGAGATGAGACAGCAACCACCCTTTATTATGATAGATGTTGGGATAATCAGGCTCCACGCTGATACCTTTATCAAAAAACAACAAGGCTTCCTGGATCATTCCCAGCTCCGTCAGGCACAAGGCCATATCATTAAAAGCCGCCCCGTCTTTTGTGTTGATCGAGACGGTTCGGGAAAGATAAATAATAGCCTGCGTGTAATTCTGCTCCAGCATTTCCAATTGCGCTTTAAAATAGAACATCTCCCCCAGGTTCTCGTGCTTTTCGGCTAAATGCAGAGCCAAATCCGCGATTTTCTCGGCCAAAGAAAAATCCTGGAATGTCAGCGCTTCATCAAGTTGTAAACGGTAATGAAGCAAATCTTTCTCTAAGCTCATGATAGTCTTATCCTTATAACCGAAAATGGCCCGGTTGTTTAACCGCATGGCATAACGATTACTTTTATTATAATGGGAATGCCAGTTAAAGTACAGGATAAATCCTCCCTAAAACCGAGGTTAAGCCTGAATAGGGCGGGGAGAATTCGCGGAGGACATCCGGTTATGGTGACTTTCGCAAACGGTCGATCTTCGTCTGGACATAATGTGAAAAGAATCCTGCGTAACGCTGCTGCAGGGCAGGGCTCTGCCAGTCTTGAGTCGTCACAATTTTACGGCAGCGGGGGGAACCGCAATGACATTCAAAAGAATAGTCTTCAAAATCCGCGTCGGTCATAACATAATCATACGTAATCTCCTCGCCCGGCTGGATATCCCGCAGAGCGACAAAAAGCAGGTGCCCTTGCATGCCGGCGTTAGGATCACAACTGTGGTTAAAATAATCACCGTCTTCCAAGGTGCCATCCTTGCTGCCGATGATAAAAAATCCGTCCGCCACCGCAATCACATAATTATCAATCTCCGGGAAAGTCGTGTTAGCCAAATCCTGCAATTCCTGAAAAGAAATAATATAACCACCCCAAATCGAAATCACTTCCCTAGCAGAGATATTTTCAATGGCAAAAACACCTTTGCGGTTAATCCCGGAACTGCGGACCTCCACTTTCTCGGACATGTACGAATGTTCAATCATTTCGGCAACCTTTCTTTATACGGGTTACACTCACCCCTCTGGCCTTCAGGCCTTTCATGAGCGCAGGCAGGACCGCCGGGTCCGCGCATAAATCTTCCAGAAACACTAAGCCCGCCTGAGGAATCCTCTTTTCCAAAAACAACTGCCCCATGGTAACGGCCACAGAAGCCGTAATCATTTGCATGGAGTTCAGCGGCGCGGCGCGGTGGGCATGGCTTTTTAAAATCCAGGCAACTTTTTCCTTGCGGGTATGGACCCGGACTTCGGCCAATGTGTAATTTGATTCTTTCCGTTTTTCTAAAATCTCCTTTGAGACAAGAAAATTTTCGCGCTCCAGGTATCCCATGCCTTCCAGGAACAGAAAAAACTCCCGGAACCCCCGGGGCCGGACAACCCGGCAGACAAGGGTTTTCACGTTCACATGATCCAGGATATTCTCAAACCCGCTCGCGCAATAATAACTCTCGGCCTGAATACCATCATAAACCTCTTCCCGGTACCCGGCAAAAGGGGCGAACTTTCTTTTTTCACCGGAAATAATCTGAAAAGACGGAATACGGTGTTCGTTGATCAGGTCTTCAAAACACCATAAGAAAGGGAAATAGTGGTCACGGTCAGACAGGGACCCGGCCAAAATTTCAACCTCTTGAACCTGGCCTGGCAAAGCCCGGATTTCCTGTGCCAACAAAAAATTAACGATTCCCGGGCAGAGTCCGCATCCCGGCATAACGAGAATTTCTTTTTGAGAAATAAGTTTCCTCTGGCGAATATAAAATGGCGGGTCAATATCAGAAATATCCAGAAACGGCACCCGGTATTTCAAGGCGAGTTTGAGCCCTTTCTCTCCAAGCTCGCCTGGCAAAGCGCCGATAAGCAAGTGGCTTTCTTTTAAGGAACGCTCATCGGAAAGGAACTCCGCCTTACCGATTCCAGGCGTCTTCTTAAAATAGTAGCGGACCGCCTGCCCGATACGCCCGTCCCCCAAGATGGAAACCTGATATCCTTTGGCCATGCTCAAAGCTGCCATAAACGGGGCATCACCAAGCTCGCGCTATGGACCTCCGGAGTATAATACTTCAATGTCTTGGCTTTCCTTCCCAAACGCGCCTTAAGCCGTTTATCAATAACGGAACTCTTGATTTTCTTGAGGTCCGTTTGTTTGGAAGCCGCCATAAAACAATATTCGGAACCACAACTGTAAGAGGGCATGCAAAGCCGGACAGGGTGAATGCTGGCGAAAAGCTTTTTGAGCTTTTTAGCGCTGTCTTCAACAAAAAGGTCAAAATCCAAAAACGGGCCGAGCTGGAACATAGCGATCCCGTCTTTTTTTAAAGCCGCAAAAAGTTTTTTGTAAAAATCCATCCCGAACAGAACTTTCCCCGGGCCGATCGGATCCGTGCAGTCCACGATGATGACATCAAAATAGTCCGAATATTGCTCTATAAACTTGATCCCGTCCTCAAAAAACAGCCGCAAACGTTTGTCAGAGAAACTTCCCGCCGAGACAAACGGAAGGTACTGTTTAGAGATGTCAACAACCCCTTTGTCCAGGTCGACCATAACGATCTCTTGGACAGGATGCTTGCTGATCTCACGCAGCGTTCCGCCATCCCCCCCGCCGATAATGAGAACCCGTTGCGCATTGCGGTGGGACAAAAGCGGGACATGCACGATCATCTCATGATAAATAAACTCATCGCATTCCGACAACTGCACGATCCCGTCCAGCGTCATGATCCGCCCGAAGCCGAGGCTCCTGAAAATATAAATATCCTGGAATTGCGTCTTCCCCCTGTAAATCTCCTCTTCAATCCGGAACCCGTCCCTTTTACACCGGCGGATCCCCGGGAAAGTGGTTTCAAAAAACCACTCTTTCGTATTGAAAGAAATCAGATTCTCCATTACCTCCATCTCCTTCTTGTGTGGTATTATAAAATGTTTCAAATAAAATCGTCAGACGGCACCGATCAAGGAGAAATCCCTCAAGGGAGAGCTCGTCTGCGAAGAAATAATAATATCATAAATTAAAAGATAGACAAATATATTTTAACCCGCTCCAGAAGGCCGGGGCCCCGGGAAGCATCAGCCCCGGGCGCACCGGGGAGGGTTCATCGCGCAGACCATGAAATCATCCGACCATCCTCTTGTAGACTCCCTGGAAATCCTCCATTCTTTTTTTTTAGCGGTCTTTATCCCCTTTATCCTTGAAATTCCGGTCATAAGCCTTTTTTTCAGCGCACAATCTTTACAATTCCTGCTCCCGTTTATTTTTCTAATTTTATTACCCGTAAAAATCGCCGTATACGCCGGGATATACGGCGGCCTGGCTGTTTTGGCATCACAAAAAGAATATATTCTCACTGGCCCGCTGTTTCGGGTTCAAGTCAAGAAATTCTGGGGCCCCTACGCAGCCCTGCAATCTTTTCTGTTCCTCATTCAATTCCTCTCCTTCATACTCCTTCCCTCTCTGGATTACACCTATTGGAACATCTTTCTGGAGCCCGTTGGCGTCATGGCCCTCTGCGTCTTTATCCTCAAGCGGGATTACTTTACCGAAAAACAGCCGTCCCTTCTCAGGGTACAGGTTCCTATCCGTTCCGCCCTGTGGCTGCTGATCCTTGTCGCCATGCAGATATCCTGTCAATTATTATTGAAACAGTGGCATCTCAAGCCCCCGATGCCGGCCGTGTTCCTTTCTCTGGCATCAAAATATATTCATGCCCTGATGATCATATTTTTCTATTCCCTCATTTTCCAAGCAAGCTCCTACCGCGACCAGCACCCCCAACCCAAAAAAGAACTCTTGCTTATTAATCCCTTGGGGGGCGGGTCCATCCTCGAACTGCTGACATCTGTTATCCTGCGGTTTTATCCTCCGGTATTTGTCGTCCTCTCGGCCCTGACCCCGCCGGATTATACCGTCCGGAGTTTCTCGAGAGTTTTCTGGCGCTCCCGTTATGTCCGTTCCGGGCGTCTGGTGGCTATCACCTGTTTCACAAGCAACTGCTTTGAAGCGTACAAGATCGCCAAAGAATTCCGGGCCGCCGGCTCCACTGTCATCATGGGGGGCCCGCATGTTTCCTTTATCCCTCAGGAGGCCCTGGAATTCTGTGACAGCGTCGTGATCGGCGAAGTAGAAGGCATCTGGCGGGAGATCGTTGCCGACCATGAAAATAACCGCCTCCAGAAAATTTATCAAAGCCGCCCTGCGGATAAAACGGTCCACGAAGAAATTTATAAAAAACTCCTCACGGCCCCTCCGGAAATCATCCATAATTATCTGGAAGCCACCCACGGGTGCAAATTCCGCTGCTCTTTTTGTTGCGTGTCTGCGCTCTGCCAGGGCCAGGTGGGGCACAAGACCGTGGAACAGGTGATCGCCCTGATCAAAAGACTCCAGGCCAAATATAAGGTGATTACTTTTATTGACAACAACATTTATTCTGACCCCGCGTATGCCAAACAGCTTTTTACGGCCATAAAGCCCCTCAAGATTAAATGGATCGCAAACTGCAGCATTGATATCGCCGCCAATGAGCCCGTTTTAAAACTCGCCAGGGAAAGCGGATGCCAGGCGCTGCTGGTCGGATATGAAATCAGCAATTATTCACTCGAAAAAGCGCAGGGCGAAAAATTCGCCCTGGCTGAAAGGTATGTGGAATTGACAAGAAGGATCCATAAAACAGGGATCCGCGTGGAAGGGCACTTCATTATCGGCTTCGACTCTGACCGGCCGCAAGATCTCTTGAAATACTGGCGCTGCTGTTTCCGAATTTTCCCGCACTGGACCAGCCTGTCTGTGCTAACGCCACTGCCGGGCACCAGGCTCTACCGGGAACTCCTTGAGGAAGAACGTATCCTGAACCTGAACTGGAGGAACTACTCTTGTTACTGGCCCGTGTTCCAGGCCAAGCATTTTTCTCATACACTCTTAAGCTGGCTGCACCCGGTCCTGTTTTTCATTTTTCTTTTCACGACCTGCCGGGCGGGGATGTTCCTTCTCCTTATCCTGGTGGCCACGGTCCTGGGAAGCAGGGTTTTCTAAGCTATCCCGTGCATCGACGGGAGCCGCTGGTGTCTTTTTCGGATCCCCTCATACACAACCGCCGTGTTCAGCCCGTACTTGCAGGAAAAATAAACCAGGCAGAAAACCAGCAAACTACGGGCGACATCGGGCCAAGGCAATAAATAGCCGACTAGAAATAATTTGCGAAGAAAATTATCCGACATGGATATCGCATCCACAAAGGAGAAGACTCCGTAACGGCGGGATAACTGCTCGGATATCTGAAAAAGGCTCATCGTCCTAAAATCTCCCGGAGAAAATTGGTACCGGAGCAACGCGGAAGACAAAAAAACTAAACGCTTTTTTTGGACGCTGCCAATATATTGAAACGCCAAAAACATTAAGAAACTCACCGCATAGAGAAAAAAACTCCCCCGCACCCAGGCGACAGCGGAAAAAACAACGGCCACAAGGAAGACCGAATCGGCCAACCGGGTCCAATTCCGGTAGGCCGCATATTGCCCCGCGTGGATGGCCAGGTCGCCGCCAAAAACCTTCTGCATCCCGGTTGACCTGATAAAATAATGGAACCAGCGTCCCGCATAAAAATCGTAACGGATCGATTTCTGCAGGGTTTCAAGACTGCTGATGGGTTCTAAAGACATAATGGGAACCTTATCAAATCACGCACACCCAGGCCCTCCCCATAATTTCATTGTGAACGCCCCAGATTCCTTTTCAACAACAAACCTCATGGAAACGCACAATGGTACTCGTTTTTTTCCGTAATTTTCATGGAGGGCATCCCCGGGACAGCCTCCGGGGCCGCGACTTCAATAATTTTCTGGCTGATTTCCGAATGAATCATCATCGTGTCCGGCTCCAGGACCCTGGACCCGAACCCCCTGATTTTTAGCCCCGGCCTCGCCTCATCCTTGTCAATCAGGGCCGAAGGTTTTCGTGTCACCGTCTGGCCGGGCGCTTCCAAATCACCCGCTTCAGTGGAATACCGGAACACGATCTTGACGCAATCCCGTCCTCCGCAGGGCTGCTTGCTTTCAATCTTCGTGCGGGCGTAATACACCACGGTTTCGCCTGTGGGGAGATGATACTCCCGGGCATCAATCCAGGCATCCCCAAGCCGCGAATCCGTCCCCACCAGTCCTTCCATGCGGGATTCCCACTCTGCCGCGGCCTTGCTGGAAAGTTCCTGCACCTTGATCAGGGCTGTCAACGCCTGCACTTTTTCAGCTGGAATTTTTTCGCGGATATTCTTTTCTAAATTCTCATATCCTGACAGCGAAACAACCTTTCCCTCCCGGTCCGCTTCAACCGAGACAACGCTCTCCTGAATCAACTGCGTTAAGGGATCCCGGATGACATCCCCGTTGCGTTTAATCACAACAGACACCGGTTCCGTGACAAACAGATATCCCCCCTCTGTCTTGGATATTTTAATATTGGATACAACCGTGCCCTCACTGCTCTGCTGGCCGGCCATTCCCATATCCATAGTGATATGGGAATACGCCGTGGACTGGTACAGCACGTCCACCGGGGGGTTGAACTGAAAACGGATCCCTTCTGCCGGGGCGTCAGCAGCCCAAGCCTGTCCTGGCCAGGACTGCAAAGCCGCCCAAAGAAATAGAACCGGCATTAAATGTGTATTGTTCACGGCGCACACCCTCCTTATCTTAAAAAGCGGCACCTCTCGTCCACGTTTTGCGCCTGCGGGCCACACCGCCTACAACCACTTCTTATTCTTAAAAAACATGATCATGCCCACCGTGATGCCGACCATCAGGCCCAGCACTCCGAAATACCCCCACCGCCAGTTCAGCTCCGGCATATATTTAAAATTCATCCCATACACTCCGGCCAAAAATGTCATCGGGATAAAAATCGCGGAAAACATGGTCAACATCTTCATGATTTCATTCAGGCGGTTGCTGATACTGGAGAGGTAAATGTCATGCATGCCCGTTATCATATCGCGGAAAGACTCGATCGAGTCTATCACCTGAATCGTGTGGTCGTAAACGTTGCGCAAGTAAACCTGTGTCGGGGCCGTGATCAAAGAGGATTCGCTCCTCTGAAGTGCGCTGACCACTTCACGCAACGGCCAGACCTGCTTTCTTAAATAAATGATTTCTTTCTTAAACTGGTGGATGTCCTGCAAGACGCCCGAACCGGACTCGTCCAGGATACCCTCCTCCAGTCTCTCCAGGTCTTCCCCGCGCTTTTCCAGGACCAGGAAATAATTGTCAACAATGGCATCCAGCAAGGAATACGCCAAATAATCAGCACCCTCTCCCCGGATTCTTCCCTTGCCTTCCCGGATCCGCCTCCGGATCGGGCCGAACACATCCCCCGGTTTTTCCTGGAAGGACATGACGTACCCCGGCCCCAAAATCAGGCTGACCTGTTCGTCGGTAATCTCATCCGTTCCATCCTGGAAATAAATCATTTTTAATACAATAAAAATATACTGGTCATACACTTCCATCTTGGGGCGCTGACCGCTGTGCATAATATCTTCCGAAACCAACGGATGGATCTGAAAATGCCCATTCAGGCTTTTGATAACGGACGGGTTCACCCCTTCAAGATTAATCCACGTCACCGAAGGAGACTGCTGAAAGGGGAGGCATTCTTCAATATGCTGGACCAACTTTTCGTGGCAATGTTGAAGGCTGTAATCCGTTAACGTGATCTCGACGGTTCGGGAAGACGCCGCGGTTTCCCGGACCGTTCCCGGCGGCAGCCCTATGTTTTCTGATTGGTTATAAATGAATCTCCGCATCACACCCTCCGGGGACACCCCCGTTCGTGGCCCATCCCCTCCCTGAATTTCTTATATCCGAGACACCCGCACACAATCAAAATACAGCACCCCTTGGCCAACGCTTTTCGGTTCCCACTGAAAACTCTTGACCGGGAAATCCAACTTCTTATTCCCGTCCGCTGACTGCGGCTGCCAGTCCTCCCGGGCTTTAAACTGCGAAAACGGGATCACAATCTCCTTCCATCCTGAAAAATCATCCTGGATTAAATACCGATGGAGTTCCCCCCCGGCATCTTTAATGTCAAAAGCCACGGTCCCGGTCTGATTTCCATACATCTGAAACCCTATCGCGTTATATTGATCCCAGGGGATTGTCTGAAAATCCTTTTCCCAGACCGCATTTAAGACGTCCAAGCCGTACCCGCGCGCACACCACATATAGCCCCCGGCTTCCAGGGTATATTGAAGCTTGAGGGACTGTGCACCACACATTTTTATGTCTTGGGCAGCATCCACTGCTAAGAGGGAATTATCTGAAGATCCGTAATCGACAGTCTTATGGTCGAGACGGCCCTCAAAACTATCCAGCGTCACAAACCCGGCGGCCCTCCTTGACGCAATAAAATAATAACTCAACACACCTGAAACGACGAGGACAACCCCCATGATGAATACACCTTTTTTATTCACTGATGACTCCTTTCATAAAAATAAACCGTCAAGGGACCCGGCAATATCCTCACAGCCGGCATCCCCGATTCCAAAGCCCTTTTCCTTTTAAACACGCACGCCGGCCCTGGGCCCCATCCCTATCCCTGCTCCAAAGATAAAGACAGCTTGTTATAAACCTGCAAGGCATCTTCATAAAATTGGGTTGTTGCCAAACCATCCTGGCGCAGCGCCCAAAGGAAAAGCTCAAATTTTCTTATTACTGTTCTTATAAGAACCCGGTCTTCAAGGGGTAAATACGTGTCCCCGGGAAACTGGTCTCCAAGATGCATCAGGAAATCATGCGCCTTCTTGAAATTCCTCTGGTCCTGCACATAAAGGGTTGCCAGCTCCACATAAGAATTGGCCAGCTGATAGCGTTCATTCACCGACAAAACAGGGGCCTGTTCCCAAATTTTAACCGCCTGTTCATAACTTTGAATGGCTGGTTGAATGCTGCCGCGGATTTTATGCCCGCGGGCCATCCCGGCTAAAAGTCGGGCACGGATCCGCAACAGATCTTCAGGGTCCTGATCTGTTATAAGCTGGAGTCCCCGCTGATAAAGGTCCAAACTCAGCGCAAACCCACGGCTTTCCTTCCATCCAGACAAAGGTGCCGAAACACTGGGCAGACGTGCGAAAAGGTCGGAAAACAGGTACTCCTCCAAGAGCACGTCCGCACTTTCGGCATAATATTCCACCGCGATTCTCTTATTCTTGACCGCATGAGCGTCAGCCCATTCCACCAAAGCCGTCGCATACAGCGCTGCCAAACGGTACTGCCGCAAAGACGCATAGGTATTGACCAAAAAACGGAGATGTTCTTGTTGATCCGGAGCGCCTTCCCCGGAAGCCTGTTGCAGGTTTCGAAAAGCCAGCAGCTGATTGACGCGAGCAACAGGCGGCCAAAGAACCGCCCGGACATTATCCCGTGTTATAACCGGGCGGACAACTGTTCGGGCCGGTTCAGGCTTGGGCGTGGGGACAACAGCTTCCGTTATTTCAAACGGGACAGCCTTGTGAGAAAACTGTCTTCGAAGAAAATTCTCTGACAACGCCAAGGCCAATAAAACCAGTAAGCCGGCAAGCCAATAAAGGGCGGCTGGTTTTTTCCCTGGGATCAGAGCTGTGGCGAGTTGTTCCAATGCGGCGTTGGGATCCTCCCGGGAAACAAGACAGGCAGAAGGATCCCCGTAAAGGATATACGTTGCCCAGAAAACCGTGTCCTCGGACGGCTGGAGTAATCTTAACCGGGCCTCCCGGACGGCTGCGCCGACCGGTTTCCCGTTGCTGATTTGCAGATAAAATTCCAGAGAAAATTCAGCGGCCACCTGATCCGGGATTTCCAGCAGAGTTCCCAGGAAATGCTTGACCCCCGTGTATAAAAAAGCATTGGCGATGCTGCAGAACGCCCGTTCCGTATCCGCGATAACCATCTTCGCGGGGGAAAGACTGGCGGACTGGCAGGCATTAGCAAAGACCAAAAGCGGCAAAGGCGCACCACCGCGCATCTGAATAACATCCACGGCGCGCAAAACCCCGTCATCGAGTTTCCATCCGCTTTTAACCGGCTCCTCATAATTGTATTCATTATGTCCGGCCAAATGAAGGATATCATAATCCCTGATATTTTTGACCACATAATCCGTTGTGATGTGTTTGATCTTCGTCGTGACTTGAAAAGAATTCTCCGCCTGGTCAAGGGCTTGGCGGATGTTATACGCTTCCGTCCGGGCCTCTGGGAGGTCCCCCACCGGATCCGCCAGGACCAGCATCTTCAAAGGCAACTCGGCCCTCCGCGAAATCGCCGAGAAAGACGGGTGCTTGGTCCGCACCGATCGTCCGATATTGTACTTTAAGGCCAAAAATTCCTTACCGTCATGCAGAATTTCCCAAGGAATCTGGATCAGGGCCTCATCCAGAAGAATGATGAGATTCTGAATCTCTTCTTCCCCAAGCCGGGCCTTCACCTCCTCGCTTAAAAGCTGGTCGAAAAGCGCCCGCCCCACCTTTTTCAATTCCACGGCCAAACCAGAAGCCAGCGGGCCCGCCTCCAGGCTCTTATTCATCAAACGAACGGCATCGCTGCATAACCGTTCCACCATCATCTTATTTAAAGAAACCTCATCAAAATGATGCATGGTGGAACCGCTCTCGTAGAGGCTGACCGTCAACGAATTGCGGGTGAGGATAACTTCCAAAACATGAGTTACGTTGGCCATGAAACGTTTTCCAAACAGAGAGCAATGCCAGCCCGCTGCGTATGATCCTCTGAAATAATGACGTCATATTTTCCGGGAAGGATATCTTCAAAGACAACGCCTTCCCCGGTATAATCCTGCGACCCCAATTCCCCCTCTTCATCCTTCAGCGTGACTCGAAGGCGTTTTGAATCAGGCCAAGTCTGGCCGGGTTGCAGGGTTACCACCAACGTTGAACGGTTATGCTCACCGACCGTCAATTCTCCCCTGACCAGCAATTCCGCAAACTTCTTCTGAAATACGGAAGTGTGCATCGCGCTTTTTTTGCCGTTTCTCAAAGTGTGCTCCATCGCTATATGGGGCCCGACCAGCAGTTCCCCGGTTGTTCTCACTGTCCGCAATACGCCTTCAGCTATGACAGCGACAACATGAAGAACCCCAGGCCGGAGGCATTGCCGGACACGGTCCTTGACCGTTTGGCTGAAACCATCCGGTGGAGGCTGAAGCCCCCCTGTTTCCTGCTCCCGGCAGATATCCATAAGCGCGCGCACCTCCTCGCGCAGACGGTCGTCCCCGGCCATCAGTTGCTCGATCTTCTCCTTGTCTTGAGGCAGGAGAAGACCTTGAACGTACGCGGCCATCCATTCATCGCTCACGTCAGCCTCCCGTTTGAAGGACTTATGTTTCACTGGCGTTCCCCCTCATTGCCCCCTTCTCCATTCCGCTCAATACGTCAGGCTCTGGTTTTTGATTCGTTGCCTCATTTTCTTGAGAAGCCTTTGTTTCCGCACGTAAAAACACGGTACGGATATACCGAGGCAACCGGCAATCTCCCTGGGTTTCATGTTCTCAGCAAAAAACATCCGGTATAGTTCACGCTCGTCCTGGTTCAGGTCCGCCAAAAGAAGCTGAGCCGCCTGTTCTGAAAAAAAACTGTCCCTGTCCCGTTTGAAAGCGTCTTCCGAAATGGCATCCAAGACTTCCACGCTTTCAATTGATTCCATGCGATGACTGTACAAACCGGACATTTGCCGGTGCCTTGTTCGCAGAAAATCAATGGTCTTACGGATCACCACCGTTCGAACATAATGCCTCAGCTGGCAACCATTGCGTCCCTCGTACGCCCGGAGAATCGCATAATCATTTTCCAACAGACAAAGGAAAAAATCATGATATAAGTCCGCCAGGGTTCCAGAAGAATCCTGATAAGCAAACCGGCGGAATGTTCTAAGGATCGAGTCGTAAATCAAAGGAGAAAACTGTTCGACAAAGATATCCCAGCTTTGTGCGTCTCCCAACAGGCAGTTTTTTAAAAGGATATGGTCATCCATCGGGCCGTCTTACTTTAACGCTTCGTCCATGTCGCGTAAATCATGAAATGTTCTTACATGACGTTCGCCCTGCATAAACATATAATCCAGAACAAGGTCACGGCGGCCTGAATAAACAGACACACACGGCGCCCCCACCTCTTGCTGAACTAACGGGTCAAATTCACATACGGCATACCCTTCGGCTTCCAGGCACGCGGTGTCTTCATTCTCGCCGTTTGGTGATGCGATCAGGATATCATCATAGTAATAAATGCCATCCCAGTAATTAAAAAATTCAATTTTATCAACCCGGGAGAAGTCGAAATCTTCCGGGAGCTGGCTGAATAAAATCATCAACTGAACCCATTGCCCCGGAATGGCCCTATCAAGGGTCCAAACCCCTATCCCCTGTTCATGATATAAGCCATGGTCAAAGAATTTGACCATAACCGTATGCGCCCCGGGATGCATGGGTTCAGACCAAATCCAGAATGTCAGGCGGTCAAAACAAGCCGGGATAAAATTCATATTATACGTTTGTGCCATGGACGCGATTCCAGTCCCTGATTTAAGAGTTTCAGCATCGGGAATAGCGACCCGCCAGGAATATTGGCCGGAATGGACCGGGTATCCTTCTTGGGTTAAAGCCGCGGATGCCGATCCAAAGGCCCATCCATATTCCGGAGTGTCGGTGGTATCCGAAGAAAATTTTGGAGGGGTTCCATTGTCAGGCTCAAAATCCTGATAAGGAATTGCGGCCAAGCCGTTAATTGGCACACATCCCAGGATAATCGTGACAATAACGGCCAAAAACAGCGCATTTTTTCTAAAAAATATTTGTATTAAATTTAATAATATTTTCATTATTTAATAGAGGGCCCACCCGTTACAGATTCAAGTCATAAATGTAGTTTAAACTATAAATTCCAATTCGAAAAGCAATTTATTTCAAAGCTTTGATGAAAAAAGGATAGCCTCCCCTGCGCGAGGATAATGATAGGAGCCCGGGTTAAAGGACAGGGACAATCAGAAGCTATACACGACCGAAGTCATCACGCGGCTTAAATCGCCCCCGTCTTTCTGCTTGTATTTGGTTATAATACGCTGAAATTCCAACCCGAGATAAAGATTATCCGTGAGGTTATAGGCCACGCTGTGATAATTGGAAAAATTATAGTCCCAGGTTGACGTGTCCAGTGAAGAAAGCATCGTGACCACGTCTTCCTTCCCGATTCCATTAATAAACTCCCATTTGCTCTCCCGCGGCTTATAAGATAATTGCAGCCATCCTCCCGCCCCCATCAAAGATTTCGCCTTATCATCAGAAGAATTGCTGACCTCCGTTGGACCGATACCCCTGTAATTTGTCAACCCCGCCCCCTGGAACCCCTCCATTTTCAGGCTCAATTCTCTGGTGATATCATACGTGATGTGCCCGGTGACCGCCCAAATATCAACATTACGGTCAACGGTATCAGACGTGTTTTGCCGGCCGCACAAACCGCCGGCGCCGATTTGAAACGGACGGTCGAGAATTTTCGTCCCATAAGTGATGTATCCGGCGAAATCAGGCGAACCGGTGTCAGCGTTTAAATCCGTGGTTTCCAGCATCCCCAACTGGGTTTTCAGGGTGTCCTCCCCGAATCCTGGCCACGTGTTGGTAAGGACTACCTGTGGATGCCGATAACCAATATTACCCGTCCTGCGCATATCGTTGGTGCTCAACATATCCGCATTCAGCGGAGAAAAGAAATCATCGGTCTGCCCGGCCAGGACATTCCAACTGGGAAAAACAAATTGGGCGTAAACCTTCCGGAAACGCGGGTAAGAAACCAGGGAATGGTCATCCGAACTGCCGTAAAAGTCAAACTCAATCTTGCCCTTGGCCTTGCCGTCTTCAAAAACAGCAGGACCGGAAAAATCAAACCCGATCCGAGTATCTCTGACATTAAACATAAATTCATTGTCGTCCCGGGCCCCTTCACTTTCAGAAGGAGCGGACACGCCATCTTCCCCGCTCTGGGAATCATTGTAAATCAAATCCGTTTTAATAAAGCCGTACATTCCGATATCAAAAGGTGTTTTATGCGTGACCGGCTGCATATCGGCGACCGGACTTCCGGATAAGGCTTTTAAATTCCGTGTCTCGCCTTCAACCCCTTCTATTTTTTCATTCAGCCGCTTCACCTCCGCTTTTAAATCAGTATTCTCCTGCTCCAGTTTATCAAAACGCTCGGAAAGCTCCCTGATAACATCATCCGAAGTTTCCCCTGTCAAGGGAAAGGCCGTCAGGAAAACGGCGACCAGCAAGACCACGAAACAGCTTCTTCCAGCTCTTTTCATTTCCCGCTCCTTTTAAAATATTTCAAAAACAATTCTGATTAAAGAGTGTTACTTTAATTAGATTTAAACTAACATAAGACAAGGACTTACAAAATATGTTTTATATTTATTTTCCGGCTGTACCGGGAACGCGCACCCCTCCTAAAAGGGGCCGAGCGGAAGGACAAAGACTGTTGACTTAAGATTCCAGACCAGTCAAAAGCAGAAGGTCAACCGGGACAACATAAAAGATAACAGGAAAAAAGCCGTCCACCTGTATATCCATCAAAGGTTGTTGCGGCAGAGGAAGCGGAAGGCCGTGTTCGTCACGCCGGATTTTAAGATTCATCAATTCCGCGTTAAGATTAATACCCCCGAGATCCTGCGAAAGATCAGAGGAACCCTGCCGAGTGGCATCCGAGGACAAAGTATCTGTTACCGTGGGCCCCGAGGTTCCCAGCGGAGATGACGCATTCTTTATTTGTCCGGCAGACAGAATTTTCATATAGGCGGCCAAGGGCAACGCCACACTCCAAGCCTGGGCATCCGTGCCCCGAGGCCGATGGGGATAATTCCCGTCGCGCACTTCGGAAATGCTTCCCACCCCGGCTTGCTTAAGATGCTCATCCAGAGGAGCGAAATACGGCAAAACATGGCGGATGCTCTCCGGCGAAAAATTGTACGCGGTGACGTATGCCAAAGCCCAGTCTCCAAAAAGATGCGGCCATACCGTCCCGTTATGATAGGCCTGTTTACGGCCATTGTCGTCACTGCCTTCATACGTGCCGCGGTAGGGGAACTCCTCGCTGGACTGGGTGTCTTCCGAGAGCGTGCGTAGCCCTGTTGGGACCAGCAATTTTTCTGCGACGATCTCCACGACCTTTTGCCGGCGTTCCGTGGATAAAAGCCCATACGCGGAAAGCACCGCGATCAATTGATTGGGCCGGATAGACAGGTCCTGCCGTCCGGCTTGCGCGCTCACTCCCTGTCCAGCGACCACAGTGTCCGCGAGATAGCCACTTTTTTCATTCCAAAAATACATATTGAAACTTTCTTCCACCCGTGCTGCCAGCCGGGCATAAGTCTCGGCCTTGGGTAAATCATTGTCCCTTCTGGCGAGCTCGGCAAGCCAACTTAAAACATCAAACCATCGGGCGTTGTTCTCAACCGTGTAGCCTTCCCGGGGCGTGGCCGCCGGATAATTGGTATCCATCCAAGTAAAGTGCGGCGGGGAATAAATCAGCCCTGATTCGGCATCCATGCGGATTCCGTTTTTCGTGCCTTCCTGGTACCCTTCTGCGATGGATTCGATGATCGCCCTCACGGTCCGATCCCCGGTTTTCGTTTCCAAAATGCCAGTGTCCCCTGTGCTTTGAATGTAATTCCGGACAGCCAGCACATACAATAACGGCGCGTCCACCGTATCCCAGTTGCCGGCTTCCGCTCCCGTGATGATATTGGGCAACATTCCTTTATTCCCGTCTTTCCCCTCGAACTTGCCGAACGCCAGGATTAACCCCCGGGCCACGTCGTTCATGCCCGCGGCTAAAATTCCGTCAAACGCGATGAATGTATCCCGGCCCCAGTCCGAGAACCACGGATGCCCGGCGATGACGGTATAAAATTCATCCCTCTCAACAATAAACTCCCACATGGCCAGGACCAGTTTCTGCACAAAGGGATCGGCCTGCGCCATTTTATTTTGGATCAAGGCCAAGCGTTCTTTGATCAGCGCCGTGGTGTCCTGAACCAGGGCCGTGACATTTTGTTCCTCGTACGCCCTGGCCGGAGTGTTGGTGTCCTCACTTGAGAGAACCAAACTGGTGCTGTCCCCAGCTTTTAATATGGCGGAAAAGAATCCCGGGCTGTAACTGTCACTATAATTTTGCTGTCCCCGCTCGGCTTCCAGAGGATTTTCACTATAATGGCGTTCGGGGGATTCCTGATACCGGCCGCGGGTGATCGTCATCCGCACGCCGGCAAAACCCGGATACCATTGACTCCAGGCTTCATCAATGGAGCGCAGCTCAAACCCAACGGATTGGCCGGCCTGGTCCGCCATAACACGGTGTTTCCCGTGCCACCAGCCCAGACTTTCCGGCGTGATCGCGGTGGTTTCATGATGGGAGCGCTGGTCCATATCGGGGCGGACGAATAACTCTGCCGCATCAACGCCGCGGGTCATGGAAACGATGCGGTATTGAAACGCGAAGGTGTTTTCACCCTGTTTAATGACGGCGGTCTTTTCTATGACAATCTGTTCAGGTCCTTTCTTTATAATATAGGTCCAGGCGGGCAACGGATAGCGCTCAAAATGCTGAAAGGTGGTGGTATCCAAGGGGAACAATTGCTCGCTTCCGTCGCCAAATCGAACGCGCACGTCATCCACCGTGCCCCGGAAAACAACCCGTTTGGTCTCATCCGGGGTTCCCCGTTTCATGAGATTCACCAGGAAGCCGTCATATTTACTCACATAGCCGCCCACGCGGATGCCGCCGTCATGCTGGTCACGATTTAACGGACGGACCGGCAGTCTCAGAATTGTGCCGATTCCGTTCGACAGCGTAACCGTGTTATGCGGGTACGTGTCTAAATCGTCCTTATTCAAACGAATGGATAATCCGGATTCCCGCCTGGGCAAGGACTCCGGCAGCACTTTAAAATGATAGAAACGGATTCCCTGTTCGCCTTCCCACCCGTCGTTCTCTGTTTTTGCCGGCCACCGAAACGTCAGCGCGTAATCCCCCGCGGGCAAGCCTGATAATTCAATCTGATAAACTCCGCCTGCGGCTTTACGTTGGGAAAGGATCATGTGCCGGCGGCCTGTGTTCTCATCAACAAGGTGCGCTTCAAAAAGGGCCTCGTTCTCAATCAACAGAACGTCTCCCGGGGACACCATCAACGCCTTGTTTTTATTCTCCGTCCAGTTCCATTCCTGAATCACGGGAGAGGAAACCTGCTCCGGTCTCTGCACAGATTCCAGCTTCAAGACCACCAACTGCCCGGGAGCGAGGGGACAGGTCAGTTTCCCTTGTTCCACCCGGACTTCTTCCTCTGGATTAAGGGCATCCCGGAATACCGCCACATCCTCTGCGGCGATTCCGAATCCCGATAATTGAGAAACAGGCAATTCCATGGTTTGGGCCTCTTTATAAAAATTTCCAATAATTAATAATTTGTTATCCTGAAACACTTTGGCTACAGACACCATGTTCTTGGGACTATTATTAGAAAGCACCACCATTTCCGAGCGGCTGACCGCCGGGTTCTCCTCCCTGAGCGGGATGAAACGTTTGACCCAGGCCGATAAATCGACCCGCCCCAGCGCCGAAGTGCCCCATGCCGACCCAATGACCGATTCCCCTTTCTCATCCCGGAACTCCCTTTTGATGGGAGCCTGTGTCGCAAATTCCCCAAGGCTGAGCAAAACGGTTTCCAATCTCGGGCCGAGCATTAAAAGCCCCAGAAAAATCGGCCCGGCCAGGTTTAAGATGCTTTCCTGTGCAGCCCGGTCATCCGGGCGCGTCATTTTAAGCCCCGTAACGTCTTCAAACATGCGGAAATATTCTTCCGCCCAACGGGCGCTGTCATGCGTGTCGACAACGGTAACCGCCAGCCCTCTGGAAATCCAAGCAAGGTCAGACAGAAATGCCTCCAAATTTTTCCCCTTTAGGTCCAGAATAAAGGCGTTCTGTAAGAAACCTAACCTTTGAAAATGATAATACGCGTGGGCGTCCCCGCCTAGCTGTTCGGCCATAAGGAACAAATCATTGGCTTTAAAATAACGGGCGAATTCCTCCCACAGGTGCGTGCCCCAAATTAACCTGGCGGCGCTGTCTTTGGATGAACCCCGGCCGTACATGTGAAATGCGTCAATCCTCCAGCCATGGATCTGGGTGCGGCGGTCCAGGAACACCTTGTTGAAAAGATTGTTCCAATATTCAAACGGGAGGATCCTCGGATCTTTCTCCCCGTTCTGCACGCGCTGATCGATCGCGCGTTCATCCCAGGCCGCCAAATCCCGCACCTTTTTATTCCCCATAAAACCCGGATTATCAATGTTGTCCCCATCATGAGCGAAGTTATCCGGCTCATACCGGGCCTCGACGCCAACGATAGAACGAAAAAATGGCAAATCCCCGACCACATGATTCCCCTGTTCCTGCTGGGATTTTAAAAGGGCGTAGAGCTGTTCCAGATTAACAAACTGCTCATAAATTAAATACTCTGAAATTTCTTCTGAATTAAGATACGCGAAGTCTGAATAATTCACCCCGTAGACAGTCACATCCCGGCGGTTTTGAATCCTGTCCCGGATCAAATCAGCGTATTGCTGAATCGGGAGGTTATCGTGCCGGAACCGCTCAAACGCTTCCCGGCGGGCTTGAGAGGCATTCTGTTGAAAATCGCGGAATTTCTCAAAAGGATGCTCGCCCCGGTCTTCCACCGCCTGCCAATCGATCAGACGCGGAGAAAGGGCGTAAACCGACACCGGGGCAAACGGGCTTTCCGCCTGGGTCGGGAAAAACGGCGATATCATAAAAAAATTCTTTCCGGTCTCTTCAGCGGTCTGCTTAAGATAAGCATTCAGCCCGGTCCAATTCACAGGAAAATTCCGCAACTTTACGTCATCCTGAAAAATATACATCGGGTGCGTCTGAGCCTTTTCAAGCCATGTGGGCAAAAGATCCACCTGGACGGTTGTGTTCTCCCCTGATACCCAAACAGGCTGGTCCTGCTGACGTGTCCGGGCGTTGACTTTAAAAGCGTATGTCCCGGTCCGGGTGGGGACAATTTCCACCTTAGCGTTAAAAACATTGGGAATGATCCGGCCGGATTTGTCTGTCGCCGGGGTAATCTTTTCGGGAGGCACCACGACGTCCCGCCAGGGGATGGTCCCCTCGTCCGGCCTTATAAAGTCCCCTGCCTCTTCGGTAAACAACTCGGTATGAAGCGTAACAATCAGGTCATTGATATCCAACGGCACTTGCGTCTTTTGAATCCGAACGCGCACGTCCACCTCCAGAGGCGCGTTCAAATCGGCAGTGACATATCCGCCAGCCAACGGGGTCGCTTCCACCGCTTCGACAATGGGGGACGAGGCGTTTTCTGCCAGCCAGACGTTTAATAAATCCTGATCAGCCCCGGCCAGGACCAGGCCGACAGCCACCTTCTGGTTTTGGCCCAAAGGCGACGCAAAGGCCTCCCGGACACGATCGGGCTGCTGTTGAATCGGCCCGGACAACACCGATAAATTTTTCTCCGTGATGGCGCTGGAACGCACATCAATACCGCCGGAGAAATATTTCCTGGGAACGTTCTTGCGCTCGACCTGATCGTAATCTTCCTTAATATAATTGAAGACGCCT
Organism: Candidatus Omnitrophota bacterium; assembly: GCA_029560465.1. Taxonomy (GTDB): domain Bacteria; phylum Omnitrophota; class Gorgyraeia; order Zapsychrales; family JANLHA01; genus JAGOJP01. Next base: position 104,462 of record JAKQKX010000065.1, read on the forward strand.
TTTTTGAACGCTTCAATATATTGATTATAGATTTTTTGTTTAAGCTCTTTGTCCTCGACATCCACGCCTTTTGTTTTCGCCTGATCAACATAGACCTGCCCTAAAAGCGAGGCTTTCAGCGTCTTTTTATACCAAGTAGCCAGGATCATGGCGCTGAAAATCTGCCGGAGTTTCGCGAAATTCTTCCCGTGGTTCACTTCTCTCTCTATCTCCGGGATCAGCACCTCCCGCACAATCTCGGCTGTCGTGTCCTGCAGGATCACCGCGTCTTCTTCGCGAATGTTCTCCATGCCCAGCTGTTTGTTTTCAAGATGGCTTTTGAAAACTTTATAATCCTCTTCCAGCAGCACTTTCAGATGCTGCGTGACGATAAACGCGTTTTCACCTTTTTCATAGACTTCCGCCTGATCCGGGAGTATCCACACCTTATTAAAGGTGTTAACCGGGACGTTTATGTGCCCGTAGAGGGCATAGACTTTTTTATAAATCCTTGCCCAGAAATCCCGGCCCAGGTCATTCTCAGGATAAATCATCGACGCCGTCAATTGTTTTAAAAGGTAATCTTGGGCCAGCATGTCGACTCCCAAACCGGTGGAGCCGAGATTCTCCGGGATGACCCGGTCTTTTTCCTCCGGGGACAAATTGACCCACATGTCTTCTTCCGGGGTCGTTAAAGAGGCCAGGAAATACGAGATTAAAAGCCGTGATTCAGCCTTGAACGCTTCACCCTCCAGCCCGGAATTCCCGGTGTTCATGATGAAATCAAATTTAAAAGGGTCTTCCGGATAGATCGTGATGCCTTTGATCGTCATCGGGGTATATTCTGAGGTGGGAAGGACCATCGTGCCCGGAGAGGGCAACGCGACACTGGCTCTAAGCATCTCCTGTGCAGACACCGGACAAACACCACAGAAGGATGTCAGCAAGAAAATAAACGCCAGGTTGAGCGTAAAAAATCCTCGAAATAATTTGATATTTTTATGAAGAATAAACATACAGATTCGTCATTAGTTTAAAATAGGCATAAAATTAAGAAATGCGCTTGATGAAAAGAAACACCAAGCGTAAGACAGGGACGGGTGAGTATTGCTATAACAAATATACCTAAATATTTATGATCTGTCAATAAGCGCAACCGTATTTTTCTCCAGACCGGCTACGCATCTCCGATTTTTAAGAAACACTTAACGCTTAATCTGGATTAAATTCATAAATAACCGCATTTTTCCCCCTAAACTTAACCTCCAAAGTTCCATAACGGGTTAAAAAGGCTTTCATGAACACCTCCACATCTTCCTGATAATGAAGAAGAATCAGCCACACCCTGCCACAGGCCTCAAAAAACAACGGGCCCGAGATACGGACAGGGCTCCCTTCTCCCGCAAGATCAAACAAAACACGGTCATTCGGCCTATAGAGGAAGACAGGGACATACATCCGCTCACCGTCAGACCGGACATCATGGCCCAGTCGGAAGACAGGGCTCCGGCGTAAATCCTCCATCGTGTTCGTCTTTTTCCCCCCCCGGATACGGGAGGCACCGTCGAAATACCGCAAATAGTACATATATATTTGCAGGCCGTATTCGGAAAGGACAATTGTATCCCCTGGTTCATAGAGAGACAAAAACGTCTCCAACGCCTTTCGATTATCTTCCTTAACAGGCGGGCGCCAAAGAAAATCCAGAGATTGCCAGAAGGGATAACATAACACAACTGCGATCAGAAAACCCGCTACCCACGCCTTCTTTTTTCCGGTTTTTTCCGCCAATGACATAATTCCTTCCGACAGTAGCATATACAACGCCGGGGCGAGAAAAAGCAAAGATCGCGGGAAAGAGGGATATATTTGCCAAGCCACGGTAGCGATTAAAAACAGAAACGGCAAAATCAAAAACAGCGTTTTCACCTTATGTTCTTTATAGGCATTCACGCAACCCCATGCTGTTAGCATCCCAACCAGGGGGAGGGCTAGCATCCTCAAAGATTGAGAAAAGAACACCTGCCCGAGGTGACCGACCAGCCCCACCCAGCCGGAAACACCGTTCACCCGGGGGAAATGCATCATTCGATCACCCAGCAAGGACGGGGACCCCAAAGTCGGGAACGCATAATAGTGTGCCAGCCGCAAAACACTGGCGAAACACCAAACAATCATGATCCCAAACGAAAGCAACCCCGCCCGGTCTTTTCTTCTCAGCAATTGGCCAAGAACCACAATGGCGGCCGGCATCCAGATGAGCAGGGACGAATAGGACAACCAGGGTGCCAGCATCCCAACCCACCCAAACGCATAAATCAAATCTTTCCGATAATTTGCCTCATCAAGAACGGCAAAAACCTCGTACAGGACCAAAGCCGTCAGGATATCGCTGGCATAAGTATTGACTTCAGCGGAAAAAAAGATCACGGATGGCGAAAACACAAAAAAGGCTAACGCGAGGACCGCCCGCCGATTGGATAAATACCGGCAAGCGACCGCATAAAAAAACGGAACGGAAAGGCATCCGGCCGCAACCGGCCACAGGCGCGCGCTCCATTCGGCGCACCCGAACACAGTAAGGGCGGTTTTAAGAAAAACATTAAACAACGCCGGTTTGATCGGCACTGTCGGGTGAGAAAACCCGCCTCTTAAGAGCCCACGAAACGGCACAAACAACGCCGGGAGGGTCACATTAATTTCATCAAGCCACAAAGACTGGTTCTGGAAAAAATACGCCAGCCGCAGGCCGACCCCGACGAAGATCAACAGCAAGGCACACCGATGCCTCACCATATTATTGCGGGAGTGTGTCAGGACGGGATAAACAGGCATGCTATTTTATCTTTTAATAAGATCCTTAAGAAGCGAGCAGAGCTCGTCATATTTAAACGGCTTCACCAGCACCCCTTTAAAACCGTATTCCTGATAACACGCCATGACCGGGTCATTCGAGTACCCGCTGAAAGCCACCGCCTTAACCCCGGGGTCAAGTTTCAAAAGGTTCCCCAACGTGTCCCTTCCCCCCATCCCGCCCCGTATCGTCAGGTCAAGGATAACCACATCAAAGTCCGCCTTTTGATCCATGGCCTCCTTATAACGCCGAAGCGCTTCTTCCCCATTGTTGGCCACTTCAACCTCATACCCGATATTCCTCAAAATCCTGCCGAGCACGGCTCTTAAGGACTCCTCATCATCCATAAGCAAAATTTTCCCGGAATGCGTGTAAATCGGGACTCCCACAGGGAGAGGCTCGGCGTCAGGAGAAAAGCCAGCCGCCGGGATATAAAGATAAAATGTCGTGCCTTTCCCCACCGCCGAATCTACGGTGATATAGCCGTCATGCCGTTCAATGATCGAAAAAACCGTAGCCAACCCCAACCCGTTCCCGGATTTTTTGGTTGTAAAATATGGGTCAAAAATTTTAGAAAGAAATTCTTCCGGAATCCCCTCCCCAGTATCCGTAAAGGATATCCGGATATACTGCCCCTTCTCTAAAGGCAGGGCCCCTTTACGGTCGATGATCAAATTCTTCGCCTCAACCGTGAGGCGCCCGCCCTGGAGCATGGCCTGTTTGGCATTCAAAACAATATTTTGAATAACCTGGTTAAACTGCCCTTTGTCAACTTCAACGGACCACAGGTCGTCCGGTAAAATAAACGTCGCAAGCACATTTGAACCGTGCAAGACAAAGGAGGCTGATTCCCTGATCAGCTCGCCGGCCGACGCGATTTTCTTAACCGGAGTCCCGCCCTTGGAAAAAGTTAAAAGCTGTTGTGTCAGGCCCTGGGCACGCAAAGCCTGGGTTTCGATTTCACCCAGGAGAACTTGGACCTCATTCGGCGAAACCATGGCCATTTTCAAAAGCGTCAGATTCCCCAAGACAGCCGTCAGGACATTATTAAAATCATGGGCGATCCCACCGGCCAAAGTGCCTAGGGATTCTAGCTTCCGTTTTTTGAAAATTTCATCTTCCATTTTCCGTTTTTCGGTGATGTCTCTAAACACCAAAACCGCACCGATGATGTTACTGTCGAAATCCCGGATCGCCGCGATGCTATCCGTTATAAAATACTCCTTCCCGTCCCTGGACGTGAGCAATCCCAACGAAATTTCGATCAGCCCCCCGTGGCTCAACACGCTATTCATCAACCCGGTCTTGCGCTGTTTGGTCTTAGGGTCCACCAGGACAAAAATCTCATCAAACGCCTTACCCACAGCGTCCTGCTGAGGCCAGCCAGTCAGGGTTTCCGCGACGTTATTAATAAAGGTAACCCGTTGTTGCCGGTCAATCGTGATAACTCCGTCCCCGATGGAACGCAGGGTGACGGAAAGGCGCTCTTTCTCCGATGCGATGGACTTTTCGACCCGTTTCCTCTCTTCAATCTCCGCCCGAAGACGGTTGTTAATGTCAGAAATTTCATGCGAACTGATTTCAAAGGCCCTTTCGGTCAATTTACGGTCCGCATCGAACCCCTCATAAGCATCATCCACGGCTTTCAAAAAGCCCTCCCATTCAAGAGGAATTTTATAGCCGGGGCCCAGGTACTTTCTCAGCTGTCGCATAAGCAGTTTATTCATCCTCTTCCCCTCATTCCCGGACATCTTCGTAAAAGGTCGTGATTGTCATCGTTTGATTGTGCAATTCACAGCATTTTTCAGTCGAAGCCCCAGGACAAATCTCCCCATACGAATAAAAACCGGTCAAAACCGCCTGCGGGCCCAGTTTTTCCTGGACAGCCTCAATTTCTTCTTCAACCCGTTGTTTCAACACCAGCTTCCGGCCGACACAGCTGATCAGGACGGCCAACTCCGTTCGAGCCGCAGAAGACGTTTCGAAACACATCTCCGCCGCCCCTGAAGCCCCGTCGACCAGCCTTTCCAGATTCGCTTTCATAAGCTGCGCGTGACTTCCTTGCGGGATGTCCCCGGCAAAGGTCATGCTGCCGGTTTTGTCATCCACAGATAAAATCGTGCGGACCAGCCGCTGTTCATTATTTTCTATCCGAACGCTTAACGGGAACAACAAGCCCGTTGCCGGAAGCCCCTGCGCGTGCGGCCCCAAATATTTTTTGTATAATTCCAGGGCGGAGCACCCGTCCAGCTCATAAAGCACATTTCCTTTAGAGCAGGTCACAAGGCGTTCCGGGCCGAAGCTATCCCATCCCCCCATGGACCCGTATCCGATTTCCACGGCATCCCCATAAAAACCCACCGCGGCGACCAGGTCTCTTTCAGCCTGTCCGTCAAACAGAATCAGGGTTTCTTGAAACAAATCCTGGTCTCCGGCCAGGCCCCCGGTCACCACCACAGGAGCAGGAAGGACATCAGAAAAAGCTTTGACCAATTCGGTCCCGTTCACGTTAAGCCCTTCGGACAAAAGAAAAACATGTTTTAAACGATTTTTATCGAACCTCCCGGCCAGTTGCTCGCCGACCATGCGGCTTCCACCGGGTGTCATCTTGATTTTCTCAACCTGTAAAGCCGTATTTTCAAAATAGACCGCGGTTAAAACTAAAGCGTTGTCGTAAACCTGCGTCCCCAGGATTTGTCCGGCTGTCGAGCACCCCAAAAGATGGGCGCGCGGATAAAAACCCCGGATATCCTGTATCAGCTTTGTATTTTTCAGAAGCGGCCGTTCTCCAAACAGCAAGATCAACTGGGCTTTATCCGACAATCCTTTTCCAGGCTCGGACGCCCATCCGGAAGATGGTCTCCAGCAATTTTGTTCAACCTTCACGGTTCCCTCCTTAAACTCGTTTGACGATATGAAACATTTTAACACAGCAAAAAATTTTTTGCACCAGAAGGTCATAAAAAACTGGCTCTGCGTTCATCAGAATCAACCGGTGAAATCCGCCAAAACACCAGCCGCATCCAGGAGGAAATCCATTGAAACGATCCCCCGTAAAGTTTCATCCCTGATCGGAAGCACATCCGCTTCCGCCAAGGATCTTGACAGGCTCGCACAGGAACAAAACAAGATGTTAGCCCAAATTCCCCTGTAGCTGTATAACATCCGAACCCGCGGACACTAGGGCTAAACAACTTTCTCCCCGCAGCAACTTCGAATACTTCGCCGGTATTTCATTGCTTCCCCGCCCAAAAAATAATATAATGTCCCCCACGGGATTCATCTTTCTATTTCCATAAACCGGACCACGGGTTCAATCCCTGGAGTTTTTGTCATGCGCGTCATGTTTGTCGCAATCGCTTACGAACAACTCGGCATCAGCATGCTCTCGGCCCTGGCTAAACAGCGCGGCCATGACGTGCGGCTTGCTTTCAGCGTGGCGCTCTTCAATGACCGGAAACATACCAGCTGGAACCCGCTCCCCCGTTTCTTTGATGACACGCGCGATGTCCTGAATGATATCGAACGTTTTCACCCCGACGTACTGGCGTTTTCCCCATTATCCGGGTCTTACCGATGGTGCCTTCATATCGCCCAGAACGCCAAAGCCCTGCTCCCGAAGGTCAAAATTCTGTTTGGCGGCGTCCACACGACAGCCGTGCCGGACCGGGTTATCGCCCGCCCCGAGGTGGATTATATCTGCCAAGGGGAAGGGGACGTGGCCTTCCTAGAAATACTGTCGGCGATCGAACAAGGGGATTTCTCCTCCCCTTTGCCCAACACGCGTTACAAAACACCGGAGGGCCGGATCATCCAAGGCCCCCAGACTGGCTTTATCCAAAATCTCGACGCCCTGCCCTTCTTCGACAAATCATTATGGGAAGACTATTTCAACATGTCCGACTATTACATCACTATGGCGTCCCGGGGGTGTCCGTTGCGTTGCACGTTCTGTTTTAACAGTTTCTTTGCCAATCTTCCAGGACAGGGGAAAGGGAAATATGTCCGCTACCGCTCTCCGGCACACATGCTGGCAGAACTGCGTTGGGCCAAAAAACGCTATCAGACAAAAATGATCGGCTTCTTTGACGACGTTTTCACTCTGGACAAGACATGGCTGAAAATATTCCTTGAGGGATACAAAAAAGATATTCACACGCCATTCCAGATTTTCACCCACGTCAATCATATGGACGAGGAAACCGTACGATGGCTCGCCGAAGCCGGCTGTGACGCGGCGGAAATCGGGATGGAAACGTTGGACGAGGAATACAAAAACAAATATCTAAAACGACACGAGTCCAAAGAAACGACCGCGGAGGTGATCCGGCTAACCCGAAAGCATCATATCCGTTCCAGGATGGACCATATGCTGGGCCTGCCTGGAGAACCCCTCGAAGCCCAGGAAACGGCCCGACAATTTTATATCGAAAATCCGCCGGCGCGGATCAACTCATACTGGGTCAATTATTTTCCTGGCACAGAATTGCAAAAAACCGCGATTCGATTCGGAGTCATTACCGAGGCCGATGCGGAGTCTCTCAATGAAGGATTTTCTTTTGACCTGGATTCGTATAACCGCAGTCATAAACTTTTCACACGGGAACAGCTCCGACACTGCCGGACATATCAGGTTATTTTTAAGCTCATCCCATTTTTCCCAAAGAAAATCCTCTCCCGGCTTAACCCCGGACTCTTCAAATCCCTGCCGGCGTTTATGAGCGAAGGACTGGCGTCTATGACCGATATCTTCGGCGGGATTGCGACCGGGGAAGCGGAATTTCTTATTTACACAAAACACCTCGTCTTTCATATATACCGCACGCTGCTGGGGAAACTGGGGTTCCCAAAACCCCGCAGAATGCGTCATCTTGCCCCCGACACGCAAGCGGTGTGCGTTCACACTGCGGACGGGTCCGGCCATAAAAACTCTTGTGATTGTCAACGGTTTTTCCGGGAAGGGCAAACAACGGGATAGCCAAAAAGAAACCCGTCCCGCTTTCAATAGCGGGACGGGACAATGTTAAAGGGACCTCTGCGCGGCGGGAGATATCAGCCGCCGTATTCAGCAATCACGGAAAACAGGGCATCCTGGGTGAGGGGGCCGATAAAGGATGTCGCCCCGGCTTCTAAACATTGCGTCCGGATTTTTTCAAGCTGCGATTCTTTGACGTTCTTCTTTTTAGGATCTTCCGGTTGATTCGCATAAACCAATATTGTCAGATTTTTTAAAAACGGATAACTGCGCAATGTTTTAACGGTTTTATACGTTGGGATATCGGGCCACAGGGCATCGAGAAAAAGAATGTCCGGAGGCGCTTTTAACACTTCGTTGAGCAGTTCATCCTGATGGCCGACTGTTTTAATTGCGATTTTAGAATCCGGGGCCTGGATCAATGTGAGCAAATCCTGGATAAACTGGCTCTGCTCAACCTGTATAACAATCCGGCGGCTGATCCCTTGTTCCTTGACTGTTTCGATCGTTTTCTGAAGGCTGCTGCGTTTTAATATCCGTTCGACCGTGTCCAACAGGGCCTGTCCGTCAAAAGGTTTGGCCAAAAAATCTGAAGCGCCAAGCTCCCTAAAAGTCTGTTCGTGGTTCGCGTAAGCGCTGAACACCACGATAGGCGTATTCGCGTTCTTTTTGGATTCCCTCAATTTCTTAAAGAAATTGTAGCCGTCCAGCCCCGGCATGACAATGTCCGTAAAAATAATATCAATATCCTGAACCAGGGCGATATCAAACCCGTCCTGACCGTCGAAAGCAATAAAAGGCATATAATTCGCCCTCTCGAGCTTCCGGCTCATAAACTGCACCACATCCCTCTCGTCATCCACGACCAAAATCTTTTTTTTCATGTTTTTCCCTCCAAATGTAAACGCCTAATCCCTTCATAGCAGGATTAGGCGTAAAGTTGCTGCACGATGTTGTGATTCGGTAGCCAGGCTATCCTAACTACTATAGGATCCTTCAGCTTTGCGTCCCCATCTCGCGATGGGTTTGCCTTTTCGTCATATTATAAAACCATTATAATTCGGTTAAAATATAAAACATTTTTTTCAAAAAAACAAGGGCCGCTAAAATAGCGGCCCTTGTTTAAGAATCCTCCACTCGATTTACCGTCTCACACGGCCGAGTTTCCCCTGAATGTCTCCGTAAATATCTTCCAGCAGGCGGGTGTCATACCCAAGAATCCACCCTTTGCTATCCAGCCAATTCGACTCGCATTTAACCTGGACAGTATCCCATTCCGGAGTCCCCTTGACTTTAACAACAATCCGAGAACGGTAACGGTCGATGACTTGTTGCCCGGAAAAATAGGAATATTTCCAAGAAGAGCGGATATAGCCCGCATCCCGTTCCAGGACTTCCAAATCATATTTCTGGCTTAATGTATCCACAAGGACTTCCCATATCTTGTCATTTTCCATCTCTTCTCTAATTTCAACCGTTTTCCAGATTCCCGGCTCATCATGTGTCCTCATAAACGTCTTAGGAGCCGTCGTGCATCCAGCCAAAAGCAGTGCTAAAAGAACTCCTATACCCATACGTAATTTTTTCATACAATTCATCTCCTTTGTTGCTCGACAACGATTTTACCGGGAACGCCTAATCTCCCCACATGGAATCTTTTTCTAAATGAATCCTTACTATAAAGGACATTTGAACTTTTGTCAATATCACCCCCGCCAAGGTACTTTTCAACTCCAAATTTGCCAATTCTCCAATTGCCTCCACGGATGTAATGAAGTATATTATCCCTATGGGAAAATATACGGGTTCTATTTTATCCAAAACATTCGACATGCTCCACTCGATCCTCCTTTGTATCGTTTTGGCATGTGTCATCAATTCCCTTTACGTGGATCCCCCCGACTTTATTCAGGGGCTGCCGCTCCTCCAGATTATTTATATCCTGGGCTTGATCAGCCTTAAAATATATTTGTTGAGCGGTATCTATGGAAGCCTGGTTGGGGTAGCGGCTCAAGAAGAGCCGGCTGTTGACAGAAAATCTTTTTTTAAAAACGCCCGGCGATATTGGAAACTTTACTTCGTATGCCTTGCCTTTCACTTCCTGTCCAACGTCCTGCTGGCCGTCATGTTCGACCACTGGAACCTGCCCCGGAATTTTGAAAACTTTTTTTTTGATTTCCTATTGCTCTACTTTATGGGCTTCTTCCTCATTAAGGACAAATATTCGAAAACCGCTCCCTTACGGCATTCCCGCATCCTGGTCACGCCCAAACAATCCTGCGGCGTGCTCCTGTTGTTTGTTCTCAATGCTCTGATCATCAATTTGAATCATCTCCTGCCCCTTAAAGACAGCTGGTTATCCAACGAACCGGTCTTTCTTTATACATACATTCATTTTCTCACATTTACATTTTTTATCACCCTCATCCTCAACTCTTATCCGGAAATCGAACAATCTTACGACAAGCCCCGCGAAATATACCTTGTCAACCCTGTATCAGGAGGCATTATTCTCGGCTCATTTTTCTTCCGGTTTTACCCCCCAATCTTCGTGACACTGAAAGCCCTAACCCCTTCGGGTTATCATTTTAGAGAATTTAATAAAATCACCTGGAAAAAAAGGTTTTTTAAAAAAGGGAAGTTGGTTGCCATAACGTGCTTTACTTCGAACAGTTATGAAGCCTACAAAATCGCCAAAGAATTCCGGAGGCATGGTTCAACGGTCATCATGGGCGGGCCGCATGTCACCCACCTCCCGGATGAAGCCTTACAATTCTGCGACGCGGTGGTTATCGGTGAAGTGGAAAACGTTTGGGAAAATATTATTCTCGATTATGAGCGAGGGACGCTGAAACGTGTTTACCAGGGGGTTCCCTCCGAAGATTATTATCAAAACGTCCATGCCGCGCTATTGAAATCCCCACCGGATGTCATCGCGAACTTTCTGGAAACGACCCGGGGCTGCAAATACCACTGTCATTTTTGTTCCATCCCCCATCTCACCAAGGGGCGTATCCGAAACAAGCCTCTCGGACAGATTGTGGAGTTAATTCAAAAAATCAACCCGCGCAAAGGACAAGTTCTCCTGTTTATTGACAACAACATTATTTCCGACCGGGAATACGCCAAGAACCTCTTTGAAGCCATGATCCCACTAAAAATAACCTGGTGCAGCCAATGCTCCATTGATATCGCCAAGGATGAAGAATTGTTGAACTTAGCCCGCAAAAGCGGCTGCGCCCAGTTGTTGGTCGGCTACGAAATAACCAGCTATGCCGACGCCAAAAGCAGAAAAGGTAAGCTGTCTATGGCTGATCAATACATCGCGCTCACAAAGAAAGTGAAACGCCTGGGGATATCCGTCAAAGCCCATTTTATTATCGGGTTTGACTCCGACACATACAGAACCTTGTGGGATTTGTGGAGATTCTGCTTTCAACTCATGCCCTATGTCACGGTCGTTTCCGTGTTAACACCCTTACCGGGATCGCAACTGTTTCAGAGCATGCTAAAGGAAAACCGAATCACAAATTATAACTGGCGTTACTACGGCTTGAACAATCTGGTTTTCCGGCACCCGAAATTCGACCACACCTGTTTTCAGCTCATGTTCCCGCTGCTATTTACCCTGTACCTGGCGACCACATGCACGTTCGGGCTATTCGTTACGGCCATCATCCTTCTTGACGCCTACTTCTTCAACCTCCGTCATTTTCTCTTTTAATAAATACTGGGCGCACCGGGTGGGCCCCTAGCGAAAACGCCGGTAGAAAAAAGGCTGATTCACGACAAAAGCGACCCCAAAAAAAAGCGCGAAAAAAGCGATCTGTCTGAATATAAAAACGTTGATATTAGTAATATACGCGACCCAAAAGAAAGAAAACACCAGGGCGACCCTGTAAATCCTATCCAAGTGGTATATCGTGTCAACAAGCGAGGGGATTTTGTAGGCTTCGCCGTAAATCTCGCCAATCTGATACAACGTAGTCTTAGCGAGAACATCCGGCGGGAAATCCTGTTCAATAAAATACAGGCTGACATCGGCGATCTGCTTCTTCTTGGCCCTTAATGTTCTAGAAAAAATGACCGCCCCGGCCAAGGCTGGCACCGCAAAAACATAATTCTTCGTCTCAAAAGCCCAAAAACACGAAACACAAATTCCGGCGGCAAGGCCCCACAGCAGAAGTTCACGCCGCCGGATAATCCGATAAGATGACTGAAGGCCGGGAAGCCCAACGGCCCTCGCCTTAAAAGAAGGCTGCTGGATCAAAAAAAGAAACCAACGGCTGACATATTTATCGACCAAAATCGAGCTCCTCAGCCCTTCCATGGTACAAAGCGCTACGTCCATTTCCCGTTTGCCTCCCCAAGTCTATCGTGTTTGAGTCGTTCTCGTACAAGGATGTCCCCGTAAAATCCAGCATTTATTATAAAGGAATCGCCTCTCAAGCGCCACCCTATTCTGTTCAACATGAAAACTTGGCCATGCGCACGAACTCATTTTATCGGAAGGCTCCCCGCCTTCTGAATTTTCCGTGTGAGCCGTGTAACTTTTTAAAAAGACTGGAAAATTTCTCCCGCTGTGATTATAATGATGGATATTTAAATTTTAGTAATCGCAATCAACTACGAGACGGTACTTCATGGATTCTAGAATTATCTCCGTGTTCAGCAATAAAGGCGGAGTCGGAAAAACTTTCTTTGCCGTTAACCTGGCTACCGCCCTCTCCGTATCCGGAAGGAGGGTTCTTCTTTTGGATTTTGACATCCAGGCAGGTGACGAGATGCCACGGATGCTCGGAGTTTCCCCCCAACAATCCCTTGTTCAGCTTTTCAAAGAGCACCAGGACCCCAGCTCTCTCAGCATTAATGCCATCAGAAAGTTTGTGACTTCGCACTCGTCCGGGCTTGATTTCCTGCCGGCAATTCTCACGACACAGGAAATCAGCGCCCTCACAGCCAAAGACCTCAAGCCATTCTTTAAGATGGCCTCTCAAATTTACGATTACGTCATTATTGACTTGGGCCAGTCCTTCAGCGAAACCATGCTCGGCGTTTTGGATCAGTCGAGTTTAATCCTGCTTTTGGCCACCCCGGACATTTTGGCCGTTTACCAGTTGCGCTGGTGCATCAAAATTCTGGAAGACATGCACTTCCCTCTGAAAATGGTCAAGCTGGTCTTAAACCGGTCTGAAAGCCAGGGGGGCGTCGCCTGGCAGGAAGTGAGAGACGCGGTGGACATCGATATCATCGGCCGCATTCCTTCCGACGGAATTGGCGTCGGCAAAGCGCTGGAGCACGGGATTCCCTCCGTGATTGACAGCCCCAAAAGCCCCGTTGCGGACGCGTTCCGGAAAATTATCAATGAATTAAAAAAATCGGATTTATACCTTCAGACAACAGAGACTGAACGGAGCCATGTCCCAACGGACAAATTTGAGGAGCCCCATGAATTTTGGGACCAATTCAGCGCTGAGAAGAAAACAAACGAGGCAGAAACCCAGGAAGCCATCGCCCTGAAAGAGCTGTTGGCGCTTAAACGGAGGATCCAGCACCGCCTTATCTCCAAGTTAAACCTCGAATCCCTGACTCCCGAGCATTTCACCGACCCTGTGAAAGCCCAAGAACTAAAAGAGGCAGGGAAAAAGATCGTCAGTTCCCTGCTGTTGGAAGAAAAAGGGGCGTTCATTTCTTCCCATGAGGAACGGTCAAAAATCGTTAACGACATTGTCAACGAAACGTTCGGCTTAGGCGTTCTAGAAGTGGTTATGGAAGACCCCGGCGTATCAGATATTATGGTCAACAGCTGTAGTGAAATTTATATCGAGAAAGAAGGCCGGCTCCTGCTGACCGATCATCGGTTCGTATCAGACCAGCAATTAAGGGCGATTATAAACCGCATTATCGCTCCTCTGGGCCGCCGCATCGACGAGTCCAACCCAATGGTGGATGCCCGTCTCCCGGACGGTTCCCGTTTTAACGCGATTATTCCCCCGCTGTGTTTAACAGGGGCGGCCGTCACGATCAGAAAATTCGGCGCGGAAAAACTGTCCGTTGACGATATCGTCAAAAAATTCAACAGCTTATCCGTCCCGATCCGCGACTTCCTGTACGCGTGCGTTCTCGGCCGCATGAACGTCATCATTTCCGGCGGGACAGGCTCGGGGAAAACGACACTCCTAAACGTCCTGTCAGAGTTTATACCCGACGGGGAGCGCATTATCACCATTGAAGACGCCGCGGAATTGCAGTTAAAGAAAGAACACTGGTGCCGCCTGGAATCCCGGCCGGCCAACGTGGAGGGCGTCGGGGAAGTGACGTTGCGGGATTTATTTGTGAACACCCTCCGTATGCGCCCGGACCGGATCGTGATCGGGGAATGCCGCGGCCCGGAAGTCCTGGACATGCTGCAGGCGATGAATACCGGCCACGACGGATCTATGACCACCCTTCACGCGAACTCGACACGGGATGTCTTAATCAGGATGAGTTCCATGATCCTGTTAAGCGGAATTGAACTGCCCATGCGGGCTATCAACGAAATGATGTCATCCGCCATCAATGTTGTCGTCCATATGGCCCGATTCACGGATGGCTCCCGGAAAATCACCGGCGTCACTGAAATCGCCGGGATAGACTCCGAGCACGAATTAATCCTCAAGGACATCTTTCGCTTCAGGCAAACGGGACGGGACCCGGCCGGAAAAGTTCTCGGTGTTTATGAAAACTGCAACTATGTCCCCAAGTGTGCGGAAGAGATCATCACCAAGGGGATCAAACTGGACAAAAACATTTTCCTTGCCACCCCGGGAGCGGCATAACACAGGTTCGATATTATGAGCGCAAAAACAATCACATTTTTCAGCAATAAGGGCGGAGAAGGAAAAACATTTATAGCCGCCAATACAGCCACGGCATTGGCTTTATCGAAACACAAGGTTCTGTTGTTGGAATTAAATTTCCAATCGGCCCATGACATCGACAAGATATTGCACCTCCCCTGCCGTTACGGTTTAGTCAATATCATGAACCAGATTGAAACCACGGACAATCCGGAGCTCATCCGGAAAGTCGTCGTCACCCATTCCAGCGGGCTGGATTTTCTGCCGACGATATTAAACACGTCTCAAATCTCTCATTTTACCCCATCTAATATCAAGGCTTTCTTCAAAATGGCGGTCGGGATTTACGACTTTATTATTGTGGACGCGCCCCGCGCTTTCAGTGAAGCGCTCGTAACCGTGTTGCAGAATTCCAATCTTATCCTTCTGGTTTCAACCCCTGACGAACTCTCTATTCATAAACTGCAGAGAAGCCTGGGGATGCTCAAGCGGACGCAGCTGCCCGATGAAATGATCAAGCTCGTGCTCAACCGGGCCGCCAGCCGCAACGCCACGGATGACGAAACGGTCAAGCAACAGCTGGGCGTGAACGTCCTGGCCCACATCCCTTCTGACGGAAAAACCGTCGGGCTGGCTTTAAACCGCGGGGTGCCTTGCGTGATGGACAGCCCCAACAGCGAAGTGAGCCAGGCCATTAAAAGATTGGCCACAGAACTGGAACGGGAAGACATTTTTGCCGAAATCCAGGGGACGACGAATATTGACATATCCCAGCATATGAAGCCCGCCGCCAACCTTTGGGAAAAACTGGGGGTCTCCCAAACAGGGGCGACGGACATGGATCAAAAGGTTGAAATCGATGAAGAAGACGAAGAGACAAAACTGAAAAAGGAAATTCACGAAAAACTCATTCAGGTGATGAACGTCGACCACCTGAGTCCGGAAGCCCTGCAGGACAAGCAACAAGCCCAGGAACTTCGGAAAAAAGCCAATACGGTGGTGAACGAACTGCTTAAAGAAGCCCGGCCGGAGATGGCTCAAAAGGAAGACGAGCGCAAACGTTTAGCCCTCATCATCGTCAGCGAGGCCTTTGGTCTGGGGCCTCTGGAAGAATTCCTGGAAGACAGCGACATCTCCGACATTATGGTGAACAGCCAGAGGCAAACGTTTATTGAAAAGAAGGGGAAACTGACCCGTACGGACGCGAAATTTGTTTCCGAAATGCAGATGCGCTCGATCATTGACCGTATCATCGCGCCGTTAGGCCGCCGCATCGATGAGTCGACCCCCATGGTGGACGCGCGTCTCCAGGACGGTTCACGTTTTAACGCGATCATCCCCCCACTCTCCTTAACCGGCCCGGTGATCACGATCCGGAAATTCGGGCGTGAACGCCCCACGGTTGATGATCTCCTGAATAAATATCAAAGCATCAACCTCGATATGAGGACCTTCCTGGAGGCATGCGTTAAAGGCCGGAAAAACATTATTGTATCCGGAGGGACCGGGTCCGGAAAAACAACGCTCCTGAATATCATATCCACCTTTATCCCCGATCAAGAACGCATTGTCACGATCGAAGACGCCGCGGAGCTCAGGATAAACAAACGCCACTGGATCCGCCTTGAGTCCCGCCCAGCAAACATCGAGGGGAAAGGCCGCGTCCCCATCCGGACACTGTTCATGAACAGCCTGCACATGCGCCCGGACCGCATCATCGTTGGGGAATGCCGCGGCCCTGAAATCCTGGACATGCTCCAAGCCATGAATACCGGGCATGACGGTTCCATGACCACCCTACACGCCAACTCCACGAAAGACGTGCTGGTGCGTATGAGCTCCATGATCCTTTTAGCTGGGGTGGATCTGCCGATGCGGGCTATCAATGAAATGATCTCGACCGCGCTTGACATCATTGTGCATGTCAACCGTTTCGCCGATGGGACCCGTAAAGTCGTCGAAATCACGGAAGTCACGGGGCTCAATGAAGACCATTACCTGGAACTCAAGGATATTTTTCTTTTTAACCAGCGCGGGACCGATGCGAACGGGACAATTATGGGGAGCTATGAGGCGACCGGATATGTACCGCGATGCTATGAAGAATTTAAAATCATGGGGCTTGACCTCGACCCTGCCGTCTTTAAAGCTAAACCCCGGGCGCAGGGCTCTATTTGAATCTTTCCCACGCCTTTTTAAATCCGGGAAGGTTCCCGGCTCATAAAATTATTTCTTTCTTGGTTCCAGGGAAGGCAGGGGTCCGGTTTCTTGAACAAGCCCCTCCTCAAAATGCCAGTGCCAGGGCTCATAAGAAATACCCTGGGGAGAATCCTTCGGATAAGACAACACAAAGCCAAAACGCCTGGCATTTTTGACAAGCCATCGGTATTCTTCCAGCTTTTCGAATTCGACGGGGTTCTCCTTCCCGTTAATCCCATCCCGGTTAATAAAATCAACCCCCTGAAATCTGGGCGCCCCATGCTCGCTATACCCGGGCAAGGCCACAAATTTAACGGTTTCCCGAATGGAATAACCGTGATTCCTCAGATAAAAAATAAACAAGTACAGCTGGTAAGCGCTGGACCGGTAACCAGACTCAATAAACAGCCGCTTGCCAATATCCTTCTCCATGTTTTTCATCATCGCCAAATACTGCTGATAAACCCGCGTCGGTAAAAATTGCGGTGACAGCTCCCGTTCATCTTTATCTGTCCCTTCCTTTTTGTGATCACGCACCTTGACTTTCTGTCCTATGATAAGGACTAAGTCCTCCTCCCCAGTCGCAATCCCGCGGAACGGGATTTTCACACCAAGTTCCTTAGCGTTAAGATTTTCAAATCGCTTTAAAAAGGCCCTCTGTTCCGCGCTCAAGGGGGCGTAAAGTTCTTTGAATGTCAGTTTAGCCCGGTCTCTTGTCCTGTCCCGTTCAATGATCAGCGGTTCTAAGACCGAAACGAGTCCTTTGACTTTCTGAATGTCAGAATCCGATAGTTTGTCCAGATTAAGTTCCGCGCATGACGGAGAAGACAACAGGCAGAAAAAACAGGACACAAAAAAGAAAAAATGTGAAACGATTCGGGATAGTTTCATAAAAGGGCCTTTGACACCTAAGCTGTCATTCGCCAGCACCGGTGAACCTGGCGGTTCCGGTAATCTTCCGGGATTGTTGCCGGGGTCAACTCTTTTAAATCCTTCACGGGGAGGCCGTCAAGCCGGGGTTCAAACCGCTGGTGATTCGTTGAGAAGAACAGCCATGAGCCCGGGGCCATAACCTGCAGGACCTTCTCCAACAACTCCGGGTGCGCACGATTGATATCAAAGACCTTCCCCTGTTTTCGGTCCCTGAAAAACGAAGGCGGATCAACAAAAGCTAACGTAAAACGCCGTCCGGAACGAATCGTTTTATCAAGAAATTTCTCCACATCAGATTGAACGAGGGCCTGCTGGGGCCCGTCAAGGCCATTTAATTCCAAATTCTCCCTCGCCCATTTTAAATACGTCGCCGACCGATCCACGGTGACCGTGCTTCTGGCCCCGCCGAGCGCCGCCGCGCAGCTAAAGGTTCCCGTGTACCCATACAAATTCAGGAAATCTTTACCTTCGGCAAGGTCCCGGATCATCACCCGGGTTTCCCTGTGATCGGGGAAAAGGCCGGTGTCCAGGGCCCCATCCAAATCCACGAGAAACTGAAGATCCCTTTCCCTCACCTTAAATACGCGCCCTCTCTGGGCCATGGGACGATACCGGGGCCGCCCTTCTGCCGTGCCGGTGATCCGGCGTTTCACATGCAAATTTTCCGAAGGGATACCCAAAACCGCGGCCACGGCCGCAGCCATTTGGGGAAGCCATTGCGGGCCGGTCTGCCAGCGGACGTATTCCCCGACGACCAAATGTCCGGCGTACCAATCAACCACCGCCCGGACTTCGGGGATGTCCCAGTCATACAACCGGAAACATTCGATGTTTTGCCGGGCGAACCGCTTTCGCATATGGTTATAACGTTTCAGTACGCGATTTGACAAAATCTCAGCGTGATGCCGGGTTTTTTCCGGAGTCACCGAATGCGGCTGTGATTTCAAAACAGGTTTCTGGAAATGCGGCATACGGCTTGACCTAACAATCTCACATAAAAATAAAAGTTATTATTAAATTAAACATCCGACGCGGCGGGTCCAAGCGGCTATCAGCGGCCTGCGTTGCGGCGCATTTCCTCAGCCAGCAGCTGGTCCGCCACATTGCGACGGAACCCTTTCTTTCGAATGAACGCCAACTTTGCATTATAATCTGAACCCTGACAGCTCATCTGGTGGATCTCTTCAATGACCGCCTCCCGGGTCGTGTCATCCGGCATATTCTTTCTATCCATCCAGATGCGGCAGCCATAGCCAATCAACCCGATCACCGCCCCAATGGCGACAAGGACGGCCTGCACGGCCATAATCCCTAAAAAATCATCCAAATCAATTCGCCTCCTTTTCAACATTATGGACATTCTTTTCAACCGCAGCACTGATATACGGCAATCCCTCAATAGCCGCCGGGATCTTCAACTGTGTCCCATCCACCGTGTGAAGGATAATCACCGGGTCCATGCCAAAACGCAACCCGTTGAGCCTGGCCTTCTGAATATTGTTCCACGGCACCAAAGGATTGTTCTGGATCTGCACGCCTTCCGGGTGAAGGGTCACATGAAACTTAAAGGCTTTGACAAAACGCAATATCTCATAACCCAGCCATCCCAGCAGACCGAGGATAATAAGCGGGGCCTGATCCGTAAACGAAAAATCCGCGAATACGACCAGCGCGATAATCCCGCCCAGGGCCACAATGGGATATAAAATTTCACATCCCCGAGAGATTAACAGCGCTTTTCTTAACTTAAACACATCCATGGGCTCCTCCTTGTCGTGGACCGCCTTGTGCCGCACCCGTCCTGTCTGCCGGGCTCCTCAACTTTCTTGCTCCTTATCATCCATCCGTGTTACTTTAAATTTCACTTTCCCTCCGTCCGGGCAAGTGATCCCGGTTTTGCAATCCGGATTCTTTTCAAAATTAAATTTCGCCCCAAAATTCATTTCAAACAAAACCGGGAACAACAAATGATACGCCGCCCCGCACATTCCAAGGGGCGTTTTCAGTCCCTTGACCTCCCATTTATCACCGACCTTATAGCCGTAGGAGCACGTGTTATCGCTGTATTCCACTTCAATAATCATATTTTTCGGATTCGGCCCCTTGGGCTTCTCCTTTTGCGGCTCCACAACGACCTGGCCGTTTTCATCAAGCAATTCAACCTTGAACGCCATCTTACCGCCATCCGGGCAGGTCATGCACAGGGACGCCGTGTTTTCCATAAAAGGAAACCGGCCGCCGAAGGTCAGGGCGTGCATGCATGGGAACGCCGCGTGCGTGATCGCCAGGCAAAAATGCTCGGGCGCGTGGGTGAAGTCATCCAGGATAAACTCCTCCCCAACTTTATAATGATGATAACAAAACCCCTCATCGTTCTTTAAAACCGTAAATTTTAATTTCGGGAAACGGGTCCGGGCCAGCTTCACATCCTTATCTTTCTGCGCTCCGGACATCTGCTGTTCACACATCATAACCTCCCTTTTTTATATCCCATGACAAACTGTGGCGGACATGTAATAAATTGCCTCCAACGAAACGCAGTAATATGGTATCATTGATTATTTCCAAAGACAAAGATTATCGCAATAGAAATTTTAGGGGGGACATCGAAAGCATGAAAAATTTCTTCAACCTTCATTGCGGAAAACTGGACCTCCCGGGATATTTCAGGAAAGCCGATGCCAAGGGGAAATTCCTTCAGGCCTGGAAAAAACACGGGCTCGCTATCCTGGAATCACTCCAGATGAACCATGACCCGAATATCTGCTTAGACGGGGTCCATGAATATTACGCTAAACAGGCCTGGCCCCGGGATGCCACGAAAATGATGGCCCGGATTTCCTATTTCCTTGAAACCCGGAGCGCATCACACGCATTGTCTGTCCATTTCGAACTCTCCATTGACGGGTCCAGTCTGTGCATCATCTGCCAACGCCAGTACCGAACCTGGAATGAAGGGGAAAGTTTACGGGTTATCCGGGTGGAAGCCGACGATTTTCGAGGGTGTATCAGCGATAACAACTCGGCCTGTCACCTTGAATAAATTCCCGCCCCCCAGAGGAATTTTCGCCCGGAGAAAACTCAGGCGGATTGCGCCATAAACAATCCCTTGGTCAAACGGATCCACAATAACGGCACCATAAACGGCAAAGTCCCGGGAGCGGGGTAATCCTTAAGAATACGGCATACCCGGTGAGGGTCCAGGTAAAACCGGCTGTGTGCCTGGCGCTGGCATGCGAACAAGACATCATCCGGAACAGTTGAAATATTGCAGCGGATCGTCGCATACTCCATGTCATCATAACGGATATCCGAAAGTTTTTCCGGCGTGGCGCGCATAACGTGACGATAAACTTCCGTGTTGGGAAACGGCGTTACGGTGAAAAAAGACGCGGTGTGCAGGCGGGAGCGGCAGACCACGTCAATGGTCTGCTTCATCTCGGCCTCGGTTTCCGTTGGAAACCCCAGCATGGAATACCCGTTGCAGAAGATCCCGCGGGAAACGGCCAACTCAACGTTCTCAAGGAATTTCTCAATATCCAGGTTCCTTCCGATCAACTTTTGTATCCGCGGCGAGCCGCTTTCCAGGGCAAAGCTGCAGAAATATAACCCCGCATCCCGCAAAGCCCGCAATTCGTGTTCGGTTAAAATATCAGTGCGGACGCCGTTAGGGAATGAAAGTTTCAGGCGCATCCCCTTCTTTTTTAAAAGATCACAAAACTCAAAAATCCGGGTGTGATTCAGGTTAAAAATATCATCCAAAAATTCAATATCATTAACATTGTAAAATTTTTGAAGATATTCTATCTCTTCGATAATCCGGCCGGCTGAATGAAAACGGAACTTCTGACCAAAAATACGGTGACAATAAACGCAATTGTAAGGGCACCCCCGGCTGCTGAACAGAGACGCGTACCGTTTTTTAATAATGGACGAAAAGGAAGGATATTTCCAGTAAGCGGGCAAGTCAATCAAATCATAAGCCGGGAAAGGAAGCGCGTCCAAGTCCTCAATATAAAGCCGCTCCCCGGGATTCGAGACGATGTCTCCATGCCTGTCCCGCCAGAAGATCCCCGGGATAGAAGCCAAATCCCCATCACCGTCAAAACGGCTCCGGAGGATCTCCTCAAAAGGCCGTTCCCCTTCCCCGGGAACCGCCGCGTGGGCTGTTGTTTCACGCAATGCCTCTTGCGCGAAAGAGGACACATACCCACCGCCAAGCAGTACCAAGGATTGCGGCAAAGCGGCATGGATCATCCGGGTGAGGTCCGGGAGATTATGGGCGGTCGGGACCATGGCGCTCAAGCCCACGACATCCGGGTTAAAATCAACGATTTTCTTAACCAGCTGCTGGTTGAACGAATTATCCAACAGCTGATCCATAATCCTCACTTCGGCGTTAAACGTGGCCCGAAGATACGCCCCCAAAGACATAATCCCCAAGGGGGGAGACAGGGACTGTGCAACCTGCGCCCGGCGTCCAGCATGAACCAAAATTATCCGTAATTTCTTCATCCCAAGCCGCGTGTCATAAAATCCCGATTACTTTGTGATCCAGGAACCGTCCCCATTCTGAATTTTAAAGCCGGGCTGGGCCCGGTCACGCTGTTCCTGAGCGAAAACCCTCTCAATCGTGGCTAACGCGCCCGTCAGTCCGTTCTGCTGGGCGATCGTCGTATAAATAATCTTGCGGTCATGGTTTTCATCCGCGACGATCCCCTGGACATCCTCCCTGTCGCTAAAAGCCTCCACATACCCGCGGTTGTTCTCCCCGACCAACCCTTCTCTTTTCAAATCGGTCAGTTGCACATACCGGCTCCGCCTGCCGTCCAAAGCCGCCTGCACTTCGGGTGTCATCTGTTTGATCGCGTATTGCTCCGCCGCGGCCGGCGGCACCCCCTTTGCCCCGGTTAACAATATTACGGATAATAAAATCATAAAATATTTCATTGCTCCCTCCTCCTTTTCTCTAGAAGCCATTTCAAAACCTAAAAATTATGCTGTTTAACATATTCTGATGTAAATAGTTATGCGAGAATAGCCATGGGAAAGGAGAATTCCTTATGGCTAAAACACGCTGGAAGTTGACGGACGAACACTGGGCAAGGCTTGCACCGTTGTTGCCCGAACCC